>NZ_JALGNU010000002.1:0-1830000 GCF_022808245.1 Vibrio sp. CCB-PB317
CGTAATGTTTGAATTGACTGTGCTGAATCCGAAGATTCAATGGTCACTTCGTATCATTGAAACCTAATTTGAAACCGCTCTTTATTAAGAGAAATTTCTAATTGGATTATCATCAACGAGTGCCCACACAGATTGATAGGTCTATATTGTTAAAGAGCTTGCTTCGTAAGCTTTGCTATCGAAGCGGAGGCGTATTCTAAGGAATTAACTTTCAGTGTCAAACACTTTTTTAAATTAATTTTTAGAAGCTTTTCTTTCGCCTTATTGCCAATTGCTTTTGCGTTTCCGCTTTGCCCTGACAACGGAGGCGCATTATAGGGAGATGATTTTTCTTGGCAACCCCTTTTTAGAAAAAAACTTAAAAAAAAGCATCGAGTGATTAAATCTCACTCAAACGCTTAATTTTAGCACTCAGTTGTTAACTTCAAGTAGCAAATAGGCAATCAGTATGTGTCTACCCAGCTCTCTTTAAAGCTGGTGATATCAAGATCCAGTGATTGCGCCGCTTCGATTTGCTCAATTGCCTCTAATTCTTTATTTACACTATTCATCGTCAATGTGTTGTTGTCTAACTCAAACACTTGTTGTTGCGTTGTGTAATAGAACTTAAGCGTAGTGAGCGCTTTTACATCGTCATTGCTCGCGGCTGCTTTAATGCTTTTTAGTTTACGAAATATTTTGTTGTGCAGTTGCTTTAGCTTCCAAACGTACAACACCTCTTCCATGTATGGCCGAGTTTTAATTTGATTCAATAAAGAGAGGGAAGTTGCGACTGCGAGAACGACACCAATCAAATTCCAATGGAAGTTTCCCGTTGATTGTTCAGGTACGACTTCAGTGTTGCCAAACAAAACAATCAGCAAGGTACTAAAGGCAAGAGATGAGATAGCGAGCAACGCAACAAAACCGCCAATCACCAGGTTTACTTTCTTTTTATAAATGTCTTTATTTATCTTTTTGATTTCCATATACCGCTCCTAACAGGGTTGCCTCCTATTCTAACCAGCACACTCCGCACGACAATCGAAGCTTTGTAAGTAAGTTCACATTTACTATTAAACTCGCATCCCTACCCTGCTTGGGTATATACTTCCGCGCATTCACTCTTCCTATATAGAGGCTAAACTCATGCGCTCTTTTGTTTTACGAGCTCGCGCGGCGCCAACCACCAGCAAAGCACTATTAGAAGGTGTTGGTAACGAGGCGCATACCGAGATCCTTGCTCATACCATGATGAACACCATGTTCGTGGCACAATCTCACCGTGAAGATGTGGTTGTCCACTTGGTATTAGAGAGCACGAAGGATTACTCGCGCACGATTACCATTCGTTCAAACGACATTACCAATATTGGTGGTTTTCACGAGTCAACGTTGATCGCTGCCGTTGCCCGTGCGTTGGACGCATCTGTTGGTATGGGTAAAGAGCAGCTTCGTGAAGTCGAACCTGGTATCACCGTTCGTACAGTGAGCTTCGAACGCTTGGTTCAAGAACTAGCCGAAGATCACCAGCTTTATATGTTGGACAAGAAAGGCGAATTTGTTCGTGACACAGAAATTGGTGAAAACCCATGTTTCTTGCTAACCGATCACATCCCGATGCCGAAGAAGTCGTTCAACAGCTTGAAGCGCCTAGGTACTGAGAAGATCAGCTTAGGTCCTAAGATGCTTTTCGCTTCTCAGTGTGTGGTATTGATCCACAATGAGTTGGACATCCGCGAATTTTAGTTATTCGCGTACACGTTGCTAGATGATGAAAGAGGACTCGATTGAGTCCTCTTTTTTTGTTTCTGACTTTCTATGCAACGCTTATTTACCACCAATGCTCAAACGAGCAAAGCGAACGTCTGGCGAGAAGAAAGTGCGGCTATCGTTGATTAGCTGAGTATCACCTACTGCCTCAACTTCTTGCAGCATCTTGTAGAAGTTACCCGCTACCGTGATCCCACGAACTGGTTGAACGCGCTCTCCATCACGGCACAAGAAACCACTCGCACCAAATGAGAAATCACCACTGACAGCATCTGCACCAGAGTGAACCCCTTGCAGTTCCACTAATTCTAGGTATTCACCTGCATTGACTTCTGACGCATTGCTGTTGCCTGTCGCAATCACTTTGTGATTCGCTGACACGTCTAAGCTCGATTTTGCACCGCGAGCAGCACTTGCCGTCGACACTGCACCCAAATAACTCGCTGTTTGGCTATTGTGCAATAGCGTATTCAGTTGGCCATTGGCGATCAACACATTGTCTTGGGTGGCAAAACCTTCACTATCAAACCCTGCGATAGCCATACCATTCGGCATGTATGCCGCATCGGTAAAGGTAATCAAGTCACTCGCAACACGTTGACCAAGCTTATCACCCAGTGGCGTAATGCCTTTCATCGCGCTTACACCAGAGAAAGCACTGCCGAAAGCACCGAATAAACTTGCCAGCGCATTGATGTGGAAAATAGCGGGGTAGTTACCCGTCGCAACCGGTACACCTTCAAGAAGATCACGAGCAAGGTTGTAACCGCCTTCTATACAATAAGCTGGATCCAACTCATCAAAACGACGACCTAGCGACATTCTTCCCGCCATCGACTGTTTGCCGTCTTTTTCAAACAGGGTATACGCGTAACAAGTGAACGATCGCTCGAAATGTTGACATAACGTACCTTGAGTATTCGCGATGATGAGCTGAGTTTCACCGTCACTGTAACCATTGTATGGTGAGCTTGAAGCGTGAGGCAGAGCCACAACACCTTGCTCAAGCGCAAGGGACAGTTCAATTTTCTCATCGACCGATGTGGTATCGTCTTGCGCAATTTCTGCAATATCAGTGGTGATTTTGCTGTTTACGCAGCTGATGGTTTGATGTTCATCTTGCTTGGAAAAGCGAGCACTTTGCAGCGCGTTTGTGAGCATCAAATCTAAACTTGGTTGCTCTAGTGATTCAGAATAACTTGTCGCGACACGAGCATCTTTAATAACTCGAACACCCAGCACTTGACTTGAGCTTACTTTGTACTCATCCAGCTTGCCTTGGTTTGCTTTCAGCGAAAAGCTGCTGTTGCGGTTTACAATGACGTCCGCTTCTGCGCCTTGACGCTTTGCTTCTGATAGGACGTAATCAACCGCATTAAGAAGTTGTTGTTCTTGGCTCATTAGTTACCGCCTCCTACCAGAATATTATCTACTTTCAGTGTTGGCTGACCGACTGTTGTTGGTACTGAACCACTTACTGAACCACACATGCCCGGCGCAAGCGCCATGTCTTTGCCGACCATGCTGATTTCTTTCAACACTTTTGGACCCGTGCTGATCAGCGTTGCTGTTTTCAGAGGTTTGGTGATTTTGCCATTTTCAATGAGGTAAGCTTCACGAACAGCAAAGTTAAACTCGCCCGTTCCCGGTTGAACCGAGCCGCCGCCCATCTTCTTCGCATAGATACCACGTTCGATGCCTGCCAGCATGTCGTCAAGTGAATGCTCGCCTTCTTCGATAAAGGTGTTACGCATCCGCGAGGTTGGTGCGAACTTGTAGTTCTGACGACGACCAGAACCCGTAGGCTCATAACCTGTCTTCATGCCACCCATTTTATCGACCATAAAGCTGGTTAGCTTACCGTCTTTGATCAATTGAGTGCGCTGAGTCTTCATGCCTTCGTCATCAACATGAATCGAGCCCCATTCGTTGGTCATGGTGCCATCATCAACTGCATTCACTACGGTGTGAGCAACCATTTCGCCCACCTTGTCGTGGAATACGGACGCTTTCTTCGCAACCGAAGTAGTTTCGAGTAAGTGACCACACGCTTCATGGAAGATAACGCCGCCAAAGCCGTTACCAATTACCACTGGCATTTCACCCGATGGACAAGCATCCGCGCCAAGTTTCACTAACGCTTGCTGCGCGATAGTTTGGCCCAGCTCTTTCGCATCTATCTGCTCACTGAACTCCCAACCGGCAAGAGCGCCAGGACCTTCCATACCAGAAGACTGCTCATTACCTTTTTGAGCAACGGTGTTACCCGCCACACGAATGTAATGACGCGTATCGTCAACGTGTAGACCTTCTGAGTTGAAGATAGACACTTGCTGTTCGCGCTGAAGCACACTGCCAATGAACTGGCTGATATGTTCACTCTCTGCACGTGCTGCTTGGTCAACTTTCAATAGAAACGCGATTTTTGAATCTAGGTTAGCATCCTTAGTTAGCGGCATGCGGCAACCATGTTGGATTGGGTAGCGGTTCAAATTCAAAGAACCCGCTGACGCGATTTGCTCACGCTTGTCTTTTGCAGCAAGCAGCGAGGTTACGCGCTTTAGTTCAGTTTCATCAGTGCTGTTGGTGTAACCGTAAAGCACCTTATGACCGAAAAAAAGACGAATACCGATACCAAAATCGATACCCGAGTTAACCTTATCCACTTCACCAGATGCGATCTGGACAGTGTTGGTTTGGTGATGTTCAACGAATAGTTCAGCGAAATCAGCCCCCAAAAAGAGTGCATGATCGATCACTGACTTCGCTGTTACAGAATTAAGCATGAAGTCTCCTTGCTCGATGATCGTCTTAGCCTTCCTAATTAACTGTGAAAAAGTTCAACAAAGTTAAATTGGCAACACGTTAAATTTTAACAGTTTTTTAACCTTGTTTTGTGCTAATCCTTGCTTAACGAGACCACGATTATTTATTAAATATTCCAGGTTCTGCTCATTCACCAGAGCGTTGCACTAGTAAATTCCACACAGCAAACCATTTAGGGGCTTACTTTATCACTCACCTCGCATAATTGAATACTCATTATAATTACGCTCAAAAAACGTATCCCTTCCGCAATGGTCCTGCTATCATCCGAACGAAATAGTCGGGGGGCCACACGACAAGTGTTGGCTGAGATCGAAATTCGAGACCCGTTGAACCTGATTCAGTTAGCACTGACGTAGGGAACTATGCACACTTTGCCTTTCGTCGCCCCTCTTAGGTAAGCGATAGCGATCGAAAAATCGATCTATCTGCAACGGTCAAAGTCAGTTCCTATACGTCTTGTAGTAGGAGCGACCATGACGCAGCAATCACAACCTCATTCACATCACACGCCAGCCTTGCCTACCCCTATCGTATTGACCATCGCGGGCTCAGACAGTGGTGGCGGTGCAGGTATTCAAGCCGACATCAAAGCGATGTCCGCAACCGGCAGTTTTGCTTGCTCGGTAATCACGGCGATTACTTCGCAAAATACCCAAGGCGTTTCTGCGATTTTCCCCATTCCTCTCGACCATGTAGAGAGCCAACTTGATGCAGTATTTACCGATCTCAATATTGTAGCGGTAAAAGTCGGCATGCTGGCGGATTCGAACATCATCAAAGTGGTGGCAAGCAAGATCAGACAGTACCAGCCTAAACATCTTGTGATAGATCCCGTCATGGTCGCCACCAGCGGCGATTTGCTACTTGAGCAATCAGCGATCAGCACATTAAAAGAAGAACTAATTCCTCTGGCAGACATCATCACTCCTAACCTGCCAGAGGGTGCCGCACTGACAGGTAAGCCTGTACCTCAATCTGAGGCAGAAATGAGTGACATGATTGACGACCTTCGTGCGCTTGGTGCCAAAGCCATTCTGCTCAAAGGCGGTCACCTTGAAGAAGATGAAAACAGCAACGATCTGCTGATCATGCAAAACAGTGCCGAGTTAATCAGCGCCAAGCGTTTCCCAACCCAAAACACCCACGGTACGGGCTGTACACTGTCTTCCGCTATTGCGTCTTACCTTGGTCAAGGCAACAACCTGCACAAAGCCGTGCATTTAGGAAAACAGTACATCAGCCAAGCCATCGCTCATGCGGATGAATTGGAAGTGGGGAAAGGTCACGGACCAGTACATCACTTCTTTGCGGGTCATACCTATGTTCGCTAACGCGATTGGCATTCAGCTTTCCGACGCCAGTTTGCAATACAAAGACAGCCAAACACCGACTTTAGCGGGAGTGAACATGGTCATTCCTATCGGTCAATGGACGGTATTACTCGGGCGAAGTGGCTGCGGAAAAACCACGATATTGCGTTACTTAGCTGGCCTACTGGATAACCAAGTTGACTGGCATGGCAAACTCATCACAACCGATGGCGCCGCACTGCATGACCGTATCGCTTACATGGCTCAGCAGGATTTATTGCTGCCGTGGCTTAACGTGCTGGATAACGTCTGCCTCAGCTCGCGCTTTTCTCACGCCAACTCAAATTCAGCGGATGAGAAACAACGCGCTCTCAACTTGTTAGAGCTCGTTGGGTTGGCAGATTACGCTTACGTCGAACCCGCTCAACTCTCCGGAGGTATGCGACAGCGCGTAGCCCTTGCTCGCACTCTGATGCAAGACAAACCTTTGGTTTTAATGGATGAACCTTTCTCGGCATTGGACGCCGTGACTCGCCACAAATTGCAAACTCTCTCTGCCGAGTTACTAAAGGACAAAACCGTTGTCTTGATTACGCACGATCCACAAGAAGCAGTGCGATTGGCACACCAACTCTATGTGTTGCAAGGCACGCCAGCTCAAGCACAGCACTTGGTTGTTCCAAACTCCAAGCCACCAAGAGCTCTCGATGGAGAGTGCGCAGTTCTGCAGCAAGCGATTTTGGATCAGTTGGAGAAAGACTATGAGTGATATGACTCAGTACAACTCCGTTTCGGCGCGTATTAGTAAAAAGGAACGCGTAACTCATCCGGCGTTGCGTCTGCTGATCAGCGCAGCCGTGATCTTAGGTTTGTGGCAACTCATTGTAGTGGTGTTTGACATGCCAAGCTTCATCTTGCCTTCGCCAATTGAAGTATTGAATAGATTAGTGACTCGATACGACGTGCTACTCAAACACACTTGGGTAACAGCACAAGAGATCCTACTTGGCTTGGCGCTTGGATTATCGATGGGTTTGCTATTCGCTTTGCAAATGCTGATGTTCGAGCCGCTCAAACGCTGGCTATTGCCGATTCTTATCGCTAGCCAAGCGATTCCTGTGTTTGCTATCGCGCCAGTGCTCATGCTTTGGCTGGGTTACGGCATTGCATCGAAAGTAGTAATGGCGGCGATCATCATCTTTTTCCCCGTCACGACATGTTGCTACGACGGTTTACGCAATACACCAACTGGTTACCTCGATCTTGCCAAAACCATGGGCGCATCGAAATGGCAATTACTGCGCCATATTCAACTACCTGCCGCCCTGCCAACGTTAGCGTCTGGTATTCGTGTTGCCGTGGTTATTGCGCCGATTGGTGCCGTGGTAGGTGAATGGGTTGGTTCAAGTGAGGGCCTAGGCTATCTGATGCTGCAAGCCAACGCTCGCATGATCATCAATGAAATGTTCGCGGCGCTGTTTATTCTCGCCGCACTGTCTATCACACTCTATTTCACCACTGACAAATTACTGAAAAAAGCCATTCCCTGGGAAAACAAATAGGGAAATAAAAAGGAAGAACCCCGTGAATAAAAACAAACTCATGAGCGCTGTAACTCTGCTCGCATCAATTGTTTCAACTAACGTACTTGCTGCCGAAAAAGAGCTTACTTTAATGCTGGATTGGTTCGTTAACCCGAACCATGGCCCTATAGTGATTGCACAAGAACGAGGCTACTTTAAACAGCAAGGTTTGAAGGTAGATATCCAAGAACCCGCCGACCCAAGCACACCACCTAAACTAGTTGCAGCTGGCAAAGTCGATATGGCGATTTCATACCAACCTAGCCTGACCATCGACGTAGCGGCTGGCTTGCCATTAATTCGCTCTGCGACCTTAATTGCAACTCCCCTCAACACGTTGATGGTGTTGGATAACGGTAAGAACGATAACCTTGGCGACCTTAAAGGCAAGAAAATCGGTATTGCTATCGCAGGTAACGAAGAGGCGACAATCGGCACCATGCTTGCGCAGGAGAACGTGAAGTTTTCTGACGTGCAAATCATCAACGTCGGTTGGGCGCTGTCTTCGTCTCTTGCGTCTGGCAAGGTGGATGCGATTTGGGGCGGTCTACGTAACTTCGAAACCAACCAACTTGCATTAGAAGGTTATAAAGCTAAGGCCTTCTTCCCTGAAGAACACGGCGTGCCAGCGTATGACGAGTTAGTCTTCGTAGCCAATGCGAAAACCTACGACAAAGAAGCCATCAAGGCATTCAACAAAGCACTAGAACAAGCAACCACTTACATCGTTAACCATCCAAAAGAGTCGTGGAAAGAGTTTGTGGCTTATTCACCAGACACGCTCAACAACGAGCTCAACCAACGCGCTTGGAACGACACGCTAACTCGTTTCGCTCTTCGTCCATCTGCAGTAGATCTGAAACGCTACGATGATTATGCCGAATTCATGTATTCACAAAACATCATCGAAACACTGCCAAAAGCGAAAGATTACGTACCGAACTTTGACTAATTCTACTGACCTTAGGATCTAAGCCTAGGGTCTTTTGATAACGAGATACCCATAATGAAATACCAAGATTTGATCGACGCTTGCCGCCAAGATTGGCAAGAATACACCGAGCATGCCTTCGTGCAGCAATTAGCCAAAGGCACACTGGCTCAACCTTGTTTTCTGCATTACTTGAAGCAAGATTTCTTATTCCTAAAACAGTACGCGCGAGCTTATGCGCTGGCAATCTACAAAGCACGTACGTTAGATGACATGCGCCGCGCACTACCAAGCGTACATGCGCTTTTAGATTCAGAGATTGCCCACCATGTTACCTACTGCGGTCAGTGGGGATTGACGGAATCTGATCTCGAAAACGAGCCGGAAGATTTTGGTACGGTGGCTTACACGCGCTACGTATTGGATGCGGGCATGACGGGCGACTTAGTTGACTTGTATGCCGCGCTCGCCCCTTGCTCCATCGGCTACGCCGTCATTGGTAAAATGCTGATTGAAGATGAAAACACGGTATTCGAAGGCAATCCTTACGCAAGTTGGATTAACTTGTACGGCGGTGAAGAATTCCAATCAGGCGTGGCAAGTGGGGCCGAACACTTTAACCAGCTGCTGGCTGAAATCGACATCCACAGCCAGCGCGGTCAAAACCTAATTCAGGTCTTCAAAACCGCAACGCGTATGGAAGTGGCGTTTTGGCAACAAGGTCTAAACGCGCAATAAGGTTAATTGGAGAATCTCATGTTAATAGAACAAATCACTCAAGCATTAACCGCAGTGCGTCAGCAAAAGCCTTTAGTCGTGAACATTACCAACTACGTGGTGATGAACAACACGGCGAACGCTTTATTGGCTATCGGTGCTTCGCCTATCATGGCGCATTCAAAGCAAGAAATGGCAGAAATGATGTCGTTTGCTGGCGCTTTGGTGATCAACATCGGCACCCTAGACAGCGTTTGGACACCGCGCATGAGCTACGCCGTAGAGCAAGCCAACTCGAACGGCAAAATCGTTGTGCTCGACCCTGTCGGTTGCGGTGCAAGTTCACTGCGCACCGAAACCTCGCGCGAAATCGCCCGCCTTGCAAACAAGTTAATCATTCGTGGTAATGCGTCGGAAATCATTGCTCTCGCTGGTGAGCAAGCGCAAAGCAAAGGTGTAGATGCACTCGACAGTAGTGGTGCAGCCCTTGGGGCGGCTCACTTCTTAGTTGAAGAATACGGAGCGAGCGTGGTGATCTCCGGCGAAACTGACTACATCGTGACAAAAGAGCAAACCGTCCAGCTGAATAATGGTCACGAGATGATGCCATACGTAACGGGCATGGGCTGCACACTAACGGCACTGACTGGCGCTTTCGCAGCAATCGGCGACGAAACGGGCCTTGCTGCGGCAGCGGTGCTTGGCGTTGTGGGTGAAATTGCGGCTGAGCAAGCGCGAGGGCCAGGTAGCTTGCAAATGCATCTTTTGGATGAGCTTTACCAACTGGATGAAGAAACATTGGCAACACGTCTTAAATTACAGGTGAGATAAATCTCTTCTCAATGCTTTAAACGCCTCTCACTCCTAGGTGAGTCAGAGGTAAAAGGAAACACAATGAACGCCTATCGTTTGTATTTGGTCACCGACGACCAACAAGATTTATCCACTCTCAAACACGTTGTAAGAAAGGCGGTAGAAGGTGGGGTCACCATGGTGCAGGTGCGTGAAAAACATGGTGACGTTCGTGCATTTATTGAACGAGTTCAAGCCGTCAAGACGATCCTTGAAGGCACTGGAGTCCCGTTAATCATCAATGATCGTGTTGATGTTGCCCTTGCTGTTGATGCTGATGGTGTCCACTTGGGGCAATCAGATATGCCCGCAACTATCGCTCGCGAGTTGATTGGACCAAACAAAATTCTCGGTTTATCCATCGAAAATGAAGAGCAGCTTGCAGAAGCGGACTCTCTTCCGATTGATTACATCGGTTTGAGCGCGATCTTCGTGACGCCAACCAAAACCAACACCAAAAAACATTGGGGTATTGATGGTTTGAAGATGGCGTTAGAGACGACTTCACTACCGATTGTTGCCATTGGCGGCATTAACGAGAGTAACATTCCGCAGCTTAGCGCCACTGGTGTTCATGGTTTGGCTTTGGTTTCTGCCATTTGTCATGCAGAAAATCCAACCAAAGCAGCAGAATACTTACTTTCTCTGATGGATTAAGACCCCAACGCTTAAGGATGAGCGCCTTTACCCTTCGGATAAATGTCATCAATTCATCACTCAGCCTTCATTCTCTCGTCAAATTGACAAAGCGTTGATAAGTTTTTCACGCCAGATAACGTAAGATAAGCCCCTTATTTTCACGTGGTTGAATAACCCTCAATAAAAACAAAACGCTCTCAATGAAAACCAAAAAATATGGATTGATGATGCTCGCCTTGTTTGTTCTTGGCATCATCCCAATGTCGCTGTTTGGCTCTTATCATGATCTCACCTCACAGGTGCCTGAAAGTCTGGGTATTACTTTTACTTTGCTCACTGATTCTGCTGGCAGCAAAGGCTTTTTAATTACCTTAACACTGCTACTGCTTTCTTTATTTCGCTTTAAACCAAGTCGCACTGAGTGGATGCAAAAACTCTCAATGTTAGGGCTGTTACTTGTGATTGGCTTTGCCAGCAAAACGGGGCTAAAACTGATGACAGAAAGCCCGCGCCCGTACACGGAATTGCTCGCAGCAGAACAATTGATTGAAACACCAGAAACGTTTTATCAGTTGGAGACAAAGCAACAAGCCAACGTAATTAACCAGATTTCTGAACAAGTCAGTGATTGGCGGACACGCCATTGGCAAGGCGAGAAAGACTATTCTTTCCCATCCGGCCATACGATTTTCGTTTCGATTTGTTTGGCTTTCTTTGGTGGGTTGTTCTTACAGAACAAGTGCTATATTTCTGCACTGTCATTATGGATGTGGGGAATGAGCATCGCATATAGCCGCTTATGGCTGGGCATGCATCGCCCTGAAGATTTAATAGGCTCGGTCTTGTTTGTCGCGATTGTATTTACTTTACTCCCGACATTTCAAATTAAGAAACAGATGCCATTTGTTTCTCTCGCTTCGCGCTAATGTGAACGATGACTAGATAAAAAAGAAGCCAGCGATTCGCTGGCTTCTTGCTTTCAAGCGCTACTTTTTTCTAGCCATTTTTTGGTGGTTCAAACGCCGTTAGTTCTAATTCTGGGCCAGTGTATTTTTCAATACGAACCAGTGCCGAGTTCGCCGCACAGCCGTTTGCAAGTCGAGAGGTCGGAATATCCAACGTTAACACGTTACAACCGCCGTTCTTACAAATGCCGGTTTTCGGATCCAAATCCGGCCAACCGCCTTCATGAATACACACTGAACCTTGCTTGATTCGGTCAGTCACTTCTGCACCAACCAATACTTGGCCACGGTTGTTAAACGCACGAACTAGATCGCCCGTTTTAATACCACGCGCTTTCGCATCTTCAGGGTGAATCCAAATAGGTTCACGGTTTGCAATTGCGTACTCTTCGCGAATCTTCGCGTAGTTAAACTGGCTGTGTAGACGATGCGCTGCGTGCGCGGTCATCAGCTGCAACTCGCCATCTTTTGCATTGCCGGTGTACTCGGTTGGTGCCATCCACGTTGGGTGTGGAGGACAGTCTTCCAACTGGTAACCTTCAATCGTTTTCGAGAAGATTTCAATCTTACCACTTGGCGTACCTAGCGGGTTCATGATCGGGTCTTCACGGAAATCCGCGTAACGAACAAACTGTGCGTTCTTCTCGTTCCACTTCATCTCGATCAGTTGGTTATCTTCCCAGAACTTGCTGAAGTTCGGCATTGCTACGCGAGAGCCACGGCCACCTTGTTGCGCCACCTTGTAGAAGCCGTACAGCCATTCCATTTCAGTTTTACCTTCGGTGTACACATCACGTCCACCCGGTGCTAGCATCTCCGCCATGTCCGCGAATACATCGAAGTCATTACGCGCTTCACCTTGCGGCTCAACCACTTGCTTCATTGGCACCAAGTGTTGGTTACTGTAGTCACCCGTCATCGTTAAGTCGTTGCGCTCGAACGATGTGGTGATTGGTAGGACGATGTCCGCGTGCTTCGCAGCCGCTGTCCAGTAAGGTTCTGAAATCACGATCAGTTCAGGCTTTTGCCATGCTTTAATCAAGCGGTTGGTGTCTTGGTGGTGAGTAAAGTTCGCACCACCTGCCCACCAAATCATCTTGATATCTGGGAACGTCAGTTCATGGCCGTTGTGATGGTAGGATTGACCTGGGTTTTCCAACGCCTCGACAATACGCGCCACAGGGAAGCTTTGCACCGCGCCAGATACCGCCCAGTCGTTACCCGCAGAAGAGCCGCCACCCAGTGATGCTGAAATCGCAGGAAGCACGCCAGCGTCACGAGCAGGGTTACCACCGTTTGAGTAGTGGTAAGAGAAACCAAAACCACCGCCCGGTAAGCCGATTTGACCCAACATCGTTGCCAGTGTAACCAGCATCCAGTGACGCTGTTCACCGTATTGTTGGCGCTGCATGCCCCAACCCGCCATCAGCATGGTGCGGTTTTTACTGAAGATGTCAGCTAAGAGCTCAAGTTGCTTCGCAGGTACGCCACAGATTTGCGATGCCCACTCCGCTGATTTTTCTACGCCGTCTTCTTCGCCCATCAGGTACGCTTCAAATTTGTCGTAACCAGCGGTGTATTTATCGAGGAAGGCTTTATCGTGCTTACCTTGTTTCACCAAGGTGTGTGCGATACCCATCATCATCGCTACGTCGGTCATTGGGTGAGGAGCAATCCACTCCGCATTCTCGCCAAAGAACTCGATGGTTTCAGAACGAATAGGGTCAATCGCAATAACCGTCTTGCCTGATTTTTTTAATTGATGGAAGAACTCAAGACCAGCACAGTCTGTTGAGCTCCACGCGATTTTTAGGGTGTTGATCGGGTTTAAGCCCCAAAGTACAACCACGTCGCTGTGCTCTAGTACCACTGGGTACGTGGTTTGTTGCTCGTACACTTCGATAGAGCCCACAACGTGCGGCATGATGATCTGCGCAGCACCCGTTGAGTAGTCACCCAAGTGGCCTGAATAGCCACCCGCCATGCTCATGTAACGTTGCAGCAAGGTTTGTGCTTTGTGCAACACGCCACTTGAACGCCAGCCGTAAGAACCAGCAAACACAGAAGCTGGGCCATATTCTTTGCGAATTCGCATGTGCTGCTCGTGGATCAGCTTGTAAGCCTCATCCCAAGACACACGCACAAACTCATCACTACCGCGCACACCTTCTGGCGACGATGGGTTTGCCAAGTAGCCTTTACGTACCATTGGGTACTTCACTCGCGCCTTGGTATGCACTTGGTCAGGCCCAGTAGTTTGTAGACTATTTGGTACAGTTTGTGGCAGAGCATTAGTAGTCGAAACCAACTTACCATCTTTCACTTCACATAACATTGGGCCCATGCGGCCCGCTGTCAAAATGCCCTTGCCACGCTGGTTTGAAGACGCAACAGACATAGGTGCAAAAGAAGTAAATGCCATGGCGCCAGCCGCCATACCTGTGCCTTTTAGAAATCCACGACGGGTTAAATTAGTCATAATCTTATCCTTCTATTTATCGTTAGTGACCAACCACATCTTTCGCGTGGTGCTGGAAGAACTTAGTAAGAATTTCTAGGTTTTCGGCAGTGATGTCTGTTCGATCACCCATACTCTTCGCCACTGGTCCCCATGCGTTCACCGTGAAGTGATTTGAAGGAATTTTCGCGTGACAAGTTGCACAATAAACGTTGTCTAGCTCTTCTGCGTATGACCAAACTGGGTCAAGCGTATCCACAACAGGAGAATCGATCGTGCCTGTTAGTGACACTGCGCGCCATTCGTTGCCGTAAACGTCGGCCTTAAACTCACCGCCCTCAAGAGCTTGCTGACCTTGCTCGGTTAGCGTTGCTACGATGGCACGTTGACCTTCACCCATGTACAGCACTTGCTCTGCGCCTTTCATTTGGAATGCGTCCAACTTAACAGTACGCTCATCACCTTCAGAGCTGATTACTTCTAACTTCGTCGTTGGGTTAATTTTACCCATCTCACCCATTGCGATTTCAGTCACAGGGTAAACGACTTTGGCACCAGGTGATGTTTTTGTGGTGAAGCTCATCAACGTTTCAAATGCCTTGCTGTCTAGCTCAGCTTCTGGTGCAAAGTGAGCAACGCCTTTGTGACAATCGATACACGTTTGATCGTTCGCTTTTGCGTACTCGTGCATTTTCGCTGCATCGCGAGATTGCTCAAATTCTTCCATCGCGTCAAAGTCGTGGCAAGAACGGCACGTTGCAGAGTCGTTTTCACGGAACTGCTCCCACACCATCTCCGCAAGCTCTTTGCGGTGCGCTTCGTATTTTTCTGGCGTGTCGATCTTGCCAGTCACGAACTCATGGTAGATGTCTTTCGATGCACGAATCTTCGTGATCAGGTAGTCCATCGGTTCTTGTGGGATGTGGCAATCAGAACACTCGGCACGAATGCCTTTCGCATTACTGAAGTGCACTGAGCCTTGGTACTCTTTGTAAGGGATTTCCATAGAGTGGCACGAGAGACAGAACTCAGTATCAGAGGTGTAATGCATCACCGCTGCAGTACCACCTAATGTTAACCAGCCCACACCAATGCCGGCAGCAACCAGCAGTGCAACATATCGTTTTTTTATTGACATAATTAGCAACACTTCCAAATAAAATGTAATTATAGATCGCAAAATACTACTTTATGGGTAGCTTTCTCTTGATCCACATCATTTCCGTGTTGCTCTATGTGTCTCAAGTATGAAATTTCGTTATTTTCATCCCACAAATGAATATTCAGTAAGAATTCATTCCCCAACTAGACATTCACCACACAAATCACTTTTGTAAGTGCAACCGTTTGATTAAAGAGATAAGAGGATGAGAAACTGGCTCTCTACATAAATGCTGTAAGGACACGCATGTCAGTTTATATTGAGACTCACCGAAGCCAATTAAGACCTATCGAAGCCAGCGATTGGGAACTATTTCAGCGATTACATTCCGAACCAGAGATCATTGAGCTCTGTTTTGATCGCCCGAGCGAAAAACAAATAAAAGAAAAATTTGCTTCGCGATTATTACCATGGACACCAGACAGTCAGCACTGGCTTTGCCTCGTCATACTCGATAAGCAATCTGAACAACCGATTGGCGTCACTGGCCTTGCCATTGAAGAAGGTAACGCAGAGGTGGGGTACTTACTTTTGCCTGAATTTCATGGCCTACAGTTTGGAACAGAAACCCTTCAAGCGCTTCTAAATTGGGCTAGAGCAACACATGACATCGACCGCTTTTCCGCTACGGTCACTGAAGGGAATATTGCTTCAGAGCGTGTTCTCATGAAGTGCGGATTCGAGCTATCTGAAGTCATTCCTGACGCATACCAAATTGGCGACAAGCGTTACGCCGATAAAATCTACTCGCTACAAAAATAAGGATGTATTTTGAATAAAGTAGTCATCGTTACTGGCGCAAGCCGAGGCATTGGAGCCGCAACAGCGAAAAAACTGGCCGAGCAAGGCTATGCCGTGTGTGTTAATTACCGTGCGCAAAGTGAAGCAGCTCACCAAGTGGTCAGAGACATACAAGCAAATGGCGGAAAAGCGATCGCCGTTCAAGCAGATGTATCTGACGAGCAACAAGTGCTCTCCTTGTTTGATGAAACAGAACGTGAATTTGGTGCAGTGACGCACTTGGTCAACAACGTTGGCATTCTATTTACTCAGTCACCGTTGGCGGAAATCAGCTTGGAACGCTTTCAGAAAGTAATGAACACTAATGTGAATAGCTGCTTTCTCTGTTGTAGAGAAGCGGCGAAGCGATTCAGTACTGGTGGCGCAATTGTGAATGTTTCTTCTGGGGCATCACGCTCAGGCGCGCCATTCGAATATGTCGATTACGCCACATCAAAAGGCGCAATGGATACCTTAACCAAAGGGCTATCGCTTGAATTGGCAGACCGAAATATTCGCGTCAATGGCGTTCGACCTGGTTTCATTTATACCGATATGCACGCCGATGGTGGAGAACCAAACCGAGTGGATAGGCTCAGCCCTCAAATTCCACTGAAACGGGGCGGTACGGTAGAAGAAGTGGCGAATGCGATCGCTTGGCTACTCAGTGATGAAGCTTCTTATGTTACAGGCTCTTTTATCGATCTTTCAGGCGGTAAGTAAAATGGAAGTCAACATTCGACAAGCAACTCCTGACGATTTGGATGCAATTTTTGAATTAAACCTACAAATCAACGCACTGCATTTTGCCAACGCGCCTGAAGCTTTTGTAGCACCTTCGGAAGACGACCGAGCGTTCCTCACTCAGGCTCTCGAGAATGATGAACGCTTGTTTTTAGTCGCAGAACATGAAAAGGAGGTAGTCGGCTTTTTAACCGCGATGATCACTCAGAATGAAACCGTCAGCTTTCTGATCAAAGATCCAATTTGTCGAGTAGGAACGATTGTTGTCGATGAGGAGCAGAAGCAGCAGGGCATCGGTCGCCAACTGCTTGAGGCCTGTGAGCAATGGGCGCGCGATGCCAATGCTACACAAGTTCGATTAGAAGTGATGGAATTCAATCAACCAGCACAGCGGTTTTACGACAAGCAAGGTTTTAAAACTAACTCACGCATTATGCTGAAACATTTGTAACGATAACGACAATTAAGCGCTTTTCACGACTAAAGCCACCTAAATCGCATTTATCGATGCAATTTATCCCCTGATTTTAGAAAAGACGATATGATGTGCGGATAAAGGAGATTCGAACATGATTTATCTTTTCGATTGGGGGAACACCTTAATGGTGGATTTCCCTCACGCACAAGGAAAAATGTGCGATTGGGAACACGTAGAAACGATTCCTCTGGCCAAAGAAACACTGGCAACACTTTCCCAAAATCATGCTATTTACATCGCGACCAGTGCGTCTGATTCCAACATGGAAGAGGTTCAGCGTACGTTCGTCCGCGTCGACTTAGACCAGCACTTAAATGGCTACTTTTGTTTTGCCAATCTCGGCATCGCTAAAAAACAACCTGAGTTTTATCTTGCTATCGCAAAACAGCTAGGGGTTAACGTGAGTGAGTTAACTATGGTTGGCGACTTGCCTCATAAAGACATTTACCCTGCAATGCAAGCTGGCGTAAATACGATTTGGTTTAATCCAACAGGAGCCAATGCGCCAGCCGATCCCATTCCGAATCAAATTCGCTGTTTATCTGAACTCGTACCTTAACCATCACTAACCTGCACTAATCAAGGAAGATGAATGCAAATCAGACCCATCCAGGTAAGCGATATCGAGCGCTTTACCGAACTGTGGAACCGAGTCTATGCCGAAGGTAAATACCTGCGCAGTCCGGCTCCAGATAAAGACACCCTGACCAATATTTTACGTCGCGTAGAACTTGAATCGATTCCTCAATTTGTTGCTTTGGACCATCACGTTCTGATTGGTAGTGTAGAGATTTTTCCTGCCGAACTGTGCGGTTATGAAGGCGGTCAACTCACTAGCACAGGCATTTTAGGTATTCATATCGATAGAACATTCAGAGGAAAAGGGCTAGGTAAGCAGCTATTGTCTGTCGCACTTAAAAGTGCCTGGGAATATGGTTACGACACCATTGTACTTAATGTTTATAAGGACAACCTTGCCGCGATAGCGTTGTACGAACGATTTGGATTTGAGCACCATGGTGAACTAGGAGAAGTCACTCTCCCCAATGGCGAAGTGTTGATGAGTCAGAAGATGATGTTAAGCGCGCCTAACAACCCTCAGTAACGTGCCCTCGGACGATAGACTCTGTGGATGCTTGATTTACATAATAGAAATAGCATGCCTCTTCTGCCAAGGTATACCCTTGCGGCCAAATGTACACCACCCGATCAAGACCTGACTGGTCGACAAATTGATAATCGGGAATAGACACAAAGTGGGTACTATTTGGGTGTTGCTGACCAATAATACAAAAGTCACTGCCTTTGCAGGGAACATCAATTTTGGACACGCCACTCTGCGGCAAATCGATTTCTAATAACGCGCCAATGCTATTGGCGCTCGCTTCTGGCATACCACTTAAGGTTTTTACGTTCCTATCAATATAGTGGACTTGGTTTTGCTCGGCAGCATTGTCTATCACCACTCGGGCGTTAAAAAATTTAAGCGCGGTACCCAATGACGAATTGGAACTGTGTAACATCGACGCATAGGCTTGGCGATGAATGTGGAGTAGTGTTGGCAACGCAGCCAAAGCGATGAAAGCCAAAGTGGCGAGCACTATGGTGATTTCCATCAGCGTAAATCCCTTTGATTTCACGTTTCCTATCTCAACTAGCCCAAGACAATAGCCCCACATCCATGTGAGACCGAGCCAATATATCGCCAATTTCTTACGATTAAAGGCCCAAGGGGTAAGAAGAGACAAACACCACTCAAACTTGAGAACAGCAGCCAAAGAGCGGTGCAACAAAACGACGCTATGTATCAGATATTAGACGATTTTCACTCTCTAGCTATTGAGTAAAGGCACATTATTTCGCACCAGACCACGACGAACATTCGTGCACATTTTGCCAAAACGACGAATTTCATCGAATTGCGGAACAATGCCGCGCTCCATAGCCGATTCCCAATAGCTCAGCTCTGAATCCACCATTTCCAGTAACTTCTTCGGACAACCGATGCACTGCCCTTCCGGCCCACACACAAAAGTTTCCGGTTCGTAAATCGGTAGCTCAGCTTTTACTTGCTCGATGATATTACGCATCGCGGTCATTCGATCTGGCTTTAACGTCATCACTCTGCTCCACGGATTAAGATGAAGCAGAATTGTACTCACTGGCACGTGAATGTCCCTACCCAATTTAGGTATATTCTGTTTGAACCGATTTTTTTATCGTCAGCTCTGGCTTTTTAACCACTAGATAGACCGCAGTGGCCGCCAATGCAAAGCCAGAAATGCCCATCCAATCAAACGACTCACCAAACGCGAGCCAAGCTTGAATCGCGGTTGTTGGCGGCACTAGGTAAAACACAGACGCCACACTCGAAGACGCGCCATTTCTCACCATGTACAGCAGCAGCAGGATGGCCACACAAGAGAGCACGACGACCAACCACAGCACGGTCAAAATAAACTCCAGTTCCCACTGAACTTGCATGGTTTCAAACTGCATCGCAACAGGCAGAAACATGATGAGTGCGGCCAAATATTGCACCGTCGCACCACCAACCATATCCACCTGTTGGCAATGTTTTTTCTGATACAGCGTCCCTAACGTTATACCAACCAAAGACAGTAAACAGACTCCAATGGCTAAGAACTTATGTTGCTCAGACTGCCACTCCATGTTTCCCATCAGCACCATAGCGATGCCGACAAAGCCAAGAGCCAAACCCAGCCATTGCGAGGGTTTAAATTCCTCACGAACAAACACCACCAGCAAAGCCGCGGTTAAAATCGGCTGAATGCCCACCAGCAACGAACTCAACCCCGCAGGCATACCCAAATCAATAGCGAAATAAGTGCCGCCTAAATAGAAGCCATGGATCAACACACCCACCACACAGCTGTGCCAGAAATCGCTTCCTGTTGGCAACCTTCTACGCAACATCGCCACAAGAACCAAAAACAGTAAGACATTGAATGCCATACGGATAGAAAGTAGTGTCGCTGGCTCGGCATACTGCAAACCAAAACGCGCACCAACAAATCCAGAAGCCCAAAGGATGACAAATACAAAAGGGATGGCTCGGATTAACATGATCGCCTCACTCACGCTTGTTTTATGTTTTGAGATACTGTTAATGTAATTAGGTACAGTGTTTTCAAAAAGTGACAGATGGAAGTGTTTTTATGGGTACAGATTTATTGGAAAGCGGTGAAGGGAATAAGTACCTCGTGGTGGAAAAGCACCTTAAACAAGCCATCAATGGTGGCGTTTACCAAGTGGATGATCGACTGCCCTCCATTCGCTCATTGAGCCAAGAATTAAGCGTCAGTAAAAACACCGTGATTCGTGCGTATCAAGAGCTGGAAGCGCAAAACTTGGTGTACTCGGTTCCCAAGTCGGGTTATCGAGTAAAAATCGCCTTGCCGACCTCTCGCTCAATTCCGGATCCGACTCGCGTGGATTTGCTCTCGATCTGCAAAGAAATCCTCACGTACCCTGAATACCAAGAGCGTTTGCCCGCAGGCTCTGCCCACCCAAACATTGACTCCCCCGCGATCAAAAGCTTGTACGCCGAGATTGGCCGCCACAGCCGCCAGCAAACGCATGTACCGAGCCATTACCAATTGCCACCCGGTGATCACCTCTTAATCAAACAACTGGCGAAAATCACACAAGATTTGGGCACGCCAACCAAGTTGGATGAGATCATGGTGACGCACGGCGCGCAGCAAGCAATTAGCCTAGCGCTGCGCGCAACGACACAAAAAGGCGATATCGTCGCGGTGGAGTCCCCTTGCTATTTTGGTAATTTATTGATGCTCGAATCACTCGGCCTCAAAGTGGTGGAAATTCCGAGTTGCCCACGAGACGGTATGTGCCCCGAAGCCTTAGCAAAAGCAATGGCGACATGGGACATAAAAGCGATCATCGTAACGCCAAACTTCACCAACCCAACTGGTGCCATGATGCCGCTAGAAAAGCGCCAGCAATTGCTATTGGCGTCTGGCAATATTCCTATTATCGAAGACGATGTGTTTGGCGGGTTAAGTTATAACAAGCCTTTGCCAAGCTTGAGGTTGCTCGATGACAAGCAACGCGTAATTTACGTGAATTCGTTATCCAAAACGCTCGATTCGCGTTTGAGAATTGGTTGGATGTTGGCGGGGCGATATCGAGATCAAATTGAGCAATATCTACTGTGTGAGAACATGGGCAGTTTGAATCTGATGCAATCTGCCGTGGCAACGTTTCTAACGTCAGGCAAGTATCGAACGCATACTGCGCGAATGGGTCGGGTTTATCAAAACAACATGCGCCGATTTATCCAGATGCTTCATCAATACTTAGATGAATACGAATCTCTAAAAAATCGATACCAGATCAACGCCGTGCAAGGTTCGTTCTTGCTTTGGTTGCGCCTGCCCAAAGAAACGGACAGCTATGCGTTGTATCAAGCGTGTAATCAACACAGAATCAGCCTACTTCCCGGTACCGTATTTGGCACTCAAGGACAATATCGACATTGCGTGCGCCTCAGCGTAGCAAACTTTGGTAGTGAAACCGATTGGATTCACGCGATGCAAACACTGGCAAAGTTGATAGCAAAGCATGTTCGTTAACTCGCTCTTGCTAAATGAACTTATGCCCGCATACGTAGACTGGTAACAACAAAAAACTCCACGCAAAGGTGGAGTTTTTTCGTATCGTTATCGCCCTCAGTGCGACTTAATTTGCCACATTCTCGCGACGTTTTCGGCTAAATTGGCAACGTTGACGTCGGCCTCTTTCATGGCCTCAGGTAAGCTCATCGCCCTTGGTACACAAGCAAACACCGCATCAATGCCGCACTCATAAACCGCCTGATAGTTGTCGCCCACACAGCCTGCTAATGCAATGACTGGTAAATTACACTGCTTAGCCACCTGAGCAACGCCCATCGGCGTTTTGCCATGTGCGGTTTGATGATCGATTCGACCCTCGCCTGTAAATACGATATCCGCATCCGCAACATGCTGAGCAAGTTTGACCGTTTCAAGCACAATCTCAATTCCCGGTTGCAAACGTGCTGGCGTGTACCCAAGCAAGGCCGCTCCCATACCACCAGCAGCACCCGCCCCTTCACGAGTCAGTACGTGCTTACCCGTCGCTTGTTCCGTCAACTCGCCAAACTTGCGCAATGCGTTATCGAGCAGAGTGACGTCTGACGCCGTCGCTCCCTTTTGTGGGCCAAAGATAGCCGACGCGCCTTTGTCACCACAGAGTGGGTTATCAACATCGCACGCTACCAACACTTCGCAAGTTGCTAAACGAGGGTCAAGACCAGAAATATCGATGGACGCAAGCGCCGCTAACCCGTCTCCATTTGGGGTAATTGCATGACCAGATTCATCAAGAAACGCCACCCCCAACGCGGTCAACATGCCCACGCCACCATCATTGGTAGCGCTGCCACCCAAACCAATGATTAAGCGTTGAATACCTCTGTCTAGCGCGTGTTTGATCAGCTGTCCGGTACCAATGCTGCTGGTCAGTTTTGGGTCGCGAGCATCACTCGGCACAAGGTGCAGCCCACTGGCCTCCGCCATTTCAATAACCGCGGTTTCGCCGTCGCCGAGGATGCCATAAAACGCTTCAACATCATTCCCTAATGGCGCGGTCACCGTTGTGAAGACTTGTTCGCCTTGAGTTGCATCAATCAAAGATTGAACCGTGCCTTCGCCACCGTCTGCGACCGGAACCGTAACAAACTCAGCATCATGCCATACGCGAGCAAGACCTGTTTTGATCGCCTCGCTCACTTGTTTGGCGGTTAAGCTTTCTTTAAATGAATCAGGTGCAATTACCACTTTCATACGTATTTCCAGAGACTTATAAGAGAACGAGGCTCAAAATGTACACCAATGCCATTGCCGTGACACCTTGAACGAGCGTAGCCATGGTTTGCGCGCGGTACGCTAAGCCCACCGACATGCGACTAAACTGCGAAACTACCCAGAAGAAACTGTCGTTTGCATGAGAAACCGTCATCGCACCTGCACCGATCGCCATCACCGTTAATACGCGGCCCATTTCTGAATCGAGCCCCAATTGCGTAAGCATAGGCGCAACCAAAGCCGATGTGGTCACCAATGCAACCGTTGATGACCCTTGCGCCGACTTTAGCGCAGCCGCAACGATAAATGGCATGAAAATACCCACGCCCAGCGCCGATAGCGTCGTACCTAAGTATTCACCTAGCGGCGTGGCTTTTAATACCGCGCCAAATGCACCACCCGCACCGGTAATCAAAAGAATAGGCGCAGCAGCCGTAATACCTTGGCTGATTCGCTCGCCAAATTCTTCAATCTTGTTGTCTGACTTGAGTAGGCGAACAGAAAGGAACAGGCCAATCACCAATGCCGTTAGTGGCTGTCCTAAGAAAGTCAGAACATCAAACACAAAACCTTCGCCCAACGGTAAGCTTGGGAATTTCGCGATAGAGCCAAAACAGATCAATAAGATAGGAACAAAAATAGGAGCGAATGCTTGGCTCGCCGTTGGCAATTTGCCGTAAGACGCTTTGAGTGCTTGCCAGTCTTGCTGAATTTCTTCTACGGCTTCAATGCCATCTGGTTCAACATGTTGGAATCGGTTCGCCCACAGCATACCCGCTAACGCCGCAACCGCTGCAACAAACACACCCACACCAATCACTAAACCAAGGTTAGATTCCAGGCCTAAGTTACCCGCAGCGGCAATCGGGCCAGGAGTTGGCGGCACAAACGTGTGCGTCGCGTATAGGCCAGTAGCCAACGCTACACTCATCGCAACGCTTGAGGTTTTTAAACGCTTCGCGAGTGATTCTTTGAGCGAGTTCAGAATGACAAAGCCTGAATCACAAAATACCGGAACAGAAACGATGTAACCGATGATGCTCATAGTCAATGTTGGGAAACGCTCACCCAACACTTTAATAACCGTATCGGCCATGGTGATCGCCGCACCACTTTTTTCCAAAATAACACCGATGATGGTACCTAAAACGATAACCAAGCCGATGTAACCAAGGATGCCGCCAAAGCCAGAAGCAATGGTTTTGGCAATGCTATCTGCCGGTAAGCCGTAAGCAAATGCCGCAAGGAACGCTGCGATGATCAGCGCTAAAAAGGGATGTAATTTGAATTTGGTGGTCGTGAGCACAATAAATGCGATCACCCCAAGCAGGATTAATATAAGGTTCATGATAACTCCATTTATTCTTATTTTGCTGAGCGAGTCCGTGTTGGCTCACTCAACATGTAGGGACGCATGAATTATTAATCGTTTGCTTTCGAATTCCTTTAGGCGGAGTGACAAATGATGTGGTCAAAAAATGACGCGTATTGTGCAGATGCACAATATTACGACATTTTTGAGAGCCGAGTCGCAATATAAAGCTCCGCTAACCCCACAAAATTGGTGGTTGGTAGGCCCGTTATCTCGGTGATTTTTTCTAACCGATAACGCAGAGTGTTCCGGTGAATAAACAGCATTTTAGAGCATTCCGTCACATTGCCATTGCATTCAAACAACGCATCTAGGGTTTTCAGTAATTGCCCGGATTTGTCTTTCTCTTTCAACCGTTTCACGCCATCAATAATTTGTTCACCTTGCCAAATATCCGCCAACGGCGCTAACAGCACAGGCAAACGAAGTTCGTCGAACAGGTACTTACGTTTCTCTGGGTAGAACTGCTTGCCAATGGCTAATACTTGCTTCGCACTTTGGTATGACAACGCGACATCTTTAGGCTCATTAAACAACTGCCCTAGCGCAATGTGAAACGTATGCGAATCGTGATCGCTTAAACGCGACATCAACTTATCAATGCGCTCACTTTCAACTTGGCTATCCCACTGCTTGGCGGAATGACACGGTTTCAACACCACAATTTCATTCACCGAGACAATCGCAACCAGGTTGTTACGCTCTGGGTATTCAAGCAGCTCAACAATATTGCGCACACTCTTCATGCTTTTTGAGGCGGACGGCGTCGAGACTTCAATCACCGTTGCCACCCGTGGTTGAGTAATATCGATAGAAAGACGCATCGCCCAATCTTTCAGCTCTTCATCGGTCAATTTGCCATTGATCCAAGCCAGAATAAACTCTTCGCGATGACGTCTGTCCCACTGAAATTTTTCCACCAGCGCGGCTTGCTCGATTGTCAATTCAGCGGTCATTTTGACCAGTTTGGCGAAATCTCGAATTTTCTCGGGCTCGCCTGTCACACCAACAATACCGACCACGTCTCCATGCAATTTCAACAGCATATTGATTCCGGGTTTGACACCCTGCAACGTCAAACATTGCTGCTCATTCAGCTCTAGTGAATCGCCGTGATTCAACGCCAATACCGCGCCATCATGCACTTGCCCAACGCGTTTGGGATCGCCACTGCCAATGATGATGCCCGCTGAGTTCATCACATTTACGTTGTGACCAATGATGGACATGGTTCGATCGACAATTTGCTGTGCTAGAGAGTGGTCGAGAATAACCATTTCGATTTTCCAGATTGACAATTTAATCATTCAATAAATCACAAATAGCCAACTGTCGCGATGATGCAGTTAAAAATAACTGAAGCAGCTCAAAGCATTACTCAATTAACCACACGATAAAAATGGATTAAACCCTCATTTTGAGCTGAGAGTTATATACTTAGAACAAAGGTCACCGATGCATTCATCACTGTGCATCGATACCGCTCGTCTACCTACAGAGGAGGAAACAACATGGAATTACGTAATAAATCGGGTGAAGTCGCAAAAATTGCAGATAACCTCACATTAAAGGAAATCACAGAAATGGGCTACACCGTAGATTTATGCGATGAAGCATTTGACCCCGGTGAGCATTGGAAAGCGGAAGGTAAAACGCAAGGTATGGGCGAGTACCCAGAGGAGTAAACGTCCTAACGGGCCAGCGCACGAAGTGCTCCATAAACAGAAAAACCGAGCGACTTAACGCTCGGTTTTTTACTTTTGAACTTCTTGAATAAACAAGCCCATCTCTTCAAGATAATTGCCGTTTGAGCATCCCCAATCGGTGACTTCAATCAGCTCGGTAACTAACTGTCCAGATTCATCATTTTGTACTCGCTGCACAAACGCTTCAAAACGTTCGAACTGCGCCTGAGTTTTAATGCCATGCACAGCATATTCTACAAGCAAGCCGTTGTATGTCTGCCAACGCTGTTCACCTGAAACATCACTGCTTAAAATTACAGAGCACTTTTGTTGAATGTTCTCAACCGCATCATTTCTTGGCGGCGTGACTGAAGAACATCCAACCAAAATAGTACCTAGCGCCAATAGCGTAACTTTTGTCTTATTTATCATATCGTTTCCATATGTACTGCCGCGATATAGAAATATTATTACACATGACAAAGATCATCGAGAGCGCCTCGCAGATTAATTAACTGATGAACTGTAAAATCCGTGCCAGTCTTAACACTGCGCACTCCGAACTCGTAACAACTCTTGCTAACTCATTAAAATGTAAACAAATAGTAAAATCACGTTTACGCAGTACGCTACCAGCAAATTAATTTGTCCCTCCTTTATTATCAATAGGCGTGCAATAATTAGGGGTCTACTCCCAACCATTTGAAGGATCAAAATGACCGCAACGGATTATCTCAACGACCTCAATCAACGTTACCTCGCGATTCACCGCACCAAAGAAGATTTCTTTTGGGAAACTTACATGGGGATCAGCGATGACCATGATGGCTCGACGAAAGCACAAACCGCATGGACAAGCTTTTTAAGCAACGCCGAGCAAATTACTGCCATCAAACAACAGCTTGAAGCTGCGGACTCAATTACCGACCCACAAGAGAAACAGCAAACCATTACGGGTCTTTCTGGTTGGCTGGCGATGTTTGAATCTCACGCAATCGAGGGCAAAAAGGCACAAGCGTTGAAAAATCAGCTCATTGCCTTTGAAGCTGAGCTGTTCGAGAAAAAACAGAACCACGTACAAACGTTTACCGATGAAAACGGCGAGCAAGTGGAAGGTTCACTGCCAGTATTGAGCTCAACCATTCGCACCAACAATCATGAAGAAGTTCGCCAATCGGCTCATCAAGCGTTGCTGAACCTTGAACAATGGCTACTGCAAAACGGCTTTATAGAACTGATCAAACTGCGCAACCAGTTCGCTCGCTCACTTGGTTATACGACCTTCTTTGATTACTCCGTGCAAAAAACGGAAAAGATGAGCTCTGAGCAGCTATTCGAGATTTTGGAAGATTTCGAACAACGCACGCGAGATGCGCACCTAAACAGCTTAGAAAACTTGGCGAAAGAGAAAGGCACAAGCGCACTCACTGGCTTCAACTTTGTTTACTCGTTCGCGGGTGACGTCATGCGTGACCTTGACCCATACGTACCGTTCTCAAAATCTCTGAGACGCTGGGTAGAATCGTTTGGTCGTCTGAATATTGATTACTCTGGCGCGACGCTAACGCTGGATTTGTTAGACCGCAAAGGTAAGTACCCGAACGGGTTCTGCCACGGCCCTATCCCTTCATTCTACAATCAAGGCGAATGGGTCGCAGCACAGGTGAACTTCACCAGCAATGCCAAACCAGACCAAGTGGGCAGCGGCTACGATGGCATAAACACGCTGTTCCACGAAGGTGGTCACGCAGCACACTTTGCGAACGTAAAAATGAACGCGCCTTGTTTTTCGCAGGAGTTTGCGCCGACGTCGATGGCTTATGCAGAAACTCAGTCGATGTTCTGTGACAGCCTGTTAACCGATGCCGATTGGCTAAAACAGTACGCACTGGATGATGAAGGGAATTCGGTTCCTGATGAGATCATTCAAGCGATGATCAACAGTCGTCAGCCATTCAAAGCTTATGAAGAACGTAGCATCTTGGTTGTGCCGTACTTTGAGCGCGCGTTATATCAACTGAGCGATGATGAGTTAACGCCAGAACGCATCACTAAGCTGGCTCGCGATTGTGAAAAACAGATCCTTGGTTTGGAATGCAGCCCTCGCCCACTGATGGCGATTCCACATTTGCTATCCGACGAAGCGGCTTGCGCGTATCAAGGTTACCTACTCGCGCACATGGCGGTGTACCAGACCCGTGCATACTTCCTTGAGAAGTTTGGCTATCTGACGGATAACCCAGAAATTGGCCCACTGCTGGCAAAACACTACTGGCACGCAGGCAATCATTTGTCGCACAACGAAACCATTTTCAGCCTGACTGGCGAGGGGTTCAATGCTAAGTACTTGGCAGATGTATGTAATCTATCGCCAGAGCAAGCGTGGGAAGTACAGCAGAAGAAAATCGACTCACTTGCGACGCGAGAACGAGCACCAGTCGCTTCACTGAACGCGACGATTAAAGTCGTCGACGGCAGTAAAGAACTGGCAAGCAACACCATCTCTGACGAACAAATGTGTGACGATTTTGAACGTTACATCGTAGAGACTTACGGTCGATAACACGCCAAGAGCCAGAAGCCACGCTTCTGGCTTTTTACTATTAAGGCACAAAAAAAGGAAGCGCCATGCATCAACAAATCATCAAGTTCTGGTTCGAAGAGCTAACGCCTCAAAACTGGTTTGAAAACGACCCAGAACTGGACAAACATATTGCGTCACGATTTGCCTCGGTACTAGAACAAGCCGCTCGCTGTGAACTGTTTAATTGGCGTGACAGCGCACAAGGACGATTGGCCGAAATCATCGTCCTCGACCAGTTTTCACGTAATGTGTATCGCAACACCCCAAAAGCGTTTGCGCAAGACCCGCTCGCATTAGCATTGGCTCAAGAAGCAATTCGGTTAGGACACGATCAAGAATTAGTGCCTGAGCAGCTAAGCTTTTTGTACATGCCTTTTATGCACAGCGAATCTCGCCTCATTCATGTCGAAGCTGAGAAATTGTTTCGCGCATCAGGGCTTGAAAATAACTACGATTTTGAGCTAAAACACAAAGCCATCATCGACCAATTTGGACGTTACCCACATCGCAACGCCATCTTGGGTAGAGAAAGCACACCTGAAGAGTTCGCATTTTTGCAGCAACCCGGTTCCAGCTTTTAACCATCAATAACAACGAGAACGTTGAATGAAATTAGACGCCATATTGTGGGATTACGATGGGACACTCGTAAACTCTGTACCGAAAAACATCGACATCACCAAAGCGATCTTATCCATCGTAGCCCCGCATTTAACTGGCAATAATTTACCGAAATATCTCCATTCAGAAGCCAACTATCACTACGCAAACCACGCGGCGAAAAACTGGCAAGAGCTCTACGTGGATTACTACGGCATGTCCCATGATGAAATGCTACAAGCTGGTGGTTTATGGGCAGAATATCAAGAGAAAAACCAAACACCAGTAACCCTGTTTGAAGGCATTGATGGCGTTATTAAAGAGTTTACGCAGCTGCCTCACGGCATTTGCTCTCAAAACTCACAAAGCAATATTCGTCGAGTGCTGTCCGACAACGGCATCAGTGCGCCGTTTAAATCCATCGTCGGGTATGATGACGTCTCGAACGGACACCAAAAGCCCGATGCGTACAGTGGCATCAAATGCGTTGAGTCGATTTTTGGTCACGCAGAAAATCGACAGCTGATGTACATCGGTGACCATGAAGCCGACACGCAATTCGCACGCAACATCGAACAGCAGTTGGGTGGCCAAAGTAAAGTGATTGCCGTTGCAGCAGCGTACAGCGGCGCGATGCCAGAGCATTGGAGCGTGCAACCAGATTACGTGGCAAGAACGGTTGACGAGCTGTTTTCGATTATTGCTCAACACACGTAATTTTTGACTGCGGTTTAAGGCCAACACCTTGAAAGCCAGCGCTCACCTTGCCCTTTCAGACATTGAAACAATTTTAGCCACTACACTGGAGGCCCCATGGTTACATGGCCATGTTTATTGAAACTCGATGGCGACGATGAACTTATCTATTTGCGTTCTCATGCCGATCTTGATTCCGAATGCGAAGCGCTCATTTGGGGGCCAGATGATTACGTAATTGACTCAAATGGCAGCACGTTCGGGTTGCAATACAACGATTCGAACGCCACCGTTTTACAACCGGAAGAACGCACTCTGTCCGTCGAGGAAGTTACGTCACTCATCCAGTCGCATGAGTTTAGTCTCGCACAAAGATGCATCATCAAAATTCACTTCACCTCGGTACAGCAAGCTGTTGAGGCATTAGCCAATTAGCTCGAACCCCGCTCATGATGATTACACAAAATTATTATTTTTATAATTTATGATAATTTCATGTAATTAAAACCGCGCCATATACTCTCCCACATCGAAACAAAACAACGTTTAAGCACACATGTTGGGAGCAAACAAATGAAAATGAATCATGTCGGTATTATGGTTGGAGATATGGATAAAGCGGTTGAGTTTTACACACAAGCGCTTGGTCTAAAAGTCGTTATGGGTAACACGAAAGTGATTGAAGAACGCGAAACCGCAATTGGCAGAATGTGTATTGCGGTCTTTGGTAAGGGCTTTAAAGGCTTCAACATTGCGCATCTAGTGACAAGCGATGGCATCGGACTTGAGTTATTTGAAATGAAAGAGCGTCAAGAGCGCCATGAAGTGGATTTTTCTCGCATCGGTATCTTCCATTTCTGTTTGCAGACGGACGACTTTGAAGGTGCAATCAAGCGCACTGAAGCGTTTGGTGGCAAAGTTCGTATGGACATCATGCGTTACCACCCAGAAGACGATAACAAGCCTGCGAAAATGGTTTATCTAGAAGACCCATTCGGCAACCTGTTCGAGCTTTACTCGCACACTTATGAAGAAACTTACGCTTCTGAATACGAGTAATTACATCATGCAACACAACCGGGATCAGTGCGTTACTGAACCCGGTTGTTCAAACCGTTTCACCAACCATTGTTACGACTCAATGCCTAACGACTTCATCAACGATTCAACGGTATTGTTAACCCACAATATCAACGGATCATTACGGCGCTTTACGCTGTAAACGTAACCGAAGTTACCCTCTAATTTCGGCAGCGCGTCATCAAATTCGATAAAAGAAAAACGCTTATCTAACTGATTGATCAAGTGACGCGAACAAGGAAACAGCACATCGCTATCCGCAACCAAATTCAAAATGGTGTTGATGTGCGTGGTACGCAGTTGAATTCTTGGGACAACTGAAAAAGGCTGTAATAAGCGCGAGATGTGATCTTCTTTTTCATTCCAATGTTGGATGATGTGAACCGCGTACGCGTACTCTGAAATGTCATCCAAATACATGCGTTTGCCACCATGCGGATGCGTCGCGCGACAGGCCAGAGCAAAGTCGTCCCGCCCGCCTTTTTTCTGAACCAGATGCTTCGGCAATTCCATAGGGAAATAGTTGATGCCAAAAGCGATTTCACCCGCATCGATTTTGTCTGGCGTGGTTTCCGTCCAGTCTTCGATCACCAAGTTCATAAACGGCGCTTCCTTGGCTAGCAGCTGAGTAAACGCGGCAGAAAACCATTGTGCAATGGACGAGTTGATCGCAACACGCAGAACACTGCTTTCGGTCGCGGGATCAAAACTATGAGAAACATTCACTAGCTTGTCGATGTCGTTGATGATCCCAGAAAGCTGCGCTTTGATCTCTTCGGCTTTCGGCGTGAGCTCCATATTAGTGCCCTTACGCACTAAAATGTCGTCGTTAAACAAATCCCGAATTTTACGCAAGCTTCGGCTCACAGCAGGCTGGCTGGTGCACAAACGCTCCGCAGCCGTTGTGGTGTTGCGTGTTTCAAGAATCACTGCAAGCACCTTGAGCAAATTGTAATCAAAGTTCATCAACATTATCTCTTTAGCTTTCCTCAAAGCATATCACTTTTGATATAGACTAAATACTCACAATTCATTTCTGTAATAAACGGGTTAACGACTAAGCTTAGCTGGAAACATATCCTCACAACCAAATGGATGAAACCAGCCATGAAACAAAAATTACTCGTTACTCTATTGGGATTATCAGCGCTAGGAGCCAGCCCTGTATTTGCGGCTAACACCAATGTTGATCTTGCAGAAGATGCTTATATCTACGGCTACTCTATTGATGAAGCGTACAAGTTTTTCTATCACACGGCGGTAGAAAACAACTATCCGCTCAACCGCTTTCAGAATATTCGTGCTCTAGCTGATGACTCTTACACCGCTCACCCAACCATTAATAACGATACGCTTCACCTTATGGGCTGGTTAGATGTTGCTGCAGAACCTGTCATTGTGAGCGTGCCTGATATGGATGAAGGCCGTTACTGGATCTTGCATACAATGGACATGGGCCACTACACCAACGCAGCGTTCAGTTCTCGTACTCGCGGCACAAAAGGCGGCCAGTTCATGTTTGCAGCACAAGATTGGCAAGGTGAAGTGCCAGCTTCTGTCGACGAAGTGGTTCGCGTAGACAGCAACCTTGTGAAGCTGATGGGTCGCATCATGGCAGTGAATGACGAAGATGCGAAAGTCGCGCTTAACTACATGGACCAATGGAACATTCGTACCCTATCGGAATATTTAGGTAAGAACGGGCCAAAACCAGTACAAAGAACGTACCCAGATCCAAAAAGTTCAACATGGCTTGAACGCGTGAACTTCGTGCTATGTGATGGCTCGATGGGTAATGCAGACAAACAGTGGTTGGACAAATACCAATCTATCGGCGTTGAACCATGCAAAACTGACTTCACACCTGAGCAGCTAAAACTGGCAAAAATTGGTGAGAAGAAAGGCATGGAACACCTCGTCGAACTTGCGCCTAAAATGACAGATGCTCGTACGTTGCTTGGTACACGCGATACCTTGGGTGATGCGCCACGCGATATTTTTGCAGAAGGTACTTACCTTGGTCAGTGGGGCTTACCACCTATCGAAGCGTCTTACCGTAAATCAGATTTCGACAGCACTGGTCAAAAACTGGATGGTTCGAAGCATGATTACGTGATGCGCTTTAAAGCGCCGAACGTCAGCGAATTCTGGTCTGTTACTATTTACGGCAACGACAACCGTTTGATGGCGAAAAACGACCTAAACCGTCACAGCCGTGGCGACCGAACCATGAAAGTGGACAAAGACGGTTACTACACCATTTACATGAGTGCGAACGAGAAAGGCCGAGCAGACGATCCAAACTTCTTGCCAGTACCTGAAAAACCGTTCTACGCCATCATGCGTTTTTACGGCGCAGACGATGCAATCCAAAGTGGTGAGTATCAAATGCCTGAAATCAAAGTAGTTAAATAATTCGTTTTAACGAACCACTACTCTGTAGCCTCCTTAGCTCGTAAGTGCGTTAAGGAGGCTTATTTCAAGGTGGGTGCCTAGGGCGAACATCTAGCCCAAAAATCAAAGAGACGCCCACTGAATCTAGTGATTATTTTTATTTAGGTATCGTATGGATTTTAATCTAATCCAAACCTTTTTAATTGTTGCTGAATATCAATCTTACTCTCGCGCCGCAGAGCACCTAGGGCTAACTCAGCCTGCGATTAGCGCATCCATGAAGCGTTTGGAAAAAGAAACCAACAAATCGTTATTTGTGAAGGATGGGCGACAAATCAAACTCACTTCTGTAGCGCATCAGTTGCTACCTAAATTTCATCAGGCGTTTGCGATGATTAATGATGCCATTTCCGATCAAAGTACTTTCCGCCTGAGCTGTAACGAAGCGCTGATCCACCGCATCACACCAACCAACACGATCAGCATTTGCGCCGATACGGATTTACCTTCGTTATTGAATGATCTACGACTTAAACAGATCGATTTGATTATTAGCCCAACGACCATTCATGACCCATCGTTTATCAGTGAATCAATTTTTGAAGAGCCAATGGTGGTGATTTGTCGTCAAGATCACCCACGTATCGCAAGAAAAATCGAACAAGAACAGTTTTATTCTGAAAAGCACTGTCGGTTTGTCGGAGACGAAGACTTCCCAGTTAGCGACACCGAAGTTCACCAGCCAGGGCTGCAAGAGCGTGATGTGGAAATGATGGCAACATCGCTCTCTGGCATGATGCTCTATGTAGCGAAACACGATTGCTTAGGCGTGCTTCCCCTGTCTTTGGCGCAGAAATGGCAATCGGCTTTGAATCTGCAAGTCATTCAAACTCCAATGTTTTCCGAGCCAGTCAGCTATAAACTGATTTTCCATAAACGAGATGAATCCAGCACTTCCCATCAATGTTTGCGAGCTTGGGCGCGTGACCAATTTGCTACAGGCCTAAACGCCTGACTCGGTCGCACATCAAGGCGTTTCGCCAAAAACTCTTTCTCTCTTCTTAAACGCACTGTTTATGACTAAGTGCGCATATGTTAAAAATGGTTTAACGATCAATATGGACGTTCAGGTCGTATACTTTTCCATAACCGCACAAAAGGAGTGAAGCATGCCCACCAACAACCCAATCGCAATCCAAGCACTTGATCATGTTGTGCTAAGAACGTGCAACCTCGACGCCATGTTGCATTTCTATCGAGATATTTTGGGCTGCCCTGTCGAGCGCGAAGTAATGGAGCTTGGTTTAACCCAGCTCAGGGCTGGTAACGCATTGATTGATGTGGTGACGGTGGACAGCGAGTTAGGGCAACTTGGCGGAAAGCCACCAGTTCAAAATGGTCGTAATATTGACCATTTTTGCCTGCAACTAGCGCCTTTTTCCGAAAATGAAATACTGGAATATCTGCGTTCGAACGGCATTGAAACCGAAGAGTTTGCGCAGCGGTATGGCGCACAAGGGTTCGGTAGATCACTCTATATACATGATCCGGAAGGAAATGTCGTCGAGTTAAAACCTCAAGTGATTGATGAGTAAGCTACACTTAACTGTGTTACTGACCATTTGTTTCTCATCATTGTAGAAGGCTCAAAAAAATGAACGCGATCTCGTTAGTCCAAGGCGACATTACCACCGCACATGTCGATGCCATCGTGAATGCAGCAAACCCGAGAATGCTCGGCGGAGGTGGCGTCGATGGTGCCATTCATCGCGCAGCAGGGCCTGCGCTTATCAATGCGTGTTATGCCGTTGATGATGTCGACGGTATTCGATGCCCGTTTGGTGACGCACGCATTACTGAGGCTGGCAATTTAAACGCGCGTTACGTCATTCATGCCGTTGGCCCGATTTACGATAAATTCGCCGATCCAAAAGCGGTGTTGGAATCTGCATATCAACGTTCGCTGGATCTCGCGCTCGCTAACCATTGCCAAAGTGTGGCACTGCCTGCGATTTCTTGCGGAGTGTATGGTTACCCACCTCAAGAAGCAGAAGAAGTCGCGATGGCCGTTTGCCAAAGACCGGAATACGCGGCACTCGACATGCGCTTTTACTTGTTTAGTGAAGAGATGCTTTCGATATGGCAACACGCCCTGACCCAGCACTGAAATCTGTGTGATAAGAGACATAAAAAAACCGGACTGCCAACACAGTCCGGTTTGTCTTATTTATCAATGAATTATCGTTCGTTAAGCGCTACGAATGCTAGGGGGGTCATCCAAAGCGCCTAATGTGTGCGATCTAGTTTTTGAAGAATCCGTTGTACATCATGTACAAATGCGCAGCAGACCAAGAGAAGTTCGACGCACCTTGTACCGCGCCCGTCTCAGGGTTGTAGTTTTCACGGATTGGCATGTCACCCGTCATACCTTCTGCGTTGTTAAACAGCTCATTCGCCATCGCAATCGCTTCTTCTTTGTAGCCGTAGTTTTCCATCGCACGGAAGCCAAAGTACACTTGGTCTAGCCACACGCGACCACGCCAGTACACATCTTTACCGTAAGCAGGGTTAGTTTGCGATGCGGTCGGCAAAGGCACACCCGTTCCTTGGAATTTATCTGGCGTGTTGAACTCGTCTTGATCACGCATCACCGCGATCACTTTATCGGCATGCTCTTGCGTTGCTGCACCATTAAACAGCGGCGACCAACCTTCAGGGCCTTTTCCACGCTCTACAATCGGCAAACCCGCACAGCCATTTGCAAGAGGCGCAGGAGTAGTGCCATCTTCAGCCACATTTAAGTGAATGTCGTAGAAGAATCCTGTGCTTTCATCAAACATACATTGGTTAATGTACGTCTTGATTTTTTCTGCGCCGTTAAGGAATTCTTGCGCACGATCTTTACCTTCTACGCCATCGGACACCAACTTCGCCATTTCCGCTAAGTATTTGTTGTCTGAGTACATGTAAGAGGCTTGATCCACCGATTCTTGCAGCATAGAGAAGCCAAGCAGCTCGCCGTCCGCAGCGTTATTGTTGGTGCGGTTTTCTGCAAAACGAACTTCCCAATCTTTCTTCGCTAGATCGAGTTTCGCTAAGTTTTCCGCTGACGTATTGCTGTACACCCACTCTTCGCCTTCCAGCTTGATGCTGTTATCAAAGCCGTACGCACTTGCCGCGTAGCGACCAAGTTGATCCATATTTTTGTCTGGATTGCTGATGTCTTCAGCTTGCGAATTCATGTTGTGGATGTTGTAGATAAAGCCAAAACGAGCCGCGTTATCCATGCCCGATTCCCAGCCCGCCGCTTCTTGTGCGCCAACGTGAATCGTCATGTAATCCACTTCATCGAGAATCTTATTGTAAGACGCCATGCCTTTTACTTTATAAGAATTGCCGTTTTGCTCGATGATGTCTTCTGCCGGAATAATGGTCGTGAAGTTAGGATCGCGCGTTTCTACCCAAACGTACATCACGCCTTCTTCCGTGTTGTGTGCTGGGTCCACTGCCGCGCCGTATTCAGGCACACCATTTTGGTTGTGGTCGCGGTTGGATAGCCACCAATCGTGGTATGCCACCAACTTCGGATACATTTCATCAATGAATTTTTGCGCGTCTTCTGGGCGATCAAACTGGTTCACCAGAGCGTGATACACCTCCATCACAGACCATGCCGCCAACGATGGTTTCGTATTGCGTTCGTTCCAGTTTTCAGAGCCAGCACCACCACGACTAACAGGTTTGGTGTACGTCAACACATCCAGCAAGTAGCCTTTATCTTGCGGACGAATCTTGTCATCAGCTTGAACTTGCTCTTGGAATACCGTGCGAATGTTGTCCATCGCAACATCTGGGTTGAAATGCGCCATCGCGTACGCTTGTTTCCACGAATCCCACGGCCACGTTAAGTTACCAGAGAACCAACGCGCAGTGACCGATGGCGTGACTGTCGCTTGTTCAATATCGCCCGCCGCAGAGCGCCAGTTACCGTTTAGGGTCTCCATCGCTTTTACCGCTACGCGAGCTTGGTCTGCTGTCGCTTCTTTGTTGATAAGACCATTCGCTAAATAGCCGTCCCAACGCGCTTTCGACGCTTCCATGTATTGAGTTGGATTCGCCAATACATCTTGCAATTTCAACGATTCTGACTGCACTTCTTTCGCATTGTGCAGGTTAGAATACGCCGTATAAACCGCCGATGTTTGCTCAGCTGGTAGGCTCATCTCCGCGGTAGAACTGAATGAGGTTTCGTTGGTGAACGTCTTCGTTGGTAGAGAACGAGTAATGCGGAACTCGGCATCACGGTCATTACGGATCGCCCAGTTGTCTTTCATCTCGCTAAAGTTAATTTTAATGCCGTTCTCGATGGTCGAAATCTGGCGCTTGTAATCTGGGTAGTACTGCGCCACGGTTTGGTCTTTGCGCGTCGACAGCGCGTATTTCACCAACTCGCCGTCCCACTCCAACGCCAAGTTCATATCACGATCAGTTTTGTTAGTGATTAGCGTTTCCACCAGCGAAGAGCGGTCAGTCACGAAGCGCAGCACCATTTGCACGTGAATATCCTCCAAGTCCAACACCTGCACTAACGCACCTGGAATGGAATAGACTTTCGCTTCTGCGTTCGATAAGTCGTAAGTTTGGCCACTAACTTTGTCGGTCAACGTGAGCTTGTCGAACGTTTGGCCAGACATAAAATGCGCGTACTCTTGCGTCACTTGCATAATACCGCCGAAAGCGCCATAACCCGCCGCATCTTCAGGTAGCAAATGGCCATGCCACGCGCCGTTATCCGTCAACGCGTTGTACTTCAGGTTCGAATAACTGTCGTAATCACGCAGGTAAGTTGGATTACCAGTACGATCAATCACGTTAGTAAATTCCGAAGTTGGCGCCTGTGGTAAACGGATTTCAGTTTTATCATTAGAACCACATCCAACAAGCGAAATAGTAGCCCCGATCAGAATGGCAAGTGTGTTCTTTTTAAACATACTTTTTCCCTATTATTTACGTTATTTTTATATTCTCATTTATATAAATGAGTGTTTTTAGTGTGCAGAAGCCCGGCTCGCACTAAATAAGCACAAGCTTCTGATAATTATTCTTTTATTTTTCTTTAGCGACAGTGATGGCTTTTAATAAATCGCCATTAATATTCGGAATTGTGTCAGCCAAAAATATCTGATTACCAGGCGTAAAAGTGAGTAAAACGTTTTTTAGGCGTTGACTGTTTTCACTGGTTTTATTTTGAACATCAAACTCAATTAATTTGTTGTACACTTCATTTGCCAGTTTTTCTTCTTGTTCTTCGGTAATCGCAATGCGTCCAACACAAATTGGAGGTCGAATATCGTGGCTAAACACTTCTTCACGAAAGCGCTGTGCAAATAGCGTGTCTAAATTTGAACCTTCTTCAAAAATAAAGCGGCCTGTATCTTTAAATTGATAGTTTTTATCCCCTTTCAGTTCAATGTAATCCATCATTTCTAGTGCACGTAAATAGAGCGCAACGGAAGTATCACTCAGCTGGTATCTCCGAGCGATCTCTTCTAAAGACCACTCAGGTCGACGCAAAAGATAAAGAAAATCAAATAAGTGAGGATATTGATGAAAAATCTCACTGTTGGTGTCGGTGATAAACTGTTCACTCTCTTGCTGCAGCTGCTTACCTCGCATGGATAACTCAACCAAATCCGTATCAAGGTGCGTGGCGTACAACAAGATTTTATCTAAACCAAGAGACGTATTGTGAAGCTGCCTTTTTATAGTAGAAAGCGGGATTCCAAGTCCAATAGAAAGCTCGGAATATCCAATGCCTTTTTCTTTTATTTTTTCTCGTAAAGCAGCAAGTAAATACGTTGCAGAATTATTCATCTAACAATGCCTGTATTTTATTTATTCAGCATCCATGATGATAAATTCAAGAGAGTCCTACTCTTGTGATTTTGGTCTCAATATTCTATCTTGTTGGCGTAAAACATATCTTATCCATTAAAATTTTTTACTTTTCTTTAACTGGATACATTTTACCCATCAAGAACAAGTTATAGCCATTGCTCTATGGGCTTATCAAGATAATAGTCAGTATAATTGTTTTGAAGAGTAAAATTAAGATGGCAAAGATTTTTACTAAAACTTTTCTGATAAGAGCGCAAATTTTCAGATGAAAAGTATCAAAAAATGACACCAATCGATTTATAAAAGCGTGAGATCACAATTGGAAAGTGAATCTATGGAAATTTTTAATTTCAATGACCAGTAAAATCCTTGTTATATTCTGAAAATAACAAGGTTAATTTCTAAAATAATTATTGAAGTAAGATCATATTATTAAGTCAAAATTCTAGCTGGCTCACATATTTCTTTTTCTCGCCACCACTGTTTATTTATATGTTCTTGATGAACGTAAAAACTCTCCCCCGGCATTGGCGTCAGCAGCGTTATATGTTCTTTTTGACAATGGGCAAGCAAATCTAAAATCGGTTCGTCCCAGCGGTGAGTAAACAGTTCGTATGTAGCCCAATGTACTGGCAACAGTTTTTTCGCATTTAAATCGCGAAACGCTTGCACGGTATGATGAGCCTGCATGTGCCCCCAGTTTTCGACAGGATAACCTTGGCCTTTCACATCGGCAGCCACTTCCAAACAGGCAATGTCGATTGGTCCACATCGCTGTGCGATCTCGGAAAAGTGCGAGTCGTAAGCTGAATCGCCACTAAAATAGAGCGTCTCTTCTTTGCCTTTGATGACCCAAGAAGCCCACAAGGTCGAGTTTTTATCGAAATAAGTACGACCCGAATTATGGTTAGCAGGCGTACAAATCAGTTCGATTCCGGCATAGTGCACGCTGTCCCACCAATCGAATTCCACGATGTTGTCTGCGCAAACACCCCACTTTATCAGATGCTTGCCAACCCCTAAGGGCACATAAAACGTCACGGGTTTATCGGCGTAGAAACGTATGGTCGATGCTTCTAAATGGTCGTAATGATCGTGCGAAATCACGATAATTTCAGGAATCGGCAAACAATCTCTGGCATGGGTATTGGGAATATTGCGTTCAAACCACCCTTTTGCGATGAACGGAGAAGCGTAATCAAATACCGGGTCGGTCAGAATTCGAATACCATCGACCTCCACCAGCATAGTGGAATGGCCCAGCCAAGTAAGGCGCATCGATTCACTTCGCTGCGCAAACTGCGTAGGTTGAATTGGGGAATGTGGCAGATGTTCGTTAGGACTCAACGGCGTTCTACCACCAAGATAACTCCAACACACCTGCCAGAATGATTGCGGGCTAGGGACATTTGGCATCTCGTTTTTAACGCGGCCGTTTTCAAATTGAGGCGAATGGTGAACACGGTGCGCCAACTGCGCATGGTAGGTTTGAGGCGGAATCAGTGAATCTGACTTTTGTGTCTTTTGTTCACTCGTTAGGTATGTGCGCTTAAGTGTCGTCTCAGACATATCGTTATTTTGTCTCGCTTGTGAACGCTCAACAGTAGGTTTATTAAAACGTGCGTGTATGTCTATTTCGTGACCAAAATGAGGTGTAAGATGAAGATTCAGTTTCAATCAAACGTCTTCTATTTAAGGAAACGGTTCTCAAACCTTCTGAATACTGCGTCGGTTTGAAAGGAGAAAACTATGGTGACTTGCAGCCAATACGATTTTATTGAAATCGCCTGTATGTTTAAGCTCCCGATCGAGATCACACTAAAAAATGGTGAAACTCATCAGGGCAACGCGTTCGACACAGGCTACGACATGCAGCGACAAGAGTGCTTGTTTTTAGATATGGATGGTGAGCACACCGCCTTCCCGACTGAACAATTAGTCGCAATGCGCGCGCTCAAAGCCAATCCGCATTTTGACGAAGTGACGTTTGAGTAAACGTCCGTCTTTCATTGACACCGTCCAATAAAAAACACCTCTCAAGCAAATACAACTTGAGAGGCGTTCTCTGACACGATTCACCGGAACTTGTTGTTATTCACGCGACCTGATGAAAACCAGCATCGGCATCATGATCACGAACATCACTCCCACAAGCTGGAAGGTGTGCACAAACGCGACCATTTGCGATTGCTGCTGCAACATCTGTTGGTATTGGTCTAACGCAACCGGATCGGTAATAGAAAGCCCCTGATTGGCCGCCCAGTCATGCAAGTTAGGATTATAAGGATTAATACCCTCTCCCAGCGCATGCCATTGCTGCTGACTATCACGATATTGGAACGTGGTGGCGATAGAGATACCAAACGAACTACCAATGGTACGGAACAGATTGTAAATGCTCGCCGCCGCGACAGATTGCTCTTTCGGAATCGTTAAATACGCCAAGGTGGACAGCGTCGAGAAGGTTAAACCAAGCCCCATGCCCTGAATCATACTCGGCATCACAATCCAAAATGTATCGATCTGCAGTGAGTATTGCGTCATCAAATAACTACCAATCCCGATGCAGCTCAAGCCAAAGACTATTTTGATTCTGGGATCGAATTGCGGATTGAGTTTAATCACCAAAATCAACATCGCCGCTGACGCCAATCCACGCGGTGCCATTAATAAGCCAGTGGTTGAGACCGGATAATCCAGCAAGCTTTCCAACAGCATCGGCTGTTGAGTCGTCAGACCAAACATCGCCATCGACACCACGGCAATCATCAATGACGAGACCATAAGGTTTCGGTCTTTCAGTAGCCACAATGGCGCTATTGGACTTTTTGTTTTCCAACTGCGATAGATCCACATCACCAATCCCATTACTGCGAGCAATATCGCCGTCTGGATCATGCGTGAGTTGAGCCAGTCTTCTTCGTTACCTTTATCCAACACAAACTGCAACGCGCCAACACCTAACGCCATGTAACCGATGATCCACCAGTCAAAGTTAGGTTTGGATTTGTTGTCGATGTGGATATAGCGATAAATCAAAGAGGTACAAATCAAACCGAATGGCAAGTTGATGTAAAAAATCCAGCGCCAATTGATGTTGTCGGTGATCACGCCACCCACGACTGGGCCCAAAATAGGACCAAGCAAAATGCCGATGGAGAAAATCGCCATCGCTTTGCCTTTTTGTTCGTACGGATAAATCTGCACTAACGTCGACTGCGCCAATGGAATCACCGACGCGCCGAAAGCGCCTTGGATAATGCGAAATAGCACCATCTCTTCAAGAGACTGTGCTTGCCCACAAAGCGCACTGGCAACCACAAAACCGATCACAGCAACCAGCATGACTTTGCGTTCACCAAAGCGAGACACCCAGAAACTGGTCATCGGAATGAAGATCGCTTCCGCCATGCTGTAACCCGTCAGCACCCAAGTAATTTGGTCTGCCGTTGCGCCCAACGCGCCCATCATGTGCGATAGCGACACGTTCGCAACGGTCATATCGATTAACACCATGATGGCAGAAAGCATCACGGCGACGGTGGCAATCCCCCGTTTGTCTGCCGTAATTTGATGGTTCATTGCACGCTACTTTGCAAATCAATAGTGACTTCTGAGCTCGCACCCACGCGAAGTTGCGGCGCATCGACCGGTACTTCTAATGCCAAACGTACAGGGAAACGCTGTTTGATTTTAACCCAGTTACCCGTTGCGTTTTCTGGTGGCATCAAGGAGAACGATGTACCACTCGCAGGCGACAGCTGTTCTACCGTTGCTTTCCACACCACGTCTGGGTACATATCAATCACCACATCCGCATGCATGCCAGGTTTAATATGAGTAAGATCGGTTTCTTTAAAATTCGCGCGTACCCAATAGCTGTCTTTTAAAATCACAGGGAACAGCGTTTGACCCACGCTAACGACCGAGCCTACGTGCGTATTGATTTCACCGGCAATGCCATCCACTGGTGACGTAATGTCGGTGTAGCTCAAGTTCAGCTCCGCTTGCGCTAACTGTGCTGCCGCTTGTTGAACGACCGCAGCCTCTACGCCTTCTTCACCACGGTTCGCAATGGCTTTTTCTACCGTCGCGCGCGCTTGCTCTAGGCTCGCTTGAGCATTGGCTAGTTTATTTTTCGCCGTATCTAAATCTTGGTCCGACGCCAGTTTGCGTTTCACTAGAGAATCCGTACGTTTGTACTCCACTTGCGCTTCTGTCAGGTTAGAGCGCGCCGCATCTAAGCCCGCAACGGCTTCAGTTACCTGCTTATCGGCAACGTCATGTTGCTGGACCGCCAATTGGTATGCCGCTTTTGCTTGCTTCACTGCCAACAAATATGGGCGTGAATCTATCTTCAGCAGTAGGTCACCTTTATTAACAGATTGGAAATCTTTGACATCCACAGAAACCACTTGGCCTTTTACCTGAGGCGCTACCGACAAAATTTTTGCCCTAACGTAGGCATCTTCCGTGCTTGGATGACTGTCTGAATACTGCCAAGACCAATACATCGCACCAAATGCGATAACACAGAGAGTAAAGAAAACAGTTTTTACCAGCTTAGATCTGGAGGAAGAATGCTTCGCGATGTCGCCGCTCATTTATATTGTCCACTTGTTCAATTATGTGATCAGTGTAGGACTTTTCGATCTTCGGACAATAAAATGATTTGCAAGGTAAAGATCCAATTTTGCATGTTGCTAAGTTGAGTAAATGATGTGCAATCAAAACGAGGATAAAAAAGAGGGGCAGTCCCCGTAACCGCCCCCAAAGTCATGCCAATAATAGTAATGTGCGTGTAACTACTGGTTTTTCTTAGAACTTGTAACCGCCGCTGATCATAAATACCCAAGGGTTAATTTTGACGTCGGTTTTTTGCTTCGCTCCACCTGCTTTGTAAGTTGCTTCTGTTTCAATGTTTGCGTACCACGCAGCAGCGTTGAGGAACCATTGATCGTTGATCATGTAGTCCACACCAATATTCGCTGCTAGACCGAATGAGTCATCCAACTTAAGATCTGAAAGGCCAGCGCCTTTACCCGTGCTATTGAACCCCTCATCAAAGAACATGGTGTAGTTGAGACCTGCACCAACGTATGGACGGAACTTACTTTGAGAATCGCCAAAGTAGTACTGCACCATTAGCGTTGGTGGTAAATGTTTGGTTTTCGCGATATCACTACCAACCAAATCTGTCGAAATATCGTGGCTGAATGGTGTTGCTGCTAGAAGCTCTAGGCTGATGTTATCTGTGAACATGTAGCCAAACGTCAAACCAAGCTGCGTATTTGAGTCAACTTCTAACTCTTCTTGAGAACTAAGAATCTTATCGCTGCTGTCATTTGGAACAACAGACGCCGCACCAACACGAAGAACGAAGTCACCTTGTTTATGAGCGAAAACACTTGGTGACACGAGTGCAGCAACCACTGCTAGACTGCAGATTGTTTTTTTCATTTTTTATTTCCTTTTATAGGGCTTCGTTATGTCGTACCCAAAGGTGTGCCTGCTGACTGGCCTTAGATTTCAAGTAAACTCAGCGCCTTGAAGCACACGGGCATCTATATTTTTTTGAGCTGCGCGCAATCTAGCACATAGAAACCCTACTATTTTGATGGAAATCAATTTGTGAAAAATATAGGTTTTTCGTATAGAGAAACGCCATACCGATCAACAAATTATGCAAATCGGATACAATTTTGTAATGCAAACTGTGCGTGTGAGAAGCTATGCATGCTCAAAAACACGAATCCTCTCGCTAAGGTCCGTAGCCAGCAAAAACTTTTTTCTTCCTCTACGTCTTCTATTTTCAAAAAATAACCCACTTAAAACGCTCGTTTGCCCCCTTAAAATCGCGATTTGAGGGGTTTGTAAAACACTGAAATACAAGAGGTTATTTTTCTGGAAAATCAGTCACTTGGAATGCTAGTCTGCTCGCAGCTAAGGAGAAGACATGTTAAAAACCGATCTCATTTTTGAACGAGAAAACTTTTCTCATCACGATTTTCAGAATGCCACCTTTAAAAACTGCCACTTTTATATGTGCAGTTTCGACCATGCCGATCTGCGCGATGCTAAGTTCATCGACTGTCGCTTTATCGAATCCAAAGCGCTAGAAGGGTGTAGTTTTCGCTTCGCAAACTTAAAAGACGCCAGCTTTACGAACTGTATGTTGGCGATGAGCCTGTTTAACGGCGCAAATTGTATGGGCTTGGAGCTGCGTAAGTGCGATCTCAAAGGGGCAAACTTCCAAGGTGCGAACTTTGCTAATCGCGTCAGTAACACCATGTTTTTCTGTTCTGCTTTTATTACTGGCTGCAACCTTACCTACTGTAACTTCGAGCGAGCGTTACTAGAAAAATGTGACCTCTTTGAAAACCGTTGGAACGGTGCAAACCTCGCAGGGGCAAGCCTCAAAGGCTCGGATTTATCTCGTTGCGAATTCTCGCCAGAACAATGGGGAACCTTTAACGTTGAGCAGTGTGATCTGACTCATGTCGAACTAGACGGGCTAGATGTTCGCCGCGTTTCTCTGTTTGGTGTTAAAATTTGTGATTGGCAACAAGAACAATTGCTTGCGCCTTTTGGACTGATCATTATCTAAGGAAAGGCCATGAACCTGTTTAAAGACTTACCGAATAACCTCGACGAGGAAGTGTTCGAAGACCTGCTGACCCACAAAAACCTGCGTATAGAACGCATTGTCTCAACAGGGCAAACCTCGCCCCAAAGTGGCTGGTACGATCAAGAAGAACATGAATGGGTATTGGTTCTTAAAGGAACTGGAGAGCTGACTTTTGAATCAGGTGTAGTGAAACGACTTGAGGCAGGCGATCACGTTACGATTCCAGCTCATACCAAACACAAAGTGAGCTGGACTGACCCAACGCAAGAAACCATTTGGTTGGCAGTGTTTTATCAATAAACACAAAACGATCTTAAATCGAAAAATAGGCGCTGAATTTGCTCGATACTACCAAGCCGTCACTGGCACTGTTTGATTTTGATGGCACCATTACCCGAGAGGATATGTTTAGCCTTTTCCTCCACTATTCTGCTTATGGCCTGCGCAAGCGAGTAGGAAAGGTCGCTATCATGCCATTTTATGCGCTGTACAAACTCGGAGTGTTACCCGCTCGTCTTATGCGTCCGCTCAGCAGTTTTATTGCATTTTCAGGGAAAGAAAAGCAGCAAATTGAAGCGATTGGCGCTCAGTTTGCCCATGAAGTGATCCCGCTGTACTTACGGCCAGAAGCGATGGAAAGGTTGGCGTGGCATCAACACAGAGGCGATACCATTGTGGTGGTGTCGGCATCACTCAATGCGTATCTCAAGCCTTGGTGTGAAGCGAACGGTTACCGCTTGCTGTGCAGTGAACTGATCTCAGAACAGCCAAAACTGAGTGGCTTTTACCAGCAAGGTGATTGCAGTTTAGAAAGAAAAGTCTCGCGCGTTAAGGCGGCGTTTTCGCTCGACGAGTTTGAGTCTATTTATGCCTACGGTGATACACACGAAGACATTCCGATGCTCAAACTGGCAGACTATGCGATGCTCAACTGGATCGAGTGGAGAGCAAGCGAATAACGATATGTGCTCTGATTTTCAAGACAACCACTCCACCAAAGTGGTCGTTTTAGACTGAAAAAACAAACCCTTCTCACATGAGAAGGGTTTTATTGATCAGGGCCCGAATAACTGGCTTAACGCCATACCCCCCATTGACCCGTTGTGCCTGGTTCCTCACCAGACGTCCACCACTGGGCAGTCCATTCTTTACCGTTGTGCGTCACCACATCACCTTGGTCGTAAACGGCCGTCTTGTCCCACAAGTTGGTTGGTTCAACTGGTGGCGGTACATCCGCTTTGATCAGTGACAACGCATAACTGAAGTCTGCGCTTGGCGCTAATACTTGGTTCGCATTCACGTTATTATTATCGAACATGTAGTGGTTCATCTCTTGATGCCAAATGCCTACATACCAATCGCCCGTTTGCTGCGCGTTAAATTGATCCGCAATTTCTGCCGCCCAAGTCGTCGTATTGTTTGCGCTGATTGGCAGTGAAATATCAACAATTTCATTGCCTGTCGCATTAAACGTACGGAAACGGATGGTGTCACCCGCTTCTACTGGTCCAAAACCTTGCTGAACAAAGTAGCCCAGAGATGTCAGATTATTACCCGGTTCGGTTGGATCAACGGGGTCAGTCGGCGGCGTCGTACCTGTTCCGTTTAACGTAATGTCACTACAGTTGTAGAAACCTTCACCAGCCACATCAATGCGCTGCCAACGAGTATAAAGCACTGCATCGCCGGAACGATCAGCAGGGAAAGTCACCTGAATACGGTAGCGTTTTTCCGCATCAACATACACGTCACCTGCGGTGTCGATCAGCTCTAAATCACTCCAAGTAAGCGGTTTTGAATCATCATAAGTCGGCTTGGTGAGATAGAATTCCCAGTACGATGGGTTGTGCGGCGCCTTGCCGTAAAACACCAATTCAATCTGGTTGTTTGCATCTGGCGTAACATTGGTGCGCTGCCAGTTTGGAGAAGGAATGTTCAAGCCTTTCTTAGCCGCATCGCCGGCAGAACACAGTTCACCGTCACGAACCACCGCCTGAACGTGTGCCATGTCGCGGTAGTTTGGTACGTTCGCCGCAATTTCGCTGCGTTGCACAAACGGGTACGCGCCGGATTCTTCAAAAGCCGCTTTACACGCTTGGTTAGGGATCTCGTTGGTCCAAAAACCACCGTCTAAATAACACGTATTTTGACGAGCACTTGGAAACTCTACCCAGCCATGGGCGTTGACGTTAAATGAGCTCAATGCGGCAACAGCGCTTAAGCTCAAAAGAGGAAGTGTTACATGTGATTTCATCGTTCATCCTTAATTTTGCTGACTCGCCGCTCTGAAACACAAGCGGTTTAAGCAAAACTAGCAGGATGGGATTATTTAGAAGGTGAGAATAAATATGGAAATTGTAAGAGTGCCATCTGCTTTCCAGCATTTGTTGTGAACCATTCTCATACTCGACTGACTCTTTCGAGTCACTTCAAATTCGTGCGCCACAAAAACTGTCACTCTCGTTTGGCTAGCGCTCGTCTTTTGGTGTGTCCATCACCACCATGGTTGTGATCGACTTGACGTGTTCGCACTCACCCAACACATCAGCGTGAAACGCTTTATAAGCGGCGAGATCTTGCGTTTCCACACGCAGCAAATACTCGTTCGCACCAGTGATGTTGTGACATTCCACCACCTCGTTTACAAAACGCACATGCTCTTCGAAACCCAACTGCGCCTGCTTAGAGTGCGAGGCCAAACCAATCGACACATAAGCGACAAAACCCACGCCAAGTTGCTGATTATCCAGTACCGCTCGGTAGCCTTTGATCACGCCTTTACGCTCTAAATCTTGCACTCGGCGTAAGGTTGCAGACGGAGATAAACCAACGCGTTCCGACAGCTCCACATTGGAGATTCTTCCGTCTCGTTTGAGTACTTGCAATATTCTTTCGTCAAATCTATCCATGATGATGTTTCATTGCTTATTTAGTTTCTAATCATCAAATAAAAGCACAATATTGACCTCAGTTCTACTTATAGTTGTTCTCAACTTATCGAGAACTGATTCAAGGAACAATCTATGGAATATCATCAACTGGGCGCTTTGGCGTTGTTCGCTTTTGTCTCCACTTTTACGCCGGGTCCCAATAACATTATGTTGATGACCTCAGGGGCAAATGTCGGCTTTAAACGCACTATCCCACACATGTTGGGCATTACCTTCGGCTTTGGTGCCATGTTAATTTTGGTGGGCATTGGCTTGATGAGCCTGTTCCATGCCTACCCGCTCACCCACTCCATTTTGAAAGTATTGAGCTTGAGTTATTTGCTGTACTTGACGTACAAAATCGCCACCAGCGACAAAACCGAAGCAAAACACGATTTTCGCCCGATGTCTTTTTTAGGGGCTGTCGCATTCCAGTGGGTGAACCCAAAAGGTTGGTCGATGGCGTTGACGGCGATTACGGTATACACCAGCGGCGGTTCTTGGCTTGAACTGACTTTTATCGCCGGTATCTTCTGTTTAGCCAACTTGCCATCGGTGACATTTTGGACGGCGGCAGGCATGCAATTGCAGCGTTGGTTGACCACCGATAAACGCGTTAAGGGGTTCAACTACAGCATGGCCGCTCTGTTGCTTTTGTCTACGATTCCAATGATATAAGTCCATCTATGGTTAAAAAACGACTCACTTTACGCGGTTAGAGAAAGGATAAAGGTAATATTTTTCTTGAGGCTTTGGCGTTAATTCACAGTGTAAATTTGTTTAAAGACGCTACCCTCTTGTTAGGGAACTTGATAATCTTTAAATGAGAAAGAGAATAATTATCGAGTAAAGTAACAATGAAAAAGAAGCCTCAACCTAAAATGCTTGTTGTCACAGACACAGAAACCATCACTCCAAACATGCAGCGCATTACCTTGCAAGGTGAGGCGCTGAGCCACTTTCCTCGTGACTGCGAAGGCAGTTACATCAAATTACTGTTTAACGATATGGGCGGCGCGGATCTGAGCATCCTGTCAGAAGACGACCGACCAATAATGCGCACCTACACAATTCGACGCTTTCATCCAGAAACCAGCTCAATCGAAGTGGATTTCGTCCGACACGTAACGCAAGATCTGCAATGCGGATTTGCCGCACGTTGGGCAATGGCCGCGCAAAAAGGCGACACGATCAGCATTGTTGGGCCAGGTAGCATCTCCAACTTAAATACGGAGGCGGATTGGTTCTTCATGGCTGCCGATATGACCGCACTTCCAGCGCTTTCTGCGAAAATTCGTACGTTGCCAGAAGAGGCCAAAGGCTATGCAGTGATCTGCGTGATGTCTCCAGCCGACATCCAACCTCTACACGCGCCAGCAGGCATGGAGTTGATTTGGTTAACCGAAGGGCAAGCCTTGGCTGATGGCGTTCGCGAACTCAAGTGGTTAGATGGTAACGCTTCGATATGGTGTGCGTGTGAGTTCGATTCAATGCGTGCACTGCGCCAATATTTCCGCAATGAGAAAGAAGTCGATCGCGAGAATATCTACATCAGCAGCTATTGGAAGCAAGGCGTGTCTGAAGATGGGCACAAAGTGATTAAACGTGAAGACGCGGAATCCAACCAATAGTGGTTCATGTCTTTTCGATTCCAGCTCTCATCCTAATAAAAACGCCCGGCATCACCGGGCGTTTTTCATCATCATGTTTGACGTAATCAGTGTTTGTAAGACTCCGGCACGTCCGCAATGTAAATCGCAGGAACGCCTTCAAAGTCACTGGTAAACAACACACCATCATCGTTCGGTGTGAATGACGGATGCGGGTGAGTAATTTGGCGATCGCCATCCAACACATCCCAAGATGTGCTGTGCTTACACAGTTTTTGCGCCGATTTCGCTTTTGTGTTCAATACATACAAGAACGGGTCATTTTCGATGTTGTAGCTGTCCGCGTCTGCAACATCAACTGGCGCATCGCAACCATCACCAACCATCAAAGAACCATCGAAGTTACTCATAAGGTGAGAACAAGGTGGCATCACCATCACTTCTTCATTCTCTAATGTCTCTGGGTTGGCTTTGTAAATCACGCGATCAGTTTGACCTTTGAAGTAAGAAACGTACGCCATTGCGCTGCCATCTGGAATCCAGAACTCGTGCGTGCACGATTCACCTTCTGCGTGCTCTTTGATTTTACGAACGTTGCTGCCATCTTCATTGACCAGCCACATGCGCGCATCCACCAAATCATGTGGACCTTCATGACAGAAACCAACCGTTGAGTCATCAAACGGACGGTAAATCGGGTGACCTAGCCACGCAGTGTCTTGATGGATCACCTCCAGCTCACCGGTTTCGATATCCACTTTAATTAGGCGACAAGTTGGATTGGTGTGGTAGAACTCGGCAAACTTTTCCCAAGATGTCAGCGGTTGCCAATCACGTTTTAAAATCTCGATGCCGACTAACTTGGTACAGTCAGAATTTGCCACCCAAGTACCGTAGCCTTTCCACTCTTCATCGACCGTATAAATGACTTGTTCTTCCAGCGTTTCTAAATCGACTTTCATCAAATTCAGTTCGTTTTTCACGTAGAAAAATGCACGCTCATCCGTCGAAATGAAACCGCCAAAGGTGTTGTCACCTTTACCTTCCGTCAGTTGGACTGCTTGTTGCGTTTCAAGGTCAAGCAGGTAATAGTTGCGATTTCCGTCGAAATCACCTGCAAACAGCAGCTTTTTTCCATCCTGAGTAAAGCACTTCTGGTAAAAGTAGTTACGGTGACAAATCACGTCCGTTGGCGTTAATCGCGTCACTTTCACTTGGGTATCACTATCAACAAACGTTTCGAAGTTGAGAGTAATCACATCACCTTTAGCCATAATATATCTCCACAAAAGGGCTGCCCAAGCGAGGGCAGCCAAAACAAAAATTCAGATTATTGGGTCGTTGTCGCGGCTACTTTAGAGGGCTGCGTGTCTAGCTTGGCACTCTTCTTCAAGCCGTAGCCCACAGCAAAGACTGACGCTGCACAGGCAAGGAACAATAAGCGGCCCCATAGTGGGTTTGGAATCAACACCATCAGTGTTAAACCTGCGGCCATGTAGATAACCAGCGTACCCAATTTCGCGCGTTGCATGCGGTCAACAATGTCTTGGCCTTCTTCTGCAACACACTCGGTGTCCACATCTTTAAAGAATTCCGCCGTTGTCTCTTTGTGCGTGTCTGTTTCTTCTTTGTAGAACAGAGTCGATAGGCAGAAGAAACCAGCAGTAAAGACAAGGTGAGCAGCAATGGTGATCATTGTGCGCATTTCACCTGCTTCGCGGCGTGTTAGCTCATCCATACCGAACCAGCTACCAACAAATTCTGGAGTGAAGATTTTCACCACTGACCAAGAGACAAACATACCAACCACAACTGTTGCCCATGGTGCCCATTTCGGCGTTCTACGAATGATGATGCCAAGGAACAATGGAACTAGGATTGGTGATTGAAGTAGCGTCGCCACTTGCATCATTAGGTCAAACAAGCTTAGGTGCTTCAATGAGTTGAAGAACTGAGCCATCATGATAACGAGGATGCCGTTCACCAAACATGCGATTTGACCAGCACGCAGTAGCTCTTTATCCGAAGCTTGGCCTTTACGCACGATGTTTGAGTAGAAGCTGCGAACGAAAATACCTGAGTTACGGTTTAGTGCAGAGTCCATCGAAGACATGGTCGCCGCAAACAGACCTGCCATGAGCAGACCAACGGTGCCTAGAGGCATTGTTTCACGAGCGAAGACAAGGTAAACCGCATCGCTTGCTTTCGCACCCAATGATGAGTATTGCGTTGCTGCATCTGGGTACAGGATTGCTGAAGCCCAAGGTGGGATGAACCAAATTACCGCGCCAAATAGCATCATCACAAGCGCCATCAGCGCAGCTTTGCTTGCGTTTTTCGAATCTTTCGCGTTAAGGAAACGGTAAGACTCCTGCATGTTGTTGATACTTTGCAGCTGTTTCACTACGAAGAAGATGAACGTACAAACTAACAGTAGTGGGTAGTTCATATCTGGGCCCATGATGAAGCCACCAGGGAAGTTCTCAACGATCTCGCCAGGGCCACCAACGACGTACAATGCAACTGCCGCACAAGCAATGGAGATAACCGCAACAACCAGCGTTTGAATAAAGTCCGACGCCACTACGCCCCACGCACCACTCAGCAATGAGATAGCCAATACCGCAAGGCCCGTCACCCAAATGGTAGTCACGATGTCGGCATTAAATACCGCAGAAGCAAACACACCCAAACCATTTAGCCAAACACCCGCGTTAATCACACTTAACGGAATGATTACCCAAGTGAAAAACTGCTCGTTAGTGTTACCAAAGCGGCGTTTTACCCCTTCAGTTGGTGTATCGACTCGCATTTGGCGGAAGCGGCGAGCAAAGTAGAAGTAAGCGAAAACGTACGCCACCATGTTGCCAACAAACACGGCCAATACCGCGAAGCCATCGTTAAACGCTTTACCCGCTGCACCGGTAAACGTCCATGCAGAGAACTGAGTCATAAATGCTGTGGCACCAACCATCCACCAAAGCATCTTACCGCCCCCGCGGAAATAGTCGCTGGTACTATTGCTTGCCATTTTTTTGAACAGCAAGCTGATTGCCACCATTAGGGCAAAGTAGCCTGCTATTACTAAGTAATCGTATTCCATAATAGAAACCTCGAAACGCTGTTTTAATTTAGATAAATTATATTTTCAAAAAACAAAACTAACTGAGACAAAAATCAAAACAACGGTTCATTTTTTATTTTTTGCGCTCAAACGTGATGAAGATCAATAGTGAGCGTCTTGTAAATAATTGCGGATCCATACTCGTCGTTGCTGCATTCCCTTAGTTAATCTTAGAACCAAAAAGAGATTGTCACTGACAAGTCGAAAAGCGTAAAAATGCGACCGTTGTAAGGTGAGTTTTGACGAAAAAAAGGGCTCCTGAGAGCCCGTGGTTACTCGTTAGTGAATAAGTTGCTTAAGCTGCATCGCCTCTTGCTTACCCGGAATGGCTTGTTGGGTATCAATCACCGACGCTTGCTTTAATGGCGCGAGCGTTTTGCTATCGACCGCTTTGCCATCACTGGTGTAAGTCGTGCCATTTTCGACCAACGCATTGCCAGTCGATTTCGCACTGTTGATCACGTCGTCATATTTGCTGCTGACATGGAATCGGTAAGAACGGTTATTGGTGAACGTGCCTTGCTCAATCTCGCCGGAATATGGGCTCTTACGGAACAAGTAGTTGAAGCGCTTGTTATCAATCGACACGTTGTCGCTCAATACCAGTGCACCAGGGTTAAAGTTGTCCGTGAATCCGTCCATATTGTTATTGAAAGACAAGCTGTTTTTCACCACATGTGGAACCGGAATCCCCTCGCCGCCTAGCTTGAAGCCGTTACCAATCGTGCCACCCTTGTTGGCAACATCGAGTGTGCGACCGTTGCTGAACGAGATGGAATCCAAAATGGTCACCGCACCGTTTGCGCCATCTTCCACTTTGTTGAACAAGTCCCAACCGTCATCAATGTTGTGGTGAGACAAACAACGGATGAAAGTGTTGCCATCGCCGATGCGCATCTTGGCCGCAAAACCGTCTGCGTTGATCTGCGAAGGATCCATGTTGTTGTAGCTTTCGCTTTCAATCACTTGGTTGTAACTTGCCCATAGTGCGCGGCCAATGTTTTCAGGAGAGGTGATCACGAAACCAGTATCTGGCGCGCCGTGTGTCACCATTTTTTCGAAGGTGTTGTGGCTACCATGAACAATGAACTGCGCACCCGCAACTTCAATACCTTGGTAATGCCAGTAATTTGCCTCGTGACGAAGTTCCGAAACAAAGCGAACATTGTCTCCTTCCGCACGTAGGTGCTTGAGCTTGTCGACACTGCCACTCGCTGTCAGCGGGATTTCCATCCCTTGGTAGTCGCCATCTTTCAAAATGATGGTACCGCCAGCAGGAAGCAGTTCTACTGCGGTAGCTAAATCAAGCGGTTGCGCTTGAGATCCGTTGCCTTTGTCACTGCCGTTTGGTGCAACATACAGCGTCATTGGGTCTGGCAGAGAAACAACGTCAACGCTGTAACGGTGCGCTTGTGTCTCTTTGTTTGGGCCGTCAATGGCGGTGAATCTCACTTCCATTTGATTCGCGCCGCTATCAAGTGTCAGCCACTGGCTGAACAGCTCACCCGCCGTCACGGTTTGCTTCGCTACCACTTTGCCATTGTGCAGAACTTCAAATTCGCCCGAGTAGTTGGCACGAGCTTGAACCGGATACTCCTTGGTTGCAGAGCGAGGTGAAGAAGCGATTTGGAATACCAATTCTCCCTGCTTGGCCGCGTATTTTGGAGCGTCCACGGTATCCGCCGCAGCAAGCTGCAAATCGACATTGCTCACCGTCATTTTTGCATTGCGTGACGCAAAGAAGCCGACGTATTGCGAGTCTGAGTTTTGCATTTCAACGATATTGGCATTCGCGCCTTTTACCGCTTGCTCAACGAATTTTTCGCCATTACGGTAGCTGACTTTGAAACCATCATTGGTGCGTGTCAGCGTCATGCGGTAGGTTTCAGCCGTGCCGTAAGGCACCCCTTCCACATAATCGACACGGCTTAAACGGTTACCCGGCGTTCCCCAAGGTTGATAAACGCCTTCACGAAATGATGCGTTGATGTTGGTCATGCCATCGTTCGTGCGGGTGTGAGAACGCATTAGGTTCATCACCATGTTCGATGCAGACGGAAACTCTTCATGGCCCTCTGGTTGCGGCACTAAACGCTCGGCACCTAGAATGTCGCGCACCATCAAACCTGCGCCTTCTTGGCGGTTTGGTGTCGCGCCTGTTTCCGGGCCAAGCTGTTCAAGCACCACATCCGCACTGAGGGTAAAGTTCACATCGGTTGGTAGCTCGGTGTAGTAAAAGGTGAGTCCTTCATGCGAGTTGGCTAACTTGCCACCGCGGCTTTCAATGGTAAATGTGGACGCTAACTTGCCAGCAGCGACAGCATCACCATTGACCGTCACTTGGTTCACGCCGACTTTTTCCGGCAAAATGGTTGAGCCAAAGTTCATGTCGGTCGATTGACCAAAAGTGATCGCTTTCCAAGTCAGGTCTTCGACCTTAATCTCAGCAGCGTGTGCGGCTGGGGCCAATATGGCCGCCAGACACAAGGCTAAAGTGTGTTTTTTCATGGTCACTTTTCCTTGTTAGAAGTTGTATTTCAAACCGACACGGAAACGAGGAACATATTCATCTTTAAACTCTGAGCCGTCACCCTTGTGCGTGATAGCCGCGATAGCGAAGAATGGAATCACGCCACTTTCCAGCTTGGTGTATTCGCCTTTAAAGTCGATAAGCTGATCATGACCTTTGTCTTTCCAGCCACCTTCACCGCCATGAATATCTTTGTACTCCGCTTCTACGCCAAGCTTGCCCCATTCAAACTTACGGTTTGCGTAAAGGTTGAGCTGGTTGTAACGCGAGTCGTCCGTGTTTTTGTACCCATGACGAATACGCGCAGCGACATCCCACTCGTCATTGATTTTGTACGCGCCCGTCAAGTTGTACTTGAACACTGACGCACCCGATGGGCTGGCATCAATGTTAATGCCCGGCGTTAGAGAGAAATTGTCGGTCGCTTTCCAACGGTAGCTCACGCCAGTTTCATGGCCTGCATTACCCATATGACCATCTTTATAGTTCCATTTTGCTTCCACGCTAAAACCGATTTGGTTGTCGAAACGGTGAGAAACGTAAATACGATCTCGATGTTCGTCACCATCACGATCAGGCACATATTCATGACGAATATCCACCGATGCGGCAGCCGCTAAACCAGAAGTCATTGCAAGTAAGAGTGCAGAAGTAAGGTATCTAACTTTCATTTTGAAACACCATTTTATTTTATAATAAATCTTGTTTTAATATATTCATTATTACGTGCTGATAAAGTTCTTATCGGTATTTTTGTGATCTTTAAAACGGTGTTTTAATTTTTTCGTGAGCTATGACACATGACTTTATTGGATTCGATGATCGTAATGATCTATCTGCTCTTTATTGGGATCGCTGCATGGCTATTTCGCCGCTTTTCCACCTCGTCGAACGACTTCCTTCAGGGTGGAGGAACCATGATGTGGTGGATGGCTGGCGCGACCGCATTCATGACACAATTTTCAGCGTGGACGTTTACGGGTGCCGCTGCCAAAGCGTATGAAGATGGCATCAGCGTGATGTTCATCTTTTGGGGAAATGCGTTGGGATTTTTCGTCGCGGCGGCGTTTTTTGCGCGTCGCTATCGAAGGTTACGCGTAGAAACTGCCATGGAAGTGATTCGAGTGCGGTTTGGCCACACATCAGAACAGCTATTCACATGGTTAAGCTTTCCGCTGACTTTGATCGCCTGCGCTATTTGGATGAATGGATTGGCGTCTTTTTTCTCTGCCGTTTTTGCCATTGAGATGTCGACCACTATTCTCGCTATGGGGGTGATCGTCACTTTGATCGCCGTGAGTGGCGGCGCGTGGACGGTGTCTGTGACGAATGTGATTCAATTAATTTTGCTGATCGCCATTACTCTAGTGATCGGCTATACCGCACTGCAACGCTTTGACTCACCAAGCGAAGTGTTTGCGTACACCACGCCAATTTATGGTGAACAGATCAGGATGCCGTCTCTGTTTGTGATGTGGGCGATCGCCATGCTGCTGCAACAAACCATGAGTAATAACCACACCTTGAGCTGCTATCGCTTTCTGACCACCGCCAACGATAAAGACGCCACCAAGGCCGCATTCGTTGCTGGTGTGCTGTTTGTTTTTGCCCCTGTACTGTGGTTTATGCCAGCGTGGTTCGTGGCAGCACAAAACATCGATTTACTGGCGATCTATCCTGCACTAGAGCAGAGTGCGAACAACGCCGCTTATCTCTACTACATCCAGCATTACATGCCTCAAGGTTTACTCGGATTGGTGATGGTGGCTTTGGTGGCTGCGACCATTGCGCCGCTTTCATCAGCACACAACCGCAACGCTGGCATTGTGGTCAAAAGCCTCTACCAAGTGTGGTTCAACCCAAATGCTACCAATCGTCAGCAGTTGATGGTTGGAAAAATTGCGACGATAGTATCTGGCGTATTAGCCACGGTCACAGCTTTACTGCTGGCGTCTGTTGAGTCGTACAGCTTGTTCGACATGATGATTGTGTTCGCGGCGTTCATTCAGATGCCAATCAACATCCCATCTCTGCTTGCGCTTGTCAGTTTGAAAACACCAAACTGGTCGGGGTGGGCCACCGTTATGGTCGGATGCGCAGTATCGCTCTTTATGATGTTTATCTTTGATGTACAGTGGCTCTCTTCCTTGCCATTAACGCCAAGAGAAAGCAAAGACCTGTCCGTGGTCGCAACGCTTGCCGTTCATTTACTGGTGACTGGAGGCTTCTTCCTGTTTACGCGGGTCTTTTATGCCAAAGAGCCACCATCAATCCAGCAAAGTCGCACTGCACTTGCGATTCAACTAGCCACACCGATCAGCGACGAGGAGCTGTCCCCTATCAATCATAAGCAAGGACTTTATGTCGGCTCCATCACAGCGTTGGCGGGCATGTTACTGATTCTTGCCGGCGTCGTGTTAGCGGGCTCTTCTCAATCCATCTTTGTCGCAATTGGCTGCATTGTGTTGCTGTTTAGCTTGTTCCTACTACAACCTACCCAGCACTCTAAACGTGCTTGGCAGAAACAAAAAACTAAGTAAGTAAATGGGTAAGTAAACCGTATTGGGCGCGTTGTTTTGTGTCGCGCCTAGTGGAAAGCTGGCTTTTAACTCGCCAAAACTGCACATAAAAAAACGCCTACGGTGGAGCCGCAGGCGTTGGCAAATTGCTCAAAAGATCGTTCGACTATCTACGATAGTTCTCGGCGCTAACCGGGGTGAGGAATTATTCGATAATTCCCGCAACTTCACGAACCAGCTTCGCCAGTTCATCCCATTGCTCGTTGTCAATCAAATCGCCGGGTACCATCCAAGTACCACCACACGCTAAGACTGAAGAAATAGACAAGTAATCTTTAACATTGCTTGGGCTCACGCCACCGGTTGGCATGAATTTTACAGGATAAACCGCAGATAATGCTTTTAGCATCGCGACGCCGCCTGACGGTTCTGCTGGGAAAAACTTCAGCGTACGCAGACCCATTTCCATTGCTTGTTCAACCAAGCTTGGGTTGTTGACACCAGGGACGATGGTCACGTTACGCTGTTGGCAGTATTTCACTGTAGTTGGGTTGAAACCTGGGCTCACAATAAAGTCCACGCCCGCATCAATCGCTTCATCCACTTGCGCGCTTGTCAGCACAGTTCCCGCGCCAATCAACATCTCTGGGTACGCTTCGCGCATGTTTTTGATCGCTAAAGCGGCATCCTCAGTACGGAACGTCACTTCAGCACATGGCAGGCCATTTTCAATCAGCACCTGTGCCAATTTCACTGCCTTGCCTGCGTCTTTGATCGCGATAACAGGGACTACTTTAATTTCTGAAAGTTGTTGGTTCAGATCTTTCATTTCATCGTTCCTTAAATAGTTGGCATCGCTTGGCTTGGAATGATCGCGCCGCGATGTTGAATAACCGTGCCAGCCACTTTGTGGCCAGCAAGCGCAGACTCGGCAACGTCTCCGCCTAAAATTCGTTTTGCAAGATAACCCGCACTAAAAGAATCACCCGCCGCCGTGGTATCCACCACAGCATCAACCTTCAAGGCCGCAACGGTGTGTTGTTGATCTTGTGTTACAACAAAACAGTCGTCCGCGCCACGTTTCACGATGATCTCTTTCACGCCAAAGTTTTTCGTACGGCTGATCGCTTCATCTTCGTGCTTATCTCCCCACAGCATGACCTCGTCATCGAAGGTCAAAAATGCCATGTCGGTGACGCTGAGGATCTTTGAGTAAAAATCACGAGCTTGCTCGATGTTAGGCCAGAGCTTAGGGCGGAAGTTGTTATCGAATGCGATTTTCACACCTTCTTTACGGCACATTGTTAGCAGCTCAATCAACATCTGACGACAATCGTCCGAGATGATCGCCAAGCTAATGCCACTCAGGTAGATCATTTGATGCTGACAAAGATCTTTCACCAACGACAGCAATGCTCGTTCACGCAACCAGTATTTTGCTGCCGCATCATTACGCCAGTAAAAGAAGCTACGCTCGCCATCTGCGGCGGTTTCAATCGCGTAAATGCCTGGCAATTTATCTTCAGAAAGGTAGACCATGTCCGTATTGATCCCCTCTTCACGCCATGCCGTTAGCATTTCACGACTAAACGGATCATGCCCTAATCCCGTCACATACGAAGTTTCGACCCCGTGTTGTTTGGTTAGACGAGAAAGGTACACCGCGGTATTGAGCGTATCACCGCCAAAACCTTGCTGTAGCACGCCGTCATGTTTTTTAAGCTCCACCATACATTCGCCGATGATGGCGACACGACTGATTGGGTTCATGGGAAGTCTCCTCAGTATTTGATGTCGCCATTATTGCAATTACAAAACCAGTTAACAATAAAAATAAAACAACGGTTCATTTATTTCGTGAGCTTGATCTATCTGCGTGCTTTCTCGGTCAGATTTTGTAGCCATGCAGAGAGCAATTGCGGCCACGCCGCAACAGGCAAACCTTGCGCATCGCGAATACCAAAACCGTGTTTACCTTGCTCAAACAAGTGCATTTCGGTCGCGATTTCGTGCTGGCGAAGTGCTTGCCAAAACACGATGCTGTTTTCCACGCTCACGGCAGTATCGTCACTGGCATGTAAAAGAAAACAAGGCGGCATGTCTGACGTCACCTGTTTTTCTAGCGAGAATCGGAGAAGGTCAGATTCACGTTCCAAATTAGCCAGTAACTCGGCACGCGAGCCCATGTGCGCAATGTCGGTGTTCATACTGATCACCGGGTACATCAAAGCGCAAAAATCGGGCTTGGCAGATACACGGTCCGCCTCATCTTGAAGAGGATAAATATCCAATGCGTGACTCGTCGCTAAGCTCGCTGCAACGTGTCCGCCAGCCGAGAAACCTAACACACCAATCGATGATAAATGAGACGCCAAAGGCAACTGACGCACCAAACGCATTGCTCGCTGCGCGTCCGCCAGTGGCGTCCAAGCTCCAAATTCATGCCCTTCGTTTGGCATGCGATAGGTCATCACAAACACGGTAAAACCTGCTTGGTTCAACACGCGTGCGCTGTCCGCCCCTTCTTTATCCACCGAGACTCGCTGATAACCGCCACCAGGCATCAATAAAATACCAATCCCGTTGGATTGCTCTGGTTCAAACACGACAATTTCGGGATGCGTGATGTCAAACACTGCACGATCTGGTAACAACTCGTTCGGATTTCTTTCTTGATAACTTTGCACCAGATGGGAGGGGATTTGAGGCTCAGACCACAAAGGCAAAACGGGATGCTCAGGAAACCAAGTCTGTAGTGAAGTAATCGGCGCAACGTGCATGGCATTCTCTCCGGCTTAAAAACAAAAAAAGCCAGCTCAATGGCTGGCCTTAACCTATTTCCCGATAAAATGAGTGCTTAGTCTAGTAGCGACTTCACATATTCTGCAATTTCAGGCACTTGGCAGTGCGCAAAGAAACACTCTTGGAATTGCGTGCTGCCTACTGCAGTTTTCACTAGCTCTTGGTCGATAGCACGTAGACCTTCAACCACGTCTTTTGCTACCGCTGATTTCACGTTGTTTAGGATAGCCGCGTTCGCTTGCTGAGGTGCTGCACGCTCAATTGGGTAACCTTCGCCGCGTTTGCCTGTGAACGCTTTTTCGAAGATGTAACGAACGTTCAATTCACCCGCCCAACCAAAACCTTTCGCAAATGCTAGAGAAATCGCGTTGCCGTTATTGATTTGGTTGAACAGGAACGCGTCTGATGGCTCTAGGCAGTAACCACAAACAACGCCAGGGTGTAAGTTGCAAGACATCAATGCACCTTGGCCTGTACCACAACCAGTTACCACGAAGTCCACGGCTTTTGAGTTCAGCAGAATGCTCGCCATGATACCTAGGTGAATGTAAGTTAGGTGATGGTCGTTTTCATCCGTCATACCAACGTTGAAAACATCGTGACCAAGGCCACCTGCTACAGAGTTAAGCTCGCCAGCCACCATTGCGTTTTTCGCTGCTTGGCTGTTTTCCATCATTAGTGCAATTTTCATGTGTTACTCCTGCGGAAACTCCGCATTCAAATTTCAATTCTTAAACAAAATCTTTGCGCATTGGGGTGAAAGTATCGATAAGTACACCCGCTTTCAGACAAACGCAGCCATGCTCAATGTTTGGCTCTTTGTACATAGTATCGCCCGTTTTGACGATTTTTTTCTCATCACCGATGGTGAATTCAAACTCACCAGAAAGCACGTAAGTCAGCTGCTCGTGCGGGTGTGAGTGCATCGCACCAATTGCACCTTCTTCAAAGTGCACTTCTACCGACATCATGTTGTCGCTGTGTGCCAGTACTTTGCGTGAAATCCCTTCGCCGAGATCTTCCATCGGAATGTCTTGGTTAAATACGAACATGGTTCACCTAATAACTTGATTGATTAATCATGGATTCTGATTGCTGACGATGTAAGCGATAAATCGTCAATAAATTCATCACGATCACGGTCATTTCTAACAACGTTCCACCAATGGAACCCACCAGAATATTATTGGTTAGCCAGCAAGACGCGCCGAGCAAAAAGCCAATGCGCATCCTGATCCCTGACAAGCAGAACACCGAGTATGTACCAATCACCGTCCCGATAATCGGCCATAAATCACGCCATTGCTCTGCTACCCAAAAGCCACTGACTAAACTGATAACAATAAAGACAGCAGCGACTCGTTTCGACGAGACAAAAATCGCCGTGGTCGTTCTGAGCGCCGACAGCAATGCGCTCAGCGCAGAGACCATCGAACCCAGCAATAAAAAGTGGAGAAGATGATTGAGGTTAAAAATCAGCATCAAGATTTTTAGGTGCCTGTCATTTTTCTGGTAGAAGACGGAGAATCCCAAACCAAAACTAATAAACCCTAAAGCTTGCGCTAATATCGTGGTATCCACCATCACCTTCTCGCAACTCGATTAGCGCGCTAGCCAGCCACCATCTACTGCGATGGTGTAGCCGTTGATGTAATCCGCAGCTTTAGACGCTAGGAATACACAAGGGCCAGCTAGATCTTCTGGCGTACCCCAACGAGCAGCAGGAATACGGTCTACGATTTCTTTGTTGCGCTGTTCATCTGCACGCAATGCCGCCGTGTTGTTGGTTGCCATGTAACCCGGAGCAATCGCGTTTACGTTGATGCCGTGGCTTGCCCATTCGTTCGCCATTAGGCGAGTCACACCCATTACGCCACTCTTAGACGCAGTGTAAGAAGGCACGCGAATACCGCCTTGGAAAGAAAGCATTGATGCGATGTTGATGATCTTGCCGCCTTCACCTTGCGCGATGAACTGTTTTGCAACCGCTTGAGACATAAAGAACACAGACTTCACGTTGATGTTCATTACGTCATCCCAATCTTGCTCAGAAAACTCAATGGCATCGTTACGACGAATGATGCCCGCGTTGTTCACTAGGATATCAATGCGACCAAGTTCGGTTACTGCGCGGTCAACGATAGTTGGGATGTCGTCTAGTTTCATTAAGTTAGCGCGGATATCGACGAACTTACGGCCTTCAGCCTCTACTTTCTCAATCGTTTCTGTTGGTTCGCTGATGTTTACGCCAACAATGTCACAGCCCGCTTTTGCTAGACCAAGCGCCATACCTTGACCAAGACCAGTGTCACAACCAGTAACAATGGCCACTTTTCCCTCAAGGTTAAATGAATCAAGAATCATGTCGTTTTCCTCAATAGTAGGTAATGTCGTGATTTGGCGTCTTGGCCATGTCACTTTGTATGCATTCATCCTGACCCAAAAAGAAACTGTTTGCAATTTTTTTTGAAAAGGCGTTTTAAAAATATTGATTGCGATCTAGTTTTTCTGGATTCTTTAATTGCGCGGTTTCAAATTTTTGAAAAGGCATTTTAAAAATACTGGTTCTTAAATTTTTCAGCGATATAATGCAGAAAACTAAGAATGAAAGGGGCAACAATGGAAAAGTCGACTCAGCCTGAAGCGGTTTCGTCAGTACTTAAGGTTTTTCATATTCTTCAAGCACTTGGTGAACAGAAAGCCATCGGCGTTTCAGAGCTTTCACAACGTCTAATGATGTCGAAAGCGACTACTTACCGTTTTCTGCAAACCATGAAATCGCTCGGTTACGTGTCTCAAGAAGGCGAAGCGGATAAGTACTCTCTAACACTTAAGCTGTTCGAGTTGGGCGCAAAATCGCTTGAGTACGTCGATCTGATCGAACTGGCCGACAAAGAAATGCGCCACATTTCAGAACAAACCAACGAAGCCTTGCACCTTGGTGCGCTGGATGAAAATGCCATCATTTACATCCACAAAATCGACTCTGGCTACAACCTACGCATGCAATCGCGCATCGGTCGTCGCAATCCGCTCTACAGTACTGCGATTGGTAAAGTGCTGCTTTCTGAGCGCGATGAAAGCTTCGTTCGTGACGTATTGAGCGATGTCGAGTTCATTAAGCACACAGAAAAAACATTGGAAAACACCGATCAAGTGCTAGAAGAATTGGCGAAAGTGCGCGATTTCCACTATGCAGAAGATAACGAAGAGCAAGAACCAGGTCTTCGTTGTATCGCTGCGCCGATTTATGACCGCTTTGGTCAAATCATTGCTGGCTTGTCTATCTCATTCCCAACCATCCGTTTCGATGAAGAGAGAATGGAATATTACGTCGGCTTACTGCATCAAGCAGGTAAAAACATTTCTGAGCAATTGGGTTACCACGATTACCCGGCATAATCAGAAACAAGAGGCAGCCGCGAGGCTGCTTTTTTTGCCACTTAGAACAATGTTGAAACACCGGTTCATTTTAGAGGTAAACCATGGGCACATCCGTCACTCCAAACATCTTCGACTTTTTAATCAAAATTGACCCCTTTGATAAACTGCCAGAACCTGTGGTTGAAAGCATCGCGAACTCCGTCAAGGTCAAGTACCTCGTGAGGGGTGAAACCATCGGTTTTAGCGCCTTGTGCGATCAACGTTACCTCTACATCATCCGAACCGGCGCCATTGAACAGCGCACGCCTAATGGCGAACTACGTGCGCGCCTTGGGCAAGATGACCAATTTGGTTTTACTTTCCTCGACCCACTCGAAAATGCCGAAGATGGTTACCAAGCGGAAGCGATTGAAGATTCATTGCTCTATTTGATCCCCCATTCTGAGCTAAAACTGGTCAGCGAAGAACACCCAGAATTTGCCGACTATTTTGCCGCCCAAGCCAATGTGCGCTTGAGTTCTGCGGTGAAGTACGTTTGTCGGAAAGAAGAAAAAGGGCTGTTCTTTCGTACTGTTGGCGAGATCGCCAGCGAAAACATTGCGATTGTCGATGTGAACGACTCTATCCGCAGTGTGGCGCAAACCATGTGCGGCAAACAACGCAGCTCCTGTGCCGTTGTGATGAAAGAAGGCGAAATTATTGGCTTAGTCACCGACCGAGATATGACGAAATCGGTCGTCGCGCAAGACATGGATACCAATCAGCCCATTGCCGACGTGATGACGCCAAACCCTGTGTTGATCGAAGACGATGCTAAAGTGATTCAAGCCATTTCCTTGATGCTGCAGTACAACATTCGCTGTTTGCCCGTGGTACATGGCAAGCAAGTGAAAGGACTTCTAACGACAACACATTTAGTGCATAACCACCGCACGCAGTCTTTGTTCTTAATTGAGAAAATCAAATACGCGAGTTCACTCAACGCGCTGGCGGCTTTGAAAGAAGAACGTCAAACCATTTTCCAAGCGTTGGTGGAAAGCGGTGTGAGTGCGGAAATTCAGGGTCGGGTGATGTCGATGATCATGGACGCTTTCACGCGCCGCATCATCCAGCTCAATGAAGAACTGTTGGGCCCACCGCCGTGTGATTACGCGTGGTTGGTTGCAGGCTCTCACGCCCGTAACGAAGTGCACATGCTGTCGGACCAAGACAGTGCGATTGTGCTTTCCGATGACGCCACCGAAGAACATAAACTGTACTTCACTCACCTTGCTATGCGGGTGTGTAATGGTTTAGCGGCGTGCGGCTATCCACTTTGCGACGGCAAGTACATGGCAGCGTCACCAAAGTGGTGTCAGCCAATTCGTCGTTGGAAAGAGTACTATCAGAAATGGGTGGCTAGCCCGGAATACAACAAACTATTGAGCATTAGCGTGTTCCTTGAAGTGCGTGCCATTCACGGCAACCGCGAGTTTATCGACCAAATCCAACAACACTTGCATGATTGTATTCAAAAGAGCCCGAGCTTTATACCAGCGTTGGTGCGCGATGCGATTGACACTCAGCCGCCACTTGGCATTTTCAACAATTTGGTGTTGGAAAAAGGTGGGGAAAACAGCAACACGTTAAACATCAAAAAGTACGCCTTGAATCTGATCATCGATCTGGCGCGTATTTTCAGTCTTGCCGCTGGCGGCTCGTTAACTGGCACAGAAGAGCGTTTTCGCTACGCAGCCCAGCACGGCACATTGTCGAAAGACAGTGTTGAAAACATCATTGGCGCGTATCGCTTTATTACTCAGGTACGTTTCCGTCATCAACTCAATGCGATTCTGGCGGGCACCACTCCAGACAACCACATCGCACCCGATGATTTCAGTAGCTTTGAGCGCAAGCACTTAAAGGATGCATTTAAGATCATCAGTGAGCTGCAAGATGTCGCGAAACTGAAGTTTGTGAAAGGGGCGTAACCATGATTAAACGTTGGTTTAAGCGGTGGGAAACGCCGCTCTCTCCTGAGCAAAAACGCCAAGCCATTCACGTTATTGACGATTGGCCAATGGTGCTGAAAGACTATCTTCAACGGCCTTTGGTGGATGACTCAACGACCTTGAAGGATTTGAGTTTTGTTGCGTTGGACTTTGAAACCACAGGCGTGGACGCGCAAGGTGATAAAATCTTATCGATTGGCGTGGTTGACCTAACGCTGGACGGCATTGATATCGCCAGCTCCAAAGAGTGGTACATTTGTCACGGACAATTCATCAAACCAGAAACAGCGAAAATTAATGGCTTAACTCCGCAAGATCTCGCTAAAGGACTGCCATTGGATGAGGGGATGAATCGGTTGTTGGAACGCATCACAGGAAAAGTGGTGCTCGCCCACGGATGCTGCATTGAAAAAGCCTTCATTCACGCTTACTTTTCCTCTCGCTACCAAGTAGAGGATTTCCCCGCGTATTTTATCGACACTCTGCAAATCGAAAAGCAGTTTAGCTATGCAGGGAAAAGCGGCGCGCACAGCAGTTATCAGTTGGACGATTTGCGCCGCTACTATCACCTGCCGGGGTACTTATCGCACTCAGCCGCCAGTGATGCCTTGGCGTGCGCGGAATTGTTCTTGGTGCAAAGTAAAAAACTGACCGCGCTTCCGGATGTCACGTTGCGTCAGTTGATGCGCTGATCATGCCAACTCTTGCGCCAAAAAGTCGATCAATAACCGCACTTTTGGCGACAAATTGCGACTTTGCGGATACAGCGCCCAAATGCCTTCGCGATCGTCGCGGTAATCGGTCAGCACCTCGACCAACTCACCACTGTCTAACGCCTCTTGCACGTAGTAGTCCGGCAATTGCACCAAACCCAGACCGCGTTTCGCTGCGTCCACCAAAGCAAAACCGCTGTTGCATTTAATCCGTCCCGACACGCGTAAAGATTTATCGCGTTTATTTTCCTTAAAGTGCCAGTAGTCGACCGAGCCAACCAAGCATTGATGCCGTCCCAATTCCGACAACGTATGTGGCTCACCAAAACGCTCCAAATACATCGGACTGGCACACACGTAGGTTTGACGTGAGGAAAGACGCTTGGCGATCATGCTGGAATCTTGCAAGCGGCCAAGACGAATCGCCACGTCCACACCTTGCTCAATCAAATCCAGCTTTTGGTTGGTCAGCACTAAATCAAGATCCACACGCGGGTACTTTTCCAAAAACTGATGCAAAAGCGGCGCGAGATTCATTTCCCCATACGTCACAGGAGCCGTCACGCGCAGCAAACCGCGCGGTTCGGTCTGCATTTGCGTTACGGCAAGCTCGGCCAGTTCTAACCCTTCCACCAAATGTTTACACTGCTGGTAATAGAGTTGTCCGGCTTCAGACAGGGAGACTTTTCGCGTCGTGCGATGCAGCAATTTCACCGCAAGTCTTTCTTCAAGTGCCGATACCCGACGACTGATTTGTGCCACCGATGTTTTCAGCTTAGCTGCTGCTCCGGTAAAACTGTTGGTTTCCGCCACAGCAACAAATTCGCTGACCCCTTCCCAATTCGCCATGCTGTATTCCTGTCGACCTCTTTTAGACAAATAGTGATGAAAATGTTCTCGTCGCGCTACGCTTTGAAAACGGGAGAATTTTACGCATCAGGCAACGGACGAAGATCGCCGTACTGCGCATCAAGTTCAATGCCGAAGTATTCTTTCAATGCATCCAGATAGGCTTGGCCTGGCTCTAACTCCAATTCTGTCTGCTCACCTTGGCTGGTGTATTTGAGTGTGTAGTTAAGCAATGTCACCAACCCACTTTCTGTTGCTTTAGCCGCGACTCTTGCGCTGGTAAAACGCGAGTGAGGAGAAGTGGAGGTAAAAAAGTTGCCACACGCGATATCACCCGCAAATACAAACTCTAAATCGAAGCTATAAAGGTTGTTCCACGTGTCCGTTCCGTCCGTTGACAACACTTGAAGGAAGTAACCAAACTGAGCATCTTCGACAAAGCGGAAGGTTTGTAAATCCGTTTGAATCACTTGGTTGAGGATAAACGGCAATGGCGCACGCGGCGTATTGGAGCCAAAGCCCACATCGACAATCCATGCTTGTTCATCCAGCGTTACCAACGTGATTTGATGACTACGGCCCGTTGGTGTGCCCGACACATGCACACGTCCTAGTAAACTGCGTGCTTCAAATCCGAGAGTATTGAGTACCTCAAGCATTAAGCCATTCAATTCAAAGCAGTAACCACCGCGAGAGTGATACACGGTTTTTTGAATGATGTCTTCAATCTCAACAGAGATGCCGCGCTGCAACGCAATATCAAAGTTCTCAAACGGCAGGCTGCGGTGCTGTGCCACGTGTACTTTATGTAATGTTTCTAAATCGGCAGGTAGCTCTCTTGGCAAACCGAGCTTGTTTAAATAGGCATTCAGATCCGTCTTGTTCATAATCACTCTTACTTCGCTGATGGGTTGATTGCGTTCTACTCTAGCCCCTCTACCTAACTTCAGGTCAACTGCCTTTTCCGCTTTCCCTTCCGCGTTGAGGAGGCATCACACTCTTATAATCTGCTTACCTTACCATTATTACGTATATGTAAAAATCATTTTCAAAATGGACGGATTATCATTTTTATTGAAACACCTAGAATAGATACCAACAAAACGACGCAGCGCAGTAAGCAAACCTTAACTACGCTTATTACGTCACTCCATATACTGAGAATATAAAGGAAAATCCAATGACTGTTGAAATCAAACCTGGTCAAACTCACATCAAATCCAAGGCAATGGTTGCGTGGGCCGCTGGCGAACCACTGAAAATGGAAGAAGTGGATGTACAGCTTCCTAAAGCGGGTGAAGTGCTAGTGCGCATCGTCGCAACAGGTGTTTGTCATACTGATGCGTTCACTCTGTCAGGCGACGATCCAGAAGGCATCTTCCCTTCTATTCTTGGTCACGAAGGTGGCGGCATTGTTGAAATGGTGGGCGAAGGTGTCACTAGCGTTAAGGTAGGCGACCACGTAATTCCACTGTACACCGCAGAATGTGGCGAGTGTAAGTTCTGTAAATCGGGCAAAACCAACCTTTGTCAGGCCGTGCGTGAAACACAAGGTAAAGGCCTGATGCCAGATGGCACGAGCCGTTTTTCTATCAACGGTGAAACCATCTTCCACTACATGGGTTGTTCTACTTTCTCTGAGTACACGGTACTCCCTGAAATCTCGCTAGCGAAAGTAAACAAAGATGCACCACTTGAAGAAGTGTGTCTGTTAGGTTGTGGCGTAACAACCGGTATGGGCGCAGTTATGAATACGGCAAAAGTTGAAAAAGGCGACACGGTTGCGATATTCGGTCTGGGTGGTATCGGTCTTTCAGCGATCATCGGTGCACGCATGGTGGGTGCAAGCCGCATCATCGGTATCGATATCAACGAAAGCAAATTCGATCTTGCAAAACAGCTAGGCGCAACCGATGTGATTAACCCACAGAAATTCGACAAGCCTATCCAAGAAGTGATTGTTGAAATGACTGACGGTGGTGTTGACTACTCATTCGAATGTATCGGTAACGTAAACGTGATGCGTCAGGCACTTGAGTGTTGTCACAAAGGTTGGGGTGAGTCGGTGATCATCGGTGTTGCGGGTGCAGGTCAGGAGATCTCAACTCGTCCATTCCAGCTCGTAACTGGTCGTGTATGGCGTGGCTCGGCTTTCGGTGGTGTTAAAGGCCGCTCTGAGCTTCCAGAAATCGTAAACCGTTACATGGCTGGTGAGTTTGGCTTGCAAGAGTTCATTACTCATACAATGGGATTGGCTGACGTAAACAAAGCGTTTGATCTGATGCACGAAGGTAAGAGCATCCGTACTGTTATTCATATGGATCAATAATGCTACCTCAGGCTCTCCTTTTGGGGAGCCTGAATTCATTCTGTTGTTAGAGAGTTTATTCATGACCATTGAAAATGTAAGCCAAACCAAAGTGTTTGGCGGTTGGCACAAACAATATACACACGAATCCAAAGCCCTAAACTGCACGATGCGCTTTGCGATTTTCTTACCACCGAATGCCACTAAATCGAACCCCGTACCCGCTTTATACTGGTTGTCGGGCTTAACCTGCACCGATGAAAACTTTATGCAGAAAGCGGGCGCATTTCGTATGGCGGCCGAGCTTGGCATTGCGATCATTGCTCCGGACACGAGTCCAAGAGGCGAAGGTATCGCTGACGATGAAAACTATGACCTGGGTAAAGGAGCTGGCTTTTACCTTAATGCGACTCAAGCACCTTGGTCACTGCATTACTTCATGTACGATTACGTGACTAAAGAGTTACCAGAGATCATTGAAAGCAATTTCCCTGTCTCAGAAGTAAAATCCATTTCTGGGCACAGCATGGGAGGTCACGGAGCATTAACCATTGGTCTGAAAAACGCAGAACAATATCGCTCAATATCGGCGTTTAGCCCTATCTGTAACCCAGTCCAATGCCCTTGGGGACAAAAAGCCTTTACTGCTTACTTAGGCAAAGATATTGAAAGCTGGAAACAATACGATGCAAGTGAGCTTCTCAAGCAAAAACAATCACCACTTCCTATTTTGGTTGATCAAGGTGATGCTGATGGCTTCCTCAACGAGCAACTTAGGCCAGAAGCGCTGGTTGCTGCAGCAAAAGTGCATGATTCAAACCTGAACTTAAGAATGCAATCTGGTTATGACCATAGCTATTATTTCATCTCAAGCTTTATTGACGATCATCTCAACTTCCATGCGAAGTATTTGTTTGCCTAATTCATAGAAGTAACTTGATGAATTAAAAAATAAAGTCACCTACCTAGGTGGCTTTATTTTTGGTGCGCATTAACATACCAATCTTAAATAACATTGGAATAAAGATAGAGAACAATGTAAGGATGAAATCGGATTTGCTTGTACCTCAATCATTAACCCTTCTAATTCTCATTCACAATACAATTCATCGGTTGAAAATAGGATTAATTTCCATTAAAAATCTGCGAACTGACACGAATTCGTTATAGAGCGAAATAATAACGCATATTTCTGACCTTTTAATTAAGAAGTCACTTAATAACCTTGACGTACAGTAAACCGACAGTTACTTTTCAAACATAACATATTATAAAATCTCATCCGGTTGGCTCTATTATTACAATTACAAATAAAGTACCGCTAGCACCTTTGTCCTAGCTCAGCAAAAAGAATAAAACTCAAAGGGCATATGATGAAAAAGATAGTCGCGCTAGGTCTGTTTTTTGTTGCGCCATTCTTATCTGCAAGTACGATCGTATTTAGCAGTAGCCAACAACCTAGTGTCACATTAAAACTGGAAGAGATTCAATCTTTACCAACCACCAGCTACACAACCACGCTGCCTTGGATCCCTGCTTCTTCTGAATTTCTTGGGGTCAAACTTAGCACGCTCCTCACCCACGTCTATGGCAAAGTGCCAGAACAAGTTGATGTCAGTAGCTTGAATGACTATCACTCGACACTGTCTCGACAAGACATTCTTAGATACCAACCAATACTGGCTTACCAACAAGATCAACACTATATAAAAGTCAGGAATAAGGGGCCATTTTGGGTAATATACTCTCTTAGTCTCTATCCTGAGCTCAACTACAATAAATATCACGCGCAAATGGTCTGGCAAGTAAATGAGATGAAAGCAAAATAATAAGAATGAAGTTATCAGAACCCACCCATCAAAAGCAGAGAGCACCACAATACTCTACAACCAGTAAAATGTTGCTTGTGGTGTTTGCCACTTCTTTGCTTCTCGCAAATGTATTGCTTCTGCAGCAGACACGCGCACTGTCACAAAACTTTAATAATGAGCAAAAACAAGCGACCTGGTTTTTATTCCAACTCTCTAAAGAGCTTTCGGAACTTGTCGGAGAAGCGAGACGAGTCGATGAAAATGTATTAAATATCGAAGGTGCAGAGCTGCAATATGAATTGGCCTGGAGTAGATTCGATTTATTAATTAGTAGTAATGAAGCCTACACTTTTTTCTCTCGAAATAATATGCATCAGTATTTCATTGATCTTTTTGAGGAATTTCAGGGCCTGGAAGCGCAATTAGTTGAAGCAAGAACTGGCGATAGCCAAGCTGCGGCTCAATTTTATCGATCCACTCAAACACTGTACTTAAGCTTGGTCGATTTCGTTAATCAGAACTTTCGCCTAAGCAGCAAAGTCTATGAGGCACAGAAAGGAGAAACGCAACGGTTAATGCAAGCGCAGTATATGCTGTTTGCTACATTCGTTTTGTCGATCCTGTCTCTGACTTATTTCTTTTATCGTGAATCCCATTTCCATAGAAAACTGGCGCTCAGCGACCCACTTACTCATCTTGGAAATCGCAATGCACTATTTATCAACCTGAATGAGCTCACTCAAGAGAAAAGGCCTTTTTCTCTGTGGATTTTAGATTTAAATGGTTTTAAAAGTGTCAACGATACACACGGTCACCAAGTGGGAGACACCGTACTGCGTGAAATTGCTAGACGGCTTAAATCTATGGCGTTGAATGATTTTACCGTCTATCGCATGGGAGGCGATGAGTTCGCCGTCATCCTCGAAGGGGAGCATGTTGATGAAGAAGGCGTTCGTGAGCATATCAATGCGGTATTTGATGCGCCAATACTAAATTCCGACAACGTCGCAACACTATCAACCAGCATGGGCTTAGCGCAATACCCAAAAGACAGTAACAATGTTGACTTTCTTATCAGCATAGCGGATAAGCGCATGTACAAAATGAAATTTCAACGTTAAACGGTATTTATGATGAGAAAGTTCATGCAAGTACTGCTTCTACTAGCAGTCATTGCGGCAGGTGTGTTGGCTTGGGTATTTATCCCATCGCACGAAACCATCGGGCAAAAAACGCTTGAGCAGGCACTCAACGACGACTACAGCCTCGTTGGGCATCGAATCTACTCAACCGATCCGGATGCTGGCAACCGATTCGGCTACTTCGTATTGGCAACGGGTCAAAGTATTGAAGAGCAAGAGCCGTTTTTGGTCACTTCGGATCAGTTTATTCGCATGGAAAAAACGGGTGATAACACCTTGTCTGTGACCGTCAATGGCCGTATCTACCAATACCACAACGACTTGTGGGTACCAAAATCGAATGGAAAGTTGCAGCACTTTTTGGTCAGCGCAACCGCTAAGTACGTGCGCTAAAAAACGGGAACATTACTACCCCCCTCCCACCACACACACACAAAAAAACAAAGCCCCGCATGCACTGCGGGGCTTTTTACGTTAACAAGAAAAGAACATCGAAAGGATGAGCGTTACTTCGCTAACACTTTCTCTTTAATCACTTTTAGTACCCCAGCCTCTTGGTTGCTTGGCGCAGAATAACGAGCGATTTTCTTAATCTCTTCATGCGCGTTAGCAACCGCGTACGAATGCTCACTGACTTGCAGCATTTCGAGGTCGTTGAGGTAATCACCAAACGTCATGGTTTCTGCCGGAGTAAAATTCATCGTCTCTTGAAGGTGCTGAATGGCCGCGCCTTTAGACGCCTCGGCATTCATCACATCCAGCCAAATTTTTGCGCTCACCACAACTTTATGCGTTGCGCCAAACTTCGCGTTCATGGTCGGGAACAGGAGCTCTTCCGAACCGTCAAAGTGACAAATTGCCACCTTAATAAACTCGTCTTCGACCTCAAGCAAATCCGGCACGTATTCACAGCGGTGGTAGTACTTTTGAAATTCTTCCAGCGATTGCTGATCATGCGTTTCGATGTACGCCGAGCGCTTGCCACACAATACGATGTTCGCCCCGTCAATTTCACGAGCCGCTTTCACAATCTCCGCCACTTCCGCTTTAGGAATGGTGCAACTGTAGAGCTCTTTGTCTTGGTACATCACCAAGGTGCCGTTTTCGGCCACATACAACACTCGATCTTTGATTGGCGCGAACGTGTCACGCAGGCTGTAATACTGACGACCAGACGCAGCGGAGAACAAAATACCTTGCTCTTCCAATTGCAAAAACAGATCGAAAAACTCTGGATCCAAACGACCGTATTGGTCAAGCAAGGTGCCGTCCATATCGGAAGCAATAAATTTGATGCGAACTTGTGACATTAACTAAAACTCTAAATGACGCTGCGAAAATATAATCCATGTAAGGTACAGGATCTTGTATGAATCTCAAGTCGGGATGACGACGCCTTTCGCGATTACCAAGGGTGCTGTTTAAAGTAATCTTCACTGTGATCGATGAAGGCTCTCACCGCAGGAGACAAGTGCTTACGCGATGAATAAAGCGCGTAAATGTTGAGATCATTTGGCTTCCAATCCGGCAACACTGACTCAAGCTGACCCGATTGCAGATAGATATTGCTCAAATAGGTTGGCAGCATCGAAATACCCATGCCTTGCAAAGCGCCATGCAATAACGCCGTGGCCTCATTGCTGGTTAGGCGACACTCAATTCCCACCGATTCGAACTGGTCGCCCTGAGACAAATGCCACACGTGACGCTCAAAGTTTTTGTAACCCAAACAGTCGTGTGAAGATAAATCTCGCGGATGCGCGATCGCGCGATGAGTTTGCAAGTATTGCGGCGATGCCACCAACACCGATTCACACACCGCAATCGGCTTACCAATCAAAGAAGGATCGGGATCTGACGCAATTCGGATTGCCAGATCGATGCGTTGCTCGGTTAGATCACTCACTGAATCTTGCAGATCTATGTCGATATGCACTTTGGGGTGCTTTTGCATAAAACTGTTTACTGCTGGGATCAACTGTGAGAACCCAAATGAAGTGCTAGACGCGAGACGGATTTTTCCGGACAGCTCACCATCAACGGCAATGTTCGACGTCAACGTATCGGCCTGTTTTAACCAACGCTCAATCTGAGGCAAGCTGCGTTCCCCTGCGGTGGTGAGCGACACCTTGCGCGTGGTGCGGTGCAACAAACGAGTTTGTAGCCAGTTCTCCATCGCCTCTACATAACGAGTCACCATTGGCCGAGACATGTCTAACCGCTCGGCGGTAGCGGTAAAACTGCCAGAATACACCACATCCACAAATACTTTTGCTGCCGTTACTCTGTCCATAAATTTGCTCGAAATAAGAAATAGTGATGCACATTATTGTGTATTTTTCCGAGCGTATCAATTTCCTAATATAGCTCCCGTTCCCAAGCCATGGTCGCTTGGCCCCAAATTCTTTAGGAGCTTATTATGAAAAAATTCACTTTGATTGCTGCATCCATTTTAATGGCAAGCCCTGTTCTAGCGGCAAACCACTCTCCCCTTACTCTTGAGGTTTACAACGCCGACGGTAACAGCTTCCACGTAAACTCAACCTTGGTATACGGTGAGACTGACGCCATGGTTATCGACACTGGCTTCACCAAAGCTGACGCGATGCGCATTGCCGCTAAAGTGCTGGACTCAGGCAAAACACTTAAAACCATTTTTATCAGCCAAGCGGACCCAGATTACTACTTTGGCGCAGAGGCCTTACACCAACAGTTCCCTGATGCGCAGATCATCACAACGCCTGCGGTTCAAAAAATTATTAAAGAGAAATTGGCTGGAAAGCTGGCGTACTGGGGGCCAAAGCTTGGCGCAAACGCACCGGTAAAACCAGTGATCCCTGTCGCGTACGATAAAGCATCATTAGAGCTAGAAGGTCATAAGATTGAAATCCGTGGTAACCATGGCACATCAGCACACCGCCCTTACCTATGGATTCCAGATAACAAAGCGATTCTAGGTAACGTAGCCGTGTACTCAAACGTACATTTGTGGATGGCCGATGCCGCTGACCAAACCGCTATCAATGCTTGGGAGCAACAACTTAGCGAGATGCTTGCGCTTAAACCTCAAGTGGTCATTCCTGGTCACATGAAAGCAGGCACAAAGCTGAACGCAGACACCATTCGCTACTCGCAACAATACTTGCAGGATTTTCAGCAAGCGAAAAAACACAGCAATAACAGCGCTCAACTCATTGACACCATGTCAGCGAAATACCCAGAAGTTCAATTACCAATCGCGCTAGAAATCGGTGCAAAAGTGCATACTGGTGAAATGTCATGGTAACCGTGCATTACTTCTTCGATCCCATGTGTGGTTGGTGCTACGGGGCATCACCACTCATCGAAGCCTTGATGGACACCTCTCAATTTAAGGTAGTGCTTCATCCCGGCGGCATGATTGAGAAACGCGCGATTGAGCCTGAATTTCGTCAGCACATCATCAACAGTGACGCTCGTATCGCAACCGAAACCGGAGCAACGTTTGGTGAAGCATATCTGCAACGCGTGAAAAGCGAAGATGCGTTTGTTCTTGATTCTTATCTACCCACACAAGCGATCTTGAGTGCGGAGAAAATGGGGCTGAATCCATGGCACATGCTAAAGGCCATCCAATCCGCGCATTATCAGCTCGGGTTAAAAGTAAATGAAGCATCGACGCTCAAAGCCATTGCAGAATCGCTAGGCTTAGCAAACGATGCGTGGGAGCAAAACATGACGTTAAGCGAAGCCGAGCTAAACGAAAGAATTCGCTCCAGCCGACAGTTGATGCGCCAGTTACACGTTGGTGGTTATCCAACCCTGATTGCAGAAGTAAATGGCGAGTACTTGACCTTGCCGCACTCGACCTACTACGACAAACCGGCACAGTGGAAGCTTGCATTACGAAAACTGCAATAAGCTCTTCCCCACTCGCTCTTGTTCTTAAGCCAAGAGCGAGTGCCAACACCGACATGGCAATCCTGACTCAAACAGGTACAATCCTCGCTCGAATTTTTACTCGCGCGGATACCCACCATGCACTCGCCTGAACATTGTTTTACACGTTTTACTGCTGATACTTCTGACTATGAATTACCAACGCAGTTTACGTTTCCGTTCTACTACACGCCGCATCCTCTTTGCGTTATGGCCGCAAAGCAATTGCAACAGCACTTATTAGCGCAAACCGACTTCGAACACAATTTTGGTTTGGTTAATGAAGAAACGGGGCGAGGCAAAATGTTTGGCGTATTGCTGGTAAAAAGCCCTCAAGGCGAGCTCGGCTTTTTAAGTGCGTTTTCTGGCAAAATTGCCGACCAAAACTTGATTCCAAGATTTGTCCCTCCTGTGTACGACATGCTGACCGATGAAGGCTTCTTCCGCGCAGAAACGGATGCCATCAACGCCGCCAATGCGGAGTACAAAACCTGTGCTGCGAATCCGGAATTGGCAGATCTTAAAGCGCAAATCCAAGCCGACCGAGCCGCTTATCAGCAAGAAGAGCAAACACAGCGCCAAGTGATGATAGACGGCCGCGCCGCACGCAAACGACAGCGCCAACAGGGCGAGCAAACACTCAATGCCGATGACCTCAAAATCTTGTTGGATGAGTTGGGTAAACAAAGTGTCGCCGAGAAAAACGTTCTCAAATACTTAAAGCAAGCGTGGGATGAAAAGCTTGCAATCAAAGAAGCGCGATTGGCCGAGTTAGAGCAGCAACTTGCTCACCTTAAAGAGCAGCGCAAAACGCTCTCCAACGCTTTGCAGCACAAACTGCATAAACAATACCGCTTCCTAAACAACTATGGCGAAGCACGCGACTTGGTGGACATTTTTGCGGACACCACAAACCCAATCCCACCAGCAGGTGCGGGGGAATGTGCTGCGCCAAAACTGCTTCAATACGCGTTTAAACACGGATTCAAACCGCTGGCGCTGGCAGAATTTTGGTGGGGTGTGTCGCCAAAGTCTGAAGTTCGCCAACACAAAAAATTCTACCCATCGTGCAACAGCAAATGTCAGCCGATTTTGGGTCATATGATGCAAGGGCTGGATGTCGAACCTAACCCATTGGCGGAGAATTGGGCAGAAGACAAAGAGCTAGAGATAATCTACCAAGACGACGCTATGGTCGTCGTCAACAAGCCCTCGGGCTTACTTTCAGTACCGGGTAAAACCATCAAAGACTCTGCTTATACGCGCCTACAAGCGATGTTCCCTGATGTGGAAGGGCCGTTTGTGATTCATCGCCTCGACATGGCGACCTCTGGCATTTTGGTGTTTGCCTTAACTAAACGCGCGAACAAAAGTCTGCAAAAACAGTTTATGGCTCGCGGCGTACAAAAACGTTATATGGCACTACTCGAAGGCGTATTGAACGCGCCGGAAGGAGAAATTTCACTGCCAATGCGTGGCGACCCCGACGATCGCCCACGTCAGTTGGTGTGTTTTGAACACGGTAAACATGCAGAAACCTACTGGCAACTGATTGAAGTCAAAGATGGACGCAGCAAGGTATACATGTATCCGAAAACCGGGCGAACTCACCAACTACGTGTACACAGTGCTCATCACATGGGGTTAAACATGCCGATGGTTGGTGATGGTTTATACGGCGAAAAAGCGAATCGCTTACACCTGCATGCTGAGATGCTAGAGCTGGATCATCCATACAGCAAAGAGCGCATGGTGTTCAGAGCTGAGTGCGAGTTCTAACTTCTTCCAGATTTTAAATAACAAAAAGGCACTGACTAACAGTGCCTTTTTGGGTTTCTAACAACAGAATAAGCGTGATGCGCGATACCGAAAACCGTTAGCTCACCTTAAACTTGGTCCACACCTGAGAGCGCCAACGCCTTGCCATGATGATACCACGCACCCATTCATCGAGAGCGATTGCCATCCAAGCCCCTAAAACGCCATAACCCATGTGGATGCCAAAGATGTAGGAGAAAAACACGCCTAGTCCCCACATACTCAAAATCCCCATTTGCACTGGGAACTTGATGTCACCCGCGCCTTTGAGCCCCGCGATAAAAATCAGGTTAAACACACGTCCGGCCTCGAGCAAAATTGAGCCCATGACTAACGAGCCTGCCAATGCGAGTATTTCCGGTTGATCGGTAAATACGCGCAGAATCTCTTCTCTAAACAGGTAAATCAGTGTGGTTGCCGCCGTTGATGCCACAAATCCCACTAAGAAGTAGATTTGTACGCGTTTTAAAATGCTGCTCACCCAACCTTTACCGATGTAGTAACCAGTCTGAATTTGCGCTGCCTGACCAATTGCCAATGCGAAAGCAAACGAGAAACGGGCTATGTTTTGTGCATAAGTGAAAGCCGCCAACGATGCCGTCCCCATTTGCACCACAAAGTACACAATGCAGATTTGCGCCACGTTATAAGACAGCACTTCACCCGCGTTCATGCCGCCGATTTTTAAGATCTTTTTGTAAATCTCTGCGGGCACTTGTTTCATGGTCGACATCGGTAGTTCAATGCTGCTGCGAGCGAGAATAAACCATAACATTAACGTACCGATGACTTGGCTGACGACGGTTGCTATTGCTACACCTTGCACACCATACACAGGTAAACCAAATGGCTGGTAAAGCGCAATGTAGTTACCAATGATGTTGAACACACCAGAGATCAAGTTCACCACCATTGGAGAGCGTGAATAGCCATGGCTACGCAAAATAGTTGTAAAAACAACGCCAATCGTAACGTTAAACGTCATCGCACCGCTGATCAGCAGATATTCACGTGCGTATTGCTCGACTTGTGCCTCCAAACCGTAATACGGGAGCAGGAATATCGCGCCAAGCACAGCAATCACACTCAAGAATGCACCGACAATCACGGACAGCGCAATACTTGCAACGCCGACGTTCACAGACTCTTGCTCGCGCCCAGCGCCGTTGTATTGGGCAATCAAAATCCCCGTTCCGCTGCTGACAAACGTCGAAACGATGATTAAGAAAAAGGTAATCTGCGTGATCACACCAACAGCGGATACGGCTTTGTCCGAGTAGCCACTCAGCATGAACACGTCACTGGTTCCTAAAGCCGTCCGTAGCAAAATTTCGACAAGAATCGGCCAAGCCAATGCCACGATGGACATTCGTTGGTTGATGTTTTGGCTTTTAGGCATGTTTTTAACCTTTCCTACAACTAAAAACTGCCTCACAAAATGTGTGAAGCAGTTTGGAAAAAGAGTAACTCGAATGAAGCTCGATATGAGGTCGTGATTTAGCGCGGATTCTAGTCGCATATTGGTCACAACGACAACAATATTTCGCTCTGTTTCGGAAAAATATTTCTAATGCTTTTTCACAACGAAAAACTCATTGACGGAACTTAGAGATCGTCGATTGACGAACAATGAGCTCAATAGGTAGAAGGCGCCATTCATGCTACTTCCAACAGAGTTGAGTCAGGATAGATCCTGCAAATACGGCAGTGGAAATGCATTACTTTGAATTATTAATCGAACCATCTGAAGCCATAAAGATCCGCCATGGAAAACTTTATAAGCCTTTGTTGTGCTTTGAGCACTCTCACCAAACCACACCTCTAGGCCCATACTAAAAATGACTGACATCACATTTGGAAACTTTGTTGTTCTATTTATCGCTAAAATACCGCCTAGAATAAGCGTACACGTTAATTAAGCAAGGATACGTAATGTCGACATTGGCTGGAGCACGCTTAGAGGAAATGGCGGATATCCGCTCAACAAGAAAAAAGAAAATTGTCTTTTTATGCTCCAGTATCGCCGCGGCATGTTTAACTTATGGCTCCATTGCTCAATTGTTTGAGGATAATTGGGGCTTAAGCTTTTTCCATGCTCTGTGTGCCTTAGCCTGTTTAGGTATCAGTTATGTGATAAAGGTTCAACGACATCATCAATATGCCGACCTATGGCTGAGTGCAGTTTTGATGTTCGAAGGGTTATTGCTACTTCTGTATAACGATGCCCCCTCAGGCAAACTGCTATGGCTATACCCCATTGTCGCCACTCTGGTGCTGATCAATGAGTTTAAAGTCGGTCTGCTGTTTAGTGGCACCTATATCTTACTGATCTTTTTTGGCGTCGTTTTTTTAGATCGGCTACCAACAACCAGTGACATCATAGAACGACGATTTATGCTGACCTTGATAGCGACTGCATTTGTGTGTCACACATTCTCGTACTACTACACAAAAGTCCTCAACTACATTCAAACACTTTATCGTGAAGGGATTGAAGAGTTGGCGTATTTTGACCAACTCACAGGGCTTGCCAACCGCTGGAGCTTTGAAACTTGGGCGCGTGCAAAGCTCGATGAGATCAACCATTCATCTGATGACAGTATCACTGCTCTGGTCTTCCTAGATATTGATAACTTCAAACACATTAACGATACCTACGGGCACGATATTGGTGACCAAGTGCTTCAAGCTTTTGCAACTCGATTAAAAAACAATGTTCGCCATAAAGATAGAAAAACAGACAAACACGACTACTCCATCGCTCGATTTGCGGGCGACGAGTTTGTGCTCATGCTGTACGACATAAACAGTAAAGATGACCTCGACAGCATTTTGAAGCGTATTGTGAATCTATTCCCAAAAGGCTACCGAAGCTACGATATGATTAACGAGTTAACGATGAGTGTGGGCGCTGCTATCTACAAACAAGATGCGAAGGATTTATCTGAATTGACTCGGTGCGCAGATAAAGCAATGTATGCGGCTAAACACACAGGGAAAAACCAATACGCGTATTACGAACACTGCAATACCGAAGAGAAGTCAGCCTCTGAAACGCCGGCTGTGTCAGAAGCTTGCTAACGGTTAAGCGAATACATGCATCACCCATAGCCCCAGCACCAGAAATACGATTAGCCACACAGCTTGCAGCACTCTGCTTGGCTTATCTTGCTGGCGACCGAATTGGCCTTTAAACGCACGGTCCTTCACTTTGCCCATTAAGCCTTTTCCTAGAGCACGTCGATAGAATTCACGTCTCTTATGGGCTGCATTGGCGACCTCGGTAAAACGATGTCTTTGCTCATTGGTGAGATCTTTGTCCTCGTAACGAGGAGGGAGATCAGAATGCTTGCGTTGTACTGCCATCACTTCCTCCCTGGTCGATGGGTACATTTTTATTAAGTATATACCCAAATAACCAAAAGATGCGTTATAAGTGAAGGACATAGACGAAAAAACCACCCGAAGGTGGCTTTGTTACAGGCAAAAAGGACGCTTTAGAAGTACTCACATAAATACGCAGTCGCGTCTTTCACTTGAAGCTCAAATGAGGAGTTCCCTTCCACTTCAAAAAACTCACCACTTTGGTAAGTCGTCCAATCACTTTCGCCGACACGCTTGACCACAAGCGCACCTTTTACAACCGTCATACGCTCAGGCGCTTGAGTGCCGAACGTGTATTCACCAGGAAGCATTACACCAACGCTAACGTCCTGATCATTCTGGTTAAAGCCTAGTGATTTTACACTACCTGCAAAATAGCTATTTTCCTTAATACTCATTATTGGTTTCCTTATCAAAAGTCCGCTCTTTTTTACCTTGTTTCTTCCTGTTACTCAAGCTCTGAAAGCCATTAAGCTCAACGTTATAAAGCACATCCTTTGCTACTGAGCGAGGCCACCTTTTTCTAGGCTTAACCAGACGACGTAATTAGTGAGATAAAGTCGGTGAATTAGTTAACGCCAGCAATCAATAAAATCATCAATAAGAGTGTATCTGAATGTAAAAGTGGACATTAGATCATAATTTCTTAGTCTTAATCGCGGGATTGTTTGTTTTTGAGAAGGAAGGTTTCCACCATATTAAAAAAGGGAAGAAAAGTAGACCAATGACGGACTCAGCTCGCCGAAGGCGGAAAACAAGACAGGAACCAAAACTTTCATTTTGGGCTCGCCACCAATCCAAAGTCCTCAAAAGCACATTTGCCGTTTTCGGGGTGGGTCTTTTGACGTTTTTCAGCTATCAAATCCACCTATCCTATCAAGACCATATTGACCCGGAAAAAGTCTACGGCGAGTGGATTGAGATCGGCGCGCCACCCTACCAAACAGAACGTCTGACTTTCACAGAGGATGGGGTATATCGAAACCATCGACTCATCACGACAGAATTTGAATTCGATGGAAAGGTCATCACGTTGAACACTGGATTAGGAAAAACCGCGTACCAGATCTCGGGCTCTCACCTTTCACCTCAGATTCGCCGTATTGAGCCTCTTATTCCAGACCAACGATTCATCCGTAAGGGATTTGAGCATACCGTTCAAGGCTCAGAAACCGGAGCGGCTTCAAAACGTCGCGCTGCATTAAGTGAACATTTCAGCCGTGACTAGCACGTCTTCACGGCTATTTCTCCTTTCAATTCTCTTTCTATTTCGATGAAACAAAACCTTAATAAACAATGAAATAAGGTATTCATCGCATTTATCCCACCCGATACTGAGTAAACAATAATTTTAGTTTCTGCTGAGATTTTATAAATTATTGACTCAGTCTGACACTTTCTGTGTAACAGAGTGCGAGTTTTAGTTAAGTTCTCTCAAGTGCCTCGAAAACCGTCTTAATTTTTTTTGACGAAAAAAAACTCTCTGAAATGCTGAGTGTGATGCTTTTGCACATGGAGTAAATCCAATCATCTTATCTGGTGCAAGAGCAGCCTATGTTCTAGGTAGAACATGAATCCAAGGATTGAGAGAGAAGTTATGATTCGATTTAACCTATGTGCAGCTGGCGTTGCTTTAGCACTATCAGGTGCTGCAGTTGCGGCTCCAACCGCGCCAAGTATCGATATGTACGGTTCCAACAACCTTCAGTTTTCTAAAATTGAACTCGCGATGGAAACCACGTCAGGCTACTACGACATGGTGAAATACCATGAGCAAGCGAAGATCACTGTTAAGTTTAACCAGTGGAGTGGCACGCCAGGTGATACTTACAACGTCTATTTTGATGGTGCAAAAGTAGCAACCGGCCCAATCACTGGTAGCCAAACAACAGCGACATTTGAATATGGTCAGGGCGGCCTATACCAAATGGAAATCGAGGCGTGTGATGCGACAGGTTGTGCGAAAAGCGCACCAGCTGAAATCACGATTGCAGATACCGATGGTTCTCACTTGAAGCCACTGACGATGAATGTTGATCCAAACAACAAAACGTACAATACCGATCCAAGCGTCGTGATGGGTACGTATTTTGTTGAGTGGGGTATCTATGGTCGTGACTACACGGTCGATAACATGCCAGTCGACAACTTGACTCACATCCTTTACGGTTTTATCCCAATTTGTGGCCCAAATGAGTCTGTGAAGTCTGTTGGCGGCAACAGCTTCAATGCACTACAAACCGCTTGTACAGGCGTGCCTGACTACGAAGTCGTGATCCACGACCCTTGGGCTGCTTATCAGAAGAGCTTCCCACAAGCTGGTCATGAATACAGCACACCTATCAAGGGTAACTACGCAATGCTAATGGCATTGAAACAACGTAACCCTGATCTAAAAATCATCCCATCTATCGGTGGCTGGACATTGTCTGACCCATTCTTCGATTTCGTGGACAAGAAAAACCGAGACACATTCGTCGCATCGGTTAAGAAGTTCCTGAAAACTTGGAAATTCTACGACGGTGTTGATATCGACTGGGAATTCCCAGGTGGCGGCGGTGCAGCCGCGGATAAGGGTGACCCTGTAAACGATGGCCCTGCTTACATCGCACTGATGCGTGAATTGCGCGTAATGCTTGATGAATTAGAAGCTGAGACAGGCCGTACTTACGAGCTAACGTCAGCTATCGGTGTCGGTTACGATAAGATTGAAGACGTAGACTATGCAGATGCGGTTCAATACATGGACTACATCTTCGCGATGACTTACGACTTCTATGGCGGTTGGAACAACGTTCCTGGTCACCAAACTGCGCTTTACTGTGGTTCATTCATGCGCCCTGGTCAGTGTGACGGTAGTGGCGTTGATGAGAACGGCGAACCGTACAAAGGTCCTGCTTACACAGCAGATAACGGCATCCAGCTTCTTCTTGCTCAAGGCGTTCCTGCGAACAAGCTAGTACTTGGTACAGCAATGTACGGTCGTGGCTGGGAAGGCGTAACTCCAGATACGCTAACCGATCCAAATGACCCAATGACAGGTACTGCTACAGGCAAACTGAAAGGCAGTACAGCGCAAGGTGTTTGGGAAGATGGCGTAATTGACTACAAAGGCATTAAGTCATTCATGCTAGGTGCAAACAACACTGGCATTAACGGCTTCGAGTACGGCTACGATGCCCAAGCAGAAGCACCATGGGTATGGAACCGTACTACGGGCGAGTTGATCACATTTGATGACCATCGCTCAGTGCTAGCAAAAGGTAGCTACGCTAAGTCTCTAGGTCTAGCGGGTCTATTCTCTTGGGAAATCGACGCGGATAACGGTGACATTCTCAACGCAATGCACGAAGGTATGGCTGGCGGTGTGGTTCCTCAACCAAACCGTAAACCAACCGCAGCTGCTGGCGCAGATCAATCTGTAACTGGCCCTGCAAGTGTGGTTCTAGATGGTAGCCTATCGAAAGACTCTGACGGCACTATCGCGAGTTACGCGTGGGAACAAGTATCTGGCACTGCAGTGGTACTAGCAGGCGCCAACACTGCGAAAGCAAGCTTTGATGCAGCAGAAGTTACGGTTGAGGAGCAATTAACTTTCAAGCTGACAGTGACTGACAACGAAGGTGCAACGGCATCTGATCTAGTTGTGGTAACGGTGAAGCCAGCAGGTGTGGTTGACCCTGTGAACACCGCGCCAGTAGCGCAAGTTGTTGCTCCAGCAACAGCAAACGCTGGTGACGTTGTGGTTGTAGATGCGTCTGCGTCTAGCGATGCAGACAACGATACTCTTACTTTCAACTGGACGCTTCCTCAAGGTTTGAACGCAACGGTTGACGGTTCTAAAGTAACTTTCACTGCTGCTGAATACCCGCAAGACACTAGCCTAAGCTTTACCGTAAGTGTGAGCGACGGCAAAGCGTCTTCAACGGCAAGCGCAACTGTTGTTGTTGCACAGCATACCACCGATCCAAACCCAGGCACCTGTGACAACGCATGGGATGCAAGCGCAGTGTACACAGGCGGCAACCAAGTCACTCATGCAGGTAAAACTTGGGAAGCGAAATGGTGGACTCAGGGTGACGATCCTAGCCAATCTGGCGAATGGGGCGTATGGAAAGAAGTTGGCGTAGCTAACTGTAACTAAGCCCAACCTTGCAGACTTTCTGTAAAGTTAACGATGAAAGGACAGCTTCGGCTGTCCTTTTTTGTTTTTATCTCATAATGAGAAAAGCGATACCACTGACGAAAAACAGTCCGAGGTATTGCTTTCAAATCGAATTAGCCCAAAACGGATCGAGCCGATTAGTAAGAATGAAGATTACCAAGAACGATCGAGTAAACGGTCAAAACTACTGAAGACTTGTGCACACTTCATCACTCGGCCATGACCTTGACCTTGCGTTGTCACTAACTCAACATTTTCAATCTCTTCAGCGGCTTGTGCAGAGATACTGTACTTAGTGAACTTATCCTGCTCATCATGAACAATGATGGCTGGAGACGAGCGCTCAGCCAAACGCTTCAGCGGATCAATTGACTGTAATGGGTAACCAAATTGATCTTCAACTTCAGAAACTACGGCATTAAAAAGCTTCATCGAATAACCTGAACGCGCAATGCTACCGAATAGGTTCTCTACGTAATTCAATACCGGTGCAATAAGCAGTAAAGGCTTGTTTTCTAATTTGCTATGTCGGCACTCAAGAGCAGAAGCGGTGCCCATGCTGTGCCCAACTAGACCAACAATATCGTCTACCGTATCTAACACATCTTCTAACCCTTTGACAAAACCCGGAATGTGCCCATACTGCCCTTCACTCTCACCATGTGCTGGATGATCGTATGCCAAAGCGGTGAAACCTTTCGACGCAATATGTTCCATCAACGGATAAAACTGACTTGCGGTGCCAGACCAACCATGAGTTAACACCCAAATAGGTCCAGAGCCCAAAGTGTAGGTTTTGATAATGCCTGCATGTCCTTTAATTTCACCTTTGGCAAGTCCTTGAGGTTCGGTGTTTTTAGGTGCTGTGCGAGCAGGTGTCAGGAGCAACTTACGCGCGGTATTCTTTGCATGGGAAGGGGCCAGCGTATGGTGTAAACGCGTACTGATGTTCACCAAACTGCGCTTAATACTGAAACGTTGCGATGTATTAAAGTAAATTTTTTCACTCATGATTATGTCCTTAACTATCAGCTACGCACAAAAATAGAACGGTCGTGCTTTTTATGCTGATAAGAAAGAGCGAACTCAGCCGCTCTTTATGATTTTATGTCTACAAATCTGGAAAGCGAATAACTGGTATCAGCCTTTCCAGCGAGAAAATAAGTTGTCGATCCCTTGCCAAAACAGGCGCAAGCTTTCTTCCTCACCTTTAATTGAGTAAAAAACATGCGCACTCAAATAAAGACCGTATAAATCAAACGTTGCTTGGCGTGTATCTAAGTCTGCTGCAAATTCTTGCTTCTCTTTGCCTTTCGCTATTTGGATCTCCAAATAGCTCAGCCAAGTGTCTATGGATTTACGCAGTCCGGCCTGAAGTGGGCAATCTTTATCTGCCGTGTCATTCCAAGCGTCTAGAAACATACAACTTCCTTGAAATGCGTGGTTCCAAGTCATCCAAGAGTCGAGCAACCCTCGAATTTTACGTTCGATATTGCCATCCCCTGCTTCACGAACAGGCTCAATAACCCGAGCAGCGAACACTTTATTGGCGTGCTCCAATACCGATAGTTGTAAATTCAACTTCGAATTGAAGTGAGCAAACAGACCACTTTTCGACATACCGCATTGCTTGGCTAACTCACCAATCGTAAGACTTTCTAATCCGTCTTCGCTGGCGATCTCAAAAGCCCGTTGCAGAATAAACTCTTTTGTCACTTTTCCTTTTTGCATAATCTTATTTTTAGCACGATCGTTCTTTTTTGCAATCTAGAGTTAACTGGTCTAACCATACATTAGTGTCATTTTCGACTCGCTAATCACGTATTGAGTTGGTTAATGGGTTAATAATTAAGAAGTTTGAAGTAAGTCTTAAATTTAAACACAGCTTCAGTGTAAGCGCGAGTCTGTTGACTTTTTCACGCATTAATTCAGCCACAACCTGCTACTTTCACCTAAGTTTTTTTTATTTAGGTAAGTAATGTAATGGCAAAGAAACAAAAAATAGCCAGCTTAGAGTTTGCGCGTATTATTGCGATGTTTGCAATTATAGGATTGCACTGCCAGATGGCCCTGACATACTGGCAATGGGATGGAATACCGTGGGTTGGCTATATGCTCAACCAATTGGCTCGTTTTGCTGTGCCACTGTTTTTTCTCATTTCTGGTTATCTTATCCAGCCCAAGTTAAGCCGCGCACCTATCGAAACACTAAAAAACTACGCCAAACCACTGATGAAGGTTTGGCTCATTTGGAGCGTGCTCAGTTTATTGATGCCATTCCAGTGGCAAACTGTCGCTGAGGCGGGGTATCTCGCCGAAAGGCAGGGCTACTGGGGCTACTTAATGTCGACCCCGCTCAATTCACTCGTCGAAGGCGGGCTCGTTCACCTGTGGTTTATTCCAGCTCTGGTCATTGCCGTTGCCTTAATTGCCTTCCTCGTGCATATCAATATGGCTCAATTGGTACTGCCAACCGCCGTATTGCTATACATATACGGCGTGTTTGCTGGCAGTTATTCGACCATTACCGATCTGCCAGCGCCTTTCTTTACTCGTAATGGGCCGTTTTTCAGTACGTTGCTGGTAACACTGGGTTATCTAGCACGAGAAGAGCAGTGGCGATGGTCGCGAAACAATACGATTCGATGCATTCTTCTTGGTACGGCGCTGCATTTTGGTGAAGCTTATTGGCTAATGCAACACGAGGTCGCTTTTAATTCTCACGACTTCCTGTTTGGTACTGTTATCTGGGCCGTGGGTGTCTTCATGTGGCTCTTAGTCCACCCACATTTTGGCGATATGCCTTGGGTATTCAAACTATCTCCTAGCGTGTTAGGCATTTATGTTAGCCATCTGCTTGTGATAATTATTATGATGAATGTCGCTGAATTTATCGGGTTGCAACACCTCGCGAAAGACGCATTTATTTATCCTGCAACGATTGTCGCAACCATAATACTTGTGAAAGCAATTGAGGCTTCGCCGTTGAGAAAATGGCTGCTGCGCTAAATCCATTCAGCGCTCGATATAGCTAGCTCTAGCTCAAAAGGGTTAGAGCTAGCCAGTTAAAAATGAGATTTCTCTCTCACTGACCAATTTTTGACTTTCTAATCCTTCAGAATTTGCCGTCACTCACAAAAAACATTGTTCATTTCCTTTAAATTGGCTCGACTATTACAACATTGCTCATTAAACGGAGGCTGTATGTGGGCAGGTCAAGGACTCGTTCCTTTTTTAGAGATTAGCCATTGGTTAACTTACGGTTTGTATGCCGCTGTGGTTTTATTTGGCGCAGCAAGCATTGCGTCACTCAGAAAATAGTGGCGCACACTATCATTTCCTAACTCCTACTGTTAATTCGAGCTCTCTCACAACTAACTCATTAATTTGTGGCTAATATTTCTCCAACCAGACAAAGGAGAAATGTCTATGCCAATCTATCCAATTGTAGCTTTCTGCTGTTTGTTGTTCTCTAGCGCCACCTTTGCTGCCCCCACCAATGAACTGAACCTTGTTAATTCTGGTGTCGGTTACGCGGCTCTCATTATCTTTTCGATTGCTTACATACTGGTTATGTTGGAAGAGTATCTGAAAATGAGAAAATCCAAGCCTGTGCTGCTCGCTGCAGGGTTAATTTGGATTCTAATTGGCTACACCTTTGCTCAACACAACCAGCCAGAAATCGCCAAATCCGCACTAGAGCACAACTTGTTGGAATACGCGGAACTGCTGCTGTTTTTGTTAGTAGCGATGACTTACATCAATGCTATGGAAGAGCGCAAACTCTTCGATGCCTTACAGGCGTGGATGGTCGGCAAAGGCTTTGGCTTCAAAAAGCTGTTTTGGCTGACGGGGTTTCTCGCCTTTATTATTTCACCGATTGCCGATAACTTAACCACAGCCCTCTTGATGTGCGCTGTGGTGATGAAAGTCTCTGGTGATAATCCTAGATTCGTGAATCTTGCCTGTATCAACATTGTTATCGCTGCCAACGCTGGCGGTGCATTCAGCCCATTTGGTGACATTACGACCCTGATGGTGTGGCAAGCCGGGCATGTCAGCTTTGCTGAATTCATCCCGTTATTCGTCCCGTCACTGGTGAACTATTTGGTTCCTGCGTTTTTGATGTCACTCTTTGTTCCAAACACCAAACCGAATACGATTCACCAACACGTAGAACTGAAACGCGGCGCGAGACGTATTGTCGCACTATTCATTCTGACGATTGCCACCGCAGTCTCTTTCCACGCTTTGCTGCACTTCCCACCAGTTATGGGCATGATGATGGGCTTGGCCTACTTACAATTTTTCGGCTACTTCTTACGCCAAACACTCAAACATTCCTTGGCAAAAAAAGCGGCCATGGCAATTGCCAATGGCGACGATCACGCATTAAAACGCTTAGGTTCAGTCGTTCCGTTTGACGTGTTCCACCGTGTATCTCGCGCAGAATGGGATACCTTGCTGTTCTTCTACGGCGTAGTGATGTGTGTCGGCGGTTTGAGCTTACTTGGCTATCTAGAACTGGTTTCAAACGTCATGTACAACCAATGGAACCCTGTCTGGGCCAACGTGATGGTTGGTGTTCTATCTGCCATCGTCGATAACATTCCGGTTATGTTTGCTGTACTGACTATGGAACCAAGCATGTCGATGGGGAACTGGTTACTTGTCACATTGACTGCGGGTGTGGGGGGCAGCTTGCTTTCAATTGGCTCTGCGGCAGGTGTCGCATTAATGGGAGCCGCGCGTGGTCAATATACCTTCTTTGGCCACCTAAAATGGGCTCCCGTCATCGCCTTGGGTTATGCGGCCAGTATTGCGGTACACTTGTGGATGAATAGCGGTTTATTTACCTAAGCACCGCAACTCACGTTCATCACTTGCTATGCGGCCTAACGGTCTGATGGGTGGTTAACGCCATCCATCACTTCGATAGTTCCCAATTCATATGGGTTGACGCCCTCTAAACAGCCGACATTGTAGCCGTATTCACTCGGGTCAGAGCGACGCTGATGGTGCGTATAAATACCACATTCGCCACAGAAAAAGTGCTTCGCTGTGCGAGTGTTAAACTGATACAGCTTCAAAACGTCTTCGCCTTGCACGATACGAATACCATTCAGAGGCACAGATGCCACAATCGCGCCGCGACGTCGACACATGGAGCAATCACATCGTCTCGGCTTCTCAATACCATTAGGTAATGCAAGTTCCAGCTCAACTTTTCCGCAGTGACAACTCAGTCGATGTAATGCGTTGATTTGGGTAGTGCCGACTTTCTTAATCATAACTTTTCCTTGTTGTTTTTCTACCTGTGTACATTATGTTAAACAGGCTAGCATCAGCACAATCTTGTCCAAAAACTCGACATTCATCACTTTTCGCGACATTTTATTGGCCGATTTGTTAGTTGCTATTTTGGCAACTGTTTATCTCGTTGGATGGACGTGTTGTCTCCGGCGCGGTTTTTAAACCAAGGAAAAAATTTTATGGATAAAGATCATAGCCTAAGAGAGAACCTCTTGGCTCTGACGCTCGGCAGTGCGTTAGTGTCGCTTGGGGTAATATTTTTCAGCAAAGTAGGATTGCTCACCGGCGGTACGGCTGGTTTGGCGATCTTCCTTACCAAAGTGAGTGACTTCAGCTTTGGTCAGATATTTTTCGCTCTCAACCTCCCTTTTTATATTTTGTCTGTAATGCGCATGGGATGGCGCTTCACCATTAATACTTTCATTGCGGTCTCGATTGTTTCTTTTGCGGTCGATCATCTGCACCATGTGATTGAAATTTCACGAATCGAACCTTTCTATGCAGCACTTCTAGGTGGTGGGTTAATTGGAATAGGTATGTTGGTGATTTTCCGTCACAAGATGAGTTTAGGCGGTTTTAACATTCTAGCGTTGTACCTTCAGGAACGTTTTGGGATTCGAGCTGGTAAAGTTCAGATGGCGCTCGATTGTGCCATCGTAGTGATGTCGCTGTTCATTGTGGATGTGCACCTTATCGCTCTATCCGTCCTAGGTGCCGTGGCGACAAACTTGATTTTGGCGATGAACCATAAACCAGGACGATACCAGGCAAAAGCGCAAATAGCATAATCAACATCGTGTAATGAGTGAACTTACAAAATATGAGCCCCGAGCCATTCGCTCGGGGCTTTTTTATTCAACGTTGAGATCATGTCAACGAACTCGTTGTGCAGTATTGCTGCATCCCCACATCCACTTGAGCTTTATATTTCTGGCTAAGATGGAAGTGCACTTGCATCAGCAAATCATGCGCATGGAACAGCTCAAACGCGTCACCACCATTTTGCTGACAAATGGCTTCGCAGCGCTCGGCATGCTGCTTGGCTTGTCCGGCTTCACCCGCTTTGAGTAAACTCATCGCTAAGCGATACTCAGCACGTTCTTCTTGCATCCAACCACCCGCCACTTTCCAGTAATCCAACGCGAGCTTCGCCGCTTCTAGCATCCTCGATTTTTCCATATCCGTGCGCTCAGCCAGCGCTTCATACTGACACGCCAAGTTGTTTGCCGTGATTGCGATAGAGCGCGCTAGCGGCCCTTCAGCATCTTGTGGTGTCATACCTAGCGCGGCTTTCTCCAGCCATTGGCTCGCCAGTTCAAGCTGAGCAAGCGCAGAAAGTTCATTCGAAATCAGAGCGTAAACTCGGCGTTGTTCTTGCTCTTCCAATAATTCCATATTGTCAGTGCCATCTACGAAGTAGCGCGCAACGGCAATACTGCGTTGCAATGCCGAACTCTCGGCAACATTGCGTTTATCAAAGCGCTCTAAACAAGCAAGAAACGGTTCTGGACGCTGGAGGTGCCCAATCGCGGTGTGCAGCATCAATGCGAATATTCGCTCGATGTGGCTAACGTTTTCCACCTCACTCAGAGCCGTTTCCAATTGAGCATAAGTTTGTTCGGGCTGTGCTTCGTGATGCTGCCAACACTCACTCATGAATGCATCAAAATCCGTTTTGAAAGGCATGTCCTTATTATCCTTTTTCTATTCGTATAACGAATATGAAACTCTACACTATCGTTTCCCCTGTGTAGCTCGCTTAATCACAATATGAGAATCGCCTCACTTAAAGTGGTGTACCTTGCTCCAACGCAAGTAAACGTTGCTTGCGCTCTACTCCACCAGCATACCCTGTCAATTTACCGCTTTTGCCAATAACGCGATGACAAGGCACCACGATAGAAATAGGGTTTTTTCCGTTTGCCAACCCAACAGCGCGCACAGCTTTAGAGTTGCCAATCGCGTTGGCGAGATCTTGATAGCTCCACGTCTCGCCGTATGGAATGGTCGTTAGTGCCTGCCAAACTTGATTTTGAAAATCCGTGCCTGTAGCCGCCAAAGGCAGCTCAAATTCATTACGTAGGCCAGAAAAATATTCATTCAACTGGGTAACAGCTTGGCGCAAAATCGGGTGTTGATCGTCTCGCGCTCCCAGTTCACTCGGCTTAGTGGTGCATGTTTCAAACCAAATGCCAAGCAAGCCCTCAGTGTTAGATTGGATGGTTACCGTTCCTAATGGGCTCGGCATTTCGGTATAAAATGTTTTCATGATTGATTCCATAAGTGAAACGTCGCGTAGCTTCCCCAAGGGGCCGCAGTGTGCATATTCAGTGATGGGTAACGCTGCATCGCCTTTTTCACCACCAAGTCTTTATCTAAAAAGCAATCGGGTTGAGATTGCCCTCGCAGTTGAGCATAACTGACTGTCCAAGGTCCAATGCCTTTCAAAGCTAGCCACTGCTGGGGGTCGGTTTCTGAGTTGTCCTGCATGAACTGGGCGAAGCGCACTAGCGTCTCTTTACGGCTTTGCGGCATGCGCAAAAAGCTCACGTCGGTATTAGCTATCGCATCTGGTGTCGGGAAAAAGCGTTTTTCTGACTCTCCACTAAGTGTGGTCACCAATAAGTTAAGTTGACCAATCGCCGCTTTAACCGACACTTGTTGGCCTAAAATCGCTCGAACTCCAGCCTCCCATGCATTCCATACACCAGGAATCCGAATACCTTTACTCGACACAAGCCCTGGTGCAACATAATCCAAATGCTGCTCAACAGTACAAATATCGGCGTCAAGATCGAACATACGACGAATGTCAGACACCAAGTTTTGCAGCTTCGTTACATCTTCAATTTCAAACGCTAGCTCTAGGTACCCTTCACCTTTGGTCGCTTTAAACCATGCTTTACTGGTATCCAGACAAACGTTGCGCTGATAACTCTCATCACTCACCAGCTCAACCCCCTCAATCGCTCGTAAACGGTAGAAGTTCAGCATGTGCTGCCAATTCAATTCACCTCGATAAGGCAAGGCAATTCGATTGCTACCCATACCGTCAAACTCTTTGCGACGGACTTGAGAAGGCGTCAGTTTGAGAAACTTTTGGAAAGCATCGTTAAAGCGGCGTGTACTATTAAAACCGGCGGCGAAGCCTACTTCCGTGACCGACATAGAGCTGGAGTGAAGCAACTGTTTGGCGAACATTAGTTGCTGATATTGCGCATACTGCTTGGGTGACATCCCTAGATACTGCTCAAACAACATACGTAAGTAACGATCAGAAATCCCAACACGCTCTGCTAGCTCAGACACCGAGTGATGATGCAGTTCCCCTCGATCAATTAACGAAATCGCTCGTTGAAAGGTCGTTTCTACGCCTTTCCATGCCCAAGAACCCGGCGCGCTATCAGGTCGACAACGCAAACAAGGACGGTACCCCGCTTGGAGAGCTTGCGCTTTATCGGTGAAGTACTCTACATTTTCTTCTTTAGGTAAATTAGCCGGACAAATTGGGCGACAAAAGATCCCCGTTGTTTTCACAGCCACATAAAATCGCCCATCAAAGCGGCTGTCTCGCGCGACTCGCGCCTTATGACACTGCTCGAAAGTCAGTGAGGTATGGGGGTGAATAAACATAGTGCTTTCCTTGCTCATGCCTTTTGTCATTTATTGTTCATAGGCATCGTTCAATATAATGTTATTGTAGCTTGCTTAAGCGCCTACCATTAGCCATTTTCGGAACTCAATATTGAGATTTATTGGCATTAGCGCTTTTGTACACTAAAGTTAGATTCAGAACATCACAACAACGTCGGCTAAAGGGAATTGGCATGGACTTACACACTTGCGTAATTGTACTAAGAAACCAAAAGGTTATTACCAGTAAATCCGTAGATCATTCAATTGGAATTATCGAACGAGACTCAGATAACGAGATCTCAGAAATTCAAATTAATGCCACGGATGGGCGTAATATTCGAACCTATCACTACAACAATGTAGAGGAGTCACTAGAGAGCTTAATGAACCTCTGACGGTTTTCTTTAACACACCTTTCTCCCTTGTTAATAGCGAAAGCAATAGAGCACAGCAACCTGTGCTCTTTTTTTTTTGTTTAACAGCAAAAATGTTTATCGAAAATAATGATGGAACCTGATTTAAAACACGACAAAACTGGCATAAAAAAACTCATAAAAAACACTCAAGCAACTGATTAAAAATAACAAAAATCCATTATTCAATTTTTTAGAACGAGTTTATCAAAATACTCCCGTTATTTTTATTCTCACCGCCACCTAAACTGTTCTCAACAGCACGGGAGCACACGCTTCCCACTCATTGAAAAGAGTCAGAGGACAGAATCATGAAAGCACTATTACAGAAAATCACCACTTCAAACGCAGGTTACAGCGCACTATCACTTCGCATTCCAATCGGCATTATCTTTATGGCGCACGGCGCACAAAAACTGTTTGGTTGGTTTGGTGGCTATGGGTTAGAAGGTACAGGTCAGTGGATGGCATCCATCGGTTTAGGTCCTGGCGTGCTAATGGCATTCCTTGCTGGCAGCGCAGAGTTCTTTGGCGGCTTGTTCATTTTACTTGGTCTGCTAACTCGCCCAGCAGCCGTTGCTTTAGCGTTCACGATGGTGGTAGCGATATTCTCTGTCCACTTTGAAAATGGCCTGTTCATGGCAAACAACGGTTACGAGTTTGGCTTAGCTTTACTGGCAGCAAGTGTTTCACTGGCGTTTTCTGGCGCAGGTAAGGTCGCGCTAGATAACTTCTTGCACAAAAAACTCTCTTAGGGAGGCCTTATGATTACGGTAAGACTTGCAGCAGACCGAGGTCGAGCAAACTTTGGCTGGCTTGATAGCAAACATACGTTTTCTTTCGGTAGCTATTACGATCCACAATATATGGGCTTTTCTGAGCTGAGAGTCATTAATGACGATGTAGTCCAACCTGGCGCAGGTTTTGATACACATGGCCATCGTGATATGGAGATCATCAGCTATGTGCTGGAAGGTGTTATCGCGCACAAAGACAGCGAAGGTAACGTGAAAACATTACCTGCCGGGGAATTCCAACTCATGTCGGCAGGGAAAGGGATTTACCACAGTGAGTACAATGCGTCGAACCGCGACACGCTGCGCTTCCTACAAATTTGGATTCAGCCAAATACATTTGGAACCAAACCAGGTTATCAGCAAAAAGACTTTGGTCGCACGCCTGGACTAACAACTATCGCGACTCCAACAGGAGAAAACGGTACGCTACTTATTAAGCAAGATGCCACATTACATCAGTTAATTCTTGAACCAAATAGCGAACTTAACTTTGAGATAGAATCGGGTAGAAACTTATTCGTTCACCAAGTAACGGGAAGCCTTAGCATCGACAATACCACCTTGACGGCGGGCGACGGCGCGAAGGTCGAACAGCAAAGTAAGGTTGTTTTACGCAATACATCAAACAAGAGCACAACCGCCCTGCTATTTGACTTGCCATAACTATCGATTCATCGAGATAAAAAGAAAGCCGCCTGGATTTTCCAAGGCGGCTTTTTAATTTCTCTGACTTTTCACTCAACGCTATTCGTCGGAAGTGCCGGAACCAATTTGCTGAAAACTGTAAGCCGTCAGTGGATCAATCTCTTTAACAATTTCTTCCACTTGCTTAATCGCGTCTACCGACGAGCTAGCTTTACGATAGCTCAAATAGATAGGGCGATACCAATCTTCTACGCCAGACACCTTGTGAAGCTGCCCATTGGCGATAAAAGGCTCTACCAGAGAGATGGGTAAGTAAGCGGCACCGCCCTTCTCCAAAATAAAGTCCAATGCAATGCGCGCCGTTGACGTGCGCAGATACGGAGCCGGGATCTTAGGGTGACGTTCAGAATGTTCTGATGAGAAGCGCGTTCCCCAATCCACATACACGTATTTGTTTTCAAAAACGGTGTCTAAAGAGTCTTTCTCAGTCGATACCAGAACGAGAACAACATCGGCCACTTTTTTGCAGTTAAGCTCATCAGCTTTGATTTGGTCGAACGCAAATGCCATATCTAACGTGCGCTCTAGCAAGCTGCGACTGAGCATTTCCCGCCCCATTACTTCTGCCATGAAGCCATAACCACCAAATGAATCTGTGACGACACTTAAACAGTTCTGCAAGTAAGCGTCCCAAATATTTGGCGTACCGCCTAACGTTAATTGCAGCGCTTTGCCATCTTCAAGCGATAACTCTAGCTTCGCTTGTTGCAATGTGGTGACCATCACCTCTGCATAACTGATTAAGCGCTCACCTGCAGAGGTCAACTTTATGTTATTTCGATCACGAATAAACAATTGCGTATCGAAGTAACTTTCCAATTGTTTGATACGTGCGCTCACTGCAGCTTGGGTAATATAAAGATTCTCAGCGGCGCGTCCGAAGTGACGAACCCTTGCCAGCTCTAAAAATGTTCGAAAGACTTTTACATCCATAAACCATCTCCTGGTTAATATAAAACCAGATTAACAACTAATTAAAATCATGACGACAAAAAAGTTTTGTTTTTCTTTTGTTAGCTTTACGCCTAATTTTCGCCGTAGTTCACTACATTCATCAATAACGGTTACAGAGGCTGTTGACATGTCTGACACTGAATTCCGTCATGGCAAAAAACGTTTTTACGACAACGTAAAATTCCCACGCGGCTTTGCAAAGTCTGGCGATTTTACTCTCTCGGAAGAGGAAATCCTAACAATTTATGGGGATACTATGCTTGGCTTAGAGTCAGGCGAATTAACACCTGAAAATAGCGAAGAGAAACACTTCATCAAGGTGCTAGAAAACCCAGGCAAAGCAAAAACAAAACTTGAGCGTACGTGGCTAAAGTACACCCAACTTGCTCGTGGTCGCAAGCGCTTCCACACGCTAAATGGTCGTAATAAGCCTGACGCGACAGAAGATTACATTGAAGAGAGTTTGGTCGAAGACGATTAATAACCAAATAAACTAATTCTCGCCTTTTTCTAGCAGTAGGCAGTAGGCGAAAGCTCGTTTGGTTTGACTGAGCGAGCAAAACAAGCTCATTTCTTCTCCTAAAGCCCAAGGGCGCGTTCTCCCAAGGGCTTTTTTAGTATTTAGTGCTAGTCTACTTGGCAAGCATCGCGATCTTTTTCAAAAAGCTCTCTTTCAAGTGCTCTTGGTCGTACTCCAATTGATAGGTATTGTGGAAGCCAACCTTTAGCTCAACACCATTCCCTCGTAAGAAAACGTTGTACCCGTCGTAATCGGAAAACGCTTCTACACCTTCATACATTTTGCCAAATTCGGTTGGTGTACCGTTGTTCATCACACATTCGTAAGCCTGTAGTACTTTGCTCGGATCTAACTCATTTTTCATACCGAATTCCTCACTGGTTTACACATTTCAATTATGGTTAAGGAATGAGCGTCGTGCCATGTCCATCCCATAATATTTGAAGTTCGTGTGCGATTTCACACTCTGTAGGTTGTTAAAAAACAAGGTTAAGTGCGAAGACAGAACTTAATTTAGATCATAAATTTTATCTATCAATTCGTCAGTTTCATAATGCAATTTCTTTGTAAAAAATCGGCTTATAAAAGCATTTAGATATAAAAACAGTCGATAAAATCAACACTGGTTAAAGAAAAAGCAAAATTTTGACCTAAAACAATAGCAGTTCGTCATTACTTATTTTATAATGCGAATTAATGTTTCGGTACATCGTAAATTCCAATAACTAGGGGCACAAAATGAGACTTATCCCGTTAACTCGAGCAGCACAAGTAGGTAAGTGGGCAGCTGCGCATATCGCTAAGCGTATAAACGACTTTAAACCTACTGCTGAGCGTCCATTCGTTCTGGGTCTACCAACTGGTGGCACTCCTCTAGCAACCTACAAAGCCCTAATCGAGCTTTACCAAGCCGGCGAAGTGAGCTTCAAAAACGTCGTGACTTTCAACATGGATGAGTACATTGGCATCCCTGCAGATCACCCAGAGTCTTACCGCTCGTTCATGTACAACAACTTCTTTAATCACATTGATATCCAAGAAGAAAACATCAACCTACTGAACGGTAACACTGACGATCACGACGCAGAATGTAAGCGTTACGAAGACAAAATTAAGTCTTACGGCAAGATCAACCTGTTCATGGGCGGCGTGGGTAACGACGGTCACATCGCGTTCAACGAGCCAGCGTCATCTCTGTCTTCTCGTACTCGTATCAAGACACTGACTGAAGACACTCGCATTGCGAACTCTCGCTTTTTTGACGGCGATATCAACCAAGTGCCTAAATACGCACTGACTATCGGTGTGGGTACACTGCTAGACGCAGAAGAAGTGATGATTCTGGTAACAGGTCATAACAAAGCTCAAGCACTTGAAGCAGCAGTAGAAGGTTGTGTAAACCACCTATGGACGGTTTCTGCACTTCAACTTCACCCTAAAGCAGTGATCGTATGTGACGAGCCAGCTCAACAAGAACTGAAAGTGAAGACTGTGAAGTACTTCTCGGAGCTAGAAGCGGAAAACATCAAAGGTTTTTAATCCATAGGATGACAGCCTAGATGCACGCTAAAAATACGAAACCCGTGATTGATCACGGGTTTTTTCTTATCTGAACAGCGAGCTTAAGTCGTTAATAAGCTTTAATACCAAACTGACGAAGACGCTTAGGCAGCACTTCATCTAACTTGTCTAGTTCACTCGGTTCGACTTCGATAAGGTTGAAATGATGCTGCTCATAAACAGTACGAATGGTCTCACGGTCAGCCTCAGCCATCTCCCCAGTATCACTTCCCCAAAACTGTAAATAGACTTTACCGCCTGGCAAATAAAAATCACTGGTGACATCTTGGTCAATCGGCAGTTGACGCTCATAAGCGTGCACCACACCAGCCAAGTACAGCCAGTTGTCGATGAGCAACTCCCCCTTAGAGCGCACGTAATGCCCATCTAATGTTCGGTGTTTGGCTTCAAACTTTTGGCGAAAGCTTGAGTACGATTTATCCGTGGAGTGTGACTCCGCATCTTGCCCTAAAAATTCAATGACAGACTGCTTAAGACGCTTATTACGCAGCACCACATCGTGCCATACGACAAAGGTATTTTGTGTCTCTTTATCGGTTCTTTGCTGGCCACCAGCGCGTATACCAGCTTCAGTGACACTCCAACCTTCTTCAGATTTGGCGATCCACCCCAACTCACTCAACAGTTGGTTCATGCGCTTCGCATTCAGTTTCAGCTTTTCACCCAGCTGCGTGGCGCTTAATGTTTTCCCTGAGCTGGAAGTCAGCTCAATATGTAAATTGGTCGGCCAGACGATGAACTGGCCAAATTTAGGGTGATCCACATACTCGCCGCCAAACTTGGCGCCTTCTTCCGTCAGAATCCATTTTTCGTCTTGGCGAACAATGTAGCCAGCACGTTTGAGATCGGCAAACAACAGCTTGGCTTCAACCTTGCGCATTTTCGCTAATGCCGACGTCGATATTTTTTCAGACATGTGGGTACCTCATGCTGCTGTAGAACTGAACACTATGTCATCATAGTAACGTATTGATTTCACGGCTTGAAGTCAGAGAAACTAGATTTCGTGTTACAAATAACAAAGCCAATCTCAAGGGACTGGCTTTGTTATGTTAAGTTGAAAGAAGCGGGGGCTATTTAATAAAAGCAATGCAGCCTTGCAAAATCACTAAGTTCACAATGTCGATGAAGAATGCACCGACAATTGGTACTACCATAAATGCTTGTGGTGATGGACCATAACGACTCACGATAGAGCCCATATTCATGACCGCAGTCGGTGTGGCACCTAAACCGAAACCACAGTGTCCACTGGCGATCACCGCGGCATCGTAATTACTGCCCATCATGCGGAATGTTACGTAATAAGTGAACACCGCGAGTACGGCCGACTGAATAGCAAGAATAATAAGGAACGGGATCGCAAGATCAAAGATATTCCACAATTTCAAGCTCATCAGAGCCATGGCAAGGAACAGCGATAGCGAAACCGTACCAAGAATATCAACGGTTTCTAAATCAACCTTGCGCACCTTGGTCACTTCCATGATGTTGGTGATGACAACACCAATAAACAGCGCATAAACAAAATCTGGGATCATCAACCACTTGATGCCAAAACTGCTCACCCAACTCTCCAGATAGCTCGCGCCTGTCACGCAAAGTAAAATAATGGATAAGCTTTCGACGACTCTTTTCGCCGTGACACGATCTTCTTCATGTTCGTTATAGGTCACCAATTCAGGGAAACTCTGATGGCTTTGGTTGGTGCGTCCGTATTCCGATTCTAAGTTGTGCTTGTTGAGTAACTTTTGCGCGACAGGGCTGCCAATAATCCCGCCCATGACCAAGCCAAACGTAGCAGAAGCCATCGCCACTTCTAGGACATTGTGCAAACCATACATTTCTTGAAAAGTTTGCGACCACGCCGCACCAGTTCCATGTCCGCCAGAAAGCGTAATAGAGCCGGCGATCAACCCCATGAGTGGATCTAACCCCAATGCGGTTGCTAAGGATACGCCGACCGCATTTTGGATAAGAATGTAGACCGATGCCACAACAAGGAAGATGAAAACCTTCGCACCGCCTTTAATAAGTTGGGTGTAATTCGCGGCTAAGCCAACCGTCGCAAAAAACATCAGCATAAAGGTGTTTTGCAGTGGCAAATCAAATGATACATCCACACCATTTAAGTGCATCGTCGTGATCACGCAAGCCACGACTAGACCACCAACAATTGGCTCTGGGATATTGAATTTCTTTAAGGTTGGTAATTTGGTGTTAATGAACTGCCCTAAAAATAACACGCAAATTGCGACGAGAAACGACTCTTGTGGGCCGATAGATATTACCTGATTCATGAGACCTCTTTACTCTCCTCTTTCTCATTCATTGAGCAAGCGCTCAACGTGAGATAGGTGCCTAAGTCAATCAGATTGCCTCTCGAACCTTTTGTTTTCTAGGGTGTATTTGCCACAAATTCTCATCAAGTAAGAAATGGATGCACCAAAAATCCCACTGATTATCATTATATGAGAATACCAATACCAAGCTGGTGGTAAATACCTTGATTGGATTAGAAAAATAACACTTCTCAACTTATGAGAAGTGTCTAATTTATGTTCACAATAAAGTCTTCAAAATAGCTATCACATAGGTAGATATTTAGGGAAAGCGAAGGCTAGTACATACGCTTTATTTTAAATTATTACTTTCTCTCCGGCACACTAGGTGTTATACCTATATATAACACCATTTCAGCCAAGAGATTCACTCATGACCAATTGGCATGATCGCCAACCGATTTTTCGACAGTTGGCTGACCAGATCACTCAACAAATACTGCAAGGTATCTGGCAAGAAGGCGATGCTCTGCCCTCTGTTCGTAGCATCTCTGCGGATATGAAAATTAACCACCTCACCGTCATGAAAGGCTATCAATTGCTTGTTGATGAGGGGTTAGTGGAGAAAAAACGCGGTCAAGGTATGTTTGTCGCTTCAGGGGCAAAACTAAAATTGCTCGCAGACGAGAAGGCACGTTTTCTTCAACAACAAATTCCGCAGATAGCCGGCACAATACAGCGTCTGGATATGTCACTCGACGAATTCATTCAACAACTAAAACCACACTTGAAAGGTGACCAATGAGCGCATTAGTCAGTGTAAAAAACGTCTCCAAGCAATATCAGCAACAAGGAGAAGCACTGCATGAAGTGAGTTTCGACCTACATGCAGGACAAGTACTTGGCTTACTCGGCCATAATGGCGCAGGTAAATCAACGCTTATTAATGCCCTACTCGGCGCACATGAATATCAAGGCACTGTTCGTATCAACGGATTTGAACCCATTATGCAACGCGACAAAATAATGCAGAGCTTGTCCTACATCTCGGATGTGAACGTTCTGCCAGATTGGATGACTGTCGCTCAACTGCTTAACTATACCGAAGGCGTGCATCCAGGGTTCAATCGCGCTCAAGCAGATACGCTGCTTCGTCAAACGGACATCAAACCTCGTGCACGCATCAAATCTTTATCCAAAGGGATGAAGGTGCAATTGCACCTCGCGATTGTAATCGCGACTAACACTCAAATCCTCATATTGGATGAGCCGACACTCGGGTTAGATCTCGTGTATCGTGATACGTTTTATCGTCACTTATTGGAATGGTTTCACGACGGCGAGCGCGTGTTGATCATCGCCAGTCATGAAGTATCAGAGATTGAGCACTTACTGACTGATGTGCTGATTCTCAAGCATGGCCGCCCTGTACTACAAACCTCGATGGACAGTATCAGTGAAGACTACTTTATCCTTGAGGCCAGCGACGAATACCGCACACAAATTGAAGCGATGAACCCACTGTCGTCACAAAAAGGGCTCGGTTCAACGAAATGGTTACTCACTGCCCAGTATGCCCAACAAGCAGAAACAATGGGGGCCATCCATGGGGTGAAGTTAGCGGATCTATTTTTAGCATTGCAGAAGGAGGCAGCGTAATGCGTTCAGTTGTCGCGATGTTGCAAAAAGAGTGGTTAGAAAACCCTCTTGTTTTACGTATTCCACTGTTTGTGTTGGCGTGTGGAGTTATTCTCTTTGTCAGTTTAATGAGTAACGACACTCTACAACACAATATGTTTTTCCAAATGAGCTTTGGTGGCGATGTCAGTGACATTCATAAAGAGCTTGGTGATGACGTCAATATGTTGATTACCGGAGGAGCAGGACTGCTGTCTATCTTGTTAGCCGTTCAATACTTCCCAAGAACGCTACGCAAAGAGCGTGCGGAGGGCAGTATTATGTTTTGGCGTAGTATGCCGGTCAGCGATATAAAAACTCACTTAGTGAAGCTAGGGTTTGGCTTATTGGTGATTCCGCTCGTTTGCTCGGCGCTTGTGCTCGCAGCAGATTTGATGCTGTGGTTGCTGAACATCTCTACCGATCACCAATTGGCTTTATTGTACCGCCAAGCCTCGTTAGGTTACGTGCTGCTGCATTGGGGAGAGTTTTTAATCAGAATGTTATTCGCCGGTATTCTACTGTTACCGCTGGCATTAACCGCAATGGCTATTTCTCAGAAAGTGAACTCACCACTGGTCATTTTGTTTATCGCCATTTATGCGCTGCGCTGGATGCCAATCGCACTATTTGGCTATTACGGCCTAGATCAGTTCTTCTCCGAAGTGCTTTACCTTCCACTGCACGCCATTGTTGCACCAAGCCCATTTAATGCAATTCCTCAGGCGGGCTGGTTAAACGTTGGCATTTACGCTTTCATCGGCGTTCTTGGTTGGACAGCTAGTCTCAAGTTCAGCCGAACCATTCAATAATCCGTCGTTCGATAAACGGTCAAAATCGAGCCATAAAAAAACGGTCACAACCTGTGTTGTGACCGTTTTTATTTCGACCTTAGGAGATCATGAACTTAAATTTAACCAAGGAATGAAATGTAACCTTGTAAAATGATTAAGTTAACGATGTCGATAAAGAAAGCCCCCACAATTGGCACCACCATAAATGCCTGCGGCGACGGGCCAAATCGGTTAACGATAGAGCCCATGTTCATCACGGCTGTTGGGGTTGCCCCCAAGCCAAAACCACAGTGACCACCCGCAATAACCGCAGCGTCGTAATTGCGTCCCATCACTTTGAACGTAACGTAGTAAGTGAAGATAGCTAAGACCACAGACTGCACAGCCAAAATGACCAAGAATGGAATCGCTAAGTCAAAGATATTCCATAACTTCAAGCTCATTAATGCCATCGCCAAGAACAATGACAAAGAAACGGTACCGAGCATATCGACGGTTTCTGCATCTAACTTACGAAGCTTGGTCACCTCTAAGAAGTTCGTGATGATCACACCAATGAACAGCGCATATACAAAGTCTGGAATCATCAACCATGAGATTTCATACGTGCTAACCCATTGCTCAACATACTTCGCCCCCGTAACACAGATCAGTAGGAAGAAGAGTTTCTCCACCACTTTTTTCGCCGTTACTTTATCTTCTTCGTATTCGTTGTAGGTCACCAACTCAGGGAATTTTTCGTGAGTTTTGGCATCTCGACCACCACGACCATACTCCGATTCAATGCTGTTTTTTTCTACGAGGCGCTGTGCCACTGGGCTACCAATGATACCGCCGATGATCAAACCAAAAGTGGCTGATGCCATCGCTATTTCCAAAACGTTATCCAATCCATACACGTCTTGGAAGGTTTGTGACCACGCAGCACCTGTACCATGGCCACCAGACAGAGTAATCGAGCCAGCAATTAACCCCATCAAAGGATCTAAACCGAGCGCCGCCGCGAGTGAAACGCCAACGCCGTTTTGTATGATGATGTAAAACGATGCGACAGCTAAGAAGATAAAAACCTTCGCACCTCCTTTCATCAACTGAGTGTAATTTGCGGCCAAACCAACCGTCGCAAAAAACATTAACATAAACGTATTTTGTAACGGCAAATCGAACTCCAAGTCGATGCCGTTGAAATGAAGAGCAGTAATCATGCAGGCCACAATAAGGCCACCTACAATCGGCTCAGGTATGTTGAACTTCTTTAAAATCGGTAGCTTAGCATTAATAAAATGCCCCAGGAAAAGCACACTGATTGCGACCAAGAAGGACTCCAGTGCACCTACAGATATTAAATGATTCATATCGCCTCTTATTATTGTTCTCTTCATCCTCCGTAATGATCGAGTGTTAATTTAACCTTCATTCAATAGCAAATGTTCTCGCTTTACTGTTTCGAAAATACTCAAAAGTTGGTGTAGATGCGCCTTAGGCTAGTTTAAGGGACGCTCCTTTAGCGATGTGTCAGTTTTCCGCTGTTAGCAAGCCCTTAAATGTGAAAGGAGCCGATATAGCTCCTTCAAATGCCCCCTCGCAATACCTGTGCGTGACTGCTTGGGGTATAGTGTTGTGAGTAAATTCTGGGTGACACTTTCTGAACCACATTGGGCTCCCTTACTTAAACAGAATGTGTCAATTACTATCAAACAAAGTTCCTTCCCGTTGTAACCTCTAAACGCCGAGATCGCGTTCAAAACAATTGGGTTTGCTTGTTCCTGTCGTAGTTTTTTAACTCTGGCTCATGGTGTGTAAACGAGCCGAATCCAAGGAAACTCTCAAGCTGCAACAAACGTTTTCGTCACAACGGAGCCGGATTATAACATATTGCTGATAATTTTCTTCAATTCAGTGACATTCACCAACCCCATGTTTTCTTTCCATAATGATTAACTGCTGAATAGCATTTTTACAGACAAAAGAGCGAAGCGAATTCAGCTTAGCCTCACCAAGAAATAAACCTTAAAAGCCAATCACTTATCTATCGTCTCCTGAGTAAAATGTGTTTTGATAGGCTTTCTTGAGGGTCCAGCAACCAAAATGTACGGTGTTGTCATGGTAGTCTTTCGAGGCTAACTACCCGGTTCTGGGTGATAAAAACAATCCCAATTATGCATCACACAAAAACATGTATAATTTTTATGTAAGTTATTAAAATAACAAGAGCCCTACATGAAAATTCATTTGCTTTTCCCTGTGCTATTACTCTGTGCCATCTCATCTGCCACTGCAGCGGAAAATATCCGTATTGAATATTCTCCCGTGGAAACAACCCATGAAAAAATCGCCCTGCAATCTATCCAAAACAGCGATGTAAGCCCAATTTTTCTTGAGCTATCTCAGATCCACTTTCCATTTCGCAAACCACTCACACTGGTTTACGGCGGAGAAGATGGCCCAATGTACGCTCCCGATACGCACACGATACACATTCCCTACACTTTTTATTTGGAATCACTCAATTACTTCTCCAATAACCAGTATGAAGAACGCCTTGGAAAATCCCCAAAAACAGGGGCGTTAGATACGTTATTACACACCTTGCTGCATGAAGCCGGGCATGCTTACATCGAAGATCAAAACATCCCTGTTCTCGGAAAAGAAGAAGATGCCGTCGATAATTTTGCCACGATCTTAATGATTGACTTCCTAGAAGATGGCGCAGAGATGGCCATTAGCGCCGCCGACATGTTCGCATTTGAGTCCGATGACAGACCGGACTACTACGACTTCGGTGAGTACATTGATGAGCACAGTTTTGATTTGCAACGCTACTTCTCTACCTTATGTTTGGTGTACGGCAGTGATCCGGAACAGTACAAGTCGCTTCTCGATGAAGTTGAAAAAGACTACCTACGAGATCGCAAAGACTTTTGCCAATACAACTACGAGAACATACGCACGAATTGGAACCACTACCTGCAACATAATGAACCAAAAGAAAAATCGCCACGTAGAATTCAGTAAGACAAATCAAGTAAGACGATCGCAATGACAAAACTCACCATATTTTATGACGGAACTTGCCCACTGTGCGCCAAAGAAATGCACGCACTTAAGCGACGAGATGTAAAACAAGCGATAAAAATCGTCGATATCTACAGCGATGACTTTTCTGATTACCCACAGATAGACGCGCAAAAAGCCAATACGATTTTGCATGCGCTGAATGACAACAATGAACTGATACTTGGTCTTGATGTGACTCACCGAGCATGGCAGTTGGTCGGTCGAGGTTGGCTATATGCTCCACTACGTTGGCCATTACTCAAGCCAATTGCCGACTGGCTTTACCTGCGTTTTGCCAACAATAGGTATCGTGTCTCATACTGGCTTACTGGTAGCTCCCGCTGCAACTCGGGCCAATGCTCTCGCTAATTGTGATCCTGCTTAAAAATGTGAGTCTCTCTCGTCCACGATCACCAACTTCCTGTACTTCTCACCCGCCAACTCGGTTAATCTGCAATCAGTACAAAAATAATTATTAACACTTTTATTTGGTAAAGCTATTGAAGTTTACCAATTTGTAACGCTGCGCCGAGACGTAAGGAAGTACCTATGAATCTAACGATAAGAAAGCGACTTTATATTCTTTCCATCATTCCCGTGTTAACGATTGCTTTGGGTATGATGTGGTTTACCTACCTCCAAACCAGTACCTACAACCAACAACAAATCAATCATACGCACACGACGATGATGGCGATGAAGAAAGCGGAACTGAAAAACTATGTGCAGATGGCTCATTCCGCACTCAAACCGTTATTGGATCGTAATGCCTCATTGCAAGAAGCTATTCCAGTGCTCAAAGAGTTAGAGTTCGGCCAATCAGGTTATATTTTTGCGTACGACTCAAAAGGCGTGCGTGTTGTTGTCGGCAAAAACAACAAAGGGGTTGGAGAAAACTTCTATAACCTTCAAGACAAAAAAGGCAACTACCTGATCCAAGACCTGTTGAAAAACGCCAAAACGGGTGACTTCACAACCTACTACTTCCCTAAGTTAGGGCAAACCGAAGCATTACCAAAACTCAGCTACTCCATGTTCATTCCCAAGTGGGATATTATGATTGGCACAGGTTTTTATACTGATGATATCGATGCGATCATTACAGAGATGGAAAACACAGCAAACGATGAGCTAAACAATACCTTAGCCGCTATTGCTATGTTTTGTGTCTCTATTGCCGTTGTCGTGGCCATTTTTGCCGTACTCGTCAACCGTAGCATTATGCGCCCTATCGAACAGTTTGACAGCTCAATCCAATCTTTCGCACAAGGTGACGCCGACTTAACCGCGCGTATGGAAGAATCTAGCGTGCCAGAATTCAAGCAGCTCGCGCATAACTTCAATATCTTCGTTGAGAGCTTGCAAGGAATTATTAAGAGCGTCAGCCATGTCGGACAAGAGGTAGTATCAGAAACTAACAACATGTCTCAACGCGCCTCACAAGTGGATGAATTGGCTTCAGGTCAACGTGAGGAAACGGAACAAGTCGCGACCGCAATGACAGAAATGACGGCCACCGCTCACGAGATCTCTGGCAATGCAAACCAAGCCGCCGATTCCGCTAAAAACGCCGATGACAACGCACAACAAGCGAAGCACATCGTGGACTCCGCCGCTAACTCCGTTGAAGCGCTAGCAAATGAGGTATCTGAAGCAAGCACTGTAATTTCACGTCTAGAGAGTGACGTGCAGAACATCTCATCCTCACTTGAAGTCATCCAAGATATTGCTGAACAAACCAACTTGCTTGCGCTAAATGCCGCCATTGAAGCGGCACGAGCGGGCGACCAAGGACGCGGATTCGCAGTTGTCGCGGATGAAGTGCGTAAGCTTGCAAGCCGCACTCAGGACAGCACAGGTGACATTCACAAGATGATCGATCAACTTAAAGCAGGATCGGATGCCGCAGTAAAAGCGATGGAATCTAGCCAAGCACGTGGCGAAGCGACAGTAGAAGAAGCACGTGCTGCATCGGTTGCGCTGCAAGATATTCAAGCAGCGATTGCGAATATCATGGACATGAACACGCTGATCGCGACCGCGACCGAAGAGCAAAGCCAAGTTGGACAAGAGATTTCACAACGCATCGAAGTCATTTCTCAGCAAAGTAATCAATCGGCGCACCTTGCCAATCAAAATCGCTCGGGCAGCCAAAACCTCAATCACAAAGCCAACGAACTTTACGACTTGGTGGGACGCTTCACGGTTTAACTTCCTTAACCATACTTAATAGTAGAAACAGCGACGCCTTAACGTCGCTGTTTTTATTTCTGCTATCCTCAAACGACTTAGTTATAATGCCGCCAACATAGCACCCACAGGGGCAAACAAGATGATTATTATGACCACCAATTTCGGTGACATCGAGATTGAACTGAATCTAGAACGAGCGCCAGTTAGCTCAAAGAACTTCAAAAAATACTGTGAAGATGGCTTTTACGACGGCACCATTTTCCACCGCGTTATCGACGGCTTTATGATCCAAGGTGGCGGTCACACCGAAGACATGGCAGAAAAGCCAACACGCGCCCCAATCGCAAACGAAGCAAACCGTGGTCTAAAGAACCTTGTTGGCACTATCGCAATGGCGCGTACCGATGCACCGCACTCTGCAACGGCACAGTTTTTCATTAACTTGGAAGACAACGATTTCCTAGACCACACCGCAACCACCAACCTAGGCTGGGGTTACGCGGTATTTGGTAAAGTGACCGCGGGTATGGATGTCGTAAATCGCATCGCGAAAGTGAAAACAACTTCTAAGCTTGGTCATGATGATGTGCCATGCGATCCAATCATTATTGAGAAGGTGACGATCAGCGAATAAGCACACTCGCCTCTTCGAAGAAGTCGTCACTATAAAACGATAAAAGCGCCTAACGTCTTATGACTTAGGCGCTTTTTGTTTTTATGACTCAGCCTATTAGTTTAGCTTGTGCCGGAGTTATTGATAGAAAAGCTCGGCTTTTGCTCCGACTAAATCAAGCTCAGAGCCTTGAAAATCAGCCAGATATTCAGCAACAAGGTTGTACCCAACCCAATACCCCATGTATTTCGGCCAGCGGCTTTCATCGCTACCAAGAAAGTAAGCGTCGAAGTTGTAATCTAAGCTGGTCAACTTGTCTTTCATCTCAGCATAGAAAGGGCGCCAATCTTGATCTTTGATTTTCTCAAACAAGCTCGGTGTGATGCCTCCATTCACTTTACGTTCGAAATGACAAGCTAACCCTTCCATAATCAGTACATCACCAAGCGCAACGCCATTCTCTCCCGCTCGCATACGGAACAGGTGATGCAACTCATGCGCTAACACCGCAGCCAGTTCTTTCTCAATAACATTTTTAATATCAGCACGTTGGGTATCAAGCAAAATCTCTACACGATAGGCACTTAAGCAATAGCCACCAATCCCCGTCTGCGGTACGTCATTGCGATCAAACGGGCTAACAGTCAGGTCGACGTTACTTAAATCGTTGCTACTTAAATCGCTGTTACTTAAATCAAAGTAACTAGAAAGTAGTGAGCTCAGATCATCAAGTTTCTGATGCAAATACTCAGAGATTGGAGACAACTCTCCCGTCGCATTTAACAGGGTTACGCGATAACTCATTTATCTTCCTTGATAATGTAGGTTAAGAGCAGCGAGTTTACAGTGTAAAGAGTGAGCAGTTCTAGCGATTACATCCCTTTGAACAAACTTTGAGATGCACGACTCACAGGGAGCTTAGTTTCTCCAACATGCACAAACATTCTTCCAGTAAAGTCTTTGTTTACTTTGTTAATTTTGCACACTTGCACCACGCTTGAACGGTGCACTTGCCAGAACTGTTCTGGGTTAAGCTGCCCTATCAACTCTTTCAACGATGTACGAATCAAATACTCCTGCACTTTGCCTTGTCCTTGTTGGGCATACACAGAAACGTATTTTTCTTCCGCTTTGAAATACAACACATCAGACGTGGCGATCAGATGAATATCTTCCCCTTGCGTCGCTTTAATCCACTGTAAATACTGCGGCGTTTGTGGCGCGGATAATTGCTGCAGTTGCTCTAACAGGCTGCTCATCTGCACATTACTGCTCTCTTGCTCTCGCTTAGCAAGGCGTGTTTTCACTCTTTCACACGTCGTCAGAAGGCGCTCATCCGAGATAGGCTTAAGCAAATAATCGGCGGCATTTTGTTCAAAGGCTTTTATAGCGTAATCATCGTACGCGGTGACAAACACAATCAAAGGTGGGTTGGCGAGTTGATTGAGTTTTTGCGCTAGTGTCATGCCATCCAAAACTGGCATACGAATATCGAGAAACGCAATATCAGGTTGGCTTTGCTCAATGGCTTGCAACGCTTGTTCACCATCGGCGACTTTGGCTATCACCTCTAGCTCTGGCCACACTTCAGCTAGGCTTTTATCAAGATGACGCCTCAATAACGGTTCATCATCAGCAATAATGGCAGTAAACCCTGTATTCATTCCTTTCTTCCTTGATTACGATTCCATTGGCCAACTCAGGCGAACACAAACCCCACCCTGAGCAGACTCACTGATAGAAACCTCTCCTCGCCCTGCGAACAAAGCTTCAACTCGCTGCTTGAGATTACTTAAACCCACGCCTGAACCCATGTGCCCACTTACGTGATTCAAGCCAACACCGGTGTCTCTGACTTCAATCTGCAAGTTCTGTCGTTCGCGCTTGATGAGCAAGCTGACTTCACCACCTTCTCGCTTTGGCTCAATACCGTGAACAATGGCATTCTCCACCAAAGGTTGCAACATCATCGGTGGCAGTTCTGTTGTTCCTAAACCGTCTTCTACTTCAATTTTGTAGCTTAGACGTCCATCCAGACGTATCTTCTGAATACTCAAGTAGGCTTCAATTAAGGCAATTTCATTCTCAATCGTGGTGTGCTCTTCGCGTGAGCTTTTTAACGTTGCACGCAGTAGCGCGGTTAACTGTTCTAGCATCAGCTTAGCTTTATCGACATCTTGCGACATGAGCGCACTGATATTTGCCAAGGTATTAAATAGGAAATGCGGTTCAATCTGGCTTTGCATCTGCTTAAGCTGGCTCAGCAACAGCGCACGGTCTTGCTCTGCTTTCTCGCGTTTGATGGCTTCCAACTCTCGTTGAGCGATCGCATGTTGCTCGCGTGAGTAGAAATAGAAAAAGCACATGGCACTGAATAACAACCCCATTAGACCAACCGACAGCATACTTGAGATACCGAAGTATTCCCCAAGCCAAAGCTGAGCGTTCACCACACCAAACAATAGGCATGCCGTCAGCGAGATAGCCACTTCCGCCAAACGAGGAATGGTAGGAAACAGGCGGTCGACAAGCCATGAGAAGAAGATAGCCGAATAGCCAAATCCAAAGCTAACCGCCACATGAATGTAAAATGGACCGCCCCAAACCGAGAGCGTCATTGCTGCAATAAAGAGACAAAATGCCGTGGTCACTAATAAGCTACGCGGCCATCCACTTTTCACCACTGATTTTGCTGAACACATTTAGAATTTCCCTTTGATGTTAAATACAATCATATGCTTATCATTGATTTGTGCGTAAGCAGATTGGTCGTCTCCGGTTAAAAAGCGTGCGGCAACTTCCACTTCTACACTTTGATCGCCAGTATCAATCCATTGGTAGTTAAGCCACTGCGTGACAATCACACCACCATCTTGTGGAGACAGCATCACATCCAACGTAGGGGTTACATCACTTAGCCAGCCCATATCCGCTTTACCGTTCCATGCAGCCCACGCTTCCACATCCCAACTCCAGTGCAGCATTACGTTATGCTGAACGATATTGGCATGCTGAAACCCTTGGGCGTAGCTTGTCGCAAGTAGAGATACATTATGGTCGGGGATCTGAGAGAGTAATTCGCCGCGCTCTATTGCTTGTTGCCATTCGTTTTTCGACCATGCTCGGCTGTCGTACCAATATTCAGCAATCACGTTGTGTCCGGCTTGGTTTGCCCAGTTCAATCCAATTAAGGCTTGGAATGCACTGCCCTGCTCCTCAACCGAAACGGGTTGGTAAAGATCACCCTGCTGAAACTGATAGCCGACACTTTGCTTTTGCCACAACATGGAACCGTGCATGGCGATGGATTCATCCCACACGGCAATGGCACTGGCGCCAAGCAAACCTCGGCGCACATCATCGTAATAACCAATAAGTTGATACTCGGTGTCACCCACCAGCGCATAACGGCGGAGACCAATACCTTGTTGCTCTGCGACTTGATCAAGTGCACTTTGGTCTTGTTGCCCCCAGCTTGAATCCGTCGCAATGACGGTCCACTCGCCTGCCATATCATAGTGTGAAAGTGAAAACACACCCGCACCCTCTTCTGCGACTAAGCCAACCGGGTTTTGTCGATAAGGCTTAAACAGATCCAAAGGTCGGTAGCCATAACCCACGCCCCAATCCACGCGCAACTTACCTAAGCTCACATCAAGAGTGGTATCACCGACTTGCCACTCCCCTAGCCAAGCCAGCTCACGAATCAGCAACTGGTTATCAGCTTCACTCCACCACTCACTCTCTCCTTGTTGATTGAGGTACAAACCTTGGCTGTACAGAGCGAACAAACCACTGAAGTTCTGATAATTCACCTGCACATCCAACAGTGTATTAAGTGAATCACGAGAACTGCTCTGCGCTTGTATAAATGCGCTGTCACGCTGCTTGGCAGTTTCGTAACTGACAGCCCAATCCCACTCAAAACTCAGCTCATCATTGGCAAAAACTGGGGCTGCTGCGCCCACACACAACGACGCAGCAATCAACAGACTGGTGCTTTTGTTAAGGTTAGGCTGGTGCGATTTCATGTGACTTCCTTACTCGTTTTCATGGTTCTATTTACGGAGTTCAGGCTAAAGCTGAGTCGTATTGGCTTTCGGCAAATAGCTTGGGTTGTAGAACTTGTTGTCCAGCTGCCAAGGCACGATTTCTTGATACTCGATAACGGTCTTTTTGCTCGGCTGAATGCTATCAAGCAAGGTCATCTCACTGACATAGTCTTCGCCATTGTCGCTTGCACGTCCGTATTGCGCTTGCTTGGCGAGTTTGCCAGAGCGCAAGTAGAGATCGGCTTTGATTGGAAACGCATCTTGCTCAGACAACCATAAGTCGATCTTCTGATAGCTCGCCCCTTTGGTTTTCGCGGTTAACGCAAGGTGATAAGCCGCGACACTCTCTCCGTTCACCGAAACAGTTTCTGTCGCTTTCCATTCACCTTGATAATCTTGGCTCCACGTCAGGGTTGAGATGTCGCCGATAGACGCTTCACCAAGCAGCTTCTGCATTGGCGTAATTCGAATAGGACGGCGGCTCTTTGGCATTTGCAGCCAGTAGTTGTCGCCCATCATCAGCATCTTTTGCCCAGCTTCGACTGCTGATTTGAACACCACCAACGATTCACGATTTGGACGCGTGTACACGTGGTAAAGGCGGGTTTTATCTAATTCTTGGTCTTGATATAAGCGCACCAATGACACCACTTTGGAGGAATCATCTTGCAAGCGGTAGCTATCCGCTTTTTCAATCAATTGCGCGACTTGCTGTGCATCTAGCGCAGTTTCATTCGCACTGGCATTCATGCTTGCGATGCCGCTTACCGTCAGCAGTGCAATTGGTAATAGTGATCTGAAATTAAACATAAATCAGTGCCTCCGTAATTGGCTTGTTCACCCCTTTGCGTGCCGAGAAAAACGCCGCAACCAAACAAATCATCAATACCGCGAATCCTGCGACAGCCACCAGCTCCCAAGAGAAGTAAATCGTCAATGGGTAACCTTCTGTGCGTCCTGGCGGTGGCGGCATTTGTACATCCACGACCATCAGTAAAATGGTGACTAATGCAGTGAACAAAGCGCCGATTAAGCTGCCAATCACCGCGAGTAACCCTGCCTCGCGCAAAAACCCAGCAATGATTTCGCGAGGGTAGCTACCAAGTGCTGACAAGGTGCCAATTTCACGGGTACGCTCGGTGACCGACATGGTCATGGTGTTGAACAGTGCGACAAAGACTACCAACGCCATTACTGCGCCCATGATGCCGAAGATACGGTCGTACAAATCTTTCACTTTGAGATAAAAGAACGCACGTTCTTGCCAAGGCGTAATTTCAATATCTTGATCACCAAAGTTCTGCTTTTGCTTACTCAGAACCGAAGCCACTTGTTGCTCGACTTGGCTCGTTAAACTGGTGTCGAACAAGAAGACAGATAACGCACTGACTTTGTCTGAGCCCAACAACGATTGCGCGCTGTTGATGTGCACATACAACTGGCGTTTATCAAGCTCTGGTACGCCTGTTGAATAGATGCCACGAACTTTGAAGTCATACGCGTTCAATGCGCCGTCAGTTGTGGTCGCCAGCAAGGTAATCCAATCGCCAACGTGCACGCTTAGGTTGTTCGCCAAATCAACACCGAGCATCACTTCTGGCTCTGCAGGGTCATAACGCGATGCGTGAATGTTGGACAGCGTTTGCCCTTCGCGCACATCCAAAAACGGTCCTTTCATATCGAATTCGCGCTCGTTCACACCAATGCCGATAAAGATCGATGATTTGTTACCATTGGAAATCAACCCACTGAACTCAACTCGTGGCTGCACGCCTCGCACTTCGTTTAAGCCAATCAATTGCTTGGTAATGTCGTCTGCATGAGTTAACCCGTTACTCAGCGGCATCTCTTCTTCTTTGGCGAAGTAACCCGGAGTGGTTAACGTCAGATGCCCCGTGTCACGCGCTGTCGATTCTTTCAAACTGTCATAGGTGTACAGACCAAAACCGCCCGCACTGGTTAACGCAAACACGGCAATAGCGATGATCAGCATCGACAACAAACTGCGACGGCGATTGCGTTGCAGGTTCAACCAAGCAAGCCGAACCGAAACAGGAATTAGCTTGCCCATGAAACCTCCTCCACACTTGCGTGCGTTTGGGTAATTTTGCCATCCACCAATTCAATGGTGCGATCACAACGGGATGCCATGCGAGGGTCGTGAGTGGCGACGATAAAAGTGGTGCCAAGCTCGTGTCCGAGCCCTTTCATAATGTCGATGACCTTGTTGGCAGTTTGGCTATCAAGGCTTGCGGTTGGCTCATCAGCAATCACCAATGCTGGTTTGTGTACTAACGCACGAGCAATTGCCACGCGTTGTTGCTGACCGCCCGACAAGTTATCGGGCATATGATGAATAAACTCGCCCAAGCCAACGTGCTCTAGCATTTGTGTGGCGAACTCGGTTTGTTCTGCTTTTGAAAAGCCGTTGAGATGCAGCGGATAAGCCACGTTCTCCAATGCCGTCATCACAGGCACAAGGTTGAATTTTTGGAACACAAAGCCAAGCTTTTCACGACGCATTTTCGCAGCCTGCATTTGCCCGGTTGGGTATGGGCTGCCTGCAAATGTCACCTGACCTTGGTATTGAGTATCTAGCATGCCAAGCACGTTAAGTAAGGTGCTTTTGCCTGAGCCAGACGGTCCGCATAATGCCACCATTTCGCCGGCAAACACTTCACCAGACACGTCTCGCAATGCACGCACCGTTTGGCTGCCAAGGGCGTAATCGCGACTAAGTTGATTAAAAACGATCATGACGCCTCCCTAATACTTCGCTAGCAGCGCTTTCGCGGTTTGCGTTTCTAAATTGCTGTCATCCAACTGCTCCATTTGCGCTAACCATGTTTTGGCTTGTTGAACATCTTCAGCACGCAGTGCCGCTTCAATGGCGTAGCGATAAATCCACGACGTTGCCGCGAAAGGTTGTTGGCTAAAACTCGGCTCATCGAGCAATGAAAGGTACAGCTCGTAGCCACGCTCAAAGTGATTGAACATGTCAGGTAAAGAGGTAAACGTAGTGGCTGCCATAGCGGTGGCTAATTGGTATTCCGGCAAGCCTTGTAAGCGTTGTTGTTCTTGCAGTGGTAATGGCTGATTCGCCATTAAGTCCAAGCCTTTTTGGATTGTGGCAAGACCGCGCTCGGTGAACTTCATCTTGTTCCAAGGCATAAACGCCTCACGACCTTGCAACGTCTCCGCACTGCCTAAGTAAACCAAGGTCACCGGCGTTGCGCCCTGCTCTTCGAGTTGTTTGGATAATTCGCCGTAAACGGTATCAACTAAGCCAGAGTCACCCTGCGCCGCTTGGTTGAATTGACTGAGTGTGCGCTCGCTTGGATTAGCCAGAGCCAGATTGCTGCTAAGTGCAAATGCGGCGATAAACGTACTTGCCAGTTTAAGAGCTTTAATTGAGCGAGATTGAGAAACCATCATGTACTGTCCTTAGTTGAACGTGATTTGATGGTTTCAGATTAAGGGAGAAGATCGCACGCTGCTTTTGCATGCGACCAATGGCAGTTATATGGAGTGAACGGGTGTTTGCTGCGATGAATGACATTCCATCCTTAAAGAGAACATTTATCCCAGCTTGTTTGTAAGCGTCTGTCTTTCACCACAATAGGAATAAAAATACTGGCTTAAAACCTGCGTCTAGTGTATTTATCCATTCCACAGCTTTCCAAGCAGCTTACCCATAACAGACGACATCGACGCTCCTCTCATACACACCTTTGCATGGTGTCTGTTATTTCCAAATAGGATTCTTAGCATCGGAATAGTTCGAACTCTCGAGTTCTGGTTGTTTTCGCGCTCGAACTGGGTGCGTTATTAGGTCGTAGAAAATGAATAAGCGTTTTTTCCCCAGGGTCGATTTGCCACTGCTGATGGCGATCATTCCGATCATGCTATTGAGTACACTAACACTTTGGAGTGCCAGTGGCTTTAATGAGGCCATGCTCTTCAAGCATTTAGCACGCTGCGGACTGACCTTGGTTTGTATATTGGTCATGTCATCGATTCCCGCCGCTAGCTATCAACGCTCAGCTCCATATCTCTACATTATTGCGGTTGCGCTGCTACTTGCTGTCGCTTTGTTTGGCGATAGCACTAATGGCTCTCAACGTTGGCTTGATATTGGCTTTTTTCGCTTTCAACCCTCGGAGCTAATCAAACTCTCGATTCCAATCATGATCGCGTGGATGCTACATATTGAAGGCGGCAGACCAGATAGTAGGAAAATTGCATTTTGCTTACTCATCACTATGATTCCTGCTGGGTTAATCGCGCTACAACCGGATTTAGACGGTGCAGTTTTTACCGTCATTTACGCCTTATTCGTTTTATTTTTAGCTGGCATGAGCTGGAAAATAATCGGTGGCTTTGTCGCGAGTATATTAACGTTGGCGCCTATTTTGTGGTTCTTCGTCATGGAAACGTATCAAAAAAGCCGCGTTACTCAGTTCTTGCACCCGGAGTCGGATCCGTTAGGTTCGGGCTACCAAATCATCCAATCTTTAATTGCGATAGGCTCCGGCGGAATGAAAGGCAAAGGTTGGATGAATGCTACGCAAGGAACACTTGGCTTTATTCCAGAAAGTCATACGGACTTTATTTTTTCGACTTATGCCGAGGAGTGGGGTTTTGTTGGTAGTTTAGTCTTGCTCGCACTGTACTTGTTTATTACCGCGCGCGTCATGTTGCTTGCATGTCAGTCTGATCACTTTTTTAGTCGGCTTGTGAGTGGTGCATTAGCGATGAGCTTTTTCCTGTATGCTTTTATCAATACAGGCATGGTGAGCGGCTTGTTGCCAGTAATGGGAAGCCCTTTGCCGTTCTTTAGTTACGGCGGCACGGCCATGCTGACGCAAGGCATCTGCTTTGGTGTGATCATGTCACTGTGTTATTCCAAATATCGCAACGTATAATGCTGCTAGCAAAGAGTGCGATCAAAAAAGGCTTCCCGAGGGAAGCCTTTTTACAACGGTGGAAGCTAAAAAATTATAGCTCTGCGTTGTGGTAAACCTGCTGAACATCGTCACAGTCATCTAGAAGATCTAGGAATTTCTGGAACTTCTCAGCATCTTCACCCGCTACTGGAGTGTGAGTTTGAGGAACGAAAGTGATTTCTTCCACATCGATCGTTAGATCTGGGAACGCACCATTTAGTGCTGTCTTCGTCTTGAAGAACTCTGTATGAGGAGCGAATACAGTGATCACACCGTCTTCTAGCTCAACGTCAGTTACGTCTACATCTTCCATCATTAGCGTTTCTAGGATGATTTCATCATCGTCGCCTTTGAACTGGAATACCGCTTGGTGATCGAACATGTGAGAAACTGAGCCCTCAACACCAATTTTCGCACCCACTTTAACAAAGCATTGGCGTACATCTTGGAAAGTACGGTTGCCGTTATCGGTCAGACAGTCAACGATAACACTAGTACCGCCAGGGCCGAAGCCTTCGTAGCGCGCTGGTTGGTAATCTTCACCACCGCCGCCACTCGCTTTGTCTAGTGCTTTGTCGATAACGTGCGCTGGTACCTGATCTTTTTTCGCTTTCGCGATCAGGTGGCGAAGAGACAAGTTCATGTCTGGGTCACTACCGCCGTTTTTCGCGCACATGTAAATTTCTTTACCGTATTTGGAATAAACTTTAATTTTCGCGCCTGCAGTTTTCGCCATAGAGGCTTTGCGCACTTCAAAACTTCTTCCCATCGGGATGTCTCTCTAAATTCAAATTTAATGCGAAGGATTTTAGCAAAAAGCGAAACCTTTTCAATTTCGCTTAGCAAAGGAATGGGGAGGTTACCTCATTCGCCACATAGTTTTATACCGTTGTCACGATTCGCGTTAAGCGACACCCATTACTCGTTTGTACTTTTCGACCGATTGCTGAAAAAACGCTTTTTCATCAGCATCGTTAATCTTGGACAACTGTTCTTCTATTGCTTCAGGACCAGATTTGGCCTCTCTGAGCTTCCAAACCAAAAACGACGCTTGTTTATCCAGTTCGATTTTGTTTTTTTCATCAGGCGGCAATAGGGATAGATTGAACGACATTTACAGCCTCAAGGTACTTTAAATACTAGCCGCGCACTATAGCATACAGAGTTACAATTGCAGAATAGAAACGCACTTAACTTGATCAATTTCAAGTTAACTATTTGGGACCCGCACTGATTTTCAGTGCTTTTGGTAAAAACTGCTCGAATATTTGATGCAACCGATCTTTGGTCACAGGTTTGGCGACAAACTCATTCATACCGACGTCAAAGCAATGTTGTTGATCTTCCTTAATAACATTGGCACTCAACGCAATAATGGGAACGTGTTTCCCCCACTCTCCCATTTGTCGAATACGCTCAGTAGTAATGAAACCATCCATCACTGGCATTTGGCAATCCATAAACACCAAGTCAAAAGCTTGCTTCTCACATAGCTGAAGCGCTTCTTCACCATGATTTGCGACGCTCACTCGAACGCCGAGCTTTTCCAACATAATACGCACGACTTTCTGGTTTACGATGGTATCTTCAACAATCAATACCCAAGGTTGATTGTCATGCTGGAGGCTGGTTTCATTATCTTCAATTTTTGGAAACGTCAAAACATTAGGTCGTTCCGTGTAGGTAGACCGTGCTTTTACTACAACTGGAATCGAAAACTCAAAACAACTACCAAGCCCCAACTCACTTGTCAGTTGGATTTCTCCTCCCATTAAGTTCACCAACTGAGCACCAATCGCCAAACCAAGGCCGGTACCACCGTACTTTCTGGTTGTACTGCCATCGGCTTGTTGGAAACGTTCGAAGATCGCTTGTTGGTTCTCTTTCGCAATACCAATGCCAGAATCAACGACGCGAAATCGAATCATGGCGACATCATGCTCTTGACGTGTTAACTCAACAAGAAGCTTCACATGACCACGATCAGTAAATTTGATCGCGTTGCTCAACAAATTGTTCAATACCTGTTTTAAGCGTGCAGCATCACCTTGCACTTCCGCTGGCAAGTGAGGATCAATATCGCTAAGCAATTGCAGATTCTTCTGCTTGGCTTTGACGGTATGTAAGCTGATCACATCATCCAAAATACGGCGCAGATCATAGCTCGCATTTTCTAATTCGACTTTACCTGCTTCGACTTTAGAAAAGTCGAGAATATCGTCGATGATCGTCATTAAAGAGTGAGAAGAACTATCGATGATCTCTACAAACTCTTTTTGCTGAGGATCGAGTTTGGTGTCACCCAGTAATGAAGCGACACCAATAATGCCATTCATCGGTGTTCGAATTTCATGGCTCATGGTGGCAAGAAATTCACTTTTTTTGCGGTTGGCGACTTCCGCTCTATCTCTTTCTTCTTCAAGTTCAGTCTGATGCTCACGGACTTTCTCAACGCTTCGGTTGTATTTCTCCGCCAACACGCTCACTTCATCAAAACACCAACGCTTTGGGAGCGTAACTTTGCTTGGGACCTTCCCGCCACTAAAATCGCTCACGGCGCCGGAAAGCAGTTGGAGAGGATTGACCAAGAGGCGGAAGGCGACCCAAAGCACGCCAATTATGAGCAATAGGATCTTGATCGCTTCTGTCGTGAGTAAGAAAAAAAATTGTTGCCAAAGATCTTCATAAATCGAGCTCAGATCCGCCTGAACAGTCAATGTCGCCAGATCATAGGTTTTATCACCAACACGATATTGCATCGGCCAACTTCTTTCTACGACATCCTCAGAAAGTGCGGTGCCCAGTTCGACGATAACTTCATCTTCATTAGCGATACGTAAATAATCCACAGAGGGCATGCGCATTGCGCCCTCTGCTTGAGTGAGTAACAGCTCCCTATCCTCCACCCATAAGCTGGCAGAAAAGCTCGATAAGTAACTGGATTCGACCTGCTTTAGCTCGACGTGCAAATGGGCTAAATCTTCATTAAAAACTCGATATAAACTCACAGCGGAAATGATGACAGTAAAGATTAAACTCAACGTTAACACCGCCAACATAAGTTGGTTGCCGATACTAAATCGACGTTGAGATCGCTCTTTTTCATCCATATGAAATCGCTCCGATAAACTTGCGCTACTCTAAATATAGCCACGCGCAAATAATAATCGAGGATACGATGAAAAGACTTCTACTTAGATTGGCTTTTAGCTTTATTGCGATAGGAACTTATGCTACTGCCGCTGAAGTGAACTATTACGTTATCGCCGACCAAGCAAGGCCATTTCAAATAGAACAACAGGGGCAAATGCATTCCGGGATTGTGACTGACATCGTCAGTGCCATTTTCGCTGAATCGGATTATCAGGTGAATTATCACACTTATCCGTTTAAACGAATGATTTCCATATTAGAAGAAGGTGGCGAACCAAACTGGCTAACTTACGGCAGCCCAAACTGGGGCAAGGTGCAATCAGAAAACTTGTCTGAAGAGCCCATTTACACTGTAAAACATGTATTGGTATCGAGTAGTGAGAAACCGTTAGAGTTCAAGAATATGGACACTATGCATGGCCGATCTATCGTATTACTACTCGGTTTTGATTATCCGAATTTAATCCCATTCTTTGAGGATGGTAGTGTGAATGAAATACGCGTTAAAGATTATGATGCCGCATATCGAGTGATAACCCGAACACCAGGAGATACAGCCTTCGTCGAAATGGAATCACGCGTTATGTACAACTTAAAACGCCTCAATTTGTCGCTAGAAGATTTTCAGATCCAATCTTTCGACTCAGTTATCCCTGACTACTCGATCTATTTGGCCTTTTCGCCCCAAATGCAGCCAGAAACTCAGGACTACATCAATACACGTTTGGCTGAGTTAAAAACATCGGGTGAAATTGATGAGATCATTCAAAGGTATCAATAAATGACCTAACGAATGAAAACGCCAACGATTCTATCGTTGGCGTTTTCATCTATTGAGACATAGATGATGCTTTACTTGGTGTGATTGACAAACTTAGGATCAAACATGTGCCCTAATTTACTCGCCTTAGTTTGCAAGTAGTGTTGATTGCTTGGATTATTACCTTCTTGCAAGGGCACACGCTCAATGACGTTGATATCAACCGCTTTTAACGCAGCCAGCTTACGTGGGTTGTTCGTCATTAGTCGCACCGCATCAATGCCCAAATGCTCTAACATCCCTTTACAGAATGCGTAATCACGCATATCAGCAGCAAAGCCCAAACGTTCATTGGCTTCTACAGTATCGGCGCCATCGTCCTGAAGGTGATAAGCTCGAATTTTATTAATCAAGCCAATACCACGTCCTTCTTGACGCAAATAAAGCAGTACACCACATCCCTCTTCGACAATATTTTGTAGCGCCCTGTTGAGCTGAAAACCACAGTCGCAACGCGTACTAAACAAGGCATCGCCAGTAAGGCACTCCGAATGCAACCGAATAAGCGGTGCAGCGCTGCTTGCAGGCTCTCCATACACGAGGGCAAGATGCTCTTTGTTCGTGGCAGTTTCAACGAAGCCATACATCATAAATGTGCCCCATTGGGTCGGCAATTTGGCTTTATCGATGAACTTCACGAGATTGTAGGGCTCGACATGTCTCAGCTCAGCCCGAACGTTCATCAGAATTTCTCCTAAATGATTTTCTCCTTTACCGTCTCCCCCATCCCCCCAAAAGGCATCTTTGTGAGAATGCTCTGTAAGACAAGCGTTACCCGTTCTCATTAACTGCTGCGCTAAAGGTGGATTTTGCAGAAACTTTTCTCTAACGATGAAAGCCATAACGGCCAACTTCATATCCTCCCAGTCACTTCTGACAAAATGTTCGTATTTTCGACTTAAGGCGAACGCTTCATCTGGAGTGCTCGCGTGTTGAATTTTGCTTTGTAACTGCGCATCGAGGAACTTTTGGGCTTGATAATAATGTTCGCTGGTGGGCCAAGTTTGGGAGGATATATTGACTGGGGCATGGCAAAAATTGGAAAGAAAACCGTGGGGCTCATCGGGCTCATAAAAAAGGATTTGGTCAACCATACTCGCGCTCCTTGCTTTGTGGTCGCGATAATCAACAAAAAGCATATCGCTATTGATATATCTTTTAGTAACGCTAGGTAAGATTGTCAAACTTCTACACAGATGAAAATGAGTTTGGATCTAGAACTTTTTAGGTGAAAGAGAGGTGAATTAGAACGTTTGGATAAGAAAAATAAAGAGATGTGAGATGTTGTGGTAAGACGCAATGGCTAAAATGGAGCGAAAAATAAAAAGGGCAGCCCGACGACTACCCTATGGATTGCTATACCAAACTAGAGCAATCAGTGTATCAAGCCAAGCTCCCTTGCTTCTTCAATGGTCAATCCACTTTCACGGATTTCACGTAGCGCTTCAATGCGTCTTCTGGCTTCTGCTGATTTCACTGTTTTCTCAGGCTTCACAACGGCTTCTTCATCAGGTAATTCCCATTTGTGAGCGATGTTGGTCATCTCGTCATGGTCGATAGAATTAATGGACATATTTCCTCCGAACACACCATGTTTTCGATGCGTAATCTATAGCAAAACAGGAACGAGGTGGTAAGAAAAACTGTAGGGAAATGTGACCCCTCCCGCCCTTTCGTTAACTCCTTAATAGATCCATCATTTAAGTTTTGCCAAGGGGCAAATTTACGATTAGATTTGAATAATTCCCCCTAAGAAAAGTGTGCTGATCCAGCTCTCAATTCTCGTCTTCCTTGACTTCATTAACAACGCCGGATACCACTTTTTATTTCGCCTAACTTTCGAGTCACTTCACTGATTCACCGCTTGCCACTTTCTAAAAACCATCACACCTGATAATGATAATAATTATCTTTTACATTAGTAAGGTGTTTATATGGATGGTATTAACTTAAATCATGCATACCACAATAATCCGGTCATCCAGATCCGAGATTTATGCGTCGATTACATCACCGATAATGGTGATTTTAATGCGGTAAAATCCGTCAGCTTCGATATCGGCAAAGGAGAAGTATTTGGACTTGCTGGTGAATCGGGATGTGGCAAAAGCACGATCGCATTCTCGATCAATCGTCTCCATAAGCCGCCAGCGTTCATTTCTGGCGGTAAAATATTATTTGATGGCAAAGACATTCTTAACCTCTCAGATTCTGAGCTAACCGCTCTGAGGTGGAGTGAAATCGCCATGGTGTTTCAAAGCGCGATGAACTCACTCAACCCTGTCTTAACGATCCAAGAGCAATTCGCAGATGTATTGCGTCATCACCAAGGACTCACCAACGCTAAAGCGAAAGATCGAGCAGAAAAACTATTGGACTTGGTCAATATTCCACGAGAACGGTTAACGGAATACCCTCACCAATTTTCAGGTGGAATGCGTCAGCGCTTAGTGATTGCTATTGCTTTGTCTTTGAACCCTAAGCTGATCATTATGGATGAGCCCACAACCGCTTTAGATGTGGTGGTACAAAGGGAGATTTTACAACAAATCTATCAGCTTAGAGATGAATTTGGCTTCTCAGTACTCTTTATTACGCACGACTTGGCGCTGATGAGCCAATTGTGTGATCGCATTGCCATCATGCGGCATGGAGAAATCGTCGAAGTCAATCAGGCATACGAAATTCGTAATAATCCTCAACATCCCTACACACAAAAGCTATGGGCTTCTTTCCCAAACATCCACGACGTCCACAAACAACCAGAGCGACCAGGAGCGCAATCATGAATCAGCCTATCATCCAAATGAAAAACGTGATTAAAGAATTCAGAGTAGGCGGTGGTTTAGCGAAAGAGGAAACCTTCCGTGCGCTCCAAGGCGTGAGCTTTGATCTGTATGCAGGAAAAACGCTGGCTTTGGTTGGAGAATCAGGCTGCGGTAAAAGTACGTGTGCTCGCTTGATCACTAAAGTCTATCCGGCAACAGAAGGCGAGATCCTTTTCAATGGCACTAATATCAATGAGATTACGTCACGCTCAGCGCTCCAAGAGTATCGCAGTAAAGTACAAATGGTGTTTCAAGATCCGTTTGGCTCACTCAATCCAACTCATACCATTCGCCATCATCTAACACGCCCTTTAAAGATTCATAAGCAAATCCAAAGCGAGCGTGACATTCCTGCCCGCTTGGAAGCGCTTTTAAAGCTGGTGGAACTACCTGAAGAGACATTAAATAAGTTTCCTCACGAGCTTAGTGGTGGACAACGTCAGCGAGTAAACTTAGCACGTGCTCTCGCCGTCGGTTCGCAAATCATTCTTGCGGATGAGCCAACATCGATGCTGGATGTCTCCATTCGCCTCGGGGTACTGAATCTAATGCAGCGCATGAAGCAAGAGCTAGGAATCGGCTTTTTGTACATTACTCATGATTTGGCGACCGCACACTACATCGCGGAAGAAACAGCTGTGATGTACAAAGGGCAAATCGTTGAATGGGGTGATACACACTCAATACTGAAGAATCCGCAGCACCCGTACACCAAACTATTGATTTCAGCCGTTCCCGATCCAGATCTTCCTTTTGGTAACTTAGTGAAAAGTGAGCCAAACTATTCGATAGATGCCGATGAAATTCGTAGTCGTAGCAGCATCATTGTCGACGAATTTGATCAAATAGGACCCAATCACTATGTAAAACAATGGACTGAGGCTGCGTAATGGAATTGAGGACTTGGCAAGATCAGATCGCCATGTGGTATGAACATCGGAAGCATGATCAAGTTGAAAACCTGGAAGCGATCTTATATCAAGCGCCCGACGGCGTGTTTGGCCCAGAACTGAACGAAGTTCAAAGCAAAGCGATTGCTTGCTGGCTAGACGGTTGTTTACGTGTGTTTCAACATGCTAGGTACCGAGATCCTCAAAAAGCGTATCGAACCTTGCTTTACACGAGCGCAAAGCTCGAGCAAGCGGCATGTCAGGTATCGACCGATATTCTGATCAAAGATTGGTGTTTAAAGCGACTTCAGCACCTTACCGTTTTAGCTTTAGAGTTTTGTAATCAGCAATGCGATCAAAATGAGTGGCAACAACAAGCACATAACTTGATCGAGTCGCATGTTGCTTTGATGCGTTCTTTACACTGGAATGAAGCCAAGAAGCATGATCAAGGTTTATCTCATTAATCTGGAAAAATGATCAAGGCTTACTTTGAGGAATTTGAGGTAAAAAAAAGCGAGTTTCCTGAGGAGAAACTCGCGAAGTCTATTCAGAATGAATGTAACAATATGAGCCAATCTATTAATCATCAGAAAGGACAAAAGGTTGTCTATTCGTGATAAATAGTAGTCTCAGGCTTGGCTCCTAATGTCAGTGATTTGTTAGAGTTAAGTCTGTTTTTTATCATCGAAAGACATTGTTACATTTCAAATCAATACGCCACGCCTATTGCTTGATGTGTATCAAGCAACGCTTTTAAATCGCCATTTCATCCAGAGCGCGGAATACCATTTCATCCATGTGGCCATCGAAGATTTGACGGCACACCTTCCGACGTACCGCTAATCCAGCAATCAAGCGCTCAATGGTAAGATGCTTAACATCATTTTGGGTGTTAAACAGCTCGACGGTTTTGCTTAATGTCTCATAAGGAATTGGCTCATCCCCTACCCTTAGCCAATCAAGCTTCTCTATGTAATCAGAGCACTCTTCTTTGATTGAGGCATACGAGTGCCCTGTCATCGCAGATAAAGCCGTTATACTGCGTTCTAGAGCCTCTGGTGAGGTATATTTAGATAAAGTAATGGTGATCTCGTCTGCATTGATCTCTACCAGGTGTTTTCTTTGCTTCACGCGGCGGCCTAAATTCCCTCTTGGAGATGGCGCTTTGCGTTGGATAGGCTCAAATTCGCCGTCTATGATGCCTGAGAGCTCTTCAAGCTGTTGTCGGGTAACCATCTCATTACGAAGTGGGTTTGGCAGCGTAGGCGCCATGTTACGCTTTCCTGCGTTGGTTGTTCGCGCACGTGAATAACGTAAGACTTCTTCCACATCGCATTTAATATCGATCTGGTAGTCCATCACTTTGTCATTCTCGATCATAGTTTCGATCGTCAGGTGATAACCCCACAAATTCACGACAAACAGCTCATCCGTTCCCTTACCATCCGATAAACGCTTCAGCTCTCGGATCAAATCCATCGAGAATCGTCGCCATTCGATGTTACGTGCCAGCTTCTGGTTTAATTCACTCAGCAGCATGCAGTCAGTATGACGACGCACCATGCGGCTACGGAAGAAAGAATACAGTTGGAATACCAAAGTATGTTGCTTCAAGATCTCTGGTGGGAACAAGAAGAAATAATCACGCGTTAATAGTTCTTCATAAAACGAAGGCTCCCAAACCAAAATGTACAAGTTTGGCTTGATACGAATTTCACCATCGCTTCCCTCTACAGGCGCTTCTTCAGACGCAGTTATGGTTCGAGCAAGAAAACGAAAACGATCACTTTTGAATCCTTCTGGCATGTTTTCACTTAGCCAACGACCAGTAAGTTCATGCAGCTGGAAATCGGTAAACTCAATACGATCAATGCTGTCGCGAATAGAATCACGTGCTGGACCACTGTCTTTTTTGCCTCGAAGCGACAAAATATCAGTAATGTATAACGGCGTCTTGTTCGGCACATGTGCTGCGTCGAGTTGATACTGATCTTTGTGATGATCATGGTATTGCACGGTCAACGTGAACAGAGCAAACAAGGTCATCAGATCATCCACAGTCATGATATTTTTGGATGATCGCGTTTCAATAACCGCTTTGGTACCAGAGATCGACACCATGGATTTCTGATAACTTTTTCGAGTTCTTGGTGGTGCAAGTGCTTGGTCAATGATCCCAGCCCAATTCGTTGGAGACACGACAAATTGATCGGCTTCATCTTTCATTGTTGGAGGGATATTCAACCCATGTTCATTCAACAAACGCTTGTTCACTTGGGTTTGAGCCAATGCTTTTGAACGTTTTTGCTTTTCGTTTTGGCGTACTTTGTCTGTAACAAGACTTGTTGCACCCAACACTGAAATAAGCTGATTAGGATTAACAAACTTATGTAACATCGTCTTACCAGCAAGTCCTTCTTCAAACCGCACTGGAGTTTGAGTAAACAAACCAATGTTTACTGCTGCACGTAAGCGTTGTTGCAGAGCTGCACGAGTGAGTTGTCCGTCCGTTGCTTCCACAATCTCTGTGGTTGAAACCAATCCATCTTTGCTGCTGAAACCTCGCAATGAGATCAGATTAAGCAACTCTAAGATGCTTTTGGTCACCCCTTTGAAATGTTGGTACTGCTCTACCCAATCTGCAGAGGATTCATGTACCTCAAAAAGATGGCCATCCTTATGGCTTCTAGGTGCTTTAATCAGAATTTTTTCATCAGCCGTCATTTTAGATCCAGATCACACTAGCCGTAGTTGTGCTATGGTTCCGAAGAATAAAGAAAAACAGATCATAAATAAAGAAAAAAGATTGTTTTTTAAATAACTGATCTTTTTGATTAATCTGATCTTAATTGATTATATGATCTAATGATCTGGCTATCGTTTTGCCGCTAAGTGCATGTTCTATAAAGTGATTATTTTCATGCATGTCGGAACTATGATCATCTTAATTCTGAAACTATGATCAACAATAGCCTGAAAGCATGATCACATTTGCTCGTAAGCATGATCATTAAGTTTATGAAAAGATGATCAAAAGAGTCTTGAAACGATGATCATGATGTTTTTACAGGTTATCCACAGATGCTGTGTTTAATAATGATCTTAATGAGAATTTTATTGAGCATTGTCGATGTTATTGATACTCGGATCGATGATCAAGAGCTGAGATAGCTATCGTTCTGGAGACAATACTGATGATAAATTACGCATGTGATGAAAATACATCCAAGTAGCTCTTATTCCGCAGTAAAACCTAGTTTCGGACTATTCTTAGGAAGCATGATCATGAGAGTAAGATTTATCATAGTAACTTGAACAATTTCATTGTTCCGGCTTCTCTATCCACTAATTTCTTCTCCATCCCCCATTCTGACTGCATTTAACCGTAAATTAGAGACAAAAATTCATGCTTCCGAGAGATTCTATAGCTTGATCATATTTCCGATTGATGGATCTTATTTAATCCGTGTGTTTACACCCTCGTCTACTTTATTTTTCCATGATCATGCTTTCGTATTTGTGTTTTATCATGGAAGCATGATCATAAGCATACCTTGATCATACTTCCATAGGAACATCACTTGAACAGCCCTTTTTGGCTCGGATACATGATCAAGGTTGTTATTAGCGTTCATGTTGAAAGATTGCTTTCTATTTTTTGTTTAAATTAGGTTGGCCTAACATAATCCGTAATTTAGCTTAAGAATATAATCGTTCCGGTAGAAAATTGATTTACATTGTAAATGAGTGACGCCGTAACACTTTTGTTTTTAAGTTTAAGGTGTCCATTTATTCGAAGATTATTTAATTAAAAATAGTTATGTTTTTTACCATAAATCATAAAAGCGTCGATTTGAGTGTTTTTTTATGTGATGGTTATTCAAAATGTTCGTGCACCTTTTTGTTGTTTTTGGTCTTTACTGCTGTACAATTGCAAGCATAAATCCTTCCAACGGAATTTGGCATGAAAAGAGAAAAAACGATTGAAAACCTTCTTGAGTTGGCGGAGCTGACTCAGCAGGTTCAAGCTGACCGTATTGAAATTGTTTTAGAAGAGCGAAGCGATAACTATTTCCCACCAATGTCTAAGGCGATGATGGAAACCCGTTCAGGTTTAACTCGTCGTAAGCTCGATGACGCGATTGGTAAGATGGAAGCGGCTGGCCATCAATTTACTAAAAATAACGCGAATCACTATTCAATTACGTTAGAAGAAGCACATATGCTTATGGATGCGGCTGAAGTGCCTAAATTTCATGAGCGTAAGAAGAATTCAGGTAACAAACCTTGGATTATTAACGTGCAGAACCAGAAGGGTGGTACAGGCAAATCAATGACAGCGGTCCATTTAGCGGCATGTTTAGCGCTAAATTTGGATAAACGCTACCGTATTTGTTTAATCGACTTAGACCCACAAGGCTCGCTACGTTTATTCCTCAACCCACAAATCAGCATGGCAGAGCATGACAATATCTATTCTGCTGTAGACATTATGTTGGGTAACGTGCCTGATGGTGTAGAAATTGACAGTGAATTTTTGCGTAAAAACGTATTGCTGCCAACGCAATACCCGAACTTAAAGTCGATTTCAGCGTTTCCAGAAGACGCAATGTTTAATGCTGAAGCATGGCAAACGCTATCTGAAGATCCATCACTCGATATCGTTCGTCTGCTAAAAGAGCAACTGATTGATAAAATTTCTGATGACTTCGATATCATCATGATTGATACCGGCCCACACGTTGACCCACTAGTATGGAATGCGATGTATGCATCAAATGCATTGTTAATCCCTTGTGCGGCTAAGCGTCTGGACTGGGCTTCAACAGTAAACTTCTTCCAGCATTTGCCTACGGTATATGAAATGTTTCCGGAAGACTGGAATGGTCTTGAGTTTGTTCGCTTGATGCCAACCATGTTTGAGGACGACAATAAGAAGCAAGTTTCTGTTTTAACTGAAATGAACTATCTTCTAGGTGACCAAGTTATGATGGCTACTATCCCTCGTAGCCGTGCGTTTGAAACCTGTGCCGATACCTACAGCACAGTATTTGATCTGACAGTAAGCGATTTTGAAGGCGGTAAGAAGACGCTAGCCACCGCACAAGATGCTGTTCATAAAAGCGCACTGGAATTAGAGCGTGTGCTGCATTCTAATTGGCCGTCATTGAATCAGGGGTAATAAGTAAATGGCTTTGAAAACGTCTGAATTAAACGCGAAATTATTTGGCAAAACGAATAAACGTCGTGTTGTGACTCCACAAGAGGCGCAAACCGCGGCAAAAGAAAAAGCTCAAACGATTGAGCTAGCTGTCGCAGGTGAAAACATTGTTCAGTTTGAACTTGTTCGTATTCCTGCAGAGAAAGTCGCGACAGAAACAACGGTGTTTGTTGATAACGCTCGTGAGCAATCGTTCTTAAACGAACATGCTTTATCTGATGTTTTAGTCACACTCAAAGAGCGTGGCCAACAATATCCAGCGGTGGGTCGTAGAACTAAAGATGGCAAGATTGAAGTTTTAGATGGTAGCCGTCGTCGCATGTCTTGTATCCTCGCGGAGCAAGATTTTTTGGTTTATGTTGCTGACAACATCAATACTGACCATGCAAAGTTTTTGTCTGATGTGGCAAATGCTCACAAGCCGCTCTCTTTGTACGAAAAAGGTAAAGAGATGCAGGCTAAACTAGATAGTGGTGAAGCTGAAGATCAGAAAGCATTGGCGAAAATGTTCCAGTGCAGTGAAGCGTTAGTAAGTGGCGCTTTAAAAGCGGCGGCATTACCGTTAGAACTGCTTCAAGCGTATCCCAATGTCGGCGATCTTGGTCGTCCAACTATCGTGAAACTGCACAAACAGTTTTCAACGTTGACGCCAGAGCAGCAGCAAGAGCTGTTAGATAAGTGTCGCTCTAGCGAAGGCTTTTTATGGCAGCGAAGCACAGCTCAAGGCGTTGCTCGTCTGACAAAAGAAGTCACGGAAAGCATCGAAAACTGGATTGCTGAGCTTGCACCAGCAAAACCTGGCAAGAAGACCGAAAAAGTCGACTTAGTAAAAGGTCGAGCAAGCTACAGCCGAAAAGGTAGCAGTCTGGCGTTGAACTTGAAGAAAGTTGACGACAGCTTGATGGAAGAGATTCTTGCCTTTGTGCAAAACAAGCTGCAATAACAAAAGATGATTGAATCAACCGCCCCCGGGCGGTTTTTTTATATCTGAGAAGCGTCAAATTAAAGATGTGATACCATTGCGTCAGTTCAACGTTGGATAGACAAAATGCAGACACAATCTGATTTCCTTTCATCACTTCAACAACAAGCTCACCAATCTTTCCAAAGATTCGGCATCGTCATTCAAGGCGAGTCTTCTTGGCAAGATGCATTGGTGTCAGAGTTCCATAAAACACAGATGTATCAACGTTGGTTTTGTGTCGGCGATTTTGGTTTGGAAAACGCATACAGTGTTTCGCCTAAACAAGGGCACATGTTGTTAGGCAGAGAGTGTGACGTTCTATTGTTTGATGCTCGAAATGGTTTTGACGCAAATAGCTTTACCGCCGCGCTTGGTTCATTGGTTGGCGGTGGTCTTCTTATTGTCATTACTGAGTCGCGACAACCTACGAATTTTGCTCAGCAATGGATGCACAAACAATGGGAGAAGCTCGTTGTTATTGAGCAAGACAAAGCATTGCCAACGGCTCCAGACATCAAGCAAGCAGAAAAAGAAAGCCACTACACGGAACAAGAACATGCTATTTCTCTAATTGAAAAGGTGGTAACTGGACATCGAAAGCGACCGTTAGTTTTGACCGCTGATCGTGGGCGCGGAAAAACAAGTGCCCTCGGCATTGCGTGTGCGAACTTATTACAGCAGAAGCCACTTAGAATCTTAATTACGGCACCATCTATAAAAGCTGTTGAGCCTGTTTACCAACATGCTTTGCGGTTACTTCCTAATGCGCAGCGTATTAGGAAGGACAGATTAGAATCAGGGCAGGGAGCCATTCAATTTATTGCTCCTGACGAACTTCTATCGAGCCGACCTGAATGTGATTTGTTACTTGTCGATGAAGCGGCTGCAATTCCAGTTCCTATGCTCAAAAGCATTACTGAACATTATCATCGACTCGTTTTTTCTACGACTGTTCATGGCTATGAAGGTTGTGGTCGGGGCTTTACGATTAAATTTGTTGATTGGCTTCAGAAACAGCGTTCGGGAATGAAAACATGGCACATGACACAGCCCATCCGTTGGAGTATGAATGATGCGCTCGAATCATGGCTCTATGACGCGTTTTTGTTGGATGCGGAGTTAACGCACCATCAACTTAAACAGGTCGACTCAATTTCCCTTTCTAAAGCCGATAAGAACGATTTGATATCGCAGCCTAGTTTGCTGCGTGAGTGCTTCGCTCTTTTGGTGAATGCTCATTATCAGACCTCTCCGAATGATTTGATTCACCTTTTGCAAGACGACAACAGTCAGCTCTATTTTGCTAAGCAAGATAATGCGGTTGTGGGGGTAATATTAGCGGTCGAAGAGGGTGGGCTTGACGCAGAATTGGTTGAAGAAATTCAGCTTGGTAAGCGTCGTCCTAAAGGACACTTAGCCCCAATTACGATTGCAAACCACCTTGGATTCCCCAATGTTGCGAAGCTATCGACGCTGCGAGTCATGAGAATTGCTGTTCATCCGGAATTGCAAGGAAGAGGCATCGGTCAAAAAATGCTGCAGCAACTTGATCAAATGGCGGCTAAACACATTGCTTACTTATCCACGAGTTTCGGTGCGACGGAAGAGTTGGTCCATTTCTGGCTACAATCGAACTTCCGTGCAATTCGCTTAGGGTCAATGCGCGATGCTGCTAGCGGTTGTTATTCAGTCTTGATGGTCAAACCTTGTGATTCCCAACAGACGGCTTGGGTCGACCAATCTCAGGCGCTATTTGAAGAAATGTTGTCTAACAATGTGGCTGACGTCTATCCAAAATTAGAAGCCTCTATTTTTCGAGCTCTATTATCGCAACCTTTGGGAATGAGTCCACTTCATCCCGCTAAGTTATTACTAATTGAATGCTATGCTGATGGTGGTAACAGTTATGAGTCCGTGTCTGCTTGGCTTCAGCAGTGGTTACTTAACTTAGGTTTGAACTCCGCTTCCGACTTGATGATCAGTAAGCTTTTTCTTAACCGTAGTTGGACTGAATGTGCTCAGCAATTTGGGCTACCTGGAAGAAAGCAAGTTGAGCAGCAGCTAAGGGACGAAGTAAAGCACATTTGGAACGATTTACACTGTAAACAATAAAGGGAAATTTACACTGTAAATGAAATTATTGGGAGCTGATTTTACACTGTAAATCCAGCTCCTTTTTGTTTGAGCGTGTATTTTGATTGAGCTTTAGGTTAAATCGAGTTCTCTCTTAATATCCTGTTTAACCGTTATTGATGGATTACTTTCTTTAGTGACGTGAGCCCTATAATAAGAAATGCGAGGTTTGTTCAGAAAACGGATTTGGTTAGACTGAAAGTGTTGATGGGAAGCAAAGTGGTAAGGGTATGTGGAAGCTGTGTCTTGAGTTATCTGAAGATAAGACCAAGGTGATAGCCCGTCTTCCGGGGGAAGTGGATCTCGGTGGTGAGCTAAATCAAAATGAATTAAACGAGCAGCTCGTCGCAATGAACGCTGAAAAGATGTTTGTTGTTGAGGGGGAAGTCGTGAGATTCATTAACTGCGCCAAAGAACGTAAAGCCGAAGCTTACGAAGGCATCGTCATTGCGGAAAAACGCAACGCGCAAGTTGAGGTTGAATTATCGAATAATGACATGCTCGCCAGTATGAACGTTGTCGGCGCGTACGGAGGCCGAGGTTTACGTGGCCCCGAGATTGTTCAAGCCCTTGCTCAAGCGCGAGTTTCGAAAGGCATCAACAAACTGGCTTTGAAGAAAGTGTTGGTTGTCAGCACTCAGCTCAAACCCGGCGAAACTTTTTCTCAACCTGTAGCGGTTGGTAAGCAACCTATCAAAGGCAAAGACGCTCTTTTTACTCCTCTCGTTAAAGACATCACCAAACGTATCCTCAAACCCAAAGACGGCCAATCTGCTAGCGACAAAATTGATTTACGTAACCTCGGTGAAACTATCGCGGTTGACGTAGGCGATGAGGTGATGCGCCGCACGCCTGCGACCAAAGGTACGCCAGGTTTTACTGTTCAAGGGCGAGTGATTCCTCCACAAGCTGGAAAAGACAGCCCAATTAAGCCAGGCAAGGGCACCGAGATAAGCAAGCACGACCCAAACCTATTGATTGCATCGGTATCCGGTACACCTCTGATTAAAGACAAAACCATTGAAGTTGATAACGCACTTTGCCTCAATAGCGTTGGTGTGAATACAGGCCACGTGAAATTCAAAGGGAATGTGATTATCGGTGGCAACATTGAATCTGGCATGATTGTTAAAGCGACGGGCTCTATTACTGTAGGCGGCTTCATTGAATCGGCTGACGTACAAGCGCAAGACGACATTCAAGTTGGTAAAGGTATCATTGGCCACACCGTGAGTGATGGCCAGCCAAAAAGTTGTCACGTCAAAGCCAAAGGTTCGATTCGTGCCAGCTACGCCCAATATTGTGATTTGCAAGCCGGCGAAGATATTGAGTTGGCGGTGCACAGCATGAATAACGATATTGTTTGTGGGCGCAATCTGACGGTGCTGGATGCGAACGGTAGGAACGGCACGCTCAGCGGCGGAGATGCAAAAGTCGGTGACAAAGTGGTGTGCTTACAATTGGGCGTAGAAGGCGACACCGCCACTAAGGTAGAAGCGTTCGCGCGCTATTCTGCATTTAAGGAGCGATTAGCAGAGCTCAAAGATCAATATAAACGCGCTCAAGAAGGAACGATGGATGTGATTCGTAAAGAACTCGAATTTAAGAAACGTCCTAAAGCCGAACGTACCGACGAAGAACAAGCTCAGATTGATGTGATGAAAACACAAAACAACGAGCAGCTTGAAGCGATAAAGCAAAAGTTAGAACAAACGGAACATGACTTTGAAGTCGCGTTAGAAGAAAATATTGTCGAAGCCAAAGAGCATGTCTTCACTCGTGTGACGGTGCTGTTTGGCGACGAGCAAGTAACGACAAAGCGTACTCATGGCGGTTGTTCGTTCCGTTTCAATCAATACGAAATTCAAGTCTCGGCGAACTTGGAAGATGAGGACGTCGCTGCGGTTTAAGCTTTCTTACTTACTGAGCCCACATGTCGAAACAAGATGTGTGGGCTTTTGTTTAACTAAAAATCGACAATGTGCTCTTGATAGTAGTCCGCAAGCGCACCGACTTGGCTGCTACACATTACTTTCATTGCTTGTTTAATGTGTTCTATTGGCCAGTTCCACCATTGGATATTGAGTAGAGTTTCAATCTCTTTATCGCTAAATCGTTGACGTACGACTTGGTTGTTTCCAACCACCACCGAATAAGGTTGGATGTCTTTCGTCACTAGGGCGCGTGCTCCGATGACTGCTCCATCGCCGATGTTTACTCCGGGCATGATCATCGCCTCACTGCCAATCCAAACATCGTTCCCCACCACCGTGTCTCCGGCACGCTCGAAACCGTCTTGTACGCCTTCTCCAAATTCTTCAGGAGAGAAGGGGAAGGTCGAAATCCAGTCAATGCGATGACCTTGATTTCCTGCCATCATGAAGGTGGCTCCAGAAGCGATGGAACAAAACTTGCCAATGATTAATTTGTCGATGCTATCGGGTTCCCTACTTTGCCATTCTTGAAGTGTGACGGGGTCACCCAACAAGTAGCGTACCGCTTGCTCTTCGAAGCTTTTTTGATGATAGAAGCCCGAGTAATAGCTGTAATCGCCAACATTGATATTGGGATTAGTGATGTGATCTTTAATGATTTGACCTTTTAACCACGTGTCGAAAACACTCATAACTCATCCTTTCAAATTTAGGTTGTACAGAGTTTAGATGCTTTCTATTATTTCCAGTAGTTTGATTTTAGAGATTCAGAATTACTGTATGGAAATAAAATGGCTCAGCTACGTACCACTTTACGTCGCTTTGTGCGAGGAGCGAAGTATTGCTGGCGCGGCAAAGCGCCTGAATTGTTCGAATGCGCATGTAAGTCGGCAACTTAAACAGCTTGAAGAGATATTGTCGGTGCAGCTTATTCAGCGAACTACGCGCCAGTTTAATTTGACCTACGATGGTTTGCGGTTTTATCAGCAGGTAAAGCAACTGCTCGAAGGCGCTGAGCAGATCAATGAGCAAGTCATGGCAAACGAGATCGTATCGGGAAAATTGAGAATAGCGGCGTCTGCTTCTTTTGGAGCCGCGTTACTCAGCCAAACATTGATCGAGTTTCGATTGCAACATCCACAAGTGAGCGTCGAAGTGATCTTCACAGAGACACCTCTCGACTTGATTGAGGCTGGGTTTGATATCGCATTCTACTTTACCGATACTCCTCCAGAGGGATACGTCGGCCATCAGCTACGCACTTTACAATGTAAACCGATCGCTCATCGCTCGTATTTAGCTGATAAACCAAATGTAAGTACGCCAGAGGAGCTTTGCGACTTGGAGCACATCCTTTATAAAAGTCGTGACTTGGGGTTAGACAAGTGGACGTTTACGCATAAGCAAACTCAACAGCAGTGCAGCATTGAGTTAGAAAGTACGCTGAGTTTTAATCTTGTCCAGTCCATGTTGGATGCTACTTTGGCTGGCTGTGGTGTAGCCATGTTAGATGAATTTGCACTGGCCGAACTCGAACCTGCACAAAAAGAACAACTCGTGAGTTTGCTGCCAGATTGGCAAACGGATGCGATTTTGCCGCTTTATCTGCTTTACCCAAAACGTGAGCACTTACCAAGAAGAACGCGAGCGTTCATTGATCACTTTAGGAACATATATTCTGTCGGCGAATAGCGACAGCAAACTTAGTAACAATAGAGGAAGCAAAGGAATGCGAAAACACTGTATTGCGATTGGTGGTGGTGGCTGGATGATGGGAGAGAATCCGAGCCCGCTCGATCAATACATTTTGTCTTTGTCTGGTAAGAAGAATCCAAACATTTGTTTTCTACCGACAGCCACGGGAGACGCCGATGAAGTTATTGAACGTTTTTACAATGCGAAGCTTAGTGAAAACGTAACTCATTTTCCGCTGTTTAAGTTTGATGCTGGTTGGAAAGAAACGCTATTTGAACAAGACATCATTTACGTCGGTGGCGGTAATACGCGTTCGATGTTGGCCATTTGGCGCGAATGGGGAATCGATAGAATACTCAAGCAGTGTTATGAACAAGGCATTATCATTTGTGGCATGAGCGCTGGTGCAATTTGTTGGTTTGAGTTTGCGGTGACAGACAGTGATCCCGAAGCATACCAAGTTATGCGTTGTCTTGGATTAATTGACGGTTTGGCTGCGGCGCATTTTTCTCATGTAGGTGAGAAGTTCGAGGTTTTCCAAGCCTTTGCTCGTTCTCAACCGAGCATCACTTGTTATGGCATTCACGATTATGCGGCATTGCACTTTGTTGATGGAAAATTGTTAGCTACTGTCACCAGCTTTCCTGATGCAGGCGTGTTGGTCAAAACAGGTAACGAAGAAAATATATTACGAGGGTGAGCTTCTTCAAATCAGCATTAAAGGCAATAACTACTGACCGGACACAGAAGAAGCTCATTGGATTCAGCTAACTGACATTAAGTATCGCGCTTACAGCTCGTAACGCAGACCTAAGTGGTAGTAGCTTTCGTCTGCGTGCGCACCGCCAAACGAGACTTCTTGTCCATTGCTGTAGCCACGCGAGCCGTTACGATCAACGTAGTTTGTGTAGATAGAAGAACGAGGCGTCAGTTTGTATTGCACTTCTAGCGTTGTATCTTTCAGCTCTAGCTCGTCACCCTCACTGTTTTCTAAAGAACGATAACCAGCACGCAGTGCCCATTTGTCATTTACACTGTAAACCGCCGTCAGTTCCATCACTTTGTCGGTACTAGTTTGTGAGTAATAGCCCTCTAGTTCATCTTCCGAGTACAACGCACCCAACATCAAATCACCTAAGTAGTAACGCGTACCTGCGCCCCAGAATGTGTAATCGGTGTCGTTGCTTTCACGTGCATCACCTTTATTTTTCTGCATCGCTACCACTGGTGCCAAGGTACCCAAATTCCCCATGTCTAGCGTATAACGCAGTGCAGCGTTGTAACCGTAGTCAAGCTCAGAAGTGTTGTTTCCTAAAATGTACGCGACAGAAAAGTCGAAATTACCTAGGCTATTTTGGTATTGCAGCGTGCCATCTTGACGGAAAACTTGCGTCGCGGTTTTGTCTACTTTATTCGCTTGGCGCGCCATAGAAACATCGGAAGAGGCGAACACATCACCAATATCGGTAAACATAATCAATCCAGATGCCACGCGACCACCAGTAATGCGACCATAATCTTTCGCATCAATACCCGCCCACACATAACGTGCGGTCAGAGACGGTTTGTCGTTTACTTGGTTTGCGTATTCAGCGGCACCCACTTGGTATTGCGCTTGGCCGATGATCGACGCGTACTCGTTGATGGTTTGTGAACCGTTTAAACCAATACGGCCATCAAACTCGCCATTTGCATCGCCATGCTCATCATTTTTACTGGTGACATTGAAACCAAGACGAGAGTAAATATTTAAAACTGACCCATCTTCTGCTTGATACAGCTGCGCTGCCATTGCGTTTGATGCCATCAATGTTGGGAGAAGTAGAGTCAAAATGTGCTTTTTCATGATTAACGACCTTTCATTTCTATTGTTTTAGGTACGACAAAGCCCCTTCCGAGTAACGGAATAAGAAAAATTGTCGTGAAGTAGAGAGAGGGTGCGCCCTTGTTTGCCAAGGGCGCGAGCTAGTCCATTCCTATAGGGGAAGAATGATTTAGCTTAAATCGACGTCTTTGCAGCCAAAGAAGTAAGTCGCGAGGAAGCCAACGATGTAAGAGATAAGCAGGCCAGCAACAAACACCATCATGCCCGGGAAGATGCCATTTTCTGATGTCATGAGAGGAATCGCCACGATACCGGACGGGCCAAACACCGTATTAAGACCAATTGGCAAGCCAAGGTAAGAAACTAAGCCGATAAAGAAGCCGCCCGCAGCACCACCAATACAAGCGGTAACGAATGGTTTTACGCGTGGTAATGTCACGCCGTAAATCAATGGTTCGCCAATGCCTAGAAGACCCGGAATAATAGCTCCTTTAACTTGAGTGCGCAGTAGAGCGTCTCTTTTTGCTTTGAAATACAGTGCCATTGACGCGCCAACCTGACCGCCACCAGCCATCGCCAGGATAGGGAATAGCGAGTTAAAGCCCTGTGCTTCCATCAATGCAAAGTACACTGGAACAAAACCCTGGTGGATGCCAAATACCACAGAAATTAAGAACAAACCTGCCAAGATTGCAGCGCCTAATGGGTTATCGTTCAAGTTGAGGAACAACCAAGACATCCCTTTAAACAGCTCGCCGCCGATTGGCATGATGATCAAGAAGGTTACCGCACCCATGATCAACAGAGTGATAACGGACGTTAAGATCATGTCCAGATCATCTGGCATGTATTGACGAACCTTACGCTCGACTTGCGCACCGATGATCGCCGCCAAAAGTACGCCGATAATGTTGCCGCGCGGATCAATCGCAAAGCCGAAAAACTCGTTCATGCCAGAGTAAATGCCGGATGTAGCCTCTGGGTTGTAACCCAGCACAAACAAAGAGGCGAGAATGGCACCATTAACACCAGAGCCGCCAAACGCTTGCTGCGCGTTGTAACCAATCAGAATACTTAAGAAAGCAAACAGACCCTTACCAAAGACTTTCATGTAGGCGATCAAATCCAACATAAACTGGCTTGGTGTCTGGTCGAGAACAAACATCTGTTCCAATAACGTCGCAAAACCTAGCAACAAACCAGCGGCAATAAAGCCAGGGATCAACGGCGTAAAGATGGTAGCAAACTTGCTTAAAAAACGCTGAACCGCACTGGTTTGCTTACTCTTCATCTGTTTTTTCTGCTCGGCCGCGACGGCAGAAAGATCTTGTTGCGGCATATCTGGTTCTTCACTGTCACCAGAGGTTAAGCTGTCGATCAATTGATTCATCATCTCAGCCGCTTGTTGAGCTTTTCCGGGACCGAGAATGATCTGAAACTGCTCATCGCTTTCCACCACACCCATTACGCCGGGAATTTGCTTGATAACAGACTGGTCAGCCAAGCCATTGTTGGCGAGCGATAAACGCAAACGCGTCATACAGTTACCACATTTGCTTACGTTGCTGCTGCCACCCACTGCGGACAGCAACTGCGATACTGTGTTTGAAGTTATTTTTGCCATAGGGTCTATCCTTCAGAACTCGGATTATTTAGTTATTATTTAGTGCTGCGCGAATAAAACCGTTGTGCGCGGCGAGGCGTGATTTGGCTTGTTCGGCATCCAAATCGGCCAAAATCATTAAGATGGCAGTTTTGCAGTGTCGATCGCAGGCATTTAATGCTCGCTCTGCTTCTTCTTTTGATGCGCCGGTTGCTTCGACAACAATGTTGGTTTGGCGTTGGATGAGCTTGGCGTTGGTGGCCTCTACATCCACCATTAAGTTGCCAAATACCTTACCGCTACGAATCATTGCACCTGTCGTGAGCATGTTTAACACCAGTTTTTGTGCGGTGCCGGCTTTCATGCGAGAAGAGCCAGTGACAACCTCTGCGCCAACAATCGGCAGAATCGCGATGTCGGCCGCTTTTGCCATGGCACATTCTGGATTACAGGCGATAGATGCGGTCGTAGCTCCGATGGATTTAGCGTACTCCAAACCACCTAGTACATAAGGTGTACGGCCACTCGCTGCAATGCCTACAACCACGTCATGGCTGGTGAGGTGAAGCGCTTTTAAGTCGTCTTGACCCATTTTCGCGTCGTCTTCGGCGTTTTCTACCGCTTTCAAAATCGCTTGGTGTCCACCAGCAATTAAGCCAATCACCATGTCTGGATGCGTGCCGTAGGTAGGAGGACACTCGCTCGCATCAAGAATTCCTAAGCGGCCTGATGTGCCAGCTCCCATGTAAACCAAACGGCCACCATTGGCGAACGCTTGAGTAATTGCATCAACCGTCTTTGCAATTTGTGGTAGCACTGCTTTGACCGCGAGCGCGACTTTTTGATCCTCTTCATTAATGACTTGCAGCATCTCGATGGTCGAAAGCGTATCAATCTCTGCACTGGCTGGATTACGGCTTTCTGTCACCAATCGGCTTAAATCAATTTTCATGTTTTACACTCTTCGTAATGTTCAATCTGAGGGCGATTCTATGGAATAAAATATTCTGTTTTGGTGATAAAAATCACACTTGAGGTTATTCTTTGTGCAGGAGAAATTTGGAATAATGAGAGAAAATATATGTCCATTACATCCGGTATAAACTGGCTTGGTTAGAATAATCATGGAGTTAAATCAAACTCCAATTATTTTTGTTTTGGAATAATTTATTTAAATTTTTTGAGGTTTTTGTTGTGTCAGTTATCAATAAGATAGTCGCGAGGCGTACTCAGCTTTCGCAAAGTGGTCGTTTGGTCGGCGATTGGATTGTTGAAAACGCAGAAAAGGCGGCGCTGCTCACTAGCCAAGAACTTGCGGCGCAAGTAAAAGTGAGTCAATCGAGCATTGTAAAATTTACTCAGCGTATTGGCTTTAAAGGCTACAGCGAGTTTAAGTTAGCTCTGAATGAAGAGATTGGCCGTAAGCATGCGATGCAGTCGACACCGTTGCACAGTGATATTTTGGCTGACGACCCCATTGCGGTTATTTCACAAAAGCTGGTGAAAGCAAAAACAGATGCTATGTTTCAAACCACCAATGCGCTGTCTTATGAAGCTTGTCACCAAGCGGTGAAATGGTTGAGTGAAGCGCGTCGAGTGCAAGTGGTCGGGATTGGGGGCTCAGCCCTGACCGCGAAGGATTTAAGCTTTAAACTGCTTAAACTCGGTATTACGGCGCTTTCTGAACAAGACAGCCACGTGCAGATTGCTGTTGCTCGTACCCTCTCTTCAGAAGATGTGCAGATCGCGATTTCGTATTCGGGCGAACGCAAAGAAATTCTCGTCGCGGCAGAAGCGGCAAAAGAGCAGGGCGCGAAGGTGATTGCGTTATCTGCTCCTGGGAGAAGTCGCTTGCGCGGTATTGCCGATATTACGTTTGATACGATTGCCAATGAAACGGAACATCGCAGCTCATCCATTGCTTCACGCACCGCGCAAAACGTGATCACCGATTTGCTGTTTATCATCTTGGTTCAGCAAAGAGACGAAAGTGCACGTCAGTTGATCAGCGATATCAGTACCGACATCAAACAGATCCTCACATGAGCGCTTAACCAACAGCGAACTAAAGATCCGGATCGTGCATCAGTAAAGCAATAAAAGCGGATAGATGCTTTTCAATGGTGAGATCGGCAGAAATTGCCGGTAACTCCAACGTGATGCAAGGTAAATCACGTTCACTACACCAAGTGCCGAATGAGCCGGGTGTTTCGTAGTCGACATCGTCCACGATTGGCAGCTGAAACTGCTCGCCGAGCCATTTGGCAAGGTTGGAATGTTTGGGATCATCCACAAACGCAAGCGGTTCATGAAATGACACCACAAACTTTGGCTTGCGCAGTTCAATCAAGTTAATTAATGCGCTAACTTCAGGCTCTAGTTGGTTTTTAGTGCCAGTTTTCACCTTTACGTCTCGAACGGGTGTGTGAGAGCTCCATCGATACACGGTGCCATGCTCAGTCCAATTTTGGGTTGGAAACGCGCGATTGAGATCCACTTGGTTTGCATTTGCACGTGTGCCTAGCTGGTTGCCGTCAGGATTCATTGACAGAATCACATCATGTCGTAAGTTTTCAGCAGGCAAGCTTCTTAGCGCGCAGGACAAACCTGCAATTGAGGCCGTCTCATCCCCGTGAGTGCCTGCCAAAATCAAACCTCGCGAAGCACTTTCGACTTGAGCCGGAAAATACAGTAATGGCGCACCAAGCACGGATTGACCGTATATTGTTGGCCGAATTAAAAATGCCGCTCTTTCCGTTCTTGGAATTAGACTCACCGTAATCTCCTGATTGATGAAGTAGTATCAATATCTAAGCTAATTACACCTAGCTAAACTGAACCGTTTAAACTCGTCAACGGTTGAAATGTTAATTGTGGCACTTGCTTCACAAGACGCGTTAGGAGAACGAAAAACGATATGGATTTTAAAAAACATTCAACGGCGTTGCTGATTTCCTCTTTATTCACCCCTTTTCTTGCTACATCAGTTGCTGCGGAGACCTTACCTAAAGGCATTCAACTTGCCGCAGAACAGCATTTAGTACGTGCGAATGACGCAGAGGCGGCGACGCTTGACCCAGCGAAAGCCGAAGGTCTGCCAGAAATGCATGTGATTCGTGACTTATTTGAAGGGCTTGTGATTCAAGATCGTGACGGAAACATCATTCCCGGTGTGGCAGAATCATGGGAAACCAACGACAACCAAACCTTTACTTTTCACTTGCGCAAAGACGCGAAATGGTCGAATGGCGAGCCTGTGACAGCGGATGATTTTGTCTATTCACTGCGCCGAGCGGTGGATCCGAAAACCGCTTCTCCAAATGTTTGGTATCTCAAACTCACCAAGATCAAAAACATCACCGATGTAGCAGAGGGCAAAAAGCCTTTGGACGATCTCGGTATCAAGGCAGTGGATAAATACACCCTACGTTTTGAGTTGGACAGTCAAGTGCCGTACTTTGTTGCTATGACTGGGCACACGTCCATGATGCCAGTGCATCAAGCGACAGTGGAAAACCGCGACAAGCCGTGGAGCGATCCAGACCAATTTGTTAGCAACGGTGCATTCACATTGGATAAGTGGGTCGTGAATGAGCGCATTGAACTGGTTAAGAGTCCAAGTTACTGGGACAGCGCAGATACGCATCTAAACAGAGTGACTTACATTCCGTTTGAAAACCAAAACGCGTCGATCAATCGTTATGCGGCAGGAGAGTTGGATATCACGTCAGATGTGCCGACTCATATGGCGCAGAAGCTTAAACAAGATTACAAGCAGGCTTACACGGTGGTGCCATTGTTGTGCACGTATTACTACGCGTTCAATACCACTCGTCCGCCATTTGATGATGTGCGAGTGCGTCAAGCGGTGTCGTACTCCATCATGCGCGATGTGATTACAAATGGTGTCACGCAAGTGGGCAACCTTCCTGCTTATACTTTTGCGCATCAGTACACCGCAGGGTTTGATGCGACGCCGCCTGAATACAGTAAGTGGAGTCAGCAACAACGTGACGAGAAAGCGCGTCAGTTGTTAAAAGAAGCGGGTTACAGCCAAGACAAGCCGCTCGATTTTAAATTGCTGTACAACACCAGTGAGGCAAACAAATCGATCGCGGTTGCGATAGCGTCGATGCTACAAAAAAATCTCGGTGCAAACGTGGAGTTAGAAAACCAAGAGTGGAAGTCGTACTTAGTGGCGCGTAAACAAGGCAATTTCGATGTGATGCGCGCTTCCTGGTGTGGTGATTACAATGAAGCGTCTACTTTCCTGAGCTTACTTCGCTCAGGTTCTTCGGGTAACTTTGCACGTTACAGCAATGCAGCGTACGACAACGCGATGAACAGGGCACTGGCTGCAACCGATGAGAAAGCGCGCCAAGGATTTTACGACCAAGCTGAACAGTTGCTGGCGACAGATATGCCCATCGCACCAATCTATTACTACATGCAAGCACGTTTGGTTCGTCCAACCGTGGGTGGCTTTGCAAAGAACAACGTAGAAGGGCGCATCTACTCGAAAGATCTCTACATTAAAAAGTAGCGCTCAAAACAAGCGATAAATACGAAGCCCCGAAGATGTGTCTTACGGGGCTTCTTTTTATTGTTAGCGAGCGGAGAGCTTGTTCACGAGCATAGCGACTCGTTTGCCAAGATACTCTGCTGTTGCAACATCAGAAGCATGCAACTGACCACCTTCACCACCTTGTGCAACAATACCACCTTGTACACCATAACGATTCAGGTTTTGCTCCCCAGAATTGCTGATCTTATCCAACCCGACCCACATCATGCCGTGTTGGTTAGCGAGCGTTTGTAGATATTGTAATGTGCAAGATTGGTCGCCATTCATTGCCCCACCACTGGTAAAGCCAGCCGCGATTTTGCTCGCCCATTTTTGGTAATACCAAGATTCACTGCTTGCATCTGCAAATGCTTTAAACTGCGCTGCTACACCGCCCATATAGGTCGGTGAGCCAAAGATAATCGCATCACACTCAGCAAGTTCATCCATTAGTTTAGGGTTCACAAAACGTCCCTCAATAATCTCACTGCCTTCAATTCGGTGAGAGAGGATTTCACATTCATCTTGCTGCTTAATGCCTTGTTGTTCAACGCCTGCGGCAATCGCGCGAGCAAGCTGACCAGTAACGTCGGTTTTAGAGAAATAAATAATCGCAATTTTGGACACAATGGTTCCTTTTTTCATTGTTGATTTTTAATCGTGCGACTAAGGCTAAAACCTCAAGCTAAGTTGAGGTCAAGAAGAGATTTGAGATAGATAAAGTACGAATTGGTATCTAAAGAGCTTTCTTATAGGGTAAGTCGACGGCATAACTACAGTGAATGCAACGACGATGAATGTCGTGTATAAAAGCGTTAAAGGAAGAGCTTAAAGATGTAGAAAACTCTCTTGGAAACAATGATAAAGGTACCGATGCTAGTGATGATTAATAGGCGGAAAAATAGATTAAAATATGTAAACTCAGACCTGATCCAAGGCGGGAAAAGTACATTTCATCGTTTCTTAAGGCGAGGGATTATTATCATTATGGTAGGAGGCCTTTCTACAGCCTCTTCCACGGTATTTGCACACTTTATAGGGGGGATGTTTGATGTGGATATGAATGTTCATCCAGAGAGCTTAGAAGAAAAAGTGCATGCACTACTTTTTGTTTCGGTCAGTCTTGTTTTTTACCTCTTTTCTGCCCTTATCTCGCTAAATATTAGTGGGTGGCTCATAATGAAGCTAAAAATATAAGCTTACCTAAAACCATGTCCTTGTATTTTAAGGAAGATGGAACTAGTGACGATTTTTTCTTTGCTTGCACCATCTCTATTTTTTGTATTTATTTAAGGTTCGTAAATAAGAAGCTTCCTTTGGTTAAAGTGGCGCTTTTGGTTTCGGCGATGTGTCATGTTTTTATCATGAAAGAATACAGTGGTGACCTTCAGCTTATACGTTTTGTCTCTTCACTGTTTTTCGCCATTAACTTTGGGTTATTTGTGACCACCAAGTGATACTAAAAAGCCGATGTAGATACATCGGCTTTTTAGTGGGTTATTTCTTTCTGCGAGTATAAATCCGAGATTTTGCTTTACTTGGCTCTGGCTTGTTTTTCGCCAGCTTTAGTACCGCTTTTTGCAAAATCTGGTTGTTTGGGTAAGTGATCAAGTTACCGTTATCGTGCTTAATTAACACGTGAAACATACTGATTTCTTGAATCTCGCCGCTGATGTCTTCGTCTTTGTCTACGACTTTGATGCGATCGCCCACTCGGTATGGGAAGACAAAAAAGATCAAAAAGCTGGCAGTGATGTTGCTCAGAATTGACCATTGCGCAATAAACGCCACACCCAATACGGCGAAAATGGACGATAGGAACAATGACACATCACCATAGCCAATCCCGGTGATAATGGCAAAAACAGACGCGGTTAAAAATAAAAGCACGACGTTAAAACAACGCTGAATAAAACTCAGGCGGGCCTTTTTTACACCTTTTGAGGTCGCTAAGTTTAAAATGGCTCGATTGACGATTCTCTTCAGAATGCGATAAGCAATCAGGACAATAATGCCCATTAAGACTTTGTACCCGAGAGAGCCAGCGGTGAAATACTGGCTCACTTGATCTAGATGGATCCAATCATTCATTTCTTCAACTCGACGATATTAAGAAAACCGCTGTTATAGCTGATTTTCTGATGTAAGTAATCACAAATTTTCTCTCTCCATTTTTCGTCTCTCTACCTAGGAACTTCGCCCTAGAGCCTACGGAGAGTTGTAGAGTTTTATCAATAGTGTGCAGAGCTTTGCTTCTGTTTGCGCTCACCGCATATATTCAACCAAAGTTGATGCGGTTTTAAAGTGTTTAATGTTTGAGCTGTATCTCATATCCGGTATTGTATGAGGCTAGGAGCGTATAAACGTGCTGAATATGATTTTTGTCCTGATAACCTAAGACGTGTTGAGTGAAATGGCTTGCTAGGATATCTATCAAATGGAAGAAGATGAAAAGGCGATTATGATGTTGGTAGTGATTGTGGGGCTAGTGCTCGTTTGGATAGTGCTTGAAGAGCTTAACTATCTTGGATTCTCAATAAAATAAGCCCCGTTAAACATGAGTCAAACGGGGCCTTTCTCTTTTGTAAATGCTAATTTCGGTTAGCTAACCGCACGTACTTTGCCTTGCTTCAGGTCATTCAGCACTTGCGCTTTAGGACCATCAGCAATGATGCTGCCTTTCTCCATCACAATCACTCGATCAACGATGTCGAGCATCGACGTTTTATGCGTAATCAGTATCAATGTTTCGCTCGGTTTGAGCTGAGATAGCTGGTGCTTAATATGCATTTCAGAGCGGTTATCCATCGCGCTGGTCGGTTCATCCATAAGTAGGACGGGAGGACGGCCCAAAAATGCACGAGCAATCGTGACGGCTTGACGTTGACCACCAGAAAGCATCGCACCACCTTCACCTACTTGACGTTCTAAACCAGCTGGATCCGATTGTGTAAATGCGGTCACGCCTGCACGGTTTGCTGCATCAAGCACGTCTCGGTCATCGGTTAGTGGACGACCCAAGGTAATATTGTCGCGAATCGAACCGAAGAATAGATTCGAATCTTGAGGCACACAGCCGATGTTACGTCGAACATCAACGTGATGAAGCTGTGCAATATCAGTATCATCGATACGTACGTGCCCCTCTGTTGGCTTATACAAGCCCATAATCAAGCGCTCTAACGTTGTCTTACCCGAACCAATCCGACCGATTATCGCGACTTTTTCACCAGGATTTATCGTGAGAGAAATGTTACGTATAGACGCGACAGGAGAGTCTGGGTAATGAAACGTTACGCGATCAATTTCAATCTTACCTTGGATTATTGGGCGATGGATGTAGCGTTTCCCTTCTTCTTGCTCATCCGGCATTTCCATGACTTGATTGATAATCGTCATAGAAGACTTCGCCTGGTTGTAGCGCGTTGAGAGCAAAGACAACTGAACCAAAGGCCCTATGGCGCGACCACTCAACATGGTTGCGGCAATTAAGCCACCCATGGTGAGTTCGCCTTCTGCAATCAGATAAACACCGAGAATGATCATCCCAACGTTACTACTTTGCTGTACGAAGCCAGCCGCGTTCTGGATGCTGTCGGTAATGCGGCGGCTTTTGATGTTCCAGTTCGCCATGTGCGCCACCGCTTCTTCCCAACGGTATTGGAATTGGCTTTGCGCGCTGAGCATTTTTACGGTTTCTAGCCCCGCTAGACTCTCAATTAAGTTGGCGTATTTTTGCGATGCTAAGCGTGACCCTTCCTCTATAGAGCGACGCAGCGGTCCTTGTATCAGTAGCGAATGGACAATCAAAATGACCACGCCGACCATTGGAACATACACAAGATCGCCAGCCATTAGCCATATAATCACCAAGAACAGAATGGCAAAAGGCAGGTCAATTAGGGCACTGACGGTTGCAGACGTGAAGAATTCTCGAATAGATTCAAACTCTTGAAGATGGCGAGCGAATGCGCCGACTGAAGGCGGCTTGGACTCCATTCGGATGCCCATCACTTTGCTGAACAGCTTGGAGGAAATCAGAATGTCAGACTTCTTTCCTGCGACATCAATAAAGTAGTTTCTCAACGATTTGAGTATGAAATCGAATAGAAAGACAACAAATATGCCGCTTGCCAATACCCATAAGGTTTCAAACGCGAGATTCGGTACCACTTTGTCGTACACCAAACGAGTGAATAGCGGAGCGGCAACGGCAAAGAGGTTGATGAGAAGTGAGGCGATTAAAACATCGCGGTAGATACGTTTTGACTGCCACAAGGTTGACCAAAACCAGTGACCTTCGTTGGTTTTGAGCACCTCGGGAGAGCGCTCATCGAAACGGAATTGTTTTTTAACTAAAAAGTAGCGACCAGTGTACTGCTCAAGTAGGTCTTCTAATGGAATGGAGATTGGCACCATTCCACTTTCTAAGGTGGTGACTTCGGCTTCGCGTGTCTCCGCGTTAATGCTGTTGAGAACGCATGAGTCACCGCCTTTAAGAACTAAGATTGCCGGCAGAATCAGGCTGGAGATGTTCTCCAGCTCTGCACGGTTTTCCTTGGCAACCAATCCGGCCCTTTCCGCTGCTCTTGGTAGCAAAAACGGAGTTAGCTTGCCGTCTGAAAGCGGAAGGCCATTGACTAGCGCTTCTGGCGAGTTAGCTAACCCATAGTAACGGCTAACGTAGATGAGCGAATTCAGTAAAGGGTCTTTCATCTGTGGTAAACCTTTTTATTCCTTGTCGACGATGAATCCTTGGAATACCTCAACAAAATGCTCGGTGAGGAAGTCCAACTGGATTTGAGTTTCAATACGCGACGCGATAGTCGTAATGCCTAGGTTATGGGCAGTACGAGAAATCGACGTTAGCGTGAATTTCTGTTTTTCGTCGTGTAAGTTGTGTGTGAATAGGTAATCGAGCTTCACATAGTTAGGACGGAACTCTTGGATGTACTCCAATGATTGGAAGTTACGTCCATAGTTATCTACGCCAAACTCAGCCCCGGATTGGCGAATGGCATTACATAACAGCGCCGTGTGGTGAGGCTGATCAATAAAACACTCCTCTGGAATTTCAAAGTGTAGCTTAGAGGCCACTTTTGCGTGTTTTTCCAACATGCTGGTGGTCCAGCGAATGAACGATGGCTGAGACAAGCTACTTTGCGCAATATTGATCGCGACAGGATCGGTTAGCTCGCCACTTTCCAACATCTTAATCATCGACTCAATAACGTATTGGTCGAAAATATTGGTGGCGTCTAGCTGCTCTAGTGCGAATAAATATTGGTTGGCACGGAACGTTTCGCCCTCTTTTTCGATGCTTGAGAACACTTCGTTATGGAACACTTTACCCCAAGTGTTCTTCGCTGCTTGGAAGCGGAATTTAACCCAATCGCTATGAATCGCTTCTTCAACCAGCGCTTTCCACTGCTGTTTACCCATTAAGTTAGAAGGTGTGTCACTGCCGATAAAGCCGTAAGCTTTGTCTGGTTGAGCTTTGGCTTTCGAGAGCGCATTATCCACCATAGATAAGATTTCAGAGCGCGTTTTTTGGTCTTTACTATGCGCAACACCTAAGGCTGCTTTTGGTTTGGCTAGACCGGTTGGATCAGTGTTCAACCCGTTAACGCAGTTCACGATGCTGTCCGCCAAAATGCGTAGTTCGCTTTCATCCATGTGTGGGAAAAGCAGACCAAACTCATCACTAGATAGGCGTGCAATGGTAGCTCCCGGCACATCAATGGTGTTTTTCAGACGTTGAGACAGTTCTTTTACGTGGGCATCGGCGCGTTGGTAGTCTTTTGTCTCGTAAATGTCACCAATGTATTCTGCATGGAGTAGCGCGATACCCCCTTGCGTTTGCTCTGCAAGCCATTGGTCTATTTGGTTGATGTAGAACGAGCGATTACCCAGTTTGGAGATAGGGTCGAGGTAAGCTTGAGCACGCAGTCGTTGTGCCTCTTTCGCTTGCTCTTTGAATGACAGCTCAATTTGAGCAGACATCATGTTAATGCCATCTACCACCGCGATCAGATCTTTAGTTCTTGGACGAGCAAGTGGTTCACCAAATTGGTTATTAGCGATTTCATGCATTTTTTTCACGATGGCCGCTAATGGTTTTAGTGAGCGACGGAGGATGTACGAAATCGCAATTAAACCAGCCAGGAAAATGACACTGAACGCAGATAACAAACCAATAAAGCCTTGCCAGAGCTGCTCGTAAGCTGCTCCTGGGTGGCTAATGATTTCCACTTCAGCAAGTTGCATCCAACCACTGGTCACCACGCGCTTATCGTGAATGGCTTTGAATAGATTCATGTCGATAAACCACTGTGGCACCGTACTTGGTTTAACCGGGTAAGTGCGCACGATTTGGTAGTCAGAATCTAAAGCGGTCAGGCGAACAACCGAGTAGGTACTGCCGTCAAACAGAGCATTAATCACGGATTCTACCGCGACTTTATCTTTGTCTTTAAGGTAAGGAGCCAATGCCAAACCTACGGTGTTAATGGTGTTGTTGACCTCTGAACGTTGCTGTTGTTCCAAGCTGTCTCGAGTCGTGTTGAATTGGATTACGAATACTGATGCCAACAAGAGTATAAAGACCGTAACCATTCCCACTACAAGCTTCTTATATAGGGTCATGTTTCTCACTCGTCATAGTTAATTTTAGGTTTATTTAACTGCAACTTACGTTCGCGCGAGCGTAAGTCATTCCAAAGGCTCAACCGTGATGCTTTCCCTGCCAGCTCTCCAGTGCTAGCAGAAGACTTCATCAACCACAGGTTTGTACCATTAAAACTGTATATCGGTAGCAAGTCGCTACGTTTAGAGGCTCGGACAATATCAGGGTTGATATTGTCGAGAATGAGCGGCTCAGAGCTTGGGGTTGGGTAGTAAGCTAATACCATGTGAAACTGATTCAGTTCGATGGCTTTTACGTAGATCAAACGCATCTTAGAATCTGGTATTCCTAGCTCGAGTAACGAGAAGTACTTGGCGATGGTGAAATCCTCACAATCCCCTGCATTACTCCCTAAAAATTCGAGTGGCGTAGCCCAATAATCTGTCTTTCCCCACAGTTTTATGTCGTCAACAAAATACAGCTGGTTAAAAAAGTCGTTGACGCCAGCGAGCTGTTCATGTGTCTCTAATTGTTTAAATAAGTCGAGGTTTTTTCGCCATGTATTTACGCGCAATCCCGCACGTTCGCCGTACACTGCTGTGACCGTATTGACCCATTGTTGTTCTTTACTGCTTAACGCACCAATTTGGAACGAAAAACAACTTAAACTGATTAATAATGTAACTTTACGCTTCAAATTGGATCGCATATTCGACTCATATCACAAGTATACTCTTCTAAAGGGTTCGTCAGTGAGAAACAAATGCTTTTTATTTAATCACTTATCGCTCAATACTCGCCGTTGTGAGTACCTTGGTGTGATTTACTCCTTCAAGGCGTTCGTTTTGGCACTTAAAATCGGTTTAAGTAGATATTCCAAAACGGTTCGCTTCCCTGTGATGATATCGACCGATGCCGTCATTCCTGGAATGATTGGTAAATCTGCATCTTGACCAAAATTCGTTTTATCGGTGCGGACACGAACGATGTAAAAGCTATTTCCTTCTTCATCTTGGGTTGTATCTGCGCTGATGTGCTCCAACTCACCCTCTAAGCCGCCGTACTTAGTGAAGTCGTAAGCCGTAAACTTCACGATGGCGTGTAGGTCCGGGCGCAAAAATGCAATGTCTTTTGGCGCAATTTTCGCTTCTACTAATAACGTATCTTCAGTTGGTACAATTTCGACGATATCCATGCCTGGTTGGATAACACCCCCAACGGTGTTGATGTTCAGCGTTTTGATTTTGCCTGTTACTGGCGAGTTCACAACGGTTCGATTGACTCTATCTTCTAAACCCACTGCTGATTCAACCAAGGCAGATAACTGGTCTTGGGCGCTGTTGAGTTTCTCTTGCTGTTCAGAGCGGAATTTGAGCGCAACATCAATGCGATTAAGCATGGATTCTCGAATCGCTGACTTTAATACCGGGATTTTGAGCTCACTGGACGTCATTTCGCGGCGGGTGTCGTTGACTTGGCGTTGTAATTTGAGTAATTCAATACGAGGCACAACACCTTCATCAGCCAACGGTTTGGTAATGTCTAATTCTTTCTTCGCATATTGATAGCTTTGACGTAAGTTCCTTACTCGCGCTTCAATCTCTACTAAGTCCTGCTGCTTTTGCTGAACTTGTTGGTCAATCACCGAAAGTTGGTTGCGTAAATTGTCTAAATCTTCGCGGTATTCAGCTTTCTGGCGCTGAGTGAGTTTCGGCTGAGTTTCTTCTAAAGTTGGTGGAAAGGTCAGTTTGCCATAATCGAGTACTACGCTTTGGCGCCAGTTTTCCGTTTCAAAATCACGATTCACGGCAACACTGTTGATCGAAGCTGAGAGTTGCAGCACAGACGCAGTTAGGTTGGCAACTTGTTGTTCACGCTCACGAAAATCAGAGCGAAAGCGAGTGTCATCGATAAGAAGTAACTGCTGACCTTTTTCAACCAACTGACCTTCTTTGACTAAAATTTCTTTGACTAAGCCACCTTCTAAGTTTTGTACAACTTGAATCTGTGAAGAGGGAATGACTTTTCCCTGACCAACAGTGACCTGGTCGATTTCAGCCCAAGATGCCCAGCCTATTGCAGCAATAAAAAACAACACCATCACCCAGAGCATCAAACGTGCGCTGTTGGGGGTGTTGAGGAGCAATGCTGCAGTTTTGTCGTCAACAAAATCCAACTCTTCATTGTTGAGTTTGTTGTAGTTATCTCGGCTCATCACAGTCCCTGCTTATATAAATGCTGATTATCTTTTTGATCTTATTATTATTAACCGATCATGTCAGTATGCTCGGCGAATAAAAATATGAGACGAAGACCATTCTCTCTCCGAATGAGCGTTTTCAATGCTTCTCTAGCAAAAGAAAAGTGAAGATATCGTCAGAGTATGGCTATTGCGCCTTGAACTTGGTTTTATCCAACTGATGTTTTTTTAGTTTGTCGTACAAGGTTTTGCGTGATACCTGTAATTCTAGTTGAACCTCTTTGAGTCTGCCTCGGTGTCTTTGTAGTGCATCGAATAATAAGCAATATTCAAAGTATTCTGTGCGCTGAGTCATACTCTGAATTTCGATACTTTTTTCACTGTTCCAATCTTCCATTCGGAAGGTATCTGGCTTGAGCGCGCGAAGTTCTGCAAATTGGCGCAGCTGCTTAATATTTTCTGGCCATTCTAAATCGGTCAGATGTTTGACTTCTTCTAAGCTAATGTGTGGCGGTTGAAGCTGATAACGGCTCGCTGCGTGGCGTACAAAGTGCTTATATAAAGGCCCTATATCTTCCTTTCTTTCATCGAGTGTCGGCAAGTGAATTAGAGTAGCCAGAGCTTTGATAGACGGATCAACTTGGGTTGTCGCACCAAAAACACGCTCAAGTTTCGGGTGGTTAAACAAGCATTGCCATTGTTCATATGAGACATGCTCAGCACTATGTAAGTACAAGCTGCAATGGCTTTTTCCTTCAATCAAGCGATGTATGGCTTTATCGAGGGCTTCTAATGAAAGCTCATAGAGATCCTCACCAGAAGCGGCGATTAACTCGCTGTCTGGCGTTGCATGTATGTCGTGGGCAAATTGTGCGGCGAGCCGGCGACCTGTGCCATCTTGACCAACAAAAATGATCGGCTGGTTCGTTGGTGCGCTGATCAAAGCGCGACGAATGCTCACCATGGCTTTACTGTGACCAATCATTTTCGGACCAACATGAGTTTGCATGTCGAGCTCTTTTTTAAGCCAGATGTTTTCCTGCAATAGATTCAACTTATCACCAGCGTTATTGAGCGACTTCATAAGTTGTTCCGTTGAAAAAGGCTTTTCGAGAAAGTCGTACGCGCCGCTTTTCATCGCATCTACCGCGGTTTTCACATCTCCATGTCCGGTAAGTACGATAAATTGAAAGTGATCGTTTTTGCTTCGCAACGTTCGCATGAACTCCAATCCATCCATCACAGGCATATGGATATCGGTGATGATGATCGCTGGCGTATTTGGGTCGATAACGCGCGAGGCTTCCACGGCGTTTGGTAAGCAGGTGACGTCTATCCCTTCAATAAGCAGTGCTTGAGCGACGGCATCACGAATATGTGGTTCATCATCAACAAAGAAAACGGGATTATTCATGGTTGTTTTCCACTTCTGGGTTGCGTTGGTTTTGGGTAGCGATTGGCAGCGTTACGATAAAGGTCATGCCTCCTGTTTGTTGTTCCGTGTTCTGATGTTTATAAGCACTGAGTGAGCCGTGATAGCTTTCTAAAATGCGTTTGGAGATGGTCAAACCTAATCCTAAGCCCTCTGGCTTAGTCGTAAAAAACGGGTCAAAGACTTTTGCTAGGGCTTCGTCCGACATGCCGGGCCCGTTGTCGGAAACAAGAATGTCACAGCTGTCATCATGACACTGAACGGCAATAGATATTTGCGGATCAATGCAGTAGTTTTCCATCGCTTGTGCAGCATTATGGAAGAGATTGATCAGAACTTGCTCTAACTCAACGCTGTGAATTGCTAGCTTCACATTATAATCGATGGCTGGGACTTTTAATGTCACCCCTTGTTTAATGAGTTTGTTGCTCAAAATGCTGGTGGCAGTATGCACTGCGTCGTGCAGTACCGCGATTTCATTGTGTGAATCGTGCGTGGCTTTCCGAGTGAAGACTTTTAAGCGTGCGATCACTTCCGAAATGGTGTCATTGAGTGCCAGCATTTTGCCCAAATTGTCGGCGACCATTGGGTATCGTTCCATTGCCAACAAACGCTGTGAGTTTTCGGTATAGGTTCTTAGTGCGGAAAGTGGTTGATTTATCTCATGATTAATACTGGCAGACAGCTCGCCTAGTAGCGCCAATTTCGCGGCTTGAGTCAGTTCTTGTTGTGTTTGTTTGAGCTCCTGCTGGCTTTGCTCATATTGGCGGATGGTCTGTTGTAGCTTTTGGTTGGCTTCACTCAGCACTAGTGTCCGTTGCACTACTTTTTCTTCTAGGCTCACATTAAGGTCGGCTAGGCGTGCCTTGTTCACGAGTGTTTGGAACCACGCTAACGCAATCAGCGCAATGAGCGCATATAGAATCAGGAAGACGATATCAGCCTGTAAAACGGCGGCAAGGACGCTGTTGTGGTTTATCAAGGCAACGACGCGAAATCCTTTATCCAATAAATGTGTCGCGTATGCGAGGTAATTGGGTGAGAGGAGCAATTGATTATCAGCAAACTCGGTGACGCCACTTTGCGCGGTAAGCTCACCAAAATACTCTGGTAAGGTATCGCCATACTGACGCGTTTCGGTAAGCTCGTTTATTGCACTCGGTGACAGCGGGAAAAGTGCACGATAGCGCCAGTTAGGCAAATTGCTCATAAACACGACATTGTGTTTATCCGTGATGAGTACGTCCGTCGTGGTTTGCGAAAGACGCTGTTCTAACTGCTCCAAATTCACTTTTACCGTGATCACCCCAACGACCTCATCATTTACCCAAAGCGGAGATGAGAAGAAGTACCCACGTTTATTTGAACGAACGCCTAACCCGACATATTGAGCAGGTTCACCGCGTCGCGCATTTTTAAAATAGGGACGATAGCTAAAGCTGGAACCAACAAACGTATCTTCTTGCTGAAAGTTACTTGAGGCAATGACTAACCCTGTGCGGTCATGAACGTAAATCGTATCGGCCAAACTTTGTTTCAACCAATCTGCTAACAATAGGTTGAGCTCGTGAGAGGGCGCTCCGCGTTCTACTGCTTTGAGTAATCTCGGATCGTGACTTAATAGGTTTGGTATCTGTTCAAACTTTGCCAGCTCGTAGTCTACTTCTTGCGACACTTGCGCCGCTTGTCTCTCTAGCTTTTGTTGCCACTGATCATGTTGGTATTGAGTTGCGTAATGATGAGTAAGCGCAAGCCCTGAAATGCCAACGGCACACAGCAGCAGTAGAAAATGACGTAGGGCTTTAGGGTTGAGTAAGTTCACGATCAGCTCACTGGTTTTTTGTGTCATGGTATCAAATGACACACTGTGATGCTGTGAGCGGCAACGATAACAAGCATAATGATGTCCTTGTATTTCCTCAGTATCGGGAGCACAATCGACAAAAACGAGTGAAGGAGTAAAGATGGAACTTGCTGATATTCGTCGTGAGTACACCAAAGGTGGGCTACGTCGTAAAGATTTGAAAGCTGATCCTATTGATCAATTTAATCTGTGGCTAGAGCAAGCGGTTGAAGCGGGTTTAACGGATCCGACTGCGATGACAGTTGCAACGGTTGATGAAAATGGCATGCCGTTTCAACGCATTGTTCTATTGAAAAACGTCGACAAAAATGGCTTTGTATTTTACACCAACCTAGGCAGTCGCAAGGCCCAGCAGCTTGAGCATAACAGCAATATTAGTTTGCACTTCCCTTGGCATCCGTTAGAGCGCCAGGTTCATATTACTGGTGTGGCGGAAAAGCTCACCGCCGTAGAAAATATGAAATACTTTACTTCTCGTCCAAAAGAGAGCCAATTAGCCGCAATCGCGAGCAAGCAAAGTAGCCGTATTTCTGCTCGAGGCGTATTAGAAGGTAAGTTTTTAGAGCTAAAACAGAAATTTGCTAAGGGTGAAATACCGGTTCCAACCTTCTGGGGTGGCTTTCGCGTAAAACCACAGAGCATCGAGTTTTGGCAGGGTGGTGAACACCGTCTTCATGACCGCTTTCTTTTCTCCCAACATGACGGAAGTTGGGACATTGACCGTCTAGCGCCATAAACTCTCGTGCCTCATGAATAAACAAACACCGCCCACTTGGGCGGTGTTTTTGTAGGTAGAAAGTGGCGCGAATTATCGCTCTCCATTCAACACTACCGATAATTGATGCTTAAGCAGCGTTTTGGGTACAACAGATCCGTAGCCAGCTTCCATTGCTTTATCTATTAGTTCGTTCTTGCTGTTCGCTGCAAACTTATTACGTAAGCGTGCGACGTGTCCTTCAACGGTTTTTGTTGATATACCCATGACCTGAGAGATGAATTGTGGCTTCTTGCCGTAGAGCAGGAGGAAAAGCGTTTCTTGCTCGCGACATGTGAGCTTCTCTGGTTTTGGCTGTAAGTCAGAGAAACGAAAGATGGATTGCTGATTAGGGTTGGTGCTGATTGCACGACAAACCCAATACCCCACTTCAATCACGGCGGTGTCGGTGAGTTCTCTTCCGTAGAAAATGGTCCCTACGATGTTACCATTGTCATCTCGCCACGGTGTTTTAGTAAAGATATGCGCTCGCCAGCGGCCATCTGGATAAGGATGTATATCAAGAATTTTGAGTGACTCACCAGTTTCGATGACGTGTTTATCTTGGCGTTGAAATTCTTGTGCACATTCAGTGGTTGGGCTTGCCATCTCAAAATCAGTTTTACCGACGCACTCCTCGGGCGACGTGTGTCCCAACAGTTCTGCGTATTCCTGATTTACGTAGCGGAATACCGAATCTTTATCTTTGCATCCCCAACAACCTGGTAGCTGTTTAAGGAGGGATTGTTCTATGGTATCGACTGAAATATTCACAAAAGGACTCACTACATACTGCTTTTACCAATACAGAGACGTCCGTGTTGCGTTGTTAATATTGACATTGCCAAGTAGGCAGTCACGTTGCTAGAACACGTTCGTTGATTGGCGCTCAATCCAATTAAGTTCATGGTGTTCGATATTTTCGTCACACAGTGATAAACAACAACGAAATTGAACGAAGAATTTAATTGGGAAAATGGTCTGTTTCATTACAGATATGTGTGCTCACGGATGTCCGCCTGATGTTCGGCTTACAACTCGTATCGTCCTTGATCATGCTTCCTACAACTCAGTTGTAATTTAATTGGCGTTCATATCACTCATCGAGAGGGAGAACGGCGCCTAAGTCATATGAGAGGGACAGTGAGACGAAAGCTATAATATCAGCTTATGCCATTGTTTTCATTGTTGAGAAGCGAAAAAAAAGCCAGCCTGAAGACGGGCTGGCAACACAAGATATAATCTTGTCGACGTGTAGAAGAGGTTCTAAATTACCTAGCGAGGGTCTGCTAAGTAAGTTAGAGGTATCAATGAGATACCGAGAGCTTTAGATCGTATGCATCTTAAAGCTCGAGGACTAATGTATTGAATCAGAAGCATATTAGTAAGGGGGGAAATCCCTCTATGTTGATTTCAAGAGGTGGCTTTGATCTGTTTATGAGGCGATTTATCTATTTTGAACCGCAGTGTTCTACCAAATAACGGATTGTTCGGTAGCAAGGATCTTTATATCTATTGGTTATGTATACGTAAGGTGCTTCTATCTATCCGTTTTTATTAATAAAATTGGTTGCTCATTGACCGTAAGTTAACCTCGCATGATCATCGTTCCGGAACTATGATCATGTAAACGAACTTGATCATGCTGTTTTGATCTTGTGCGATTGAGTTGGGGAAAAGTTGCAACCCAACAAGGAAGGTATATGATGCCAAGACGGAAGCTGACCGTGTAAAGACGACTGTTTAAAATGAGTGATTCAGATAACCCCAAAGCCCTGCCATATCAAGAGATTATGCTGCCTAAGCCAGCAGAACTGATCACACTTCCGTCTTATATGGATTGCCATGATCATTCTTACACACAGATCGTGATTGGTTTAAAAGGACAAGCCGAATTTGAAGTGCGTGGACGAGGTAATCTTGTCGGTCCTGGCCAAGGTTGTGTGGTAACCGCATGCTCTGATCATGCTTTCGGTGGCGTCATTAATCAATCGGATATTTTGGTGCTGAATATGCCGAAACCGACAAATGATGATCCTGAAATGCTGCAGAAAATCAATAATCTGGAGAGAGACCATGTCTACTTTCAGTTAGACGGTCAAATTCAGAAGCTGATACAGATGTTGGTACAGGAAATGCGTAACCATCCTGATGATCTGCTGCTTAGTCGCGCGTGTAATGACACCGTGATTGCATTGATGCAGCGCCATATCTCTGCATTTGAGACTAGCCGAAAAGAGTCACGCTTTGATTTGGAGGCGATTGATCGCTACATCGAGCAGCACCTTAGCCATAAGATCAGTGTGGCTCAGTTAGCGGGACGAGTGTTTCTTGGGGAAAGTCAGTTCCATTGCTTGTTTAAGGAGCAGATGGGGATTACACCTCATCAATATGTTCTCGGAAAGCGTATCGACATGGCTCGTGAATTAATCGAGCAAGGCCACCTTTCTTTAGGGCAAATTGCGGAATTCACTGGTTTCTCAAGCCAGAGTACGTTTACTCATACTTTTACTCGCTTACAGGGAATATCGCCATCCCGCTATAAAAAACAAGTTGGATAACAACGCGTATTTTTAGGTCAAATTAGCAGCAATCAGAACAAAACCATGCAATATGCATGGTTTTTTTGTGTTTTATTCACGTGACCTATCTCTCGTTTTGTTAAATTCTCTGTCCTTTGGTGTGACTGATATGCCACTTGATCCTACATTTTCTCTTAGAACGAGCGCTTCACAAAAATCTTATTGATATTCCTGACATTTTGTTGTGAATGCAATGAAAAAATTAAAATTTACAACACAAAATATTACCTATTTGAATGTGACTATGTGGATGTTTTGTTATAAAAGCGAGTTTTTGGCAAAAATGTCGTAGTTTTTGACAAGTATTCTTATCGGCCTCAAAATACACTGCCAGCCATTGATAATCCTCGAAGCGGTTTTCGAGGAGTGAGATTGAGGAACACACATGTTTACAGCTACGAACGTGTTGACACCGGAATTTATCGGGCAGCCGCTTGATAAGTTGTGGTCACTGATCTCGCCATTGTATATGGTGGACGAGTCTCAATGGCTAGAGCAACTATTGCCACTAGCGACGCCGACAGAGGATGAAAAATCGGCGATCACTACCCAAACGACCCAACTTATCGAAGCCATTCGTGCCGATAAGAAGTCAATCCAGATGATTGATGCTCTATTGTTGGAATACAGCTTAGATACTCAAGAAGGTATCTTGCTGATGTGTCTTGCAGAAGCATTAATGCGCATCCCAGATGCCGCGACAGCAGATTCTTTGATTAAAGATAAGTTGAGCGTCGCAGACTGGAAATCTCACCTGAAAAACTCTGACTCTGTGTTTGTTAACGCATCAACATGGGGCCTCATGCTAACAGGTAAAGTGGTTGGTCTTGGTGAGCAAGGCACCCAGAGCCCAGGTCAGGCTGTAAACCGTCTGGTAAATAAATTCTCTGAGCCTGTGATTCGTAAAGCCATGTATCAGGCAATGAAGATTATGGGTCACCAGTTTGTTCGTGGTCGTACGATAGAAGAAGCGCAAAAGAACGGTCGCCCAATGCGCGACAAAGGTTTCACCTACTCATTTGATATGTTAGGTGAAGCGGCGTTAACTACAGCGGACGCGAACAAGTACTTCAAAGATTACCTAATGGCGATCGAAGCGGTAGGTCGAGAAACTTACGGCAATGACACCAGTCCTGCGCCTTCGATTTCCATCAAGCTTTCTGCATTACACCCGCGCTACGAAGTCGCAAATGAAGAACGTGTAATGACAGAGTTGTATGACTCACTAATGCAGCTATTGAAACGTGCAATTGAAGTCGACGTTGCAATCACAATCGATGCAGAAGAAGCGGATCGTCTTGAGCTTTCTCTGAAGCTATTTGAGAAAGTGTACCGTAGCGATCTTGTGAAAGGTTGGGGCAAGTTTGGTTTGGTTATTCAAGCCTACTCAAAACGTGCTCTACCAGTCTTGGTGTGGCTAAACGCACTCGCAAAAGAGCAGGGTGACCTTATTCCGCTGCGTTTGGTTAAAGGCGCGTACTGGGACAGCGAAATCAAGTGGTCTCAACAAGCGGGTTACGCTAATTACCCGGTATACACTCGCAAAGAAGCGACGGACGTTGCGTACCTAGCTTGTGCTCGTTTCCTACTTAGCGAAGGTGTTCGCGGTAATATCTACCCACAATTTGCAAGCCACAATGCTCACACGGTTACGGCAATTGCTGTCATGGCGGAGCACAAAGAATACGAGTTCCAGCGCCTGCATGGTATGGGTGATTCACTGTATAACCATGTTATGAAAATGTACGGTCAGCCAGTACGTATTTACGCTCCTGTCGGTAGCCATGCTGATCTTCTTCCGTACTTGGTTCGTCGTCTGCTTGAAAATGGCGCAAACAGCTCGTTTGTACATCGATTGGTTGATGCGCGTTGTCCGATTTACGAGTTGACTCATCACCCTGTTGATGTGTTGACGGGTTTTGACACGTTACACAACGACAAGATCCCATTACCTGCCGATATATTCCCTGAGCGTAAGAACTCATACGGCGTCAACATTGATATCGACAGTGAGGCGAAGCCATTTGAAGCGCAAGTAGAAAGCTTCATGGACAATCAGTGGGTTGCAGGCCCGATGATCAATGGTGAGCGTTTTGCCGAAAGCATGATCAAGGAAAATGCGGCTGAGATCATCACCGCACCGTACGATCGCCGAATTGAAGTCGGCAAGGTGGCATTTGCAACACTTGATCATGTTTCCGCTGCAATTGATGCGGCGCAAACCGCTTTCTCTGATTGGAAAGGTGTGCCTGTTGAGCAAAAAGCGGCTTGTTTAGAAAAGCTTGCTGACTTAATGGAAGAAAACCTGGCTGAGCTGGTGGCGATTTGTCACAAAGAAGCGGGCAAGACGATTCACGATAGTATTGATGAAGTTCGTGAAGCAGTGGATTTCTGTCGTTATTACGCGAAACAAGCGCAAAACCTACAGCCATTTGAGCTAGAAGGTTTTGACGGTGTGAAACGCATTTCTAGCCGTGAAGGCCTTGGTGTGTTTGTATGTATTAGCCCTTGGAACTTCCCTCTGGCTATTTTCCTTGGTCAGGTAACGGCAGCACTGATTGCGGGTAACACAGTGGTTGCCAAACCTGCTGAGCAAACAAGCTTAATTGCCGCTCGCGCTATTGAATTAATGCTTGATGCGGGTTTCCCTGCTGGTGTGATTCAGTTACTTACTGGTCGCGGCGCTGAGATTGGTCATGCACTGACTTCTCATGATGCCATTGCTGGTGTGGCATTCACTGGTTCAACGGCAACTGCGCAACGCATTAACGTCACGCTTGCGGAGCGCAGCGCGAAACCGGTTCCGTTTATTGCGGAAACAGGTGGTCAAAACGCAATGATCGTGGACAGTACTGCATTGCCAGAGCAGGTGGTGCGTGATGTGATTCGTTCAGCGTTTGCATCTGCCGGTCAGCGTTGTTCTGCCCTTCGTGTTCTATTTGTACAAGAAGATGTTGCAGACCGTATGATCAACCTGATTCAAGGTGCGATGAATGAACTGCATGTTGGTTTACCTTACCTACACAAAACAGATGTTGGTCCGGTTATCGACAGCAACGCAAAACAAAAACTCCTTGCTCACCTTGAGCAAATGAGCAAAACACAGACTAAAGTCGCTCAGCTGCAACTTGACGAATCGTGCCAGCATGGTGACTTTGTCTCACCAAGTGCGTTTGAAATCTCGGGCATCGATGTGCTGAAAGAAGAACAATTTGGTCCAATCTTGCACATTGTTCGCTTTAAAGCCTCTGAATTACCGAACGTGGTTGCGCAGATCAACAAGACGGGTTTTGGCTTGACGATGGGTATCCATAGCCGTAACGAAACCACGTACCGTTGGATTGAGAAACACGCTCGAGTGGGTAACTGCTACATCAACCGAGACCAAGTTGGTGCTGTGGTTGGCGTACAGCCGTTTGGTGGTCAAGGCTTGTCGGGTACTGGCCCGAAAGCTGGTGGTCCACACTACCTATTCCGCTTTACTCAACATCTTCTTGCTCAAGCAGAAAACGCATAAGGAGTCGCATTATGGTTCATCAGATCACCTATTTTAAAGATGCATTCTCTGCGTGGGAGCAGTGGAATCTGACTGATTTTGATTACAAATGCGAGCATGTTCTGGCATTTAAATCTGCATTAGAAGGGCAGCAGTCTACCGTTGCCAAAGTGGTTTCTTACCACTTGCAACAAGCATCAACTCTTCTTGCAGAAACTCACCAGTTAGTTGGCCCTACAGGGGAAACTAACGAACTGTATGCCGCAGGACGCGGTGTGGCTTTGGTGATTTGTGAAAACAACATCGAGCCTGCTGATAATGCGTTATACAGTGCTTTTGCGATGATCACCTGTGCCTTAATTGCAGGCAACAGTGTGGTCGTTTGCAGTGACAATGCAGAGCTACACCAACTGGTTAAGCAAGCTGTAGCGTTGGCAAACTTCCCATCTAACTTAGTCCAGGTTGTTGCGTACGATGCGTCTGCCCCGTTGCTTGAGAGCGATGTACGTAGTGTGGGTTATGTTGGGCGTTCACAGGTTGAGCATGCGCTCAATCTTCAACTAGCTAAGCGTGACGGTGCAATCGTCGGCTTAGTTTCTGAAACGGATTTAGAGTCACCGAAATTGGCTCATGATCCTCATCTCTCGTTGCGCTTCATTACCGAGCGCACTCGAACGATAAATATTACCGCGGTGGGTGGTAACGCGACTCTACTCGAGTTGGGGAACGAAACTCACTAACCTGACTTGTGATACCAATCTGGAATAACTGGACTGAGAGCCAGTCCAGATTGGTTTCTTATACTCTGATGTATTGCTGAGACGGTAAAATATCAGGGCAGGCAAGGAAGGAAATAATTATAACGAGGACTATCTAATGATAGAAAATAGCTTTGCTATCACGTCCACTTTTGTGGCGTATTTACTGATTATGGTTGCTATTGGCGTTTACGCGTATAAGAGGACTTCCAATTCATCTGATTACTTCCTAGGTGGCCGTAGCCTAGGTCCGTGGCCTGCTGCATTATCTGCAGGTGCTTCAGATATGAGTGGCTGGTTGCTGCTAGGCTTGCCTGGCTATGCGTACGCTGCGGGTATCGAGGCCTTCTGGTTAGCCGGCGGTCTACTTCTTGGTACATGGGCAAACTGGCTCATCAGTGCAAAACGCCTACGTACCTACAGTATCCAAACTGACGCGTTAACGTTGCCAGAGTTCCTGTCACGTCGCTTCAACGATAAGTCGAAACTGATCCAGACAATCTCTGCGTTTTTCATTCTTCTATTTTTCCTTTTCTACACCAGCTCAGGTTTGGTCGCAGGGGGCAAACTGTTTGAGACGGTATTCGGTCTAGATTACACCTACGCTGTTATCATCGGTACGGTGTGTGTCGTTTCTTACACACTATTCGGTGGTTTCCTTGCGGTATCTTGGACTGACTTAGTGCAAGGCTTGCTAATGGCGGCTGCGCTAATGATTGTTCCTGTTGCAGTAATGGACGGTGGTCTAGGTCAGCTAACTTCTGATCTGCATGACATCAACCCAGAACTTGCAACGCTATGGAATGACGCCAAAGGCGAACCACTGTCTGCGATTGCGATCATCTCTTTAGCGGCATGGGGTCTTGGTTACTTTGGCCAGCCACACATCCTAGCGCGTTTTAAAGCGTCTCGTTCAAACAAAGATCTAACGACTGCACGTCGTATCGCTGTGATTTGGACTGCACTATCTATGGTTGGTGCAATGCTTGTTGGTCTTGTCGGTCTGGTTTGGGTTACGGGTCATCCGGGCACTCAACTAGAAGATGGCGAGAAGATCTTCATGCTATTGGTTAACGCAGTATTCCACCCTGTCGTTGCGGGTATGTTGTTAGCAGCAATCCTCGCGGCGGTAATGAGTACAGCAGACTCACAGCTTCTTGTTTCATCTTCAGCGCTTGCAGAAGATTTCTACAAGCAAGTATTCAAGCCAGAAGCCTCTTCTGAAGAAATCGTAATGATTGGCCGTATCGGCGTTATCGTGATTTCGCTTGTTGCGCTATTCCTAGCAATGACACCAGATAGTTCAGTACTTGGTCTTGTTTCTTACGCTTGGGCTGGCTTCGGTGCTGCATTTGGTCCTGCGGTTGTACTTAGCCTTTACTGGAGCGGTATGAACCGTAATGGCGCACTAGCAGGTATCCTTGTTGGTGGTATCACTATCGTAGTTTGGAAGCAGCTAACTGGCGGTTGGTTTGATGTGTATGAAATCGTACCGGGCATCATCTTCTCTACGCTTGCTATCATTGTGGTAAGTAAAGCAACGGGCGGTGCTGCGCAAGACGTATTAGACCAACATCAATCGTACGAGAAGAAACTAGTTGAACTAGACTAATTACTTCCTTTACGAACACAAAGCCCGCTTATACAGCGGGCTTTGTTTTATCTGAATTTAATAAACGTTAATGGTGATTGCTTGAGGCCAGATTTTCACGTCGCTTTATTCATTGTGAGTGTGTTAGTCACGACGAACTTTGGCGTAAATGACGGTGTTACTCAGCTCGCCAGAAGACGCACGCCGAGCATTGCGTAGCTCACCTTCAAACTCATACCCACAGCGCTCAGCAACCGCACGGCTTTTGCGGTTATTCGCATCGGCTAAAATCGTGATTCTTTTCGCGTCCAACGCTTCGAATGCATAGTTTTCAATCGCCGCTACCGCCTCAGAGATATAACCGTAGCCTACCGCGCGATCATCAAGCCAATAGCCAATCTCAAATGCCGGTATCTCTTGATCATGGATCATTAACCCAATGGCACCGAGTAAACGATCGCTTTCCTTGTCGATTAGGTAGTAGCGCAACTCTTCTTCGAAGTTTTCAAAGTTTGCGATGGCTTTCTCTGTCCCTGCAATCATCGCTTCTAAAGTGAGCACGTGAGGTACCCATGGCAGGTAAACTTCAAGCGTTTTTTGGCTACGAACAACGGCCTGATGTGCTTCTTCTGCACGTTCCAAGCAAGCTGGGATGAGCTTTAAACGTTTGGTTTCCATGTCGAATCTCCTAGGCTTTTATACTCCAATCGTTTCGTAATGCAGGATTCAGAGCGTTATCACTAAAAATCATTTAAACAGAAACACTTAGATACATCTAGCCTTCGCAAGAACATTATTCACTTGGTTTGTAAGGGAGAAGCTGAGAGAATTGAGGCGTTATAAACATAAAATGGTTTAATATGAAACTTCTAGTAAGAAACTTAGCTCGTGAGACGACAGAGCAAGACATCCGTACTCTGTTCTCAAACTACGGCAAAGTTGAGCTTTGCACCGTCGTGCTTGATCAAGAAACGGGTTTATCAAAAGGGTTTGGTTTTGTGATCATGCCGGATGAAGCCGAAGCCGTTGCGGCGTTGGAGGCACTAAACCTGTCTTCAGTACACAAGAGCAAGATTCGTGTGAAAGTCGCACAAGACTAGTATTTTGCCTTTCAAGGTGAAAGATAAAACCAGCTGAGAGGCTGGTTTTTTAGTGCCTTAATTTTGAGAGGTCGCTACGGTTACTTGAGGCGAAAATATTTGCTGGTATACGCAGACTTCTCGTTCTTTTCCCTGCATTTTGATGATGTGATTGTCGATATACGTCATGCCCAACTTTTGAATGACTGATTGGGATTGTCTGTTTTCGACCAAGTGCATCGCTTTTAGGCCCGATAACTCAAAATGTGGTCTGGCAAACTGAATTAAAGCCATTGACGCTTCTTGAGCAAACCCATTCCCCCAATAATCGACGCCAAGCCAATACCCTAATGTGCCGACTCCCTCCGAGATGTTTAGCAGACTAACAGCACCAATTAACGCTTCGTCTTGACGTAGAGTAATAGCATATATGACCCCACTACGTTGGTGATATACGCCAACATGGCTCTTAATCCAAATTTGTGCCATCGGCTCTTCATAGGGATGAGGAATGTTTGCGGTCATATCAGCAATGCTCTTGTCTCCTGCGAGTCGTGCGACTGTTGCGCTGTCTGCCGGATGAAATGGGCGAAGAATAAGCCTTTCTGTAGTGAGCGTTGGTTGAAGCGTCATCGTGCGTCCTTGAGATGAGTCAGTATTGTGGAAATTGCAGATTCACACTGTAAATCAGGCGTGTTTAAACAACCAAGTAATGCCTGAATCGAAAATGTGAGTGAAAGCCATATTTAAAACGCCATAAAATTGATCATTGCAGATTGAAATAGCGAGTAGCCACAATTGGTTATGTGTGATGTGTCGTATTATTACACACATAAGCGCGTTCGTTCATAATAATGGTACAAAAGTTGAGGTCTGACCAATGTCTCAATTTTTTGATACTTTCGTCCAATTTTTTGAAGATAGGACACAAAAAATTAAAGGGGCTTTTTTATTGTGGAATTATTTTGAACAAAATATGTCAATTGTCAGTAGTACTGAAAAACAGGGAGAAGAGAAATGCCGGATATATATTGCGCAGCTTGTAGAAAATCAACGCAACATAAAGTGATCATGAAGCGTTGCGAGCCACAGCCCGTTGATTCGTTGACAGGTAAAGTGGTGAGTTTTACACAGCTGATGGCGAAATTTGTATCAGGTGAACACTACTACGAGATGGAACCACAATACTACTGCCGATGCTGTAATCATCGTGCAATTGGAGAAGTGATTCCTCATCCTACCAGGCATACGTCGGCAGCTATCTAATTCAGAGCGATAGCTATGATTAATAGCTAAACAGGGCGGCTTGTCCCGCACGCCAGATCTATAAAGGCGTATCACACGCTTTCAAATTTGCGACTCTACGGGAGCCGCTAGATTACTTTTGTTCTTCATACTCGGTTATGGAGAGAGCGGCAGTAATCGCAGCCCTTTCCTTCCTTAGTTATTTTCTAATTATTCTCTGCTGAATTTCACATGCTGTGCATTTGATGGTTTGCAATTGTTTAAGCAACGATTAATGTGATGCTTCCTGAGTGGTTACAAGGATGTGGTTAATGAGTTACCAATTGGACCGGATTGATTTACACATTTTGAGAGTGCTTCATTCAAGAGGCAGAATTCCAGTTGTTGAACTCGCAAAGCAGATCAACTTAACGACCTCGCCATGTTCTGACCGCGTGAAGCGGCTAGAAAAAGAGGGGTATATCAATGGCTACCATGCGGAGCTGAATGCGGAAAAATTAGGGTTGGATGTGCAAGTATTCATCCATATTCGCTTAGACCAAACCAGTTTTTCCATTTTTGAAAAGTTTGCGAAAGCCGTCGAATTGATGCCGGAAATTGAAGAGTGTTATTCGCTCTCTGGGGACTTCGATACCATGATAAAGGTTCGTGTTAAGAGTATGAAAGCGTATCAGGAGTTTATGTCGAGTAAGTTAGGCACGCTTCCGGGCGTAATCCAGACTCGCAGTGAAGTGGTAATTGAAGAACATAAAACAGGATTTGGCGTAAACCCGGAGCTTCTTGGTTAGAGGCTGATATTCTATGACTGCAGCGCTTATGCGTTGAGCATATTATTTAGCGTGGCTTGGCATATTACTTTTTCAAGATCAAAAAAGGAGCCGAAGCTCCTTTTTGATAAATCGGTGAGCGACTATGCGCCGATAAAGGTGCTGATAACGCCAATTAAACCGCCAAAAACACCGCCCCAAACGACTAGCCAGCCAAGGTGTTCTTTAATCATTTTTTGCACCATTTCTTTGACCAGTGCGGGTGTTAATTCGCTCAAGCGCTGATCAATGATGCCTTCAATGTTCTGCTTTATCTCATCCATCATAGCAGGAGATTCGAACTGCTCTTTCAGTGCTTCTTTGATGTTATCGCTCTTGCTCAACTCAATAATGGATTCTTGCATCTTTTCGACGAAAGGCTGCCGCATAGGTTGTAATGCCTCCGCGCCGCCAAACATTGCTAGCATGCCGCCAAATTGAGAGCCTTCGATCACTTCTACCAAAGAGTCAAACGCTGGGTTTAAATCCACTTTCTCAATCACAGGTTGAAGATCGATGTTTACACCGCCCGCCATTTCTTTGTTCAAGAATCGATCGATGTTCGCTTCGGTAAAGAACTGCTCCATCATCAAGTTTTTGATAGCCAGTTTAAACTCTTCAAATCGCGCGGGGATCACGCCAGAACCGTATAATCCAGGCACTTTTTCAAACAGCATGTGGATGGCAAGCCAGTTAGTGATGGCGCCTGAGAACGCAAACAGCCCCGCATACCAAAGGTAGTCGTTTTGTAATTGATGACCTCCAGCCATCAAAGCGATAGCGAGGACATTCGTTAGCAAACTTTTGTTCATAGTGACCAGTTATATGTGAATATCGGAATAAATAAGTGGGCCTGATTCTATACCTAAGTCACATTGAGATGCTAGGTTTTGCCGTGATGAGTGACCGTGTTGCGAAGGGATAAAAATGGATGTGCAGAAAAACAAAACCCGACAATTACTGTCGGGCCACTGCTTTTTCTTAGAAAAACTAAGATTCTATTTTTAATTTTAGATGCGGTAGATCTTACAACAAAGTTGGCATTTCCATCTTTCTGAGTAGCCGAATAGCTTGTCAGCCCAACTTGGTTTGAGTTGTACGATCTGCATTGAACCACATTTACACATAAGCTAATTACCTTATTGTTAATCTAATAACTAAGCCATCTATTGAGTATAGCTGTTTCTCAAAAAGTGAAATGACAAATGAAGACGGCTCAAAACTCTGTATTGTGTTCATTGCAATGGATACGCAACGAGGCGGTATATTAGCAGAAAAAATGTGAGCTTTATCATGGAGGGTGTTTCATATATGAGAAACTATAATGGCTATATGAGTATAGGCTTATTAATAAAAATGAAAAACGGCGCTTCATGCGCCGTTTTTATTGGGTTTCTCGCTAATTAAGAAACGTGTTGATTTTCTAACTCTTCAGCGATAAATCCGCCAGTTTGATGCGCCCAAAGCTGGGCATAAATACCGTTGTTCGCGATGAGCTCTTGGTGAGAACCTTGCTCAACAATACTGCCTTTATCTAGCACGATGAGGCGATCCATTTGTGCTATGGTCGACAATCTGTGCGCAATCGCAATAACGGTTTTTCCTTGCATTAACTCATTCAAGCTTTCCTGGATGGCTGCTTCGACTTCTGAATCCAGAGCCGATGTTGCTTCATCCAGTACCAACAATGGTGCATCTTTGAGTAGCACACGAGATATTGCGATACGCTGACGTTGGCCGCCAGACAGTTTCACACCACGTTCACCAACTTGCGCATCGTATCCGACATTACCAAATGGGTCGGTCAGAGTTTCAATAAACTCATGGGCATGCGCTTGCTTAGTGGCTTTCAGCAAATCTTCTTCTGTCGCATCTGGGTTGCCATACAAAATATTGTCGCGAATCGAGCGGTGTAGCAGAGAAGTATCTTGGGTCACCATACCGATCTTTGAACGCAAAGAGTCTTGTGTGACTTCTGAGATGTTCTGTCCATCGATCTTAATGCTGCCGTCTTCGACATCGTGGAAACGAAGTAACAAGTTCACCAGAGTTGATTTTCCGGCGCCGGAGCGCCCAACCAAGCCGACTTTCTCTCCTGGTTTGATGTTGAGATCGAGGTGGCTAATCACGCCTTTGTTCTCACCGTAATGGAAGCTGACGTTATCAAAGTGAATGCCACCTTCAGTGACAACTAAGTCTTTTGCGTCTGGTTTATCTTTAATATCAATTGGCTTAGAGAGCGTTTTCATTCCATCGACTACGGTTCCCATATTTTCAAAGAGGGCGCCAACTTCCCACATGATCCACATCGACATACCATTTACGCGTAATGCAAGGCTAACAGCAATCGCAATCGCGCCAACGCTGATGGCACTATCCAACCACAGGTAAATCGATAAAGCAGCAACGGAAAACACCAAAATATAGTTTGAGATCTCTACAGCAACGTCGAAGCCGGTCACTAGGCGCATTTGACGATAGACCGTATTCAAAAATCCCTTCATGCCTTGCTCAGCATATTGGGTTTCGCGCTGGCTATGAGAAAACAGTTTGACCGTTTGAATATTGGTATAGCTGTCGACGATGCGTCCTGTCATTGTCGAACGAGCATCGGCCTGCGCTGAAGCGACGTCTTTGAGCTTAGGAACGAAATAGATTTGGATAGCGATGTAAGCGAGCAGCCAGACGATCATTGGGATCATCAAACGCCAGTCTGCCGTCGCTAACATAATGATCATACTGGTGAAGTAAACCGTAACATAAACAAATACATCCATAGCTTTCATGACGGTTTCGCGCACAGCTAATGAGGTTTGCATGACTTTAGTTGCAACTCGGCCTGCAAAATCATCTTGATAGAAGTTTAAGCTTTGATTGAGCAAATACCGGTGTGCAAGCCAGCGGATAGACATTGGATAGTTGCCCAATAATGTTTGGTGAACGAGCAACGAATACACGATCACCAAAATGGGCATGACAACCAACAATAAGGTTCCGTAAAAAATCAAATCTGCTTTATTGTCTTGCAAGAACGTTTCTGGATTGCTGGTGGACAACCAATCAACCAATTGTCCCATCGCGCCAAACAACATAACTTCAACGACAGCAACAATCGTGGCCATCAAAGACATGATGATCAAAGGCTTTTCGTAGCCGCGGGTGTAATAACGTAAAAAAGCGAGCATCCCTGAAGGAGGCTGATCTGGTGTGGATTTGGGGAACGGCTCTGTAAAGCCTTCAAATCGTTTAAACATAACTCATCCTAAAGTTAAAACAGTGCCATTTGGGGTGGCTAAATCCATCGATTCACGCAGCTTTGGACGAAGCCGCGTGTATAAGAGTTTTTGGCTGCTCCTCGAGAAAGCAGACGGATTGACGAGAGGGGCGAAAAAATAGTCTAACCGATTGTGTTTTAAATGTAACTAGTTGGTTATGGGTGTGGTTGTCTATGGTTCTGATTCTTATGATGAATTCTTAGCATGTTCATCGCGATGCCATAAAACCTTAAACCTGCATAGTGACAATAAAATTTCGGGAGAAATAAGTTAAGTTCAGTGAAAATTACTTCTAGATAATTAAATTAATTGTGAAAACAGCAAAACTGAAGTTAACAATAAATTTACAATCTCCTCATTCTAGTGATAAGGAATGTATTGGATGCTATTACACGAATCAGTGACCCAATTTGCTAATGGGAAAGAAGAAAGCACGCAAAGTGCTCAGCGCCAAACCGCAAACTGCGTAGTGATGGTGCCACCGAAAGAGTTTCGTTTTAATGAAGAAACCGCACAAGATAATGAGTTCCAACATAAAGTGTCACTCAGCCAAGAAGAAGTCTCGCGTAGAGTGATGGCCGAGTTCGCGAGTATGGTAGCTACGCTGCGTCAAGAGGGCGTTCAAGTTGTTGAGTTTGATTATCCAGCTTCAGATGTTTCGACGCCAGACGCGGTATTTCCAAACAACTGGTTTAGCACTACGCCAGATGGCACGTTGTACACCTTTCCAATGGCCTGTGAAAACCGTCAAAAAGAAGTGCGTCCCGATGCGCTTGTGGCGGCACTAGCGCAAGCTGGGCGAGAAGTTCATCGACGTAGCAGCCTAACTGAATATCTTGATGAGCAAGCGTATTTAGAAAGCACGGGTGTGATGGTCTTTGACCACTTAAATAAAACGGTCTATGCCGCACTCTCACAACGTTGTGATCGTCTGGTTTTAGAAGATTACGCCGATCGTATTGGCTATGAACGAGTGATCTCTTTCCAAACTCGTTTGCCATCTGGTGCGCCTATTTACCATACCAACGTGATGATGGCTGTGGGTGAGCAGTTCTGCGTGATTTGTGACGAAGTGATCCCAGAATTTGAGCGTCGTTTTGTGATTAAATCACTCGCCAAAGATAAGCAAGTGATCTCTATCTCGATTGAGCAAATGAACCACTTCTGCGGCAACATTCTTCAGTTGGAAACCATCAATGGAGATAAAGTCATTGCGATGTCGCAATCGGCATACGATGCTTTCTCTCCTGCACAAAGAAATCAACTTGCGACGCACGGTAAATTGCTGCCATTCGATGTTTCTACCATAGAATCTATTGGTGGTGGCTCGGTTCGCTGTATGTTGGGTGAGGTCTTTTTGCCTAGTCGACAAGCGGTGTTATAAACATATTGTGCAGTTTTGCTTGCACATGCAGGTGACGTTCATTCTCTCCCAAATAATAAAACCGTTAGCCTCGAGGCAGTACGAGGCTGACGGTTTCACTTTCTAGCTTCTTCCTAGGATATTCCGAGCTTAACCCATACTCTCGCGCAAAGACTTGATGTCTTTGGATGGTGGCGCACCAAATAAACGGCTGTATTCACGGCTAAATTGAGAAGGGCTTTCGTAACCCACTTTGAACGTAGTGGCCATGGCATCGAGGTTTTCTGTCAGCATTAAACGCCGAGCTTCGCTGAGTCTTAATTTCTTTTGAAATTGCAGTGGAGTCATGGATGTCATAGAACGAAAGTGAGTATAAAACGCCGATTTACTCATGCCACTGTAGGCGGCTAACTCACTGACACTTAACGGCTTTACGAAATTATTCTTCAACCAATCAATGGCCTTCGCGATTTGATGGCTGTGACTTCCTGCAGTTACGATTTGATTAAGACGAGCGCCCTGTTCGGTGATTAACAGTCGATAAAAAATCTCTCGTTTAATAATCGGCGCTAAAATTTTGATGCTTTGTCCTTCATCCAGCAGCTCTATTAAACGCAGAAAGGCGTCAAGTAATGGCTCCGATAATTCTCCAACCGCTATGCCTTTTTGCGCTTCTTTGCTTTGATTAAACGTCAGTTCACTATCGACAATAAGTTGAGATATTTCAGTTAGATCCAGCTCCATAATCACCCCTAAATAAGGTTTATCTTCACTGGCTTCAATGATATTGGCGATAATTGGCAAGTCGACAGAGGAGATCAAAAAGTGGTTCGCATCGTAAACAAAGCTATCTTCACCCAACAACACGCGCTTTCTCCCTTGAGCAATTAAGCAAATACTTGGGTTGTGGGTGTAGCTTGTCGGTGGTGTTGGGGTTGCCCAGCGACTGAACCTTAATCCTGGAATTTCTGTGTCATATTGGTTCGCGCCATTTGCCCATTTCTCTATGTGCTTGGCAAGCTTTTCTATTGCACTGGCCAGGGTTGACGAAGTGTTTGACGGTACCTCTTGCATAAGTCAGTGCTCTCCTCTGGTTGGCCTCAGGTTCGGGGTTAACGGCATGCGATTTCTGCCTTTGTAGTTAACGCCTCTTCGGAGTCAATTAAGCGACTTCATTAAGCATAGTTATAACAGTTCATTTCTTTAAGTAAAGAATATTGGGCAAGTGTCTATTTCGAGGTTAAGCGATCAGAGAGTGATCTTTCTGGTTGGTTTTTGAGCGGGTTAATTGTCTGTAATGAATTTTATTATTTAATAGTCAAATACTTATGTATAGATGAGTTTTTATTCCGTTTTTTCTAACCGGTCTCAAGTATGGTTGTCTTTTGTATTGGTTTGGAATATTGGGCAAGTATTAGCAAAGAATAGGCTAACGGCCATCTATCAAAGCGCAATACAGTGAACCCATGGTTTGGTGAGTTGTAAGCACTCAAGAACACTATTTGGAGTCATGATGAATAACAAAAGCAATACTCAAATCCCTGACGTACTGCAAGCCAGTGTATTTCAAGGTCGAGGCATTTTCGAGTTTGGTGAAAAGAATGAAGCGTATGCGGATTACTTTACCGGTACGAGTTATCTGGCGTTGCTCAATCAGCCTGGTCTTATCGTGGCGAACGTAACGTTTGAACCAGGGTGTCGCAATTTTTGGCATATTCATCATGAAGGTGGGCAGATTCTGTTAGCGACAGGAGGGCGAGGTTGGTATCAAGAATTTGGCCAACCAGCACAAGAGTTGAATGTTGGCGATGTCGTGCATATCGCGCCAGGTACTAAGCATTGGCATGGCGCAGCTAAAGACAGTTGGTTCTCACATGTTGCAATAGAAATACCGGCTGAAGGCGCAAGTAATGAATGGTGCGAACCAGTCTCTGATCAAGAGTACATGCAACTAAAGTAGCCCGAGCTAAGTTTTCAGTGAGAAAAGGGAATCTCGATGAGACAAGCGTACCGTTTCAATCAGTGGGTGAGATGCGTTTTGGTGAGTAGTGCCTGGATGTTCCCCTGCATTGTAAACGCAGAAGTTAATAGCGCTGGATTGGAGGAAAATATGGTGAAAATTCGTTTTATTTTCGATGATTGCAGTGTTTTAGGTACATTGAAGAGCAGTGCGAGTACAGACGATTTTGTTCGTCAATTGCCTCTAACATTAGATCTACAAGACTACGCAAATACAGAGAAAATTGCTTACTTACCGAATAAGTTAACTCGCGAAGGCGCACCTTCTGGAACTCAATCAAAAACGGGTGACATCTCTTATTACGCCCCTTGGGGAAATTTAGTTATCTTTTATAAGGACTTTGGTTACGCGTCTGGGTTAATTAAATTAGGTCAAATCGATGATGGGATTCATTGCTTTATTTCGAAAGAAACAAACCGTGTCACGATCGAAAAAGTAAATTAATGACCTAGTTAACAATGTGAATTATTAATGTAGAAATCAGAACGCTAATAAATATATTTCTAGAACTTCTATGGATTAGAACACCGTTACATAATGGAATTTTGATATGAAAGCATTAAACAAATCTGTTAAATCAATATTAATATTGGTGCTCACTATGGCAACACTATGCACAACGAATATCGCTTCAGCATCAGAAATATTCAGTGATAAAGAGCGAGCTATTATTCCTATTTCTGCTTTTACTGCGAGTGGTGAAATAGAAAAACTAACACAAAGCCTTAATGATGGGTTAGACGCAGGCCTAACGGTCAACGAGACAAAAGAAGTGCTGGCTCAGTTGTACGCGTATGCTGGATTTCCGCGCAGTTTGAATGGACTAGCAACATTTATGACGGTGTTGGAGGAACGTAAAAGCCGAGGTATTACCGATATCTTAGGGCGAGAATCAAGCGCGTTACCTAACGATAAAACCAGCTTAGAATTTGGCGCTGAAAACCAAACACAACTTGTTGGTGCAGAAGTAAAAGGCGCGCTATTCGATTTTTCTCCGCAAATTGATGAATACCTAAAAGCACATTTGTTTGGTGATATTTTTGAACGCGATGTGCTCACTTGGAAAGAGCGTGAAATTGCTACGATTGCAGCATTAGCAAATATGAACGGTGTTAATAGCCAATTAGCAGCTCACTATAATATCAGTATGAATAACAATGTTTCTCTTAAAGAGTTAGAGGAATTTATTGTTGTATTAAATGAGTGCTGTGGTGAAAGTGTGTCTAACAATGCTCAATCGGTCCTAAAAACAGTTTTGGAAAAATAAATATTATTTGGCCAATCATATCAATTAGAAAGGAATTCGTTTTATGAAAAATAAATCATCATTGTTTATTTGGTCTGTGCTGTTGTCGACGGGATTTATGCTTCCAATCGCTCAAGCAGCCGATGGTAACTCATCTTCGCAGCAAGTTTATCGCTCTGCTGATCAGAAATCGTTTCAAGGACCTGAAAACCTATTTACCGGGAAAGTTAACGTCGAGATGTTGTTTCCTGAAAACGAAGTTGCAAACTACAGCGCCGCCTATGTCACTTTTGATGCAGGAGCTCGAACCGCTTGGCATACTCACCCTGCAGGACAACACATGATCGTCACTTCCGGTACCGCACTTACAGGAACGCGTGATGGGCATGTAATTCGATTTGCTGCTGGTGATAGTGTTTGGTGTCCTCCTGGTATCGACCATTGGCACGGTGCAACACCAAATGCGCCAATGACTCACCTAGTGGTTACGGCGTCAAAAGACGGTGAAAACGTTATCTGGAAAGAGCAGGTCACCGATGGTCAGTATGCAGCAGGACAGTAATAACCAAGGCCACGTTTTTATAGTGAGCGCAGAGCTTTTACTCTGCGTTTTTTATTGTCTTGTTGGGCCAACCAAGCGCATTTCCCAATCCTCGACTTCGCCAGTTTCTAGGCGGCGCTCGACCAACTTGCCCCAAGACTCGACTAACGGCAGTTCAGACAGCTTAGTGAGTTCTTCTCTATCTAAACAGCCAGTGAAAACCGCGCCCATGATGCGAGCCAATGGCCATTCTGGATAAGGTCTTTCACACAGAATAATCTCGTCACCTGCACCGATATCGCCTTCTTCCAATACTCGGAAATACCAGCCTGTTCGAAGCGTATCTTGCAGTCTTCTCGCCATGTCGTGTTGGTCAAATCGTACGTTAAGTTTCCAACAAGGCATGCGACCTTGCGACACTTCAAGTAGTGTTGAGCCGATACGGATTTTATCTTTCAAGCAAATCGTGGATTCGGTGACGCCCTCGGAGCTGATGTTTTCGCCAAAGCCGCCAGCGGATTGGAAAATAGTTCTTTCGCCTAATTCTTGTTGCCAGATTGGGTAGTGCTCGCTTGGGTAAATATGAAGCGCTTTTTGAATCCCACCATGAAAGCGCGGATCGCCTTGCTCATCACTGGTAAAACCAAGCTCTGTTGCGTGCTGGCGCTCGGGCAACACTTGTTTGTTGATTGCGCTTTGCGCTCCATGAGCATAAGGGACAGTTTTCCCTGCTAGCACAGCTTTTACGACGCCGATTTTCTTCATGTAACCTCCTTATTATTTGAATGAGAGATAAAGTGTTTACCTTCATTCGCGATGCGGAGCATGATAGCCTAGTGAACTTGTGTCGGAATAGGGATGAAAAGACAATCAACAATGCTAACTCGCCAAATTGATTCGAAGTCAGGCGTCATGACCTCCAATGAAATGATGGCCGCGAATCCCCATTCTCCTGTTTTGGTGAAAACCATCGACATGCCAAAAGGTTACATTGATGCGCTACATCAACACACTTGGCATCAAATCATCTTTCCTATCAAAGGGTTATTGCAAACGCAAACGGAGCATTATCAGCATTTGGTTCCGCACACTTCTGCGTTATTTGTTCCTGCGGGTGTTCAACACGAGTCGATTGCTCTGAGCAATACGATATTTGTTGGCATTTACCTCAACCCTGCGTTTGGCGCAACGTACGAGCCACAAGTGAGAACCATTGCTTTAACGCCGTTTTTAAATGAGCTTTTACAAGAGATCCGCAGACAGTGTGAAGGTGAGACAAGCCACGAAGAAGTGCTGCATTTGCTGGCGGTGTTGCATGATCAAATTTTGAAAAGCAACGTGCAGACATTTCAGTTATTACTGCCACAAGATCGCCGACTAAAACTGATTTTCGAGCAACTGACTGACGAGCCCGCGTTGAGCTGTTCGCTAAAAGAGTGGGGGGAGAAAATTGGGGCGTCTGAGCGCACTTTATCACGGTTGTTCGCCAAGGAATTCAACACTTCATTTCTGCTTTGGCGGCAACAAATTCGGCTGATTTACTCGCTTTCTTTGTTAGATGAATCGTTGCCAATCCAAGCCATTGCAGACCTAGTGGGTTATCAAAACGACTCATCCTACATCAAAGCATTTAAAGCCTATTTTGATATGACGCCACAACAGTTTAGAGTGAACGGCGCATCGCGCAGGTAGAAATACAGAGCTTCGACTTCACTTAATGTTTTTGAGAAGAAGCCATGAAACGTCCCTTTTTAATTTCAACTACATGGTATGAATAACAATGGCACCAACGATAAATACTCGAGTGAATCAATTCTGCTTTGGTCAGTCCAAAACGTCGCTGTCGTTGGAAAAAGAGCCCCTCAAACCGCTTGTTCAGGGCAAGATTCGGGTGAGGCTCGAAGCTACAAACATTAACCCAAGTGACTTGCTTTCCATTTATGGTGTTGGGCAATACCGCCGCGTTCACGTACCACCTCGCGTGCCGGGATTTGAAGCGGTTGGGCGTGTGGTGGAAGTCAGTGCTGTTGGTCAAACTGACCTTCAAGTTGGGCAAAAAGTGTTGGTGGCGATGAGTGGTACTTGGCAATACTACATAGATGCTTCGCCTGAGAATCTTTTTCCGCTACCTGAGAGTTTGGATAACGGCTATGCCTGCCAGTTGTACATCAACGCGTTAACCGCGTGGGTGATCACCACTAAAGTGGCTAAGTTGAACAAAGAGGATGTGGTGATCATCAATGCGGCGGGTTCGGCGATCGGTAAGATATTTGCCCAGCTCGCCCACTCCCTGAGTTTTACACTGATTGCTGTCACTTCAAAGCCAGACGAGTATCCGTACGATACGATTCCAGTATTGGACGCGAAGCAAGACTTACACGCGCAACTGCAAACGCGCAAACTGCCACAACCAACGGTCGCTTTGGATGCGATAGGTGGTGAGGCTGGCACGTATCTCATTCGTACCTTGAAAGAAAACGGTCAATACATCAACTACGGAACGTTGTCGTTGGCGCCTTATACGCCGGCGTTTTTTGAATCGATGAAGACCAACAACATCGACTTTAGCACCTTCTTTTTGCGATATTGGGAAGAGTCGGTAGGTAAAAGCGTGAGAAAGGCGGTATTCGCTGAAATGTTAGACCACTTTATTGCCAACGATATAAAGTTAAATGTAGCGTCTGAGCTGCCGCTAGAGGATTTTCAAACTGCGATTGAAATGGTTGAGCAACGCTCATCGGCAGTGTCAGGAAAAATCATTTTGACGTTATGAATTACAGTGAGTCTGTTGAGAAAAGGGAGGATAAAATCCTCCCTTTTTTGATGGGTTATTTGTAATGATGGGACTATTTTAAATGGAAAATTTGTTCTGTTTCGAGCGATGTCATCGTACGTACTTGACGCCAAATGTAATAAAAAATACCGAACATCATTAACATGCTTGGAATTGCAATCATCGGGTAGCTGTAAAGCGTCATCTTACCCAACTCTTCATTAAAGGCAGCCGTGCCCGAAGGACTGGTCACGATCCAAGTCGCAAGGAAGTAGTTCATCGCGGATGAGAACGCAAAAGTACTCGCAAACAGATAGTTTGATGACATTAGACAACGTTCAAATGCCTCTGATTGACCGTTCTCTTTCAAGCGTTCGTTAATCAGCGATAAATTCAATACCGTGTCATTCAGTACTAACTTCTGCATCAGTGGGTAGCGGGTAAACGTTGAGCCCAAAACCGCTAAACCGATCAGGCCAGGGATCAGGGCTTCTTTCAAGGCTAACCAACGTGTATCGAGCTCTAACAAGCCAATGCCGCCAGTTAATAAAACACTGATAAAGCCAAGTGCAGAAATAAAGTTAAATTTCTTGTTCCGGACAAGGTCCATACCGCCGTAAATGATAGGAAATAGCAAAGCGACAACCAGCGCCATTGCTGTTCCTAGGTGTTCATCGCCGCTAAACTTCATCAAGATAAAGGAAGGGATGAATACGTTAAAAAGAATCTCGAATAGGGGATTCGGCTTTTTCGCCGTTGTGTTACTCATAATGTTTTACTGACTCTACTCTATGTCGGCTGTTATTGTACTTTGACGAGAAGTGTTCATCTAGTCGCGCTTGATGTAAAGCGTTAAAGCGCCGAGTTGTGTAACGACTTATGAAATAGACCGGAGCATAGCCAGTTAGTTGACATGATTGACTACTTTTTTGTGTCTTAATCGCGCTCCCTCTGCGCAATGATCTGATTGCGTGCTCTGAATAATCGAGTCGCCACGGTGTTGTGATTAAGCTCTAATACTTGAGCAATTTCATTATGATTAAACCCGACTACGAGTTTTAAGACCAATGGCTCTCGGTATTTGGGTTCGAGAATCATCATTTGTTTTTGAAGCCAATCTTGTGCCATGTCGTGGTCACTGCCAGGGTAGGTTTTTGCCTGTATTACACACTCATCAATATCGACAAAATCGTACTGCTTTTTATCAAAGCGCCGAGCATTCTCACGACGCAAAATGGTGATGAGCCAAGGCTTCGCGGCATTGGGATCATTTAAGTTATCAAAGAATCGCCACGCTTTCAGGAAGGTGTCTTGCGCCAAATCTTCAGCAAGGTGATGATCTTTGCATAGCCAATATGCGAGACGATAGATATCTTGGTATCGCTCCTTCGTCAGTGCTTCGTATCGTTTGTGTTTTTCCATAGCATTAAGATCAGAAGTGTAGAGCTGAGCAGCAGGTAACCTCTGAAGCTTCAAAGGTTACCTGCGGTTTCGTCCTTGCCCGCTTAAAATGGCTGGGTAGAAAAACGTGAGTATTGAAGGGCGTCTGCGACTTCTTGAGCTTTAGATTCTGAAGTCATGAGATGCAGCAATTTAAGGGCGGCCTGATAGCTGACTAGGCTGCCGTTTGAGGTGATGACGCCCTCATCAACAACAAAATTCTGGTCGATCTGTACATCAACTGCTGGATAGTCTTTTTGTAATCCGTTTTCACCTCCTGCCCATGTCGTCGCTTTCTTACCGTTTAAAAGGCCAGCCTCGGCCAATAGATACGCACCAGAGCAATTACTTGCCATCCAATCTGCCGCCTTTGATGTGGTTTGAATAAAGTGAATGAGATCCTTGTTTTCGATTAGCGCATCCATGTCGTAGCTGGATGTTAAAACCAGCACGTCGAGTTCCGGCTGATCGCCAATCCAAGCATCCACACCAATTTTTAATCCCTCTTCAGTGGTGATGGTTTTCTGCTCAGAGACGGAAATAGTGAGCACTTCATAATCACTAAACCAAGTCAGCCGACTTGCGACACCAAAGACCTCTAAAGGCGCAGTAACATCAGAGGTCAATACGCCGTCATAAACCAGAATGCCAATGCGTTTATCCGCCGCATGTGCCGTTTGAAGCATCCCAAAGAATAGAACTAAGGTCGCTATCAATAGTTGTAGTGCATTCTTTAATCCATTTTTACCCATTGTTTTTTCCTCGCTAACAGAGCATCAAGTTATTGAGATTCATTATATTTGGGCTGATTGGTGATTGAAGAGCCACTTTGTCTTTACTAAAGTGAATAAAGTTCACGAATGGAATGCACGAGTTTTATGGATAAGATACGGTCCCTACGATTTTTTATTGCCACTTTAGAAGGTGGCAGTTTTGCTGCGGCCGCCAAAGCGTATGGCACAGACCCTTCTGCGGTGAGTAAGGCTATCCATCGTCTTGAAAGCGACTTGGGAATACAGCTTTTCCAACGTTCTACGCGACAGATCCGTCTGACAGAAGCCGGTCGTCGATACGCAAATACCGCTAGGTTTGTACTGGACGAACTGACGGCGTGTGAGGATTCATTGAAAAGCCACAATGATGCGCTTTCAGGGCTGCTTAAGATTAACGTGCCAGTCTCCTACGGTCGCCTTTACATTCGCCCTTTATTAAAAGAGTTTTGTCGCCGCTACCCCAGCATCACTATCGATATTCATTACGATGACGCCTACGTTGATATTATTGAGCAAGGGATTGATGTGTCGATTAGATCTGGTGTCGTTCAGGACAGCCAGTTGATTGTGCGCCAGCTGAGTCCTATCGATTTTATTATTTGTGGCAGTCAGGATTACTTAGCGCGGCATGGTGTTCCGAGTGGCCCGGATGTATTCAATGACCATTCTTGGGTTCGTTTTCGTTTTAAACAAACGGGGAAACTGTTGCCGATTCGGATGCCAGAACCAGACGGTGCAAGTGAGTATAACCCCGAGAGAAATTTTATTGTAAACGACGGCGAATCCATGGCAGAGCTTTGCGCAGAAGGCTTAGGGTTAACTCAGATTCCTCACTTTATCGCGAGAGATTGGCTCAAAGCGGGGCGTTTAGTGCCGATATTTCCGAGTATGCGCCAAGCAGGAAATGGCGTGTATCTTCTCTATGCCAACCGGGAATATGTGCCTGCTCGAGTGAGGGTGTTCATCGATTTTATCACCCAAGCGATACAGGATATGGATGAAACGCAATTCCATACGTGGGCTGAAACGTTGCCGATTTACCAACCGAACCAAGGAGATTGAAAACTTCATGTGAGTCTTTGGTTAAAACACTCCAAGCCATATGGTGCTTTTATGGGTTTTTGTTAGGTTATTGGGCGTTATTATCGACAAGCGCAGTTTGCTCTTCGTCACTCATAAAGGAAAGACAATGCCAACTAAGATCTTAGTGCCAGTTTTGGCTCTACTTCTCAGCGCATGTGGCGGCGACGGGGAGTCGTCAGCACCTGTAGACTGCGGCTCTCAAAACACAGGTTCCACATCGTCACAAGGCACATTTGCCGAGCAGATGCTCGCAGCGATCAACAGTGCTCGCTCTACTACACAACAGTGTGGCGCAACCACCATGCCACCTGTTGGGGCCCTGACTTGGAGCTACGATTTGGAAAGCGCCGCTTATCGACATTCAAGCGACATGGCGAACAGCGATTTCATGAGTCATACAGGCTCTGACGGCAGCAATATGTCAGATCGAGTCAACGCAACGGGCTATGCTTGGAGCGCTATTGGTGAGAATGTCGCCGTAGGGCAAAGTTCCATTAACGCCGTCGTTAATGCTTGGTTATCGAGCGAAGGTCACTGCCTAAATATCATGAGTTCGGATTTTGATCAGATGGGCGCGTCGCTTGTCGAAAATCACTCGGCAAGCTACGGGTATTACTGGACTCAGGTTTTTGCCAAACAGCGCTAATGCGATAAATAAACCTGATAGATAAACTAAAACGCCAGCAGTAACCATCTGCTGGCGTTTTATTATTTACGTCTCTTTTAGCTTGTCAGGTTACGAAGTTTTGGATCATCCGTCAGGTATTCAACGAATTCGATCTCAAAACCTGCCGGGTCAACAAAATACACATTCTTGCGATATGGCTCATCAGCCCCAGGTTGGGCAATCGGATAACCTGCATCGGTCAGTCTTTGTATGATGGCTTCGACGTTATTGGTCACATAAGCAAAATGCGCTAGCCCTACTTGGTGGCCGCCCAACTCGCGGTTCTCTCCTTCACCGTGGTCACTCATCGCAATATATTGATACTCGTCGCCAAAATGTAGCCAGTTTCTTGGCTTGCCACTCCATTCGCCTTTCCCCTCATCACGCACGTACCAATGTGGAAATGCAGTTTGATAAAACTTCAGCATTTCAGGGATGTTTTTCACGACTAAATTAATATGTTCTAGTTGGATCATGATGTGCTCCTTTTTGTCATTTCCTAGCCAACGATGAACATGCTAAAACCTCAAGTTAAGTCGAGGTAAAGAGCTTTTTTAAAATTTTTTAGGGTTGGTATCTTTGGATCTTGATACATGGAGAGATTCGGTGGGGTGGTACTTTGAATCTGCGAGTTGGGTTAGGTGCTTGCAACCCTCTTTCATCTTTTGTTTGTTCGTGCTAATCATTTTCGAGCGAGTTTGTGGTGAGTAGATTCCCTGTCTCACCTAGGTTCGCGGGAATGACGTGAAGAGAGCGCTAAACGAACAGTGTCATTCTGAAGGAGCCTAAGCGAGTATTCAGAGTCTATTTGCAGCGCGTTTCGATGCTGGTGGTGTGAATTGAATTATCCGCGATTGTAGAACTTGCCACCGTGAGCTCGGAGTGCTGAGATCTTTAGAGTTTGATACAAGCGCAGGTTAGGTGGGGTTGGTGGTTTGAGGTTGAGAGGAGGATCATGTTCAGAACCCTCTAACCGTTGATGCGTCACGTGTATGTGTATGAATTTCTTTCGTTCAAGCTTGCGGTGGGTAGATTCCCAGTCTCACCTAGGTTCGCGGGAATGACGTGAAGAGAGCGCTACACGAACAGCGTCATTCTGAAGGAGCCTAAGCGAGTATTCAGAATCTATTTGCAGCGCGTTTTGATGCTGGTGGTGTGAATTGAATTATCCGTGACTGTAGAACTTGCCACCTTAAGCACGGAGTGCTGGGGGATGTACTTACACCCCTCCCCAAAAACCAAAAAAGCCAGCAGTTAATAGTTAATATCTGCTGGCAAAGTCTTTGGGCTTTTAGGTTTTTTGATTTTATTTCTTGTTACTCATCGCTGTCACGGTGCCCCGATTGGTTTTCCGGGGAAGAAAACACCGCACCGTGCGCTTTGTGCTCAAGAAATTGGAGATTAACCTTGCTTACGGATTAGGTAGTCAAACGCGCCTAAGCTTGCTTTTGCACCTTCACCCATCGCAATGATGATCTGTTTGTAAGGAACCGTCGTTGCGTCACCCGCTGCGAAGACACCTTCTAGGCTGGTTTCACCACGGCTACCAACTTCAATTTCGCCGCGCTCAGAAAGCGCTACTTCTGAATCTTTTAGCCATTCTGTGTTCGGTACTAGACCGATTTGAACAAAGATACCTGACAGTTCAATCTCTTTGATTTCATCTGTGTTGCGGTCTTTGTACTTCAAGCTTGTTACGCGAGTACCGTCACCCACAACTTCAGTAGTTTGCGCCATCGTGATGATGTCGATGTTTGGTAGTGAGTTCGCTTTGTCGATAAGTACCTGGTCTGCGCGAAGTACGTCTGCAAATTCAAGAACGGTTACGTGCTCAACAATACCTGCTAGGTCGATAGCCGCTTCGATGCCTGAGTTACCACCACCGATAACCGCAGTTTTCTTGCCTTTGAACAACGGGCCGTCACAGTGTGGGCAGTACGCGACGCCTTTGTTGCGGTACTCTTGCTCACCCGGAACGTTCATTTCACGCCAGCGTGCACCAGGGCTTAGGATGACACTCTTACTTTTCAGTGTTGCACCGCTTTCAAGTTGGATATGAATCAAGCCATCATCTGTGTGCGCTGCGCCCATCAGTTTTTGCGCTTGTTGCTCAGTCACAACGTCTACGTCATATTCTTTTAGGTGCTCGGCTAGGTCAGTCGCCAGTTTTGGACCTTCAGTACGTTTTACCGAGATAAAGTTCTCGATTGCCATGGTGTCCATCACCTGACCACCGAAGCGTTTAGCGACAACGCCAGTGCGAATGCCTTTACGCGCTGCGTATAGTGCAGCTGCACTACCACCAGGGCCACCGCCGACAACTAGCACGTCGTATGGGTCTTTTTCGCTCAGTGCTTTGGCGGCTTTCTCGTTCGCGCCGTCATCTACTTTGTTTAGGATTTCAGTCAAAGACATACGGCCTTGTCCGAATAGCTCTCCGTTCACGAATACGCTTGGTACGGCCATGATGTCGCGCTGTTTCACTTCATCTTGGAAGAGTGCACCGTCGATCATGGTTGCTTTCACTTTCGGGTTGATTGCCGCCATCATGTTGAACGCTTGAACGACGTCTGGACAGTTTTGGCACGACAGTGAAATGAACACTTCAACTTCCAACTCTTTATCTAGCGCTGCGATTTGTTCAATCACTTCCGGCTCTAGTTTGGCTGGGTGACCACCAGAGTGCAGCAATGCCAATACCAGAGAGGTAAATTCGTGACCCATTGGTAGGCCAGCAAAGCGAAGTGCTGTGCCTTTTACTGGGTTGGTCACCGTCATCACTGGTTTACGTGCGCTTGCGTTGTCGTCACGTTCAACGGTGATAAAGTCGCTCATCTCTGCGATTTGGTTCGCCAGAGACAGAATGTCATTCGATGCTTTGCTTTCATCTAGACTAACCACTAGACGAGCGTCTTCTTTTACATTAGCCAGATATTGTTTGAGTTGTTGTTGGATCGCTTGGTCTAACATAGTTGTTGTTACCTTAAATAAACAAAAGAGTGGTTACTCTGGATAAAATCAGTAGGGTGAGAGCAAACCAGGCAGAAGGTCGTCAAGGTATCTAACCTGGAATGCTCTCTAAGTTAAGCGTCAATTAGCATGTCAAATTGAGCTTAAATTCAGTGGCTTAGATTTTGCCTACTAGGTCTAGAGAAGGAGCTAGCGTCTCTTCGCCTTCTTTCCATTTCGCTGGGCAAACTTCACCTGGGTGTGCTGCTACGTACTGAGCTGCTTTTACTTTGCGTAGTAGGTCTTCTGCGTCACGACCGATACCTTCAGCAGTGATTTCCATTGCTTGGATAGTACCTTCTGGGTCGATTAGGAACGTTGCACGGTCTGCAAGACCTTGACCTTCACGCATCACACCGAAGTTGTTTGTGATGTTGCCTGTTTGGTCGCCAAGCATGTAGTACTGGATCTTGCCGATTGTTTCTGAGCTATCGTGCCAAGCTTTGTGAGTGAAGTGTGTGTCTGTTGATACTGAGTACACTTCAACGCCGCGTTTTTGTAGCTCTTCGTAGTGGTCTGCTAGGTCACCTAGTTCTGTCGGACATACGAATGTGAAGTCTGCTGGGTAGAAGAAGAATACAGCCCATTTGCCTAGAACATCTTGTTCTGTTACTTCAACGAATTCGCCGTTTTTGTATGCTGTAGCTGCAAATGGTTTGATCTTTGTATTAATCATTTTTACTTTCCTCAGAATGTTTTAGGGTGAGCAGTTCTTGCTTTCGGAAAGTATATTCGCATTGGAACGTGTTTAAGGAAAATCGCTTGTAACTATCCTATTGATAGTCATTTCCTATCTTTCTTAATAGGGAAACCCGATATAAGTGAGTTTGCTTTGATAGGTTTTATTGAAGAGGAAGGCCAAGTGGTAATAGAGAATACCGATGATGACCTTTAAGAGATCGTCTGGCTAAGCTCGAAAGAACCTGCATTTCGGCAGGCTCTTTCTAATAAGAAGTGGGGAAGCTGATGCTTTTATTTTTTAGTTCAGATTGTCGAGCACCTTGCCGCACAACTTCTTCAGCATGATCATTTCATCCAGCTCTAACGTGATTTTACACATCATGGCGTTTGGCACTGACTTGGCTTGCTCTTTGAGGTCACGACCTTGCTCGGTTAGGTTGAGTACGCGAACGCGCTCATCGGTTTCACTACGACCACGCTCTACATAGCCTTTCGCTTCTAGGCGTTTAAGCAGCGGCGTGAGCGTGCCTGAATCCAAATGCAGTTGCGAGCCCAATTCTTTAACGCTGGCGCCGTCTTTCTCCCACAACACCATCATCACTAAGTATTGCGAATAAGTCAGATCAAGTTCGTCCAGCAAAGGGCGGTAAGCTCGGATCACCGCATTTGCTGCACTATAGAGCGGAAAGCAAACTTGGTTTTCGAGTAAGAGTTTATCGTCGTCGGTCATGGTGTTGTCGGTGTAACACTGGCTCATTGGCGTTGCCTACCTGCTCACAGAGAAAGAGAGTAACAAAATAAATTGTGCACAATATAGTTGCAAACGATCTTTACTTCGATATAAGATTGCAGGCAATTAAATTGTGCACAACTTAAATTAAGAAGGACACTCGCATGACTACTCTATACAAAACTCAAGCTACTGCTTTGGCTGGTCGTAATGGTCAAGTAAAAACAGATGACGGTCTTCTCGATCTAGAGCTGTCATACCCGAAGGAAATGGGCGGCACAGGTGCGGCAACTAACCCTGAGCAGCTTTTCGCAGCGGGCTATTCAGCATGTTTTTCTAACGCTATTCTGCACGTAGCACGTGAAGGTAAAGTAAACCTGAAAAGTGCACCCGTAACAGCGGAAGTGGGCATTGGTCCGAACGATAACGGCGGCTTTGTATTAACAGTGAGCTTAGCGGTAGAGCTAGATATGCCACAAGAACAAGCATTAGAACTAACGCGCATCGCACATCAAGTTTGCCCATACTCAAACGCCGTTCGTGGCAATATTGATGTTGCTGTTACAGTAAACGGCGAAGCGATCTAATCGATTTAGACATTATTTCTAATAGAAGGAAAGCCTGCGAACGTGCAGGCTTTTTTCGATTATTTGATGGCAGTGCAGAAGCTGACGTCTGCATGGTGCGTTTGTGGATCGTAGCTATGATAAAGTTCGAAGCAAGGTCGACAGTCGTTTTCAATACCAGATTCAACCACTTTGCTCATCAAATCATCCCATGCTTTAGGGTATTGGCTGAATTCGGTAATTTGCTGGCGCATCACCGCATATTGACCGCCGGGGAAGTCTTGCAGCTCAATGCCTTTTGGTACTTCGGTATCTTCTGGCACCATTAGACAGATGTCAGTACGACACTTCTCGTCTGGCGTGATTTCTGGGTTATCGTGATAAATGAAGATACAGGTATTACCCGCTAAACCTTTTATCCCTGCCCATTGATACAAGCGACCTGATGGCTCTTCATAGCCTTGGCCGTAAGGGCCGTTTACGCGAATGTAAGCCAGTTTTGCTTTATCAAAGTTTTGCGTTTCCATATTGTTGCTCCATGTTGTGAGTTCAGAGTCAGTATATGAATCGCTTAGGGCTCGTTCGTTTCCATTCTTGCGCAGTGCGTGTCCAATCTTGCTGTTTCGCGCGAGTTCAGAAAATTGCTGGTAGTTTTTACAGTCGCGAAAGGCGGTTGGTGTTACGCCATAATGCTGCTTAAACGCCTTAGCTAGGCTTTGCGAACTAGAAAAACCGTACTCTAACGCGATGTTCAGCACTGGTTGCTTTGATTTGAAAAGGTCGTCTGCTGCCGCCTCTAGCCGTAAACGTCGGATGAAGTCGGCTAATGTTTCGCCTTGTACCGCCTTGAAGATACGGTGAAAATGATAGGGAGAGAGGTTGGCTAGCGCTGCCACTTCGAGCAAATTGAGAGGATCGTTAAAGTGCTGTTCCAGATAGCGAATAACAGGAACGAGTCGTTGGTGATAATCGACACGCATGAGAGGGGCCACCCTTGTTTGATTTGCTCAAAGCGTACCGCAACGAAGCAAGGATTCAAGGCTAGTATCGAATAAATGCGTCGTAGTCATTTATTTCTGATTGTGATGCATTCTGTTGCGGGTAGGAGAGGGTTCTTAAGATGGCTTCTCAACGGTAATTGAAATCTGTTCAGAGCGCTTAATATCCCGTCAGCTCCATATAACCTGTCCCTGAATGAGAGCCCTCAATACGCACTGGGCCTTCCCAATAAGGCACAGAAAGCGGCATTTTCGCGTTCGGGTTGAGAGCAGAAACGGTAAGCTCAATTTGCTGATTTGGAATCGACACTTGCCACTGGATTGGATACTTTCGCCCTTGGATTTCTGTTTGCTTGGTCGCCTCTAACTGAATGTCTTTTTGTGGGATAGCGATGCCAGATCCATCTTGCTGCATCAGCCTTGCGCTGGAGTAACTGGCTTGTCCTGTTTTGGAATCCCGCAATTGGAACACTACCAAGCTGGTCTCGTCACTCAACCTTAGAGCAAACCAGTCCCAGCCTTGTTGTGAGTCGAGTAAGAATTGCGAGCTCCACTCTCGGTCTATCCAACCTTTACCCGACACTTGATGGGTTTCTCCGTCGATAGTGACTTCACCGGAGACATCAATAAACGGTTGGCTGTAGTAGTACGAAGCCACCTGACCATCGGCGCTTTTTGTGCTGTAACCTTGCTCGCCTTGCTTTTGATAAGGCGCACTGCTGTTAAGCGTCAGCGAATAGCCAAACTGTTCGGAGTTCGCCTTCAATGTGGCAGGGAAGAGGTCGTTGGTTGAAGAGGTCCACTGCCAATCATCGAGATAAACTCGAAATGGTGAAGTATCAACACCTGCTAGAGAGGCTTGGTCACGTGACCACTTTTCATCGGCGTAGTGTTTATCCGTTGTAGTGACCGCGCTGTGCGCCATGTAGATTTGCTGAGCTTGCCACTCGGTTTTCTTCACGTCATCTTCGCCCGTTGGCGGCGCAGCAGCAAAGCGAAATTGTGTCCATTGAACGCCAAGTGGGTTGCCGTCTTCATCAATTAAGTTAGCGGTTAAGTACCACCATTCATGACGAAAATCCGGGTGTGCTTGATGGTCTGCCGGGAAGGTGAGTTCAATCCTTTTTTCTACGGGTGTGAATAGGTTGCTCTCGCTTTGCGTATCTCCACTGCCCAGCAACGTACCCATATTTTGTGAGCCCATATTTTTTTGTTGGGGATCTTCACATCCAAATAGGATCAAGCTGCTTATGAGTAGAGTAAGTTTGCTTGCTAATCGAACCATCACAACACCTCGCTTTGCAAACTGGACACGACAGGCTTACTGACCAATCGCCACAGCGGAATCAAGGTTGCAATCACCGCCACCAAGATGGTGATTGCCGCAATGCAGAGGGCATCACTCCAATTCCACAGATAATTTAAGCTCCAACCAAAAGCGCGCAAGGTGACGATATCTGTCAGCACATAACCCACCATAGCTCCTAAAGGTAGGGCGATAACAAGAGTAAAACTCACCAAAGCAATGATCTGTCCGACCACCATGGTCATTAATTTACGACGGCTGACGCCAAGTGCATACAGTCTTGCAATGGCGGCTTTGCGCGCGTCAAGCAACATGAAGCAAGCACTGAACAAACCAATCACGGCGACCATCAAAGTCACGCCGTTGAGTGCGCGCGTAATGGCGAAGGTCTGCGAGAAAATATCCAACGCGATGGATTTGATTTGCGCCTGATCGTAGAGCTGACTTGGGTGTAGATTCAGTTGCTCGCGCAGTTGCTCGTAGACGATTTGTGGGTCCCCCGAGACTTTAATACCAAGGCTTGTTGGCAGGTCGGTAAAGCCACTCTCTTGCCATAATTTGGGTGCCAATAACACTTCACCGTTGGGTGAGCCGTAATCATGGAATACCGCACCCACAAGCAGGTTCTTATTTGGAACGGCATCAAGCGTGAGTTCGCTACCCAGTGATAAACCCAGTTTGACCGCGGTTGGTTCACTGATAGCGACTAACTCACCTTGGTAAAAGCGGGACCAGAAGTTCTCCAAATGCGATTTGAACACCATGGTTTGTTCTAAGGTGTCTTTGTCTTTGGTGCCAAGCAAAATCGGTAAGCCTTGCAGGTTATCGTCGACGTAGTATTGCTTGTAGACGGTCTCAACCTTGTCGAACTGCCCTAACGCGCGCTCTACATCAGCGATTTCTCCTTGGGCAGGGCTGACGTAAATATCGGCGTGTAGCCTTTGTTCTAACCACTGTTTTAGGGTGGACTCGAAGCTACCAACTAGCGTGTTCATGCCCATATTGGCTGTAACGGCGAGTAGCAGCGCCATCATGGCGAGAGAAAGCGGAGAAATCAGCTCACGCAGCTCGGCAAACAGGTATTGCATCAAACCGGAAGTGGTGCGCTTCTCACACCAATTGGCTAATACGCTGAGTGTTTTGGGTAGATATAAAGGAATCGACACCACAAGCACGCCGAGCCACGCCATGGTAAAACGATGATGCTCACTCAGCCACAAACCTGAAAGCGCGAAAGCCGTCAACGCAATACCTATCACGAACAATTGGTTTTCGTTAGAAGCTTCAGGTGCTTGATAAAATCCGCCATGAGAGGAGAGCAGTTGGCGCACTCGCTGTTTAAAGTGCTGCCAACATGCCAATAGGGTTGCGGCTAAAGTGAGCAGCAGCGCTTGCACCCACCATTGCCACTGCCAAGTGCCGGGCAGCAGTGTCGCGCCATAAAGTTGTTCTAAAGTCAGTGCCACGGTCGGATGTAACCAGTGGCTAAGCTGCATGCCCAATACAAAACCGAGTGAAGCACCGATGGTAACGAGAATAGTGAGTTCAACTAACAGCGCAGAGAACACAATGCTCGACGCAACACCTGCCTGTTGAATTTGTACTAACAGCCGATTGCGTTTAAGCAAGCTGTACTTTACGCCGTTGTAAGCAATGAAAAGCCCGACTAAAAAGGCAAGTAAGCTCATCGCGGTGAGATTGAGGTGAAAGCTGTCGGTCAGCGAGCCAAGGTCTGTACTTTGGTTATTGGAAATCCATTGTCCTTGCTCACCAATGATGCTTTGCCAATTTGCTTGTGTGCCTTTATTCCCTTTATCACCCGAATGGAAAACCGCAATGTAACTGAGCTGCCCTTGTTTATTGAGCAGTCGCTGGGCAAAGCCAATGTCCATCAACATTCGGCTACCTAACTGCCATTCGTCTGGTAGCACCACTACTTGGGTTGGGATGTCGTCCAGAGTTAGGGTTTCTACCTCTCCTAAGTTTTGATGTTGAGATTGGCTCATCATCACGATTGGCTTGCCAGCTAAAAGCTCAGGTAAAGGCAAAGCACTGTCGAACAAAGACACGTTCTGTTGGTTTTCTGAAGAATAGCGCGAACGTGAAGAGATGGCGGCAATCAACTCGCTACCTTGTACTGACCAGCGTCGACCTTGTTCGTCTCTCACTCGCCCTTCGATTACAGGTAGCGCTGCACTGAGCCCGTTTTGTCTAAGGGTGAAGTAGAGCGATTCGGGCAGATAGTTTTGCCCTGCTGGTGGAATAATTAAGTTCTGAGCTTGTGCGCTAAGCTGCTCGGTAGACTCAGCATAACTGCGCTTGGCATTGAGGTTGATGGCTTGCACCGCAACAAACAAGGTCACAGCCAGCACAATACCGATCAGAATCGCGGCGGCTTGCAGTGGTGCCTGCCGATAGTGCGCTACAAACAGATTCAGGGAGAGTCGAGTATGAGTAAATCTGGTGTTTGATAGCTTAGCTTGCTTCATGGCGAAGCTCATGTTTGTTTACTTGATGACTGTTCTGTAGCTGACCATTATCCAATCTCAGCCGTGTTTTCATAAACTCAGCACATTCAGGGCTGTGTGTCACCAATAGCACGGCGGTATTGCCTTGGGTGGTGATTTCACTGAGTAGTTTCATTACTTCTAACCCTGCTTTTTGGTCGAGGTTTCCTGTGGGTTCATCAGCAAGTAGCAGTTTAGGTTTGTGTGCCAATGCGCGCGCAATAGCGACTCGTTGTTGTTGGCCGCCGGAAAGGGCAGAAACATGCCTGTCGAGAAGTTGGCTGATGCCTAGAGTCTCGACCAAATAATCGCACCAGTCGCTCCATTTTTGTTGATTCAAATGCAGAGGGAAGGCGATGTTCTGCTGCACGTTGAGCGGCGTTAATAGGTTGAATTGCTGGAAGATAACACCGAGTTTTTGGTGTCGAAATCGGCTCCATTGTGGGTCTTTCCAAGTCGCTGTGTTATCACCATCTAACCACAATTCACCATCGGAAAGTGGCTCAAAGCCAGCGATGACATTGAGTAAGGTACTTTTGCCGCTACCACTGGCGCCCGTCAGCGCAACACTCGCTCCTGTGTTCAACGTAAAGTCGACGCCTTCCAACACGCGATGTGTCTCTTTGCCATCAACAAAGCTTTTGCTGGCGTGTTTGAGTGTGACAAGTGGGCTTTCCATTTCCTCCCCCTACAATCAAAAGGTGTCGTTTCTTTTGGCAATGGCTATTGCAGTTCGTTCTTTAGAAACTTTAGACAACAATCAGATAAAAACAGCGATTTACATCGATTTCTTAATAACTTGTACTGAAAAGAAGAGGGAATAGATTAAACGAGAAGGGGATATGACAGGCATTAAAAAAGCCCGAGTCAGACTCGAGCTTTCAAAGAAATTCAGCGTGGTTAGCTTACACGTAGTACGCTTCAACTTCGCCTTTAAGTTTGATTAGCATTGGGTTACCGAAACGGTCTTTTGCTTTAGGAGAAGCAATTTTTACCCAACCTTCGCTGATGCAGTATTCTTCTACGTCAGTACGCTCTTGGCCGTTGATACGAATACCGATTTGGTGCTCGAAGCATTCTTTGATGAAGAATGGGCTACGTGGGTTACCCGCTAGGCGATCTGGTAGAGCTGGTTTAGCTGTATCTGTCATTTTGTGTGACCTTGAAGTCATTAAAAAAAGTGCGTCATTGTAGTCAGTGCAAGGCGAGTGTTCAAGGATTGTGACTGGTTTTAATGGACCGAACTGCAATAAAGCCCTGATTTTTATCTATCTCCTTTTGCTCTTTCGGTGAGCCCTTTTAAAACTAATTCAATCATTATCTTTTTATCATTTTGATTCTCTTACTAGTCAACAGTTTCTCAGGTTCTCGTTGTTTATACTATGGTTATTAGGTGCGATAAGTATTAGGAAAACAAATGGAACTTGTGATCTTAGCTATCGCTAGATTTCGAAGTGATCAAAAAGAAGCAATGAGTAAAAACTTCGTCAATTTAGCGCAGTGCTTAACTGAGAATGGACATCATGTTGTCACTGTTTCTCCAACTGAGTTTCGTTCTCATATTAAGGTTGAACAACATACCTTTCGTAATGAGAGTCGATATGAATCTCTGTTTGAGGGGCTGATGAATCTAATTTACTTATGTAGAGAGCTCAACAGGCTGCTCGAGAAAACCAACAGTGCGAAGGTTAACCTACACATTGCTACGCCTGTAGAACTATTGGTGGTTTTTTTCTTTTTAAAATCTCGATATCAAAAGCAGACGACTTTATCCATTTGGCAGTCATATTTGACCTTAGACGAGGTCCGTAATAACAAGCATTATTTTTTTCGGAATTGGTTTAAGTATTTACATTTACTTCTATTTAATTCGTTTATCAGTGCGCCTTTATACAAGCGTTTGTTAGACAATTTTTGTCAAGCGATTGTGCACAGTAACTACCAGAAATTTCAGTTATCTTCTCTGTCTCATTTGCCAGTATATTTCATTCAAAATGGGGTTTTTTCTGAGCACTTTTCGCGACCTAATCCTGCAAAGCAGACACAAAGAATGTCTTTACTTTATATCGGGCATTCTAAGCCATCAAAAGGCGTTGACGCTTTAATTGAATTGGCTGCAATACTAAAGAAACGAGAATATATCGACTTTGATCTAACTCTCTGTCTCAGTGGCTTCGGCGACCAAGCAAATATAGAGAAACTTGTTTCTAAACATGAGCTACATCACCAAATAGAATTTAAAGAGAGCATTGATATTTCAGTTGAGATGGCGAGTGCAGATTTGTTGGTTTTACCACTAAGGACATGTGTCGGAACGAGCCTAACACCTAACCTAATCGTGGAGGCGGTATCTTGCGGATTACCGATTGCGATTCCTGATTTCGAGCAATTATCGGATGTTATTCAATTTGGTTCTAACGCCATTGAAATTGATCTGGATGATTTAGAAGCGAGTGCAAGTGCGATAGAGAACGGTTTTAAGTTAGGTCAACTTGACCAGATGTCTAGAAATCAAATAGAGCAGTTTAAAGTTCGTTATACGTTAGAAAGTTTTGTGTCTGGCTATACGCGAACACTCGGCCTTGGGTAGGAGGGAGTATGGATAAAATTAGCTTTATCGCTCCGTGTTTTAATGAAGAGTCTGTCATCGAGGAGTATTACTCGCGTTTGTCCGAAATTGCTAAGCAATACGATCAGTATTTGTTTGAGTTTGTTGTAGTTAATGATGCTAGTGTTGATAAAAGTGCAGTAATTTTAGACAAGCTGGCTATGGCGGATGAACGATTAGTGATCGTGCATCTTGCTGCGAATGTAGGGCAGCAAACCGCTTTGTTTGCTGGAATCGAAGCTGCAACTGGAGATATTAATATTACCATTGATATTGATCTTCAAGATCCCCCAGAAGTTATTACACAGTTCTTAAAAGAGATCGATAAAGGCTTTGATATCGTCCATGCCCAACGCTTGTCGAGAAGAAATGAAACCGCTTTTAAGCTAATTAGTGCAAAATTGTTTTACCGCTTTTTATCCCTAACTTCTCCCGCTAATTTAATTGAAGATTGCGGTGATTTTCGGGCATTTACTAAGCCAGTTAGAGAGGCCATTTCATGTTACCGAGAGAAGCACAAATACTTGAGGGGTATTTTTGCCATTATCGGATTTAATCAAACCATTATTCAATATGAACGTGATGGTAGACATGCAGGAGAAACGAAGTATTCACTTACTAAGATGTTTGCTTTAGCGTCAGACGCGGTACTTAATTTTTCCCGCTTTCCTATTCAACTGATGTTTGTTATCTCAACATTGATGTGGTCACTTGGCTTGTTATATCTCACCAAAGCACTAGTAAGTAAGTTCGTTTTTGGCACAACTGTCGATGGTTGGACATCAATCATCTTTTTCCAAGTCTTTTTCTCAGGGATTTTATTGTTCTTTATTGCCTTAATCGGCTCTTACGTCGGGCGAATTTTCGAGCAAGGTCAAGACCGACCCGATTACATTATTCGTTACACAAGGAATATAAAGAGTAGCGATGAAGATAGTTAAGTTTGGTTCAGTGGGTATCATGAATACTCTGGTCAGTTACCTCGTTTTTTGTGTGCTTATTTATTTTGATGTCTATTATTTGACATCTTCTGTTTTGTCTTTTTTAGTGGGTTCTGCCTTTAGTTACATCATGAACTCAAGATATACGTTTTCTGTTTGTGCAAATGTAAGAAGCTTTTTTAAATTCATCACCATAACGGCAGGATCATTGTTCTTGAGTGTTTTACTGCTTTATATCTTTAAAAGTATTGTAGGCATTCATGTTCTCATTTCGCAGATTTTAGTCGTGTTGATTCGTTTCCCAATTGTATATCTATTAATGAAACGCATTGTCTTTAATCAAGCTCATTTGTTTCAGCGCTGAAAAGAGGTGACTTATGAAAACGAATCGGCAAGAAAAACAAGATTTCTACAGTGATTCTGAAACGGTGAAAAAGTATGAAGATCTACGTTTTTCAAATGTTGGTGGACAATTTGTACATCAGTCTGAAGTGTCTTTGTTTTCACAGTTTCTTAATATCTGCTCCTTGCAAGAGTCAATTCTAGATATACCCTGTGGCACGGGAAGAATGCTTCCAACTATTACGGCGTCTGGCTTTCAACAGGTTTATGCGGCAGATTACTCTGATGAGATGCTCGCAGTTTGTTACGAGAACCCTTTGCTCCAAAAAACACATTTTTCTAAACAAGACATCTATTCAACGACATATCCAGAGCAGCAGTTTTCAGTAGTATTATCTAGTCGTTTTCTGTTTCATTGCGATGATCAAGATCGGTTGTTTGCAGAGTTTGAACGGTTAATTGCACCAGAAGGATATCTTATTTTTGATAGCCTAAGGTGGTCTCCGCGAACTTGGACCCGACTTTTTTCGGAACAGCTAGGAGGAGATGTTTACACCAATAGCACATCTAGTATTTACAAGCTGGCAGATGCACACGGTTTCGAAGTTATAGACTCTCAAGTGATCCTGCTCTTTCCTAGCTTTGTCTATAACTTTATTCCAGGCATTTTAATGCGCCCGTTGATATGGCTTGAGTCAATTTGGCCGAGTTTACTCAAAACGAAACAAGTTTGGATACTTAAGAAGCGATGAGTGAAGCAAGAGTTAGATGGCTACTTGGGATTAACTTAAGTCTGTTATTCGGTTTTTATGTTTACATCATATTCAATCTCGCGCTAGTTAATGATGATTACATGGCGCTTTATACCACATGGTTAATGAGCGTTGGGAAACGGCCGAATCTTGACTTCAATGTTGATAGCTATACTTTGCTTTTTGATTGGATGACTCCAGTTTACTTTTTCTTTGGCGATCGATTCGAGCTTATTTACGTTTTTCGTTCGTTTTTTGTTTTGTTTTTGTTGGCGATAGGTTGGCAAGTCTATGTTCTTCTTCGCCAAATATTTACGGTCAATATTGCACTCACTACATTGTTATTGCTCTTTGCCTCTTCTGCGATGGTGATGCGTGGCATTGACCTTCGTCCTGACCTCGTTATTCTTTTTCTTTGGTTACAAATAATCATTGTGTTGTATGTGTGCCCAGGAAGTGATGCTCATAAATTGTTTTGGGTGGGGTTATTATTCGGGCTTGCGATACTCTTCAAATTTAAGGCGATTTTGATTGGCGTAGTGATTGGTCTCTTCGGGCTTATTCGGCTATTTCAAAAGCGCTCCGCACGGGACTTTGTCTTGGATGTCAGTGCGCTTTTGTTAGGCATTATCTCTTGCACGGCTTTGTTTGTTGCGACCGTTGGAATCTCTTCACTTGAACTGTTTTTGTACACGACGTTTGATTTATTTCTGTATTCGACATCGCATGTTAGTGACGCAAACTCTCTGAAGGTTGATGTACTGATACAGTACTTTTTACATGATATTGTTTATTGGCTGTTTGCTCTCATAGGAGTAGGAATATGTGTCGGTAAGTGGAAAGTGCTGTCGTTTAAGCAAGCTCAGTTTTTGATAGCTCTGGTTATATTAGCTGTGTTGTCGGTTTTGGCTAACCCCCACTATCATGCATATAACTTGGTCACACTTTACCCTTTGCTTGCGGTATTTGTTGCGTTTTCAATCCAGTACGTTGTTTCATCTACTCGGGAGTGGTCGAAAGGAACGGTTGCCACTTGTATCGTACTATTCTTGATTGTGATTGCTCGTATCATCCACTATCCGGTACAACATAATAATCAGCACCAAATCGCCCTACACACATTCATAGAAAGGCAAACGCAAGTTGACGATGCGGTCTTTGCCTATGAAGGAATAGGTCTTTTTCGTCCATCGACTTATCATTGGCGAACATCTGCCATCAAGATAGACAACTACTATCGGGGTCAGTATGACGTTTGGCAGGAAATTCGTGCAGTAAAGCCTATACTCATCGTCGAAAGCTATCGAATTCCTGATTGGTTATTAGAGGAGGACCGTGATGCTCTTCGGCAACACTATGTATCTGTTGCTCCGCTTATTCTGACTCTTGGGTTAAAAACACAATCTAGTGTTCGAGGCGATTTACTGCGCTCGGGTTGGTACGTGCTAGAGAGTGACCGCTTGAACCGTTGCTTTATTGATGGTGTTGATGTGTCTGTCGGAGAGAAGATATGGCTCAACTTCGGGGCGCATACACTAACGTCTCAAGACGGCACTTGTACTCTTCATTGGTATTTTTCTCATCTTGGCATTGAGGCGCTCAGGCAAAGCAATCCTGAGAGTTCCCCCTATTTGTTTGGCCCTTAGTAAAGGTTGTAGAACTTAGTTTTGTTCCCCTACAACCCCTTTAAATACTGCGCGTTGGCTGTTGGTTGAATCATGGCATTCAGCGTTTGGACGGTTTGTTCGCTGTGTTCTTCAAGTAGAGCTAAGAACGCGTCAATCAACTCAGGTTTGCTTGCTGAGACTTTCGTTTCGGTCTGGATATCACGCAGATCGATCAACACATCGGTAAATAATTGAGGCAGATCGTGCAGCACTTGCAGGTTTAAGACGTTGTGTTCGCTGTAGATCGAATTGTGGCTGCCTTTCTGTTTTTGCACCACGTAAGGATTGTCTTTTAAGTTGATGATAGACGTGCGTTTATCACAGCGTTTCAAACAACCTTTGTTGACCTTCACCTTACGGCATCCTTCGGTTTGTTGGAACAAACATTGGCGGCTCGTGAGTAGGGTATTTGGATTATAAATGCTGTAGAAGCTGCGCATGTTTTTCGGACGCTTGATATGGCGCATCTGCTTCATATTCAGCTCGTTAGAAACAAACGCGCCACTTGCCGCGAACTCGTCTTGAAGGCATTTAAACGCGTATGAGTTCACCGTGTTCATTTGTGGGCCTGCCACCCAGCCTAAGCCGAGCTCTTTTGCGATCATGCCGACGCCTGAGTTGTTGGTGATCAACAACTCAGGTTGGATGGTTTCCAAAAATACGCGCGCGGCGTGGTAGTCTTCGCCAATCAAAATGGCTGGGAACCAAGGTTTGAGCATTGGGTTGGCTTGGAACAACTCCATCATCGCGCTCAGTTCACCAGACAATCCCATTGGCAATTGATAGTAAACATCAATGTCTTGGTATTCGTACAGCATGGCTTCTTGTGCTGACGAGATCAGAACCGATAATTTTGGCGCACCTTGGCGAGGTTCTGGTTGAGGTAACGCTGGCAGAGTTGGCACATCAATCGACCCTTTCAAGCTGCAGCCGGATACTTGTGTCGAAGCGACATCGAACGACTTGGTTTGCTCTGCCACTTTCTCAATGATCGCGGTTTTGTCGTCGTAGAGTTTCTTTTTCACCGCTTGCACATCATCAGCAGATTGGCATTGATAAACCTTCGAAAAATGCTTTACAGCGTGGTCGCGCGGGTTGTCGATGTACATCGCCTTGCCGAAATCACCTTGCAAAAATGCGTTGGAGAAATCACGGTTGAACACCGTGTATAACTCGGTAGTGTCTTCAGAGAGCTCCAAACCTTCGCACAAGCGATCGATTTGCTGACGCCAATTGTCGACCACGGTATAGACGTAGTGCGATTTCTTGATTCGTCCTTCCACTTTTAATGAATACACGCCAGCATCGGCAAGCGCTTTCAAGTCCCCAAAGGCGGAGTTGTCTTTCATATTGAGTGGGTAGTTGTTACCTGTTTTGGTCGTTTCGTACTGTTCGCGACAAGGTTGGCTGCAGCGTCCACGGTTACCTGATGCACCATTGCGAGCGGAACTTATGTAGCAAATTCCGGAGAATCCGATGCAGTATGAGCCGTGGACAAACACTTCCATCATTACGTTGTGCTCGCGACCAAATTGCGCCAGATGTTTTATTTCATCGATGTTAAGTTCGCGAGATAGATTTACTCGGCTTGCGGTGAGCTGGTTGAGAAAGAGGATCTGGCCTTCGTTATGCGTGTTTAGTTGCGTTGAAGCGTGCACATCCAAATCGGGAAAGTGATGTTTGAGAATGTAGGCCAGACCGAGATCTTGCACGATCACGCCATCGATTTTGGTGGTGTTCAGTTGGCTGAGTAAGCGAACAATCGCTGGAATTTCACTTTCTAAAATCAGCACATTCAACGTTAGGAAAATCTTACAGCTGTGCTGATGGGCCAACGTTAACACGCCATTTAAGTTATCTAAGGTGAGGTTGGTCGCTCGGTTACGAGCATTGAAGCGGTCGAGCCCACAGTAAATTGCATCGGCGCCAGCGGCAATGGCGGCTTTGATGGAATCTAAATCACCACCGGGTGCTAATAACTCAAATTGATCGCGTGTCACTATTTTTCTCTTTCTTACTAAAATAGGCGGCAAATGTTACGTATTTCACGCTTTTGATGCTCGGCTAGTTAATACTTTATTAATCTGAATCAATTAATCCGTGTTACACGGTCGACTCTTGAGTGGGTAGGGTGCAATTCGCGATAGCGGAATCTGACTTCTATAGTTTTCCTACACTTGGTTTTTCTATATCTAGTTTTCGACTCAGTAGAGAGGAAGGGACGACAAATGAAAAAAGTAATCATCGGGTTGGTCGTGGCGTTGACGTCATTGAGTGCGTTGGCTGGTGAGGGTGTGGTAACCGTTGCGAGCACGCATTCAGCAAAAGATACGGCGGATAAATTTGTCGCTATCGCGCAAGAAAAAGGGTTGAACGTCTTTGCGCGCATTAACCATCAAGAGAATGCCGTGAAAGTCGATATGACGTTGCGACCAACCGAAGTTATCGTGTTTGGAAACCCTAAAGTGGGCACGCCACTGATGATCTGTGCGCAGGAAGTGGCGCTCGATTTACCCCAAAAAGTGTTGGTGTATGAAGATGATGAAGGCAAAACGTGGTTAGCTTATAACGATCCTATGTATTTAAAGCAGCGCCATCATATTGAAGGCTGTGACGAGGTATTGAACAAAATCAGCGGCGTGCTGGGCAATTTAACCAACGCGGCGGCGAAGTAGGGCTGGTTATTGGCGTCGCTTTTTTTACTCCGAAAACGAAAAAGCCAACCTCACAAGGAGGTTGGCAAATCTTACCTAGATTGGGGGGAGGTAAGATCAGGAGGTGGCGAGTACGCTGTGCACTTCTGACTTAATTGAGTCAGACTGCGTGCCGAAAATCGCTTGTAAACTGTCGCCAATCACTAACACATCTCGCGCGCCAAGTGCTTTTAGCTTAGCAACATCAACGTTGGCAATGTCTTTCACCGAGACGCGCAGACGAGTGATACACGCATCAACCGACTTGATGTTGGCTTTGCCGCCCAATGCAGCTACTACATCCACCGCAATTTCATCAGGTTGTCCGGCGATCTTCACTTCTGCAATGTCGGTTTCGCGACCCGGCGTTTTCAGATCCAACTTCACAATTAGGAAGCGGAACAAGCCGTAGTACAGCGTCGCCCAGATTGGACCGATGATGATGAACATCCACGCGTTGGTCGACATTGGGTAGTAAAGGAAGAACTGAATCGCACCGTGCGCAAAGTCCGTACTGTGTTTGATTTCCAAAAATGCAGTGATCGCAAACGCAATACCAGTTAGGAAAATATGGATTACGTACAGCACTGGCGCGACGAATAGGAAGGTAAATTCGATTGGCTCTGTGATACCAGTCAACCAAGAGGTCAACGCCGCAGACATCATCAAACCGCCGACGATTTTCTTACGCTCAGGAGACGCGCAGTGGTAAATCGCCAGTGCCGCTGCTGGTAGTGCCCACATCGAGTACATAAAGCCACCAGACAGATAACCTGCGGTTTTATCGCCCGCGAAGAAGCGAGTGAGCTCACCAGTAAACTCTTTGCCGGTTTCTGGGTCTACATAGCTGCCGACTTCAAAGAAGAACGGCGCATTCCAGATGTGGTGCAAACCAACCGGGAGTAATGAACGTTCGCCCGCGCCGTAAACCGCCCACGCGAGTACAGGGTTTTGGTACGCTGCCCAATGAGAAAATGCATCAAGAAGTTGTCCGACAGGTGGCCATGCAAACGCGAGAATCGCACCAACGACGATCGCCGATAAACCGGTGACAATGGGCACAAATCGTTTACCTGCGAAGAAGCCCAAATACTCCGGCAGTTTGATGTTGTAGAAGCGGTTGTACATAATTGCCGCGACCGCACCGATAAAGATGCCGCCAAACACCCCGGTTTGCAGCGTCTCAACGCCCATGATGGTGGCGTCAGTTTCTAAGCCACGCAAGCCTGTCACGATACCGAGCGATGCGTTCATAATAATTAGGCCAACTAAGCCAGCGAGCGCCGCGGCACCGTCATTACCTTTTGATAACCCGAGCGCCACACCGACCGCAAACATCAACTGCATGTTGCCGAACACGCCTTCACCGGCGGCGAGCATCACTTTGTTGACCGCGTCTGGAATAAACGCAAACCCCGCATTACCAATCCCCAGCATCAAGCCGGCCACCGGTAACACCGCCACAGGCAGCATCAACGACCGCCCTATTTTTTGTAGTTGTCCAAATATACTTGCAAACATGGTTTCCTCCTGACGAATGCCAGTGTTGTAGGACCTGATTCCTTCAGGTCATGTTGTTTCACGTAAGGTCAGAATGATCATAGCGAGCAAGGCGGCGCCTAAGGTTACAAAAGGCAATCAGTTTGTAAGTGGCCGCTTACAAATCTCTTACACCGAGAAGTGAAAATTGTAATCGGCTCGATTGTGAATGTGCGTTTAAGAATGCATCATATTGGCCAGCGCCAAACTCAGGGACGGACACAGGGAAAGTAGGATGGAAAACAAGCAGATACTGGTCGTCGATGACAACCTCGACCTTCGCGAAGCGTTGTCAGATTACCTTGGCCGCGCTGGGTTTGAAGTGCTTTGCGCAGAAAACGGCGGCGTGATGTGGCAGCTGCTCAACGATCACCATCCTGATTTGATCATCCTCGATATTATGATGCCCGGTGAAGACGGCTTTACCCTGTGCCAGAAACTGCGCAAAAACTCCGATATCCCGATCATCATGCTGACCGCCGTCACTGAAGAAGCCGACCGAGTCGCAGGGCTAGAAATGGGCGCTGACGACTACATCACCAAATCATTCAGCCCGCGTGAACTGCTCGCGCGCATCAAAACCATTCTGAGACGCAGCCAATCGACCGCCAATAGCAAACTGACGCGTAAAGTGCGTTTTGACGATTGGTTGTTGGATACCGTAACCCGGCAACTGACCCACATTGCTAGCCGCGAGGTCAAGCAACTGAGTGGCGCGGATTTGTCGCTGCTCGGTTTGTTCGTCAACCACGCGCAATCAATATTGTCTCGCGATGACATTGCGCGCGAGATCTGGGGACGCGATGCCGACCCGTTTGAACGCGGCATTGACGTGCAGATCAGCCGCTTGCGTCATCACCTTGAAGATAAAGACCGCTCGCTGATCCTAACGGTGCGCAATAAAGGCTACATGCTGACCACGGACGTGCACTATGAGAATTAAACGCTGGACGGGATCACTGGTCGTTCGTACCAGTGTGTTCTTGTTGTTGGTGATCATTCTGGCGCAGGTATTATCCGGGATAATCTGGTATCAACACGCCAGCGAACGCGATAAAGAAGGCCTGACCACCACGGTCAAAAGCTTAGCACTGAGCGCTTCTTCCACCATCGCTTTCTTTCAAACCCTCCCTTCGGAATACCGCCACTTGGTGCTCAATCAACTACGCAACATGGGTGGTACGCGCTTTTTCGTCTCACTCAATAATCACCAGATTGAGGTCGACCCACTGCCAGAGAGCGAGCGCAAAACGTTGGTTATCAACCAAGTTCGCGAGGTATTAGAAAGCGAGCTGAGCGGCATTCCTAATATTGAGGTGGAGTTCACCCAGCGCGACAAACTCAAAGTGTTCAACAACGAGCTACCTATCGATGAACTGCCACTATTGTGGGCGCATTATTCGCTTTCGTTTGGTGACCTCAACCCACCGATTCTGGTGATGCAGGTCGAAGTCGCACAGAACGAATGGTTTTATCTCGCGGCGGTCCTACCCGCGCCTTACATCAACCTAGAGACTAACTATTTTGAGCTGCGCCAATGGCTGACGCTATTGGTGTCCGCGCTAATGCTGTTGCTGTGTACCTGGTTTATCGTTCGCAAAGAAATTCAACCCATTCGAGAGCTGGCAAAAGCCGCAACCCTGATGTCGAGCCGATTAGACGTGCCCGAAGTCTCTGAGCGAGGCAGTAACGAACTGAAAGCGGCAGTACGTGCGTTTAACAAAATGAATCGACGCATCGACAGCCACATTAAAGACCGCGAGATGCTGTTCAGTGCCATTTCACACGATCTGAAAACGCCAATAGCCTGCCTAAAACTGCGGGCGGAAATGCTAGATGACGACGCCGACCGAGAACGCTTTATCCGCCTGAGTAACGACCTAGACTTGATGGTCAAAGGCGCATTGCAATGCATTAAAGAGACCGATATCCACGAGGAAATCGAGCCGATCAATTTCACCCAACTGATTCAGCACATTTCCGCCAATATCGCCGATGCGCCGGACACAATTCGCATCCACGGTGAAATCCGCACCCACTTTGCTGGTAAACCGTTAGCGATTAAGCGCTGCATTCAGAATCTGGTCGATAACGCGCTCAAATACGGCCATCAAGCGGACATTACGCTGAGTGAAAGCCCAGAGTCGATCCAGATTGAAATTGAAGATCACGGTGATGGTGTTGACGATTTATTACTTGAAAAGCTCTGCCAGCCATACTTCCGCGCTAGCAACGATAAAGAAGGCAGTGGGCTGGGATTAACCATTTCACAGAGCATTGCAAAGGCTCACGGCGGCAACTTGTTGCTGAGCCATTCTCAGTTTGGCGGCCTCTGCGCCACACTGACTTTCCCGAGAGACTGACTATGAACAAACTGGCATTCTTGTTCCCACTGTTGCTCGCCCCTTGCGTCGCTCACGCTGAGTCGCCACAAGGGGTAGAGTTTTTACATTGGTGGACTTCTGACGGCGAGCAGCAAGCGCTGCAAACACTTAAAGCTCAGCTAAAACGGCACGATATTGAGCTGCTGCAAAGTCCGGTGTTAGGCGGTGGTGGTGACAGCGCGATGACGGTACTGCAAGCTCGCGCGCTGGCGGGCAATCCACCGAGCTTCGCGCAAATCGAAGGGCCAAGTATTAAAGCGTGGGATGCCATCGGTATTTTGCACAACGTCAACGCGGTGGCCGATGAGCAGCGCTGGGACGAGGTGCTCTACCCGCTGTCTATCGAAATCAATAAAACACAAAACGGCTATATCGCCCTGCCACTTACGCTGCACCGTTTGAACTGGTTGTGGGTCAACCACAAGCTGCTTAAACAGCTGAATCTGTCCGCGCCGAAAAACTGGCAAGAGATGTTCGCTGCCATGGAGCTTGCTAAGCACAATGGCATCGTACCGATCGCGGTCGGTGAGCAGCCATGGCAAGTCGCCCAACTTTTCGAGAACTTAGTGATCTCCACTGGCGGCGTTGAGTTCTACACCAATGCAATGGTTAAGCTTGAGCGAGACAGCATCGACAGCGAAAAACTGCGCCAAGCGCTGACGCAATTTCGTCGCCTAAGTTTGTTGATCGACAACCAATTACCCGACAGCAAGTGGGATACCGCCACCCAAGCGTTAGCCAGCGGTAAGGCGCTGTTTCAAATCGGTGGTGATTGGGTTTTGGGTGAGCTGCTCGCCAATCAAGTTACGGTTCCTCAAGAGATTGGTTGCTACCCAACGCCGGACAGCGATGGTGTATTCCTCTACAACATGGACAGTTTGGTGTTTATGTCGAGCAAGTCGTTTTCTGCCCAGGCGGCGCAGCAAACCGCAAGCGCGCTGGCAGACGTCGAGTTTCAAGCTAAGTTCAATAAGGTAAAAGGCTCGATTCCGGTACGTACCGATATCGACATCAGCGATTTTAATCCGTGTCAGGTCCAGTCATATCAAGACTTTCATTATGGCGTTAAACACAACCTCGCTGTGCCGAGTATGATTGATTCGATGGCGGTCAATCCGGTTGCTCAGCAAGCGATAAACTCGGAAATCTTCCGATTTTACCGCAATCCCAAGATGGAACCCGACGAGCTGATAAAACGCATTATTGCTATTTCGCAAAGCGGTTAATGGCAATGAATCTGCGCCGAGATGGAATAAAAAAGCCCCAATGATTGGGGCTTGAGTGAAGCGAAGTATGCCGTTTAGAAATAGTGGAAGATCGGCGGTTCATGCATCAAGAAGTTTTGATGGGAGATGTTCCACGCATAGGCGCCCGCTAAGGTAAACACAACGTAATCACCAATATCGACGTGGGCGACGTGTTGATTGCGTGCCAGCACATCTTTGGGCGTACAAAGCTGGCCGACCAAGGTCGCTTGTGCATGCTGAATTGGGTGAGAAATCTCATGGTGTTGCTCGCTTTTCAGGATGACGAATGGATGATCATGGCTCTGCGCTGCTGGCGTGCGGAAATGGTGGGTTCCTCCGCGCGCGATGACAAAGTTTTCGCCAAGATTTTGCTTAATATCCAGCACTTCCATGACGTAATAACCACATGCCGCCGTGATGAACCGTCCGCATTCAAAACGCAGTGTCCAATCTTGCACTTGCTCTTTAGCGATGAGGAATTCCAACTTGTCGCAAAACTCCATCCACGGAAAGTGTTGATCAGGGTTTTGGTAGTTGATGCCCATGCCGCCGCCCAAGTTGATCATCAGCTCACCGAGTTCGAACTCCTGTTGCCACGCTTTCACGACTTGGAAATAGCGCTGCATTAACGCTAAGTGACGTTCAACATCAAGCTGATGCGACATCAAGTGAAAATGGAAGCCTTTCAGTGACACTTGCGGAAAATCGCGCAGCAACATCAAAGTATTGCTCAGTTCGGATTCGTCCAAACCAAAAGGAGTCGGCTTGCCGCCCATTGCCAACTTGCTGAGAGTGATGTCGCCAATATCGATGTTCATACGCAAAAAGATCGAAGCAGGGCGGTTGAGGCGCTCGGTTAGGGCACCAATGCGTTGCAGCTCAGTGAGGCTTTCGACGTGAATCGCATCGACATCAAGTTCAATCGCTTGTTGCAATTCATTTGGCATTTTTCCTGGGCCGCCGAAGATCAATGGCTTATCGAGTTGTTGCTGGTGGAGGTGTGCCAACTCCCCACCAGATGCTGCTTCAAAACCATCGACATACGGCGCGAGCGTTTTGAGAATCGGGCCCGATGGATTGGCTTTGGCTGCGTAAAATAGCTCGACATTTTTCGGCAAAACGTGACGCAGTTGTTTGATGTGTTCTTCTAAGGCGTTTAGGTCATACAAGTACGCGCATAAGGGTTGATTTTGCTGCAGTGCGAGCGTGTGAACTTGCTGGCTAACGCGTGTCGGTAGGGAGAGTGAATTAGGCATGTTGCGCTCCTTTTTCGTGTTGCTGCCAAGGCGCGGCGACTTGGGTATAGCCCGACTCCTTATCGGCTTTTTGCATCAAACGCGTGGTGAAATTATTTTTGCTTGGGAAGTGACCGCCATTCAGCAACGCTTCTAGTTCCGGCTGTTTTCCATTCACTGATTGCCAACGCACAATGGCACTTTGCACCGCATTCCACAGCGTTTGCTCTAGTGGCTCATCACCTTCTGCGATGAAGAAAATCGCTTCGCTGATGTTGTTGATAAAGGTGCAGTATCCGATGCGATTCCAGCCTTGTTCGCGACTGTAGTAAACCGATTGTCGCGCGCGTTCAGACAAATCAGTTAATGTTTCTGCTGGCCAGAACTCTGGCAGTAATTTAGTGCCTTCCAAATCACGAATCCAAACACAACACGGCATCTCTTGCTCAAAGCCAATCAAGGTGTTTTGCAAATGCGGCTCAAACGCCACCCCGTGTTTGAAGTAGTAATTAAACACGCCCGGAATTAGGCCATGCAAATAGCGTTCAAACCACAGTGTCGCGATGTCGGAATAGCGATTTTGCGTAGTACGCGCTTTGTTTTTAAGGCGTTGAGCAATGCAACTGTTGCCGTTTTTGTCGTAAGCAAACAGAGCGCCAGCGAGGGTTGGTTTTAATATGTCGACTTCGCTCAGCGAGAAATTTTCGCGATACAAAATCCCAAACGATTCGCGCGCTTTGGTGTTGTTGTCCCAGTTGTGCTCAGCGACACTTTCTAGATTCAACGTGGTGGCGTAAGGCTCTGTCATCACTTTAAATACAGGGTTGTGCAGCTGTTCGTTTTCTCGAATCGGTTTGAGAATCGACGTGAGCTGCACGGCGCTGTCGAGTTCGTACCACGCGTTTTTGCGCACGCAATTGGTTAATCGTACGTTGATGGAGAATTTCGCAAACCAGTCCATATCTGGGTGGTAGAGGGTACGAACTGAAGAGGTCGGCTGCATCTTTTCACCACCTAAACCCAGTGGCGTGATCTTGCCTTGTTCAATGGCACGCTTCACGCTTGGGTTGCTCAAAATGGTGTAGCTTTCCCAAGGATGACAAGGGTAGAGGGTCTTCCCATTGCTGGTGGCGTGTTGTGGCGCGAGCTGTTGTAGCATGCGTTGCGCCGGGTTAGCTTCTCCGTCGGAACTCAGCACATCAAGTAAGGACGTATCCACTTCAAACCAGTATAGCGGGACTTGTGCGCCGACTTCTGGAGAAAACGCCAAGAGATCATCCATGGTGACGCCCGAACGACTTTTTGGGGTCGGATGGAAAGTGTGCCCCCAAATCAGAGATTGTTCCGAAGCGATAAATTCGTTGTGATGCGATTTGGACCCGACGTTGAGAAACTGCTCGGTAACCAGCACGCTATTTTCCAGTTGTTCGATCAGCTCATGGTTAAACGGGATCGCCAACACCTGCTTGAGATAGTTAAGCAAAAGCGTAAGAGTTTGCGTGGCATCCAATTTTGCCCAACCAGATCCCGGCATTTTCGCCCAAGGCAGTTCTGCCAATTTGATTTTGCCAAGTTTGCTCGCGTAGTGAATCGGCAAAACCAGCACGCCATTTTGTTGAGAAAGATGAACGGCTACCCGCTGCTTGGCGGAATAGTTGCGTTTTAACGTTTGGGGTAGCGATGTCGATTGGTAGTGCCATTCCACTTGTTGATTCGGTAGCGCAAATTCACGTAAGTAACAATTAAGAACACCCATTATCGTGTTGAGTTGGGCCTTCTCGCGATTGAGCTGCACATCATGCGCGCGCAACTCGCTAGTCTGAGAGGATTGAGTTTGTAACATGTTGATTTCCAAATTTTGAATGGAGAACCAGCGCGATCAAGGTGATTACGCTGACTATCGCAGAAAGTAGGAAAGGAACCTCAAGTAGCCCCAAGCTAGAAATGAAAGAAGCGCAAAATCCCGCCGCCACGCCCCCCCATTTGGACATGGCATCAAAGCGAGAAAATACTTTGCCACTGAGTTTGCGATCCAGATTGCTCGCAAGATGCTGATGCAATCCGTGATAACAACACACCATCGCGATGCCAAAGATAATTCTCGCAGCAATGAGTGCGGTTTCGGACGCAATCAAATGCAAGGCAGAGCTCACGGCAAGCAATGCAAACCCGAGCCACAACGTGCGCAGCGGTTGATGGCGATTCAGCCCATCTGACAACACGTGGATTTTGCCTGCCAGCAACAGATAGACGCCATGCGGCAGTGCGTACAAAAAACCGATCCATGCGTGGTTAGTGATGCCATATTGCTGCACAAACGGCGAGAAATAAGGAAAGGTCACCACCATAGAAAACGCAAACCCGAACTGAGCAAAGAAGATCCAACGAATAGCATGCATTGCGTTTTTCTGTGCAACAGGTTGTTCTTGCTGAGATTCTGAGTTTGGCTTTTCGAGGTTTTGGTCGGCGGGTTTATCCGCTGGCAGTGTTAGCGTGATGCCCATAGCAATCAAAGGCAAAACGCATAACCACAGGTACGCGTTGAGTGGGTCGGTCTCTGACAAGCTCCAGCCGAGCCCAATGGGCGCAACGATCAGCGCCAAGCGAGCAGATAGCTGGGTTTTATTGAGTGACTTGCCGAGTGTTTTGGCTTCTTTAATTTGACTAGATAAGTAGCTGTTCGAAGCGGCCATGGTGCCGCCAAAGGTCCCTTGAACAATAAGACCAAACACAAACATGGCGAGGTTGTCTGCTAAGCCGCATAGCGCAAACCCTGCTGCAAGGCCAAGTTGCGCGCGCAAGAGTGAGCGGCGGCGACCGTAGCGATCAGCAAAGTTGCCCCAAAATCGCGCCGCCAACGCAGTACAAAACGTAGGTAGGATAAACAATACTCCTGCCCAGTCTGCATCAATGCTTGCGCCTAACGTTGGCAACACGACGGGTAGAAATAGCGGCATACCTAACGCGGCAAACGCAGCGATAAAGTGGCACAACAACACACTGTAGATGAGTTTGGTCATAATCGTTAACGTACGCTTTTTTTGATGGCTTCTATGTAGGCGCGTTGCGCTTCTTCGCTAGAAAGCAGTAAGAAGTTCGGGGCCGACAAACCATAGAACTTATTGATGTCGCTCGCGCCGGAGGCTTCTTTCGAGAGCAAACTGCCAGAGCTCAACAAGTACTTGGCGTACAAATCAGGCGCATCTTGCAGTAACTCGCGTGCCAGTTTTGTCTCTAACCCTTCGCCTTCCAATCGGTTGAGTTGCTCTGCAATGCTTTTGGCCACGATGGCGTAAAGCGATGCTGAAGAGGCAATGCCCTTCGCTGCCATGGCTTCTACAATCGCTGCGATATCCAATTGTAATGTGATGGTGGTAAACATCTGACCGAGCGCCAATTCATTGTAGACTTTGATGCGTTGATCGAGCAGTTCATCGCAATCCACTGGAAGTAGTTTTGCGCCGTGTTTTTGGGCAGCATGCTCTGTTGCAAAGTGGAAGCGCTCTGGCCAAATTCGCGCCGCGTCGTTGTCTTTCATCGCGAGCGTCATTTTGCCCTGTTGATCAAATGCAACGATGGCGTTTTGCTGGTTGGACTCCAATGCGATGCCATAACGAAGCCACAAGGTGAGGTGCACTTGGCAAAGAAGGTCGACGTAATCTTGGAACCACGCCAGCGTATCTTGTTGATAGTACTGCTCTGCCAAATGTTCTAAGAACAAGCGGTCGTCAGGCATTGGGCTTGCCAGTGCTGCAACCGGAACTAACGCTTTGTCTTCGCAATGAGTAAGTGGGTACTCACGTACGATGTACGCGAAGGTTTTATCCTCGCCGACGTGTCCACCGTGTTTTTCGTTGCAATGGAACAAGCGATTGTTTAAGTCAGCGTCCGTTTGCTCAAGGTGGCTGAGTAGGCGTTCAAACCAGTGGCCGTCATACAGTGTAGAAGGCTTGATTAAGCGAATGTTTTTCGTGCCTAGCGATCGCATGATCAGCGGAACTTTGATGTGAATATGCGGCGCGTCGTTGACTACCACAGTACGAACGGAAAGCGTTGGCGTCACGTCTAGGTACGTAAACGGCGCTTCTATCATGCCTTCGGGTAAGGCTTCTAAAGAGCGAAGGGTGAGCGGATGCGCAGGGAACAGTACGTGGCTCAGTGCAAAATCAGCAGGAAGCCCCACTTGCTCCATCGTCGGCCAGCAATCAGGTTGTTCGCTGGTTAATGTCACCAGTGATTTTTCAATCGCAATCCAATGCAGAGCAAAGCTTTGTGCGAACTCGGGCGCGTACTTAGCAAGGTCTTCATCGCTCAGACCAAACTTCGCCCGCGCAGTTGGATAGTACGGGTGGTCAAGGTAAGAAGCGATCTGGTCGGCAAGCAGTAGCTTTTTATGCCAAGAACCAAGCTCGGATATTGGTTGAGAAATGTGGTCGGCGTGGTGACAAAACGCTTGGTCACACAGCGCTTTGTGTTTCTCTGCACATTCCAGTTCTTGAAGGTACCCCGCCAACAATTCGTGAGAGCTCTCATGCGCCAGTGTCGTTAGTAGCGCAATCCACTCTTGATAATGCTGCTGATGCTCGACTTGACCATTTTTCTCCACCCACCAACCTAGCGGCGCTTCGCCATTGGCTTGGTCGTAACACCAATGCTGCATGTAATACGTTGGCGCAACGGGTAAATACAACGTGAAATCAGAGTTGGCAAATATCAGCCAGACTTGCTCGTCTTGAGGAACAATTACCCCTTTTGGCGCGTCGCTACTGAACTTGGCTTTTGACAAAATGCCAAACATGTCTTCGCGTAAGCAAGTGTCGATCAATCGTTGCGTTAGATACAAAGCGTTGTCATTCATGCTGCCACCTCACGAGTCGGAGCTAGATCGAAATTGCTAAGCGCGTTCTGCAGTGCTTGGTCGAGGTTTCGCCCTGATGGTGAGACAATCGAAATTCGGGCGAGATAATCCTTGTTGGAATAACTCTGTTGGAAGTGTTCTCCAGCGGTTTTTAGTACCTGTTGCTGGGTGATGATATCGTCATCGTGTTGGATGAACGACGTCGAATCTCCATCAATCACACCACTGTGTTCGGCAACCACGTAGTGCACGTGCGCTGAACCATGAATTTGGTAATCGCCGTCCAATCTTCGGCCTAAATGCAGACCTAAAATTGTGCTAAACCAACCGAAGTGAGCGAGATTGTTGAGCAAGAATTCGCGGCCATCTCCAATACTGCGGTAGTTAATTTCCACCAGAACCGGGCCATTTTCCGTAATGATAAATTCGCTATGGCAAACTCCAAAACCAACGCCGAACGCTTTCAGTTGAGCCAAGCAAGCTTCTCGGTGAGCAATGCCGTTTGGTCCGTTCCAGTCTGCGGCGGTTTCGATAAAGTAAGGCGGCTCTGAGAGCGACACATCAAAACCGCCCACGGCGATAAGGCGCTCACCATCTCCTAAAGTTTCGAGCGTAACCAACGGCCCTTGAAGGAATTGCTCCACCAGAATGGCGGCGTTTGGGTGTTTTTGCCAAAACGCATCGCAGTATGCGTCGAGCTCGCTTTGGGAGTCACAGCGCTGCACATCTAAACTTGCCACGCCTTCTTTGGGTTTTGCCACGACAGGAAAGGCCATGCCTAATGCCACATTCGCATGGCGGTGCAGCAAACAGCTTTGTGTGTTGGGTAGGGCTTTTTCATTTAACACTTGTCGAGTTAAGTGTTTGTTTTTGGCTTTTAACGTGACAGACCAATCTTTGGATGGGAGGCCAAAAAATTGCGCGCAGATGGCGGTGGAAGTTTGTAAGTGATCACTATTGCTGAAAATAGCGTCTGGCTTTAATTCATGCTCCGTGATGGTTTCGATGAGTTCTAATGGGTTGAAGACATCACATTCTAGAATGGTATCCGGATTAAAGTGACTATCACGACTCGCCAGCTCTAAATGGCTGAGCTTATGGTCGGTGATAAGAACGACGTGAAGGTCCATCGCTTTAGCTGCAGGCACGAAGCCGTGAGTGACTGCATCGTTAACGACATGACTTACGATAATCATCGTAGATTTCATGAGCTTTCCTAATTTTCTAACATTTTCTTCTAACGTTGATAAAGTCGCTCACGGTCGTCTTCCAATGTGCCTCTCGCGAGACGGAGGGCAGAAGTTTTAGTGTTTATTGTTATTATGTTTGGTTTTTTTTGTTGTTAGTTGTGTTTTTAGGGTAAATAAATATAGAGCATAAAATTAATATTGCAAATAGAAATAATATTTGTTCTTATTTCCATCCGTTGACTTTATAACAACTAAACGGAATTATGGAATGAATAAATTATTGACCCTGACCCCCTTGGCGGTCGCGATTGGTTCTTCACTAGTAGCACCAAGCGCAGTGGCTTCAGAAGAGACGAACTCAACCTCATCAGCAACTGAAACGATTCAAGTCTTCGGTCATCAGTACGAAGGTTATGCTGAACACATGCCTCAATCAGGCACCAAAACCGATGTGGAATGGCTTGATGTGCCACAAGCGGTATCTGTAGTAACGAAAACAGAAATGCAAGACCGAGGCGCGGTGCGTTTAGTGGATGCGCTAGATGGGGTAGCCGGGGTCAATAACACCTTGGGCGAAGGCAGCCGCGATCAGTTCATGATCCGTGGTTTTGATTCACTCAACGATATGTACCGTGATGGCTTGCGAGATGACGGTACGTTGCAGTCTTACCGCAGCTTAGCGAACGTTGAACGCGTTGAAATTGTGAAAGGCCCTGCGGGTGCTTTGTATGGCCGCGGTTCGGCTGGGGGCATCATCAACTTGGTGACAAAACGCGCTAACGGTGAGAATTTTACTCACGTAAACGGCAGTGTAGGTAGCAACAACCAGTATGTTGGTCAGGTCGACAGCTCAATGGCGTTTTCAGATAAGGTCAACGGGCGTATTAACTTGGAATACCGTCAAGCCGACTCGTACGTTGATCATGTTGATTCAAACGATTTCTTCATTGCACCGACCATTCGTGTGTTACCAGCGGATGGTCACACCATTGATATTGACGTGGAATACGCCCATCAAGAACTAGTGCCATATCGTGGTGTGCCATCAAAAAATGGCAAGCCAGTTGATTTGCCAGTAAGCACTTACTTTGGCGGCACAAACGACTATCAGGAGTCAGACAGTCTCCGTATTGCGGTGGATTACGAATGGCGTCTGAATGATCAATGGGTATGGAACAACCGAGCGGCGTTCAACCATATCGAACTTGAGCAAAAAGGCACGCGTCAGGGCAAAGTGACGGGTAATGAAGTGTCTCAAACCGTCAACAACTTTGGTTACGATCCGCGTACTACGACCACTTTACAATCTGAGTTGGTTTGGGAAACCAGGGACAATCAATTGATGGTGGGTGCAGATTTCAACCAGATCGATATCGACCTAACGTTGGCAAGTGACAAAACGCTTCCTCCGCAAAATATCTACGACCCAGTCGTTGGTCCAACGCCTGATCCGGGCTTTAAGCCATTTCGTGACAATACCACCACCACGACAGGTTTGTATGTGCAAGACGTCTATACGTGGGGTGACCTTTCTTTGATCGGTAACGTGCGTTACGACTCGATGGAGCTAGAACAACAAAAAGCGGGCTCAGATAAGGAAAAGTTGGATGATGACAAAGTCAGCTACCGTGCTGGTTTGGTATACCGTATCAATTCCGACACATCCGTATACGCCAGTTTAGCGCGCTCTTGGCAGTTACCGTACGCTGGTATCTACATCAATCCAAAATTGGCGGAATTCTTCCACACCGACTTAAAAGAGGTGGGTGCAAAAGCGTACCTTTTGGATAACGCATTAATGTTGAATGCGGCACTGTTCCAGATTGATCAAGAGCAACCACAAACCAACGTGGACGGCGATGTGATCGATAAAATTGAAGTGCGTCACCAAGGCATTGAATTAGAGGCTCGCGGTCAAATCACCAAACAGTGGGACATCTCTGTGGGTTACAGCTATTTGGATGCGGAAGACAAAGCCACAGGCAAAAAGCCGAACGATGTATCAGACCACTTGTTCTCTCTTTGGAGCACTTACCAATTGGATGACAACTGGCGTTTAGGCGGTGGTGTGAAGTACGTGGGCGATCGTTACGCAGGTAACGACGAAGCAGTCGCACTTGGCGATTACACAACGGTGGATTTGATGGCGGCGTACACCACTGGTCGTCACAAAATCCAAGCGAACGCTTACAACATTATGGATGAGAAATACATTCTTGGCGCAACAAACGGCACGTCTGGCTTAAACCAGATTGGCTACGGCGCACCTGCCGAGTTCATGCTCAGCTACGGATATCAGTTCTAGGCTTTTTGTGCGTAGTTAGCGCCTGTTAGCCAATTTTTACCTCATATTGAGGATGTTTAGCCCCGAGAGCCTACGGGATGTATTCTGCCCGAGGCTCAATTTCTCGCAAAGGAGATCTTAATGTCTTACCAGAATTTGGATGGTAAAGTGCGTGTACGTGCTGGTTTGTCTACCACTTACAGTGTGCTTGCGATTGCAATCGCTTCTGCCACATCCATGAGCGCGGTTGCCGCTCCTGCTAAAAAAGAACAAACTACCGCGATGGAAACCGTCGTTGTCACTGGTAGCGTGATTGGTAACTCTGAAATTGAAGATGTCAAAGAGTACCCAGGTGCTCGTACCGTCATTACCCGCGATCAAATCGAGAAAACCGCCGCAGGCTCGATTGATAACGCGCTACAGCGCGTGCCGGGTATTAAAGTTCAGGATGAAAGCGGAACGGGCGTATTGCCTAACATTTCTGTACGTGGTTTGAAAGCAAGCCGTAGTGGTCATGCTCAGTTCTTGATGGATGGTGTACCGCTAACACTTGCGCCATATGGTCACACTGGTCAGTCTATCTTCCCAGCAACACTGTCGATGCTTGATCGTATTGACATTGTACGCGGTGGTGCCGCAGTACAGTACGGCCCAAACAACGTCGGTGGTGTGATCAACTTAGTGACCAAACCGATTCCACACACGTGGCAAACTGAAATCAGTAACCGTCTTACCGTGTTTGATGGCGGTGATGCGCCGCTGAATGATTTTTACCTGCGCACGGGCGGCTGGTTAAGCGACACGTTTGCACTGCAGTTGGAAGGTAACTTCCTAAAAGGTGAAAGCTTCCGTGAACATTCCGATACGGACGTGAAGAACTTTCAAGCTAAAGCACAGTGGCTATTGAGTGACACTCAAGAGATTCAAGCATTCCTGCAACGTTACGATGCTGAAACGCAAATGCCGGGCGCACTTTCGCCACAAGATTACGAGCAAGATCGTCACCAATCGAAACGTCCTTACGATGATTATGAAGGTAAGTCGACGCGCTGGAGTGTTAAGTACATCCACGATTTGCCATTTGCCAACAGTGCCGAGCTAGAAGTGCTAACGTTTGGCCATAAGTCAGAGCGTCTTTTCAAGTGGGGCTTTAACAGCGCGGGTGGCCATTGGGCGGATCCGGCTCTGCCTTCTACAAAAGTTAGTACTTCACCACGAGAGTTCCGTGTTTATGGTATCGAACCTAAGCTTGCTGTTTTTGTTGATGGAGGTGCCATTACGCAAAACTGGATTATAGGGACTCGTTACATTAATGAAGACATTCAATATAAAGTGACACAAACACCAGTGTCAGGCGGAGCCACAAATGTACCGCGAAACTGGCACCTTGATACCGATGCGTACGCAGGATATGTGAGCAACGAAGTCGGGTTGTTTAATGGTGCGTTAAAAGTCACGCCCGGACTTCGTTATGAATTTGTTGATATGTCCTATAAAGATTTGGGCAGCGGGCAAGAATCTGGAAACAAGGTGACTGAATTATTGCCTGGTGTGACGATCGCATATAACTGGAATGAACAATGGCTGAGCTATGCCAATGCGCAGAAATCTCTTCGCGTTCCTCAGCTTGTTAATGTTCGAGGGGTCGGTAAGGAAAGCAGTGAGTTGGCTTGGAACTACGAACTTGGCGTTCGGTATGTTCAAGATTCAACAAGCTTCAATGCAGCTTTGTATCGCATTGACTTTAAGGATCAGTTGCAGTGGCGGAGTGCGACAAATACGTCTGAAAATATAGGTAGAACCCTTCACCAAGGTTTAGAGCTTTCTGCTCGTTACGTGCCTGAAGCACTACCTGCACTGAGTTTAGGCGCAAGCTATAACTATCTAGACGCTACGCTTGAAGAAGAAGGTGAGAATAAAGGTAATCAACTGCCTTACACCTCTAAGCATCAGCTTGGTTGGGATGCAACCTACGCATTTTACGGCATGGACACCACGCTATCGGGCTTCTACTTCAGTGATTCGTATACCGATAACGCCAACACCAGTGCCGAAGACGCAATAGGTGAAACGGGCAAAGTGCCGTCTTACATGGTGTGGAACTTCAATTTAGGCACGGATTTATACAAAGACGACAAAGGCAAGTTGCGCATGAATGTTGCAGTAAACAACTTGTTTGACGAGGAGTATTACTTCCGTGGGATTGATACCAGCCCAGTTGGTCGATACCCAGCTCCGGGACGCTCTTACACGCTGGATCTGAACTATCAGTTTTAAGCGTTTCGTTCACCGAGTCTGAAAAGAAAAGTCGCCAATTTACCTTGGCGACTTTGCCGATCTTAGCACTGGAAAAAGCAAGATGAAAAATAAAAAACAATTTACGATCAAACACTTTTCAACCGTTTTGCTGATGCTACTGAGCTCAGCTTTGATGTCATTTAGCGCATTGTCTCAGGCGCGCAGCGTGAAAGATGAGCAAGGCATTTTTGAGCTAGAAGCGATACCTCAACGTATTGTGGTTTTGGAGTTTTCGTTTGTGGACGCTCTGGCGGCCGTCGATGTCTCACCGGTAGGCGTTGCCGATGACAACGATGCCACACGAGTCATCCCTGCTGTTCGTGACAAGATCGAACCTTGGCAATCGGTCGGCATGCGCTCACAACCGAGTTTAGAGGCGATTGCGGTGCTCAAGCCTGATTTGATCATTGCCGATGCCGAACGCCATCGTGCTATTTATCAGGATTTGCAGCGAATTGCGCCAACCTTGCTGTTAAAAAGCCGTGGAGAGACATATCAAGAAAACCTCGAATCTGCACAGAAAATCGGGGTTGCGATTGGCAAGCAAGAGCAAATGACGCAACGCATTGAGCAGCACAAACAGACCATGGCAGAGTTCAAACAGCATTTTTCGACACAAGAAACCATTCAGTTTGGTGTGGTTTCCGACAAAGGGATGTGGCTGCATAGCTCGGTTTCTTACGCTGGTGGCGTTTTGAGCACTCTAGGCATCCAAAGCCCGCTGGCTCCATCTGAGCGCAATGCGTATATCCCAACCAGCTTCGAACTTTTACTAAAAACCAACCCTGATTGGTTACTAGTTGGACTTTACTCTCAACCAAATATCGTGGATGAATGGCGCAAAAATCCATTATTTAAGCTGTTAACTGCGGCGAAAAAGCAGCAACTGGTAGAAGTCTCTCCGGAACTGTGGTCATTAAATCGCGGCATGTTGGCGGCGGAAGAAATTGCCCGCAACCTTGAAGCGTTATTGGGGCGCTCATGAGTGCGTCGATAATCTCAGAAAGCCCGTCTTCGGTTAGCAAATCGCATTGGAAAGCGAGCTTGTTTGTCTGTGCTATGGCGTTGTGTACGTTGTCAGGCTATACCGCCTCAATGATTGGGTGGTCCAACTTTTCTTTGAGTGTTAATGATCTGACAAGCTATTGGTTTGCGTTTGATGAGGGCAATATGCTGCATCAAATCCTCGCGACGCTGCGTGCGCCTCGTGCCTATGCTGGGTTATTAATTGGCGCTTCGCTTGCGGTATCCGGAGTGCTGATGCAAGGATTAACTCGTAACCCTTTGGCGTCGCCATCCATTCTCGGCATTAATGCTGGTGCGGCGTGTTTTATGGCCTTGGCGTCCATCGGCGTACCATTCTTTAGTCAATTGAACCCAATCATCAACGCAGTACTCGGCGCGCTACTAAGTGGTGGTGCGGTCATGTTGTTGGGCGGTTTTTTCTCCGCGCGTTCTCACCCATTGCGTTTAGTGCTAGCGGGCATTGCCATCAGTGCACTGCTGATAGGGTTAACTCGTGCGTCGGTAATTTTGGCGGATGACATGGCTTACAGCGTGTTGCATTGGTTAACGGGTTCACTCTCTGTGGTGGACTCTCAGCAGTGGCAGCAACTGTGGCCTTTTGCGACTTTAGGTTTGGTGCTCGCCATGGGCTTAGCGCGAAACTTAAATTTACTCGCGTTGGGGGACGAAGTTGCTGTTGGGCTAGGTGGTAACATTCGTCTTACGCGATTAATCAGTGGTTTAGCGGTTGTGCTGTTGGCAGGTACTAGCGTAGCTATTGCAGGGCCAATTGGCTTTGTCGGGTTGTTAGTGCCGCACTTGGTACGCCCGATTGTTGGTCACAACTATCACATTCTCATTCCGGTTTCCGCCTTGTGTGGCGCGGCACTGGTGACGTGGTCAGATGCTTTATCACGATCGATTGCCTTTCCGGCTGAAACGCCAGTGGGCGTGATTACCGCGCTGTTGGGCACACCTTGCTTTATCGCGATTGCAATGAGGAAATCATCATGATGAATCAAACCAAACTGTTTGCATTAGTTGGATTGTTGCTGATTGCGTCTTCTCTCACGCTGTTTGTTGGCGCGGCGAACATGTCGGCTCAACAGGTTTTTGCATTGCTGTTTTCTTTCTCTGATTCGGACTTTGTGATTCACCAATATCGATTGCCGAGAATGTTGCTCGCCATTGGCGTGGGCGCTGGGTTGGGGCTGTCAGGCGTTTTAGTGCAAGGCGTCATCCGTAATCCACTTGCCTCACCAGATTTAATGGGGATAAGCGCAGGGGCAGGGCTGGCGGCTACCGCTTGTTTGGTGCTGTATCCAAATGCGCCAGTGGCAATGTTGCCGATGGTCGCCATGGCGGGAGGCTTGCTTGCTGCTGGCTTTATTGCTGTGCTGGCTTACTGGTCAAAACCAACACCTGCACGTTTGGCGCTGATTGGTGTTGCTGTCAGCGCATTTTTAGCCAGCGGTATCGATTTTCTTCTGATTGTGCACCCTATCGAAATCAACACGGCGATGGTATGGCTAACCGGCAGTTTGTGGGGACGAAACTGGCAACAAGTGCCGTTTATTTGGAGTGCTCTATTGCTGCTACTGCCATTGGCGTTTTGGCTGGCATGGCGGTTAGATGTGATGGGACTGGGAGAAGAAAGTGCCACTACACTTGGCACGAAACCAAGACAGATCCAAATTATTGCGTTGATTGCTGCCGTGCTATTGGCGAGCATAAGTGTCTCTGTGGCAGGCACGATCAGCTTTGTTGGCCTGCTTGCGCCGCATCTTGCGCGTTTGCTGTTTGGTCACAACCACAAGTTGTTGATTCCTGCTTCTGCAACCCTTGGCGCGCTGTTGGTGATTTGCGCCGATGGTCTAGCGAGAGGCTTACAGCCACCAATTGAGCTGCCAGCGGGTGTGCTGACTTCTGTTATTGGCGCACCATATTTCATTTTTCTTTTGTATCGTTATAGGGGTTGGTAAGCATGTTACGAACGCAGAACTTATCCGTCGCGTACGGCAAACAGACCATCATTCCAGATCTCTCTTTGTCGATTCCTCAAGGTAAAATTACCGCGCTAGTTGGCCCAAATGGTTGTGGTAAGTCGACACTATTAAAAACCTTGGTACGCATCAATAAACCAGCTTCTGGCCAAGTATTGTATGACGACAAACCGCTAAGCAACTACGGCGATAAACGCTTGGCACGCTCGTTGTCTTTGCTGCCGCAGATTCTTGTCAGTCCTGAAGGTATTACAGTCAGAAAACTGGTCGAATATGGCCGCTCGCCTTATCTCTCTCATTGGGGCCGGTTAAGTCAACAAGACAAAGCCTTAGTCGAGCAAGCAATGCAAGATACTGGCGTGATTGAGTTCGCTGACAAGCCAGTTGAATCGTTGTCTGGCGGTCAAAGGCAAAGGGCGTGGATTGCGATGGTAATGGCGCAAGATACCGACGTAGTGATGCTTGATGAGCCAACCACTTACTTGGATCTCTCTCACCAAGTTGAGCTGATGACACTCATGAGGCAGATGAACGACAAAGGCAAAACAGTGGTGGTAGTGCTGCACGATCTAAACCAAGCGTGCCGTTACTGCGATCATTTGGTGGTGTTGGAAAAAGGTCAGTTAGTCACGCAGGGAACGCCGCAAGAGGTACTGACAGAAGGCATGTTGGCATCGGTGTTTGATTTACAAGCGAGAGTATTTAACGATCCAATCTCAGGCACGCCGATGTGTGTGGCGGTGTAGGTCTTACGTCTTTCGAAAGCTATCTGCAATAAAAGCGTCGAGCCATAAAAATAAACCCCGCTAGTTATACATTTGCTAGCGGGGTTTGTTGTTTTTAAGTGCGTTCCTAGCGTGGCGTTTAAGCCAGTTTAAACGTCGCTACTTTCGAGTTGAGATCCTCGGCTTGTGATTTCAGCTCAGCAGATTGATTCATCGATTCTTCGGCACCAACCACCAAGTGATCAGTCACATCTTTAATTGACGTGACGTTTTGTGTGATTTCATTGGTTACGTGCGTTTGCTCTTCGGCTGCGGTCGCGATTTGCGTTGCCATATCGCTGATCAACGCAACGGCCGCGTTGATTTCATCCAGAGCCAGTGCTGCGCGATCGGCATCTTCCACTGATCCTTGGGCAAGTTGAGAGCTTGTATCCATGATGGTCACAGCGCGTTGTGTGGTCTGTTGCAAAGTCTCGATCGTCGAGCGAATCTCTTCGGTTGAGGTGTGTGTGCGTTGTGATAGCACGCGAACCTCGTCTGCAACAACGGCAAAACCGCGGCCTTGTTCACCTGCACGCGCCGCTTCAATCGCCGCATTCAGAGCCAGTAAGTTGGTTTGCTCTGCGATGTCTCGAATCGTTGATAGCACGGTTGAGATGTCTTGCGCGTGCTGGTTGAGCTCGCCGATGACAACGCTCGCTTGGTTGACTTCAGAAGACAAATTGTTGATGGACGATTTGGAGTTGATCACCAGTTCATGACCATTTTGTGTGCTCGCTGAAGAGTCTTGTGCGGCTTTGGCCGTCTGCTCTGCATGCGCTGCAATCTCTTGCGTTGCCGATGCCATTTCGGTCACAGCGGTCGCCACCATAGTAATTTCTTGTTGCTGATGGTTCAGATCAGAAACCGACTGATTCGCGCGAGTCGTGCTCAGCTCCGATTGTTGGCTCAGTTCTTCCGCTTGGTGACGAATGTGACCAATAAGTTGCTGCAAACTTTCAACGAACTGGTTGAAGTTTTCAGCCAGTTCACCAACTTCGTCACGGTTTTCTACTTTGATGCGTTGAGTCAGGTCGCCGCTACCGTTGGCGATTTGCGCGAGCGCATTCGAAACATTGTAGAGCGGACGGAACAAGATGTTACATAACAGGTTAAACAAAGCCACACAGATAACGACGACGATAGTGGTTGCGATGATTTGATCCCAAACAGCATCGTAAAGTGGGGCAACCAACGAGTTTTGATCTAACACTGTGACCGTTGTGAGTTTGGTGCCCTCAATATGGCGCGCGTAAACCACATATTCGGTGTTGTTAATCGAGACACGACGCTCTGTGCCGGAACGTGCGGCAGAGGTAATATCGCTGTTGTTTAGGCCCAGCTTGCTAACAGGTTGATTCAGCAGCTTACCGTCGTTATGGGTGAAAATATTGCCCTGTTCATTGGCAATAAACATATAGCCTTCACCCGGCAGGATCACTTGGTTGAGGCTGTTTAAAATATCTCCAATTTCGACATCTGCACCCAGAACGACGGTTTGACCATGTAGTTGCAGGGCTTTACCGAGCGACACGACGTTGGCCCCCGTGGCCGCTGCGACGGTTGGGTTATCCATAAAGACTTTCGATGGATTGGCAATGGCGTTGGTGTACCAACCCCATTTGCGTGGGTCGTTATTACCTGGTGGCAAAACCACCCCATTGGCGTTGTCTTGTGAGCCGTCTGGGTAAGCGAGAAAGACGTTATCAAACGCGCCAGAGTCTCGGACTTGTTTCAAGTGCGTAACCAGAGAACGCTTCTCTGAATCGGAAGAGAGTGACGTCAGTGCTCGCTCTTTTGAGAGTAACCAGTCCTTTACGTATTGATTGTAAGATGCGCTGGTGCTCTCTAGTCGTTGCGCGACTTCGACATCCAGTCTGTTTAATGAATCTCGAAAAGACAGCCCTTCTACCAGCACTCCCCCGAGAATGATGGCAGCACTGGCAGAGATTGCCAGTTTGTTTTTTAATGATAGATTTTTGAACATAAAGCGAATAATAGATCTTTGAATAATAGTTGTTGTGTTTTTATTCTCATCAGGACTCACCGAGCCGTTGAATATGAAGCAGAAAGTCAGATTCGAATCTGTTCAATAATTATATTTTATTGCTCAAAATAAATACTGACTCCATGTCGCGATTTTGAGTTTTACATCAAATAAGAAAAAGGCTTTTAAGCTGTGTTATTTATCTATTTGTAAAGTAAGGATTTGTCTATTTTTGTAAATGATAATTGATTTCATTAAAAGGTGATTTACGTCACGTTTGAGTGGTAAATAATCCATTAAAAATGTGAAGGTCATCGAACGAGGATTATATTAATCGGCTTAATCATTGTTATGGGCAATAGTTATGCGCAGTATATTGTTAGTCCCCGCGTTATTACTGTCAGGGTGTGCTCTGACACAACAATCGACGCCGATTCAGCCTGACGCCAACTGGCATGTCGACCAGTTATCGAACGGTATGAAATACCATCTTTACCCAACAAAAGACCAAGAAGTATCGGTCCGTTTGGTTCTGAATGTCGGCTCATTCCAAGAAGAAACCAATCAAAAAGGTTACGCTCACTTTGTTGAGCACATGGCGTTTAATGGCAGCACGCATTTTACCGGCAACGACGTTGTTAAACTTTTCGAGCAATCTGGTGGTAGCTTTGGTGCCGATATCAACGCCTTTACCACTTATCAGCAAACTTCTTACCAACTTGATCTTGCCAATAATACAAAGCTGGAAGATGCCCTGAAGTGGATGAGAGATATCGGAAACGGACTTCAGTTTGCTCCTGAACAAGTAGAGAAAGAAAAAGGGGTGATCCTTGGTGAATGGCGACGTGCTAACCCGGATGATAAGTCCTTTTCTATGCATGCTTATCAAGCGTCGATTGAAGGCACTATGTATGGTGAACACGACCCAATTGGTACTCGCGAAGCGATTCAAAATGCCTCATCAAGCAAGCTAAAAGCGTTTTACGACAAGTGGTACCAACCACAAAATGCCGAGTTGGTTGTGACCGGTAATATCGACGTGGATTCACTGTCCAATATTATCAAAAACAAATTCTCGAACTGGGAAAGCACCTCGGATACCGTAATAGAGAAGCGCCGCGATATTCGAGTGAATAACCAAAACCGAATCTTGCCAAGTAACACGATGGAATCACCAAGCCTTCATTTAGTGATTGAGCGTGGTCTAAGTGGCAGCACTACGATTGAACAACAGCATCAAGTGTGGCGTGATGAAGTGGCAACACAGCTAATTCAACAACGTCTGATTCGTGTACTTAATGATGCCGCTGAACCTTTTCAGTATGCTTATGCCCAGCCTTACTACTCCAACTACCAGCGCATGATGTCGGCAGGTATTTCGTTTGCGCCTGAGCGTCGTGAACAAATGCATCAAACTTTCATCAGCACGTTGGCGTCACTGAGAGATTATGGTGCGACTCAATCTGAGTTAGAGAGCATCATGTCAAATTGGCAAGGTGAGCTCGCAAATATTGATTCAGACTGGGACCAACGTAAGCCAAACAGTTATGCAGAAGCGCGCGTTTTTCAAATTGACCAAGGCAGTGTGAGTCAATCAAAAGAGAGTTACGCCCAGAGTTTGTCTGAATTCATCAACAACGAGAATCTAGAGAGCATTAACACGCAATTGAATGCCTTGTTGTCTGAGCAACCAATCTTTGTGATTGGGTTAGGGAAAAGTGAAACGTCAGCTCAGTTCAATGATGTATTTACCGATCTATACAGTGCCTACCTCCAAACGGGCGAAAAACCGTTAGAGATGTATGACAAAGTGGATGGATTCTTACAGCCTACTCAAGAAGGTACCATCACCAGCATGCGTCAGGAAGCGGGTGGCTTTCAAGTTTATACGTTATCAAACGGTGTCGAAGTGTGGTTCCAAAAAGATGCCAAAGCGGGTGGTCGAGCTTATATTTACTATGCGAGCCAAGGTGGTAAAGCCGCCGTTGATCCAGCGTTATATGCTGCGTATGAAATCGCTGCAACGACGGCGATACGCAGTGGGTTAGGGGCATTTTCTGGTTCAGAGTTAGACAGTTACTTACGCAAAAATAACATTGCGCTTAGCGCGATTCTCGATGCGACCAGTCACGGTTCACAAATTACCGCGCCAACAACGCATTTAACTTACGCGTTGAATGGACTATACAACCTAGCGACGGAGATCAAAGTTGACGAGCGCCAGATGGCGGCAGCAAAGCAAGAGTTTAAACAGCAGAGTGGCGCTTTTTTTGAATCGCCGATGGGAAAACTGATTCAGAAAGCAAACGGTAATTCTTATTTGCCGGGTAGTCGTCATCGTATAGTGTCCAGTGACGATGTGGAGCAAGTGACTTCCGAGCAAATATTGGCGGTGCATGAGCAACTTTTCAAAACCAATGATGGTTTTAAGATGGTCATTGTGGCAAATGTCGAGCCGGAAGAAATTACGCCACTCTTGCGTAAGTATGTGGCCTCTATCGAGATGAAACCGGGTCGTTCGATTGATTACCATGTTGCGTTCAACACCGACGTGCCGGCGCGAACAGTCGTTGCGGATGGTCATGAACCTTCATCGTTGTACGTAATGCGTTTGACTAACACGAACGATTACCAACGTACGGCAAGGGATACGGTTATCGAAGATATTTTGCAACGTATCAGTAATGCGCGTGTCTTGGATATTGTGCGAGAAGAGTCTAGTCTCGATTACAGCCCAAATATTTACACCGTGACGCAAGATCGCGAACCAATCTCTGATTGGCTCTTGGAATCTCAAGTTGAGCCCGAAGACGTGGCAGTTTTAGATAGCAAGTTAGGCAAAATGTTTGATGACCTAGCTTCGAACATCACGCAAAAAGAGGTGGATACGGCAGCGAAGCAATTGGCGGTAGCGATGCAAGGATTAGATGATAACCCTGCTCAGCGCGCATGGTCGTATACTCGCTACTTGGTGCATGATTACGGCGTCGATGTGTTACTTGACGTTGAAAACGCGGCTAAGAGTGTGACATTAGAAGAAGTGAAAGCGCATGCGAGAGCGGCTTTTGGTCCACAAGCAAAGCGCTCGGTGATGATTTTAAACCCGGCCGAATAATCACTGTAGCTTCTGACGAAGCTCGTGTCTCTAGTAATAAAAAAGACGGCGTGAAAGCCGTCTTTTTTATGCACTTTAACCAAAGAGTTTACGCTGATTTACGCGCAGGCCGCTTTTCATTGTTGGTATTGTTTTCTTTCGTGCTGGCGTTCTCTTGAGTCTTCCCTTTCAGTGTCACCACTTCTTTTTCAGGTAATTCGGCCGCTTCACCAAAGAATTTACCACCAGGTTCGATGCTGAGGTTATTACTCCAGATCCTCCCACTTACACGTCCCTTGGCAAGTACTTGAATGTGTTCTGCGTGACAGTTACCATCCATCATGCCATTGATGATCAGTTGCTTAGCGTAGATCTCACCGTTTACTCGGCCGCTTTCTGCAACGACGAGAGTGCCTTCTACATTAATTTGACCATCGACGATGCCATCAATCTGGACATCGTTTTCTACTTTGAGTTCTCCGCTAACAGCACAGCCTTTGGCGATGAGAGTTGAAGCTGCTGAGCTACTCGTTGTTCCACGGTTTTGATTAAAGATTCCCATCGTATTCTTCGCTCCTTAGTAAAAATGTCTTCGAAATCATTGAGGCTCCAATCGACAAATGGCTTCGGATTCAGTGCTCGCCCAACAAAACGCACCTCGTAGTGAAGGTGAGGGCCAGAAGAGAGCCCACTGTTGCCGGAAATTGCAATCAGTTGTCCTTTTTTGACGAACTGACCACTTTTTACTTTGAACTTTTTCAAGTGCGAATAAGAACTCGAAAAACCGAAAGAATGTTGCAGCCTGAGGAAGTTACCAGAGCCTTTATTGCTGCGGCGGGTGACTTCCACAACCCCATCTGCTGGGGCATAAACCTTAGTACCGGTATTCACGGCAAAATCGAGCCCGCGATGCATCTTAGCGACTTTTGTCACCGGATGAATGCGCTTACCGAAGCGAGAAGAGAGCCGCGCTTTACCGACCGGAGACCCGCTTGGTATTTGGTTTAACAACACCATGCGAACGTTCGACGTAATCGCCGCCGCATCAAGTCGGGCATCCAAATTATCCGTGGTAGTATGTTCTCCAACTCCAAGGACTTTCTCTAACTCTCCCAAACGCTCCGAAACAAGTTGTACTCGCTCTTCTCGCTCTGAGAGATCGCTTTCCAGCTCGGATTTTAATGCTTTCAGTGTGCTGAGCTCTTCACCCATAGTGCGCGAATGTTCTGTCAATTCAGCTTGTTTTAACGCGGCATTATCGACGCGAGTGTACAAGTGATGAATTAAGATCGCGGTTGCGGCCAGAGCAATGACAAAAAAGCATAAAAACGTTTTTAGATTGCGTTGCATCCTTTTACTGAAGTACCAATGTCTGGAGCCATTGATGGTTGATATAGAGATCGTCAACTGGTCTTTCATCGTCTTCTACTGCTCGTATCTGGTATACGTCTCGTCACTGAGTTAATGGGAATGTAAGGAAAACGAACGGGGACCGCTAGAGGCAAATTGGAAAGAAGTGTCAGGTCGTGAGGCGTTTTCAGATATTAGATAAAAGACTCAATAAAGATTTAATATCCTAGTGCTTTTGGTCGTAGTTACTCCAAATCGCTTTATTGAACTGAAGATTTTGATTTATAAGGTGGTTATCCGAGAAATTAGATTGTGAATATTGCCAATAGCATCCTCACGCAATTCAACTTACTTCACGGTTTACCTTATAAATGTTGGATAATTTATCAAACCGACATTCATTATATCGATAACTTGTTTATGATAGCGGTCGATATAAAAGTGCTATTCAAAGGCTTTAAACCTAAGCGTGATCTTTCGCTTAGGAACACATAACTATGACAACGGAGTTGGTCGTGAAAAAACTACTATTGGCTACAGCAGTGGTCGCAGCTGCAGGGGGCGCTGGCTACCTGTACCAAAACAATACTACCCCGAGTGATTCAGTATCACTACTTTCGCAAGTTCCTGCGGATTCGCTCATGGTGACGTATCAGACGGAACCTTTTAATCATTATAAATACATGAATGCATTTGGCACGGCTAACCAAGGCTCGATTGCTGAACTTTTTGCCGATGAACCACTTTCTCCACAGCAACAGTTTGCCGTTAACTTGTTTGATGGATATCTGGAGAGCGCAGCATCGCCAGAAACGTTAAAAGCCTACTTAGGTACCGGAGAAAACATTAATCCTGTGTTGTACACAATCGGTATGGTACCAGTGTACAAATTGAAGATTGAAGACCCTGCCGCGTTATGGAAAACATTGGATCACGAAGAGCAGATGAGCGGTGCTAAGCACGAGCTGGTTAAACTCGGTGAAGTTGAGTTTCGTCGTTACGAGATGACAGATTCGGTTGACCCGCAAGATGGCATTGGCTTGGTTGTTGCCGTGGTTGACAACGTACTTACGTTAACGGTTGATATTCCGCAATTGGGTGTTCAAAACCCGCTTAAAATGGCATTGGGACTTGAGTCGCCAAGTCAAAGCATTGCGGAGAGTGGACGCCTAGCGGCGTTGCAGGCTAAATACGGCGAAAACAATAACTCTTTCGGTTACTTTGATCACCGTGAATTGGTTAAAGGTTTGACGACGAAAGATGGCAATATCTTTGCGCGTCAAGTCAGCATGCTGGATGCCGTTGACCCTGAGCCGACTATTCAGGAGATGCGCTCACCAGCTTGTCATACTGAACTTACTCAAGTTGCAGAAAACTGGCCTCAATCCGTCGCATTTGCGGAATACAAGTTGAAAGGCGAGCAGGCATTCATTAAAGGTGCTTTTGTTGTTGAATCGAAAAATAAAGTGATTCTAGATGCGCTTAAGTCGATTCGTGGCGTTTTGGCGGAATCGAACAATGATAAGAGCTTCTTTAGCATGGCGCTTGGTTTAGACATTAATACGCTAGCGCCATCGATTGGTCAGATTTGGAGCGACTTGACTCAGCCTCAGTACCAATGTTCTGTATTGACTCAAATGCAGCAAGAGATGGGTGGCCAAAACCCAGCCGCAGCTGTGAGCATGGGCTCCGGCATGGTTAACGGCCTGAAAGGATTAAGCCTGCAAATGTTTGATATCCACGTTGACACTAATGCTCAGCACGGTGAAGTATTTAGCCAGCTGGATGGTATGTTGTCTCTATCTGCCAATGATCCAATGATGCTGATTCAAACCGCGCAAATGTTTGTCCCTGAACTTGCTCAATTACAAATTCAGCCGGATAACCAGCCTGTTAATGTCAGTGACCTGCTAGAAATGCATACAGGCTTGAAGATGGATGTGTTTGCTCGCTTAAACGAAAACCATTTTACGCTCTACAGTGGTGAGAATGCCGAAGACGCGAGCAAAGAAGTTATGGCACAACCACTTTCTCCAAATGGCTTGTTCAGTTTTGACTTCGATTCAGAACGCATTTTGGAAGTGTTGGAAAGTGCGTCAGCCGTGACTGGTGAACCGCTACCTGATGATGTTATGAAAAGCTTACAAGGCGAGCTTGTTGGTGGTATGACGATGGATGTAACAGATCAAGGGATTGGTTTTGAGTTTGATTACCGTGGTGCGACCAAACCCGTGACGGTTGCACAGCAGTAAAACATCGAGTAGAAAAAGGCGGCGCAGTGCCGCCTTTATTTCATCGTCGAACTCAGGTTTGTTTACCATCGAGTCGGACGTTCATCAAGACTATGACTGCAACCAAACAGGGTTACTCCAGGCCGTGCTGCCGTCTTTATCTTCGACTTCTAAACTTATCCATCCCTCTGCGTCGCTAGGTATAGGTAGCGACAGCTCTATGCGTTGAGTATCAACTTTCGGGTTAATCGTCAGGGTATTCAGCACTTTGCCGCCTTTACCGATCAATCGAATTTCTTTTAGACCATCGGCTGCAACGACGTGGATGTCCCACGTATCGCCTGCTGTTGCTGTTTCACCAAACATAATGTTTTGCGGATAAAGAATAGGGCCTTGTGTTGCGTAGCCATGGCCGGCTTTAAGTGCTTGCGCAAACTTCGACGGCGTTAGCTCTCCATCGACTCTTGCCATCATTCGAATCTGCCCCGTGAGTTGGTTCCACGCATCGTGGGTGTCGGTTCCCGCCGTAAAGTACATTGCTTCACCCAGGTCCCAGAGTTTATGTGCTTTCTTCAACGTTGGTTCATTGTCTACGCGCGCATTAAGCTCCATAAGGTCGAAGCGATCCGTTTTACCACCAGGGACTGCATTTTTAGCGATATTCGTAAAGTAGCCATAATCGTTGTATGGATGGTTCATCGGTACGACTTCAGCCCCCATCTCATGTACGGCGTCAAGTAACGTGTGAACGTCAGCGGTGCCAGGATCGACCGTTAGCTCGGCGCCATTATCGATAGGAAATGGGTTCATATGTCCCCATGATGGCGAAACTTCGATCGACGGGATGAAAGGCACGCCACGTTTCGCAGATAGTTCTGCAAACTTCTGGTGGTTAATGGTTGAGTCATGATCGCTAATGAAAGTCAGATCAAGATCCGTTGCCAATTGAGCACGCACAACAATTTCTGGCGGAGTAACGCCTTCCAACACGTTGCCATGATGGTGTAAATCTGCGCCATACCAATGCTGACGGTTAGGAAACGTCACTTGAGGCACTTCTACTCGTTGCTTCGTCGTTTTACCGGACGTTAGGGTTACGTCTAATGTTTGGGTTTTAGCTGTAAAGCCTCCACCAGGGTTGATACCTAATTTGTATTGACCGGGTGCCAGTTTTAGCTCCGCATGACCTGCAGGCAGCAGATCGGTAAAGAAGGTGCGTTTACCCAAAAATTCAACCGGTGGCGCTTGACCTTCAAGGATGGTGATTCTCGCATCTTTGGCCAGACCTGATGTTGCCTCTTCAACTTGAAGTGAGAGAGTTGCTGGGCGTTTTAGAGACGTAAAATCGAGTGTTTGCTCGCTATTTCTCGCCACTTTAATCGATTGCAGCTTGCTGTTTGCGTGACCAGTCGCTGTGCCGTAGATTTGGTACTCACCCTCAGGCAGCGCCATGCTGTACTGGCCATCTTTGGCCAATGTCCAGGCATAGGGTTGTCCTTCTTTTTCGATCATCACGATAGCATCTTCAGGAACATGACCATTATCTGCGCGTAATTGGCCGTTGATGGTGCCTGTCGCTTGTCCTAGTCGGTCAGCTTCTGCCTTGACAATGGGGGCCATGTCTCCATTTGGAACCACTTGTAATCGGGATTGGAAAGTGCGGCTTTCACCTGCTTTCAAGGTATGCCCTAGGTACATGTCACGACCATTGTATTTGACGCGATCAAAATAAGGAGCATGAAGTGCAAAGGCCCAGTCTCGATCATAAGCGACCATGCGATCGGCGAGGGCATTGTCGGCCATGGATTCTTCTTTCCCTTCCAATCCCGGCACGGCAAATTGGTAGCCAGTGTCTGGCCAAATGGTGTGCCCTGATTCTAACGCGAGATCTTTTTTACCTTGGTTGGTCATGACCGTTTTAAGCGCAATTGAGTCAGATCCAGAAGCGAGTGTATACCATGTTGTGATATCAACGTTATCGAAGTTGCGGCTCACTTTAATGACCGCTTTATTGTCGCTGTCTTCGATAATTTCAATGGATTTGCGATCATTCGGCCATGCGGACCAGCTGTTAGGAATGAAGTCAGCAAAGGCAACACGGTCAAGGTCTACTTTGCCATTCTTTACTGCTGCCAAATCGACCAATGTTCCTCGCGGTACGCCCCATGGTGGTGCGGATTCAACAGCGAGAGCGAAGGCGACATGTTCGTTTTGAACGGTAATGTCTTGAGCGTGTGTAGCTTCGCCATCGGGGATCGTGGTCTTTCCTTGTGTGATACTCACTCCCGCATTCGCTGAAGTTCCAAGCAAAAGGCCAGAGATTAAAGTTGCCACTGCACTTTTTGAAAAATTATGCATGAAGACACTTCCTTTTTTTCATGATTTATTATGTGAGTTGTCGATGGCATTGTGCGTTAACTTGATTAGACGTTCAATTAAAAAAGCGAAAGAAATGAAGAGGTCAACTCGTTTCTATTATTGTTTTACAATTGATTTCTGAATCTTAAGTTTTGATTTTAAAAGTTTTTTGTTGTTTGGTTTGTTTTTGCGTAGAGTAATGAAAATATTTAGAACACTAATTATTTTGGGAGAGATGTGAACGATTTTTGGCAGCATTGAGCAAACAAAATGATAACAATTACACTGTATATGTGAGAAAAAAGGTCAAGATAGTTCTGAGAACGCATATAATATTTTGAGTTAAATTTGACTTTTTATTCTTTATGTTTGGGTTTTTATCTTGTCTCTGACTAAAAGACCTCTAATAAAGATTGGAGCAAACATAGAGACAATATGTTTTTTGAGTGAACTATATACGGTGGCAATATGTCGAAGACATATCAATTGATTGCTTGAGGTTTAGATGGGGTTTATTCGTAAATATAAACTGAGCGTAGTTTTATTTTTGAGCGGTGTGGCATGTTTAATTGCGTACCACGCTCAGGGCTCTTACGTAGATGAAAATGGCTTATTAGTAGAGTCATTTGGGTTTATCCCTTTATTTTGGCTCTTTTTAGGGTTAGCCTTCGCCTCTTTTGTGGGCACTTTTTTCAAACACCGTAAACGTAATTAAAGAGCAAACGTGAAGTTTACTCCTTTATCTGAGGATGGGAGTATTGCTGATATTTTGGTAACTCTTTCCTTAGATTACTAAATGTTGCTCGTGCACTTTGTTTTGATAGTTTGTTGATTAGCCAGATTGGCAAAAGGCCTCCGGGGTCAGCAAACGCTTTGTAGTCAATGAGTGTCGTGCCATTAGTGAGCTTTTGTAATTCCCAAGTTGCAGCAACCGAACGAATGCGAACATAGCCCTTTTGTTCAGCAAGATATGAGTCTGGTGCGCTTTTGATTTTTATCGTGAACCCAAGCTCATCGACCCAATATTCAGAGTAGGTGAGCATATCACGATTTTTTGCAGGCCATGGCGCCGTAAATTGGGTATAAACGATGTTTTCGGTGGCTGATATTTGACTTAAAACCCGGCTATGACTGGCATTGTCAATCCAGTTCGGGATATTGTCACTATCTTCCAATAGCGTTAAAAATGCGCCATAGCTGGTGGGTGTGAACATCCGAGCACGAATCTCAACTAAACCGTCGGTATGCTCTCGAGAGTAGATAGTGATTCCGTTATCGTCACTATCAAATTGCCAGTACTCGTTGGCTTTTGCGGCGGTGCCAGCGGATATAAAAGTGGCGAGTAGTAGCGCGCCAATTCGTAAATGCAACATCATGTTAGTACCCGCCAACTTATCCTTAGTTAAAGCTTATACGATGTGTTCTTAATTATAAGGACAATAGTAAGTCTTTTCGTTACTGTTCTGAAGGTTGCTCTGCTCCAAAACCTCGTTGAATATTGGTGAGCGTTATTGCTGCAAACACCACAATAACGATTGATAGATGCCAGGCTTGGCTTAAACCAAGCTGTACCAATGTTAAGCTGACCAATGAGGATACGATCATTTGTCCACCTCCAGACATGGCTGCTGCAGCACCAGCCTGCTTTTTGTAGGGTTGCATTACCATGGCTTGCGCGCAAGGTAAGGCAATGCCGTTACCTAAGATCATTAATAGTTGGCCCAACATTAAATACAGCGGTTCTACCGGGCAGAAGAACAACCATATTGCAGCACTGAGATGCAAGAATGGACTACAAAGTAGCATTCTTTTGTTGCCGATAATTGGCCTTACTCGGTTACAAATCGTGGTGCCGCCTAACATACCTAAAGCGGGAATGAGTGCCCACATTGCGTATTGATCGGATGTCATGCCAATTTGGTCTTGCATGATAAATGGCATCACGGACACGGTCGTTATCATCAGGCTGAAGTTTAACCAACTGATGCTGGCAAAACTCATAAAGTAACGTGACGTCACCAAGTCTCGATACTGGAAAAGCATGTTGCGTGGTGACGGGATAACAGATCGTTTTGCAATGGTTTCTGTAAACTTAAAGGCGATGATTACCCAAGCGAGTGAGACATAACCTAACAGTGAAATGAACACCATACTCCAACCAAAGTGGAAGTTGATAAAACCGCCAATCACAGGCGCAATGAGTGGCGTGATCGAAGCTGCCATAGCGATATAAGACATGGCGACAGGGAGCTCATCACCGCTAAATCTATCTCGAGTCGATGCTCTTGCGAGTACCGCGCAGCACCCAGTTCCCAAGCCTTGTAGAAAGCGCCCCATCACCATGCCTGTGAAGATGTCACTGAGGTAAATGATCATTAATAGACCAGACATCGCGATGAGCAAACCCGTCAATAGTACTTTTTTTCGACCCAAAGCATCCGATACCGGACCGTAAATGAACTGAGAGGGACCAAAACCGAGTAAGTAAATACTCACGAGCAGTTGGGCTTGATCAAGGGAGATAGAAAAGTCTTTTGCGATCCATGGCAAAGAGGGCATAACAAGCCCCATGCTCAATTGGCCAACACTGATAATAAGACAGGCGAGTAAGATAGTGCGAAAGTTGATTGGGCGACTCATGATGGATCACCATCAGAATAACCTCTTTGCTTTCGTGTTCTGAGGCAGCCTTCATCATCCACTTCATTTAACTTAGATTTGACGCGTTTTACGGTAGATAGGCTGACATCACACTGCTCCGAAACACTCTTCAACGTATAGCCTTCTAACAGCAACGTTGCGATCTGTTGGTGTTTAGTTTTGTCTGCTGGGCGTCCGCGAAATTTCTGTTTCCACAAATCTGGTTGATCTTTAATGGCTTGCCGTCCTTGCTCTGCTGCATACAGGCGATGTTCAGTCTGCACTTTTCCATATCCAGATAGCACGGTGAGTAGCGTTTGAGTTTGAACAGAATCCGGTTCAAATGTGAGTGGTTCACAAACGGTTTTCAGTGTGACCCCTTTTGCTAGTAATACTTTTATTGTATTTAACGCCTGACTAAAATCTCGACCAAATGCCGTTAGCCACCAGAGCACAATCGTATCACCTGCTTTGACGATATTGAGTAGCTGTTGGAAAGCTTCTCGTTCTGCTGGAGGCATGCAACCGCAAACCTTATCCTCAAAATGTTGGGCGTCAGGCACGAACGCTTTTAGGACACCGAGGTGCTCTTGATAAGCTCGATTCTTTGGCGAGTAACGTGTGTAAAGATAAGTAGCCATATGGACTATACGCCTTTTTAATTTGGTTCATATACTGTAATGGCTCATAAATATACAGAGGTTCATTAATGCTTACAACACTAAATGGACCCGAAGTCGTTAACGGACTTCGGGTCTTGTGCTATTAAAGTCGTGTATATAAGCTTTCCGGGTTATTGTTCTATGATTGATCTGATTTCGGCTGGTAATGCAAAATCACCATCGAGGTGGGTGACAGTAAGACTTCGCCTTCAGCATGCCCTGGGTTGAGGTTACGTACGTTTGTGTCGCAGATCGTTACCCATTCTTGCTTTCGCTCATTGGGGAGCTTAAAGCGCGCTGTAGCGTTAGTTTGGTTGATGAGATAGACCAGCTCTTGTCCTTCTTTACCGATGCCAAGGTGAAGTGCGACAGAGCTTAAACGGTTCCAATCATCATGCTCCATTAAGCGACCGTCTGTTCGGCGCCAGAAAATGCGGTTGTTATTGCGGTTTTCTCCACTGAAAGCTCGGATAAATGGCACCATGTATTGATTTCGGTTGGCGACCATTTGTGACATCCACGTTTTGAAATGTTGCTTACGCTCCGTTTCTCCCCAGTTAAGCCAACTGGTTTCGTTATCTTGGCAATAGGCATTATTGTTACCGCCTTGGGTGTGAGACAGCACGTCAGCAGTGAGGATGTGTGGGATTCCAAAAGCAAACAGCAAGCTGGCAATAAGGTTGCGTTTTTGCTTCTCACGCGTGGCGATGATCATCAGATTTTCTGTCTCGCCTTCGACACCGTAGTTTTCTGAGCGATTGTCACCGTGGCCGTCGCGATTTTCTTCGCCATTAGCTTCATTGTGTTTGTGCTTGTAAGACACTAAATCTTGCAGTGTGAAGCCATCGTGATACGTGATGTAATTCACCGTGAGTTTGTATGGCCAGTTCGCTGCACTATAAATGTCACGAGAGCCCATTAATCGAGTGGCAAACTCTTTTAAATAGCCTTGATCACCGCGCCAAAAACTGCGGGAAATATCACGCAGTTTGTCATTACATTCGTTCCAGCCAAATGGAAAGTTACCCACTTGGTAGCCATTTGGACCAATATCCCAAGGTTCGGCAATCAATTTGGTTTCACGCAAAATAGGGTCTTGTGCAACGGCTTTAAAGAAAGCTGCTTCTGAGTTGTAATCATCGCCCTGTCGACCTAACGTTGCAGCCAAGTCAAAACGGAAGCCATCGACTTTAAATTCGCTAACCCAGTAGCGCAATGTATCCATTACAAGGTTTAAAGCGGGTTGATAGGTGAGATCGACCGTGTTGCCACAACCAGTGTAATTTGCGAAGTGGTTGCCATGTTTGATGTAAAAACGGGAATCGAGCGCTTTCAGGTTGAAAGTTGTAGGCCCTTCCCCCCCCTCTGCGGTGTGGTTGTAAACTACGTCGAGAATCACTTCGATGCCGTTTTTGTGCAGTTCTCGAATCGTTGTTTTGAGCTCTGTGACGGCGTCTTTTTCTGCGTAGCGCGGATCGGGTACCATAAAGAGATAAGGGTTGTATCCCCAATAATTGACCTTTTCCATCTCTAGTAGGTGAGGCTCATGCATGCACGCAGCGACAGGTAGCAATTGCAGCGTGTTGATGTTTTGCTGTTCATAAAAGGCCAGCATTTCAGGTGACGCAAGACCTAAATAGCGCCCCTTCAGTTTGTCCTCAACTTCTGGGTGGAGTTGGGTAAGCCCTTTGACGTGTGTCTCAAACAACACCATCTCTTCTCTGGGTATACGCGGATGATCCGTATCTTGCCAGTCAAAATTATCTTCGATAACGATGCACTTCGGCATATCGAAACTTTTGGCTGGAGAGTAGGGAGGGTGGTAATGGAGGGCTTTATCAATTGACTTTGCGTAAGGGTCAGAAATTAATAGTGGCTCTTCCTTGTGGGAGACAAGGTAACCGTATTTTTGCCCCGGCTTAATATCCGGAATAAAAGTATGACGTATGCCAGCGTATTCATTCGGTAAATCATGAAGCGCGTAACTGCCATCGTCTGCAAACAGGGCGAGTTTTATGTCTTTATTCCCCGGAGCGTAAATAGAGAAGTTACAACCTTCTTTATTTACAGTTGCACCCAAGGGGTAAGGGCGAGAGAGAAGTCGTGTCATCGGAGATACTTTATTTAATATTTATTGCTACCTTTAGGAAACTATAAGTTAAAAACTTTGTCTTACTAAGGTCAACCACCCTAAATATAAAAATATTCATGTAATTTAATTACTTTATGTGACGGCCTAGAGTCAAAAATATGAAATGGCTATCACTTTGTAGCGGCTCAAAACCGAATAAACTTACTAATTCCTCCCTAGATTGGTGATCTGACTCGAAAAAACACCATTCGGTAAATTTTCTACTCCCTTCTCATCCCCCCTAAATTAGTTTGGGGCGGAGGAAGTCATCCTTGTACGCCTCGGGTAATCTCATAACTGTTGAAACAAACGGGGATTCGTTCCCATCTTACCTCTCTTTCTTTAGGTGTGTTTTTACTGCCTATATTCACCTAAAAGAGTGAGCAGGGAAGACAGAATTATAAATACCCTTAATGGAGTTAAGAATGAAAAAAGTAAGTGCAATTGCTGCTGCTGTGGCTGCAACTTTAGCTGCTGGTTCTGCGTTCGCAGTGGATTTCCACGGTTACATGCGTGCTGGCGTTGGCGTGAACGCTGACGGTGGTCAACAATTAACATTCGAAAAGAACAAGATCGGTCGTCTAGGTAATGAAAGCGATATCTACGGCGAGATTCAACTAGGTAAAGAAGTTTACAACAACAACGGCAAAACGTTCTACGTAGACTCTATGGTTGCAATGACTTCTAATGGTTCAAACGACTGGGAAAGCACTTCTGCTAACTGTGGTTTGGATAACGGCGAAGTGAAATGTGTTGACGATGCACAATTCGCACTACGTCAATTCAACGTTCAAGCTAAAGGCCTACTAAACTTTGCTCCAGAAGCAACACTTTGGGCTGGTAAGCGCTACTACCAACGTCACGACATTCATATCTCTGACTTCTACTACTGGAACATCTCTGGCGCGGGCGCTGGTGTTGAAGGTATCGAAGCTGGTCCAGGTAAAGTTTCTTTCGCTTGGGTTCGTAATGACCGTGGCGATATCGCAGATCCAGGTAACGATGGCGGCGATACAAACGTTAACACTCTAGACGTACGTTATGCAGGTCTTCCTCTATGGGACAACGGTTCTCTAGAAATGGGCTTGAACTACGCAATCCTTAACGAAACTGACGCTGCGCCAAACGGCACTAAAGATGCGAAAAACGGCGTAATGTTCACAGCAGAATTGACTCAAGGTCTAGACGCTGGTTTCAACAAAACAGTGCTTCAGTACGGTACTGAAGGCTACTCAAAAACAATGGCATTCTACGGCGACGGTAGCTGGTACGGTGCAGAAGCTGATAACGGTGCATCTGGTTACCGCCTAATCAACTGGGGTGTAATCGGCATGGGTGACAGCTGGGAAATGGGTCACCAGTTAGTTTACGGTGTTGGTGAAGACATGTGGGCTGGCCAAGACAAGTGGGAAACAATGTCTGTTGTAGTTCGTCCAATGTACAAATGGGATGACAACCACAAAACTATCTTCGAAGCTGGTTACGCTATCGATGATAACGACGGCGACGAAAACAAATACGGTAAGCTAACTGTTGCTCAAGCATGGTCTGCTGGTTCTAGCTTCTGGGCTCGTCCTGAAATCCGTGTTTACGCTTCTTACCTAACGGCTGACAAAGAAGACAACTCTAACACATTTGACAACGGTCGTTCAGACGATACGTTCCAATTCGGTGTACAAGCTGAAGCTTGGTGGTAATCATCTAACCACTAAGTCCTAAATTGTCCTAGAATGATACAGCCAGAACTTATCTGGCTGTATTTATTTAAAAAACAATAAAGAGTCGAGGTAGACAGTAATGAAAAAATGGCTTGCTCCCGTACTGCTGGGCATGTTGGCTACTGGTTGTGCGTCCGTAGAACAAGTAGAGATGAGTCCAAAAGATCAGCAACAAGTGATCACTCAATCGGGTGATATTCAATGGGTAACGGTTGATGTACCTGTGGTTACTGAATTCGCTTTGACTAATAAAAGCCAAATGCTGTTGGATGGTAACAGTGCTGGCGCTATTGCAGCGTTTGCTCTTCCGGGCAACCGTGGCAGTCTCGATATCAAATTAGAGACATTCGTAAGTAAAGAACTTCAATTTTATGCTCCTAATGTCGCAGTGATGAACTCGGCAGGAGAAACCATTTACCAAGCAGATTTCTCAAAGTTTAAGTACGAACCAGCAAAACTGTTGGACAATGATAAATTCGTACTTGATCTCAATGTGATTCCAGACATGACAGGTAACGATCTGCATGTATTGGTGTACACGACTTCCGCTGATCTAAAAGGCAGTACGCAAGTTCTGCATCCTGCAAAAGCCTTCGCCATGGCGCGCCACACTCAGCCGCCAGATATTGCAGACCCTTTAGCGAAACACAGCCCACTGGGTCAGTTCCGTTTGTCGGTATCCGCAAATGATATCGTGAATACCAAGATTGTTGCGAAAAACGACAACATTCCTCAAGGTACGGATCTCACTAGCTACTACCACAGCTCAATTGAAGCGGCGGTCGCAGCGAACGATATTCCGAAAGCACTCACCTTGCTCGATGAAGCAAAAGAGCTGGGTATTGAAGGTGCGCAACAAGTGTTTGTGAAAGCCGTAAATAAAAAATAATTGAATATAAAAGGCCAGCAAAATGCTGGCCTTTTTTCATAGAATATAAACCAATAAAAATACCCCTACATAGAGTTATCTTATTCACATATTTATTTTTATTGTTTTGTTTTTTATATTGGTTAGATCAATAATTATTGACAGTTCCTAACTTATTTTTTGTATTTAGGAAATAAATAAACTTCTCGAAGTAATTTAAATTCGCAATCCGACGATATTTATTTAGCGTTTGATATTTCCATTTTAATAACGATTAATATTTCTTTTAAACGTTGAGTTTATTTTGCTTTGGATATACTAAAAAGGAATTACGTGAAATGAACATGATGAAGACCTCTCTTGCTGCTGCCCTACTTGTTGCCTTAGTGGGTTGTCAATCGACTGCAGAATCAGAAGCGGCCGCAGAGCCAGTTGTGAATATGTCTCAAGACGAAGTGGTTGCTTTCATGAAAGCGTGTGACAACCCAGATAGCACAGCGAAAGGACCAATTTCTAAACCACTGTTTGTGGTGGGTACGTTTGCGGATTCCGACTGGAAACACGTGCCTCAACGTCAATACACCTACAAAGGAAATAATTTCTACCAAGCTGTGGTTCAAGAAAAAGTAGGCTCCTACAAAATGCAGTATGCGACCGAGTTGTGGTTCCCACAATTTACCGCTAAAGGGAATCGAATGAACGTTGGTGAATTAACACCATTAACATTTGGTGGTTACGGTACAGATACTTCAGTTGATATTAAAGAAGACGGGAAATATGTCTGGAGCCTTCAATTTGAAGGAAAAGGCAAACCGCTTCATGTTATGGTAAATAAGTGTCAATAATATTCCATTCAGTTATTTAAAATCTGTTTTTATTTATTAACCCCTACATGGGAAGCATGTTGGGGTTAATTTTATTACTCAAATGTTTGTAGGTTATTTGAGTAAGTTAGGGAGAGTAAAATGCGTAACGTCCGACGTAACCATCGCCTGTATCGATCGCTGCTTGCGTTAAGTGTGATTGGTGCTTTATCTGCGTGTAATTCTTCTGGTGGTGGTGATACTAATAGCAGCACTCCGCTACCGGATACCAGTTATGCTTGCCAAGCCAATGTCATGGCGCAAAGTAACCAACTTCGTACTTATCAAATCATGGTCGAGAGTTTTGTGGATGGCGATGCGAGCATTGGTCACGGTACGGGCTATGGCACCAGTCATCATAATGGCGATTTGCAAGGGGTGATTGATTCACTTGATTACATCCAAGATTTAGGGATGAACGCGATTTGGTTGACGCCGATTTTTGAGTCTGAAGCGATCGCAGGACAAGATCACTGGGCCGATCGTTTGGATGCCACGGGATATTTTGCGACAGATTACTTTAAGATTGACCCCAAATTTGGTGATTTAGCGACCGCGAAAACTCTAGTCGAAGAAGCACACAAACGCGGCTTATACGTGTTTTTTGATGGCGTATTTGGTCATCACAAAGATGGTTTGATCAAACCATCTCCCTCCGGCTTGTTGCCAACGGGCTCGAGTAACCCCGTTGATTACCCGGCCAGTCTCGACTTCTACAAAGAGGTAGCAACGTATTGGATCAAAGAACTCAAGATTGACGGCTGGCGTTTAGATCAAGCCTATCAAGTTCCGACAGACGCTTGGACACAACTTCGTAAAGCTGTCGATGAAGCCTCGCAAGGTGTCACGTACACCAATAGCAAAGGCGAACAAGTCTATCCGTTGGGTTACATGGTGGCAGAGATTTGGAAAGGGGAGTCTGAGATCGCGAATGAGGCGTATGGATCGAACAGCGATCCAGCATTGTGCTCTGCATTTGACTTCCCGATGCGCTATCGCATCGTAGAAACTTTGGCCGTGAATGAGAGCGGCGTGGGTGGTCGCGGTGTGGATTGGCTAGACAACGGCTACAGCACACACAACCAATATCCAACGCATGCGCAACCGAATTTGATGATCGGCAACCATGATTTAGTGCGCTTTGGTGACTTGTTGCAACGCGGAAACTTGGCGGATGTGAATGATGCAGAATATTGGTTACGCCATAAAGCTGCGTTTGCCTTCCAAGCTGCCTACACTGGGCCAATCACGCTGTACTACGGCGATGAAATCGGGGATCAAGTGGATGGTTTTGCCGCAAAAGAAGACAACAACACCTGCGCCATTCAAGGTTTGTGCGATGATCACGTTGCGCGCAGCAGTGCAAAAATTGAAGGTGTGACGGCGACACTTGACGCAAACCAAGCCGATCTCAAAGCTTACGTGAAATCGCTGATGACGATGCGCAGTGCGCACCCAGCATTGTATCAGGGGTCACGCACGAATTTAGTTGCGAGTAACGGCAGTTATGTGGACTTGAAACAATCTGGTACAGACAAAGTACTGTTTGCGCTAAACACTTCGAAAAGCGCGAGAACTGTCATTCTTACTCAGGAGAGTGTTGGCACAGGTGAGTTGGTGGATTTGCTCACGAATGAAAAAATTACTCCGAGCAATAGTCAATATCAGATTCTGATGTCGCCACTACAAGGACGATTCTTTGCGGTAACACCTTAAGGAATTATCCAGAATTGATGCTCACCAGTTGAGCTGACCACAAGCTTTCTTATACACAAGCCAAGTGTTGTTGCTGACCCCCATAGGCGCACACTTGGCTTTTTTCTGTCTGTTTTACTTTTCCCTTAATGGTTTTCCAACGATGTAGCCAACAGGTTGCTTCGCTTTTTGCATTGGTGTTTGTTTTCGGCTGGTAGATATTTGTGAGATAAGCTGCACATTAAAAAGTAAATTAACACTTGTGCAACGTAAAAGTGTGACCTAAGGATTACTTATGCCTTACTAATATGTTTATCGTGTTTGGGATTTACATAACTAATGGAAAAGTATAATGAAATCCATAACGAAACCCCTCTGTCTTCTTGCTGTTATTAGCTCTCCGCTTGCATATAGCCAAATTCTCAATGGTGACTTTGAACAGTGGAATGGCACTGCGCCTACGCAGTGGTCAGTGATTGACGCTGGCATCGCGGTGTCGCCAAGCAGCGAACAAATCAAATCGGGCGGCCTGGCTGCTCAAGTCGTCGTGAATACAGGTACCCAAAGCAACACTGACCTTTTGCAAACCATTAATGTGGAGCAAGGGAAAACCTATCCGTTTTCTGTCTCGGTTTATCACACCGAAGGAAATGTAAAAGCACGTCTGGTGGTTGATGGTTATCACAATTACTCAGATCCGCAGCAGGTAAACCAGTGGCAAGAGCTGGCGCATAACTATACTGCGAGTTCGAACAAGACCATCAATGTCGGGTTGCGTTTTTATGATGAGGCCGGTTTTGACGGCTCAGAAGTTGTCTACATCGATAATTTTCAACCGACCGAGACAAGTACACAACCTCCTGTAGAAAGTTGTAGTGATCATGAAGTGCTTCTTACACTCACGACGGACAACTATGGCTCAGAAACTAGCTGGGAGTTGAAAAATAGCCAAGCGCAAGTGCTTTTCTCTGGTCAGGGGTATGAGTCGTCAACCACTGTTGAAAAGACCATGTGTTTAGCCGATGGTAACTACCAATTTACGATTCAAGACAGCTATGGCGACGGCATTTGCTGTGGCAATGGGTCGGGGTCTTACGCGTTGAAGGTGGGTGATAATACGCTTGCCTCTGGCGATGAATTTGCGAAAAGCGAAACCACCGACTTTACGTTAGGTGACTCAACCACGACCCCACCAGTGGTTGATGGTTACTACCAAGCGGCGTCTGGCAAGACGGGCTACGCTCTAAAAACGGCGCTGTTTAACATCATCAACAACCACACTAGCCGAGGTTATTCTGCGGTGTGGACCTTGGTAAAAGATGCTGATATTGATCGCTATTACGAAAATGATGGCTCTATTCTCGATATGTATTCAGAGAAACCTGCGGGCAGTGATGCTATCAGCTTCACGAAAGTGACAGACCAATGTGGTCAATATAGCCAAGAAGGGGATTGCTACAACCGTGAACACTCGTTCCCGAAAAGCTGGTTTGGCGGTAAAGTTGAACCGATGAACTCAGATGGTCACCATTTGTTTGCGACCGATGGCTATGTGAATGCGAAGCGCAGTAACTGGCCATTTGGTGAAGTTGCCACCGCGACGTACGTGTCTAGTAATGGTTCTAAACTTGGTCAAGCAAGTACTAGCCTAGGTTATTCCGGTACGGTGTTTGAGCCGATCGATGAGTTCAAAGGCGACTTTGCTCGTGCCTATTTCTACATAGCAACCCGCTATGAAAATGTTGTAGGTAACTGGGAAGGCAATTCAAGCAATGCGGATGCTGTCCTTGATGGTTCAAGTTCAACAGTTTTTGAACCTTGGATGTTAAACATGCTGAAGCGTTGGCACAAAAATGATCCCGTTAGTGAAAAAGAACAAAACCGCAATCAACAAGTGTTTGAGTTTCAGGGCAATCGCAATCCATTCGTTGATCACCCAGAGTTTGTTGAACAGATTTGGGGAAACTAACACCTTCTTGATTTTGGTATCCACCATTTAGTGATAGTGACACCAACAAAACAAAGGGGAAGCGCGATGCTTCCCCTTTTTCATTACGGATGTTTTTAAATGAAACTAGTTTTTCGTTACCGTCACGATTGGCGCCGACTTGTCAGCCGCGTTGAAGTGGAAGTTGTAATTTCCCGCTTCTGCAATCGCAATTTTGAGGTTTGCACTACCGCCACCGACTTCCATCGTTAGCGCTTTACCAAGCTCAACACTGCCTTCGCCACCGAAGTTGGTGTCTGCTGCCCAGTCTGCGCTCGCAACTTTCATCTCGTAGTTGCCCGCCGCTAGGTCAATGTCTAGCGAGTAAACGTCATTTGCTACATAGCTGAACTTCGCAGTGGAGTCTTGCGCTGGAGTATCCCATGTGGTGATAGTGCCACGTAGGTAAAGTGCTGTTTCACCGAACGTTGGTGCATCTGCTGACTTCGTCACTGAAACGACAGGTTTTTCTACGCTTTCATCTTGAACATGTAACGCGTTCAGAGTGAAGTTGTACTTACCAGTTTCAGCGACAGACAACGTACAGTTTCCCGCAGAGCCTAAGTCTAGTGAGCCAGAAGCCAAATCCGCAGCATCACAACCGATGTTTGGATTTGCCCATCCTGAATCCGCAAATTTGAACTCGTGTTCACCAGCTTCAAGAACGCCAGTTACAGAGTACATGCCATTGCCAATAAAGGTCATCGCCCAGTCACTGCTATCTGACCACTCGTTCATGGTGCCTTTGACGTAAACCACGGTTTCGCCGTAAGGAGGAATGCTCGATACGTCTTTGTTATCCGTGTTTACTGGTAGGCCAGCACCTTGCGCGCCGTCTTGTGGCTGTACGAATACCGCTGTTGTCAGTGCTGGTACTGTGAATGTTTCATTGGCGAAGCTTGCACCTTTCACGATGTCATCCGCAGAGTTTTGTTGAACTTCATGCAGCTCGAAACCAGTTGCGCCAGCAACTTTGAAAGATTTCTCAGTTGATGTTGAGTTAACAACGGCCACGATCGCATCGTAGTTCGAATCCAAATCGGCACCTGCTGATGTGCCATCGTCGATAGACATCACAATCAAGCCTTCTACTTGGTCTTGGCCCACGTTGCGGAAATCAACACGATTCATCACTTCTTGCGCAGTGTCTAAGCGGAACAGTTCGCTTGTACTTCGGATTTTTAGTAGCTCTAGGAATTGTTGCTTCGTCAGCTCGATGTCCGTTGAGTCTGGTTTCGCCGTGCTGTCACCGACGATGGTTTTGATCAACTCCCAGTTTGCACCGTCTTTGTCTTCACGTGGTAGACCAACGTTCCAGTTATTGTCGCTTCCATCGAAGAATACACGGTTGAACCAGTCACCAGAATCGTACGAGTCACGCTGCATTGACTTAGAGCGCAATAGCTCAGAACCCATGTGAATGAACGGAATACCTTGACCTAGCATCACCGTTGATAGTGACACAGACTGCATTCGTGCGCGCTCAGCAGATGAAGTACCTGTCGCAATCTTGTAAGCGTTGTTGTCCCACAGCGTTTGGTTATCGTGCTTAGACACGTAGGAAATGTTCTCTGATGGCACTTTTGTGTAGCCTGCTGGAGCACCATTGTAATCAACATTCTTACCAAGTTTGGTTTCGCCTTTGTAATCCAGAAGGACGTAGTCAGCTAAGTTACCAGCCATACCTAGACGAACCAGATCTTGGTTGTGTAGGCGGCCATTCACAGATTCTGCATCAGTTTTAGTTTCTTCGTTCGGGTAAGCAGCGTTACCAAAGCCTTGGTTGAAGCGAAGTGGGTGCTTACCTTCTGAATCTACACCGCCATCAAACGGGCTTCCGCCACGAACTGCGTCACGTAGACGATCAGAGAAAGTACCGATTTCTGTCCCCGCCATGTTGACTTGTGTTGCTTGATCGAAGCGAGCGTTTTGCGCGACTTCACCGAAGTCCCAGCCTTCGCCGTAGAATAAAGTATTCGGATCAATTTCACGGACTTTTTCAAGTGCGTAGACCATGACATCTTTCGGCTGGTGGCCCATAAGGTCAAAACGGAAACCATCGACTTTATAGTCATCCGCCCACACCATCAATGAGTCAACCATCAGTTTACCCATCATTAGGTTTTCGGTGGCGGTGTTATCACAACAGGTTGAGTTTTCTACGCCGCCAGTGTTGACGTTTAGGCGGTGGTAGTACCCAGGGACAATTTTATCCAGTACTGATTTTTCGTTCACACCGGATGCATTCGTGTGGTTGTACACGACGTCCATGACCAGTTTCAGATCCATTTTATGCGTCGCTTGCACCATTTCGCGGAACTCAAGGATACGTTTAGACCCGTTAGGATCGGTCGCATAACTGCCTTCTGGTACAGTGTAGTGGTATGGGTCGTAACCCCAGTTGAAGCTGTCTAGCATGCGAAGATCGTTCATCAACGCTTGTGCTTTGCCCGTTGTTGGGTCGTAGCTATTTAATACCTCTTCAATCACTTTGCCATCATCTTCGGTCTCACAAATGGAGGCTTCTGGCTTGATGCCACAAAGTTTACCCACGGTGTCGGTGATATCGACTCGCTGGTCAGCGTCTTCATCCACGGTTGCAATATCAAATGCTGGCAGGATATGTAGCGTTGTTAGGCCAGCATCTTTTAAAGCTTGTAAGTGAGATACAGACTCACGCTCAGGTTCTGTAAGCGCCAGATATTTGCCATCAAGACTTGGTGTGCCTTTGCTGTCGTTAAAGCTGAAATCACGAATGTGTGACTCGTAAAGGACGTGGTCTTCGTCTTTTTTAACCGTTGGGCGTGCGTAGTTTTTCCAATCTTGAGGCATTAAGCTTGGATCATCTAAATCAACCACTTGCGAGTATCGTGAATTCTTAGACAAGCTCATTGAATATGGGTCTGTTACCAAACGCGTTTCAACGACCCCAGTTGTAGGGTGGTACACCTTAACTTGGTAGCGATAGTATTTGTTAACAACATTACTTTGTGCCTCAGAAGCCCAGATACCTGTTGCTGGATCTTCTGTCATTGCAACGGTAGCTTCTTCCGCTAAGTTTTCATCGTAGATTATCAGATCAACATCTTGAGCAGTTGGCGCCCATAGCTTGAAGGTTGCAGCACCGCCTTCCACAATCGCGCCGAGCTCTTGACCAATCGCGTTACCTGCCTTGGAATCGGCAAATACTGCATCAAGAACCCCCGGCTTTTGCACTTCAGTTGCAGAAATGACGTCACCATTTGCGTTGTAAGCTACCATAACGATTTGTGACTTCAGGATCGTGCGTAGGGTCGCGTCATCGACATCAATGCCTGCAGCTTGGAGGCTAGCAAGGTGACGGAAGCGTGATTTCAGACCATCAGATAAATCACCTGCTTTCGTCAACTCAACCGCCGTGCCACCGGAGATTTGCTTGTCTTCATCCATTTTAATGTCGTTGCTGAGGCTGTAGAACAGCTTCATGGAATCCGCATTGGCCGCCGCTTCCCACGCGATGGTGTTGGCATCTAGCCAATGCGCTTTTTGACCATCAATATCAACAGGGCGTTCTTCGATTGGCTCGTAGTAAAGCTCACTGCTGCCGTGGAAGCCAAACAACCCTTTAGATTCGCCGATTTTCGTCAGCTCTACTTTTGAGTTTGCACTGCCGAATGCTTTCTCATCACCTTTGTGCAGAATGAAGTTCATGCATTCGTGTGGGTCAGAGGCATCTGGGTTCACTTTCAGTACGTAATAAGCACCGTAGGTGTCGTTGATGCCATCGAATGGATGCGGTGCCGACCAATCCGTTCCTGTGCCAGGAATGCCCATTGCGTCTAAATCTGTGCTGGTACAGCCTTCACCGTTCCACAGGTGCAAGCCCCAACCTTCGTAGTCGCTGGCCGTTGAAGCGGACGCCACGTCGCGTTTGTAATAAATGACGACCTCGTTCTCTCCCGCAGGGTACAAGCCTGAGCCTGGGTTCGTCGTATCTTCGTTCGTGCTATCACTACCACAACCGCTGATGACTGCGACGGAAATCAAAGGCAGTACGGTTTTGGCAATTGTTGATAATTTAAATGTCTTATTGTCCACGTTTACAAATCCATTGTTATTGAATTGATATTGAGCTGCGCGCTGCCTTCGCTGACTCAGTCATCAAGAAGGTTTCGCACACGCTAGAAAGGCAGATGCCGAAAAAGGAAATGTTCAACTAGATGCTAATACACTGAATCATCAGCAAAATGTGAGAGCAGGCAGTTAAGTTTTTTACAAGTGAAAATTTTCTGTCACAGTCGATTCTGTTCACAAATTAAATAATAAAACAGACGCATAGTGAGAGCTTCTGCACATCATTAAAATGTAAATTTTTATAGGAGGAGCAAGGGGGGATGATAGGGGAGGAGAATATCTCAGCCCCAAAACCGTGATTAAGTTCTATAAAAATCGCAGTGATATTTTTTAATTAAAAATAAGTTGCAGTGATATTGCATAAAATACCGCCATTAAGTATTGGCAAGCTTCAGATTTTCGCTAAGTGGTCGTTATATAATGAAGGTAGTCGGCGTTATGTCGGCGCGTAATCTTAAGATTTCCCTGAGAGGGAGATGAATTGGGCCCTGAAACCAAAAGAGGCTATTTATGAGTAGTATGGGCATTGCCATTGCGGCAACTGGCCTTTCACTCGTCCTGATATTTGTGTGGATGATCTCGTTGTCGATGCGGAAACAGAGACTCGAGGCAGAGAGGAAAGCTCGCGAAGCCGCTTATCGAAAGGCGATGCAAAAAGCGCGAGAGCAAGAGCGTAAAGAGCGTGAGTTCAAAGCAGAAACCGGGCATATCCCCACCATTTTATTTCTAGCGAAAGAAGCCGAGAAGGACAACATTCGTCAAGCGCTGTATTGGTATGATAAAGCCGCTAAGTTGGACAACGTGACGGGAATGTACGGTATTGTTCGCTTGAGTGAGCGCATGCGTGAAGATGTGATTTTAAAAGAGCAGGCAAACTTTTGGCGTACCGCCATTGCCGGAATGGAAGGGGATACCGAAGCAAAATTTGCGACAGGCAAAGCATTGGTTTTTGGTCGCGGAACGGAAAAAAATATTCCCAAAGGTAACCAACTGATTGAAACCGCAGCCGAGGAAGGTTGCATTGATGCCATGCTTTACATGGGTGAGTGGCAACTTTCACCAGACAATAGTGCAGGACGCAGTGCAGATGCACTTTATTGGTTTATGAAAGCGGCTGAAAAAGACAGTGCGGACGGAAAGATCCAAGTTGGCTTATGTTACCTAAATGGTGTTGGTACAGAAAAAAGCATGGTCAAAGGCTGCTATTGGCTTGAAAGGGCCGCAGAAGGTGGCAGCGCCGAGGCGATGTATCATGCTGGCGAAGCGTGGAAGGACAAAGGTAAAACAGGCAATGCGATTGCTTATGTTTGGCTGTTTCTTGCTGCCAATATGGGGTATCAGCCAGCGCGTACGTTGCGTGACGAAGTGGCGACCAATATTGGTGTTGACGTCGTCGTTGGATTGCAATCTATAGCGAAACCGTTGCAAAGGAAGCTGGCGTCAGGGATGGTAAGAAAGCATTCCATTATTCGGGCGCTGAACAAGGTGTACAAACGCGAAGCGTATTTTCCTGCAGAGGAGGAGCTTAACGCGGTGTTGAGTGACGAAAATAAAGACGATGCTAACGCATGGGATGAAGCATCGGCGCCGAACTTCCAGCCTGACATGACGACCGCAACGACGGAGGGACAGACAACTACAGCGTCCACCGAAAAAAAGCTCTCTAAAGAGGCGCTCGATTTCACGCAGAATTTCCTTCAACCATAATTTATCTTATCCATAAGCCTCATAATTGAGGCTTTTCTTTTGTCTTTCTGTCTCAGTATCTCTGTCGATCACAATTACAGACTGTAAACTTATCTAAGCGACTTATTTACTGGATTGCATACTATTTGTTCGATTTTTCAACACATTTTTAATGCTTCGCTAAGGCGGGATATGTTTATCTTCAAATAGAGGGATTTCCCTCTTTATCTACTTCTCCTGTTGGGCTCAAATCAAGTCTCTTCAATTGATAGTAATAATGATTGAAGAGCAATACTTGATGCCCAGAGTAATAGGTGAATAGTATTCATTACTTTATCTAATAATGTAAATTAAAAATTGTATTATAAATCTTAAATTGTGTTTTTATATTTAGGCATGGATTATTGATTTTATAATTAATTAGGCGCAAGATGACATACAAAATAAAATAGCATAGATAATATGCAGAATTACACTAGGAAGTAACTTTTTCATTACATGTTTCAGCAGAAATGGAGCGAATTAGTTTGCTCTGTTTTTATTTCTATTAGAGATTTGTGTATGTTGAGAATCATTAGTGCAGATAAATTCATCTCTTCAAGATTTATCTTAGAGTACAGTAAGGCTGAGTTCGCTTCTTTATTAGGCGTTTCCGTTGCTAAGATAAGTAATATTGAAAGTGGAAAATCTTCAATCCCCCCGGTGTACGATTACGCCATTAATTATTTACTTAGTGAGCATCCTTTTAAAGATAGTGCTGTTGACGCTTTATGCTCTCACGAAACGTTAAACTTTGCTCGGCGTATTGACGTCAACACCAAAGTAAAGCGCCTGTCCTGCAAGCGCTGCGATAGCCGAAGGCTGCACGTTATGGCAGGAATGAGTGGGTTGTATTTTGTTGAGTGTATGGATTGTAAACATACCATGTACTCGTCAGGCATGTCTGTAAAGCGTTATCAGCAATGGTCGAATGGTGGAGTCAAGCTAGATAGTCATTTATTCAATTAAGTTGTTTTTTCTTTATATCCAAAGTAAAGAGCCATCAATACATGTGTTGATGGCTCTTTTATTATGTGTTTAAATTTGGTTAAAAGTGGAGTGTTTTAAACTGCAATAATATAATTTAACTTATTATATAGTGATGGAAATCTCAAAACTTTATTTTCTTATAATAACCTTCTTTTTAATAATGGGCGTTGTCACATAATTATTGAAGGTTCTTTCCTTTTAGGTGCGTTTCAATATCATTGAGATAGAAACTGGAAAGTGATGAAAGTCTCTAAATTTTAATTCGATAAAATAAGTCTTTTAAATATGAAAATTTAATCACGAAATTTGTAATCTGAATTTTAAATAAATATTTCGTTTGTAATATCTGTCCTTGTCATTTTTAAAGAACAAAAAAGAGATATTTCAAATGAAACGTTTAATTATAGGTGTTAGTAATTACATGCCTGAAGACTTTAGCTTATTAGCTGAATCTTTAGATGAACAATTTAATCGTCACTTGCTGCCTTTAGAACAAGTTGAATTAACCGACGTTGGTGCAGCTATTATTACGTCAGCAGACATTAAAGCGGGTCTGCACAGAATGATTTCGGAAACAGGGTACGGAATTCCTGTTTTCTTAGTGACCGATGAAACTCCAGTTTCGGCAGAAGATTACGTTTGGTTAACGGGGGTTATTGATTTAGAAAGACAATCTATCGATTACTACTGCCGTCAAATTAATGAAGCCGTGACTAAATATGAGTGTCGTCTGCTCCCTCCTTTCTTCAAGCAATTAACGCACTACGTTGAGATGGGTAACTCGGCGTTTGACTGTCCAGGGCACCAAGGTGGTCAGTTCTTCAAAAAACACCCTGCTGGTAAACAATTCTACGATTTCTTTGGCGAAAACCTATTCCGTAGCGACTTGTGTAACGCGGACGTGGACTTAGGTGACTTACTGATCCACGAAGGTTCTGCACACCAAGCGCAAGCACACGCTGCAAAAGTATTTAACGCTGACAAAACTTACTTCGTACTTAACGGTACTTCTGCTTCAAATAAAGTGGTGTGTAATGCGCTAGTAACTGAAGGTGATTTGGTATTGTTCGACCGCAATAACCACAAGTCGAATCACCACGGCGCGTTAATCCAAGCGGGTGGTATGCCAGTTTATCTAGAAACGGCGCGTAACCCTTGGGGCTTCATTGGTGGTATGGATGAGCACTGTTTCGATGAAGAGTATATTCGTGCTCAAATCGCGAAAGTATCTCCAGAGCGTGCACGAGATGAACGTCCGTTCCGCCTGGCCATCATCCAGTTGGGGACTTACGACGGTACAATTTATAACGCTCGTTACGTCATGGATAAGATCGGCCACCTTTGTGACTACATCTTGTTTGACTCGGCATGGGTAGGCTATGAGCAGTTCATCCCTATGATGAAAGACTGTTCGCCACTGCTACTGGATCTGAAACCAGATGATGCGGGTGTGATCGTGACTCAGTCTGTTCACAAGCAACAAGCTGGCTTCTCTCAAACGTCGCAAATCCACAAAAAAGACCGCCATATCAAAGGCCAAGCTCGTTACTGCAATCACAAACGCTTTAACAACGCGTTTATGATGCACGCATCGACATCTCCTTTCTATGCGTTGTTTGCTGCATTGGATGTGAACGCGAAGATCCACGATGGTGAAGCAGGCTTACGTTTATGGAGCGACGCAGTTAAGACAGGTATCGAAGCGCGTAAAGAAATTCTCAAAAGTTGTGAGTTAATTCGTCCGTTCATTCCAAATGAAATTGAAGGTCAACCTTGGGGCAGCTACGACACTGATGTGATCGCGACCAACAAGAAGTTCTTCATGTTCGAGCCAGATGCAAACTGGCACAAGTTTGAAGGTTATGGCGAAGGTCAATACTTTGTTGACCCATGTAAATTGTTGCTAACCACGGCAGGTATTGCAGAAGACGGCAGCTACGCAGATTTCGGTATTCCGGCAACGCTATTGGCGAACTTCCTTCGAGAAAACGGCATCATCCCTGAGAAGTGTGACTTGAACTCCATCTTGTTCCTACTCACTCCTGCTGAAGATATGGGTAAGATCCGTCACCTTGTCGCGCAAATCAACCGATTTGAAAAATTCATTCGTGATGATGCACCTCTCAGTATCGTGCTACCAGGCGTCTACGAAGCGAACAAAGAGCGCTACCGTGGTTACACCATCCGTCAGCTATGTCAGGAAATGCATGACATGTACAAAGAGCTGAACGTGAAACAGCTACAAAAAGCGATGTTCCGCAGTGAATACTTCCCACAAATGGTTCACAAACCAGACGTGGCAACACGTAAATACTTCCGCGGTGAATGCGATTACCTACCACTTAAAGAGGCCGTCGGCCGCGTAGCCGCCGAAGGTGCACTGCCTTACCCTCCAGGCATTATCTGTGTGATCACTGGTGAAATCTGGACTCAACAGGTGGTGGATTACTTCTTATCTCTAGAAGAAGGCATCAACCGATTCCCAGGCTTCGCGCCAGAAATTCAAGGTGTGTACCTTGAAGATGTCGACGGTCGCACTACCGCACATTGCTATGTCCTAAAAGATTAATCTACCCGTTCGCACCACGCTCCGGCGTCGGTGCGAACCGCTTATTCGTGGAGAATAATTTATGAGTACTGAAACTAAAAAAATGTCGGTGGTGCAGTTAACCATTTTGACGTTCATCAACATGGCTGGCTCCGGTATCATTATGCTGCCAAGTAAACTGGCGCAAGTGGGCACCATTTCTGTGTTATCTTGGCTGATCACGGCAGCGGGCTCTTTGGCGTTGGCTTATGTGTTTGCAAAATGTGGTCGCTTTAGTAAACGTGACGGCGGTATGAACGGTTACGCGTCTTACGCATTCGGTAAATCGGGTGCGTTTATGGCGGGCTGGACTTACGGTTTGTCGCTCCTTATTGCGAATATTGCGATAGCGATTACCTGTGTGGGTTACGGCTCCGCATTTTTTGAAGTGACCCTATCTCCGGTCGAAACCTGTTTGTACACCATCGCCATTCTTTGGATTTGTACTTTCGCTAACTTCGGTGGTGCGAAAATTACAGGTCAAATCGGCACCTTCACGGTATGGGGTGTGATCCTACCGGTATGTTCGCTAGGTATTGTTGGTTGGTTCTGGTTTAACCCAACCATGTACATCGAAGCTTGGAACCCACACCACCTGCCATTTGGTGAAGCTGTGAGCGCTTCTATTGCCATGACACTATGGGCGTTTCTTGGTCTTGAATCGGCTTGTGCGAACTCTGAAGCAGTAGAAAACCCAGAGAAGAACGTACCAATCGCAGTATTGGGCGGTACGTTGATTGCTGCGGTGGTTTACATTGTATCGACAAACATCTGTTCTGGTATCGTTGCAAACTCTGAGCTTGCCGCTTCTACCGCGCCATTCTCAACCGTATGGTCTGTGATGCTTGGCTCAGCAGCAGGTAAAGCGGTTGCTGGTATGGCGGTATTGGCTTGTGCGGGTTCTCTATTAGGTTGGCAGTTCACTATCGCGTCAGTGTTCAAATCATCTTCTGATGCGGGCTTCTTCCCTAAATTGTTCTCTCAAGTGGACAAACGTGGTACGCCAATCAAAGGTATGGTGGCCATCACGGTTATCCAATCGGTGCTGTCTTTAATGACTATTTCTCCAACGCTGAACGAGCAGTTCGAAGCGCTGGTTAACCTAGCGGTAGTAACGAACGTAATTCCTTACATCCTATGTATGGGCGCAATTTTCATCATGCAGCAAGTGGCGCACGTGCCAGAGCGCGAGATGAAAACCACCAACATTATCGCTCTGATTGGTTCCCTATACAGCTTCTACGCGCTATATGGTTCTGGCTACGAAGCGATGATGTGGGGCTCAATCGTCACCTTCCTAGGCTGGAGTGCTTACGGTCTGATTGCTGCCAAGCATGAGCCTTTAGCAAATTAAAAAATAATAATGAAAGAGCCTTCCCAAACGCGGTGTGGAAGGCTCTTTGTTTTTAGGCGCTTATGCCAAGCCCAAGTCAGAACAAGGCTCTTGGGAATAAATATCCAATGATGTGAAAACTCATTTTCGACATTTGGAGGACGAAAGATGATAAGTCAACCTGTTAAAATCGGTGACGATACCGCCGTAGTCATTCCAAGCGTAATCCTGACTCAACTCGGGATAAGGGAAGGAGATACCCTAGAAATCGCACTGAATAAAGACAAAATGGAAATCAAGAAGATGGTGTTGAAAACCAGCGCTCCAACTTACTCTGAAGAAGTTAACGAGAATTGAGTTAGAGAATCTTGGTTTGTCGGATACACTACTGGTTTCGCAAAACTGGCGCTTGCCGCTGTCTTTGAACTATCGATAACAACAATAAGAGGTAAGGTACTATGCAAGGTATCCTCTCTATACAATCTCATGTTTCTTTTGGTCATGCTGGTAACAGCAGTGCCGTTTTCCCAATGCAACGCATGGGCTTCGAAGTATGGCCGATTCATACCGTTCAATTTTCTAACCACACGCAGTATCAAGAAGGTTGGACTGGGCGAGCGTTTGCGGCTGAAGACATTAGCGAATTAGTTTGTGGTCTTAGTAACATCGGTGCATTGGAAAAGTGCCAAGCGGTGTTGACGGGCTACCAAGGCAGCGCAGAGCAGTGCCTTGCTGTTGAAGAAACCGTGACGAAGGTGAAGCAAGCGAACCCGAAGGCACTTTATGTTTGCGACCCTGTGATGGGCGCGCCAGACAAAGGCTGCATTGTAGCTCCGGGTATTGCTGAAAATCTTCTGACTCGTTTGATGCCAATGGCGGACGTGATCGTGCCTAACCAGTTCGAGCTAAGCCAATTTTCAGAGATGGAAATCCACTCACTAGACGATGCGATCACCGCATGCCAACGTGCACTAGCGAAAGGTCCAAAAATAGTGCTAGTGAAGCACCTTTACTGCCTAGAGAATGGCAGCTTCAACATGTTACTGGCAACGCAAGAAGGCATTTACTTAGCGAAGCGTCCTCAGTTTGAGTTTGCCAAACAGCCTGTGGGTGTGGGTGATCTTATCTCGGCTATCTTCACCGCTGGATTATTGAAGGGGTGGTCTCCTAAGCAAGCTTTCCAACACTGCCATGACGCGTGCTACGGGGTATTAAGCGCCACTTACCATGCAGGGGAGTGGGAGCTGCAAACTATCGCGGCACAGCAAGAGTTTGTTGAGCCAAGTAAGCATTTCTCAATTGAAGAGGTGGCTCTGGCCACCGCGTAATTGAGCGCAAATAATTAGTATATAAAAAAGGGGAGCCATCATCGGCTCCCCTTTCTATTTATTCTGTCAGTCTTACTGAGCTTTTTGCTGTTCTGATTTACAAACTGCTGCTGTGAAGACAACATCTGTTGAACTGTTTAGTGCAGTTTCAGCAGAGTCTTGAATCACGCCGATGATGAAGCCAACCGCTACAACCTGCATTGCTACGTCGTTTGAGATACCAAACAGACCACACGCAAGTGGGATAAGTAGTAGCGAGCCACCTGCAACACCTGATGCGCCACATGCAGAAACCGCAGCCACAATACTTAGCAGTAGTGCAGTCAGTAGATCAACTTCAATACCCATAGTGTGCACAGCTGCAAGCGTTAGCGTTGTGATAGTGATTGCAGCACCAGCCATGTTAATGGTCGCACCTAGAGGGATAGATACTGAGTATGTATCTTCGTCCAGTTTTAGCTTCTCACATAGTGCCATGTTTACTGGGATATTCGCCGCACTTGAACGAGTGAAAAACGCGGTTACACCACTTTCACGTAGGCAACGGAATACAAGTGGGTAAGGGTTTTGCTTAGTTTTAACGAACACGATCGCCGGGTTTACAACGAGTGCGATGATCATCATAGCGCCAAGAAGAACAGCCAGAAGGTGTGCGTAGCTTGCTAGTGCGCTAAAGCCTGTTGTTGCGAACGTTGAAGCAACCAGACCAAAGATACCAAATGGTGCAAGACGAATGATAAAGCGAACAATGTGAGACACGCTGTGGCTAAGATCTTCAAACACGGCTTTCGTTGTTGCAGATGCGTGGTGTAGCGCAAGACCCAGACCCACACCCCAAGCAAGAATGCCGATGTAGTTTGCTTCTACTAGTGCATTTACTGGGTTGTCGACCAGTTTAAACAACAGTGTGCGCAGAATTTCAGCAATACCTTGAGGCGGCGTTGCACCTTCAGCGCCGGTGACAAGCGTTAAATTGGTCGGGAAAAGGAAGCTTAGAACCACTGCTGATAGCGCCGCGAAGAACGTACCCATCAGGTACAGTACAACGATTGGACGCATGTACGTGTGCTGGTTTTTCTTTTGGTTTGCAATTGAAGCGGCAACCAAAATAAACACAAGGATTGGCGCGATCGCTTTAAGAGCACCAACAAAAAGGCTACCAATTAATCCTGCACTTTCGGCATGGCTTGGGGAAATTGTGGCGAGCAAAATACCAAAGACAATACCGACAAGGATCTGGACGACGAGGTTACCACGAGCAAATCGGGCAACGAGGCTGTTGTGTTGCATACATCATTCCTGCAATTTTATGGCAGAGCGAGCAGGGCAATAGTCCATCATTACACGGCGATAATGCCCTTGTATTGCAAGGGGTGAGCATTGCTTCTGGTCACTAAGACACATGATTATCAATTATCCTGTTTTTATAAATTCAGCCATTTTCTTGCTGAATATCACATATCTTAGCTTGGTAATATTTTGTGTCTAGTTTTAGTTTGTTTTTGGATTAAATGTTTGCTCAATGTTATTTAAATAAGATTTTTATGTTGAAAATTATCATTAGTTATGAGTAATGGTTTTTAATAAAGTTGTTAAAAAGGAGACTTTCGTCTCCTTTGATTTTATTGACAACTCAAACGTAACAAATCAGTAACTTTGTTGGCGCCTGCGCTTATCACTCATGGCATTTCGAGTGAGTTTCCCGAACTGTCGACTTTGAGCTCGTTGTTCTGCCAAAGTCGCGCCGTTAAAGGCTTGTTCTCGCAATAGTTTTTGATAGTTATTGAAACGACGAACCTCCAGTTTGCCATTTTCAATCGCAGCTTGAACTGCGCAACCCGGCTCAGTTTGATGCTGGCAATCACCAAAGCGACAACGCTGAGCGAGAACCTCAATGTCAGAAAATGCCTCACTGACGCCCACTTCGCAGTCTGCTAGTTGAAGCTCGCGCATTCCCGGAGTATCAATCAAGATGCCGCCATCAGGTAATAGATGGATAGAGCGCGATGTGGTTGTATGTCGCCCTTTGCTATCGTCTTCACGAATATGCCCAGTCGCCTGTTCTTGCTGCCCGAGTAATGCATTCACAAGAGTTGATTTGCCAACGCCTGAAGAACCGATAAAAGCGACGGTTTGTCCTTCTTCGCACCAGCTCATGAGTTTAGAAGCACTCTCTGTTTCTAAGCCGTTGACTGTCTCTATGACTAATAGAGGGTCGAGCTTCTGTACTTGGCTTTTTAGTTCATCAATGTTGCCACACAAATCGGCTTTGGAAAGCACGATGACGGGTTCGACTTCGGCTTCATGAGCCAAGGCGAGATAGCGTTCAATACGACTTAAATTGAAGTCGTCGTTAAGGGAACAGACGATAAAAACGGTATCCACATTTGCGGCGATGAGCTGCTCTGCCACTTTGCTGCCTGCTGCTTTGCGGCTAAAGAGGCTCAAGCGATCCAGTAAGCGAACAAATTGCTGATCGTCATTTAAGATAACCCAGTCTCCGACGGTCATATTGGGTAGAGAGTGGTGGGCATTGAGGTAGACTTGCCCCGTTTCTGTCGCCAATAGGTAACCACTTCGGTGATGCGCAATCACACGTGCAAAGATAGTGTCGTCGTAATCGTCTAGTGTCAGTTGTTGCTGAAAAAATGGTTTCCAACCCAATCGTTTTAGTGGGTTTGAAGTTGAAATTAATGTGTCACAAAAAGTATGTGTTTGATTCATTGTTGAATTATCCCAGACGCAAAAAAGCGCCTTAATACAAATCGCATTAGGGTCTAATTCGGATAGAGTTGACCCCGGTGAAGACCGGGCAGAGAAGGGGAGTTGTGGCTATGCCACGCAATTGGTGCGGTTAGGGTTACCCTTGCGATGCCCAGTTAGTGCTATTCAATACAATCATCATGTGTCCTCTTCGTTGGTTAATAAATAAGTGAATTAATTAAGCCAAGAGAGTATAGCCGCCCTTTTTCTTAGAGGGTAGCTATACTGCGAAAATATTAGCTTTGTTTGTTGATGCGCTCTTCCATTATCTGCGAATACGTGTTGGCTTTTAAGCCGTATATGATTTGGACATGACGCTCATCCAGTATCACGACGCCATGCGCGCCATGATTTTTGAGTGCATTTTTATCGATGATGGACGTCGTTCTAAGGGTAAGACGCAGCCGAGTCGCGCATGCTCCAGTTTCTAGCAGGTTTTCTATCCCCCCAATGGCGTCAATGATCGTATCGACGTCTTGTTCGACATTGGGGTTGGTTTGAGTTAGGAAACTGAAAAACTGTTTCAGCACTGACTTAACTGTCATTTGAGGAGCCTTCAGTCGTCAGTTTTGAAATGGCTTCAACAATCGGTGCCGGCGAGAGTGTATGCGGTACCTTGGTGATTAACGTGCCATCCGGCTTCAAGAAGTAAAAGTAAGAGCTGTGATCAAGCGTGTATTTGAGCTCCGAGCCTTCCAATTCGGTTTTGCGGAAAATAACACCATAGTTGTGTGCCAAAGGTGTGGTTACATCAAGCGGTGCCGATAGGCCTTCAATCATTGGATGGAAGTAATGGGCATATTTCGCCGAGGCATCGGCCTCATCACGCTCTGGATCTAAAGAAATGAACATTGGGCGCAGTTGCGCTTTTTGCGCTTCATCGATCTGATTTAGGGCTCCTGCCAGCATAGCAAGCGAAGTTGGGCAAACATCTGGGCAGCGAGTAAAACCAAAATAGACGACTCGAATGCGAGGGTCATTCACATCGAAGATATTGACGGCTTGGTTATTTTCCCCAAACAATACCATTTGTTGAGAGGTGGAACTATCCACTTGCTCTGGCTTCGTTTTCTGATTATCTAAATAGCTCTTTACGCCAAACCCGAGGGCGAAAGCAACTACGAGAAATAGGGACCAATTGCGGCTCATAACGATTCCTTATCTTTGCATTTTTATAGCAGGGTAAACGGTACTCTCTCCATCACTGAGTTCACCAACCCAGGTCATGGCGTCTTGAGTGCAAACCGGCAGAATGATGTCACCTTGATATCGACCGGGAGCGACTTGCTTCAGTAAAAACTTGGGTTCTCCCATCTCCATTTCTCTTCCTGAAAGGCTTAGGACGAGTTGCTCAGCATCGCTTGTGCGCCACTCAACATTCAGAGTAGTAGGGACCAAGGGTTGAGCAGTATCTGCGTTGAGCGTCATCGTAACATTCTCTTGAACGCACGAGGCAGTAGAGAGAAAGCAATACTCATCTATCGATTTGATCGGAGTGGATGAAGAAAAGCTTTTTAGTAACGTCGGGGCATAAAATCCCGCAACCAGTGCGGCTGAAACAGCGGCGATTTGTAACACTTTCATTAAGGTTCAGCATTTATCACTTAACATTACCTGCATCGTAGCACAGAAGCGTCATTCTCCAACTCGTGGCCTAGATAAATTGTGCGTTGTGCCTCGATGACAGAGTTCAAAATAACCGCGCGGTGTAGGGGGGGGGGGGGTTGAATCAAACCCATAAAGATTTTCAATTGCGATGATTTTCTCTTAGCCAACAAACAAAAACGGAGCCAATTGGCTCCGTTCTTGTTTGTTGATTCCGTATTGATTTGATACCGCAGTTACTTGTCTGAATCTGCAAATTTTTCGAGGCTCAAAACCAGCGCAATGGCAGCAAGCATCATCACAACGGCAAGCACTAACTGAGAAGGTTGTGACGTCACGTGTTCAAATTCAAATGGTGATAGGTTGTGCTGTAGCAAGGGCACTTGCTCACCCTTTGAATTGGTGCGCCAAGTGATGGTTTCTTTCCAAGGCCAAATCTTTGGCAACGTACCAATCATTAATCCAGTCAAAAACATCAGAGTGAAATCGCGGAACTTGCGTAGTAACCACGACAATAGATGCGAAAAGGACAGCAAACCAATCACACAACCTGACAAAAACAGCGCTAATGTATCGACTTGGAAGCCTTTCACGGCGGCTAATACTGGCGCATACATCCCAATCAATAACAAGATAAAACTGCCAGAGATGCCCGGTAAGATCATCGCGCAAATCGCGATAGCACCAGCGAACAATGTGTTAATGGCCGTTGGTTCCATGTGCAGAGGTTTAAGCACGGTGATGCTGTAAGCAAACCCGACACCAACAAGTAGAGTCACAAAGCGGATAAGATCACGTTGTTCAACCTGACGAATAATGTGATAGACCGAGACCAAAATCAGACCAAAGAAAAATGACCAAAGTGGGATGGGGTGTGTGTCAAGAAGCCAAGTGATCAACTTTGCTAGCGTAGCAATGCTGGTGAAAATACCGGCAAACAGAGCGATAAGGAAGAAACCGTTGATGTGATTAAAGGCGGCTTTAACCCCTTTTTTTCGCCAAATAGAGAAAAGTGATGGGTTAATGCGTCGAATGCTCTCAAGCAGCGTATCGTAAATGCCGGTGATAAACGCGATGGTGCCGCCTGATACGCCAGGAACAACATCTGCTGCGCCCATGGCGATTCCTTTGAAGAAAGTAATTAAGTAGTTCATTGCTCTAATGCTAAGTCGTTTCGATGGCACAGAGTATACAAACATTGCGACGAAAAAAGTATGAAATAGTGCTGTAGCTACTGGGTTTTATATCCAAGCAATTGCTTATTTTTGTTACAGGTTATGAGGTGATTCAAATACAACGATATCTTAATATTTGGCTTACATTATTGAGATGATTAACTGTACTATCAATGGCTACGCCTGTTGCATTATGCAAATGCAATTTGATAATTGGATTTGCGTTTTGCTATATTTTATATAGACAAATTCACTTTATATGAGATCCTGTGCCCAAAAATAAGTATTTGCATTTTGGCATGATTAATGCATAATACTGCTCGACCCTTCTTAAGCCGAGGGTCACCTAGCCAACTGACGTTGTTAGTGAATACAATTTGTTCACACTAAATATAAGCCAATCGCGATTATTGCGGTTGGCTATTTTTTTATATGAACAACGTTACTTACGTGCTTTGCAAATTGCACTTCCCTCGTTCTAGACTCATAAAAACGGGCTGACGCATCACGCCAACCCCTTGTATTTCACTTTAGGTTTTAATCTGTTTTCTTGAGCTGATCAGTACCCCATCAACTGGAGTAAATTTTCAGCTGTCACAATGGCCTCTTTACGATTGGCGATATTGAGCTTTTGGTACAAGTTGCGAATGTGGGTTTTAATCGTGGTGCCTGCCACATCAAGCTCTTGCGCGATTTGCTCATTACTGAAACCAGAATAAATCAAACCAAGCACCTGCCACTCACGTTGAGTCAGTGGGCTTGTGCGAACTAGTTCCGGTACGTTAGGGTGGTTTACCAGCTTCTCAATGAAGTCTTCATCAAAGTGAATAGAGCGGCTGCGCTGATTGGAGGAAATATCCTTCATCAATTGTTGAGCGCGGTGACGTTCTAGATCGCCTAACTCATGGCGGAGGCTTAACTTCTCCAGTAGCCCGCCAATGGTGGCGCCATCAATGAGGAAATTACCTACCATCCCCGTCTGGTTTGTCATCACTAACGCTTCTTTTAGCAAAGCTTTTGCTTGCTCTTCGTCTTTTTGACGAGCAGCAAACACCGCTTCGACCACTAAGTTGCGATTAGTATCTGTGATCAGGTTGGTTCGACGAGCTTCACTTTGGAGGAAATCCAATGCTGCGCGCGCTTCGGTATATTGACCTAAGTTGATGTGTGCGCGTGCAATGTTACGCCATTGCAATTGTGAAAAGTGGTTGCATGCCGATTCAGGACGAACCGCAGTGTTGAGCCATTCTTGCATTGCATCGGTGTTACCGCGCGCTTGCCAAAATAGGATCAACGATAGTGAAGCGTTTGCTGTCCAATCTACGTGGTAAGTCGACTGCTTCATCAAATGTTGAATGTGCTCAATGAATTTACCGGCTTTGTCTAGCTCGCCACGGCCAACCGCAATACGCGCCAGCATCGAGTAGCTGTGTAAGTGCTTACTTGGCGAATGGTTTTCGAGAATTTGCAGACCTCGGTAGGCACATTCTTCTGCTTCATCAAGTCGGTTCCAGCACCAAAGCACTTGCGCTCGAATACGCAGCAAAAACTCGTGCAGAGGAACATGTTGAAGTTGCTGATCTTCAATCAGGCGGAATGCGGAATCTTGCAGCTCAAAGGCGGCTTGTACGTAACCTTGCGCAATCAAAATCTCGCTTTGTTGTAAAATCGCCCATAACGCTTGGTGGTAAACTTGGTACTGACGAGCCAGTTTCTCGGTTTGTTGCATCATCGGTAACGCGCGGTCGAGTTTACCTAGCACGTGGTTAACTTCGCCAACAACCGAAGTTGCCACAATGCGGCTACGGTAAATCGTGTTATCAAGTTGGCTAAGTGCTAGCTCCGCTAATTCGAGTGCTTTCTCTGGCTGGTTGCTGTTTATAGCCACTTGAGCAAGCAGCGCGTTTGCTTGACCTTGATAATGAATATCTAACTCAATGTTACGCTTTTTATGCTCTTCTTCCGCTTCTTCAAGCAGGTGGCCTACTTGGTTATAACGGTGCTGACTTTGAGCCAACCAAGCTCGGAGCATCGTAAGTTTTGGGTGGCTGAACAGAAGCTCAGCATCCAACTTATTAATTGAGCTTTCCAGTGTGCTGAGCTCGCCTTGGTTAAACATCTTCCAGCCGAATTCGTTTAGAATTTCTACCACCAAGTCTTTATCGTTCGACTTTTGTGCATGGTGAATCGCTTGGTGCGGTGCTTTTTGTTGTAACCAGGCAACAGCTGCATTGCGGTGGAGATCTTTTTCTTGCTGAGGAATACGCGCTTGGCGCTCATGAGACAAAAACTCGCCAAATAAGTTATGGAATCGGAACCAGTTTTGCTCCCCTTCGAGTGGGTAGATGAATAAGCCGTAGCGGTTTAATGATTCGATCAAACCAAGCGCATCTTCGCGTTGGGTGAGGGCAAACACCAACTCATCATTGAAGTGGTCAAGCACGGAAACTTGCATCAAGAAATGACGAGTTTCGTGATCGAGTAGGTCAAATACTTCTTCGACCAGGTAATCCCACAAATGCGCGTGATTGAACTGCGATACCGACTCTACGGTTTGTGCCAATGTACGGTTTTGATGTTGCGCTTGCAACGCGATCAACTGCATCGCCGATGGCCAACCTTCCACATAGGTTCTGAGGCTGTTTGCCATGTCTTCGTCGATGCCATCGGCAATACGCTGATTAAAGAAGCGAGTCGTTTCTTCGGTATCGAACGCCAACATCTCGTTGCCGATTTCGATCATTAAATCACGAACACGTAAGTTTGCAGTACCCAGAGGCGGCGCTGCACGACTTGTTACCACAACGGTGAGGTTGTCTGGCATGTGTTTTAAGAAGAAACGCATGGATTCATGGATTTCATCGTTGGTAATCAAGTGATAGTCATCCAGCACCACGTAGCACTCTTGATGAAAATCAGCCATTTCCGCGAATACTTCGCTGAATAAAGAACGTAGAGAAGAGATCTGGCGTTTTTCCGCCAGTTTTTGTGCGTTAGAGCAACTGAAGTTGGTGGCTTTGTTTAATGCTTGAAGCAGGTAGTTCACAAAACGAAAGCCGTCGTTATCGCTGTCATCAATGCTGTACCAACCGACGTTTGGTTTATCGGATAGCCACTGCGCTGCCATGGTGGTTTTTCCGTAACCTGCTGGGGAGCGGAATAAAACCAATTTGTAGTAAGGCGCTTGCTGTAGTAAGTCCAACACTCGTGGGCGCACGATGGCATTGTGCAGGCGTCCTGGTCGAGTAAGCTTAGATGGAATCCACATTAGTAATTATGTCCTTATTTATGTATACCCAAGTGATTGCGACATGATCATTTCAGTAAGGCCCCCTCGAAAGCTTCGTCTTACTGAATGATTTCACCGGCATCAAAAACTGTTTGAATGCTGGTTGATGTCGCCTCTTGTTGGGGCTTGCATCCGTCTGAAAAAGCATTCCATACGGTCACTTAGATATAAAAGCTAGCGAAAACTAGAAATAACTCACACCGCCTAATTCTAGTTTGTATAAAAAGCGTACAATCCTGTGAGCCGTGTGGGATGTTACGACATCAGAAATGTCCGTTACTTTGATCCACTTCCTAATTCTCAAGGGTTGATGGATTTACCATCAACTACGCCCTTTATTTGTGATTCTTGTCACTTAAATATCGTTTGTGTCGTTAGCGTTAAGATCGCGTTGCACATCGATTATGAAAAATCTTTCCATGTTAACCAAGTTAATGTGACCAATATTACAATTTTCACATCATCAGATGAGTGGGCTATAAAAAGCGTCATGAACGGGTTTTAACCTTTCTCATATTCCATTGTGATCAAAATCACTAAGAACTGGAGCAAAGCTCACTTTGTTGAGATTTGGATCACTAACCTAGCAATGGTACCCCCTCTACGCCCTCAGCCCTCCTCCTTCAAAGGAGGAGAATTAGGAGGATGTTTATTCACAGAGGTAAATGCACGATGTATGGCAGATGAATTACCAAAAGACGTGAGAATTTCGTAATGAAACCTACTCAACAAAAACAATTTGACAAGAAGTCGTTCCAAGAAAGCGTAAAGAAACACCTATCTGTAACTTACGCTCACACGATTGAAAACGCAGACAGCCGCGCTTGGTACCTAGCAATGGGTCATGCACTGGCTGAGTTCACTACTTTAGATTTGCTTGCTACTGAAGAAGATCCACGCATTAAAAGTGCGAAGAGCGTTAACTACCTTTCTCTAGAGTTCCTTATCGGTCGTTTGACGGGTAACAACCTAATCAGCATGGGTCTGTACGAACAAGTAACAGAAGCAATGGCTGAACTGGGTTACAACCTAACTGACCTGCTAGAAGAAGAACGTGACCCATCATTGGGTAACGGTGGTCTTGGTCGTCTAGCGGCATGTTTCATGGATTCATGTGCGGCACAAGAATTCCCAACCGTCGGTTACGGCTTGCACTACGAATACGGTTTGTTCAAACAGTCTTTCAAAGATGGTCGCCAGCAAGAAGCACCTGACGCATGGCGTGGTGTAGAAGGCTACCCTTGGGAAATTGCTCGTCCAGAACTTGCACAAGAGATCGGTTTCTACGGTCACGTTGAAGTGGTTAACGAGAACGGTAAAGAAGTTCGCAAATGGGTTCCTGGCATGTCTGTAAGAGCAATGCCTTGGGATCTACCAATCGTAGGTTACGAATCAGACACGGTTTACCCGCTACGTCTTTGGGAATGTCAGGCAATTGCACCGTTCTCGCTAGCAAGTTTTAACAACGGTGACTACTTCGAAGCGCAGCACGCACTGATCGACGCAGGCAACATCACTAAAGTGCTTTACCCGAATGACAACCACGAGAAAGGTAAAACACTTCGTCTAATGCAACAGTACTTCCACTCAGCTGCGTCTGTACGTGACATCCTACGTCGCCACGAAGCAGCTGGCTACTCGCTAGCGGATCTACCGAAGCAAGAGACTATTCAGCTTAACGATACGCACCCAACGATTGCGATTCCTGAGCTAATGCGCATCCTGATGGACGAAAAAGGTCTAACTTGGGAAGCGGCTTGGGAGATCAGCTCTCAAACATTCGCGTACACGAACCACACACTACTTCCAGAAGCACTAGAGACATGGCCTGAGTCGCTAATTCAGCACCTACTACCACGTCACATGGAGATCATTTACGAGATCAACCACCGCTTCCTACAAGACGTACGTGCAATGTGGCCGGGTGATGTCGCGAAACAACAGAAGCTTTCTATCATCGAAGAAGGTTTCCACCGCATGGTTCGCATGGCAAACCTATGTGTAATTGGCTCTTACGCAGTAAACGGTGTAGCGGCACTTCACTCTGAATTGGTTAAGAAAGACCTATTCCCAGAGTTCCACGAAATGTACCCAACACGTTTACACAACGTAACGAACGGTATTACGCCACGTCGTTGGTTGAAGTTCTGTAACCCAGGTCTTTCTAAGCTAATCACAGAGAAAGTCGGCCCAGAATGGCCAGCGAAACTAGAGCAACTAGAAGGCATTGCTAAGTACGCCACTGACGAGAAATTCCAGAAAGAATTCATGGCAGTGAAGAAAGAGAACAAAGAACGCCTAGCTAACTGGGTGAAAGAGAACATGGGTATCGAACTCGATACTAATGCGATCTTCGATGTTCAAATCAAGCGTCTGCACGAGTACAAGCGCCAGCACTTAGACCTTCTACACGTACTGTCTCTGTACCATCGCATTATTAACGAACCAGGCTTCGAATGTGTGCCTCGCGTTGTGTTCTTCGCAGCGAAAGCGGCACCGGGTTACCACCTAGCGAAAGAAATCATTTTCGCTATTAACAAGATTGCTGAGAAAGTGAACAACGACCCTCGCATCGGCAACAAGCTGAAAGTGGTCTTCATTCCTGATTACCGCGTGAGTATGGCTGAAATTATTATTCCTGCGGCGGACGTATCACAACAAATTTCACTTGCGGGTAAAGAAGCATCAGGTACTGGTAACATGAAGATGGCGCTTAACGGTGCCCTAACGATCGGTACGATGGATGGTGCTAACGTTGAGATTCGTGAAGAAGTAGGCGATGAGAACATCTACATCTTCGGTCTAGACGTTGAAGGTGTGAAAGCGCTGAAAGCTCAAGGTTACAACCCATTTGATTACTACAATGCGGATCACCTACTCAAAGCGTCTATGGACCTACTACTGGGTGAAGAATTCACTCCAGGTCAACCAGGCTTACTGCGTGCAACGTACGACAGCCTACTAGATGGTGGTGACCCGTACTTATGTCTTGCGGACTTCGCATCTTACGTGAAAGCGCACGAAGACATGAGCGAACAATACAAAGACCAAGCTGGCTGGGCGAAGAAAGCCATTCTCAATACCGCCCTTGTCGGCAAGTTCACCTCAGATCGCTCAATTCGCGACTATGTGAACAACATCTGGAAACTAAAAGCGGTTCACCGTTAATAGAACAGAGTTAAGACCAAGGTAGCCAAGCGCTACCTTTGGTCATTTTCCAAAAGAAGTTATTGATAACAATAAAACCCTACATGGAAGGTGTTGGTATTACCTTCGGAGAAAGCGATGAAAGAACAAACAGCATTAAAGAAAGTCGCGGAAATGGCGAGATTGGCTGATAGCTATGTCAGTGCTTGGGGAGATGAGGCAAAAGTGTCTGAGGAGACGCTACGCCGCTTGCTCGCTTCGCTTGGCTACGATACTAGCAGCGATGAAAAACTATTGGCTTCTGCTGAAAAGAAACATAAAAAAGACGTACTAGCCCCTGTTCTTGTTTTACGCGACGGCGAACCAGTCGAAGTGGAACTAAACCTAGGTACGAGTGCTCGTGAGAGTGAATTCAGCTGGCGTTTAGAAACAGAACAAGGAGAGGTACTTGAAGGCTATCTTCAGTCCCAAATTGTTCGTGATGAGCGTGCTGAGGGTGGCCCTCTAGTGTTTGCATTGCCAAAGAACTTGGCTTGGGGTTATCACAAATTGATTGTCAGCCGTAAGCGTCGTAAAACGCCTTACGAGATGTCATTGATCATCACGCCGAAAGCGTGTTTCAAACAAGACGATCTAAACCAACATAAAAAGCTATGGGGTCCTAGTATCCAGCTTTACACATTGCGTACTCAGCACAACTGGGGTATCGGTGATTTTGGTGACCTAAAACAGTTGGTGAGCGATATCGCTTCTCGTGGCGGTGACTTCATTGGTTTGAACCCGATTCACTCACTGTTCCCAGCGAACCCAGAAGGCGCGAGCCCATACAGCCCGTCTTCTCGTCGTTGGTTGAATATCATGTACATCGACGTAAGTTCTGTACCTGAATTCGCACTGAGTGCTGAAGCTCAGCAACGTGTTGGCAGTGCAGAGTTTCAACAGCGTCTACAAAAAGCACGTGATTCTCATTGGGTGAACTACACAGAAGTTTCGCAACTGAAAATGAGCGTTCTTCCGCTGCTGTTTAGTGAGTTTAAAGCTCGCCATTTAGACAAAAACACCGACCGCGCTCGTGCATTCTTGGATTTTGTAGAAAAAGGCGGCGATAGCTTGTTACACCAAGCTGCATTCGATGCGCTTCATGCGGATTTACACGCAGAAGATTCAAACATGTGGGGTTGGCCTGTATTCCCTGAGAAATACCGCACATTCGACGCAGCCGGCACTCAGAAATACATCAAAGACAATCAAGACCGCGTTCACTTGTACATGTACCTACAGTGGATCGCAGACGATCAAATCAAAGAAGCGCAGTCACTGGCAGAAGAAAAAGGCATGGCTGTGGGCTTGTACCGTGACCTTGCTGTCGGTGTTGCCGACTCAGGTAGTGAAACTTGGGCCGACGACGGTAACTTAGTGTTAGACGCCAGCATCGGTGCGCCGCCGGATGTACTTGGTCCTCTGGGTCAAAACTGGGGTCTGCCACCGCTTAACCCTCAAGTTTTAGAAGCGACGGGTTACGACGCGTACATCAAGTTGTTACGTGCCAACATGAAGCACTGTGGTGCACTGCGTATCGACCACGTACTTGGCCTGCTTCGCCTTTGGTGGATTCCAAAAGGCGAGAAAGCGACAGAAGGCGCTTACTTGTACTACCCAGTGGAAGATATGCTCGCAATCCTAGCGCTTGAGTCGCACCGTCATCAGTGCTCTGTGATTGGTGAAGACTTGGGTACTGTGCCAGATGAAATCGTCGATATCCTACGCGATGCAGGTGTGCACTCATACAAAGTATTCTTCTTCGAAACTTCGAAAGAAGACGGTGGGTTCATTTCTCCGAAGCACTACGCAGAGCAATCGATGGCGGCACTGTGTACGCATGACATGCCAACCCTGCGTGGTTTCTGGCACTGCGATGATTTGAAAATGGGTCGTGAGATTGGCCTTTACCCAGATGAAAAACAGTTGGAAGGCTTATTTGCTGATCGCTTGAAGTGCAAGCAAGGCATCTTAGACAGCGTTCGTTGGCACGGCTATTTGCCAGAAGGCATTGGTCATGATGCTCAGTACGTACCGATGGACTCGTACCTAAGCGAAGCGCTGCAACTGCACGTAGCAGCGGGTGACTCTGCATTGCTTAGCGTTCAGCTTGAAGACTGGCTAGAAATGGATCAACCGGTCAACATTCCTGGCACGGTGGATGAGTATCCAAACTGGCGTCGTAAATTGTCTATGAACCTAGATGAAATCTTCAGCCGTGAAGATGTGAATCGCATTTCTAAACGCCTCACTGAAGTTCGCGCACAGGCGAGCAAATAAGATGCGTAGAGTGACGTAGATGAATGAGCGGATTACCAATTTTGTTAGCTCAGAGGTACGAAAGTTCCGTCTAGGTCACTCATTCCGAAAACACAATCCGTTAGGATGAAGTACCGTTATTATGCCCGCGACAATAGCGGGCATTTTTTGTTTTTGACATCGCTTGATGCATACATGTTTTAAGCGAAGTCTTTTGTGAGTTCACAACGTTGGCTGTGGAGAAACCGATGTTTGATTCAGATTTCTGGTCTTGAAAAGGATATTGGCTCTAGGGAGAAAGATTTGAAAACCACCAAAACCAAGAAAATAAAGAAACAACACGAACGCGCATATGAACTGCTTGCTGAGGCGGCTTACTCAGACCCATTTTCGGCGTTGGGGCCATTCATTGATGATGGCGAAGGATCGCTGCGAGTGTGGATGCCGGGCGCAAACAAGGTTGAACTGCTTGTTAATGGCGAACCTCGCGTGGCGCTTGAGCGTGATGGCGACAGCGGTTTCATCTTAAAAGAGCAACGCGATTTACACCTGACCCACTACCGTTTGGCGGTCGATTGGAATGGTGTTGAACAAATTATTGATGACCCGTACCAGTACCACAATATTTACCAAGAGTACGAGCATCTGCATACGCCCAAAGACATGTATCACTATATGGGCGCACACTTTGTCACGCTAGAACGTGGCGGTGAAAACATCTCCGGTGTTCGCTTCCTTGTCTACGCACCGCATGCATCGGCTGTTAGCCTTGTGGGTTGCTTCAACCAATGGGACGGTCGTCGTCACCCAATGCAACGTTTAGATTATGGCATTTGGGGCTTGTTCATTCCTGGCTTAGAAGAAGGCGTTCAGTACAAATTTGAGCTCAAAGGGCCAAATGGGGAAGGGCTGCCACACAAACAAGACCCTTGGGGTTTTTACTCTGAGCAGTACCCATCGTTCGCATCCATTACTTACGATCACAAGCGTTACCAATGGCAAGATGCGAAATGGCAAAATCGCGCAGTGACACAAAAGCGTGATGAAGCGTTATCGTTTTATGAGCTGCATGCTGGGTCATGGAAGCGCAACGAGAAAGGCGATTTCCTCAACTACCGCGAACTCGCGGAGCAGTTGGTGCCATACCTTGTGGATATGGGCTACACCCACGTTGAGCTGATGCCTGTGTCTGAGCATCCATTCTACGGTTCATGGGGCTATCAACCCGTTGGCTTGTTTGCGCCAACCAGCCGTTTTGGCTCACCTGATGATTTCAAATTCTTCGTGGATACATGTCACCAAGCTGGTATCGGTGTGGTGCTGGATTGGGTTCCGGCGCACTTCCCATCGGATGACCACGGTTTAGCAAACTTTGACGGCACACCGCTGTTCCACGACCCGGATCCGCGTCGCGGTTGGCACCAAGATTGGAACTCATACATCTATGATTTAGGCCGTGAGCATGTGCGTCGCTTCCTTGTATCGAATGCGCTGTATTGGTTTGAACAATTCCATATTGATGGCATTCGCGTGGACGCAGTCGCATCGATGCTCTATCTCGATTATTCACGTAGTCACGATCAGTGGGTACCGAACGTCGACGGTGGTAACGAAAACTACGACGCAATCGCAACCTTAAAGTGGATGAACGAAGAAGTGTACAAGCACTTCCCGAATGCGATGACGATTGCGGAAGAGTCAACGGCGTTTCCGGGTGTGTCTGCGCCAACCTTTATGGGTGGGTTAGGCTTTGGCTTCAAGTGGAATATGGGGTGGATGCACGACAGTCTTTCATACATCAAAGAAGATCCTGTTCACCGCAAATACCACCACAATACCATCACATTCCCGCTAGTTTATGCGCATAGCGAGAACTACGTCTTGTCTCTCTCTCACGACGAGGTGGTGTACGGCAAAGGTTCTATTCACAACAAGATGCCGGGCGATGAATGGCAGCAAACCGCAAACCTACGTGCATACTACGGTTACATGTATGGTCAACCGGGCAAAAAGCTGAACTTCATGGGCGCGGAAATCGGCCAAACGGCGGAGTGGAACCACGATGATCAGTTGCAATGGTTCTTGCTGGAATACGAACGTCATCAAGGCGTTCAAAAGCTGATGCGCGATTTGAACCACTTGTACCGCAATGAAGCGGCGATGCACGATCAAGATTGTGTTCCTGCTGGTTTTGAGTGGCGTCTACAAGACGAGGCAGATGCAAGCATCCTAGCGCACGAGCGTATCAGTAAAGAGGGTGAGCGTATTCTCATCATCACCAACTTTACGCCCGTACCACACGAGCGTTTCCGTTTAGGTGTTCCAAATGCAGGTCAATACGAACTGCTGCTGAACACGGACGACAGCAAATACGGCGGCAGCGATTTTAAAGTGCTGACTAGTGTGAAAACGGAAAAAGTCGAAAGTGAATCACTGCCTCAATCACTTGAGCTTCGTTTGCCTCCACTTTCAACCGTGTTCTACAAGCTGAATAAATAATTCAGTCTAATCAAATTCTAAGCCCGTTTTACATTGTAAATCGGGCTTTTTTTGACCTATTTTTTACCTCAAAAACTTGTTGTTCCTGATTGAATCAGGCAAGCTCGCTGGTTTGTTTATCATCAATCGCTAATGCATTGGGGAACTACACATGTTGAAAAGGCTTAAGTCATTTCTATTTAAAATGGTGTTGATATTGCTGATCGCCCCAGTCGTTTTGGTTGGTGTGGTGAAATATGTCGATCCGCCAATATGGGGATGGAAGTTAAGCCGCATTGTTGTGCCACCAAAGAACTATCCAGACAGCAGCCAACACGAATGGGTACCCTTGTCACGTATTTCAAAAAATATGCAGTTAGCGGTGATTGCGACCGAAGACCAAAAATTCCCTCATCACTATGGATTGGACTTCGAATCGCTATTCGACGTGATTGCCGAGGCAGGTGACAATGGCCCGTCGAGAGGCGCGAGCACGATTACCCAACAAGCCGCGAAAAATGTGTTTTTGTTTCCTTCTCACTCCTACGCTCGCAAGGCTTACGAGCTTTACTTTGCTTTGCTGATGGAGCTGATGTGGAGTAAAGAGCGCATTCTCGAAGTGTATCTAAATGTGATTGAATTTGGTCCCGGTATTTACGGTGCAGAAGCGGCGGCGCAGAATTATTTTGGTGTCAGTGCAAAGCAACTCTCGAAGTGGCAAGCAGCGCGTTTAGCCGTGGTGTTGCCAAACCCATATCGAATCAAAGTCTACCCACAAAGTGATTACACTGCTCGCCGCACAAGATGGGCGATGAACCAAATGAGCAATCTTGGCAGCGTGCAACTTTAACTCCCTCAATCCATTGCGCTTAAATAGAACTACGCCCCTATATCAATAAAATGTGAAGCGTCACAACCTTTGGGGCGTAGGCAATTAGAATGATGTGTTCAGTTTCTTATCTAGGCACAATTAGTGTGAATAAAACTAATAAATGTGCATGGTTACCATGTGCTGCCAATGGACTGAACGATGAAACTGAACCTGATTACCACTACTTTACTGCTTGCGTCGGCAGGTGCCATCGCCGAGCCTAACATCACCATTTCTACCACGACCAACAGCCGTGACTTCCCGCTAAGTGCAGAGCAGCCTTTGGTTGTGCCTCTAACCAAAGACGGATACACGCTTAAAATCACGGGCGTTGAAGGTGATTGCGTTGCACCCGATGGTCAGAAAGTGAAGTTCAACAAACCTCTTGCGCTGAACTGCGGAAAACCAACGGAACTGCCGTTAAAAATCCGCTTTACCGGCGATTACTCTTTTGCTTTTGATGCGGAAGCCAAAACACTGCGTTTTAAGCGTGAACCTAAGAAAGCCGCCAAAACTGAATTTAAACGCCCAATCCCACAAGTGCAATGTGAGGTTTACCAAGGCGGAGAAGTCACCATTGCGTTAGGTGATAGTTTCCCAGATGGTACCAAGTTGCGTGATGCCTATTCTGGTCAAATGGTCGAAGTAAAAGATCAGCAAGTATCGCTGACGCCAAGCAAAGACTCTGGCGGCCTAGTGCTTTTAGAGCCTGTACAGAAAACCAAAGAAGCGGTGCTATTTGATTACCGAAACGCGAACATTTACTTCGTGATGGTTGACCGTTTCAACAACGCAGACGCAAGTAACGACAACAGCTATGGTCGCAAAAAAGACGGCAAAGAAGAGATCGGTACTTTCCACGGCGGTGACCTTAAAGGCGTGATTGAGAAACTGGATTACATTAAGAGCCTAGGTACAGACGCGATTTGGTTGTCGCCAATCGTTGAACAAGTGCACGGCTTTGTCGGTGGTGGCGATAGTGGCTCATTCCCGTTTTATGCTTACCACGGCTACTGGACGCGCGATTTCACCAAGATTGATGAGAACTTCGGTAACGAAGAAGATTTGAAAACGCTGGTGGAAGAGGCGCACAAACGTGGCCTCAAAGTCTTGATGGATGCGGTTATCAACCATTCTGGTTACTCAACATTGGCGGATCTACAGTTCGATGGTATCGATGTGTTAAAGCCTAATGCCGATCTGCCCAAGAAATGGGGCGACTGGCAACCAAAAGCGGGTGAAAATTGGCATAGCTATCACCAGAATATTGATTATCAGAGTCCGAACTGGGCTAAATGGTGGGGCGGCGATTGGGTAAGAACCGGCTTGCCAGGTTACCCAGCTCCGGGCAGTAGCGACATTACGATGTCTCTTGCTGGCTTGCCAGATTTCATTACTGAATCCAATAAAGCAGTCACGCCGCCGCAATGGTTGTTGAATAACCCTGGCACTCGCGTAGAAGCTCGTGACAATTACACCGTCTCGGATTACTTGATTGAGTGGCAAACTGACTGGGTGAAACGCTTTGGCATTGATGGCTATCGCGTCGATACGGTGAAACACGTCGAAGGTGAAGTTTGGAAGCGTCTAAAAGAAGAAGCATCGAACAGCCTAGAACAGTGGCGTAAAGAAAATGGCAAATCAGGTCAGCCGTTCTGGATGATGGGCGAAGTCTGGGGACACACCGCGTATCGCAGCCCTTATTTCGATGATGGTTTTGACGCGTTGATCAACTTCGATATGCAGAAGAAGCTAGACAAAGGCGCGGCGTGCTTTAGCCAAATGGCAGACACTTACCAAAGCTATGCGGACACTATCGCGAACGAGAAAGACTTCAACCCAGTCAGTTACATGTCTTCTCACGATACGGAGTTGTTTTTCTCACGTTTTAAAGATTACGGTATGCAACGTAACGCCGCGAACGCATTGCTCCTTAGCCCAGGAGCGGTTCAGGTTTATTATGGCGATGAAGTAGGCCGTAACATTGGCCCTTATGCGGATGATTTCCACCAAGGCACACGTTCAGACATGGTTTGGAAGCTATCTGATGACAAACAAGCTTTGCTGAAGCACTGGCAAACCCTGGGTCAGTTTCGTCAAGCACACCCTGCCATTGGCGCAGGTCAGCATCGAGTGATTGAACAGGAAGGCGCGTACGTTTTCTCTCGCTCGCTTGGCAATGACAAAGTCGTCGTGGCGTTTGTAGGACGTGATAAGTAACTAAACGCTATTTATGTCGGTAAATAAAAAGCCCTTCCTTGAGTTATCAGGGAAGGGCTCTATTGTTTTAGTTCGCCAGTTCTTGGTCGATGACTTTTTCTAGCTCGTCAAACGGCACATAACCAGGAATGATTTGATCATTAATGATTAACGCGGGCGTGCCGCGTAAACCAAGTTGTGTGAAATACTGATAGTTTTTATCAAGCAGCGCTTTGGTCTCTTTGTCGTCGACAAGCTGCGCTTCTGTCCCCGTTTTCTTCGCGATCTGTTTTAACGAACGTGCATCATGTGCGCCCGGTTTTTTTACCAATAACGCATGCACTTGTTCGTACTTATCTCGCTGGTTTTGCCAAACATTTAATGCGTAACTTGCCGAGTTGTAGCCGTTTTTCTCGTATTGTTCTTTAAAAGAAACATTGAGGTTAAGCACTTTTATCTGCGGATATTCCTTACCAACTTTGACCAGTTCGCCTTCTAAACGTTTACAAAAAGGGCAACTGTAGTCCGTTACGTTAATAATGGTTAACTCTGGGGTTTCAGCTCCAAAAGAGGAATGTTTGCCATCATTTAGATATTGACGAACCTCCTTCAAGGTGTCGCCAAATGACTGTTGATACGCAATGTACTCTTGCAGGTTTTGGTGCAATGAATCAAGAATTTGAGGGTTCTCTTTTAGTATCTGAGTAATTTCCTCTAGCTTTTGTTCTGAGGTCTTTTCTGATGCGAAAGATACGGCAGGTACGATAGCCATCGTTAACGCCAAAAGTGTACGAGTGAATGTCATAATATTTCCTAAAACTTTTAGATTTCGTTGTTTGTTATGTGAAGTGAATAAAATACGTACAAAAGTCAGGCGAGCGGGTTTCTCGCCTTGCTGGGTTTATTCTCTAAACACGCAAAGTTTTAGGTGAACCCGATACTTTTCCCGTATCGGTTCTGTGTATTCCAGATAACGAATTGCTGTGGATGCCATCGGCAGCGCCACAATCAAAGCAAACAGAAAAAATGGAATAAGAATATGATCAAACTGGTGTTGGTACGCTTGAACTAGCTTCTCTGAAAGGTCGCAAGATGATGACAAATTCACGTTATCATCTTGCTGACTCTGTATTTGGTGAGCCTTAGGGCAGTTTTTCGAGAAGCCGGAGTTTTGGCTTAAACATACCATCACCACCCAAAACACGAGGGCGAGTGTCCACTTGGCTATTTTAGGTTGTGAGCGTAACAATGGGCTGCCTAGTCCTGTTGATTCTGGTTTATGCCGTTTGCATATGACCGGACAATCCTAACCTAAATTTCATTATGGAATGTTACTTTCGAGTTAATCGATATCGCCTCAATGCCAAAGTATGAAGTACGTCATGAATGTTGTAGAAAGCAATATTCGTCAGAATCATTGGTCGGATTGATGAAGAAGTCCTGAGGTATCGATATAGATTAATATACCTAATTGTTAGCACAAATTTTTATTATCTTTCAAATGTGATTAAAATCATAAAACAAAACTTCATAACTGAGTCGCTAGAATGTTCGGCAGGCAGATTGATTTTGATCATCTCTCTAGCACATTATTCGGGTGAACATATGTGTCCTGTCCCACATGTGTAGGTAATGTTATGAAAAATCCTGTTCAAACCGAGCGCAAGGTTACGCTGGGGTGCTACGTTGCACTGGCGTTTGCGGTCGTCTTCTTTTCTGGTCTCATGCAATCGAACGAATGGTATGGCGTATTTGATTTCACCACGTTGAATGGCTCTTTTGGCAAGGTGGCTTATGGTGTCACCGAAACGGCTGACGGCGTGCAAGTTGCAACAACGTCGCTTCGTGGTGCTGGTGGTAGCGGTGCACGTGACGGTTTCATTTTTGCACTTACTTTGATTCCTACCGTTATGTTCGCACTGGGTATGATCAATGTACTTGAGCACTATGGCGCACTAGAAGCGGCACGCAGACTGTTAACGCCGCTTCTTCGTCCAATTATGGGTATTCCGGGTAACTCTGGTTTGGCTCTTATCGCTTCACTGCAAAGTACCGACGCGGGCGCGGCGATGACTCGTCAGCTTAAAGATGAAGGCCATCTTACCAAACGTGAAACCGATGTGTTCACTATGTTCCAGTTCACCGCTGGTGCCACCATTGTTAACTTTTTCTCCTCAGGGGCGGTGCTGTTTACGCTGACGATGGCGGATGGCTCGCTTGCCGTAACGTCTTCTATTGGTTTGGCGGTTGTGGTGATGTTCTTGTTTAAAATCATGGGTGCGAACTTATTCCGTATCTACCTAAACATCACAGAAGGTAAAGAAGACAAGCAAGAGCAAAGCAAATCTGAGAACTTAAAAGAGGAGACGGCGTAATGAGTGACGTAAAAGTAAGTAAGCCGATGGTGACGGATATTTTCGTTGAAGGCGCTAAAAAAGGCTGGGTTATTGCGACAACATCAACCGTGCCTAACGTTCTTATGGCGTTTGTCATCATTAAGGCGTTGCAGATTACTGGCGCGTTGGATTTGATGGGCTCGGTATTTTCTCCAGTAATGGCGGTTTTTGGTTTGCCAGGTGAAGCGGCTGCGGTGCTGATTGGTGCTTGGATGTCGATGGGCGGGGCAGTTGGCGTGGTTATCACATTGTTTGACCAAGGCATCTTGAACGGTACGCACATCGCGATTCTTGCACCTGCAATTTACCTAATGGGCTCTCAGGTTCAGTACATGGGTCGAATTATGGGACCTATCGGTACTGAAGGTCGTTATATCCCAATTATGATTGCGATTTCCGTATTGAACGCATTTGGCGCAATGCTAGTCATGAACTTGTTTGTTTAGGGGGCAATCATGCAGTTTTCTCTTAATGAATATCTCGAAGAACTTCGTCCTCTGATCAATGTCGATTGTGGCACGTACACTACTGATGGTATCGAGTTCATCGCTTCTCAATTTGAAGAGAAGTACCAAGCGATGTCAGGTTGGAGCGTAAAACGCATCGACTGTGGCAGAGCGGGCATCGGTCTTGAAGTTCGAAACAAGCCGGAAGCTGAGCAAGTTGACGTGATGCTGATTGGTCACATGGATACAGTGTTCCCTGTCGGCACCGCTGGATTACGTCCTATGTCTCAAGACGCTGACAAAGCGTACGGTCCGGGTGTCTCGGACATGAAATCTGGCTTGCTGAATATTGTGTACGCGATGTGTAACCTCGACCAAGCGGTGTTGGATAAACTGTCGATTTGTATCTGCATGAACCCAGACGAAGAAACCGGATCGTTAGATTCGGTCGACTGGATTCAATCTGTTGCAAAAAACGCGAAAAACGTATTGGTGGCAGAAGCAGCACGCGCAGACGGAGGTTTAGTCAAAGCGCGCAAAGGCATGGCGCGTTACAAAATCACGTTTAATGGCATTGCAGCCCACGCTGGCAACGAGCCAGAAAATGGCCGCAGTGCAATTACCGAGATGGCGAACTGGATTCTCGCAATCAATGCCATGACGAACTTCGAATCTGGCACCACATTAAACGTGGGTATTGTGTCTGGCGGTAACGGCGCAAACATCGTCCCTGAGCACGCTGAAGCGATCGTGGATGTGCGTTTCTGGAGTAATGAAGAATACGATGATGTCGATGGCAAGCTAAACGGCATGCTGGAAACACCATTCGTTGATGGCGTTAGCATCGAGTTGGTTCGTGAAGCTTACAAACCTTCTATGGTGCCAAGCGCGCAAACTGAAAGCTTGATGGCATTAGTTGAAGAAGCGGCAAGTGAACTGTCTATCGACATCAACTGGAAAGAAGTGGGTGGCGGCTCTGATGCAAACAATACGGCAATTCTTGGCGTTCCAACTTTGGATGGTCTAGGACCTATCGGTGCAGGTTTCCATAGCGATCAAGAGTACTTGTTGCTTGAGTCTATCGAGCCACGAATCAAAATGCTGATGCGTGTACTGGAGAAGATTGCTCAATAAGGCATTCTCCTTGTAAAGCTTGGTTCTCAACATCACGATCCCCAGACTTCGGTTTGGGGATTTTTCTATCTGTGTTTTTGTTTCACTTTACTATCATTTCTTGTTATTAATCTTGCGTTCAGGTTCGATTTATTAATATGTTGGCCACAGTCATAAATTTCGGAGGCAACGATGATCACAACAATGTCTGTAAAATCGGCGCCGAAAGACGCCAAAGATCAAACGATGCAAGCGCCAGATGAGAAAACCTTCTGGCGCAAAATGAAAGGGTCGGTTAAGAAAGCGGGTGAAGAAATTGCCGTTATGGGCATCAAATCATGGCTCGCGATGACAGATTCCAACACCGCCGTTCGCCATAAGGCGATTTTAGGTGGCGCGTTGGCTTACTTCGTATTACCAACCGATATGGTGCCAGATGTACTAGCAGGCGTCGGCTTTACCGATGACATGGCAGCGCTTACGTTAGCCGCTAACTCTGTCGGCAATGCCATCACTAAAGAACACGAAGCACAAGCCAGAGAAAAACTGAATTCGATGGCAGATTAGAAAGAGCATTTCTAGACGCGGAGAAAACAAAAGCCCCGATGTTTCCATCGGGGCTTTCTTTTAGACAGGACTATGTAATTTCAGAATGGTAATCGCAGAACGATTTAGGCGTCAGCGCGTTTAAGATGCACTTCTTCTTCGGCAACGCCTGCCATTGGGTCGTTGAAGCGAGCTTCATCCAATGCACCTTCTGATTTTGCGACAATGACGGTAACTGCACTGTCACCAGTAATGTTTACCGCAGTACGAATCATATCAAGTAGACGGTCAACACCCATGATGAGCGCGATACCTTCAAGCGGCAGACCAACTTGGTTCAATACCATGGCTAGCATTACAAGGCCAACACCAGGGACACCCGCAGTACCGATAGATGCCAATGTAGCTGTCATGATTACCATGAGGTAATCGCCCATAGTTAAATCAATATTGAAGGCTTGAGCAATAAAGGCGGTTGCTACACCTTGCATGATCGCCGTACCGTCCATGTTCACGGTTGCACCAAGTGGTACTGTGAACGATGATACGCGGTTCTCAACCCCCATACGGTGCTTAGCCGTTTCCATTGTCACTGGAATCGTCGCGTTTGATGATGCGGTCGAGAAAGCAAACATGATCGCGTCTTCCATCTTACGTAGGAACGTAATTGGATTTAGACCAGTGAAACCTTTTAACATTAAGCTGTAAGTGACTAGGCCGTGCAGGACAAGCGTACCCGCCAGTACTAAGAAGTACTCCGCCAGATTGACGATTGCGCCCAGACCAAGACCAGTAAATAGCTTCGCCATTAAGAAGAACACACCATAAGGCGCCAAGTTCATCAAAATCGCAACCAGTTTCATGATCACTTCATTCAGATCAGAGAAGAACGCTGCAATACGTTCACCAGGTTTGCCTGCTGCGCTGATCGCGATACCAAATAGCACTGCGAACACAATAACTTGCAGGGTTTTACCTTCAGCCATCGCACTGATAGGGTTGGTTGGGAACATATCGATGATCACCTGACCCAAAGATGGTGCTTCTGCTGATTTGAATGAACTTGCTGCGGTTAGGTCAGCGCCAGCACCTGGCTGGAACAGAGTACCCATAGTTAGAGCAAGCGTAATCGCGATAGCCGTTGTCGTAACGTAGAAAGCGAGGGTTTTACCACCCATGCGACCCAGTGTAGAAAGGTCTTTGAGGGAGCTAGTACCACAAACTAGTGAAACAAACACTAGAGGGACTACGAGCATTTTTAAGCTGGCGACGAAGATCTGTCCACCAACTTCAAATAATCCATTAACAATGTATGCGTCGACAAATCCGTTGCCGGCAAAAAGTGTGCGAATTGCAAATCCTGTCAAGATACCCGCTACCATACCCAAAATTACGCGGCTGGTTAGCGACATCGGTTTCTTGGTATTCATGAGAACACTCCTTATAGTTATGCACCTTGAGTTCACTTCAAAGCGGCGAGCAGAGTAGCAGTGGAGTGAGAAAATACGAAAGAATAATCCTCTAAATGGTTAATAGATGTGAACTTTATCACTAATAAAAATGGAGTTTTAACCAAATCTTAACTATTTGACTGGTCGAAAAGTTTGTATTTTAACACTTTTATCGAACATACAACCGATAAGAAAGAGTATTTACATTTATTTTTGGTAGTAAATGGAGTGCATATTCTTTCTAAGAAATGTTACTCGTGCATAACTATCTAGATTTTATTCAGGCTAGAAGTCGTCTCTTTTTGACTGTTTTTGTATTGGGCTGAACACAAGGGGCTAACGAGCCGTCTATGCCCCTGCTTATGTTACCTATCCGCTGAATCAATGATGGTTGGTCAATGTAGATAATTGGAGGTGATCCCAACTCCAATAATTCTGATTGGTATTGCTAATACCCCCAACCCAATAGCATTTCTTCGCTCGTATGAAGCCTTCCAAACAATGCTGACCAGCCTCAGTGATATGGACGCTCTGTTCCCACCAGTCCCTTTCACGTGACTCAATCGTGATTAAAGGCGTTTGACCTTGTGCTAGAGGGAGGAGTAAGGCGTAAAACATCACATCGCCCAGGTAAGGTAGAGGTTCACGTTGTTGATATTGCTCAAACCAATCTTTGATGAGAATTGAACGATTTTGAGAACTTAGGACCTCTAATGCAATCTGCTGAGTCAAGCTTAATCCTGTTTGTGAATGAGGTAACTCTTGCATATGGCGTATTAGCACGTTGAGCATATTGGGTAAGCAATCTAGATCATGCTGCTCGATCAAATTAACCATAGAGATGGGTGTCGGTGATGTGACAGCGTGCCAGGAATGTTTAGCCTGACTGAATAATTTGGCTGTCACGGGTTTACGGTATTGCCAACAAGCGCGAATAGCTTCTTCAGGCAACTGCCCAAAGCCGATGAATCGTTCAGTGCCCGGGAACTGGTTCAACTCAATGATCTCTATCACTTTATTCTCTACATTCTCTAACTGTGTTAGAGCACGAATTAGCATCAATTGATCATAGCTGTCATGTTCGACCCAAAAGACGATTCGTTCAAATGTATCACTGAGCAGCGTATCAATATTAGCTTGCTCAAATTTGACAATATCTTGCACTGAATCCTCATGCTTCATCACGGGCAGCAGAGTCTCTACGACATATTGGGCACGAATGGCAAGGAAGTTTTGTGGTGTTGCTGGGATTGGACCCATACAAAGCGGATCTATTAGGGCTAAAAATGTCCCCTCGAATCCGCTGTCTTTAAGCCGTTGCTGAATATCATGCCCACAGCGGACATGGAGCGTTTTTAGTTCGCTATCAAGAGGAGGGAAGTGATTTTTGATGGCGTCTTTGTGAGCTTCTAACTCTTCGACATGCGCTTTTAATTTACTCCAACTTGGTAAACCTAATTCTCTGGCTAGCGAATGTTGAACGTCAGCTAATTGAATTGTATTGGGAGCTAATGACTCTGGTTTGGAGTGAAATCGCTTAACTCGATCCAACATCTCATCATCGTGTTGACGTATAGCTTTGAGCCTTTTTTTAGCAACGGATTTTTGTTGGTTAATGTTGATTAAGAAGCTATTTGTAGAGTTCATTTTTCACCTTTCTTATCTCTTCCACACTCGCCTAAATAGAAGCTAAAAAGAAGGTAAAAACAGATTGTTCCTGCTATACAGAGCAGGGTAGAAGAGTTGCCGTGAACCAAGTTCTTTCCGCGAGTGTTGGGGGCTTTAGGCGTGAGCAGACTGATAGTAGAGTTTCACAATCCATCATGCAACTATTCATGAGAGAGCTGCATCACAAAATATCAGCCCCATTAAAGAAGTGCTGAATAGTTTGACAGCCAATGCCTATGTAGATGCTAACAACCATCCGTTTTCTAGTAGATATGCATTACAGGATCCAGTAATAAAAAAGCCCTGCTAGGTCTAGCAGGGCTTTGTAATACATGTAGATATTAATTACTCGCTCTTGTAAGCGTAGTTATAGTAACCGTAACCATATCCGTATGAGTTTGACGCTTTCTTCTCTACGGCGTTTAGAATCACGCCTTTTACTTCCACGCCGGATTGTTCAAAGCGGCCTTGTGCGACTTCAATTTCCTTCAAAGTCGTTTGATCAAAACGAGCTACCATCAGTGTTGTTCCTGCGATTGCACCAACAATGCTTGGGTCGGTAACCGCGAGTACAGGCGGCGTATCGATGATCACAAGATCGTACTGCGCCGACATTTCGTCAACAAAGCTCTTAAAGCGAGGATGCATCAAAAGCTCTGACGGGTTTGGTGGTACTTGGCCACGAGTAACCACATCTAGATTGTCGATGGATGTTGATTTAATGATATTGCTATGGGATGTCTTGCCGCTCAAATAATCAGAAAGACCGTTATCCCAACGTAAACCAAAACATTGCTGCAAATAACCTTTACGCATATCCGCATCGATAAGCAGTACTTTCTGACCTGTTTTCGCAGCGACGGCTGCAAAGTTTGTCGATACGAACGTTTTACCGATAGATGGTGCTGGACCTGAAATCATAAGAACATTGTTCTTCGCTTCCATCATCGCAAAGTGCAGGCTAGTACGAAGACTACGCAGGGCCTCGATGGAAAGATCGGCCGGGTTAGCTTCAGCAAGAAGGACTAGCTCATCGTTGCTGCCTTTGTTTCGTTTAAGCTTGTTTGCAAATTCCAGTTGTTGAATAGATTTTGGAACGCTAGCGTAAACAGGCATACCAATCTGCTCAATTTGATCTGGTGTTTCTACACCACGGTGGAATGCCGCACGAATTAATACGAAAGCCACGCCTACCATGCCGCCAAGCAGTGTTGCTAGCACAACGATAAGCGCTTTTTTCGGCTTGATTGGCTTAGAGAACGATTGAGCGTTATCTAAGATTCGAACGTTGCCAACGGTTCCTGCTTTAATGATGTTGAGCTCTTGAACCTTGTTCAATAGCTGGATGTAGATTTGTTGGTTTACTTCTACATCGCGCGTCATGCGTAGAACTTCACGCTGTGTTTTCGGTAACTTTTGAACTTGTTTATTAAGACGCTCTTTCTCTTTGAGTAGCGTCTCACGTTTATCAAGCAGAGATTTATAAGCCGGGTGATCTTGTGTAAAGCGCTGGCTGATTTCACTCTCTTTGAATGTCAGCTCATTTAACTGCGCTTCTAATTCAACCATCACTTTAAGCGTTGATTGAGCTTCAAGGCCTAAGTCGATAGATTCATTTTCTTGACGGAATCGATTTAAAACGTCTTCAGAAGCGGTCAGTTTTGTTTTGATGTCTGGAAGGTGACCTTTCAAGAACTCGAGACTTTGCTCTGCCTCTGCTGAGTTTCTTTGAACGTTTTGCAAGAAGTAGTTCTGGCTAATGTCGTTCAAGATAGCTTGAATCTTAGCGCGATCTTCACCAGAGAAGCTTAAAGAAATAATCCCGGTTTGCTTACCACGTTCGCTTATCGATAAGTTTTCTTGAAGTTTATTAATTGCATCTAATTTGCTGACTTTACTCACGGTAAACGATGCGCCGTCTTGCGCTATCATTTCTGTAGCTAAGAATTGATAGCCGTTCTTTTCAATGAGCTCGCCAACCTTACCCTCTAAAATGACGTTATTGTCATCTTCTATAAGTCTGAACGTCTGTTTTTCAGAATCAATAACTTCGAGAGTTAGAGGAATTCCAACTGCGTAAGAAGGGGTATTAAATCGTGAAACGCTCAGACTGATTTGTTCGCCTTGCAGTCGAGCTAAGCCCTTACCGATGATAGGCATGTAATTCGGAGAGACGACCGTGGTTAAGTTGAACTTATCAACTGTACCACCCAAAATCATACGAGATTTAATGATCTCAATTTCTGTTGTCGCTGATGACTCTGCTGAAAACAGCTCTCCCATATCACCAACCATCGCTGAAATACCACCGGAGCTCTTACTTTCAATTTGGATAAGAGCATCAGCTTTGTAGATAGGTGTTGATAGAATGGCAACGCCGACGCCTATAATTGAAAATAGGACTACGGTACATAGAATGAGCCATTTGGCATCAAGAATGATCCCAAATAACTTTCCCAAATCGATCTCATCGTCGGCTTGACGTGATTGCTTAATAGTTTGTGTTGTCATTACTTTAACTTCTTAAATACCTTGCCATTGGCGTTTATTTATTTAGCCTTGCGGCTTATAGTTTTTGAGACCACGCTTTTGCTGCTTTTTCTATAAGCGTATAAGCATGTTCGAAGGCTTCTCTACTTTGTCTGTATGGATCAGGAATGTTTTTTTCACTTATCCATTGTCCAAACAGCATCGTTTTGCCTCGTGCCTCAGGAGCGACTTTGGTTAAGGCTTCTAAATGACCTTTTTCCATAACCAATATCAGATCGTATTGAGCGCAAAGCTCAGGTGTTAATTGTCGTGCTTCGTGTCCATCTAAGCTTACGCCATGTTCGTTCGCGATGGTGGTTGCCATATCATCAGCAGCTTTTCCTGTTAAATGACTTTTATCCACCGCGATTCCCGCTGACGCGACATGTTTGTTTGGTAGTAAAGACTGCAAAAGCCGCTCTCCTGTTGGAGAGCGGCAAATATTACCTACACAGACGACAAGAATATTAGAAAACAAATGCTTACCCTATTTTAAATTGTATGCCTATGATCCCAACTGAATTGCTTGCTTCTTTATATTGCACAATTGAGCTACGTAACTATTGAATGCGTACCGCAAGAGATAACTTTCTTGCGGCACGTCGTTTTTACGGCCAAGTGCGTACTCGTAGTACACCTTCGGTTAATTCGTTAAAGCCGGAAATGGTTGGAACAAGTTGAGCAATAACGCGGTTCCAACGGCTAACAGGCGCGGCTGTTACATAGACTATGTCGTATGGGTTGAGATCAAACTCTGTTCCAATCACCAAAGCAGAAGCATCAGAAACATCCAACTGATAAATGTCCGCCATTTTAGCTTCTTCTTTTGAACGTCTGATGACGAAAACGCCAGTAGCATCGGCGGAGATTTCATTAATACCACCAACGCTACTTAGAGCTTCAGTAAGGCTCATACCGCTGCGATCAATTTTGAGTAGTTTTGGATCGTTAACTTCGCCCATAACAAATACTTTTTGTGCATCGTTACGGGGAATATGAACAATATCACCTGGCTTTAGAAGACGGTTTTGAGTTAAGTCGCCTTGTTGCATCAGAGCATACAAAGAGACATTTTCAACCACACCGTTTCGCGTCAGTGTTGCATTACGCCAATCGGCTTCGGCTGCCAGTCCGCCTGCTCTATTCACGGCATCAAGAAGAGTAAGAGGAATGTTTGTGATTGGTTGTTGCCCTGGCTTGTTTACTTCGCCAGTCACATAAGTCTTTTTAGAGCGAAATGCTGCAACGCTTACATCGACTTGCGGGCTCTCAATGTATTTTGCAAGACGGTTGGCAATGTCTGCACGAATTTGGCGAACGTTTTTACCTTCAACGTGTACAACGCCAATGTAAGGGTAGAAGATCGTGCCATCCGAATGCACCCAGTTACCTGCTTCGGCTGAACTACGATATGAGCCAGCTGGGATCGTGAGCTCTGGGTGGTCCCAAATAGTAATATTTAAGATATCGCCAGGTCCTACTTCGTATTCATACTTGGCGATTTCAATATCTAACTCTGGATTTGGCTTTGAAAAAGGATCTATTGAATTTAAAGAGGTCACTCGCTCCAAAGTTAAAGGATAAACCGTAACCTGCGATTCTATATCACTCGATTCAGTGCTCATTACTGTTTTGTCACTGACCGAAAGATGGCTACCAGGCAGAGTACACCCTGTAAGAAGGATAGGAAGTACTGATATCCCCAAAAATTTATTAAATGTGTTCATTGGTTTATAACTACCGAAAGAAAGTTTGCCGACTGAAATTGATTCATTCTAATTGAACTGCATTTCATCAATGTTGACGATTTACTGCAGTTTTAAGCCTTTAGAAAGCGAGTCCATTCAGAATTATTTGTGTAATAAACACTCCAAATGGCTGCTAGCGACTTAGAGCTCTTAGTTTCATTTATGAAGGTGAAAAATCTACCCCACAAAAATAGTCAACCATTATCCATCTGGTTGCAATAAAGGCAACTACATACTTAAAAAATACTTACGAATACATGACAAAATTATGTCTATTTAGCGTTATTGAGATGAATGCATGATTTTGCACATGTAAACAGGCAGGAATGTGAAAAAACTCATGCCAAAGTTGTATGCATCCTATTTACACCATATGCAACTGCCGTTATGCTTCCTGTTGCGGTCGGATATAACAACAAATATTGGAGCTAATTTTGAAAATCAAACTTTTAACGGCAAGTGTGGCTGCAGTCCTACTAGCAGGTTGTGGTAGTGACAGCGATCCTGAGGTAAAAACATACTCAGTACAGGCTTATGATCCAGCTGTTATCGGCATGGAAGTCTCTTACGACTGTGGTGGAGATTTAAAAGGTAAGGCTGATGAACTGACAACAAACTACAAAGGTATGGTTGGCTATGCGCGCATTAGTCACATAGATGTAGTTAGTGCTCCAAGTGAGTGTACTTTCACATTAAAGCACACTGATAAGAGTGTAGATGCATCTAATGGTAAACGTATTACAACTGATTACAAAATTCCAAAAGGTCTAGCGCAAGCAGATGCACCTGTAACAGGTTCACCGTTTACTACTCTAGTAACGGATACTTTGGAAGAAGGTGCAATTTACACGCCAGAGGTTGCAGAGCAAGTGTTTGCTGACTTAGGTCTTGATGTCAATGCGATGGGCGTTTCAGTTAATGATTTGCTTCGCAATACTGAAAGTGTAGTTAAGCAGTTAGATGAGAGTGGTGATGCTGCAACAAAAGCATTAGCGACTAAACTGGTTGCTACAGCGAATGTAGTTTCAGATGTCATTAAAGCGAACCCTACGGCTTCTCCGAAAGCAATTTCAGTAGCAGCTAAAGCTGTAACTGAAGAGGTAATTAAGAAGAACCCAAATTACCCTAAAAATGATTCTGGTGACGTTATCTACGTAGAGATATCTGAAGAAGATACTAAAGATGTTGTTAACCAGGTTGAAAAAGAGATCGAAGCAGGAAAACCTGTAGATGATTTCAAACCGGTAGTGCCACCGATTCCAGATGCGAAGCCAGGCAAACCAGTTGATCCTGTTGATCCGCCATCAGGTGGTTCAGGCGGTAACTAAGCGAGTTTTTGCTGATAAATTCTAAAGGCCTCTTCGGAGGCCTTTTTTGATCCTATCGTACTGTGGTCATCACCTTTTAGTGAGCCCTTTACTGTTTAAGTAAGGCAGGATGTGTGGACGTGATTCGCCAGCTAGTTTACTGGTGACTTCTTGTGACCAAGTGCTTTGTTTTTGATTGCTCGAACGGTTTGCATAGTAGTTTTGCATGGTTTGGTCATAAGCCTGAATATCATCCAAATTTAGGTCTTGATATTGATTCTCGTGCACCACGACATGAGCAGGTAGACGTGGCTTAACTTCAGGGGCTTGATCTGGATGACCAAGACACATACCAAATAAAATGGCGGTATTTTTAGGTAAGCCTAATAACTCGTCGACTTTTTGAGCATTGTTTCGTAAGCCACCAATATACACGCCTCCTAGTCCCATAGACTCTGCAGCAAGTAAGCAGTTTTGTGCCATGATGCCAGAATCAACAGCACCGATAAGTGTTAACTCGGTGAAATCAGCTTGAACATCAGGATTGATAGTGGCGTGGCGCTGGTAATCAATGCAAAACACCAAAAACTCAGCAGCGCTTTCAACGTACCCTTGATTCCCCGCATATTGTGCCAATAGCGTACGCTTTTCTTTATCAGTCACGCGGATAATTGAGACGACTTGCAACATACTTGATGAAGACGCCGCAAGGCCAGCTTGTAGAATCGTTTCTAATTGTTCGCTTTCAATAGGTTGCGAGGTGAACTTTCGAATTGAGCGGTGATTGAGAATTGTTTGTATCGTACTGTTCATGGTGACTTAACATCCCCTGTTATATGTAAAGGCTGAAGCCTCACCTTAGCGATATTTAATGAGTCGGTAAACTATCTCAAAAGAAAAACAATGCTTAGCGCATAAGTGTGAAGATGAATAGAGAATACATCACTCGTTCTGCTTGAGAGCGTATATACTGTTTTTAGAATCAACAATTTAACTGCAGTGGAAAATATGAAAGAACTCATCGTTCATACAGTCACGGTGTTTATGGGCTTCTTTGCGATCATGAACCCCATCGCCAATATTCCTATCTTTTTGAGTTTAACGGCTGATGAGGATAGGGAAACCGTACGTTCCATGGCGCTTCGTTCGGTTTTTATTGCATTTGTCATCATTGCGATATTTTCGATCGCCGGTAAATTAATTTTTGATTTGTTTGGTATCACGCTGTACGCCTTGCGAATAACGGGCGGTATCTTGGTGTTTTTGATCGGTTTTAATATGCTTCAAGGTGATTCGACGCATCAGAAAACTAAAGAGAAAGCGTATTCTCCAGCGCAGCAGCAGGCGGCGTTGAGCATTGCCGTTTCTCCACTTGCGATGCCGATATTAGCAGGGCCTGGAACGATTGCTACCGCGATGAACTTTGCTACGGCGGGTGGTTTTGATCAAACCATTATTACCATCGTTTCTTTTGCTGTGTTGTGTGTTATTACCTATATACTGTTTTTATTTGGAGACAAATTGGTCAAAGCAGTTGGACCGAGTGCTCTGAACGTCGTGACGAAAATGATGGGCTTAATCCTAGCGGTTATCGGTACTCAAATGTTTATTGATGGCGCGGGCGAAGCCTATAAAACTGTTTTCTCTTAGGCGTTTCCCTCTCGTCTAAATCCACACCTACATTTCTAGCAGGTGTGGATTTTTTGAACTTTAGTTTTCACTTTCTAAGAAAGAAATAAATAGACTTCACCTATTTCAATAATAAGAATATTCAATTGTTTTGATTGCACGAATTTCATTACTCTTTTGGAAAGAATAATGGGGGAAATATGGCAACAAAAGCAATTGTAGTGGAAGGTGGCGCGATGCGAGGTGTCTTCGCAAGCGGAGTGCTAGATGCGTTTTTAGAGCAGAGTTATAAACCGTTTGATTTTGCCATTGGTGTATCTGCTGGCGCATCAAACTTGATTGGTTATTTGACCGACTATCCGCATCGCAGCATCAATGTCATTACTAAGCTGGCAACGAGTAAACGCTTTTTTGATCCGACTCGCTTCGTTAAAGGTGGGGATCTCATTGATGTGAAGTGGCTGTTTGAAGAGTCTAATCGTTTGTATCCCGTCGATGAAAATAAACTGTTTAATGGTATTCCTTTTCTGGCAGCGACGACGAATGTAGATACAGGACAGGCAGATTATTATCGCGTGACGCGTGATAATTTTCATCATGCGATTGAAGCGACAACAGCGTTACCCATTGCATACAAGCATACCCCTTGCTTTTCTGGAGGCTGCTATACCGATGGTGGGGTTGCAGATTCTATCCCAGTGCGTGAGGCTTATCGTCGCGGGGCTCGCGACATAACCGTTGTACTTTCTCACCCGCTAAATTATGCCAAGAAGCCAGTAAAAACCACATGGTTGATGAAGAAGTTATTTGCCGAACATCCTAAAATGGCGGACGCGATGTTAAGACGTGCAGATAACTACAATCAATCGTTGGAATTTATTCGTAATCCTCCACCGGGAACGCATGTCAGAGTGATTGCACCACCAGATAATTTTCCTGTTCAGCGCTTATCAATGCGACAAACCGTTCTATTGGAAGGTTATGAAATGGGGCTGATTGAAGGGCGGGCTCATTTGGCTAATTTGTCAGGTGTTCATGGTTTAGATCGGGAAAACTGCCATTTTTGCGTTTGATAATGAAAGAGCCTCATAGCGAGGCTCTTTTTACTTAACGTTCAAAGGGCGATTTAGTTGACTTTATCCCAAGCCATTTCCCAATGTGAACCTGTTCCTGGTTCGTATTGGTTTGCGCTTTCTTTCCACTGTACACAGTAACCAGAGTATGGGAAGGGTTTACATTGGTAAATGGCACCGTCGCTTGCAAGCACTTTTGTACCCGCCGTGTAGCTAGATAGCCCTTCAGGGAAGACAAAATCGTACTCGCCAGATGGTGGTGGCGTTACTGACTCTTCTTTTAAGTGAAAGTCGAGCGTTTGCTGATCCACCAAGTTACCATCTTTGTCTTTAATACGAGTCACGAGCATATGGTGACCAGGCTCTGATTTGCTTAAAGCGAGCGATACAGCCTCCACCGAGCCGTCTTTCATTTCGTCTGCCCAGCTTGCAAGTGGCTCACGGTGGTGATTGTACACGGTGAGTTCTGCGTTTAAATCGCCTTCAGCAGTTAGTGTCAGCTCCAACGTTGTCGGTGTTGACTCAATAATATATTCGTCTGCTAAGCCATCTACTGTGAGTGAGTACTCTGGAGCGGGAGTTTCTATCTTGTAGCCGATTTCTACACGCTCAAGGCCGCTATTAGCTTGCAGATACACCGGGTTAGTACCATAAACAGGAGTGAATTTATCCTCGGCATACTGTCCAGCTTGCAGTTTAGTTTGCTCTTGGTTGATCTTCGTTGCTAGAGCGTAAGACCAGTTTTTCGCTTTGCCCATGACTGCATCGGTAATTTCTAGCTCGGTTCGATAAGCTATGTTTTCACCCGCCTGATCAAATACGCGTGTATAAACCGAATCTCCAACATTTAAATCCATCGTCGGAATAATTTGACCGCCTTGCGTCCAATCTGGAATGACTGGACTGTCACCATCAAATTTCACATCGATCACGTTATAAAATGAAGCCGCTGTGTCGCCAACATCCCATACCGCCAGAATGACGTGATACCCCTCTCGCGTAGGCACATTACATTGATGGCTCACCTGTTTTGGAGGTTGAACCATATTGCCGTCGACTACACAGAAAGGAGTCAGATCAAACGAGTCGCGTGATAGTGAGGCATTTGGGTTCCAATCAGGTTTGGTGATGTAATATTTCCAGTCACGCGTCACATGGTTAGCTGTAAATGTCCATTCAAAAGTCTGTGTACCTGATTGAATAGGACGTTTAACCCAGCGGTCGGCAGTTTGTTCATCAAGAGCGGCAGCTAGAGCGGTTTCGGCACTTGCTATTTTTCCATCGCGAGGCCCTGTTTGTGGAAAACCATCAGGACCTTCAACACTTTGTGGCTCGTATTGAATGGCACCGCAGTTATTATTTTTTTCGTTAGTATCAGATGTTGGATACTTACATAGTGCCGAGCGACTTGCAGCGACACCATCATTGGTTTCTGATACGTAGCCGTGAGCCGCAGCACCTGAGCTAATGCTTGCAAGTGCTAACGTAAGTACGGATTTGGTTGGGAAGGATTTCATCACATGTCCTCTGTTATGGCTGACAAATTAATGTCACACCTCGGCGCATGCTGAGCACGAAGCAACGCTGCATGAATCCATACTTTGGATAATGTAGTGTTGCAACATGGCAACCCCGCTATCATGAGCATTACTTTTGATGATGGAATGCTGACAGACCGGAAGCTTTGCGTCCCACCCTTTCGAATGGTTTGCCGAAATGTGATTGAGCAGCCAAAATTTAGCTCAAGAATTTACATGTGGAAAAGTAAACGACACTGACATGGAATCATGTTCTCAAATTGAAAGGTAACGGTACGCCAACCTCATTGATATTGTGCTTTTTTGTTTCTAAGGTATTGGTTTTGATGTTGTTTTTGTCTTTTTGATAGCTGGAGTGAATGAGTGATTGGTTGTTGGGTCGAAGGTGGGAGGGGCAGTATTAAGGATAGAAGAAGCACCGTTTAAAGGGCGGAATATACCGCCCTCTGAATCATTTTATTTAGGCATAATGACGGTATCAATAACATGAATGACGCCGTTTTTAGCTTTCACATCGGTTGCCATTACATTTGCACCATTGACCATGACTTTGTCGCCCATGGTTTTAATCATCACATCTTGGCCCTGAACCGTAGTCGCTTTGTCCAGCTTAACAACATCGGCAGCCATTACTTTCCCTGGGACGACGTGATAAGTCAAAATGGATACTAACTTGTCTTTGTTTTCCGGCATTAAGAGCATATCGATTGTACCGTCAGGCAGTTTTGCAAAAGCGTCATCCGTTGGTGCAAAAACAGTAAATGGGCCTTCTCCTTTGAGTGTATCGACTAGATCAGCCGCTTTCACTGCAGCGACAAGTGTATTGAAAGAGCCGTTTTCAGTGGCAACGTCGACAATATCAGCCTTCATCATGCCATGCTCATGAGCCTTGACGGGAAGCATAAAAGATAAAGTCGCCATCAATGTAGCCGTGATAACCAAGATACGTTTAAACATAATGTGTTCCTTACGAGTTGGGGGTACAACGGTTTCCCTAGAGAATGTCTTTGTTTGTACGCATCTAAATGAAAAGATGATCAACGAGCCCTGCTTTCTTTCGATGGCCTCACGTGTCGCGTTAAAATCCGTTTGCCTTCTTGTTTTACATCGGCCCGTTTCCGCCATGCCCATAGACGCTCCCTTGCGTCTTTAGCTGCGCTATTTAGGTCGACAATAGGCGCTAGGTAACGGCTATCCGGTTTCAAGTGGTACATGACGGTTTCCATCTGTGTCATTGTCCAGGGCTCGAACAATAGTGGGGTGGGGACCATTTGCAATTCAGGCACCCATTTATAGATGAACGCGCCATCAGGGTCATGTTCTTGGGCTTGCTTAACCGGGTTGTAAATCCGGATTGTATTGGTCCCAGTTACCCCGGCTTGCATTTGGAATTGTGGGTAATGAATACCAGGCTCAAAGTCGAGGAATAGTTGCGCTAAATGCGTCACGCCAGTTCGCCAATCCGTGTTCATGTGATGAGTGAGAAAACTAACCAGCATGGCACGCATGCGAAAGTTAATGTAACCAGTGTGGTGCAAACAGCGCATGCAGGCATCAATCAAAGGTACGCCAGTATGCCCGGATTTCCATGCTGCTAACTTTTCTTCATCGAAAGTGCTACTTTGTTTAATCAACGATTCGTAAGCCCGGTTAACACAGTAAAACTCCATGTCGTATTCCGACTCGAATTTCTGTATGAAATGGCAGTGCCAATGCAGCCGTGAAGACAACGCAATTAAGCTGCGACGAAACCCAACAACTTGCCAGTGTTTCAATAGGTACTGATAAACTTCACGCAAGGATATATTACCCCAAGCGAGGTATGGAGAAAGGCGAGTACAGGCTGTACGTGAGGCTGTGGGACTAGAAATGCTTCGATAGTAATCACGACCTCGACGATTGAAAAAGTCCTCCAGTGTTTTCCAAGCGAGTTGGCTTCCTCCCGTTTGCATTCCTTTGCATTTTGATAGCCAGGATGAAGGTGGCGAAAACGCGCAGCCGAGTGATTCTGCATCCAATGAATGCAACAAGTTGGTTTGCAGCTCAAGAGGGCTTATGGAGGCTCTCATGACCAAATCCCAATGTTTGTCCCAACCCTGCCGGTCTTTTGCTCCTCTAATAACAGCACCGTGCTCGAACTCAAACCACGTGATGTTCTGCTCATGCAGCCAGTCGGCAATTTGCTTATCGCGCTCAAAGGTGCAGTTGAGCCCTATTTCCTGATGAGAAAACACAGCGTTGATTTGATATTGCATTTGAATTGATTGAAAACATGCTAAGGCATCGCCAAACAGAACCGTGATGCGGTGTCCATAGGCTTTGAGCGTCTCATTCATGTCTTGCAATGATTGCCAAACAAATCGCCAGTGACGCTCAGAATAGTGAGGGTTGTTTAACAGCAACGGTTCAACAATATATAAAAGTACCGTTGGGTGCTTTGACGACAATGCTTGTGTTAAGGGCTGGTGGTCAGTCAGTCTCAAATCTCGTTTTAACCACACGACATTGATTGTTTGCATCGGAATCCTCTTTGTTTCCGATGTTGTACGCAAATGATCCGAAGAGATCTCACCTAATGATCGGTTTTGTTCATTAAAACGTAGAGGTTGCTCACAAGGAGGTGAGATATGTCGATACCACTGAGTAAGTTAGAAAAGTTCTTCTACGTAGATAAATTGATCATTCACTCGCTTGATCTCGCATTGTATCAAGCATCTGTCGTAGTTGATGGGAAAGCGCAATTCATCACTGATGACAACGGTATCTTTTTGAGGGCTCATTCCCTTATCGAGATGCAAAAGAAGTGCAAGAACATCAAAGCAAATAAGCAGGTTTTAGTACATCAAAGTGCTTATGATGAGATGGTGGGGCTACCCGAAGGCAAAAGAGACAATCAACTAGAGGTTTTGGTGAGGGATACAAAATTGTATTGAAAGAGTGTTGGTGCATAGTAAAAGCGAGCCACCTTACGGCAGCTCGCTTAAAATAGAATTAGAGTTGAGCTTAGTCTTGTTTACGCTGAGCTTCTTTTTGTGCGTACTTAGCGGCACGTCGAGCTTCTCTTTGCTTGGCACTTTCGCCACCAACATGCTGCTCGCCTCGTTGTTCTGCAAGAACAATTTGTTTTTCACGTTCGCGGAATCGAGCAATTTGTTCTTCTGAGTGTGTGCCGTGACATTTCGGGCAGCTCACGCCTTGCTCGAACAAATCAGACTGTTTGTCTTCTTCAGTGATCGGTAGACGACAAGCGTTACATAAGTCGTAATCTGCTTTTTCTAGCTGGTGGTTTACTGCAACACGGCCATCAAAAACGTAGCAGTCACCTTCCCACATGCTCTCTTCTTGAGGAACTTCTTCAAGATATTTAAGAATGCCGCCTTCTAAGTGGTAGACCTCATCAAAGCCCTGTTCTTTCATGTAAGCAGTTGATTTTTCGCAGCGGATACCACCGGTACAGAACATCGCCACTTTCTTATGCTTTTCCGGGTCCATGTTTTCTTTTACATAGTCTGGGAATTCACGAAAGGTTTCAGTATTTGGGTTTACAGCGCCTTTGAATGTGCCGATCTCGATTTCGTAATCATTACGTGTATCGACAACAAACACTTCAGGATCAGCAATAAGATCGTTCCACTCTTGAGGTTTCACGTAAGTACCCACTACGTGGCGAGGGTCTATGCCTTCAACACCTAATGTTACGATCTCTTTTTTCAATTTCACTTTGGTGCGATTGAATGGCTGGGTCTCAGAGTACGACTCTTTGTATACGGTGCCTGTCAAACGAGGCTCGTTGTTTAGCCACTCCAGTAGCGTATCAATACCTGCACGATCAGAGGCAACAGTGCCGTTGATGCCCTCACTTGCCAGCAGTAATGTTCCGCGAATATGGTGTTTTTCCATCAACGCAAGTAATGGCTCGCGTAGTTCTTGATAGTTATTCAGCTCAACAAACTTGTACAGCGCACAAACTACATACTGACTCATGAGGTTTCCTTTAAAAATACAGGTGGTCAACGACCTTAAAATTTTAGCGGCACGAAGTATACCTGACTAAATTAGTCGGAAATACGGACAAATTATGCGGATATTATGGCTAGGCGGGATGTAGCGGTGTTTTGATGCGGCAAAGCGTCACGCGGGTAAAATCGCTATGTGTTCAAATTATAAGCATAAATTGCAGAGAACAAGGTAAGTTGAACTCGACACTTTTGGTTTAAATTTGTACTGTGATTCCTTCTTCGGCTCTTCATTAAAGTTGTGCGCAAGAGCTACAAAATAATAATCGGATCAGTTGGCAAGGAAAGGACATGCAGCAGTTTTATATCAGGCGGCTGAGGGAAGAAGATGCTCCCTTGCTCAAACAATTACTCGTTGAACTCGATACATCGCACTATGAAGCTGAACCGAACTTCTATCGTCCACCCAAGGAATTGGCGCAACTAAGAGAATCATATAGCACCTTCGAAAAGTATTTTGACGGGAGCGTGAGCGCTTTTATTGCTTGCTCGCAAAGAAAGGTCGTCGGTTTTATCTCTGGTTCGGTTCGTAACGTTCAGTCGCTGATTTCACCAGAAAAACGCGTTGGCTTTATTAATGAGCTTATTGTTTCAGAGAACCATCGAAACTTAGGAATAGGTTTATCGCTGATGGATAAGATGGAAAGTGATTTGTGTGCTCAAGGAATAGAAGAAATCGGCTTAACCGTGGCGTCATTTAACCATGAAGGTGAGGATTTCTATCATAAAATGGGCTACCGGGTGATGACGAAACGTATGACCAAGCGCGTAAGAGATTTGTAAAAACAAGATGGTAGGAATGAAACGCCTCTTACTTCTAGAAGAGGCGTTTTTATAGTATTTATTTCAAATTAGCGGCGGTTTGATTCCCCATCGCAATTAACTTATCTAAAACGCGTTCACCGTCGGCACGTAAACCGTTGTGCTCGTACTCGTTAGTGATCCACGCTTTTGAGTTTGGGATTAACGCGAGCGTTTCTCGGCTGATATCCATTTCCACAAACATATCATCGGCGTAAACGGCGCAACTGACAGGCACTTTGTTTTGAGCCAGTTGTGTTTGATCGTACAGCGCAGTCCAATCTTCTTTCGCAGCCAATATTTCAGCAGCATCTTTTAGTGGCTTGAGGTTGACGTATTGTTCGAACATCCATGGGAAGACCATTTCCCCCGTAAAGTAAAATGGCTTGCCAGGTTCATAATTAAACTCTGAACGGCTTTGGCGAACACGGTGAGCACTCCAATTCGACGCAAAGCCTTGGCAATAAATCGATTCATGCAAAATGGCGTAAATCGGGTTGGTTTGGAAGTTTTGCTGCGCCAACATATCGTTCAAGAACTCATAACGAAGTTGTTTTTTGCCGTTCACTTCAATCAATGCACTCTCTAGCCAATAGTAAGTGGGCAAGACAGTATCACTCACACCAAAGTTGATGCCGATTTGTTGAAATTGTTCCACCGTGAAGCGTTGACCATTTGGTAGATACTCTTCATTTTCCAGCAAGTGATTCGCAATGTTTTGGCAGAGTTGTTGCGCTTTTGGAAATTGCTGGAAGAACGCTTGGTTTTTCTCCATGGTGCGTTTGAAGGTGGCTTCATACACATCGTCGGCATGACGCGAGAGTGATGGCACGCCACCTGTGATGTAGCTTTGCAGCAAGCTGTCTGGGAATAAAGACACATAGGTGAGGGAGCAAAAACCACCAAAGCTTTGACCTAAGATCGCCCATTTTTCGACGCCAAATTGCTCTCGAATGTACTCCGCGTCGCGCACGATGTTATCCGCTCGGAAGTGGCTTAAGTACTCGGCCTGTTGTTGCGGCGTGAAATGAGCCAGAGTCTGATGATTAACCATCGAACTATTGCCCGTACCGCGCTGGTCGAGAAGCAAAACTCGGTACTCTTGCAGCGCGCGTTTTACCCAGCCGTTATTGCCGTTTTGACGCGGAGAGGGAAAGCCCGGTCCGCCCTGAAAGTAAACCAACCAAGGTTTGGTCGATTCTTCATCGCCAACTAGGCAAACCGCACGGGCGAAGACTTCAATGGTGCCTTTGCTCGCGTCTTGGTAATCCAGAGGAACGGTAAAACTGTGGGGAGTGTAATGCAATCCTGCGTCGATAAATGATTGAGCGTTCATTGTTATCTTTATTTCCTTATTGAGGGGTAGCGCTACTTTACTGCGAATGGCGCGAAGAACCAATGCTATTTCCCAATTGCCTCTTCAGTTCTATACCTTGGTCAAATCAATGTAAGTTCAAGAAAATGAAACGATTAGCGACTGGTGCAACTGGTTGAGTGAGCTATGCTCAATAGAGTTGCGACAAAGTAAGAGCATGGAGGAAGTCGGATGAAAGTGTCACTGGCTCGATGGATTATTGTGACTTGTTTAATAAGCGTACCTACTTTTGCCGTTGTTACGCCCAACCCACCTCAATTAAAGGCGAAAGGTTACGTATTAATGGACTTTCAATCCGGTGCCATTATTGCCGAGCATAACGGGCGAGCTGGCCTTGCTCCAGCTAGTTTAACCAAGTTGATGACCGCTTACGTCGTTGGACAAGAAATCAAAGCGGGGCGTTTGAAATGGGATGATGTTGTCACCGTGAGCGAAAACGCGTGGTCGGCCAAGTTTCCCGGATCTTCTAAAATGTTCATCAAACCGAAAGATGAAATTAGTGTTTCGAACTTAATGCGCGGTGTGATCATCCAATCGGGTAATGACGCGTGCGTTGCACTGGCTGAGCACGTTGCTGGCAGTGAACGCGGCTTTGTCGCCTTGATGAATGGTTGGGCGGAGAAGTTAGGGCTGCAAGACACTTATTTTGTAAACTCCCATGGTCTCGATAGTGAAGGCATCCAAACCTCACCTACCGATATGGCAAAACTCATGCAGTCGATCATCAATGATGTTCCCACTGTGTATGCGCTATACAGTGAGAAAGTCTTCAAGTGGAACGACATTACGCAGTACAACCGCAATAAATTACTGTGGGACAATTCCATTGATGTCGACGGGGGCAAAACCGGTTACACCAGCAATGCGGGATACAGTTTGGTGAGCTCCGCCAAAGAAGGGAAAATGCGGTTGATTTCGGTAGTGATGGGCACGCCAAGTAAACAGGCTCGAACGAGCCAATCCAAGAATTTACTCAGTTATGGTTTTCGTTTTTATGACACCAAACAAGTTGCCAAACAAGGGCAGGTTGAGTCTAAAGTTCGCGTTTGGAAGGGAAATGACAATCAAGTTGAGGCGATCTTCGCCAAAGATGCCTATCTCACTCTGCCTCGTTCTATGACGGCTGGGCTTGATAAGAGTGTGGTGTTAAATGAACCGTTGATTGCGCCGCTCGCGCAAGGAGATGAAATTGGTAAGGTCGTTTGGAAAAGCGATGACAGTACCGTGGCGAGTTATCCCCTGGTCAGCAGCCAAGCGGTAGAAGAGGGCTCGTGGTTCGGTCAGCTTTGGGACAGTCTGGTGCTGTGGGTGAAATCGTTCTTTAACTAGAATAAAAACGAGCAGAAGTGTCTTTCTGCATTCTTTTGTTGATGGCCGCCCAGCTAAACGCTGGACGGTGTCTTATTTAACGGTTTATTCAGACAAGGTGATGATTGGTAAGTCATCCCAAATCTTGCTCTCATCCGATGCGCCACCGGAGAAGTTCCAAGGGCCTTTGTTTTGTTCCAGTGGACGGTAAGTGGCAGACAATCCATCCAAGTCCCAAGTTGTCACATAGAATCGAATGCCATCCAGTGAATCAGGTCGACCCAGCGCGTCACTCGCAAAGTCCATCGAAATAGTGTTATTGGCTTTGTCTACTGTCACTGTTGGTGCTGGCGTGACCGCTTCTCCCCATGTCGTCGCATTTGCTCCTTTGGTGTTGTAAATCGAGCTTTGCCAGCCAAAAACAACCGCATTACGACTCCAGGTTCCGCTTGGCATAGAAGCGTTGATCTTCGGTAGCTCAGACAGGTTAGTTGCGGCTTCTTCAGGTAAATCAATAAAGATGGTGAAACCCACGTGGTCGAAGCCGTTTGGTGGCAACCAAGTGTCGGTGATGTTGTCCATGGTGAAGGTCAAACGTACGTTACTGCCAACGGTAAACACCTCTGCTTTGTTGATTGCGAGTTGGCTGTTGTCTTTGTCGAACGTTGGATCGGTTGGTAATGAGTAGTTACCGTTAGGACCGCCAGTGCCGTCTTGCGCATCGCCTGTATCATCAATGGTGTCATCCGGCGTGTTTGACCAGCTTAGGTTCGAGACAAAATTCACGTCCTCGATGCCTGCTTTTTTCTCGGTGGAATAAATCGCGAAGCGGTGCTGTTGCTCGCCAATAGCAAAGTGACGAGTCGACAGCGTGACACTAAACTGACCATCAGCACCTACAGTAATGGTTTGCGCTGTTTCCAAGTTACCATCGACGACGAGGTTCAACTTCTCGTTTGCATTAGCAGTACCAGCAATCACGATGTCATCTGTGATGGTTTGCCCTTTCCAATCCTGCGCTAGTTGGATGTTGAGGTCTGGTGTATCTACCGATTGGGTGTCGTTAGTTTTCGAGTAAATCACGGCAGATTTGGCTGGTAGCTCAAGGGTTACGTGACCGTTTTCATCTGCGATTAGCTTCTCCGGAGCGTCTGCCCAGTTCGACATGATTTGTTGTTGGAAAACAGTGCCGCCCGCTTGCTCTACATCGAGTTGGTTCATCAACATCGGGGAATTCGATGTGTTCATTACCACTAAGACTTCGTCGTTATCCAACGTTCGGGTAAAAGCGAACACACCGGCGCCGGCTTTATCGCTGCCAATCACTTTCATTTCGCCGCGTGTCATGACTTTGTTTTCGGTACGTAACTTAGCAAGCTCTTGGATGAACAAGTACATCTCGCTGTTTTGGTCGAATGAGTCTACGTAGTCGCCGTCTTCACGGTAGCCGCCAGCAAACATCGCATCGCGCGCCGCTGACATCGCCTGTTCTGTACCTTGGTAAATCACAGGAATACCCGGCACGCTCATCATGGTGATCAGTGCTTGTTTCATGTCATTCACGCTACCTTGCGACAGAAAACGCGGCATGTCGTGATTATCAATGAAGTTCGGCATGATGTATGGATTTGGGAACATCTCCATCATTTTCTCAAGACGGAAACGTAAATAGTCGGTCGGTTGTCCTGATGCAAATACGCGCGTCATGGTCGCTTGCAATGGGAAGTTCAGTACCGAGGTTAGCTGTTTCGGTGAGCCACTTTCACCGATGTAAGTCAGCATCTTCTCTTCGCCTTCGGTGTTGTATGGCGTAGATGTTTCGAATACTTCACCAAAAGTGAGGAAGTTGTCACGACCGGTATCAACCGCTTGCGTCATCACACCATCGTCGGCGTGTAGGAAATCGTTCCAGAAATCGTGTTCAACAAACTTCACCGTATCGATACGGAATCCGTCGACGCCGACTTCGCGAATCCATTTTCGGTAGCTCTCTTTTAGATAAGCGCGTACTTCAGGATCGGACGTATTGAGGTCATCCAAATCAGAGAGCTGCCAGGTTTTCTCTTGTACCGGATCGTTGTGGTCGGTGATGGTTGGCGTCCAGTGGTAGCTGCCTGTGCCGTCTGTTTTACACTCGTTCATGTTGAGTGGGTACGGCAGCTCTTGCCCGGCAGGTAGCGCATTTTTTATCAAACGGAAACCTTGGCAAGGTAGGCTAGGATCATAACTGTAAGGATCATCGTAGGTAAAGAAGTTGCCTACATGGTTGGTCACGATGTCCTGAATTAAGAACATGTTTCGCGCATGCACTTCGCGTGCTAACGCTTGGTAGCTTTCCATGTCACCAAAGTGTTCATCCACTTTTTGGAAATCGCGCGCCCAGTACCCGTGGTAGCCGCCGTAGTTTTGCTCTGCATCCCACCATTGGTTAGCAACTGGCGGAGTAATCCAGATCGATGTGGCACCGAGATCTTCGATATAGCTTAACTTATCACTCACACCAACGAGGTCGCCGCCGCTGAATTTTTTATCCGAAGTCGGATCGAATTCGTTTTGCCCTTGATCATTAAGAGCGCTGTCGCCGTCGTTAAAACGGTCGATCATCAGGAAGTAAATGATTTGATCTTGCCAATCAGGAGATGCCACGTGGCTGCCTGTATCGATTGGTGTGGTTTCGTCGCTTCCACAGCCAGAAAGAGCAAGAGCGATCGCTAAAGGAAGTATTTTTATTTTATTCATTGGGTTAGGTAGAGTTTCAAACACAGTTTTTGCCTCCGTTATGCAGCAATGCATAAACGATAAAGCAAAGGTTTGAAATTGAGGGTGTCATTTCACGCCAAAAAAGACGTGAAATGATGTCACGAAGCGGCGACTTTGATCTGACCGACAGTTTTAATTGAGCGGTTGCACAATAGGATATTGTATCGGGTAATGCTCTTTCGCGAGCTCGTTGTCGGATTCATCATAAAGGCGGAAACGGTACTGCTTTGCAGTTTGAGTGAGCGATAATTGCAGCACCCAACAAGCATAATGTAGCGAGTGTTTGGTCAAGCGCATTGCGTGAGGTGTGGGGTCATCATCGGCGTAACAGTCAATCCTCGCAACGTTTTCAAGTCGGCATGCCAGTTCGACAAAGAGCGTGTATTGCGCCCCAATATTAATAAGCTGCCGAGTCGGGACAATGTATTCCGTTGCTCCAATTAAAAGCCCCTTAGAAACCACATAATCACGCTGGTGGTTATTCTCAATGTAACGTTCTCCATCGACTTCATAACACAGGCGAAAGGTAAGGGGATGCGCTACCGGAAGTTCGGTCGTTGCCCAGAGTTCGGTGCCATGACTTAAAAAACGCTCGAAGAAGGCGGGGTAGCGCCGCCATGCGCCATCACGGTCACGGCATTCTACCGAGACCACTTTCTCAAACGCAATATTGTCCACTTCTATCCAGATTTTGCCGACAGGTTGGTCGATGTGGTTATCGTCGAAGGTATTGGCTTTGGCGTAGTACAAGCGGATCGGTTGCTGATTTAGTTGAGTTCGGTTATCCAAACATTGTTGGCGATACTGCATGGGTGAAAACGGATACCAACGACGAAAAGTGCGGTGAAAGTTCGATGGTTCTTCATAACCGAGTTGATAGGCGATTTGCTGCGTTGTGAGTTGGGTGTCGGCAAGCAAAGTGAGTGCTTGCTTTTTTTTCGCGAAATCAACGCATTGAGAGTAGCTCATTTGCTTTTCTTGCAGTCGACGTTGCAAGGTGCGTTTGGAGACGCCTAGTTGCCTTGCCGCTTGCTCTAACTTGAGCGCGTAATTACTGTTTTTGATGAATAAGGCGTTCAAAACACTCAGCAATTCGGGTTGTTCAATTGGCTGGTGAGAAAGCAGCAAATAAACATGTTTCACCAGTTCAAACACGCTTGAACTCGTTTTAGAATCTCGCGTTTCCTCTAGAAAAAAATCGGCCGCGAGTGGATTGCTGGCTTGAACTTGTACCTGTATTGATTCGCTTAGCTCAAGCATTTCCAATTGCATTTTGAGCAAGCCAAACACCGACTCCGCCCAATTTGGCATATCGGCCGTTCTGCATTCGACTTGCAGATGGATTTGGGCATCACCATGTTGAAATGTGACGTACAAACGGCGGTCGAATAATGAAACACTTTTACTCCACCAAAGCAGCCCTTCTTGGAGGTTAGGCGCTTCTTTCAACATCATGCATTGCAAGGCAACCAACTTCTCAATGTGCCAATATTCGCCGGCAATTCGCAGATGATTGTGACCGAGCTTTTTGCACAGAAAGGATGTAATAACGTTATCTTGAGGCAGCATTAGTTGAGTTCGGTTGCGAGCAAACATGCATTATTGCTGAAAGGATGAAGAAGTTCAGTGAGAACGCTCAAAGCCTTTCTTATCGTTTTATTTTCAAATTTATTTTGAAAATGTTTTTAATCGAAATCGGTTTTTCCCTTTATCTCATGAGGTTATGCTGTTACTCAGCTTAAATTCATTAATTGGAGAACCTCATGGATATCGTACAAGCTGCAAAATCTCGTTACTCAACGAAAGTGTTTGACCCAACGCGCAAGCTACCTCAAGAAAAAATCGATGCAGTTAAAGAGCTGATTCGTTTTAGTCCATCGAGTGTGAACTCTCAACCTTGGCATTTCATTCTGGCAAGCACAGAAGAAGGCAAACAGCGCATCGCTAAAGCGGCGCAAGAGAACTACGCGTTTAACGCGGCGAAGATTCTCAACGCTTCTCACGTATTGGTGTTTTGTGCAAAAACAGGCATCGATAACGACTACATTGAAGCGCTAATGGTGCAAGAAGAAAAAGATGGCCGATTCCCAACTGAAGAAGCGAAAGCGGCTGTGCGCGGTGGTCGTAGCTACTTTGTGAACATGCACCGTTTTGATCTGAAAGATGCGAACCATTGGATGGAGAAACAAGTTTACCTCAACGTGGGTACGTTGCTGTTGGGTGCTTCGACGCTAGAAATCGATGCAGTGCCAATTGAAGGGTTTGATCCCAAAGTGCTGGATGAAGAATTTGGCTTGCGTGAAAAAGGTTACACCAGCGTTGTGATCGTGCCGCTTGGCTACCACGCGGAAGATGACTTCAACGCGAAAACGCCAAAGTCTCGCTGGGACGCAGAAACCGTATTCACCGAGATCTAATTCGAGCTTACTTACAGGTGACGTAGAACCCTGTAATCAATATATAAATCGCAAAAGAGTGATAAAACGATGATCCACTTAGTTGCAGAAGTGAAAGCCTACCCAGACAGTAAGGATCAGGTGGCGAATTTGCTTTCTGGTTTACTAGAGCCAACTCGTCAAGAAGAAGGTTGTTGCCAATACGAGTTATATCTCGACGAAAAAGTTGAAGGCCTATTTATGTTCCAAGAAATTTGGGCATCGCAAGAGGCCTTGGATAAGCATTTGCAAAGCCCGCACATGGCGACGTTTCTTGAAACATTGGAAGAGAACGATTGGGTTGAATATACCCAGATTCGTCCTCTTCGATTTATCGCCTAATGACAGAAGGTTGCCAGCACGTTGGCGCGTTGCTGGCAGCATTTTTGTTGGATAAAGTCGCGGAAAGTCCGAATCGTTGGCGTCAGTAAGCGACGATCGGCGCACACCATGTAGAGCGGTACTGGGCCGCAATCCCACTCTGGTAATACTCGCACCAATCTTCCCTCGATTAAGTCTCGGCTGATGTCCATCAACGATTTATTCGCAATGCCTTTGCCTTTGATCGCTAACCGATGTGGCAAGTCACTATCGTTGCTCATCAAGTTACCGCTGACCACGACTTGTTCTTTCTCGCCGTCACGCGTGAGCGTCCATTTGTTGTAGACCGAATCCGCGACCATGTAGCACAAGCAGTTGTGTTGCATTAAATCGGCAGGAGAAGTGAGTTCTGGATGTGTGGCTACGTACTCTGGCGATGCACATAAGATCCGTTCGTTTGACCCACACAAAGCCAACACGACCAGATTGGAGTCGGCCGGCTCGCCGTAGCGAATCGCAATATCGACAGGCTTGGTGTACATATCCGTCAAGCTATCGGACAGCTCTAGTTTGATGGAAACATTTGGGTAGAGATCGATGAACTCATCCACCCAATCGAGCAACATGTTGCGACCAAAATCGGAGGGCGCGGTAATGTGTAGCTGACCAGACAGTTCACCGCGCGCACTTGAGATCTGATCCAACCCCTCTTGCAATGTTGCCAACGCTTGCGTGGTTTTGTCCAAAAACAGTTCGCCCTCTGAGGTTAAACGCAGGCTTCGGGTAGAACGCACAAACAGCGGGAAACCGATTTGCCCCTCAAGACGCTTAATCGATGCACTAATGGCGGCAGGTGTCATGTCTATGCTGTTAGCAGCTTTTGAAAAGCTGCCTTGGCGCGCGGTTTCGACAAAAATATTGAGGTCGTTGAGGGCTTTCATAATGAAAAGGGCTTTTAAGAAGTTTGGGTTACTATAGGGGAGAGTCGCACGGCAATTCAAGGTTAAAACATTAGGTTGCACGGCGAGTTTGGGTTAGATTAGCGCGCAACTTCACTTTACCGGATCAATAGCATGAACCAACAGCAGCCGAACAACCCACTTCACGGGTTGAGTTTAGAAAAAATCGTCACCCGACTAGTTGAACACTTTGGTTGGAATTGCATGTATGAGCGCGTTCGAGTGAACTGTTTTAAGAAAGATCCGTCGATCAAATCTTCGCTGAAGTTTTTGCGTAAAACGCAATGGGCAAGAGATAAGGTGGAAGCGCTATACATCGAGACGTTTTGCTAATCGCTCTATGGCCTGCAGCTAGCCGTAAGTAGATTCTTAGTCTCGCTATGGCTCGCTAGAATGACGCAGTTTTTCTTATCGCGTAGGTTAGAAGAGTAGCCCTGCTATCAAGTCTAAAGCGAGATTCCGGATGACTCGCTTGTGCTCGTCCGGGATGGTTTTCTTAGATAGTGTTATAGAGTCAGAACCTAAACGAGGTTCGTCATTCTGAACCGCCAGGAACGAGCGTGATTCAGAATCTACTCTCAGATTGTATTGAGTAGATTCATCGCTCTAGGGTCTGCACAAGCTATCAATAGATTCTTAGTCTCGCTATGGCTCGCTAGAATGACGCTAGTCCTCTTATCCCGTAGGCTGGAAGAATAGCTCTGCTATTACGTCTAAAGCGAGGTTTCGGATGACTCGCTTGTGCTCGTCCGGGATGGTTTTTTTAGATAGTGTTTTAGAGTCAGAACCTAAACGAGGTTCGTCATTCTGAACAGCGAGGAACGAGCGTGATTCAGAATCTACCCTCAGATTGTATTGAGTTTATTCATAGCTCTATGGCCTGCAGCAAGCGGTAAGTAGATTCTTAGTCTCGCCTCGGCTCTCTAGAATGACGCTAGTTCTCTTATCGCGTAGGTTGGAAGATTAGCCCTACGTTATTCCCGACAGCGATGAAGAATCGCTGTCGAGAACCTCGCCTTTAATCTCTCGTTTCTTGCTACTCTAAATGATGCGTGCTACCCACAGTTCCTTCCAAGTCTAAAATCGACTGGCGAACGTGGTCTGGAATCGCAGCTTTTACGTTGTTCTTAAAATCAAACATCACACCAGTAGCGGTCGCGATGGTCGCAATCTTACCCCACTTCTTACTCAGCACTTGGTATTCCATCGTGATGCGATCTTCTTGCATGTCGATTACGCGCGAGCCGACTAATAACGTGTCTGGGTAAGTGACAGGAAGCTTGTAGCGGCATTGCGTCTCGCTCAGTACTGGCCCAATTTGCGAGGTTTGCAGGTCGACTAGCAGATTAATTTTGTTGAAGTAATCTAAACGCGCTGTCTCGAAGTAGCGGAAATAGACCACGTTATTGACGTGTTGCAGAGCATCCATTTCACCCCATGCGACTTTGATCTCTGTGATAACGGGAAAGTCCTTTAACAGTGTGTCCATTTTTAGTGCTCCTTTTTCATCTGCATTGCCACAAATTGCGACGCGACTTATCACTTTGAGCATTTATTCTAGATGTAATCATTTAATATGTAATAAAATTGTTTTTAAAATGTGAAATGAAATGGCAATCTTATTATGTAAACTAGAAACTTTACATAATCGAGTTGAAGGCGTAAGTTTAACTAAGAGTAACCAAATAGGAGGTGTCTCATGACTGAGCTGAAAGGTTTCAATCTAGCCAAGGTGGAAAAACGCATTGACTGGACTGGCGAGCTGTTCAGTTTAAGGGTCTCAGGCGCGCCTCTTACCTTTAAAGCCGGCCAGTTCACCAAGCTTGCTTTGCTAGATGATGAGGGCAAGCCGATCAGCCGTGCTTACTCTGTGGTTAATGCACCAAGCGAACAGTTCGATTGGTTGGAGTTCCTAATAGTAGCGGACCCTCAAGGACAACTTTCCCCAAGGCTCCAAAAGCTTAAATCTGGTGATAGCATTTATGTTGGTGAGACCGCACATGGTGACTTAATCCACGACTCTATTCCTAAACAGGCTCATGATCTGTGGCTGCTATCTACAGGCACAGGTATTGGACCGTTTTTATCGCTACTGGATGATATAAACTTACCACCTCATAATGAGCGAATTGTGCTTGTTCATGCGGTTCGCTACGAAAAAGATCTGGTCTATAAATATCTGATTGAGCAACTACAGCAACGATATGAAGGCAGATTAAAGTACATCCCGATAGTCAGTAGGGAAGTGGTGGATGGTCAGTTACAAGGTCGAATTCCCGAACTCATCGAATCGGGTAGACTGTCCAACGCTGCTGATGTGCCATTCTCTGCTCAAAGTAGTTTTGTCATGATGTGTGGGAACCCGCAGATGATCAAAGATACCTTGCCAGTCTTACAAGGGCTTGGGTTGGAAAAGTATCGTCCTAAAACAGGAGGCAATATCATCTATGAGCGTTACTGGTAGCGTTTGGTTAAATTGATATAACCATATTGAAGACATGATGATCACCAATAACAAAGTCGCTCAAGCGTCCTAGCTTGTTCGATCAAAAAAGCCACATGAAGTGGCTTTTTTAATATCGATAGAGTTAATCAGACTTATTGTTGATTAACGTACGCTTTAAAGCGAGCTTTGGTTTCTGCGTCTGCTTTTTGGTACCAGAAGTGCAGCATCTCTTCTGCTGTCGAATCTGATTTAACCGCAGTCGCTCTCGCTTGTTTCATATCTTCAGGAATCTTTGCTGGTAGTGTGACTGGTTGAGCAACGGCTGCACCAGCAACAGCGATAGCAGCAACGCCGCCTGTTTTGTTGTAGCTTTCCACTTCACGCACGTAATCACGACCGATTTGCATACCCGGTTTGATCAATTTGTCTTGCTCAACAGCGACGGTGTTGCCTGAATCATCAACCAGTTTCCAATCTAAGTCCTTGATCTTTTCTTCCGCGTCGCGAAGGTTGCGGTATTCTGGCATTTGTAGCGTCAGCTCGGCATTGGCAGCGTCAAATCGTGTAACGATAACATCGCTTTCAACACTTAAACGGTCATTGCCTTGGTTAAAGTAAGGGGCGAAGCGAAATACGACTTGGTTAACGCCATCAGGTAACGTTAGTGTTCTTTCCGAGGCGAAAAAACCACCCGAAAGGTCTGCTTTTTCACCGTTAGCCGCTAATACTGAAACGTTGTCAGGAACACTCACGGTTACATCTGCGAATGCCATGCCACTCATTGCGAGAGCAAGCGCACAAGTTAAAGGCTTGATCAATTTCATTGTTTTTATCCTAAGCAAATTAGTGGTCATCGAGAGTGCATCGTTCATTGCCCGATTGCAACTCCCAAGTGTAAGAAGTATGAAAATTTAACAAGAACGTCATTTTTATCGCATTTATTACGGGGAAACTGTGATCCAAATAGAATCAAACCGCTGCAATAGAGCGGTTTGATATCATAAGTTATAGATTAAATTTCTTTCTAACTTATTGATTTATTATATGCCTGCACCGTGTCCAGGCTCTGATTGGTCATCAGAAGCGTCTTGTTGTTCTGCCATTTCTTCTTGCTGTTGTGCTTTCTCAATGCTCAACCACCAAACAAATAACTCATACCAAATCGCTAGGATAACGGCACCTAAGAACAGACCAACGATGCCGTAGAAAAGCATACCACCGATGGCACCGAGCAGAATCACAGGCATTGGCACGTCGACACCACGTCCCATTAACATTGGTTTAAAGAGGTTTTCAGAAAGTGCTGCAACTACTACCCAGACAGTAAACATGGTTGCTGTCGTTGTATCTTGAGTCATGTACATGAAGCCAATCACTGGTAGTACGGCAAGCAGCGCTGGTAGCTGAGCGATACACAAGATCATCAGAATCAGAGTGAGCAAACCAGCAGCCGGAACGCCAAATACAAAGAAACCAGCACCGATCAAAAGGGCTTGAATCGCCGCCACACCGACTACGCCAAGCAGTACGCTCTTAATGGTTGCTGCGATAAGCGTGGTCCAGCTTTTAGCGTTTTCACCAGCGGTACGAATAGCGATGGTTCTTAGACCTGATGCTGCAGATTCAGAGTACGTCATAAAACCTGCTGCAATCGCAAGTGACAAGATTGAAAGCAATAAACTTCCCAATACACCGCCAAGTGTGCCTAGCAAAGAAGTGAGCGCGGACTTTATCTGCGGCATAAAGGTTTGAATCGCTTGTTCAAGGTTAGTCGCGAATAGGGTCCACACCTCATAGAGCTTATCACCTACGACAGGCCAATCCGCAACGGAAGGTTTTGGACCTGGGATCTTCACTTGTCCGTTTTGCAATACTTCAAGCGCATGCGTTGCACCATCCACAATGGAGCCTGACACCATAACAAGTGGTGTGACTAAGAGTGCAATACCAAGTAAAGCAATCGTTGTGGCTGCTAGGCCTCTACGACCGCCATATGCACGCTCCAGCTTTTTTGTAAGTGGCATTAAAGCGACGGCTATAATTGCACCCCAAATAACGGGAAGAATGAAGGGTTTGATGATGTCGTATGTAAACATCAGCAAGACGAAGATCAAGCCAATGCGTATTGCTGATTCCACCATATTACTGATGAAAAGCTTACTGTCGATTTTTACCGATTGTTTATCCATTTTTGTTTACCTGATGATCAATGTTAGAACTGACGAGACTTGAAACAACAATCGCCATATAGAACACACCTGTAATGGCCTCTAAATACACCACGACTTGAGCCAATGGCGTTAGAGGGCTGATATCGCCATAACCAAGCGTGGTTAAGGTGACGAAACTAAAATACGCCGCATTAGAGAAATTCTGCCCCCAAGAAATGGCTTCCATCCCAGTGAATGAGGTTGGCGAGAACTCTAGAAGAATGAGATAGGCAATTGCCCACATCAGACCAAGCAGTAAGAAAAGCGCGACTGAGCCAATGACTTTGTTGCTATTGACGTGGCCAGTGAAAAGAATCTGCCTTGCGATGGATTTAAAAGTGCCGAAAAAGAATGCGAAGGTGAGGGCAAGCATCACTACATTCATCTCTCGGATGTTGAAAACGGTCTTGATAACAATCACAAGAACCCAAACGCCAAACAGGGTATAGAGGAAACGAGACCACATTTTGTCGAAGCGAAGGCTGGCAAAACAGACAATGAACGTGAGAACCGTGAATGCCTGCAGTATGTGTTCAATCGTCCCTTCGCCCACCACTTGTGCCATCGCACTCCCTAGCAACAAAATCACCAGCGCTAAAGTTAGATAGAAGAAGTTGTTTTCTTCATTAATGTTTTTGAGTTTTTTACCAATGACCATGGTTCTTCTCACTTAGTTACTGTTCATTTTCTGCTGATGAATCTTTCATCACCATGATGGACGCAGAAAGCCCGAATCGAAGATCAACATCTTCTGGAAGTTCTTGGATTGAGATTCGCACCGGAATACGTTGTGCCAAGCGAATCCACTGAAATACAGGGTTCACGTTTGGAAGAAGGTTGTAGCCGACCGTGCCGTCTTTCGGCGCAATACCCCAACCGATAGAGTCAACCGTTGCGTCAATTGGCGTGTCTGGGTGAGACATCAAAGTGACACGTGCTTGGCTGCCAGGTTCGATTTGCGCGAGTTGGTTTTCACGGAAGAAACCAAACACCCAGAAACTGTTCTTGTCGATCAGCGCCAGCAGTGGCTGGTTTGCGACCGCTTGCGTACCGTTTCGAATATCGAGGTTAGACACAAAACCATCGACGGTCGCATAAACTTTGGTAAAGCTGAGGTTAAGGCGCGCTGACTTTAATTGCTCTTCTGCAGATTTGATTTGCAGTAGCGATTCTTCGTAAGCGATTTCACGACGAATCAGATCCTTGTGAGAAACCGCGCCGCGGTCTTTGGCGCGAATATCTTTAAGGCGGTCGTATTCGATTTTTTTACCGCGAGAGCTAACAATGGCGCGTTCTAGTGCCACTTCGGCTTGAGACAAAGCAACTTCGTAAGTCGCAGGGTCGATTTCAAACAGTAAATCGCCTGTTTTCACTTCTTGGTTGTCTTGCACCGCGACATTTACAATTGGGCCTGATACACGAGGAGCTACTTTGATGACGTTCGCGCGCACTTGGCCGTCGCGTGTCCAAGGGTTATTAAAATACTCTTCAAATTTTTGATAGCCGAGCCAAGCTGCGCCACCAAGAATGACAAGATTGAGTGCGATTACGAATAGTTTTTTCATCTTGTTTGGCACCTAAAATTGAATATAAAAGCTGTCGATGGCCACCACATAACCGACCATGATGGCAATAAACGTCAGAGACGGAAAAGCAATGAAGCGAGACAGACGTGTCTTGTTCAATATCATCACCGTTATCCACGTTGCCGTGACGGCGAGAAAGAGCACCAGTAACGTGGGAGAAAAGTAAATGTCTCCCCAAGAGAGTTCATGAGGCATTAGAGATCCTCCGTTTTGTTCTCATCACTGGTCTCATCCGGAGTTTCGAGGCGCAAAGGCGGCAATACGCGGTTTTCTTCATTTAAATAACCATCCCAGTCAGTTCGTTCTGTCATTTGCTTGGCAATAGATTCACTGAGGAAGGGTTTGCCTGTTTGGGTTTGCCAGCCTCCACCTAGGGCTTTGTAGAGCGCTACAACTTGGTTCGCGACGTTCCCTTTGATCGTTGCGTAGCTGTCTTCCGCACGGGTCATTTTCTCTACCGAGTTGAGCAGACGTTCAAAAGAGATTTGGCCGTTTTCGTACTGCGTCATGGAGATGTTGAATGCACGAATGGAAGAGTTGACCGATTGCAGACGTAAATCTTTTTGCTGCAAATACAGGTCATACGCTTCGATCGCATTGGTCACTTCGTTCACGGCTTGCAGCACTTTTTTGTTGTAGTTGGTCAGTGTTTCTTGGAAGCGAGCATCTTCGAAACGAATGTTATTTTTCACGCGCCCGTATTGGAAAATATTCCAACTGAACGTTGGGCCAACCACCATGGTGAGCGAATCGCTAAAACTGAAACTGCTGCCATCGGGAACCGTACTGTCGATACCGATGGAACCGAACAGCGAAAAGCTTGGGTACAGAGCGGTTTCCGCCACGCCAATTTGCGCACTCTGCGCGCGAGCTTGCATCTCAGAGACTTGCAAATCCGGGCGTCGCATCACTAAGTTTGCGTCCACTTGGGTATCCAACAGAGGTGGACGCGGCACAATGGAGCGCTCGTCGGTCCCCGATAACGCCGATTTTCTGCCTGTCGATTTGAACTGTTTTTCGTAGTCAGCAATTTGCTTATGCATTCCATCTGATTGCAGCAGCTCGTCTACTTCTTCCGGTAATGCACCTAGTATTAACGCCAACGCGGTACGTGATTGTTTCATCGCGACTTCGAGACTCGGTAATGCCGCTTTGGTGGTATAGAGTTGGTTTTTCGCCTGTTGAACGTCCAATTCTGTAACGTTGCCAGAGTCGAACTGCACCTGTGTAATGCGGACGACACGCTCTTGAATCTCGATATTGCGGCGAGACAGCAAAATACGTTCTTGGAATGTGCGATAGTTAATGTAGTTACGCGCCACCTCGGCGGTGATGGTGACCATGATGTCGTGATACGACGCGATGGATGCGTAATAACCCGCTTCTGCTGATTCGATGCCACGAGCGTATTTGCCCCAAATATCCATTTCCCACGCCGCATCAAACGACAGAGCGGAGTTGTTTACACCCTGATCATTCACGTAGGCACGCGCTAGATTTCCTGACACGGTTTGAACTTGCGGGTATTGCAAGCCAGTCGAAATGCCAAGCAATGAACGAGCTTGGACAATACGCAGTCCCGCGGCTTCTAAATCGAGGTTTTGTTTGCTCGCCAACTCAACCAGCTGATTGAGAGTTGAGTCATTAAATTGCTGCCACCATTGTTGTAGCTGTTGCTCTGATTGCTGCGTATCTTTGGCTGCTTTTTGCACCGACCAGTCACTTGGCATTGGCGCCTGCTTTGGATGAACATAGTCTGGCCCCACAGCGGTACACGCACTGAGTCCGAGCAAAGAAAGTATGGCGAGGCTTGGTTTAGTTAGTTTTGGAAGCATCATATCCCCACCTTTAAAAACGCTTCTGTTGTAAGTTCACCCAATCGATATCCTCGTAGGTTTGCTTGCAATGCTTGATTGCTTCGAACACGTTCCGTTTTAAATTCAGCAAGATATAAAAACCGGCTATCTCTGAATAAGCGTAGTCAGATAAATCTAACTCACTAAAAAAATCTTCCAGTTTATCTTCGAATGATTGGTAATCCTGACTGTATTGGTCGAATACGGAATCGAGTTCTTGTGTTGCTTGATGGCTGGCTAAAGCGCCCGCCATCAAAGGAATGATGGAATCGCGGTGTTGTTGGCGAAGCTGAGTAATCAGCGGATTGGTCATCAACTTTTTCTCGGCGGCCATTAAGATGTTGATGTGATTACTGAGTACATCACACGCTTTGCTAAACGCGCCAATCGCTTCTGGCGTGGTTTTGTCAAAGTGTTTATGGTTAATTTTCGAACCCCACACCTTGAGCTTTTTCGATGAAACGTTGAGCGTCACCAAATGCAAGGCCCGTTTGAGCGGCGTGATAATCGAGCTGGATTGCTTCTGATAGGAGTCAAACAGATCCCGAGTGTGCCTAAAATAGCGCTCTTTTATGGTCAAAAAGAGGTGTTCTGGTCGTGAGCTAAACGGGAAGTAGTGCGCGAAAATGATCATGAATACCACCATGTAGAACAGCAGCATGATCGTCATGAGGATCCCGAAGTGATAGAACATGTTGTTGTCTAAACCGAGAACAAACAAGCCCACCATGTAGAAAATCGTCACTGGCCCGTTGAACAGATAAAAGCCGATAAAGGTGTAGATAAAAATGAACAGGCCAAGCTCTAACCCGAGATCCAATTGCGGAAGAATGAAGACGTAAGAAGGCACCGCGAACAAGAAGCCGAAAGTGAACAGCACAAGCAACAAAATCGGGTGCACAGGCACGAACGACAGCAAAGACATAAACATGGTTGAGAAGACCACGAACGAGTAGCCGCCTGGTGGATTGAAATAAATCCAAATCAGTCCTGCAACCCAATAGGTGACAAAGGTCTTGACCGCGGTTTTAAAGTTTTCTGCGTCCCACCATAGAAACTTGCCTTTCGGTTTCGGCAGTGGCACGTCAAAGGAGACATTGTTCGTTACAGAGTCAATGCAGCTAATGCTCTCCGCCAAACGCGACAAGTTTTGATGCATGAGCCCCAAGAGGTGCCCCAGCATAAGCGCAGAGCCTTTCTCTAGGTGCGCTGCGTCTTCAAGCAACGCTTGGTTGTATTCGACTTTGAATTCTTGAGCACGAAAAGCGGGCTCTTTTTCGTCCCAGACTTGTTGGCAGGTATCAAATAGCGCGTCAATTTCCGCAACGGCTTGATCAAAGTTGCTGATGCTTTCACGGTCTTGCTGGTGGCTAAAGTGGCTGTGCGCCGCGACGGTCAATTGTTGCGTTACTTGCTTGTTCAAATGAACCGCTAAGCGCCACTCTTTCATGTAGGCCGACACGTCGCTGCATTCCACACTGACTGTGGCAAAACGCTGTTCGAGCGCATTTTGGGCGGCAAACATCTGTTCGATAAGAGAATCCACGCTAGGTTGTGGCTCTTCAGCTTCTGGGTTTTCTTCTCCCTCTTCTAGAGTAGATACTTGCCTCGCCGATTTTTGCTCAAAATTTTGCAAGATAGCGGTGAACAACGCGCGTTGTGCTTGGTTGAGTTGTTCGATGAGCTGTCTTAGGTTTTGTTCTGTTTTGGTCGGGAATAAGAAAGTCCCCACGAGTGTGTAAACCACCACCCCAAACACCGTCATATAAGCGCGGTCAACGCCATAAAGAAACGCACCTTCTGCGTCACCGCCATTGGACATCATCAGCGTCATGACACCGGTCAGCATGAGTAGCGTTGGATCTTTTTGATAGGCATTACGGAAGTAAAAAATGAAAGAGACCACAACCGACACGCTCAGCATGTACAGCAAGCGGTCTTGAGCAAACAACCCCACCAGTAACAAGCCAACGACGGCGCCAACCAACGTACCGAACACGCGTAAGGTACCTTTGGCGAGTGATTCACGACGACTGCCTGTGGATGCAATCAGCATCACTGTGGTTGCGGCCGTCGATGCTTGCGGCCAACCCATGGCAAACGGGATCAGATAAGCCAGAGTCAGGCTAAGCGATACTTTAATAGCGAATTTTATTTTGTCGTTCATAGTGTCAAAGTTTGCTCAGGCTTATCGTTATAAGTTGATGAATTTCTTATATGAATAATCAGAATCTTGTTCTGAATAAATTCGGGGGGCGGAATATAGCGGGTGAAAAAGTGTGCTTTGTAAACCCTTTGTCAAAACACAAAGTGCGTATTTGGCTCGATCTCGCGCTAGCCCTTGGCGTTATTGACGAAACGGCTAAAACGAGCAAAATCTCGATCTATGACGATTCTCACTTTTGAAACAAAATCGTTGTGTTGTGTGAGCCAATTCTCACCTTATATCCTTCGCCTGATACTAAAGCAGGCCACTCGTACCATCTGCAATGAGCTTTGCTGCTTTAAAAAGCATAGATGATGAATGGGTATTTGAGAGGGAAAGTTATTATTTTTTATCGGCTTGCCGATTGTTCGCTTGCTTTTTTGGATCGAGATAAAAAAACCAAAGCGATGCCACCAAGAATGATGCCACTGGTTAAAAGTGTGTGTAGTGAAAGAGGCTCGTGGAGTACGACGGTGCCTAGCAGCAAAGCAATGGCCGGCACGGAAAGTTGACTGACGGCGGCTTGAAGTAAAGAGAGCTTACGCATGACTTGATACCAAAGCGTATAACCAAGGCCAGAGGCAATGGCACCAGATGCGATAGCGAGCAACACTCCGCTCAAAGAAAGATGGATTGAGGACAAGATTAATGGCGAAAGGAGCACGCCAATTATTGATGCAGCGATAAATCCCCACGTGATCCCACTACTTGGAGAAGGCGCTTGTTTACCGAGTGCAGTAAACGCAGCCCAACAAACGCCAGAAATCAACATGAGAAGTGCAGAGCTAATATCAGGGCGAGTGGCAGATGGCAACATCAACCAAACAAAGCCAACAATTGAAAGGCCGATACCGATGATTTCGAGAAACTGAAAGCGCTCACCTTGCCACCAATAGATTGCCAGTAATGTAAGTTGCACGGCACCAAACAAAAGCAAAGCACCAGTTCCTGTCGCCAGTTGTAAGTACGCGAAAGAAAAAAGGGCAGCATAACCAAATAACGCCACGCCAGCAAAAAAGCGAAAGCGAGAAGTTGGCCGATCGGCTTTCCACTGACCTCTCACGACAAGCAATGCGATTAAGGTAATCGCGCCAGATATCAATCGGACGAGAGTGAAGCTTCCTGCATCAATTAACCCTTCGGCCAATGCAAGTCGGCACAATAATGAATTGGCGGCGAACGCCAGCATCGTAATAGCAGTGAGTAAAAAGGTCGACATCCTTGGCCCTTAACGCAGAAATATGGATTGAGTGTAGCGTCAAACGACCTTTTTCATTAGTTGATAAAGTGATTAGTTATAGCTGTCAGAGCGAGAAAACCATCAAAAATCACCAAAGAAAACCTGACCTTAGCCTGAGTGTTACTGTGGTAGGGATGGTTGTTCATACAATGACTTGATGGTGTTTTTCAACCATAGCAATTTGGGGTTGTACGCATTGCGTTTATGCCAAATCATGGTAAATGGAATCAGTAACTTGTCTTGTTGAGTTTGGTCTAACGGAATTGGCAAGCACACCAAATCGAGATGCAGCTTTTCTGTGTAGCTTTTGCAATAGTGCGGCGCGGTGGTGATCATGCCATGAGTCGGCTGCGCTGCCATAAAAAGGGATTGCTCAAAGTTGGACATCGTCAGCCCGATAGAGCGCTGTAGCCCTAGTTCCGTTAACACTTCATCCAACGCCCAAGTTTCACTTTTTTCCCAAACAATATTGATGTGTTGGTAGTTCAGAAAGGTCTCGAGATTCCACTCTTGCTGTAATGCCGGATGATCTTTATGTAAATACACCATCGGCAGGTCATAAAATAGAATCTCAAAATCCAAGAAATACGGCAGAAGATCCAACGACTCTTTCGATCTAGGGTGACTTTCTCGGCCGGTAAAACCGATATCCGCCTCGCCTCGAATGATGGCGTCGAGTGAATCGTAATCCCAGTTACTGGTTTTTACTTTCGCTTCAGGGTATCGCTGGTGGATAGCGACGATGAGTCTGTCCAGCACCGTGAGCACCAATGGCGACTCAATCGTGATATCAAAACGCACTCCTTTAGGCGTAATATCGCTGCGTTTTTCTGCAATCTGGCTGCCAATTTGCAGCCATTCTGCAAGATCTTGCTCCATGCTTTGCGCCAAAGGCGTTGGCGCAAGACCTTTAGGTGTTTTGACAAACAAAGGATCATCGAACCAATGACGAAGTTTGTTGAGCGACTTACTTACGGTAGAGGGCGTAACGTTCAGCTTTTTCGAGGCTTTCGAGACGCTTTGCTCTTGCAGCAATAATTGCAGAGTGAACAGTAAGTTTAAATCAAGTCGCGCTAGGGATTTCTTCATAATGGGTATCGTGAACAGGCTTTGGAATCAATAGTATTAGAGCAAGGCTGATTACGCTACCTAACACTAAGATAAACACCAACATATTCAGAGCACTAACGCCGATGAAACCCATAAACCAAATATAGAACGCGGAACTACAAACTTGAGCAATGCCCAGTAACGAGCTTGCCACGCCAGCTTGTTGAGAGAATGGGCTGAGCGCTTGGCTCATGGCCACGCCAAAGCCACAAGCGAAGCCAGCGCAAATCAGCCCAAGTCCGAATACATAGTAAAGAGATTGTCCATCATGGAAATGGGCAGCACTGAGTACTATGGCTGCACAAGCGAGCAATACTTGAGAGGTGATCATTAAGGTTCGCTGCTTAAAAATCCCCAATGCCAATGGCGCCGAGAACGAAATCAACATGCTGATCGTCGCAGTCCCTGCCATGATGGAAGAATAGCCGCCGCGATCAAAACCAAGCATGCTCATCACGACAATTGGTGAAGCGTTAACAAAGGTCAGAATGGTGGTCACTCCAAGTGCAGTAATGATCAGCCTACTGATAAAAAATCGCTCGAAGAAAGTCTCTTGATGGCTCTCTGGCGTTGTCTGTTCTTCACCTTGTTGGCTGGGTAGTGATTCCTTGAGCACAAAAATGGCCAATACACTGACGAGAATGCCCATTCCTGCCATCGTGGTAAACAAACTCGGCCAAGGAAATTTCAGCATAATCAAGTGACCAATCACGGGTGCGATCACTGGAATGATACAGGTGATGCCATTGAGCATCGACAATACTTTCGCGCGGCGTTCATCGTCTAACGTGTCGCGTAAAATCGCGAACGCGACGACATAGCAAGATCCAGCCCCGATGCCTTGGCAAAAGCGAGCAATCAAGAAAGCGTTTGGTTGCTCAGCCATCCCGCCGAGAAAAGACGCGAGCACGAAGATCATCGCGCCGACGACGGCAACAGGCTTTCGTCCCACAGAGTCTGCAATTTTCCCCGCGAATAACATCGTGGTAGCCATGCCAGCTAAATAGATCGAAAACGCAATATGCAACTGTGATTCACTGGCGTTGAGATCTGACGCAATTTGAGGCAAACCAACAAGATACAAATCAATGGCAGTAGGGTAGAGTAAAACGAGTGCAAAACTACAAAGTAAAAAACGGGACATGGAAACCTCTCTATCGAATGGCGAGGATAATAGAGTGCTAAACGTTTGCCTGCGAGTGGGAAATACGACACTAGGTATTTCTATTTACGACATACCCTGTATGAATTGAGCATAAAAACAACAAGGAAGATTATGATTACTATTGAAAAGTATTCGCCTGAGCGACATGAACAAACTTGCGAACTTAGCGTGCTAGAGGAGCAATCGCAGTTTACGGTCGCGGATGTGGGTGAAATGCTTACACGTCTTGAACCCACAGAGCTTCCGCATCTGATTCTGGCAGACGATGACGTGGTTGGCTTTTTTCTGTTCGATGCTGCTTACAGCGAGAAATACGATTTTTGCCCGAAAAACAGCTTAGGCGTACGTGCTTTGCTGGTGGATCACCGTCATCAAGGCAAAGGCATCGCCAAGCAAGCCATTCAACAGTTTGCCGATTTCGCCAAACGCCATTTTCCCGAGTTTGATGCGCTTTATCTCACTGTGAATTGCCGCAACATACCCGCTTATCAGTGCTATTTAAAATCAGGGTTTGAAGATACCAATGAGCTTTACCACGGCGGCCCCGTTGGACCGCAGCACATTATGAGACAGCCGCTTTAAGTTCGCTGTTGGGTGAGTGTTTGCATATGGCATTCAAACTTTTAACTACACAACATTTTAAGATACCAGTGTCATATATACTTTAAGTGTTTAAATGAACAATATGATGGAGTGTCTTATGGATTTTATAGAACGAGTTCAAGCTCTTTCCAAAAAAATTCCCCAAGTATCAGCGAGTTTAGCTACAGAAGAAGCAACAAAAAACGCATTAGTAATGCCATTTTTGCACTCTGTATTAGGTTATGATGTCTTTAATCCAAATGAGGTTATCCCTGAGTTTACTGCTGACATTGCTACGAAGAAGGGAGAAAAAGTAGATTACGCACTCATTAAAGATGGGGTTGTACAAATTCTTATCGAGTGTAAAAAATTTGGTGAGCCATTGGCCACTAAACATGCTAATCAATTGTTTCGGTATTTTTCAGTAACCAATGCTCGTATTGCGATTTTAACTAATGGATCTGAATATCAGTTTTTTACGGACTTAGACGCTCCAAATAAAATGGATGAAAAGCCGTTTTTGACTTTGGATCTTGCCAATCTTGATGAGCACGTAATTCCCGAAGTGAAAAAGCTTACCAAGTCTTCTTTTGATGTTGATTCTGTAGTTGATGCTGCCGGCGAGCTCAAGTACCTCAATCAAATTAAAAAAGCACTTCATGAACAGTTTCAGAACCCTGAAGAGGAGTTTGTAAAATTCTTTACTTCAAAAGTGTACGATGGCGTCCAAACCGCAAAAGTCAAAGCACAGTTCATGGATATTACAACGAAGGCTCTAAAACAATTCTTGAACGACAGCATTAATGCTCGATTGAAATCTGCAATTGGTGGAGATGATAAAGCACCGATCAAGGTTGACGATAGCGTTAACACCTTTGAAGAATCTGTTGAACCCGTTCAAGATAAACCCAAAGTTCAAACGACAGATGAAGAGATCGAGGGTTTTAATGTCGTTAAAGCGATATTACGACAACAAGTTGATGTACAGCGAGTGTGTGCCCGTGATACGCAAAGTTATTTTGGTATCCTGCTTGATGACAACAATAGGAAGCCATTATGTCGCCTTTGGTTCAATACCAAACAAAAGTACATTGGCCTCTTTGATGAAGCTAAAACAGAAACCCGTCATCCAATCGACTCGATTGATGATATTTTCAAATTTAGCGAGCAATTACAAAGTACGCCAGCACTTTACGAATAGACTTACATAGAAATGCAAAGGAAGCTCCAACACATGATTTTTCTGATGTTTGTGTTGGGGCTTTTTTATTATTCAATCATCTTAGTTTCGTGCAAACCTAGGTATCTTTGAGGTTTGGATGGACATTTAACTTTAAAACATATAGTTAAGGTGACTTGGATAGTAAAAACACCAAGGATGGATATATGAGAATTGAAATCGACGATTTAGAACGGCCGCAGGTGCTTGCGTTGTTGGAAGAGCATTTACAGGACATGTACGCTACATCGCCACCAGAGAGCGTGCATGCGTTAGATGTAAGCAAGTTGAAGCTGCCTTCAATCACGTTTTGGACGGGGTGGGATGGTGAGCAGCTATTGGGATGTGTGGCAATGAGCCAACTAGAAGATGGTCACGCAGAGTTGAAATCGATGCGTACGACGCCGTCGGCGAGAAAACAGGGCGTGGCATCCCGCTTACTCAATCACGTGATTGAGCAAGCGAAACATCAGGGGATACAACGTCTAAGTTTAGAAACTGGGTCGATGGCATTTTTTGAACCCGCGCATCGCCTATATGAAAAATATGGCTTCGCGTACTGCGAGCCGTTTGGCGACTATCAACCTGATCCAAACAGCCGCTTTATGACCCTAGCGTTGTAGCCCGTCGCGACTAAAAGTTAAAGTAGTAATTAGCTCCTGGCGAGATGAGTGATGCACGCTCACGCGCCAGTTGTTTTCTTCTCTCTCTAATACGCTTCGCGTTGTCTTTATCTAAGTTTGCATCCAATTGATGATCAAGGCGTGATATCTCTGCATCTAATGCGTTAATGCGTTGTTGACGCTGATATTCTTGATGGCCTAACTGATAGTTTTTAAGGAAAAGATCGTTAGAGCAAACGCCATAGTAGGTTTTTCCTTCTACACCCACCGTGTAACCATTGTCTGGCGAACAGTAAAGAATGGTGCCTTTATCAAAACCGTCTTGCCACTCAACGTGATTTGGCGTTACGCCTGCTTCGCGACAGTCTTTAATGTATTCGTACAAAATGTTTGGGTTGTTGCCTGAGCGGCCATCTTGGTAGCCGACGCGATACCAATCTGCGGTTTGGCATTGTTCTGGCGACATGCTGCTACAACCAGAAAGTAATGCAAACATGGCAAAGAGAAGCGCAATGCGTTTCATGAAGTGGATTCCTTGTTACTGCGTTAGGTTCGCTGATTATAAATGAACAGTGTTCATTTCCAATAGATAAAATTAATAATTACCGACTTATTGATGCGTTGTGCTTGTGAGTTTGTCTGCTTGAAGCAAAAATTTTTTGCTTGTGGAACGAGCGTTTTTCGTCAGTAGTGATGTTACGAATAGAGTAGTTTGCGTGAAGGTTGAGGCGAGATTAGTGGTGTGGGAATCTCTTCGTAAGCCGCATCTATAAACAGTTGCCTGCGCGAATGTTACTTTTTCTCAGAGATTCCCATATCAAAAGCTCCTCGATCGAGGAGGAACGGGACTTTCGATAATTTTATGTTTAACTTTCAAATGAAAGTTTGTTGCCAAACGTGGATTTCCAGTCTTTGTCAAATTGATCGACAGCCGGCTGAACTGCTGGATGAGAAAACATCTGCGCGGCCACATCGACAGGTAAGGTGATCGCTTCAATACCTAACTTCATCACTTCCATCGCTTGTTGGGTATTCTTAAAACTCGCTGCCAAAATTTTTGCAGGCAGTTGGTTTTGATCCAGTAGCAATTGCAGGTCTGCGACCACTTCTACACCGTTTCCGTTCATCGCATCAATACGGTTCACATAAGGCGCAAGATAGTCAGCGCCACACAATGCCGCAAGGAAACCTTGCTGAGCAGAGTAAATAGCAGTGGCGAGTACTTGAATTCCCTCTTTTTTCATTAACTTAATTGCCGCTAAGCCCGCTTCGGTCGCTGGCACTTTAACGACCATATCATAGGGTAATTCTTGGATTTGGCGCGCTTCTTCTACCATGCCTTCTACAGTTGTGCTCACCACTTGAGCATGAAAACGGGGTGTGCCCCCTAACGCTTCTTGCATGCCAGCTAAGGTTTGGTTCAAGCCTTGTTTTGATGTCGCCAAAATACTTGGATTTGTTGTTACCCCTTTCAGAGGTAGGCATTGGTTAAAGCGATTTACTTCTGCCACGTCAGCAGTATCTAAATAGAGTTCGATCATGGGTTCTACCTTATACAAAATCTTCGTTTTGATGATGGGATCACTATAGATCTGACAATCCGCTGAGATCTTGATTTTGATCAATTGTAATTTCAATTGAAACTATAATAATTTCACAAAGTGAAAGTTAAGTGCCAATATTTCATTATCAAATGAAGCTTTCAGCAAAAGAAAAGCGTGAAAAGTAGAAGAGCAAACCAAGAGGCGGACAGCAATGTATTTCAATATTCAGAGGTTCTCGACCCACGATGGTGATGGTATTCGCACCATTCTGTTTCTGAAGGGATGCAGTCTGTCCTGTCCTTGGTGCCAAAACCCAGAAAGCCGCAGTGAAAAGCACTCTCTGCTGTTTGATGAGCGCAGTTGTATAGCGGACTGCCAGCTTTGTGTGTCGGCTTATAAACAAACCGTAAACGGCGACATGGCGAGCGATGGTATCCGACGCATTGACGATCAAATCATCATCAATCGAAAAGCCATGAGAGAAGCGCAGATCATTGCGCTGCGAAACGTATGTCCAACACAAGCGCTCAGCATATGTGGAGAAGCGGCGAAATCGGACGAACTGTTTGAAGTGTTGATGAAAGACAAACCTTTCTACGATCAAAGCCAAGGTGGCGTGACATTTTCTGGTGGAGAGCCGCTGATGCAGCCAAGTCTTGTGGCAGAACTTGCCGAACGTTTGCATCAAAACCATGTGTCTACGGCGGTGGAGTCGTGCATGCATGTTCCGTGGAAAAACGTAGAAAAAGTCGCGCCGTATATTGATTGCTGGTTAGCGGATCTTAAACACACCGACGAAGAAAAGTTTCTCTGCTGGGCGAAGGGATCGTTAAAACGCATCAAAGACAATTTTAGAAAACTGGCACCGATTGCGAAACGCATTGTGATTCGTATTCCGGTTGTGCCGGGCTTAAATGACACCATTGATGAGCTCAAAGCGATCATTGATTTCGCAGCTTCATTAGAAAGCTGCCAAGAACTTCACTTGCTGCCGTATCACACCCTCGGCATCAATAAATACCGTTTGCTCGATATGCCTTACGAGTGTTCTGACAAACCATTAAATAATCCAGAACTGCTAGAAAACGCAATGCAATACGCAAGCGAACATACTCAACTTAACGTGATTGTTAGAGGTTAACCATGGACCTACATACCCTTCCAGAGCGAATCAAAGCCCACAAATCGGCACTGGTCAACATCGTAACGCCGCCTATCTGTACTGAGCGCGCAGAGGCTTATACTCGAGCGTATCAGGCAAATGAAGACAAACCTGTGATTGTGCAACGAGCGTTGGCGTTACAAGAGCACTTACGCACTCGTACCATTTGGATTAAGCACGACGAGCTGATTGTCGGTAACCAAGCGAGCAAAGTACGCGCTGCGCCGATCTTCCCTGAATACACGGTGCGTTGGATTGAAGCGGAAATCGACGAACTGGCCGACCGACCTGGGGCTGGTTTTGCGGTAAGTGAAGAAGACAAACAAAGCATTCACGCCATTACGCCATACTGGCGCGGTAAAACGGTTCAAGATCGCTGCTATGGACTTTTTACCGACGAGCAACAAGAGATCCTAGCCAGCACTATCATTAAAGCCGAGGGCAACATGACTTCGGGCGACGCGCACCTTGCAGTGGATAACGAAAAAATCCTGAAGATCGGTATGAACGGTCTGTTGGATGAGGTTCGCCAGCATCGCGCTAATAACGACGTGTCGACGTATGAAGGGTTAAAGAAAGAGCAGTTTTATAAGTCCGTCGAAATTGTCTTGCTTGCGATTCAGGAGCACATGGTGAGTTACGCCGATCTCGCTCTGGAAATGGCACAAAACGAAACTCGACCAGAGAGGAAAGCAGAACTGGAGACAATCTCAGAAAACTGTCGTCATGTGGCTTTCCATGCGCCAACCAACTTCTGGCAAGCTCTGCAACTGAGCTATTTTGTGCAGTTGATGCTGCAAATAGAATCGAATGGCCACTCTGTTTCATTCGGTCGGATGGACCAGTTCCTAAACGACTACTACGTGCGTGATCTTGAAAGTGGCACGATGAACAAAGCGTTCGCCCTTGAGTTATTGCAAAGCTGTTGGTTGAAATTGCTTGAAGTAAACAAGATTCGCTCTGGTGCGCACTCAAAAGCATCGGCAGGTTCTCCTCTGTATCAAAACGTTTGTATCGGTGGCCAAAAGCTGAATGAGAATGGAGAACCTGAAGACGCCGTAAACCCGCTATCTTGGGCGATTTTAGAGTCTTGTGGTCAGCTACGTTCCACGCAACCGAACTTGAGTGTTCGCTATCATGAAGGTCTGAATCAAGAGTTCTTGATGGGCTGTATTGAAGTGATCAAATGTGGATTCGGTATGCCTGCATTCAACAACGATGAAATCGTCATTCCAGAATTCATCAAGCTTGGCGTTGAGAAAGAAGACGCTTACAACTATGCGTCTATTGGCTGTATTGAAACCGCTGTTCCAGGCAAATGGGGTTACCGTTGCACGGGCATGAGCTTCATTAACTTTGCGCGTATTTTACTGGCTGCGCTTAACGAAGGTGTGGATGCAACGACGGGCAAAGCCTTCTTGCCGCATGATAAGTCGTTGGCAAAAGGCAACTTCGAGAGCTTTGAGCAAGTCACCGCTTCTTGGGCGAAGCAAATTCGCTACTACACACGTAAATCGATAGAGATCGATACCGTAGTCGACAGTGTGCTTGAGCAGCAAGCGCAAGATATTTTCTGCTCATCGCTGGTGGATGACTGTTTGGCGCGTGGTAAAACAGTAAAAGAAGGCGGAGCGAAATACGATTGGGTATCTGGCCTGCAAGTGGGTATCGCCAATTTGGGTAACAGTTTGGCGGCGATCAAACATTTGGTGTTTGAAGAAGCACAAATCAGCCAAACGGAACTGGCAAAAGCATTAGAAGAAGACTTTGATGGTATTGAGAACGAACAACTTCGCCAACGCTTAATCAACTTCGCGCCAAAATACGGCAATGACGACGATTATGTCGACCAATTGCTGGCTGATGCTTACCAAGTTTATATCGATGAGTTGGCGCAATTTGTCAACACACGTCATGGGCGCGGGCCAATTGGTGGTGGCTACTACGCGGGAACATCAAGCATCTCTGCCAACGTGCCATTTGGCGCATCCACGATGGCAACACCAGATGGTCGAAAAGCGAAAACGCCACTGGCGGAAGGCGCAAGTCCAGCATCGGGCTCTGACCGTTTGGGACCAACGGCGGTGTATAACTCAGTCGGTAAAATTCAAGCCAATAAAATCCTAGGTGGCGTGCTGCTTAATCAGAAGTTAAGCCCAGCGGCTGTCGCTTCAGAAGGGGATAAGCTCAAGCTTTCAATGCTGATTCGCACCTTCTTTAATCACCACAAAGGTTGGCACGTGCAGTACAACATCGTCTCTCGTGAAACCTTGCTGGCAGCGAAGAAGAACCCTGAGCAATATCGTGACCTTGTCGTACGAGTTGCGGGCTATTCAGCCTTCTTTACCGCGCTGTCACCAGACGCGCAGGATGACATCATCGCTCGTACCGAACACGAGTTGTGATGGCCTCAACCCCTGTTAATGCAGAAGGCACCGATTGGTGCCTTTTTGTTTACTCTTCAATGGTTATGCCACTAGAGCCGGGAAGCTGCGACACAAAATTGGATCCCATGAGCTTAGATGGGGTGTATACACCGGCTTCAGGCTTCGTATGTAGCAGGTGTTCTACAATCGCCAGAGATCCCGTTACGGTTAAGCTGTAGCCATTGGCCGTTTGTACTCGTGCTGTTTTGCTTTGTCCGAGTTTGTTGCTTGCTTTACCCCACACATATGTGGGTAATTGGTTTCTTTGCTCCTCATTCGGTCCTTTTACGGTTCTTTCAATACGGCTTTTTATGAGGCTTTGTACCCAGGTTATGCCGAGAAGGGGGCGAACCCAATTCGCTCGTTTAGCGTTTTTTATCATGTTCGGCGATCCGGGAACAAAAACATCAATATTCTCAATCCCCGTGGTGTAATAGGCGGTTGAAACATCGCCCCACGGAATGGTCATCGCAAGTTTTTCGCCGTCACCAAAATCAATGTTGCGAACTTTATACGCTAGCGGAACGGTGGTGATTTTTCCGTTAAGTCTCACTTTTCCGCCTTGAGCCAAACCTTCGACAGACGTTTTCGCTGTGCCCGGAGAAAAACCAGAGCGAGAGTCAAAACCGAGAGACAAGTGTGTTGCATCTGGTAGCTCAGCTTTCAATATGGCTGCAATGCAATCCGTTGGAATAACATCAAATCCAACACCGGAGCACAATACGACACCAGCTTCCTTTGCTTGTGATTGCAGCGTTTGTGCAAACTCAAACACAGAGATCTCACCTGTAATATCGAGATAATGTGTGCCTGCATCTAGGCACGCTTTCATCATCGGTTTTGCCGTCGAAGAAAAGGGGCCTGCGCAGTTTAATACCAGTGATGAACCCGAAATATGTTGGACCGCGCTGCTTTTATCCTCAAGAGAAAAAGCAAGACTTTGCAGCCCTAGTTCAGCCGCTAGGCTTTGTACTTTCTCTAAACTTCTACCAGCAAGGATTGGGTGGTGACCTCGTTTTACGGCCTCTCTCGCAATTAGCTCGCCTGTATAACCATTGGCTCCGTATATGATCCAACGATCTGGGGATGATGCCGGTGTGTTATCTTTCATCAAAAAGCTCCTATCAATGCCTGTTTAAAGAGGTTTCTGGTCATCGGCTTTTTCTTGTTGAATTGTGGTCAAGCCTTGTTCGAATGTGGTGATTTGAAAATCTGGAAAACGAGTCTGAAACTTATCCGAAACAAAAAGGTTGTCAGATTCGTAGCGAGGCAAAAGCTCGGCAGCATCTCGAATGGTTTGATTAAATCGCCCAGCTAGCCACAATTGCCAGCGCTTGATGACTTTGTAGTTCGGCGGAACGTTAAAAACCTTTGCTGCAACAGCGATAAACTCCCGATACGTCAGTCGACGATCATCACAAGGCAAATGCCAAGTTTGTCCGTAAGCATCGGGCGTATTCCCAATTAGCGCCATGGCTCGGCTTGCGTCTGGCGTATAAATTAAGCTGCGTTTGGTGTCATCACGTAAAAACACCTTTGCGCTCTTTTGGTTAAGTAGATTATCGATAATGGCGGAATTAGTGATGCTTTGCGTTTTCCCCGGGCCGTAAAACTCCGGAGCACGACAGATAACGGCTTCGATTTCTCCTTTATTCATCGATTCTAGCAGCATGTCAGTAATGACCGCACGAATTCGACCTTTTTCTCCATTGGGCTGAAATGGTGCATCTTCTTGTTGAGGCGTATCCGTTTGCGGGTACATGTAGGTATTATCAAAGTAAACAAGCTTTGCTTGATGAGTTTTACATGCGGCGATGACATTACGCATCATTGTTGGCCACTGTTCCACCCACAGTTGAGTATCCATTGGTAGCCCTGCAGTAAGGTAAACGATACTAGAACCTTTTACGGCATCTGATGTTTGTTTCGCGTCGAGCAAGTCCGCTTTTACCAGTTGATCCGTCTCGTTGACTCGATGCGGATTGCGGCTCACCAATCGGATGTCGCTCGTAAAGTCTCGTTTTAGGCTTAATGCCAGCTCACGGCCAATTTGCCCACTTGCACCCAATATCGTTTGCATTCACCAATCTCCTGCTGTGTTGCTTTGATATTCATCCTAACGTTAAAGTTAGGTTTAAGGTCAACCCACATTTTGAAGATAAATTGGATTGATTTTTTATTGATTATAGAAACAAGGAGATGGCACACCTGAGCTAAGGGCGAATGGTTTTGACAGACTCAATTTAGTGGCTAGCAGGGGAGTTGGCGAATCTCTAACCCAACATCAAGAGTAAAGCTTCGCTTGTTAACATTGCTTTGATTTGCTGACGGCTTTACTTTTTATTTGACGGGTTTTCTTTGGTCAGAATCGTTTGTCCAAGCTGAGACATGACGCGTTTTGCATTCATTGCACAGTCCATGTCATCTGGCTTAGCTTCAATCTCTTTAAGTACTTCTTTTAACTTGCTTTTACTCTGCGCGATTTTTCGCTCAAGCTCGTCGAGCTCTTGGACTTTTTGCTGCAAGGTTGTCAATAACTGATGATGATCCCAGTTAGAAAGGTCGGATGGCAGTAACGCACTTAGTTCATCCAAACTGAATCCAGCTTGCTGACCCGTTGTGATCATGTCCAGAATCATTAATGCTTCTTGCGGATACTCACGGTACCCGTTGGCTTTACGGGTCACGGTTTTTAGCAGTCCGATGCGCTCGTAAAATCGAATACGCGAGGGAGCAAGGCCCGTTTTTTGCGCCAGTTCGCCAATTTTCATATCAAGCGTGTCTCATTAGGTTGATAAAATAACCTTACCATTTCTGAACATTCTCGCCAGTTTGGTGCTCGGTCGTTTCGTTTCTTGCTTTCTTACCGTTACAGCTTGTGCAAAATTTCCACGCATTTCTTTGTGACGTCGTCGTACTCTTTTGTCATGTAAGCGGTAGTGATGGCGCCTTCTTTCATGATGCAAATGGCATCGAGTAATGATGTGTTGTCTGATTTGAGATAGCGTTGAATTAGCTCTCGAACCTGTTGTTTATGGTGGCGGCAATACGTTGCGATCTCGCCGCTGTCGTCACTGAATTCGGCGGACGTGTTGATGAAGAAACAGCCGCGAAACTCGCCCAATTTTTCCTCAGAACCATGAAACCAGCCGTTAAGCGCGGTAAACAACTGGTCGATCACGTCTGTGCTCGATTGTGCTGGTGATAGTTTCTCCTCTAGCCACGCCATGAAGATTTGGTGGCGTTGTTCTAGTGCGGCGAGGATGAGCGCTTCTTTGCTTTCAAAATGACTGTACAGCGTGCGTTTAGCCACGCCAGATACTTTAAGGACTTCATTGATGCCAATGGAGTTGATGCCCTGTTTGTAAAACAGCGACAACGCGGTATCGATCAATAACTGTTTCTTTTTGTTCATAACTACGTCCTCAAAAAGTTCTACAAACACATATTGACAAAGGTAGACAGATTTGTCTATTTTAACTTGTAGACAATTCGGTCTACTTTGAGGTGTTTATGAATAATTTAATTTTATCGTTGGTCGCGGGGCTTGGTGCGACATTGGCTATTGGTGTGTTGTCTTACGTCGAGGTATCTCTTACTGAGGTTGTACTTCTCATGGCGCCATTTGGTGCTACTGCGGTGTTGGTGTTTGGGGTGCCTAGCAGCCCTCTCGCTCAACCAAAAAACGTGATCATTGGTCACTTGATTACGGCATCTATCGGTATTGCGTTTAGCCAATATGTTGAGATCACGCCAATCACCCTCGCGATTGCGACTGGGTTAGGAGTGTCAGCAATGCTGATTACGAAGACAACGCATCCACCTGCGGGCGCAAATCCTATCTTGATCATGGCATCTGGGCAGGGGTGGAGTTTTCTGTTCACGCCCGTATTGATTGGCGCGGTAGTGATTGTGCTGGTTGGTAAGGCGTTGCAGTTGCTACAGAGTCAGTACTTAAACCCTCGTTTGAACGGTCAAAAGACCTAATTGGGTTGCAAGTAAGGCCGCATTAGGGGATGACCTCTTTTGCGGCTTTTTCTTTTCGTGGATGCTTAAAAATAAAATCTGATTCTCTCTTGGTATTCAGTCGTATACATAAAGATGCTAGTTAAATTGGTATACCACTATGAATAAAATTCACCCCAAGAAGCTATTGCACAGCAAATGGACGGCGACGTCACCTAAAAATAAAGAGAAGCACTTTGTCGTAACTGAAATGGAACTGGATGAAGACGGCAATGTTGTGAAATGTGTCATTGAGGCGGTTATGAGTAAACGTGAGCAAGAGATGAACTGGCAAGAGCTGAAAGACCCAGAGCTATGGCGGCAGGGCTGGAAGTAATGCACTTTGTTGAATTTTTTCCTAGGTTTGAAATCGAAAGATGGTACTTAGCTGATAGGCAACGGTCTGTGTATCTGCTACGTTGAGTTTGTTCGCTATCAACTAAAAAGGAATGACTATGATCGATTTCGACAATTCATCAGTGTTTAAGCTTAAACCCATTGAGGTATCAAAAGTTAGGGAAGATTTTCACAAGTTTCTTATTGATGGCGAGTCGGTATTTGCGGGCTTTAAAACGGTTCGCGACCAAGTGGTGTTTACCAACAAGCGAGTGATTGCGGCGAATGTGCAAGGGATTACGGGCTCAAAAGTGGATTACACGTCGCTGCCTTATAGCAAGATCAATGCATTTTCTATCGAGACGTCTGGTACTTTTGACTTAGATTGTGAAATTGAGTTCTTTATGAGTGAGGTGGGAAGAGTACGTTTTGAAATTAAAGGTTCGTTTGATCTGATTTCTTTCAACCGTATGGTTAGTGAGTATGTACTAGCGTAAGGGAATAGAAATGAGAGCTTCATTGAGAGACAAAATAATAGAGGTCTGTGACAAAAAGATCGAAAGCAAAGGTGAGCAGGTTGGGCTCTCATTTTATGCGTTTTTCGCCAACAAAAATGATGATCCTGAACAGTTGATGGAGGCGGCTACGTGGTGGATTCAGACCCATCGGCTCGACCACTTCGAAAAAGCATTAAAAATCAAATCAATGGTGGAGTCTGGTATCTAAATTAAAAAAAAGAAATAAAGAAAGCAGACGAATGCCAACAACGTCGCGGATAAAACAGGGTAGATAATATAAGAGTCCTGTTTATTGGTTCTTTGAAAGCACAGAGAAACGAGTAAGACGTTGTAGACGACGAGCAGCATACTGATCATGGTCCCATTGTTAAGCGTTAAACTGGACAGCTGAGTTAAGAAAAACGCCAATAAAAGGTAGTCGAAGACAATTAACCATAAAAAGGCTTTCTTCAACAGATCGCGTTTTTTGTTTTCGGAAGGTGTTATGTGCATATAGAACTCAACTAAAAAGTCACAGTAACAGAGGTTTCAGTTAGAAAGGTCACCATCAGGCGAGGTGACCTTTTGAGGTTATAATTGTTGAATATTTACTTCGTTGGTGGCCGTATCACCCGAGTAATTGATGACTTCTTGTCGAATGACTGGTTGGTTAAATTCTGCTTTATCTTTCGCTTTTTGCAGTTCACTTTCTTGGTGGTTACCAAAAAGAGTTTCGAGTACTTTGGCTGCTGGCGTCGTTAAAATGAACAGCTCGATACGGCGGTTTTCGCTTGAATCTGGTTCATCAGGGTTAAGCAGTGCTCTATCCGACATGCCTGTGACCTGCATGACTCGATCATCCGGCATGCCACCTTCAACCAGCGTATTTCTTGCGACATCAGCTCGAGATGCAGATAGCGCCCAGTTTGATTGACGACCAAAGCGTTTTTTAAATGGAATCGCATCCGTATGTCCGCTGATGATCAGTGGGTTGTTCACACGCTGAAATACAGGCGCAAGTGCAAGTAATAAGTCTTCGAAGAAAGGGGTCAGCTCTGCGCCTCCACGACTGAACATATGCTGTTTGTAATCATCTTGAAGGACGATACGTAGGCCTTGTGGGGTCACGGTGACGTTGACATTTCCTTGTGCGTTAATCTGAGCGGTCATTCGTTCAATGACTTTCGCCAGCGCTGCAAGTTGCTCCTGAGTATCGAAGTTACCAGGAATCAACGAGTCGATTTCTGGCCCATCGCCGTCACCTCGAAAGTATGAGCTTACCACGTGGTTGGAATTGTGTTTACTTGGCACAGAAGAGTCCTGTGCCAAGTCAATAGGAGAGATACTTTGTGAAGTATCAAATGGATTACCGTAACTCTTGTCGAATACGCTTGAGCTATGTAAGTGGGCGACAATTGCTTTACGCTCTTCTTTGTCTACCACTTGCATAACCCAAAGCACAAGAAACAGCGCCATTAGGGCGATCATGAAGTCAGCAAACGCGACTTTCCACGCGCCGCCATGAGGTTCATCATGGCTGTGTGCTTTGGCACGTTTGAACACTACATGCTCTTGTTTTTGCATTATCCCTCCTGTTCAGCTAACCACTTCTCCATTTGGTTGAATGTTGGTTTGATGTCTAGCTGAATATGTTTACGACCAGCGTCAATGGCGAGCAATGTCGGCTTCTTCGCTACGTAGGCAACCAAGGTTGCGCGTACGCATTCAAAAGCAGTCATATTACGTTTTACTCGCTGAGCCATGGCGTTACTTAGTGGGTCTAAACCACAGTAACAACCGAAAATACCAATGAATGTACCTACGAGAGCTGCTGCAACGTGATAACCAATCATAGCGATTGAGCCATCAATGGCCTGCATGGTGATAATGATGCCACCAACTGCTGCAAGAATACCGAAGCCAGGTAGTGCTTCTGCTGTACGCTGTAGTGAGCGTGAAGGCAAAAGCATTTCGTTTTGGATAGCTTCAATTTCTTGCTCTAGCAGTCCCTCTAATTCATGAGGCGACATTTGTCCCATTGCCATTAAACGTAAATTATCAGTAATGAAAGAAATTAGGCGATGATCCTCAGCAATCGTCGGGTAAGCGAGAAACATAGAGCTCTGTTCTGGCGACTCAATGTGAGAGTCGAGAAACTTATAACCACGGTTGCGCGCTGTCTCAAGCAAGTTATTGAGTAGCGCCATTAATTCCATGTAGTACTCATGCTCTTCTGTCGGGCCTTTGATGGTCGCAGGCACTTGGCGACGCATTTCTTTCAGTACGTGAGGTGGGTTACCGATGATCAAAGAACCAGCAGCAGCGCCAATGATGATAAGGAATTCGGCTGGTTGCCAGATAGCGCCTAAGTTACCGCCGGCCCACATGTATCCACCGAAGACGCACACCAGGATAGTGAGGACTCCAAAAAACTTTTGCATCTTGTGACTCCTAAGAGGACATTAATTGGTTGAGTTGTTTCAGCGCTTGTTTGTGAAGCTGACATATACGAGGTGGTGTCAGATCCAATACCAGAGCTATTTCGTGTAAGTTGAGTTCATGTTGATAGAACAGAGTAAGCAGCAATTGATCACGCTTCGGCAATTTGCCTAAAGCGCTATCTAAACTGCGACGAATATGCTCATGTTCCATGCCATCATATTGCCCGCCAATATAACTATCACCACTGCTTTCCATCAGTTGGTCAAGGCTTTGCATCTCTCCCGCAAGGGCGGCATTTTGGCGGTTGTAATAGTCCTGCTCATTCGTCCCCAAGGCTTGGATGATTTCTGCATCCGTAGGCATCCGACCTAAAGAGCGTGTGAGATCTCGAGTCACGTCGTTGAGTTCGTGAGCCTGTTGGCGAGTTTTACGTGAGCGCCAATCTAACCGGCGTAATTCGTCTAAAATTGCACCTCGAACGCGACACACGGCAAAGGCAGGGAAATGAGGATCGTCAACATCGCCGTATCGGCGTCCAGCTTCAACTAGAGCGATAAGGCCAATTTGCTGCATATCTTCAATACTACAGTGAGAAGTGGCATGAACACGTAGCTGGTTAACGACGCGTTTCACCATAACTTGATGACGTTGCAGCAGTGCATTTTCGTCAATTGGGCGTGATGGCGTCGTCACTTCCTCTTCTGTGGTATAGGTGTCTTGTATATTCATGTCTAACATGGTTGTGCTCCGTTATTGCACAACATATTTAGTCAACAAAACATCGTCGATTTCGCGAACGATGTCTGTCTTAGCAAAAGCCAGTAAAAGCGTTTGTTTTACTTCGTTTTGCAGAATATCGATGGCACCCGCTTGCTGTAACTCATCAAATGTTTTGTCGCTAAACAATTTTAATAATGAGTTTTGTACCATTGGCATGTACTCATCAATGTCTTTGATGCGCTCAGGACGGCGTGTTTCAATTGCTAGTTCTAGCATGACAAAGTGAGTCTGTTTTTTACCTTTCACGGTTAAAACGACTTTGTCTAAAGGATGGAAGCTAGGACCTTTGCTTGTCGGTTCTTCTGTGACTAAAAATGACAATGGAGAATCATCGATCAAGGAACCAGAGTCAGGTGACTCTTGAGCGTGTTTGTTTAAGTACCAGATTCCGCCCATAATCGTGGCGGCCGAAACGAGGGCGCTGGTGATGATCATGGCGATAAACAGGGCGATCATTTGTTGTTTGGTCATAACCTTTTTCCTCGAGGATTAACTAGGCTTGAGTGTTCAGCCAGTGTTCTGAATAGTTTGTTGTTGTGGTTTGGAATGCACCAGATTCTCGTGCTGCGAAAATAGTGGCGTCTTCTTCATTTGTATGTTGGTCATTGCGACTCTGGCTTTGATCAGAGCCTACGTTGACATCGACATGGACGAAGTTCTGCTCTTGCAGTTCTGTGCGCAGACGCTCAGACACTTGCATTAAAGCTTCTCGTGTTGCGGCTGTATTGGCATTGATGTGCACGCTTAGTCGGTCGCCTTCAACACGTACAAGTAAATCCAGCTTACCTAAATCCGGTGGGTCGAGGCGGATTTTGGCTTCTTGTACATTTTGTTGCGCTTGAAGAGTCACACGGTCATGCAGAACTTGCATCATTTGCTCTCCCCATTTCCCAGCACTGGTGTCAACGCGCACAGCCGCCCACTCAGAGCCTTGAGTTTGAATATGACTCGTGGCAACGGCGGTGTTCGGGGCTTGTGGCGTTGGTGTTTGTCCTTGGAGTGGTGAGGCCGTTGGTTGCCCTTGAACTGGTTGACTCAATAGGGTCTGAAAGTCGGCACTGGAGATTGATAGACGCGAGTTCGATGACATCGGTTGGCTTTGTTGCACCTCTTGTTGTTTTGGAGAGGTGTTTAGCAAGGCGTTATTTGAGTCTTGTATTGTAGACTTAACATCGTTAGCTACCGATAAAGGCGGAGTTTTTCCGAACTGACCCGACTGCTTTTCTGCCATAGTGAGCATACTCTGGGTTAGAGCCTGAGCTTGCATAGCAAGATCAGGTGATTCTGTTGAACCCAGTGTACTTGTCAGGTGAGCATCTGCTTCAGAAGCCGAGTGCTCGTCAGTATCCGAACCACGAGCATGCGCCTTTTCTTCGCTGTCCAAAGCTGGAGCGGTAAGATGAAAACTCGGCACGGTTGAAGCTGAGGCGAAACCTTGGCCGTCATACTGGCTATGCTCAGACATAGGGTTATGAGAAAAACCGTGTACAGCTCTTGCTTGTTTTATGTTGCCTTCATGGCCAGGTGATGAATTGCCGGATATTTGAGTTGAAGGAGATACGATCATTGAGTTAGCTCCATGGTCATCGCTAATTGATAGGCCATAGCGCGCTCTTGATGGTCATTGACCATATTCATCTCTTTTTCTAACTCGTTCTTCGACTTTTCTAATCTAGCGAATGCATCTGCATGAACGGTTTTGGCACGTTGAATTTCAGGTGCAAGCTTAGGATCCTTCAAAAAAGGTTTGTGACTGATCAATAGCTCTCGCAACTGCAAGTCATAGCGCTTAAGCGCATGCCAATCTGCTGTTTTTGTAGCGAATTGGATGAGCTGAGATAAATGACGAAATCGCTCTGGCGACACTTTATGCTTGTTGTCCAAAATTCATCCAACCTTCACGAATGTTACCCATTACACGCTCGACATTAACCAAGCGATTCGCATCGTTCTGCACGCTGGCGTAATAAAGCTCAACTTGGCAGAAGTCATACAGCTGGCGTAAGTTTTCAGCAATTTCGCCACCATTCTCATCATCTAGAGCGCTTGTGAGCCCAATTAAGATGTTCATACATTTGTTGATTCCGTTACCTTTCTCCGCCAAGCGATTCGCAGCCAAATGGCCACGAATACGTTCAACTTCATCAAGTAAGCCATCGATCAACATAATGACTAATTGGTGTGGGTTTGCTGCTGCCGCTTGCGCGTTGAGGTCTACTTGCTGGTACGAGTCATAGCCAGAGTCCATAAGCATGAGTTTTTTCTCCTAAAGGCTTAGCCAAACATCGACATGGTTTGGTTCATTTGGGTCATTAACGCGTTCATTTGTGTGAACTGTTTGATGTAGCGTTTGTACGACATATCGTATTTACGCTCTAATGTAGATTGTTTATCTTCTATGCGATCCAAGTTAGCTTGAAGCGCATTTTTACGGGATTTGAATGCGCCTGATGAAAACTTCAGAAATGGATCAATCATCGCGTCCATTGAGTCAAGTAAGGCATCGTCGCCATTAAACATTGCTTCCAAGCCCACGCTGTTATTCTTTTGAACTTCGGCGAATTTTTCGTGGTCGACTTTCATTTTCCCATCACGATCCAAGCTCACACCGATTTCACTCAGACGCATACCACCGTGTTCCCCTCGAACCAAATTAGTTAATTGGCTCTCAATGGAGCGAAGTGTTGGATCACTTGCTAACACTCCACGTTTTTTGTCTTCACTACCTATTTGGGTGTGCTGGTTCATTGCGCCAATAAGAGTGTTATATGCGTCAACAAACTTATCCAATTGCTCTTTAGTTGCTTCGCTGTCAGAGCCTATATCAAGGCCAACAGGTGTTTCACCAGAAGCTTGAGCTTTGGTTAGAGTAATATCTACACCGTCGATTACACCTTCAAATGTATTGCTTGCGTTCGTCAGTTTGAGACCAGAGTCTTTAGCTCCCAACCACATTACAGCATCTTGCGGGGCGCTAATTTGGTTTAGATTTGTGAATGCATCTTCAAACCAGGCTTGGCCAGTACCAGACGCCGATACGTTGATTTGGTTAGCAACACCAGTTTCAGTGCTTGATAACATAAAGTGAGTTTGACCATTTGAGCGAACTAAGGTGGCGTTTACTCCAGGGTTATCGCTGTTGTTGTTGATTGCTTTTGCTAAGTCACTGACTGTTGCTGTGCCATCACCGTCTGAATCAACAGTCGATAGATCTAGCGTCATTGTTTCGCCATTGATCGTGAACTCGAGAGAGCCAGTTGTTGGGACTTCAGTTGTTGCTTCTAGATCAGCAGGCATCCCTGTAGAGACTTGATGAGACGTGGCAACTTGCTCAACAAAAATTTGGTAGTTGCCTGTGAGGGCCTTAGCATCTGCACTGGCTGTAAAGTAACCTTCCTGAGATAGGGTTGCACTGTTCTTAATGATGGTGTTTGTGCTGCTGTTCATTTCGTTTAACGAATTACGAAAGTCTCGTAATGCCGTTTCAACTTTACCTAGAGCGGAAAGTTGCGCTTGATATTTGCTGGCTTGTAGCTGATAGCGCTGTTGAAACGGTTGAACGTCAAAAGTGGCAAATTTAGTAGCCATTGTAATTGGATCTAATGAACTCATGAGGTTACTCCCTCTCTCATATATACGGCTTAAATAGCTTATCTGCTATGCCTTGGTTTAACAGTTCATCGCAAGATGTGTGCCGTATATAAATGGCTATATATAACAATGCTTTGCGATGTATTATTTCATAGAGAGGAAGCTGTGGTTCCACCTTTTGTGTTCCGCTTTCCTCTAGAAAACAAGTAGCGTTTTCCTATAAGACAAGGCGACTCAAGACTCGTAAATGTTTAATAGAATTTCTAAGTGGAGTTGAAAGGGAGGAAGGGACTCAGAACAGATATTTCGGTGTTTACTTCTAATGAATTAAGATAATTCTTACATCGTATTTATATGCTTCCTGTTATCTTTTCATCAAATTGGAGTATCGGAAAGAAAAACAACAATTATGAACGAATTTGCCTTACGACTAATGAAGTGTGCTCGCGAATATGAGCGCTTTATTCACGCTAAATTACTTAGCAAGCAGAGTCTTAATTCTGACGAGTTGGCAAGTATCCAAAAAGAGGCCATATCAAAATTTCCTGAGTTAAAACGCTATCAGTTCGATAATAGTCCTGAGCCAGTGGAACTAGAGTTATTTAACAAAGTGTTAAGGAATATTATGCTGAAAGTAGGTTTTAGATTGCCAGACTCTCATTGGGATAATAATAGTTCTATTTACATCAGGCGATAAAAAAGCCTCAATGATGAGGCTTTCTAGAGCTAATAGCGTTCACTCAACGCTTTTATGTTAGGCGCAATTTCATACCTTAGAATATCTGCAAGTGCAGTGAAGTCATGAACTTCTCGGGCGGTATTTATTCGCGAAAGTATTTCGAGAACAGACGTGCGCTCTGACTGAACGGTGAATAATTTTGTTAGGAGATTTAGACATCTCCCTAACATTAAGTCGCCTGTCAAGTGGTCACCGTATGAGTAAACCTCTGAAGTTTTAATAAAAGTGTCATAAACAGAGTTAATCTCGGTTGCCATATAGTTCCTCCACATTGAAATATTCAGCACCAATAATTTTTGCACCAATACGGCTCCAATTGTAAAACTTGGTCTGTGGTGATGCTGCTATTAGGTTCTCAACACCGCTTCCAAACATGCGGTAGGCTGGTGAGGTTTTGATCATCTCACCATAACCATTCTCTACTCGTGCTGTCATCGTCGCGTTCGGGTCGTCTGGTCTGTTTTCGCGTCCTGAATGGATGATATCTCCAGGGAAACCAAAGTCGCATCCGATGAGTGATACTTGGGTAGCACCTTGTAAAAGGGTGAAGTGGATTAGAGGATGGATTACCGAACCAAACGAGTAAGGGCGATATTTAACCGGTAGTTTGCTTGCAAATCTGTCGTATGTGAAGTCACCCAAGTGTAAGTAATACTTCTCGCCATGCCAGTTTTGGAAAATACGGCTAGGCATATGGCTACCAAACACCAAAATAGTATTTTTGGCGATCTCATATGGAATATGTTCGTCACCTAAATTTAAATCTACAGCAAATACGACATCTGGTTTGATGTTATTTTCAATTAAGCACTTGCATGCAGTTGATGCAGCAATAAGCTTGGGACGATTTGGTCGGTTATAGACTGTTTTTAACTCTTCAATATGATGCTGGAGTGATGGGCCAGCACCAATACAAATAGCGTCGTCTACTTGATACATAAGATAATGATCAGAAGAGTTTAGGCGTTTTAAAAGAGGTTCGTTTTCTTTCTCTCTTGTGAGCAGTTCTTCATCGCTATGTCTATAGCTAGCGTTTGCATAGCCGATCAAAACACGGTTTTCTAAGCGGAAATAAAGCCATTGATGAGTATGACGCGAAATGGCTCTGTCGGCATTGAGAATGATACAATCATCCCAAGTAAGGCTCGCGAGTTTTCTACCTATATCGCTTTGGTCTTCTGAGACGATGATCAACGAAACACGAGGATCGGATATCCATTGTTGTGGAACGAGAGAAAGCACCAATTTTGCTAACGGTAGGTTATAAAGATAAACACGAATTGATCGAGCATTTTTATCTTGTGTTAACAGGGATGGGACATTGCCCATACCGATGCCCCAAATATGATAATCGTCGCTAGACGTTAGGCTTCGGTACTGGAAGGCTTCTTCGACCGGGTCATAAGCACTGCTAAGTTGAACTCCGTTGACTTTTAGGGTCATCGCTGCTTTTTCAACTACTTCAAAGTGTAAGTCGCTAAAGTCTGCACTGTCTAAGGCTTTTGCTACGTCAGGCCAACGAGAGCGAATGATATCAATATGTTGAGAATAAACTGGTGTCATAATATTCAGATAGTAAAAAACCCCACCGGATGGGTGGGGTTATAAGCTTCAATGATTAGCGTAGTAGAGACATTGCCATGCCAGGAAGCTGGTTAGTCTTAGAAAGAACTGTTGTACCTGCTTGCATAAGCATTTGGTTCTTAGTCATGTTTGAAGACTCTGTAGCGAAGTCTGCATCAGTGATACGGCCTTTTGCTGCAGAAGTGTTTTCAGTCATGTTACCAAGGTTAGTCATTGTGTGCTCTAGACGGTTGATGTTAGCACCAAACTGAGCACGTGCTGTACCTAGATCTGCTAGCATACCGCCAGAGCTTGAAAGGTTTGCAAGAGCTGTAGAAGCTGCAGCAGCAGTGCTGATGCTTGTCAGGCCAGCAATTGCTGTCGAGATGTCGTTTAGCTGTGTTTTTGCATTTACAGCTAGTTTCTCTGCACCAGTCGCACCAATTTGGTAAGTAACGCTGCTTGCACCAAAACCGCCGCCTTCAGCTAGAAGTTTTTGACCACCAAATGAAGTGTTTTCCATGATGTTGCCTAGCTCAGATGCTAGCTGTTTGAACTCTGCATCCAAAGCTGCACGGTCTTCTTGACTGTTTGAGCCGTTCAAAGATTGTGTTGCTAGGTCGTTCATGCGGTATGTGATGTTTGTCATCTCATCCATTGCACCTTCAGCAGTCTGCATCATAGAGATGCCGTCCTGTGCGTTACGCATCGCTACATTCATACCACGAGTCTGAGCTTCCAGACGAGTTGCAATTTGTAGACCCGCAGCGTCGTCTGCTGCTGAGTTGATGCGGTAACCCGTGCTTAGACGCTCCATCGCAGTGTTTAGAAGACCGCTTGTGTTGTTCAGAGTGTTTTGAGTTACAAGCGATGCGTAGTTAGTGTGCATTGATAAAGCCATCTTAGTCTCCTTAGTTAGTCACTATATCTTTCAGGCCTCGGGATATTCCCTAGTCACTAACTAGAGGCGGTCGGTCAGCTTTAATGATTAATTTGAAAATTAAAAAATTCCTAAAAAAGATCAAAATTGATGATTTTTAGTGACTTGTATTCCATGAAAATACAGATATAACATCAAATAACCTGAATAAGCCTGACTTAATCAGGGAAGCAGTCATCTATCAATATTATCGTTCTTCGTTATAAATAAAAAAACAGCGCGAATAATTCGCGCTGTTTTATAAAGATTAATAGTTAGGATTCTGTCATTCCTCACCAAAAGATTGAAAAGAGAGGGAGGTCGGGATGTCACTGAAATAACCAAAGTAATAATTGGCCCCTAACAAGCGATAGCGGTTTAGCTCTGTTTGGCTCGCTACCCGCCCGGCTACCCAAGGGTATTTGTGCTTTCTTAAGAACTTAGCAATCGGTAGGAAAGCATGTCTTTCTTCTTTATCCTCTAATGTGACTGATAGTTTGATCATATCGGGACTAAAGTCAGCGACTCGTTCGAAGTTCACTTGTGATGTCGCGACTTCAAACCAAAGTGAGTAGGCGTTTTCTCTTAACTTCTCTATCAGCGCTGAGACTTTATCATAGGCGCATAGCGTTTTGTCTGCTTGAAGAGAAGGAATCACATGTTGAAAAGCGGAAGAGTGAAACTGAATCATCTGTTCGAGAAAGTATATGCCTGGTTCCCATAGTAATGCGTCAATTCTTATCGGCACGACGACGTTACTGATTAAGTCGGGGTGAAAGGCTTCTAGCTGAAACTGTGTTTGTCGCAATGCGAGATAAAGGCTGAACAAATCTAGGCAGTACTGCATTTGTTCAGAGAGTTCGAATTGATAGACGCTTTGTTCGCCACGCGTGCCAAATCTCAACGTCAGGTGTTGGAATTCTACCTCTCCTGATTGAGTCTCGCGAATGGCTTGGCACGCGTGTTGAATGTCATTGTGCTTTAAAGCATCAAATACTAATTGATCGTCATCCGTGACGATATGTTGTACTGCGAGACCAACCAAATGTTCGTACATCGCATGTGTTGAAATAAGATTAACCAAGGTTTCCTACCACATTGATTTGTTTGTTTTCTGGAATTTCGTTGTAAGACAATACTGCCAGTCCTTGCGTAAATGTGCGTGCGTAACGAGCCAGAAGTGGACGTAACTGAGGCATAACGAGAAGAATCGGAGGTAATCCCTGTTGTTTGAGCTGTTGTCTTATCAGTGGCAAGTTTTGTTGGAACTGACCAAGAATATTTGGCTCAATTGGGAAGCTGTCTAACATTACTGTACCAGAAGATTGTGCTTGTTGTAGCGAAGTCAGTAGCATTTGTTCTAGTTCATCAGAGAGAGCATAGACATTTAATTCGTTTTTCTGTCCCGCAATCAGGTTTACGAGCGTGCGTTTTAGTGCGCAACGCACATCAGATGCCAGTAAAATCGGGTCTTTAGTGTTTTCCGCGGACTCCAGCATCGTGTTAGCAATCGTACGAATATCTTTTAGTGGCACTTGGTCTAGTAACAACTGGCGATATACTTTGAGTTGCTGCGCAGGGTTAAGTGCCGCGGCTAGGGCTTCGGCTAACTTCGGTGCTTGCTGTGTCAAGCGTTGCGTCATGGCTTCAACATCGTCGTGCGTAAACAACTCAGCAAGGTTTGTTTTCATTATCTTGCTAATATGAGTCGCGATGACCGTGCCATCATCGACCACTTGATAACCCATGTTCAGCGCTTTCGCTTTGTCTTGATGTTCAATCCACACTGCTGGTAATTGGTAAGCAGGATCACTGCCCAAAATACCATCTACTTCACCGTACGTTTCTCCGACTGCAATCGCCATCAAACGTTCTGGCTCGATAAAGCCTTGTTCGATCACTTCGCCATTGAGAGAAATTGTATACTGATTCGGTTTAAGGCTTAGGTTGTCTCGAATACGCACCTCTGGTAATAAAAAGCCGACTTGTTCAGATAGGTTACGGCGCACACCGCGAATACGCTGTGATAAAGGTGCACCTTGTTCTTTGTTGACTAGGTGAACGAGACGGTAACCCAGGGAAAGCGACAACGTTTGAACATGAGGAATATCTTCCCATGTAAGCGGTGTATCGTCCTCTTGCATGGCTTGTGAAAGTGCTTCGACCTCCTCGATTTGGGAGTCTTGCACGGGCTTTTTCGTTTGACGCCAACCCGCGAAAGCTAAAGCACCCGCGAAAGCAAAAAAGGCCAAATGTGGCATGCCTGGTACCATGCCTATCACAGCCATGATGCCTGCGACGGTAAACAGTGTCGCCGGGGTTGCCAGCAATTGTTTTTGCATGGTTTCCGACATGCCATTATCGCTATCATTAATTCGCGTAACGATAATCGCTGCAGCCGTTGCCAATAGAAGTGACGGAATTTGAGCTACTAAGCCATCACCGATTGTAAGTAGTGCGTATGTTTTAAAGGCGTCAGATGCTGCGAGTCCATGCTCAAAGACGCCGATGCTGATACCACCAATGATGTTGATAAACAGAATCAGCAAACCAGCGATAGCATCACCTCGCACAAACTTTGAGGCACCGTCCATCGAGCCGTGGAAATCGGCTTCGTTAGCGACTTCTTTACGACGCAATCGAGCGGTTTCCTGATCGATAAGACCGGCATTTAAGTCGGCATCAATCGCCATCTGTTTGCCCGGTAAGGCATCCAAAGTAAAGCGCGCTGACACCTCAGAGATACGTTCGCCACCTTTGGTAATTACGACGAAGTTGATGATCATCAAGATAACAAACACCACCATACCAACGACGTAGTTACCGCCAATAACGACTTCACCGAACGCTTGGATGACTTTACCTGCCGCATCCCCCCCATTATGTCCTTCTAGGAGTACGATTCGTGTGGAAGCGACGTTCAGTGTAAGACGCAATAATGTCGCGACTAACAAAATTGTTGGAAAAACTGAGAAGTCTAATGGTCGCTTTGCGGTAGTGCTGACCAGCAATACTAGGATTGCCAAGACGATATTGAAGGTAAACAACGCATCCAATAGCAGGGGAGGCAAAGGTAAAATCACCATTGCCAAAATCATTAGCAAGACAATTGGAATGCCAATGTAGCCTTTGGTTGATGTTTGAAGTTGTTTTAACCGGTTAAGCATACTTTCGTGTCCTTGGATAAACGCGGGTTAATCAGTGCTGCAAATGCTTTGGAATCGAAAAATGAGGCAAAGGAGTTGGCTCTTTTCCTTCACCTTTACGGAAGGCTTTCAATTGCAAAACGTAAGTAAGAATATGTGCCACGGCAATGTACAGTTGGCTTGGGATTGCTTGTTCAATCGCCGTGGTGTGATAGATCGAACGAGTCAACGGTGGTGAGTTGATGATCTCCACCTTGTTTTCTCGGGCGATTCGTTGAATGTGCATGGCTGTTTCGTCTACGCCTTTTGCAACCACAAATGGAGCATCAGAAAGTGAAGGTTCGTACTTCAGAGCGACAGCGTAGTGAGTTGGGTTAGTGATGATCACGTCAGCCGTTGGTACCATCTTATCGATTTTACGGCGTGCAAACTGCTGTTGAATTTGACGGATTCGCTGCTTTACTTCAGGGCGGCCTTCGTTGTTCTTGAATTCCTCCTTCAGCTCTTGTTTGGTCATACGCAGCTCTTTTAGGTGCTCCCAACGTTGGTAGGGAATGTCTACAACACCAAATAACAACAACGCAAACCCCATCAACAATAAGCCTTCAAAGAGAATAGACATCACGAGGGAAAAGCCTTGGCTTAAAGGTAAGTTTTGCATACCTAGCAGAGGCTGTAAGTGGTTGTCTAAATAGCCATATAAGATGCCGAAAATAACGGCTACTTTGAATGTGGACTTTAAGAGCTCAACCACTGAGCGTGTCGAAAAAATGCGCTTTATCCCACTTAAAGGATTAATTTTGCTCAGCTTTGGCATAACGTTCGCCGGACGGAACATCCAACCGCCTAGTACAAGGCTGCTACCACAGGTCACGATAATAATGACGGTAAACAACGGCAATAGCATGTCGATGATGACCGCTAAACTTTGTCCCAATTGCTCGACAAGCTGTTTCGGGTTTTCTAAGTCGGCTCGCGTCAGCATCATGTTGTAGCGAAAAATACCTGACATACTTTCCCAAATGCTATTGAGCTGAGAGTAAAAGTAGAGCGCCACCGCTAGAAATATCACCGCAGTAGTAAACTCTTTAGCACGAGGAATTTGTCCTTCCTGGCGCGCTTTTTTTACTTTCTGCGGCGAGGCTTTTTCAGTTTTGTCCTGAGACGATTGATCGCTCATGCGCCCCCCAACATAAAGTTACTCAAGTGTCTGATGGTGTCGTGCACAAGCGCGGTGTAGCGACCCGGCACACCAGATACTGAAATTAATACGCTGAACAGGCCAAGAAGCATCGTCATTGGAAAACCTAATGCATATACGTTGAGTGAGGGGGCGGCGCGATTCATCACACCAAAACTGATGTTGGCTAAGAGCATTGAAACAATAGCAGGCAACGCTAGTGCTAAAGCTGAGGCAAACATCCAACCGAAAATATTTACAACGCCTTGCAGAGAAAGCGATGTGATGCCAGAACCGACCGGCCACACGACAAAACTTTGAATCACGATATCAATGACGAGCAAGTGTCCTTCTAGCGCGAGAAATAACAAGGTTGAAAATATAAGAAATATACGGCCCAAAATGGCGACAGAAAGTCCGTTGATAGGATCATTCATCATTGCCATACCCAATCCCATTTGCAGAGAAACGACCTGACCAAGCATGGTGAAAACGTTAAAGAGCATGTGCAAAATTAGCCCAAACATCACGCCCCAAATCGCTTGCTCAAAAGCAAGGAATAGAGACGTCATGGAGAATAATTCGACTTGTGGCATTGGTGGCATCAATGGTGCGGTAATCACGACGATCGAAAGTGCCAGTAAGGTACGGATCCAAACGGGAATGATTGCATCACCAAAGAAGGGCATCGAAATAAATACAGCTCCCACACGAAAAAACGGCCACCAGAGTTGACCGAGTATCGCTGAGAGCTCTGCAAATGTGATGGCCATTAGCCAATCATCCCCGGTATGTTGTGGAATAAGAAATCAAACAGTTCCATGATTTTTCGGAGCATCCAATGACCCGCAAAAATCACCATCAATAGCGTAACGAGCAAACGTGGTAAAAAGCTGAGTGTTTGCTCGTTGATTTGTGTGGCGGCCTGGAAAACGGCGATACACAAACCGACAATTAAGCCAGGAACAACCAGTACCGCAACCATTAAAATGATCAGCCATACTGCATCGGAAAATAACGTTACGGTTAGTTCAGGGGTCATAGCATGCTCCTATTTAACCGAAACTGGCAGATAATGTGCCAACCGTCATTGCCCAGCCATCCACGAGTACAAACACTACCAGTTTAAAAGGGAGTGAAACAATCAAAGGCGATAGCATCATCATACCCATTGCCATGAGCACACTGGCGACAACCAAGTCGATAACTAAGAAGGGGATGAAGAGCATAAAGCCAATTTGAAAGGCGGTTTTTAGTTCACTGATGACAAACGCAGGCAAGACAACCGCAAAAGAAATATCCTCAACGTTTTGGTCGAGTGGTTCATTGGCAATACGCAGCATTTGCTCAAGAGAGCTTTGATGAGTTTGTGCCAGCATGAATTCTCTCACTGGTTTCTCTGCTACAGAGAATGCTTGTATTAGCGTGATTTCACCATTGTCATACGGTTGAAATGCATTTTCATGAATATCGCTCCAAACAGGTCGCATGATCAGCAAGGTCAATGCCAAAGCAATCCCAACCAATACGCGGTTAGGAGGACTTTGTTGAAGACCAAGGGCTTGGCGCAAAATCGCGAGGACGACGATAATCCGAGTAAAGCTCGTTGCCATCAGAATGAATGCTGGAAGAAAACTGAGCGCCGTCATCAACAACAGAATTTGCAATTTAACGCTGTATTCTTGCTGTGTGTCGCCATCAGAAACGGACAAGATAGTTAAGCCGTTGTCTGCCGCCATGGTTGGGAAAGCAAACAAAAGTGACACCAGTACCAAAAGAGGTAACCAACGGTGCCAAGCGCTCAGATTTTTCATTGTGATGCCTACCTAAGATTATTGACCAACGCCACTCAATGCAGAGTCATGTACATCGATCAGACGAAGTCCGTACTTATCATTAACAACGACGACTTCAGCGTGACCCATTAGAGAGCCGTTTACCTTTACGTCTAAAGGCTCACCATTGAGCTTTTCAAGTTCGATAACCGTGCCTTCTCCGGCTTTCATTAAGTCCCCAAGTGGGATTTCTTTGCTTGCAACTTCCAGCGTGACAGTGACGGGAATACTTTTGAAAAAGCTAAGATCACGTTCCGCAGTTGCTGGTTCTTGTTGGAGCGTACTTTCAGCTTCAAAGTCTTCTAATTGAAAGTCGTCAAAGTTCAATTCTTCTGCGTCGAATGCATTCGTTTCTGGCGCTTCGCTCATCGCTGCGGTTCCTTATCAGGGTTAAAGATCAAAACAAGTTGGCCGTCTTGCTCAGCAATACGACCTGTAAATAAAGATTGGTTACCAATGCTGACTGGAACCGTATTAAGAAGCTCAATTGGTAAAATATCGTTAGGTTGTAAGCCTACAACGTCGCTCAACGGCATCTTCTTTTTACTTAAAACAACATTCAGTCGAACAGGCGTTGCCTCTAAAGAGCGACAGAATGGTTGGTACAAATCCGTATCGGGCTGCAGTTCAAGCTGCTCGATCAGTGTTTGAATAAGGTGGCTATCTAGTTTGAGATGAATTGAGCCTTGGTGATCGTCAAACGCGATGTTTAACTGCACGTTAATCCCAATCCCTCGGGGGGCTTCGTACTCACCCATTTCCCACATCTCACCTGGTGCAAGCCAACCAATAATGATACGACTGATTCTCTCTTGTAGGCGGAGGTCACTTGCTGTCAGTGTTGTTGCTGAACGCTCAGTGCTGGCACCATAGAACCGATCCGCCAGTTTTATTAACGTGTGAGCATCTCCATGAACAAATACCATGCCGCCCTCTTGGTGTTGATAGGTTGACGTTTGGTCTTTATCCATTTTTATTGGTGTAAAGCGATGCAAGTCTACAGAGGTTAAGCTAGCTTCCACTTTACTCGTACTGAGCCAATTTTGTAATTCAATCGTAAGGCTGGAACAAGACTCTGAAATCAAGCCTTCAAGCTTTTCACGAATGATATGAATAGGTTTGCCTAATAATTCTACATCAAGTAGTTGAATATCAGAAATAGGCTCGCTAACTCTATTTTCCATTTATATTTTACCGTGCGTTAACAATCGAAACTGTTTTAACTTAATGGCGTGTAGTCTACACAGAAATTTTAATGATCTTTTAGTTTCAAACTCTAAGATTGTGACTTTAGTTCACATGTTGCCTTGAGCATATAGTCTTAATCTTTTAATAAAATTTAAAAAGGGTTAGTTTCCTTTATAAATTGCTTAATAAGAAAATATAAAAATATTAAGCGTTTTTAGTTGTTATTAACTTTTTAAAACCATCTTCATGGTGTAACGGCTAATTTAGATAATTAAAATATAAGACATTGTTTTTAAAGCTTAAATCTTGATTTCAAAGGTTTGGCTATGCTCTTGTGAGTATTTTGTAACCAGTTTCAATATTCAGAATAGGTAATTAACATGATTAGCTATGCCAGTTATCACGGCTTAGTGGCATATTTAATTAAATTGATAAGGTCATGGAATTGTAAGATATACATGAACCCTAACGGTTTAATAAATTGTAAAATATTTATTTTTGTCAGTTTGCTAGTGTCTAAGGTGACATATTCAGGTGAGGTTGTGACCATCCCCATGGACCTTTCAAAGTGGACATATAAAGGAAACAACTTTGAATGCAACTTATTGCACTCAAGCACGCCGTATGGGAAGTTTTATTTCCGTTCGGAACCTAACAATAAAACTTATTTTATTTCCGATATACATTATGAAAATAATAAATGGAAAACGATTGCTCTAATAAGTCAAAGTGCCCCATGGTCTAGTGAGCTTTATAGAAAAGAGTTTGCCACCCTTGATTTTACTAAGCCATCCCAACGATTTGTCTTCAGCAAAGGTGCTGATGAACTCATGGATTCAATTGCTACTGGTAATTGGGTGACGTTGTCACTAAAGGGAAGTAATGCTTCCTCTTTGTCGGAGATTGTGATTCCGACTATTCAAATTCAAAACGCGCTCAAGTCATTTAATGCCTGTCGAGCGCGTTTGCCTAAGCTTTCGTTTTCAGAGGCACGAAATCTTGTTCTGTCTTTTGACTTTGGTCAGAAGGCGCTAAGTCGTAAGCAGCAAGAAACGCTCGCAGCACTAAATAGCTATGTATCTGTTGATGATCGTGTGACCAAGATCTTAATTGATGGCCACACCGATAACGTTGGTTCTAGCTTGGCGAACCTTTCAGTATCACGTACTAGAGCAGAGCAAGTTGCCGAGGCCTTAGTTGAACTTGGTATTGATAAATCGATGCTCGAAACAAGAGCGCATGGTTCTCGTTACCCAATTGCCAGCAATAGTTCGACGAAGGGCCAAGCGAAAAATCGACGTGTAACGTTGCGCCTAGTTAGAGATAACGAACGAACGGCAGTGAAACACCACCCTGATGTACAACAACAAAATCAACAAACGAAAGTTAAGGTTCAATGATGACGAAAACGAAAATTTTGTTGGTTGAGCCGAATGAAGCTCTTGCTCAACCAGTATTGGATGTGTTGCAAAATGCAGGTTACACCGCAAAACACACTCGTACTGGCCGAGGCGCATTACTTGAAGAGCGAGCAGAAATCACTCTTGTGAGCTCTACTTTACCGGACATGTGTGTCCGCGAGTTTGTTGCTTGCCACCAAAAGCAACGTAACTCTGGTGTTGTTATCGCTATTGTCGATCAAGAGCAGGGAATCTTGGCGGCTGAGACGATGAAATCGGGAGCAACCGATTATCTATTACGCCCATTTGAAGCGAATCAGCTGCTTAATTTACTGAAGCGCGTTGAAGCGTTAGGTAAGCCAATGGCCAACATTGTTGCGGAATCTTGGCGAAGCAAGCAGGTACTGCAATTGGCGCATCGTGCCGCTTGTACCAGCGCCAGTGTGTTAATTACAGGCGAATCGGGAACGGGTAAAGAAGTGCTGGCTCGATATGTGCATGAGCACTCTCCACGTATTGATGGTCCATTTGTGGCGGTTAACTGCGCCGCCATTCCAGAGTCGATGCTAGAAGCGGTTCTATTTGGTCATGTAAAAGGTGCCTTCACAGGAGCGACTAACTCTCAAAGCGGTAAGTTTGAAGAAGCGAATGGCGGGACGATTTTGCTAGATGAAATCGGTGAAATGTCCCCTGCAGTTCAAGCCAAGTTATTACGCGTTCTTCAAGAGCGTGAAGTGGAACGCGTAGGCAGCCACAAGGCGGTGAAGCTTGATATTCGTGTTATTGCGGCAACCAATAAAGACTTACGTGAAGAAGTTCAAAAAGGCACATTCCGTGAAGACCTTTATTACCGATTGGATGTTTTGCCTCTGCACTGGCCGCCTTTGCGTGAAAGAAAAGAAGACATTTTACCGATCAGCCAATTCTTTATTGAAAAGTATCAAGATAGCAGTCGCTGTCATCTATCCCAAGATGCGATCAGTGCGCTGAGTCAGTATCACTGGCCAGGCAATATTCGCGAGTTGGAAAATGTCATTCAGCGTGCATTGGTCATGCGTCATGGTGACTACATTACTGCCCATGATCTGATGCTGCCTATTGAACTTGTTGCGCCAGTTCCATCCGCTGAGCCAGCTTCAAGCTTTGGTCATGTAGAAGCGAAGAAGCAGGCCGAATATCAATTTATTTTAGAAAAATTACGTCAGTTTGGTGGAAACCGAACGAAAACCGCAAACGCGCTTGGAGTATCAACTCGAGCGCTACGCTACAAACTCGCAGCCATGCGAGAACATGGTATTGATTTACAGTCGGCACTAGGCTCGGCTGCCTAATAGGAGAAAAAATAGATGGCAAGTCAACCTACTCATGCGGTCTCGGCAGAGCAACTTATGTTGTCAAAAATGCAGGCGATGCAGGCACAAGTGCAGCCGCCAGAGTTTATCGTGAGTGCAAATCCTTTAGATCAACAATCACTAAACGCACCATTATCGTTCTCACAAGCGATGACAAATGTGTTGGATACAGTGAATCAACATCAATCAGTGGCTAGTCAAAAAATGACGGCCGTAGAAACAGGAAAAAGTGATGACCTAGTTGGTGCGATGGTCGCTAGCCAAAAAGCCAGCTTATCATTTAATGCTTTGATGCAAGTGCGCAACAAAGTCGTGACCTCATTTGAAGATATTATGAAGATGCCGGTGTAATTCATGTCAGAACTAACCCCCCAAGTCGCCGGAAATACAGCCATGACCTCCGGCTCAGCACAGACATTTTCTACTGCGAATAGCATGGACGATGTAACAACGAAGCTGAAGCAAATCTGGTCGAGTAGCCAGAGAAACCTAGTGTTATCTGCCGTACTCGCTGCGATTGTTGCGGCAATCATTGTGGTCGCTCTTTGGAGTTCCTCACAAAGCTTCCGTCCACTGTATAGCCAACAAGAACGTTTTGATATCGGAGAGATTGTCTCGGTATTAGAAAGCGAAGGTGTAAGCTACCGTATGCAAGAGCAAAATGGCCAAGTTCTTGTGCCTGAAGGCGAAGTTGCGAAAGTTCGCATGTTGCTTGCATCAAAAGGTGTTAAAGCCAAACTGCCGACAGGTTTGGATTCGCTTAAAGAAGACAGCTCTCTCGGTACAAGCCAATTTATGGAAACGGCGCGTTACCGTCATGGTTTAGAAGGTGAGTTAGTACGCACTATCATGTCTCTGAATTCAGTGGCGAATGCGCGTGTTCACTTAGCTATTCCTCGTCAAACCTTATTTGTTCGTCAAAACAGCGAGAACCCTTCAGCGTCAGTGATGCTTGAGCTGAAACCTGGCGAAGACCTCAAGTCTGAGCAAGTTGAAGCAATCATCAACTTAGTGGTTGGTAGCGTGACGGCGATGAAGCCTGAATTTGTATCTGTTATCGACCAATATGGCCGTTTACTCAGTGCAGATGTTGCTTCGGCGGAAGCAGGTAAAGTCAATGCAAAATACCTTGAATATCAAAAGAACGTTGAGAAGCAGATCATTCAACGCGCAGCAGACATGCTTACGCCAATTGTGGGTCCGAGTAACTTCCGTGTGCAAGTTGCTGCCGATATGGACTTTAGCCAAGTTGAAGAAACGCAAGAGATTTTGGATAACGCACCTGTCGTACGTAACGAGCACACCATTCACAACAACTCAGTTGACCAAATCGCGCTAGGCGTACCAGGTTCTCTAAGCAACCAACCGCCAGTAACTGGTGAAGAAGTAGAAACGAACGATAGCCAAAACACCAACGCACGCTCTGAAGTAAACCGTCAGTATGCAGTGGGGAGTAGTGTTCGTCGTACTCAATACCAACAAGGTCAAATTGAGAAAATGAGCGTGTCGGTACTGCTGAACTCGAAAGCCTCTCCGGATGGTGTTGCTTGGAGTGAAGCAGATAAAGAGCAGATTTCAAATATGATCATGGATGCTGTCGGTATTTCTGCGGCACGAGGTGACAGCTTAAGCTTGATGAGTTTCAACTTCACTCCAATTGAAATTGATGCGCCTCCTGCGCTGCCGTGGTGGCAAGACCCTACAGTACAGCAGCCAATACGTTACGTTATCGGTGGTTTGTTAGGCTTGGCGATGATCTTCTTCGTACTACGCCCATTGATCATGCACCTCACTGGCGTTGATAAGCCAGTACCAGAGTTAGACTTTGCAGAGCCGCAAGAAGAGCCTGATTACGACAACCTGCAAACGCGTGAAGAGCGTGAGCATGAAGAAGTGCTTGATCGTCGTCTATCAGAAAAAGGTATCTCAGCCTCTTCCGGTTTAGATGTAAACAGCGACATGCTGCCTCCAGCCGGTTCGCCACTAGAGATTCAATTGAAACACCTACAGCTTATTGCCAATGAAGAGCCAGAGCGCGTAGCCGAAATACTGAAACAATGGGTAAACATCAATGAACACAGTTCCATCAAAGCAGACGCTTAGTTATGTAGAACAAACCGCGCTCGTGCTATTAGGCATGGGCGAGGATGCCGCTGCGAAGGTTTTACAGCACTTTAGCCGTGATGAAACCCAGCGGGTGACTCGTGCAATGGCGAAGTTGAATGGCATTAAGAGCGATTCCGCTCGCGGCGTTATTCAAACTTTCTTTGAAGACTTTCGTGAGCACAGTGGCATTCGTGGAGCTTCTAAAGAATATTTGTCCAATACGCTACGTAAAGCATTGGGTAATGATTTGGCAAAAGGGCTGCTGAATACGCTGTATGGTGATGAAATTCGCAACAATATGCAGCGCTTACAGTGGGTGGAAGCAGAAACGCTTGCTCGTTTCATTGTGAATGAGCACCCGCAAATGCAAGCGATTTTTCTTGCGTATTTGCCAGCCGATAGCTCTTCAGCAGTGTTGAAGCACCTGCCACAAGATTACCATGACGAAATCTTGTTCCGAATTGCTCAGTTGCAAGACATCGATCATCAAGTTGCTATTGATTTGCATGAGCTCGTTGAGCGCTGCATTGAAAAAGTATCTGCAAGCCAAAGCACACCGCTATCTGGTGTCAAGCAAGCTGCTGACATCATTAACCGCTTTGAAGGTGATCGCGGGTCGTTGATGGAAATGCTGAAGTTGCATGATGAAGATGTCGTTAATGCCATTGAAGAGAATATGTTCGACTTTATGGTTCTTGGTCGTCAGCGTGAAGAAACCATGGACATGCTGGTGCAGCAGATCCCACTAGAATTGTGGGCAGTTGCACTCAAAGGTTCAGAAATTACGTTACAGCAAGCCATTAAACGTTCTATGCCTCAGCGTATGGTGAAAGCACTGGAAGACGATATGGAAGCGCGCGGGGCTGTTGCGCTAAGTCGTGTTCAAAAAGCGCGTCAAGACATCATGCAAATGGTGCGTGAGTTGGATGAATCTGGTGAAGTTCAGTTGCTTCTTTATGAAGAGCCAACGGTGGAGTAACGTCATGGTAGAGACAAAATCAAGTACGATGCGACTGCCGCCGAGTGGATACCGTTTGCACCGTTTTCCGCCTTTGGCGCAGCCTAAGGTTATAGAAGACGAATTCGGGCTAGATAACCAGGGTTGGCAAGAGCCGCAAGTTGATATTCAACAACAGCTTGAAGCCGGTTTTCAACAAGGTTTACAGCAAGGGCATGAGGAAGGCTTACGTCAAGGTATCGAGCAGGGTAAGCAACAAGGTCTGCTAGATGGGCAAAAAGAAGGCTTCCAAAAAGGCTTTGTGTCTGGTGAGCAGTCAGGAAAACAGAGTTTTCTAGAGGCGGCGAAACCCGTGAACGAGCTCTTTCATGCGCTGTCTCGCTGGCAAGACGAAAAAGAGCAACAGCAACGCCATATGATTTGTGAGCTGGTACAAAAAGTGGCTCAGCAAGTGATTCGTGCTGAGCTCACTTTAATGCCTCAACAGATCCTTGCTTTGGTGGATGAGACATTGTCTGCCATGCCAGGCAAAGCGGAAACCGTAACCGTGCATTTAAATCCGCAGGATTTAGAACGAATTACTCACATTAATGCTGATCTACCACAATCTTGGAAACTGGTGGCTAATACGGAACTTCCGATTGGTGGCTGTCAACTAGTGACCGATGATGCAGAGGCGGATGCAAGTTGCGACTCTCGTTTAGAAGCCTGTATGGACAATGTAAAACAACACCTTTTGGATGAAGTTAGTATTCCGCAGGTAGAATCAGAGCATGAGTAATACCTTAAACCATGAGCTATTGAGTGAGCGTTTGAGCGAAGCATTGGCTTCGCTCGATTCAATCCCTGTTGCTCGCGTGACAGGGCGCTTGATTAAAGTAAACGGCTTAATGTTACAAGCCGTTGGGTGCCGGTTTAAACTGGAGCAGCGCTGTCTCGTAGAAACCGCAGAAGGCGACATGATCGAAGCGCAAGTGGTGGGGTTTGAGCACACTATTGCTTACCTAATGCCTATTCGGCGCTTAGGTGGCTTATTTGCTGGTGCGAAAGTCATTCCTCTGGACGGTGACAGTACCGTGCAGTTAAGTGCTCAGTGGTTAGGGCGAGTGCTGAATGGTTTAGGTGAGCCGTTGGATGACGGGGCACCGCTAAAAGGGGGAGATCGTGTTTCACTTGAACCAAAACCGATTAACCCTTTGAAGCGACGTCCTGTTGATACCCCACTCAACGTTGGGGTGCGCGCAATCAATGGACTCTTGACCGTCGGAAAAGGGCAACGCATTGGCTTAATGGCGGGCAGTGGTGTCGGTAAAAGTGTTTTAATGGGGATGATCACCAAAAACACCGAAGCCGATGTGATTGTGGTCGGTCTTATTGGTGAGCGAGGCCGAGAGGTACGCGAGTTCATCGAACGAAACTTAACCCCAGAGGCGCGCAAGAAGGCGATTATCATCGCGGCTCCTGCTGATGAATCCCCGCTGATGAGGTTAAGAGCGACACTGCTTTGTCATCGCGTTTCCGAGTATTTTCGAGACCAAGGCAAAGATGTTCTGTTGTTGATGGATTCTCTCACTCGATACGCCATGGCACAGCGTGAAATCGCTCTTTCGCTTGGCGAGCCTCCGGCATCTCGCGGTTATCCGCCCTCTGTCTTCAGCGTGTTACCGCAACTCCTTGAGCGTGCGGGCAACAGTGAAAATCAGCACGGTAGCCTAACCGCAATTTATACCGTGTTGGCGGAAGGGGACGACCAGCAAGATCCTGTCGTGGATTCTGCGCGTGCTATCTTAGATGGGCATGTCGTATTATCGCGTCAACTTGCCGAGCAAGGGCACTATCCTGCCATTGATATTAATGCGTCTATCAGCCGTTGTATGAGCACCTGTACACAGGAGGCGCATAGCACGATCGCGAATAATTTCCGCCAGATGTACTCCAACTATCTTCAGGTGAAAGAATTACTGCCGTTAGGAGGCTATCAACCGGGGCAAGATCCTGAATTAGATCAATCTGTTGCTATGTATCCAAACTTACGCGCGTATTTACAACAAGCCGCCAATGAGTCAGTGGATTACCCAACCAGTTTGACCGAGCTCGCGCAGCTTTTTCAAAGTGCTTAACCAAATGGGAGTGGTATCGTTGAGATGAAATCCAAGTTAAAAGCAGTGGGTAAGCTGCAACAAATGGAAGAAAAGCAACGTGATCGTGTGGGTCAACAACTTGATGCTATGCGTCAACGTCACTCCCATCTTTCAATGCAGTTGGAACAATTGTCAGCATTGAAAGGCCATGCGGGACAATCAACCAGAACTGTTCCAACACTGACAAGCGCTGCGCTGATGAACTTTAATCGTGTCGATCAAATGCTGCAAAAAATGCTTCGCCACCATGAGCATGAACAAGCCGTCATGCAAGCGGAATGCGCGTCTGTACAAAAAACGCTGGAGCACAAACACGCTCGTGTTCAAGGGTTAGAAAAAGTGCTCGAACGATGGCGTACTAAGCAAAATTATGAAAAAGCGAAAAAAGAGCAAAAAATAATAGAAGACATCATCAACTCTCGTGTTAAGCGCAAGATATTATGATGTCTTATCGAAGCTATTTGGAGCGCGAATAATTTCTTCGGCGTCTTAGCCAACCAAACCAGCCTCCAAGCATGATCATCCCTGCGCCAAGTGCGCCACCACTACTGCGATTATCCTCAAAGCCAGATGTGTTGGTATCTTCTGGTTCAAAGCCGGAATCACCTTCACTATGATAATCTTCTGTGCTTGCTAAGAGAGCATTGTAACGAGTCTTCACTCCCGAGCTGGTTTGGGCTTCAATCCATGTTGTGTAATTTAGAACCTCAGTAAACACACTCGGAATCGCAGCGGATTCACAAACAGAAGAACCATAGCTTACAATACCGATTTGTTGATACATTCCGTTATTGTCTTGATAGGTGAGAGGGCCACCAGAGTCACCGCTACAAATACCGGTATAACTGCGCTCAGGAAACCCATTGGCACATAAGCTTTCTTGAGCATTAAACCCGGTCACTAAAGAAGCACATTGCGCATCGGTGAGTGGTTTTACTTCCGCCCATCGCAAATAACTTGGTCCATTTTCATCGTTGGTCGAGGTTTGCCCTAAACCGAATATCTGATAAACCGATTGGCTGCTGTAATCACCAAAATCTTGCGGCAACGTAATGGATTGAACGTTGTCGGTGATCGGGTGGGTAAGTTCAAGTACGGCGATATCATTAATCCATAAATCACTAGGCTCGTAATTTGGATGAATGACGATAGAGCGAACATCTTTGAATTCTTCAACAAACACATCATTCATTGTCGGGTTTTTTACTAAAACTCGTAGATCATTGATTGTCCATCCGTCAGAAAAAACACTCGGCTCTACACAGTGAGCGGCGGTTAAAATGAAGCGGTCATTAACAATCGTGCCGCCACAGATGTTGGCAAATTGATTAGCGCCAGTTTTGTGTAGAATGAGTCGTGCGAAAAAGGGCAATTGATTTTGAGTGGCTTGCTGGCCGCCTATGATTGCCGTTGAGATGCCTTGCTCTGAATGAGCGTCTTCACTTTCAGCGACTGCACTCATGGGTACTACGAGGCAGAGTACGCTTAACCATATTTGATACCGCTTCATAAACCATCCTTGGATGAAAAGTGCTCTTTCTAACTTTATACTAATTTTTCAATGAATGTGCTTAACAAAAGGTTTCTTTAATTGAATGATTGTTGCAACCACGAGCGCAGAAGGTGAAACGATTCCAGCTTTAGCTTGTGTGGTGGGCAAACAAAGTAAAACTGTTGGTTAGGATTAATGACGGGTTTACCCAGCTCGATTAACTGGCCATATTTGATGTCATCTTTCACAAACAAGCGATGAGTCACCAATAAGCCTAAACGACGAGTCGTCGCCTGCACGGCTTGTATCGACATATTAAAAGTGATTGGTTTTTTGCTTTTAGGTCGCAGGATGCCAGTCGCATTCTGCCACACGTTCCAGTCATTTTTTCTTCGTTCGTTAGTGACTTCAATGATGGGATACTGCTTTAACAGTTGAGCGATATTTGAGTCATTCGTCTTAGCTATCAATTCAGGGCTACACACCAAAACCAGTTCATCTTCACTGAGCTTTTCACAGTAATAATCTTGCCATTCCTCGGTGTTTCCATGCACGAGTGCTGCGTCGATGCCTTCTTGTTCTAGATTAAACCTGCCAGACAGGTTGGATAAACGAACGTCTAATTGCGGAGCAAAGTCCTGCAAACTCGACATTCGCGGAATCCACCAATGCAGCGCCAAGGAATTCACCATATTAAGCGTAATACGTTGCAAGTTTTGGTCTTGGATTAGCGCTTCTGTGGCATCGACAATTTGTTCTAAAGCTGGCGCAACCTTTCGATAATATTTTTTACCGTCAGCATTAAGTTGAACTTGTCTGCCTACGCGATCAAACAGAGGTTTGTTGACCTGAGTCTCCAGTGATTTTATCGCCTGGCTCACCGCCGAATGACTCACACTTAATATCTGCGCTGCTTCTGTCATGCTGCCAGATTCCGCCACGGCGACAAATGCATAGATGGATTTTAGAGGGACTAATTTACGCATATTTTAGAAACCATAACATGATGAGAGATAAGTTAACCTGTAAGTTTTTCTTACATTAATGGTTAATATTACTCGCTATTTACAATAAGTGATATCTCATAAAATACTCCACATATTAAGGAGTATCGAATGAATGCAGTAAATAAATCTATCCTTTTCATGCTGATGTCTACGTTAAGCTTATCTGTTACTGGGTTGTTAGCAAAGCAGTTGACAGGTGAACTTTCCGTCACACTGTTTAGCTTCTTACGCTTTTTGGCTCCTGCACTTATTTTGCTTGTCTTACTTCGTTTCAAAAATCTTACCTTTCCTAAAGCTGGGACGTTAAAACCGATTTTGCTTCGCGCCTTCTGTATCGGCTTATCACAGTTGTGTTTCATCGCGTCATTACAAACGTTAACGCTGGTAGAAGGGGTGGTATTGTTTGCCACTGGCCCATTATTTATTCCTTTGGTTGAAAAGCTGTTTATGGGAGGCCACATTCGCGTTTCAACATTGGCGGCTTTAGCAATGGCGTTTACTGGAGTGGTTATGTTGGCGGGAGTTGGTGGGGAGTTTACTTGGCGTTCGGATTTATTACTCGGTCTAGCTGGTGGACTCTTCAATTCCGGCTCTCAGCTTACGCTATATAAAGTGAGTAAAACTGATATGTCGCCATTAGAAATCAACTTTTGGGCGTTTGGGTTTGCTGCCGTATTTCTGTTACCGCTAACGTTGTTTAACGACATCGATGTTTTCCTCAAAGCCAATGTGATGGAATCTACTGTTTCTTCTAATATGCTGTGGCTCGGTGTGATGTCCCTGATGATCATTAACACCCAAGTTTTCCGCTCCAAAGCGTATCAACTGGCAAGCAGCGGCTCTCAACTTGCACCACTTATTTTTACCAACCTACTGTTCACTGCGGTTTGGCAGAGTGCGTTTTTCGATGACCGAATGAGCCAAAGCCAAATTATCGGGATGAGTTTAATTGTGCTCGCAACCATACTGAACACATGTTGGGTTCGCTTTACGGCGCATCGTGGTGGCAGGTTACAAGCGAGAACTTCTTAGCCTGTCGGAAAATAGAGGATTAAATAAGGCAAATCAGAGGTGAGGTTTGATTTTTTCTGACAATGAACTAGCGTCAAGAAAGGTTCAGGGAGAGAAATAATGCTTACGCTAAATTATTACGTTGAGATTTCGGCTACACCGCAACGGGTGTGGGAAGTGCTAACCGATGCTGAGTTATACAAACGCTGGGCACAGGCTTTCTCACCCCAGTCTCAATTTGATGGGATATGGGAAGAAGGGCAAGACATCACTTTTTTTGATCCCGATATGGGCGGAACGCGAGCGACTATCGATATCGTGCAACCGCAACAGCGCCTTGAATTTCATCACATTGCCATTTTTAATCCGGATAATAGGCAGCAACTGGATGGAGATTTAGCATCTAAGTGGATTGGATCACGAGAGATCTATCAGATCGACACCAACAGTGATCGTTTGTTACTCAATGTCACCATTCATACGCACAGCGACTTTGTTTCTATGTTTAATCACGGATGGGAAAAAGCGTTGCCCCTAATAAAAGCCATCAGTGAGGAGCAAGCTTAAGTCTGATACTCATCTTGGGCTGACGGTACGTCACGTGTAGGTATACAATAGCACGCAAGATAGCGCACCTAAGAGAGTGGATGATGGAATTTAAAGTTGATACCCATACACATACGTACGCCAGTGGTCATGCGTACAGCACCTTGATTGAAAATGCAAAATTGGCGAAAGAGAACGGCTTGGATATGTTCTGTACGACCGATCACGCAGAATCAATGCCGGGCGCGCCGCATTACTGGTTTTTCTCCAACCAAAAAATCCTGCCTCGATTTTTAGACGGTATCGCGATCATTCGGGGTGTGGAATCCAACATTCTTAATACCGAAGGCGACATCGATATTCCGCTGAGTGTCGATCGTAACCTAGATTGGGTTATTGCAAGTTTCCATGAACCTGTTTTTCGTCCTGCAAACAAAGAAACTCATACGGAAGCGCTCATTAGTGTGATTCAAAACGGTCGTATTGATGCGCTTGGCCATCTTGGGAATCCAAATTTCGACTTTGATTTTCAGGCCGTTTTAGCGTGCGCGAAAGAGTATAATGTTGCGATTGAAATCAATAACACCACGCTAAAAGGGAATAGCCGAGTGGGTAGCGTAGACCGTTGCCACGAGATTGCACAAATCGGTAAAGATCTCGGTGTCTTCTTCACAACAGGAAGTGATGCACATTTCTGCCATGATGTTGGTAATCTGGATTTGGTTGGAGAGCTAATGGATAAAGTGGGTATCGATAGCAAAAAAGTGATTACTCACACCGCCCAGCAGTTTTTGTCTTTCTTAGCTCTGAGAGGCCGTAAGCCAATTCCAGAGTATGACGACATTCGCAACGCATAAACTTGATTACATTTTAGGTATGCACCTGGCGTAAGATTGCTTTACACTGCGACCCGGAAATACTCAACTAAGCTAGTTTGTCGCCTTTTATGGCGTGGGTTATTTGGGTAAATAAAGCCGACACAGAATTCGGCACTATAAATGGAGAAGTGAAAATGTTACGTCCTTTAGTCCTAGGGTGTGCGATTGCGTTTGGCTCAACATACGCAATGGCAGAAGCGGTTGATTTAAAACAAAACATGAAGCAGATGAAGATGGAATTCAAACAGGCGGCAGAAGCGTCGGATGTTGAAACCATGAAGTCTGCAATTGATAGCTTGCAAGCAATCGTCGAGCAATCTAAGCGCGGTAACTATCCACCAGAGAAATTCGATACCTACTTAGAAGGCTTTAATAAACTAACGGTAACGTTAGACAAGATTGAAGCAGACTTAGACGCTGGTAACCTGCAAGACGCGAAAGCACAATTACGTGAAATTGATAGCCTACGTGAAGAATACCATGACAAGCGTAACCCAAGTATTTGGAGTAAGCTGTTCGGCTAATCGCGATAAAAGCTGACAATAGAATATGAAAATAGCCTGCCGTTTTGGTGGGCTTTTTTGTGTCTGTCAATTGCGTTATTGAAGAAAAGCTGTGAGGTGGCAACCACTTATTGATCCTGTTTTTGAGCTAGCACTCAGAATTAGTTACGCTGAATTAAATTTGTTAAGTCACCGTTATGCGTAGATTAATTCCTTTTTATCGCTCCATGCTATTTGCTAGTGCTCTAAGTTGGGTGCTAGTGACGCTTATGCCTGTTATCAATGCTCATGGTAACAGCATGGGCGTGTGGGCGACGCTATGTACGCTTAATGGTTTTGAATTGGTTCAAATCGAAGAAAGTGACAATGCCGTCAGCCATAAAGGCAAACCTTGTCCTTTTAGCCACTTTTCGACTTTTCATCATGATTCACTTCCAACTACACCAATACTTCCACAACTGAGCTTGGTCATTTCTGAAAGCTACACTTTTTTGGCTCTAAGTGTACGATTTGAAACGCCAGTTCCTCGTGCCCCACCAAAGTTAGCGTTGATAAACCTCTAGCGGCAAGCCATCTGGATCTTTGAAAAAGGTAAACGCTTTGCCTGTAAATTCATCGATGCGAATGGGCTCTACCTCAATTTCTCTCGCCTCTAAATATTCTTTAACATGCTCGACATCATCCACTTGAAAAGCAAGGTGGCGTAACCCCTGAGCTTCAGGAAAGCTCGGTCTCTCTGGTGCGTCCGGAAAGCTAAATAGTTCAACTTGGCTACCGTCAGGCAGAGCAAGGTCAAGTTTGTACGAGTCTTTGGCTTTACGATAATTTTCAGCAATGACTTTTAGCCCTAACAATTCGGTGTAAAAGCGTTTTGACCTTGGATAATCACTGCAAATGATCGCGACGTGATGAATGGCATTAAACATGGTTAGCCTCTTCAAACATGGTTAGTATCCTCAAGCATGGTTAGTGTCCTCGGAGACTAAATGCTCCTTAACGAAGTCGATAAACACGCGCAGACGAGCAGGCATGTATTTGGTTTGCGCATACTGCATCGCGATAGCGCCGTGGTAGTTACTCTTTATCATCCAATCCGGTAGCACCTCTACCACTTCTCCTTGCTCTAACGCGTCTTTGATCACGAAGTCATGGAAGATCCCAATTCCCAAGCCAGACTTAACCCCGTTCAAGCGCATTTGAGAATGGTTGACGGCGTAGCGTCCACTTACTGCAATCGAATGAAAGGCTTCCTCTTTAAAGAACGACCAGATGTTGTCTTTGTCGTTCTCGGCAAGGTAAATACAGTCGTGTTGCTCAAGCTCGGTTGGGTGCTCAGGCATACCGTGTTTGGCAAGGTAATCTGGAGAGGCACACAAAACAAGATTGGTCTTGCTGATCTCTTTGAGTACCAGATTCTCATCGGGTTTGTCGGTGAGCTTAAATGCTACGTCGATACCTTGGCGAAAAAGATCAATCTCACCATCAGCAGCACGTAGCTTGAGCTGAATGTTTGGGTAGCGATCTAGGAATGGCAACACAAATGGTTGAAGCACCGAGTTAAGAAACGCTTCGGGTGCAGCCACTGTGAGTGCACCCGTGGGCTCGGCATGATCTTCAGCCGATAATTCAACCGCTTGCTGCGCCGCATTCACCATGGCGATGCTTTGGTCGTAAACCTTTTGCCCCGCTTGAGTGATGATCAACTTGCGAGTCGTTCGCTCGAACAGTTTCACTGAGAGGGCTTGTTCTAACCGTGTGATCAACTTACTTAAAGCCGATGGCGTCACGCCAAGCTGTTTGGCTGCAGCGGTAAAACTGCCCTCGTTTACCACTAAGATAAACGAAGCAAGATCAGGAAGTAGGGCAATGAGTTTTGGATTAACCATAATTGTTCAGTTCTGCGCAGCGGAATAACGATATTGTCTGGTACGGTTTCAAGAGGTTCAAGTGTCACCGTCTCGCTTTAACGATATTTTGCTAAAAATGTATTGAGTGCAGGCAAGCCGGATTCACCAGTATGGTATTGTTGCCAACAGTGATAAATGGCTGTTTCGTGGTCTGCAATTAACTCGATAGCTTCTCGCTCAGCGATTGAATATTGCTGCGAAGCTTTCACTTCTTCATGCCACTCTTGATACTTGACCTCATAAGGTTCTACCCACTTCAGAAGAGTCGCTACCAACTCTTGCCATGGTAAACCAATCCACTTGGTTGCATCTGCCAAGCCTTTATCCAGCATCTCTTGGTGTCGACTTTCGATATCCATGCCATTTGTCAGCAGTACAGGTTTGAGCTTTTCTGCGGTGAGGTCTTCCACTTCAATCAAGGTTTGCCACAGCGTTTGTTGTTCACTTTGGGCGTAATGGTTCAAGTAGTGGTTGAAAAAAGCGATGCCGTAGATTTCGCCATAGTAGGCAGACAGAACGTTATGAATCATGGTGAGAATCGTGATTTAAACAGGGAATACCGCATTGTAGGAGGGGAAAGCGCGAAGTGTAAACTCCTGATTAAGAGTAAAAAAGTGCTGCTGACAGAATTCGAACAGAACTTGTGAGAATTTTATGAGAATTCGATGAAGTTGCTGATAGATTTGCTCGTCATTCTTAGAGGCAAGAACGCAAAACGTTCGAAACGTAATGCTTAACCTACTCAAGTCACGAACAAAGAAGTAAAGCCGTACACATGGGCTTGGGTAGTTCAACCCTCATTAAAGGATGGAATCACAATGAAAAAACGTACCCAACTCGGACTCGTCATGACTTCAGTCGCTATGGCACTCGGCTCTGCATCAGTGAATGCGGCGGAATTGGAAATCACCGTGACAAACGCAACCAAAGGCATCTACTTTACGCCACTTATTGTTGCCGCACATGGCTCTGATCTTCAAATGTTCAGAACGGGTCAAGCAGCGACTTCAGAACTAGAAGCAATGGCAGAAGGCGGTGATATCTCTGGTCTTGCTAGCGTGATTGGTAACGCTGGTGGTGCGGTGGTTGAGAACCCTGCTGGTGGCATTTTGAATCCGGGTGTTGCAACCACCTTCACCTTAGACAGTGGCGACCACGGTTATCTTTCTCTAAGCGCGATGTTGCTGCCAACCAACGATGGCTTCGTCGGTCTGGATAGCTGGAAGATTCCAACGGAAGCGGGTACATACCGAGCAACGCTAAGAAGCTACGATGCCGGTACAGAAGCGAACGATGAACTTGCGTCTAGCATGCCAAACCCACCTTTCATTACCTTTGGTACTGGCGGCACAGGCGTTGAAGCAACGGTAACTAACGACAAAGTTCACGTGCATCCGGGTAACCTTGGTGATAGCGATCCAACCGGCGGCATCAGTGACCTAGACAGCAGCAGCCATCGTTGGTTAAACCCAGTTGCAACCATCACAATTGTTGTGAAGTAAGGAGGATGTATGAAAGTCAGAATCTTACTAGTAGCAGCTTCAGTCGGCTTGCTCGCCGGTTGTCCAAGCGATGATGATAATGACGTAGTGAAATCGTACCGTTACACCGTCAACGTGGCGAACTTGACTGCGAATCAACCTATGTCTCCGCTTGCGGTACTCACTCACAATGGTGACTACCAATTGTTTGAAATTGGACAAGCGGCATCTGTTGAACTTGAGCATCTTGCTGAAGGCGGTAGTAACGCCGAGCTGATTGAATTGATGAACAGCAATGACAGTGTTTACCAAGGTATTGCAGGTAATGGATTGGTGTTGCCGGGGGCATCGGACGAAGTCACCATCACGGTTGATCCTAGTCGTTACGGTTACTTGTCTGTGGCGTCTATGTTTGTGAATACCAATGATGCCTTTGTTGGCGAAACGGGACTATCGCTCAAATCGCTCGCAGTGGGTGAAAGCTACGAAATGAGCATGAACGTTTGGGATTCCGGCACGGAACTGAACGATGAACTTGCTGCAACCATTCCGGGCCCAGCAGGTGGCGGTGAGGGTTTCAATGCCGCCCGTAATGACAGCAATGACGTTGTTGCATTCCATGCGGGTGTTGTTAGCCAAGATGACGGATTAGCAAACTCAGCACTCTCTGCGAACCATCGTTTCTTGAATCCAGGTGCGAAAGTCACCATCACTCGAGTCGAGTAACACAGGCTCCGATGACGTCTCCTTTCCAAAGCGCTTGTAGCCGAGCGATTTATCCCTCATGGCGTCATCGGAACCTTTTTATTACCTAAGGTGATACTCGCTGAATATAGCAGTAAGGGAGCACTTGGTGATATGAAAGAAATGTTAGTTTGTTCCGGTCATGTGCAGAGTGGCTTTACGTAAGTTAGGGAAAGGATCATGGAACGACAAGCTAGCTATTTATCGGCGAAGATTTTACTGGTGGAAGACGACGATGATTTGGCAGAACTGGTTCAGATGCATCTTAAGTTTCAAGGACACCAAGTGTCGCGAGCAACAAATGTCGCCGATGCTAAAGCGCAATATCAGCAACACCCCTTTGATTTATTGATCCTTGACCGAGGTTTACCAGATGGTGATGGCCTAGACATCTGCCATTATTTGCGTCAGCAACAAGATTGGATCCCAGTGCTTATGTTGACAGCAAGAGACGGTGAAATGGACAAGGTTGACGGTTTAGAAGCGGGAGTGGATGACTACATCACTAAGCCATTTAGCGTATTAGAGTTCCAAGCGCGAGTACGTAACGTGCTGCGCCGAGTCAGTCAAACCGCAGAGGCCAAAGTAGCAAATGAAGCCCTCGACGAAGCGATGGATTTTGGTCCGCTAAGAATCATTCCGGAGTTGCACCAAGTATCCCTAAACGACAAGGATGTCACTCTTACCGCGACAGAGTTTACTTTGCTGCAGTTTCTCGCGACTCGTCCGGGCAGAGTCTACAGTAAAGATGAATTGCTCGATCACGTATGGAACACCAGTCATTCTGGTTATCACCACACGGTGTGTAGCACCATTAACCGTTTACGCAGCAAATTGTCTTTGTCTGATTCAGATCATCACTTCATCCAAACCGTGTGGGGCGTTGGGTATAAGTTTCAACCAAGACACTAATGCAAAAAAGCAAGTCAAAATATCAAGCCAAGACAGTAAGTCGGCAGTTGTTTTCACCGTCATTTTTCAATCATCACGGGTGTTTCAAAAACACCGCTGTTTAAGGAGGCGATAGGATGAGCTTCAAATCTCGCTTGGTAGTATTTACCAGCTTGTGGTTCTGCCTCGCGGCGGTGGTGATTGCACTGACTTACAATTGGCAAAAAGAAACCATCGAGTTACGCACTAAGCAAAGTTTGCACAAAGAGCTAGCCAGCCACATGCGTGATGATAATCCGCTGATGATCGGGACGGATTACAACCCTAAAGCGCTAAAGTCGATCTTTCACACGCTCATGCTGATTGGCCCTGATTTTGAAATCTACTTCCTCGATAGCCAAGGCAATATCACCACCCATGCTGCGCCAGATGGGGCAAAGCTTATGGACTCGGTGGATCTGAACCCCATTCAGCAATTCTTAACCAACGAACCGCTTCCCATATTAGGCGAAGATCCTCGTAATCGCGGTGAACACAAAGTGTTTTCTGTTGCGGCGATAGAGGAATTAGGCTCTACGGTCGGTTATCTCTATGTGGTGATTGGCAGTACCCGACATGACGCCATTGCCAATGCGCAAGTCGATACCCCTTACATCGCGCTGGCAGGATTGGTCTTAGTGTCCATTTTAGGCTTTGCTCTCGGGGCTTATGTGCTGGTCAAACGTAGCCTCTTGAACCCGATTGAGCGTGTGACCAAGCAACTTCAACAGCAAGCCGAACATGATTTTCACCTGCAACCTGACTTTACTGACCAAGTGCCGGAGCTCGTGCCGATTGCGCACTCTTATCAGATGATGGCGAAGCACATTCAGCAGCAGTTTTTACAGTTGGAGTATCAGTCTTCTCATCGCCGTCAAAGCTTATTGCAGCTCAGTCATGATTTAAAAACGCCGTTATCGAGCGTGCTTGGCTATCTGGAAACGTGGCGTTTGCAGCATCCGGGATCCGATCCGCTGATTGATATCGCGTTCCGAAATTGTGAGAAGCTCTCAACTCAATTGCACTCTTTATTAGACGCCGCGCGTAAAGAGGAACCAATGCCAAACTATGAGTACCGCCCCATAGATCTTGGCGCGTTGATGGCAGAATGTGCCGAGACGATGCAGAGCCAGTTTTCTCGTAAAGAAGTGGTGTTGAAAGTGGATATGGATAGCAAGATCCAAACTGTGGGTGACAAAGGACTCTTAGAGCGGTTGGTATTGAACCTGCTTGAAAATGCGTTGCGTCACAGCCCAATCGGCTCGGAAGTGCATTGCCAAGCGCATTTGAGTGAGGATAAGTCGCGAATCCTGTTCACTTTTGTCAATCGAATTGATAAAGATGCCGTCGGGGGCGCATTAGGAATTGGTACAAAGATAGTGCAGTCAATTTTAATGTTGCACCACAGCTACTTAGAGACGTGCGAGACGGACACTGAGTATCAACAAAAATTCGCACTTCTCGCTACTTGAGGAGAAGCGCGAATTTGGCTTATCGAATGACTACTTAATAACGCCACATACAACGCGCGCACCGCCGCCGCCTAATTTAGCAGGATGGTCGGAATGATTGTCACCACCAGCATGAATCATTAATGCTCGGCCTTTTAAATCTGATAATTTTAGGCGAGGCGCGACAACGGGCTGATTAGCATTGCCATGCATGTCCACGTAGAGTGGAGGCAGGTCGCCTAAATGATTGTCATCGGTCCAAGGGTAGCCATGTTTCCCTGTGTTGCTGGGGTCATAGTGACCACCTGCTGCACCGCCAAGGACGGTTTTGCCATTCTTCTCCGCGCTATCGCACGATGGATTGGTGTGAACATGGAAACCGTGCACCCCTGATGACAAACCTGATAACTGAGGCATAAATACCACGCCATAGTCACTTTGTGAAATCTCAATGGTGCCAGCGCTCTTCTTGCTGTTGAGATCGGTCATCGCGACAGTCTGCGCAAGTACATTAGGAGCGGCTACGAGAGTGGCAGCAACTGAAATGCATAGCAATCCTTTTAACATGGGACTTCCTTCTTTTTGGTTGTACGCTCAAGCACATATTAGTGAAAACTTCTCTTCCTTATGTCTGTTGAGCGGTGGGTTTATGTCAGAGAGTGATGTGTCTCACTCTATGGTCTTAAACTGGTATCTATCTGCGAAACCAGTTCTCCTTTATTAAGACTTAACATATTGAGATTGTTCAGATATAAAAAGAATAGACGTCAATCAAAAAATAGCCTGAATATTTTTAAATTAACGCAAAGTTAAATTTTTAATGACTTTATAACAAAGCTCATAATTGTTTTATAAAGAAGTTGTCGGAATTGTCTTCTATAAAAAATAATCAATTTAATGAATATTTTAATGTGAATATGGTTGTTTATAGGTTTGTGGTCAAACTGTTGCTTATATCATCAAATAAGATAAAAAATTGGAACTAAAGTCACTTAATGGCAGAGGAAAAAATTAAACTCTGGTTTTAATGGGTAATAATGTTTTAGTAACAGATAGTTACGCACTTAAAATTAATAATATGGCTAATTTCCGACAAGGATTGAAAAAGATGAAAGACAAGGAATCTATTCAGACTAATAGCAGCCGCCGTAATTTTCTGAAAGGCGCAACAGGAGCTGTTGTTGCTGGTGTGAGTGCTTCCGCTTTCTCGGGCGCAGTTCAAGCACGAGAACAGAAAATTGATTGGAGCAGCCGCGGGCTAGGTAGAAAACACGATAAGCGCTTTTGGCGTAAAGTGCAACGACAGTTCGTTTTGGATAAACGTACGACTTACATGAACATTGGCACAACGGGTTCTATGCCAAGACAAGTTCTTCAAGATTACGAGCATAACAACAAGTTGGTGGCTAAGTATCCTTGGGATATGAAGGGCAAGTTTGGCTCTTGGCCTTATGTCTCTGAGATGGTTCAAGAAGTAGCGCCTGGCTTTGGTGCTAACCCAGAAGAAATCATTCTCAGCCGCAATACTACTGATGGTCTATGTTCGATCATTAACGGCTTACACTTTGAACCAGGCGATGTGATTCTAACAACGCACCATGAGCATATGGCTGCAACATCACCGATGAACGTCGCAAAGCATCGTTTTGGCGTCGATGTTGTTGAAATTCAACTACCGGTATTTACTGGTACTGAAGACGTTTCTGAACAAGATTACATCCAAGCTTTCCGCGACGCGCTTGATGCGCATCAAAACGTTCGCCTCATCATGTTCTCTCATATCACCTATAAAACGGGAACGGCGTTACCAGCCAAAGCCATTTGTGCTTTAGCGAGAGAATATGGTGTGCCTACGCTTGTAGATGGAGCGCATACTGTCGGTATGTTTGACCTCGATTTCCATGATATGGATTGTGATTTCTATGCAGGTTCTGGCCACAAATGGCAGTGTGGTCCTGGCGCAACCGGTATTTTGTACGTACGTGATAACGCCAATCGCTTGAATGAGTATTGGAGTGATCGTGATAACCCGTTGTGGTTGATCAACTCTTCACTTTCTCATGCGGATTACTTAGGCAAGCAGTTACAGATGCAGTACATCGGGAACGACAACTATCCTGCTAAACAAGCGTTAGTTGATAGCTGTAAAATGTGGGATGAGATTGGCCGTGACCGCATTGAGGAACGTGTTCTAAGTCTTGGTAGTTTGTGTAAAACCTTACTTCAAGAGTACTTGCCACAAGCCCAAATGTACTCACCAAACGTGGAAGGTTTAACGAGTGGCTTAACCACAGTTAACCCATTCTCTGATGTGACGAATGAAGACATATTGACTGAATTCAGAGATCGTCTGCGTGAAGAATATGGCTACATCATTCGAACAACCAGCTTTAAGCTGCATAAAGATGATGACTTTGATACTTACGCACTCCGTATCTCCACGCACTTGTTCCATGACGAGCAGGATGTTGAAGGGCTCGTGGTGGCGATGACGAATTTGTATTACTCGTCGTTCTAACATCGTTGTTTATCACTCAAGCGCCCATGATTGGGCGCTTTGTGAAAGGTAAGGATATTATTATGTCAGTCAAAACATTCAAAAGAACTTTAGCGGCGATGGCGCTTATGGCGGCCTCTGTTATGTCCTCTTCCGCTTGGTCAGACGACTTACAACAGATCCGTGATCGCGGAGTGTTGCGCCATATTGGTGTGCCGTACGCTAACTTCGTTTCTTATATTGAACAAGGTGAAGTGGAAACCTTGACTGGCTTAGATGTAGAGATAGTAAAAGGCTTTGCCAAGTCGTTGGGCGTTAAGTACCAATATGTTCCAGCTCAGTGGAGCGATATGGTCGGTAAGCTGACGGGCCAAGATGTTCAATACCATAATAAGCAAGCCGTCGTGGGAGAAAGTGTTCCAATCGAGGGGGACTTGATCGCAAATGGCGTTACCATTCTTGACTGGCGTTCTGAAGTTTTAGACTTTTCACAAGATTACTTCCCGTCAGGCGTTTGGTTAGTTTCCAGAACAGATTCCACGCTGAGTCCGATTAAACCAAGTGGGTCGGTTGATGAAGATGTAAAAACCGTCAAGCAGCTTATTCATGGTCGCGAAGTGTTGGCGTTGGAGCACTCTTGCTTGGACCCTAACCTTTATGACTTATATGACACAGGCGCAAAAGTCATACTGCCTGATGGGGCTCGTCTTCTGAATGAGATGGTGCCAGCGATAATGAAAAATGATGCGGAAAGCACATTACTAGACGTCGCCGATACGTTAATTGCATTAGAAAAATGGCCAGGTGAAATAAAAGTCATTGGTCCAGTATCCGAAAATCAGAAAATGGCTGTTGCATTCCGGAAAAACTCGCCGGAATTACGCAAAGCATTTGATCGTTATTTAGATTCAATAAAGAAAGATGGAACCTACGAAAAATTAGTAAAAAAATACTATCCATCTATTTACTACTTTTATAACGATTACTTCATAGAAGATAGTAAGAAAACCCGATGAAAAAGGCCGTTAAAAAAATATCCAGTAAAAAATTTATTGCAATAAGCGCAATATTAGTCTCTATTTATTTAGCTATGCTTATTGTTGTGACAAGTTTGGGGCAAAATAAATTAAAAGAATCCCAACATAGGGAACTCGGTTTAAAAGTAAAAAGCTACGCAAGCACACTCGATAATTTATTTACCATTGCCAGTGAGGATGTTGATAATTTATCTACAGATAAAACAGTACAAACCTTCTTTGCTAATTTAGCCTCTGGCATGTCAATGGAGTACGGATTAGGAGCGAGTTTAATTAACTTGAAGCGTCGTTTCGATGAAAAGATAGATGGTAAGTTAATTAATAGCAGCCAAATCTATAAAAAGCTCACACTGGTAGGAAGTGATGGCACAACGATTGTCACGACGGGCTCTGAAGACAACATAGAGCATAAGATGGATATCCAAACCTTAATGACTCAACATGGGCATCCCGAAGAGGTTTGTGCAACTCGATATAACGACGATGTGCGTATTCAAGTCATTAAGCAAGTTAAGTTTTCTGGAAAGCCAGTTGCCTTTCTAATTGCAGATCTCAATAAAAACATTGTTATTGATCAGCTCACTAATCAAGAGCACGAAGACAGTTATAGCCGGATGGTGCTCAAAATAAAAGACGTTGAGATGGTCGTATGGGATACAATAAATAAAACGTCTTCTCATAATAAAGATGAGAATTATTTAATATCTGAAGCCGTTGATGGAAAGATATATTTTGAAGTGCCTGTTGAAAAACATCACTTCAAACTTATGGCTTGGTTTGAGCCTTTGAGTGAGCGAGATATTTTCACATCACGGATCTTCATTCTCGGTTTGAGTATTCTTGCTGTTATGGTTGTTATTGCGCTGTGTTATGCGTTCATTACAAACAATAATAGAATTGAATTGAAAATTAAACTTGAAGAAGAGAAAAAGCGAAAAGACATTCTTTCTCAACAGAACCGAAAACTAACTAACGAAATTGAACGCCGAAAAGCGTCTGAAAAAGAACTCGCCTTCCAAGCTAAATACGATACGTTGACTAACTTGCCTAATCGCAGCTACGGTTCTGAGAGACTGGCTTTGGAGTTGATTAGAGCGTCACGTAGCGGTTCAAAAGTATTGGTCATGTTTATTGATTTAGACCACTTTAAGCAGATTAACGATTCAATGGGTCACTTTGTTGGGGACGAGATCCTTAAACTTAGTGCTCAACGACTGCATCAAGTCGCGAGAAAAACAGACTTACTGGCGAGAATTGGTGGGGATGAGTTTTTATTAGTGATTCCTGACTTACCTGACAACGACACCGCGAAGCGCGTTGCTTCAAGCGTGCTTTCGGCGTTTAACGATCCATTTGTATGGAACAACCATGAATTCTTCTTGAGTAGCAGCGTCGGAATGTCTGTATTTCCGGATGATGGAGATAATGCCGAGCAGCTCCTCGCCTGTGCTGACATGGCGATGTATCGCGTGAAGCAAGATGGACGCGATGCCTTCTGTTTTTATAACCACAATATGAACCAAGACTTGCAACGCTATTTGGATTTGGAAAATCGACTAAGAAATGCCATCTCTAGTCAATTACTAGAGTTGTATTATCAACCTATTATTGAGCTGAGCAGTGGTAAAATTGTTGGCGCAGAAGCGTTAATGCGTTGGAATGATGAGAAGTACGGATTCGTAAATCCTGAAGAGTTTATCTCTATTGCTGAGAAAAATGGCTTGATTCATCAAATTGGTGAATTCGCTATCCAGCAAGCGTGCCGCCAAGCGGCGCAATGGCAAAGTCTGACGCCGCTGTTTGTTTCTGTGAATTTCTCCAGTGTTCAATTTAGGTATTGTGATCGCTTACTTGCGTTTATTAAGAAGAGCCTTGAGGAGTCTGGTCTTCCATCAGATAAGTTCGATATTGAAGTGACTGAGAGCCTTCTCTTTAACCACGACTCAGAGCTATTAGACATGCTCAATAACTTAAGAGCGTTAGGCACTAAGCTTACCATCGATGACTTTGGTACTGGCTATTCTGCGTTGAGTTACTTACAGAAATTTCCGTTCGATCGCCTTAAGATTGATCGCAGCTTTATGCAAAATATGTTCGAAAACGACTCCGATCGTGAGCTCGTCAACGTGATCATTGCAATGGCGAAAGCGCTGAACCTTAAGATTGTTGCTGAAGGCATTGAAGAACAGCGTCATGTCGATTATCTAAAAGACTTAAACTGTGAGTTCGGGCAAGGTTTCCACTATAGCCGCCCGTTACCAGCCAAAGACTTTGAAGCACTACTTAAACAACCAACTGGGCTATAACTCCTTTTATTACAATATTATAGGAAAGCATTAATTGAATTCGTGCCTTGGATTCATCAATGCTTTTCCACCTTAAGGGATAATCCTTCTTCCTTCCTTGAATTACACTACAATTAATTGATGAGTGATAGCCCGTGATGCCCGTCACATAAAGGCTCAACCTAATTCTAAACGAGTAAATACTCGCCAAAATAACCAGGAAGGAATTTCAAATGTCTTCTGCATTCTACCAACAGATTCAGCAGCAAATTGAAGAAGTGAAGGCTGAAGGTCTTTACAAATCAGAGCGCGTAATCACGTCTCAGCAGCAAGCGGCTGTTAAAATCTCTACCGGTGAAGAAGTATTAAACTTCTGTGCAAACAACTACCTTGGTCTTGCTAACCATCCTGCGCTAATTGAAGCGGGTAAAGCGGGTATGGACGAACACGGCTTTGGTATGGCGTCAGTACGTTTTATCTGTGGTACTCAAGACATCCACAAAGAGCTTGAGCAGAAGCTTTCTAAGTTCCTAGGTAAAGAAGACACGATTCTTTACACATCATGTTTCGACGCAAACGCGGGCCTATTTGAAACTATTCTAGGTAAAGAAGACGCAATCATCTCTGACGCACTAAACCACGCGTCAATCATCGACGGTGTTCGTCTATGTAAAGCAATGCGCTTCCGTTACTCAAACAACAACATGGAAGAGCTAGAGCAACAACTGATTGCTGCGAAAGAAGCAGGCGCACGCCACATTCTTATCGTTACTGACGGTGTGTTCTCAATGGATGGCGTAGTGGCGAACCTTCCGGCTATTTGTGACCTAGCTGAAAAATACGGCGCACTGACCATGGTTGATGACTCTCACGCAGTTGGCTTCATGGGTAAAACGGGTGCAGGTACGCACGAATACCACAACGTGGTTGACCGTATCGACATCATTACAGGTACGCTAGGTAAAGCAATGGGTGGCGCTTCAGGCGGTTACACGTCTGGTAAAGCGGAAGTGATCGACTGGTTACGTCAGCGTTCTCGTCCATACCTATTCTCTAACTCTGTTGCACCAGCAATCGTAAGCGCTTCTATCCGAGTTCTAGATCTACTAGAAGAGAGCGGTGACCTACGTGACCGTCTATGGGAAAACGCAGCACACTTCCGCGCACGTATGGAAGCTGCTGGTTTCACAATGGGCGGCGCTGACCATGCGATCATTCCAATCATGCTAGGTGATGCGAAAGTGGCAGCAGAATTTGCTGAACGAGCACTAGAGAAAGGCATCTACGTAATCGGCTTCTCATTCCCTGTGGTACCAAAAGGCCAAGCTCGTATCCGTACTCAAATGTCAGCTGCGCATTCTCGTGAGCAGCTAGATCGTGCAATTGATGCGTTCATCGAAGTTGGTAAGGACATGGGTCTTATTTAAGACTCTAGGTCCTAGATAATAGGGCCTTTAATTAAGGTTACATTATGAAAATTAAAGCATTATCAAAGCTAAAGCCTGAAGAAGGCATCTGGATGACTGAGGTTGATAAACCTGAAGTTGGCCATAACGATATTCTGATCAAAATTAAGAAAACCGCTATCTGTGGTACTGACGTACACATCTACAACTGGGACGAATGGTCACAAAAGACAATTCCAGTGCCTATGGTTGTCGGTCACGAATACGTGGGTGAAGTGGTTGCGATTGGTCAGGAAGTTCGTGGCTTTGAAATCGGTGACCGCGTATCTGGTGAAGGTCACATCACTTGTGGTCACTGCCGTAACTGTCGTGGCGGTCGTACTCACTTGTGTCGCAACACGATCGGTGTGGGTGTAAACCGTGAAGGCGCATTTGCAGAATACCTAGTGATTCCTGCATTTAACGCGTTTAAGATCCCTGACGAGATTTCTGACGATCTAGCATCGATCTTCGACCCGTTCGGTAACGCGGTACACACTGCGCTTTCTTTCGATCTAGTCGGTGAAGACGTGCTCATCACTGGTGCTGGCCCAATCGGCATCATGGCCGCCGCAGTTGCGAAACACGTCGGCGCTCGTCATGTGGTTATCACAGACGTAAACGAGTACCGTTTAGAGCTAGCTCGTAAAATGGGTGTAACACGCGCAGTAAATGTTGCTGAAGAGAAGCTTGAAGATGTAATGGCTGAACTAGGCATGACAGAAGGCTTTGACGTAGGCCTAGAAATGTCTGGTAACCCAGCGGCATTCAACTCAATGCTAACCACAATGAACCACGGTGGTCGTATTGCATTACTCGGTATTCCACCATCAGATATGGGCATTGATTGGAACCAAGTGATCTTCAAAGGCCTAGTTATCAAAGGTATCTATGGTCGTGAAATGTTCGAAACATGGTACAAGATGGCTTCACTGATTCAATCTGGTCTGGATCTATCACCAATTATTACGCACCACTACAAGATTGATGACTTCCAAGAAGGCTTCGATGTCATGCGTTCAGGCATGTCTGGCAAAGTTATCCTTGATTGGGAATAATCTGCTCAAATAAGAAAGCGCTCCGAAAGGGGCGTTTTTTTCGTTTTTTAAACGCTTAGATTTTTTATTATTTAGCTCACACCCTATCTCTTTTCGTTTCTAAAAGCTGTCTAACTCAGAAAAAACTGCCTTCTTCGTGTTTCAACGTATGCAGAATACACTAAAGACCTTTTATTTAATATGGTTAATTGGTGGTTTTATATTCCAACCTAAAAGAATATCTTGGTTTAAAGCACTGCTTTTCTTTTGACAACTACAATGAACTGACTTCTTTTTATCTTTTTAATCTTGATATGCACTTTGTTTTATTTGTTGAGCTATAACTAATAATACAATCATCTGTATAGAGTTCACAGAGATAGAAATGGAGCTTCATATGAAAATTTTTTGTTTGATTATTCCCTTGTTATTTACAGTGTTGAGCTTACAAACGAGGGCAGAGACAATTAGCGGTACGATAGACGTTTCGATCAATTTAGTGGAAGGCTGTGTCATTAATGGCAACAATGCGGTGAACGGTTCCAGTAATATTGGTTTTGGCTCATTAAATTTTGGTGACGTTCCGGCCATTTTTACTGAGCAAGAAGCAGTCTTGGCTGGGGAAGGTGGTACGGGGATCGAAATACTTTGCAGCAATGGAGTCACGCCTACTTTCTCTTTAGTCAGTGGTGCCAACGATCCCAGTTCGACGACAGGTAATCACGCAATGACCAACGGATCCGAGTTTGTGGATTACACTCTCTTCACTGATTCAGATCGTTCTAACCAGTTTACCTCGAGTAACCCTATAGCACTCTCTACATTTAATGGTGTTGATTCAGAGACCATTAATTTGTACGCCACGGCATACGGTACCAGCAGCGTCGCAGGAAATTATGTTGATACACTAAACGTAACTCTGAGTTGGTAAGTGAACTCTATATTACTCAAAGCATTTTTATTCACCGCCTGTGCCACTTTTTCCTATCCTATTTTTGCAGCGCAGAGTGAAACTTTCCAAGTGTCAGCGACCATTGATACGGGATGTCTGATCAATGGTGCGCTGACAGAAGAGAGTAACACTCAAATTGGAACAATAGGAGAGTTAAACTTTGGTGAACATTCTGCTATTTATGCTGCGGAAGTAGAAGGCAGCATCACCTACAACGGTGGGCTTACGTTAAGTTGTACCCCTGGCATAGCCATGAATATTAAGATTGACGGTGGTTTGAACGCTTCGCTAGGGGTACGCAAGCTGAAGCACACAGAAAAGTCGAGTACGGTGGATTATTTATTATTTGAAGATGCAGAACACTCTCAAGTATTAGACATTGATACCCCCTATTCTGTTGGAACTAATGAAGACCCTGACAACATTCAGGTGCCAATTTGGGCAAAGGCGATATTAAATGGAAATGAAATCGCTGGTATTTATACAGATACTCTTACCTTAACGCTTGAGTGGTAAGTGCTGTTTCGAAGAAATGATAACCTTCGGAGAAATTAAATGGATTTAATAATAAAAAGACTGGTTTTCGTCACTATTTTCTTATCAACGTTAACTTCACAGGCCTATGCTAATTCTCTCCTTATTTGGCCTATTTACCCTAAAATATCTTCTGAATCGAATGCAACATCAATTTGGATGGTTAATCAAGGCACTGAAGATTTTTATTTGCAGGTTCGTATTTTTCAGTGGGGACAGAAGGATGGGCAGGATACATATGCGCAGCAACGACAACTGATAGCTACGCCTCCTTTTGTGAAAATTGCACCTGGTGCCAAGCAACTTATTCGTATATTAAATCAAGATGGGGCGCTTTCGAATAAAGAGTACGCATATCGTATTATCATCGATGAACTCCCGCCAGCTAAAGGGCCTCAAGATGAAAATAAAGAAAATGATCTGGCAGTAAAAGTGAGAATGAGATATTCCATACCATTGTTTATGTACGGTAAAGGGATGAAAAGACCATCCCAAGGAACAAATGAAGTTTGGAGCGGACTACAGGCAAAGATTATAAAGAGTAAAGATAAGAACCTTATTCATATAGAAAACACCAGTAATCACTATGTCAGATTAGTCAACCTAGCAGTGACCGCACCAAACCAATCGCCTTTTATCGTTTCGAAAGGGTTAGCAGGGTATATATTACCTGAGCAATATAAAACGTGGCCTATTTCTTACTCCAATATGAAAAATATAAAAGTAAAGGCGGATATTGAAGGTAAGCGTTACGTTATTCCACTCGAACAAAATGAATAAGATTTTATATCTATCTTGTTTATTTACCAGTATGACGCCTGGCGTGGGTTGGTGCGATAACGTAGTGACCCATTTATCGCAGTTACCTAGTCCTGAAAACTTTTCTTATGAGAATTTTGAAAATATTCATTTGTCGTTAGAACTAGTCATTAATCAACGACCGACTGGTTTAATCGCGGATGTTGAACGTAAAGGCCAGCGTTACTTCGTGTATAGAGACGATTTACTGTCTGCTGGCGTGGTCGCGGATGTATTACCTGGAACCCAAGAGAAGTTAGACATAACATCAATATCGGGTGTAGAGGTCGATTATTTGCAATCGTCACTGCAATTATCAATCACAGTGCCTCCGAATTGGTTGCCGATGCAACGCTTTTCTGCGCAGAACAGGAGGCGTTTTTCCCCCGCTAAATTCGGAACTGGTGGGTTATTTAATTACAGTATGTTTGGTGTTTATGATCACGAAAGTAGTCAAAAAGAAGTATCTATTAACCACGAATTGAGAGCCTTTTCTGAATTCGGCGTACTTTCTACGACGGGAATATTTAAATCTAACCTTCATCGAGACGTTCAAGCGCAACAAAGTAATAAATATACACGCTTCGACACGAGGTACGAATATGTTGATCAAAGTCGTCGATTGCGCTTTGAAGTAGGGGATTACATTGTGAGGCCCCTTGCGTGGAGTCAACCAGTTCGAATGGCTGGTATTCAACTCTCACATGACTTCTCTATGCGTCCAGATGTGGTTACCGCACCTTTACCTGCATTTTATGGCGAAGTAACTGCTCCCACGACGTTAGATTTATTTGTAAACGGATTAAAAACCGATTCAATGTTTGTGGGGCCGGGACCGTTTGTTATCAATGATATTCCAATGGTATCGGGAGCTGGTGAAGCGACAGTGATTGCAACGGATGCCCAGGGAAGGCGGACTGCAATGACCAGTCCATTTTTCCTTTCAGCCAACTTGCTGAAGGCTAACTACACCTCTTACAACGCCAGTTTTGGTGCTTTACGCCGAAACTATGGCAATGCTTCAAATGACTATGGCGATGGTGCTGTTGTCGCAGCTGCGAGGCACGGAATGACAAACTGGCTAACGTTGGAGGCACAAACCGAAGCGAAAGATGACTTAATTGTTGCGGGAGTCGGTTTTGTTACCAACCTATTCAATATGGGAACGATTGATGGGGCGGTAAGGTTTAGCAATTATGAGCAGAGAGCGAGTTCCTATTCAGTTGGTTATAGTTATCAATCTCGAATGTTTAGCTTTTCCGCTCGTACCCAAGTTGAGAGCGAGGGATTTTACACGCTTTCCCAAGCACCAGAGAACTTGAGAAGTGACAACACTAACGAGCGAGAGAATTTGTCTCGGCATGTCTCTCAGATAAATGTTGGCGCCCGGCTGAATGAGTGGGGTTCGTTATCAGGGGGATACTTTGATGTTCAGCAAACCGACTCTCGATCGAGAATACTTAATGTAACTTACAGCCGCTCGCTTCCGTTCGATATCAACATGTCATTATCGTTTAATCGAAACATCGGTGGGGAGGCCGTTACGTTAGCACAATTCTCATTACCTTTGAGCGCCTTCTCTGGTAGTGCGGGATTAACCATGAAGCGTGAAAGCGATGGTCATCTTAGTGGCCGTGCTAGTGTTAGTCGACTTGCGCCGATTCGAGGTGGTTGGGGAATCAACTTAGCGCATGATATTAATGAAAAGCCTGACAATAGAAAGCAGGCCGATGTTACTTACCGAGCCTCTTGGGCGGAGTTCCGAGCGGGCTTAAATGGGACGAGTGGTAATTACGATTATTTTGCCGAAATGTCGGGTTCGGTTGCGTCACTCGATGGTGAAATATTCCCTGCAAATAATGTGTATGATAGTTTCGCTGTTGTCAGTACTAGCGGTTTTGAAGGTGTGCCCGTCAAATATGAGAATCAAGTTGTTGGATTGACTGATGATGACGGTTACTTACTTGTGCCTTGGGCAATGGCATATTACACCGCAAAATATGAAATTGATCCGCTTAGATTACCTGCCAATGCTTTTTTCCCAACAACAGAACAATACGCGTCGATACATTCTGGGTATGGCTATTTGCTCGAGTTCCCAATAGCTTTGCAAGTTGCGTTAAGTATGGAGGTTGTTGATGAAAATGACGCCTACTTGCCGTTAGGAACTTATGGTCAATCAGATACTGGAGTGGTTGGGCAAATTGGTTGGGATGGAGTAACGTATTTTGAGGGGCGTAATGTAGGTGAGTACATTATCTTTTACCCCGAAGGCTTTCCACCATGTAAAGTGTTTATAACGGGACTCTATCAAACACGGAGCGAGAAGATACAGACATTAGGTAAACAAGTCTGCACGAAAGAGCAAAAAGCAGAGGTACAATTATGAGTCGGTATTCTCGTTATCTTTGGTTTTTTCTTCTTTTTATATCGTCCGGTAACATGGCTTGTGAGCTCACTGCGCCGACGCCTTTGATTCAATTTGGAAGCGTTTCCTCGTTTACCGTTTCAACTATTCAGCAACAGAGCTCAGCCCAGCCTCACGCAGGGATAACGTGTGACTTTTCTACACTTGTTTCTTTGTTGAGTGGCGATTATGTGTCTGCAACGTTTAACAGCGCTAACGATGGGCGGTTGCTTAATGCGGCGGATATCAGTTCGGAACTTAGCTATCAGATTTTTGGAGACCCAAGCCTTTCGCAAGAGTACATTTTTGGCCAAACTTACAATTTTTTTGAAATTGGGCTGCTCGATTTACTAGGTTTATTTGGCACTCAAGCTGAATTTCCGCTTTATGCCCGGACAGGAGCTGGTAGTAATCTCTCAGCAGGGACTTATCGAGACCAAATTACGGTGTCTTGGATTTGGAATTATTGCTCAGGAATTGGAGTTGGAGGCGTATGTCTTGGGCGAGAAACAGGCAATGCACAAAGCTTGATTACGGTAGAGTTGGAAGTCACTCCCGATTGTATGATCACGGCACCAGATATAAATTTTGGTTCATCACCATTGGTGGCAGGTTTTGACCCTGTCAGTCAGGTTATATCATTAACCTGTACCAAGAACAGTGCTTTTACCATTGGTTTAAACGACGGTGTGAATGCCTCCGGAGGCCAACGACGCATGGCATTTGGCGGTAACTATTTGGAGTATGAAATCTATAAATCCTCATCGACGGAGCGGTGGGGGGGGACTGGTTCTGAACGTCGTGAACAGAGCGATGTGGATACGGGTGACACCATTCCCGATGGCATCACTCCGCAGAACTTCAATTATCGCGCAGAGATAATAACAAGCCAAACCACCCCACCGGCTGGCACTTATACCGACTCGATAATCGTTGATGTTCAATTTTGAGCATCATATCAATTGCATAACTAGAGGCATCTATTCCAAAAAACTTTTGTAATCATAGTTTTCACTCTATTCCCGCTTAATTCTGTGCGATTAGTATGGTTTTGTTTTCACAACATTTAACTTGAAGGAATAAGGAAAACTATGAAGAAGTCACTGGCAGCTCTAGGTTTGGCGTTGGTATTTACAGGAACAGCTTACGCAGCAAGCTGGGGTTACGAGGGGAGTCACGGGCCTGAGCATTGGGGCGAGTTTGCGTCTGAATGTTCCAAAGGTCAAAACCAAAGCCCAATTAATATTGTCTCCGCAGCAGAAGCGAAGTTAGACAAATTACAGTTCGACTACCATGGCAAAGCAATCTCATTGCTCAATAACGGCCACACCCTGCAAACCAGCATAGAGGGTGACAACACACTGTTGATTGATGGTAATGCATTCACGTTAAAGCAGTTCCACTTCCATACTCCGTCAGAAAACCATGTGGATGGCAAAGAATATCCATTAGAAGCGCACTTTGTGCATGCTGATACAACTGGCCATTTGGCGGTTGTGGCCGTGTTTTTTCAATCCGGAAAAGCGAACCCAGATTTAGCGAAGTTACTGGCAAACATACCAAGCAAAGATCAAGATGTAGAGATTAAATTGCCATTTGAAGCGGATGCGTTGCTTCCAAAAGACAAAGCGTATTATCGCTTTAATGGCTCACTAACGACACCACCATGCTCTGAAGGGGTTCGTTGGTTAGTGATGAAAGAAGCACAAACCATTTCCCCTGAGCAGATTAAAGCGTTTACGACAGTGATGGGGGAAAACAATCGTCCCATCCAACCATTGAATGCTCGTATGGTGTTAATGCAACATTAACCAATCCAAGCAAATAAAAAATGAAAAAGCCCGCTTGAATAAAGCGGGCTTTGTTATTGGTATTGATGGAAATTAGAAGCCGTGATCTTCTTGCTCTTCAGCTTTTATCATTTGAACTGGGTCGAGCTTGAGTGTTTGAGTTGGGAAGGCGATATCTGCTTCGTGTTCTTTAATGATGTTAATTACTTGAAGAAGAACATCCTGTTTAACCTCATGGTATCTCACCCAATTCACGGTTTTTGTGAAGGTATAAATGAAGAAATGCAGTGACGATGGACCGAACGTATCGAAGTTGACGATAAGCGTTTGGCGTGCATCAATATCTTTGTGATTCTTAAGCATCTCTTTCACCGCTGTAATGATTTGCGGCATTTTTTCGGCGTCGTCGTAACGAAGTCCAATTTTTTCGTAGATGCGTCGGTTTAGCATGCGAGATGGGTTTTCTACGACTATGTTGCTAAACACAGAGTTTGGCACATAAAGAGGACGCTTATCGAAAGTTCGGATGATGGTCATTCTCCAGCCAATTCGTTCTACCGTACCTTCAATTTGGCGATCTGGAGAGCGGATCCAGTCGCCAACTTTAAACGGACGATCGAAGTAGATCATAAGGCCGCCAAAGAAGTTCGATAGTAGATCTTTCGCCGCTAAACCAACGATTAAACCACCGACACCACCAAAGGTGAGCAATCCTGACAGTGACAAGCCAAACGCCTGCATCACAGTGAGAATTCCGACGGTAATAAAGAACAAGCGCGCGACTTTAGCTATCGCTTGTACTGTGGTTTCATCTCGGTTTTTTTGTTCTAGGACGTACTCTTCAACATTGGTAATGAGTCGCATAACGGTCCAGACGAAGATACTGATCACCAAAATCAGTTTCAGCGTGCTTAACCAGTTTATTTTATCGTTGAGCTCGCTCTCTAATATGATGCCGATAGAGACGGTTGCTGGCCAACACCAAATGAGTGTACTGACTGGCGCTTTTAGCGCATCAAGCAACATGTCATCCCAGTGGAAAGGGGTTTTCTCTACTAGTACTGCGAGACGAGAGCGGATCAGTCGCCAAGCTATCCAAGCAATAAAGCTGGCGAGTGTAATGAAAAGGACACTCCCACTCCAATCTTGATGAGATGTTTCAATATAGCTTTGCAAATCGGTAAACCACTGTGACATATGTAACTTCTTTCTAGTGAACCATGGAAGGAAAGGTAGCAGATATTACTCCTTCACCCCAGTGATTTCCTTTTAATCATTTACTTATGTTTAAATCACCTGAGGTAGGCTAGTTCGTGAGGTGAAAAGTGAGTGGTCGAAACTGGGTGATGAGCCGCCGTTCCATTCGTGTGCGGAGCTTCGCCATCTCCGATTTGCGTTGATATTTGAACGATCAATTATAACTTCTCTGACTTATCGCTAACATTTATCTTAAGTAAGTGTGAGAGTGTATTGGCTCTTGAATTAGCGGAGGCAGATATGGAATTTACAGAGCTGGATCGAAACGCGCTCTACGACATCTGGATGTCACAAAAAGCCAAAATGCACATCACTCAAATGGAAATGGCGAAGCGCCTTGGTTTGAGTCTACACGAGTTTTCTGGCTTGTTACGTGGGAATTCTCCACTGACGCTAGGTTTTGTAAAACAGCTATGCGAGCAGCTACATGTACGTCCTGGTCAGGTGATTCCGTCTTTGACGGAGCGTGATCTATCTGCATCTGGTACGGTTTATTTACAAAATCGTGTGACGGTGGATGGCGATATCAGTAACGTGTTTATCGACGGCAACCAAGTCGTGATCGAGTACGTTCACCAAGTTAGTTAGCTTGCTCGTCAAATTATCGGGTTGAAGAGCAATAAAAAACGAGCCAACTGTGGCTCGTTTTTTCGTTTCTGTTTTTAATCGCCTGCAAAGATTATGGGATTTTCACTAGCGAATCGCGAGAAAGATCCGCGATAGACTTCGCGCCTGTCAGCGTCATAGCTACACGCATTTCTTTATCGTACAGATCCAGTAGGTTTTCAACGCCTGCGCCGCCTTGTGCAGCCAATGCGTACACAAATGAACGACCAAGCAGTGTGCAGTCTGCGCCCAGCGCGAGCATACGAACCACATCAAGACCAGTACGGATACCTGAGTCAACAAAGATCTTAAGATCGCCTTTTACCGCATCTGCAATGCTTGGTAGTGCTTTAGCACTTGAAAGTACGCCATCTAACTGACGACCACCATGGTTAGATACCACAATGCCATCCGCGCCGAAACGTACCGCATCTTTCGCATCTTCTTCGTCGAGGATGCCTTTGATGACCATAGGTCCATCCCAAAAGTCACGAATCCACTCAAGGTCTTTCCAGGAGATAGACGGGTCGAAGTTTGCGCCTAACCAGCCGATGTAATCTTCTAGTTTTGTTGGTTCGCCGCGATACGTTGAGATGTTACCTAAGTCGTGCGGTTTACCAAGTAGACCCACATCCAGTGCCCAGCTTGGGTGGCGCATCGCCTGGAATACACGACGCATGGCTGCGTTAGGGCCGCTCATGCCTGAGTGCATGTCACGGTAACGCGCGCCAGGAACTGGCATATCAACGGTAAACACCAGCGTTGTGACGCCCGCTGCTTTTGCACGCTCAAGCACGTTCTTCATAAAGCCACGGTCTTTAAGCACGTAAAGCTGGAACCACATTGGACGTTCAATTGCAGGTGCGACTTCTTCAATAGGACAAACCGAAACGGTCGACATAGTAAACGGGATGCCTTTCTTCTCGGCCGCTTTTGCTGCTTGCACTTCGCCTCGGCGCGCGTACATACCAGTTAGACCAACAGGAGCTAGCGCGATTGGCATTGCCAGTTTCTCACCGAAGATCTCGGTTTCTAGGCTCAAATCTGTCATATCGCGTAGGACGCGTTGGCGAAGGGCGACATCACCTAAATCGTCAGTATTACGCTTCAGCGTGCGTTCGTCGTAAGAGCCGCCATCAATATAATGGAATAGAAACGGGGGAAGTTTGGCTTTCGCGGCAGCGCGGTAGTCAGTAGAAGCTGAGATAATCATAATGGTGTCCTAGCGGTTATTCTAAGCAAAGTTGTGGAGCAATTTGCTCTTTCGTTGAGCCTTCATCGCAAAGCAGTGAAGGCATCAAAATGAGTATAGTTACCTATGGTTCACTTACGTTTGAACTGGTGATGTTGGTAACTCATTTACATAATTGATTGAAAAATTTTGTTAAATCACTCAATCAGTTACACAAATTGGAAAGGATGACACAGCTGACGGGGGGATTGATGTAGCAAGCTAAATCAACATGTCGGGGTAGTAGTGCTGACAGCTGTGTCAAATTAGGCAGGGCTACAAACCCTGCGTTTCGCGTTACTTCATCAAGACATCCGTCATTTGGAGGCCGTAAATCAACACCAAACCAATAATGCCCGTCATTACAATGTAGTAGAACGTAGGGATAATCGTCTTACGTAATGTTGCGCCTTCACGGCCAAGTAAGCCTACGGTGGCTGATGCGGCAACAACGTTGTGAATCGCAATCATGTTACCTGCGGCAGCGCCAACGGCTTGAAGCGACACAACAATCACACTCGAAATAGACAGTGTTTGTGCGACTTCGAATTGGAACTGGCTGAACATCATGTTTGAAACCGTATTTGAGCCAGCGATGAAAGCACCCAGCGCACCAACAGTGGCACTCAGTGCTGGGAACGCAGAACCGACAAGGTCAGAGGCAAAGTTCGCTGTTGTGACCGGCATACTTGCTAGGTCAGCGCCGTTAATGCCAGAGTTGATGAAGATACGAACCATCGGGATGGTAAATACCAAGACAAAGCCCGCACCAATAAGTGTTTTGCTTGACTCGCCAAACGCTTCACGCAATGGTTTTGCGCTGCCACTTTGTAGCATTGCGGCAAGCAGTGCGACAAACACCAGAATGCCGCCTGGCAGGTACAACGGCTGAATAGCGGCGCTCACACCAGTCTCACCAAGAATATTGCTGAACGACAAACTTACGCTTTGTACAAAGCCTTTCAGTTCCGGACTTACGCGGCTTGCGACGAGAATTACTGCCAGCATTACATATGGTACCCAAGCTTTTACGATGCTCATTGGTTTGCCTGGATTGTCGTTTAGATCGACTTTTAGCGAGCCCAGCCATTCAGCAGGCCATTTGTCTTCGCTTTCGAAATCCCACTTAGTCTTTGGTACTAAGAAGCCTTTTTTCGCTGCGGTAACAACAATAGAAAGACCAACCAAACCACCGATTAGTGAAGGGAATTCTGCGCCCAAGAACACACCGGTTAACGCGTATGGCACAGTGAAAGAGACGCCTGCGAATAAAGCAAATGGTAGAATATCCAGACCTTCACTCCAGCTTCTGTTCTTGCCGAAGAAACGTGTTAACATCATCGCCATTAATACAGGGATCATCGTACCTACAACAGCGTGAATCACAGCAACGTGCGCGGTGATATCTTGCAGGTACATTTCCCATGTTGCGCCTTGTGCAGCCAAAGACTCACTGATGTTATGCGTGTCTAAACCTTTGTTTACACCCACGATGATTGGTGTACCCACCGCACCGAATGAAACAGGCGTTGACTGAATCATCATGCCCATTAGGACAGCGGCTAGCGCAGGGAAGCCGATTGCAACCAGTAGTGGTGCAGCAATTGCTGCCGGGGTACCAAACCCTGATGCGCCTTCAATGAATGAGCCAAAACACCAAGCAATGATGATGGCTTGCACACGGCGGTCAGCTGAAATATCGGTAAATCCATTACGGATAGTGGTGATCGCTCCAGTGTGTTTTAAAGTGTTGAGCAAGAAGATGGCACCAAACACGATCCATAGAACAGAGACAGTAATGCCTAGCCCTTGGAATACAGAAGCCAGTACGCGATTGGCTGACATATCCCAAAACATTAGGGCAATAGCGACGGTTAAACCGAACGCAACAGGCATGGCTTTTTTAGCAGGCCAGTTGAGACCAACCAATAAGATGGCGGCAACAACAATTGGCGAAAATGCCACTAGGGCAAGTAGGGTTTCACTCATTTGTACATCCTTCGTACGCTGACTTCTCGAACGGTGTCAATCCGCTGTAGAGGTGACTTTTTGTTGTAATGGTTTTGTTAATTTGGCGTGAATTTACTCCTTTATTTTTTGTTGATATAGGGAAATAATGAAAATAATTAATTCCAAAAGTGACATAATCGTATGAGAGCAGACGACCTAATCCTATTTTCTCAAGTAATCGAACTGGGCAGTTTTAGTAAGGTTGCAGAAGCAAATAACCTTACAAATTCGGTAGTTAGCAAAAGAATGGCAAGGTTGGAGGAAGAGATAGGGGCGCAGCTATTATATCGAACAACGCGTAAATTGACCTTAACCGAAGCAGGTAAGGTGTTACTCCACAGTGCTAAAAATGTGAAGCAGGCCACTCAGGAGGCTATGGACGCTGTTGCAGGCTTTGGAGAGAATGTGAGCGGTCACATAAAAATGTCCGTGCCGTGTATCTCTGGAGATTTGATACTTGCTGATGCCGTTGCGGAATTTTGTAACCTTCATCCGGGTCTGACCGTGGACATGTCATTGGATAACCGCTTTGTCGATTTGGTGGCTGATGGTTACGATTTAGTCATTCGAACTGGCTACCTAGCCGATTCCAGTTTGATCGCACGACATATTCTCGATTCCCAATGGGTGGTATGCGCGTCCCCTTCATATATCGCTAAAAATGGGAAGCCGATCGAGCCGATTGATCTCACCACGCACAATTGTCTGCAATACGCTTACCAAACCACAGGTGCAACAGACTGGGAGTTTAAAGGCGAAGACGGAAATTACATCGTCAAAGTATCGGGCTGCTTTTCTACTGATAACGCGACCGCATTACGTAAAGCCGCTCTGGGCGGCCATGGTATAGCTTACGTCCCGCGCTGCTTGGTGTATCACGATATTCGCAATGGCCAACTGGTGGATATTTTTCCTGAACTAGTGGGTAAAAAGTTGGGTATCTATGCGGTGTACCCGTTTACTCGTCAACCACCGAATAAAGTGAAACTGCTTATTGAGCACATTCGTGATCGTTACTTAACGATATCTCATTATTTCTAGTTCCTTCATAGATTTAAAACAATGTCGTTGAAATCAATATTGGGTGCTCTAAGGTAATCACCGCAATAAAACGATATGAAAATAAACAACTTAATAAAAACAACGGAGTAACACGGACGTTATGCATTACCCAAAAACACGTAAAGATTCTGTCGTGGACACTTACTTTGGTCACGACATTGCCGACCCTTATCGCTGGTTAGAAAATGATCGCAGCGAAGAAACCGCACAATGGGTTTCGGGTCAAAACTCAGTGACCTTCGATTTTCTTGGTCAGGTCCCGTACCGCCAACAAATCCGTGACTTGGTCGCGAACAGCCAAAACTACGAAAAATATTCCCAGCCATTTGTACGTGGTGACTACACCTATTTCTACAAAAACGACGGTTTGCAAAACCAAAGCGTATTGTATCGCCGTAAAGGCGAGGGAGAAGCCGAAGTCTTCCTTGACCCAAATACGTTCTCTGAAGAGGGCACGACCTCTCTTGGCGAAGTCAGCTTCTCGAAAGATTATCGTTTGGTCGCGTATTCCATCTCGGAAGGGGGCAGTGACTGGCGCAAGATCTTTGTTATTGATGCGGAAACCAAAGAACAGTTAGAGCCTGAGATTGTGGATGCGAAGTTTACGTCGATTTCTTGGCTGGGCAGCAAAGGCTTCTATTACTCAAGCTATGATAAGCCGCAAGGCAGTGAGTTATCTGCGCGAACTGAACATCACAAGCTTTATTATCATGAACTTGGTACACTTCAGTCTGAAGATAAAGTGATTTTCGGTGAGTTGGATACGCAGGTTCACCGTTATGTGTCTGGTACCACGACGACGGACGATCGCTTCCTCATTATTTCTGGCGCAGAATCCACATCGGGTAATCGTCTGTTTTATATCGATTTACAGTCTGAGTCCCAAGCGATTGTGACGCTTCGTGATACAACGCAAGGCGACACCTACTTGATTGATAGTCAAGACGAAACCTTGCTGCTTTACACCAACCTAGATGCGCCGAACGGCAAAGTTGTCAGCTATAACACCCAAACAGAACGATGGACTGACGTGATTGCTGAACAAGAACAGCCGTTAGAAATTAGCAAAGGTGGCGGTTATCTGTTTGCGACTTATATGGTGGATGTACTTTCTAAAGTGCAGCAGTTTAACTACCGAGGTGAGTGGATTCGAGATGTTGAACTGCCGGGAGAGGGCACGGCTTATGGTCTAGCTGGCAAGTTAGAAGAAACCACACTTTACTACACATTCACTAACTATGTGACACCACCGACGATCTTCTCATTTGATGTTGAGTCTGGTGAATCGACGCTGTTTCAAGAATCAAAAGCGCCATTCGACCGCAGTGAGTATGAATCAAAACAGGTGTTTTACACCTCAAAAGACGGCACGCAAGTTCCGATGATCATTTCATACAAGAAGGGCATCGCACTTGATGGTAGTGCGCCAACCATGCTGTATGGTTATGGCGGTTTTAATATCAGCCTCACTCCGATGTTTTCTGGCAATGTGGCCAACTGGCTAGAATTGGGTGGTATTTACGCTGTCGCCAACATGCGAGGCGGCGGTGAATACGGTAAAGCTTGGCACAACGCAGGCACTCAGCAGCAAAAGCAAAACGTATTTGATGACTTTATTGCGGCGGCGGAATACCTGATTGAAAACGACTACACTAGCTCCGAGCGCCTAGCGATTCGTGGTGGTTCAAATGGCGGCTTGTTGGTTGGTGCGTGTATGACGCAACGTCCTGAGTTATTTAAGGTGGCGCTGCCAGCCGTGGGTGTGCTTGATATGCTGCGTTACCACACGTTTACGTCTGGAGAAGGCTGGAAGTATGACTATGGCACGTCTGAACAAAGCGAAGCGATGTTCCAATACTTGCTTGGCTACTCTCCTGTTCACAATGTAAAAGAAGGCGTGCAGTATCCTGCGACATTGGTGACAACTGCCGATCACGACGATCGTGTGGTTCCAGCACATTCGTACAAGTTTATTGCGGAGCTGCAAGACAAGCAGCAAGGCGCTAATCCAGTATTAATACGCATTGATGTCAATGCTGGTCATGGTGCAGGGATGCCGCTGAGTAAGCAAATTGACCTCACCACAGACGTGTATGCATTTACGTTATACAATATGGGTATTGAGTCGATTTAATGCCTTAGTTGCTCGAAGCTTCTGAGAATAAAAAATGCCGCGACACTGTCGCGGCATTTTTCATGGTTGGGGGAACTCAATTCATACTGTTTACCAGTGTTTGAGCCAGGTTGACTAAGTCTGACTCTTGAACCAACCAGTCTCGGCGGCCAAACCGAAAGGCAGCTACGCCATTCTTAAGACAAGATGAAATCATCACCTTTTCTTAATCCTAGTTTATGAATATGAAACTGTGATGAACCTAAGCCGCATTGTGCTGATTTTCACTGTTTTCAAGATCAAATGAGGCATCTATCAGTTTTTTCGTGTAGTCATTTTTAGGGTTTTGGAAAATATTTTCGGCTGTACCTTGTTCCATGACCTCGCCTTTTTGCATGACAAGAACACGATCAGAAAGGGCTTTGACGACTGATAGATCGTGGCTAATAAACAAGTAGCCAATGTTATGCTTTTTCTGCAAATCTTTCAGGAGATCAATCACAGTCAGTTGAACCGAGCGGTCCAATGCAGAGGTCGGCTCATCAAGCAAAATAAACGAAGGTTCAAGGATCAGTGCTCGCGCGATAGCAATACGCTGACGCTGGCCTCCTGAAAACTCGTGCGGATAGCGGTTGATGGACGCGGGATCTAAGCGAACCTCTCGAAGCACGTCGCGTGCTTTCTGCATACGTTCTTTTTTACTCAACGTTGGCTGGTGGACAGTTAATCCTTCAGTGATGATCTCGCCGATAGTCATACGAGGAGAAAGCGAACCATAAGGGTCTTGGAACACCATCTGAACGTCTTTTTTCAGCTCAAAACGTTCTTTGTTTGTCAGCAAAGCCATATCTTGGCCTTTGTATTCGATTTTACCTGTGGATGGCAGGAGGCCTATCAGTGCGCGGCCGAGGGTAGACTTGCCTGAACCGGATTCCCCAACAATCCCGAGTGTTTCCCCTTGTTTGAGCTCAAGAGAAATGCCTTTTACGGCTTCGAAGTACTCATTTTTACTGGCAATAAAATGCGACTTTATCAAGAATTTGACTCGTATATCGTCAGCTTTTAATAGTTGTGTAGCACTCTCGCTAATAGGGTCCTTACTGCCTTTTGGAATCGAGTTGATCAGCATACGTGTGTATTCGTGCTTTGGGTCTTCGAAGAGTGTTTGCGTTTCGCCTTCTTCGACGACTTCCCCTTTACACATCACAATGACACGGTCGGCAAAGTGTTTTACGACGCCTAAATCATGAGTAATAAATAGGATTGCCATGCCCATCTGAGCCTGAATTTCTTTAATCAGGTGCAGCACTTCTGCTTGAACCGTGACATCTAACGCGGTGGTTGGTTCGTCGGCAATTAAAATATCGGGTTCGTTAATCAATGCCATTGCAATCATGATGCGTTGCAACTGACCGCCAGAAAACTCGTGCGGATATTTGCTGTACGCTTTCTCTGGCTCTGGCATGTGAACCAGTTCAAACAGCTCTAACACTCTCGCTTTGGCTTTCCGTCTATCCACTGGACGGTGGCACATGATGGCCTCAGCAACTTGGATCCCCACCCGCATGTATGGGTTCAGTGAGGTCATCGGCTCCTGAAAAATCATACCGATACGATCACCGCGAACGCTTTGCATTTCACGCTCCGTTTTATCCAAGATGGAGCTACCCTCAAACATGATGGATGAGTTCGTATGCAAAATAGCGTTGTCTGGCAATAGTTTCATCAGTGCATTGGTTGATACTGACTTGCCAGACCCAGACTCGCCAACGATGGAAAGCGTCTCGCCTGCTTTTAAATCGAAGCTAACATTCTTTACTGCATCGACGATCCCATCGTTTGTCGTAAAGCTGACCGATAGGTTACTCACCGAAAGAATGGTTTTAGAAGACATCACAGATCCTTGTGGTTGGTAAAGCAAATGATACTCAAGCAATGGACAGCACAAACCTAGCTGGCCTAAATGCTTGGGCTTTAGATTAATTATAAAGGTGAGAAGGCGAAGACTTTGCCGAACTCATCGCTTGCAAATGCAAAAACTGCTCATGTGCGCGCGTTACATGGTCTAGCTCAATCATCCATTGAGCATTGCGTTGAGCAGAGCAAAATGCCGCCATATGAGCTAACAAGTCTTCACTTTGTTGACCAAGTAAATGACCCACACGCTCAATAAGTTCATGATTCTCTAATTGCAAGAATTGGAATAGTGCGTACGTTTGATTGAGTGTTGAAAAAGCATCGCGCTGTAATCCGAGTTTGTTGAGAATCTCCGATTGTGCGACGCACGCATCTCTAAGCCCGGTGATAAGACAGACAAACTGACAAGGTTTGGTTTGAGCATTTTCGAGCGCCGAATGAATGTGGTTCGGTAGATTGCTGAGTACATCGTCGTATAAACGATGTGCCTCGGGCCAGTGGCCTTGTTCCATCAATTGCTCTGCTTTCAAGTAGCGCATCCAGCATTGCTCAATATTCATGTCCATCTCCACAAGAGTTGATTTGTTTTGATATTAAATGAAATTGATTATCAATTGCAAGTGAGTGTTGATATCACTTTTATGCTCATAAAACGTCCAATCAAACTAGGGTGGAAGGTAAATCACTTAAAATTAAGCAAATAATCTCTACACTCAAATGACGAAAATAAGAAAAAAGGAAGTGGATATGGCAATACTAAGATTGGAAGCTAAGCAGCTATATTCTGTAGCAGATCTAGAGAATATGCCATGTAAGTCGACCAAGGAGTTACCTCCAATTGATGAGATTGTGGGCCAAGAGCGCGCGCAAAAAGCGGTCGAGTTTGCGATGTCCATCAAAGAGAAAGGGTATAACATCTACGCCATTGGTCAGAATGGGCTAGGTAAACGCACCATGATCCTGCGCTATCTGAATCGTCACCAGCACGATGCAGCAGCCTTGTTTGATTGGTGTTACGTTGCGAACTTTGAAGATACCCGCACACCCAAGGTTTTGAAGCTGCCTTGTGGTATCGGGAATAAGTTACGTGTTGATATTGAAGCCTTAATGGGCAAACTACTGAATGCTTTACCCCTAGCGTTCGACAATGAAATGTACTTTAGCCGCGCTGAGCGATTAAAAAATCAATTGGCAGCGAAGCAACAAAACGAGCTGGACCGCATTAGCCGAGAGGCAAAAGAGAAAGGCATTAGCTTGACGCTTACCACACAAGGCGATTATCAGTTTGTCGCCATGAATGGTGACGAGCTTCATACGGAAGAGTCTTTTGATGCACTAAGTAAGAAAGAGCAAGAGCAGTTCAGCGATGCTATTGATGAACTCGAAGTGCGATTACGCTCGATGGTTCGTGAGCTCACGGAGTGGGAAGAGACGTACAGCGATAAAATCAAAAAGCTTAATGATGAAGTGACGCTTGATGTGATTACTCACTTCATCAAAAAACTCAAAGTGGATTACGCGGAATATTCTGAAATCAAAACGTACTTAACTGAGCTGCAAAAAGATATTGTTGAAAACGCAGATATCTTCCTTGATCAAAGTGGTGAGCAAGGCGAAATTGCGACGGCGTCGTTGGATAAAAAATTACCACGTCGTTATAAAGTGAACGTATTGGTAAGCCGCAACAGCAGTGACTTTCCTATCGTTGTTGAAGAAAACCCTAATTACCATTCGCTCTTCGGTTCGATTGAGACAGCCACTTTCAAGGGAACCGTGTTTACCGACTTTTCGCTGATTCGTGCGGGGAGTTTGCATAAGGCGAATGGCGGCGTTCTGTTAATGGATGCACAGAAAGTGCTTGAACAGCCTTACGTTTGGGATGGTTTGAAGCGCGCACTGCGCGCTCGTCAATTGAGCTTTACCTCCCTAGAAAAAGAAGTGACATTGACAGGGGCGGTATCACTCGATCCCGAGCCTATCCCGCTCGATATTAAAATCATTCTGTTTGGTGACTACCGAACTTATCAATTGCTGCAGCATTACGATCCAGAGTTCAGTGAGTTGTTCCGAGTGACAGCAGATTTTGAAGATGAGATGAAGCGAACGCCAGAGTCGGAACTGCACTATGCGCGCTTTATTTCTAGCGTCGTGAACGACAACAATATGCTGCACTGTGATAGAAAGTCCATGGGACGGATTATCGAATACAGTTCACGCTTGTCTGGTGATCAAACCAAGCTATCACTCCACTCTGCCAATATTGCGAATTTATTACGTGAGTCAAACTACGTTGCTCGTCAAGCCAACTCCAACATGATCCGTATCGGTCATGTGGAAGAGGCGCTCAAGAACCAAGAAATGCGAGTGAGCCGATTACGCGACAGCGTGATGGAAACGTTTGTTAACGGTACAACCTTGATTCGCACTGAAGGGAAGGCTATCGGTCAAGTGAATGCCCTCTCGGTATTAAGTACCAGTGACTACATGTTTGGTGCGCCGAATCGCATCACCGCGACGACGTGTTACGGCGATGGAGATGTTATCGATATCGAACGCAGTGTGGATTTGGGCGGCAGTATTCACTCTAAAGGCGTGATGATTCTATCGGCCTACTTGTCTTCCGTATTTGGTAAAACGGCGCGAGTACCATTAACCACAACGATTACGTTTGAGCAATCTTATGGTGGTGTCGACGGTGATAGTGCCAGCATGGCAGAGCTATGTGCTGTAGTGTCTGCTTTTTCAAAGCAACCAAACCGACAAGACATTGCGATTACAGGCTCGATGAATCAGTTTGGTGAAGCTCAGCCGATTGGTGGTGTGAACGAAAAAATTGAAGGCTTTTACGATGTGTGTGTGATTAAAGGTCGTCATGAAGGGCAGGGGGTCATTATCCCGCAATCTAATGTTCATAACTTGATGCTCCGTTCCGACATCGTGAAAGCAGTAGAAAAAGGTGAGTTTAATATTTGGGCGATTGATCATGTCACTGAAGCCATCGAGCTGTTCACGGGGAAAGTCGCCGGTGAGCCAACCGATGAAGGTTCTTATCCAATAGATACGATTTTTGGCCTTGCTCAAGCTAAGCTCAATTCGTTGAGAAAATAGCCTAAAACCGCCCTAAATGTGAATGTATCTCATCATAAGTGATCACAATTTATCATAACGACAATATCCCGACACTACTGTCGGGATATTGTCAATAACAGATTGAAAATGGGGACTTTTTGTACTAGACAAAAGTGTGATCGACCTCTAATATTCGCCACTTGTTTATTCGTCTGGGAACTTTCCCGTCGCAAGGAAGCATAGATATTCAAATAACCGAAATGCAGCTTCAGTATTGAGAGTTGCTTGAGTTCGTTTGGATATAGGCATCACGCATACAACTGAGGTCCAGTCATGCAGTTATCACTGAAAAATTTGTCAGTACGAACGCAAATTTTGGTTCCGGTATTATTTACCGCGATTGTTTTGTTTATTGCTTTGTGGATTACTAAAAACAATCTTCAAGCTGAGCAAGATGTTATTGCTTCCAACCAAGAGTCTTTGGTTTTCCATAAAGACACTTTGGCGCGTATTGACGATGAAATTTATCCACTTCGTATTACAGCGGTTTACGCTATCTACGACGCTTCCCGTCGTGAAAATTTTCTTAATGAATTGAAAGAAGGCTTAAAGCAGGTTGAAGCTGATTTAAGTGCGATTGAAGCTCGTAATCTGTTTCGTGAAGATGCGATTAAAGTTCGCCAAGCGATCGAAGCCTATGTTCGATATTCAGAGCGCTCAGTGGCTTTCTTTAACCAGTACGATCAAGGCTTGAAATCGGACAGTGAGTACCGTGCATTCATTAAAGAGTACCGTAATGTTGGCCGAGAAATGGTTCAACAAATCAATACTCTGTCGAAGCATGTGAATGATCAAGCAGAGCAGTCAACCATAAGAAGCCATCAACAGAATGAGCGTGTACAAAACAACGCTATGCTGACAGTTCTTGCGGTATTTGCGTTCTCATTGGTGGGGGCGTGGATCTTATCAGGCATGATTGTTACGCCTATTCAAAAACTTCAAGAAGTGATGCGTCAGTTGGCAATGGGCAACTTATCAGTTCGCGCAGATGTAGATGGTGATAACGAAATTGCGAAGCTGAGCAAAGATGTTAACCAAACAGCAGAACAGCTTTATAACACGGTCGACCAGCTAACTCGTATCAGTGAAGAGGTTGCCTCGGCATCGACTGAGCTTGCCGCAGTAATGACGCAAGCAGAAGCGAATGCTCAGCTAGAGCTCGCTGAGATAGAACAAGTTGCATCGGCTGTTAATGAACTTGCCAGCACCGCAAACAACGTGAGCGATAACGCAACGTCTGCGGATTCGACAGCTCGCGAAGCTGATGGTCTTGCGCAATCAGGTCTGGCTATCTTCCAAGAGAGCGCAGAAGCAAGCGCACAGATGTCTCAGGCATTGAACGATGCAGCGCAAGTCGTACTGCGTTTAAAAGAGCAGTCGGTTCAGATCAACGACGTTATTGAAGTGATTCGCGGTGTCTCTGAGCAGACCAACTTACTCGCATTGAACGCTGCGATTGAAGCTGCGCGTGCTGGTGAGTCTGGTCGTGGTTTTGCGGTTGTTGCGGATGAAGTACGTATGCTCGCGGCACGCACGCAAGACTCGACTCAAGAGATCCAAACGATTATTGAAGAACTTCAAGCGCAGTCTGGGCTTGCGAATGACAGCATGCAAGTCAGCCTTGATATGCTCAGTCGTAACAACGAACTGACGCAACAAGCGAATGAGGCATTGGTTGGTATTACCGAGTCGGTAGCCAACATTAACGATTCAAACACGCAAGTGGCAACCGCAGCCGAAGAGCAGTCTCAAGTCACTCAAGACATCAACCGCAACGTGGTTAACATGTCTGAACTCGTTAACCAGAATGTGGCGGGTATTAGTCAAAGCGCAAGCGCGAGTACTGAGCTTTCATTACTTGCAGAGAAGCAGAAAGAGCAATTGAGCTTCTTTAAGCTTTAATTCGCTATTCGCCTAACAAAATGTATAAATCCCTGAGCTATTGCTTGGGGATTTTTTTGTTTGTGAGAAACGGATTTAAAATCAGGAAGTCTATCTAAAACAGTCATTTAGTGAAAATATTTTGCGAGCAAAATCACATATAATGAGATTGTTTTTACATTTTTTGCGTCAATTTTTTTTTGACGCGAACGATTTTTTTACCTCAACCGATAACTTGATGGTTGAGAGGTATTCATATCGTCATTTTACTTGGTGTTTTCTTCTATAAGTGCTGTTTATTCAACGCGTTGCGTGAAAAATAACAGCTGCTACTATGCCGCCTGTTTTCTCGTTGGTACAGAAAAGTCCTGTTTTTCTGGTGAGAAAATACATATAAAACAATGATATGGAAAATAACAATGAAATTAAAAACTTTAGCTGTAGCAGTGGCGCTAATGGCATCAGGATCTCAAGTTGTCGCTTCAGAACTATACAACCAAGATGGCACTTCTCTTGAGATGGGCGGCCGCGCTGAAGCGCGTCTTTCTATGATGGATGGTAAGGCAAAAGACCGTACTCGCATCCGTCTTAACTTCCTAGGCAAACAGGAAATCAATGAAAACCTATACGGTGTTGGTTTTTGGGAAGGTGAGTTCGAAACAAAAGAAGAAGGTGCCGTAGATAACAACAGTGATCTTGAAACTCGTTACGCTTACGCAGGCCTAGGCGGTAAATACGGTGAAGTAACTTACGGTAAAAACGACGGTGCATTATTCGTTCTTACTGATTTTACCGATATTATGGCTTACCACGGTAACACTGCAGCACTTAAACTGCCTGTATCTGACCGTACAGACAACATGCTGTCTTACAAAGGCCAATTCGAGCAACTAGCTGTACGTGCTAGCTACCGCTTTGCTGATCGCACAACAGATGCAAAAGGTTTTACAGACAACGAGGAAGATGGCTTCTCTCTATCTGGTATCTACGCATTTGCTAATACTGGTATTGAACTAGGTGCTGGTTATGCAGACCAAAACGATAGTGATGAGTTCATGCTTGCTGCTGCATACTCTGTAGGTGATTTCTACTTCGCTGGTAACTACACAGGCGCAGACGTGGATGTTGCAGGTGAGTCTGCGGATTACAAAGGCTACGAACTAGCTGCATCATACACTATGGGTCAAACTGTATTTACTTCTACGTTCAACAAAGGTGAGCTAGAAGATGCTGATACTGTAGAAAACCTAGCTGTTGATGTTACTTACTACTTCAAGCCTAACTTCCGTGGCTACGCATCATACAACTTCGATCTAATGGATAACGAAGGTGCTGATGAAAAAGATGAGCTAGCGCTAGGTCTACGTTACGACTTCTAAGTCGAAACTGTTATCTAAGATTCTGCCTTATTCTTAGTAAACAAAACCCCTTACTTTACAGTAAGGGGTTTCTTGTTTTCCGGGTATCAAAACTGGCCGATGCTTGGTGCTCGTTATCAAAGCTACCTTTTTAGTGTGAGTTTAGTCCCATCAAATTTTAGGTGACTCAGGAGACTTTTAGCGTTGGTTTTACCAACCTCATCAAACTCCATTCCATAGCGAGCATGGTGTGTCGATTTTTGTAAGTTACAAATACGACCTCGCAATGGCGCGAGCATGTGGCTTTCACCGGGCATGGTTAGGTCCAATGAAACGCGATCACCAACCTGAAGTGGTCGGCTCATTGGTGATGTCACAAAGCGGCACCCACTACGAGATAAATCTCTTATCTCGCATTCAGTTCGATAGGCTTCTAAACAAACGCGCGCTCTCAAATTCACTTCGTAACGTACTTCTTTACGAAGCTGAAAGACCTGCATGGTGTTAGGTAGACTTAGCACTAAAATTGGATACGGGTCGCCGAGTCGGTGCTGCAATTGCGCCCGAAATGGAATGACAGCACCTTCCCCTCGATGAGAGTACGCTTTTACATTGATCCAAAAGCCTTCTTGAAAATAGAATTTCAAGTCCTCATCGGAGATGTTCGGAACCTCTATCAATGCGGTATTATTTGAGTGACAGCCGACAAATGTGCTGGTTGTAATAAACTTGGTACCAACAGGTGTCGTGACGTTTAAACTTACTTCACTGCCATGTTCGACCATTGCCATTGCATCGGTGCTATTTAGTGTACTTGCCTGACGTTCGGGTGCCTTCTTGCTTTGCAGAGGTAGTTTGCCGTCTCTGGCAATAGGGCTCATATTTCTCATTATTATTGTCGTACCTGATTTGAGAAGGTAATGGCGTGAAGTGACAGAGCACTTCAGCATGGTGTTGATTCTATTCAGTGATATAGTTTGATTCAATCAATCCGTAACAAAAATTAGAGAGCAAGATATGCATAAAGTAACTCATGAAGTTGAAAACAACACATTTTGGGTTGATTTAGAACAAGGTTATAAAGCCAAGGTGGTTTATCAGCTTGAGAACAATGTCATGCACATCACATCAACCGTAGTTCCTGAAGCATTACGAGGTAAAGGGTACGGAAAAGTGATGATGGAAGCGGTATTGCCAGAAATTGAGGCACTCGGTTATAAAATCAAACCAGTCTGTCCATATGTCATTCATTATATGGAGAAAAACCAAGCGTGGTCACATCTGCTTGCATGATGATGAACGACAACCACCAACGTTACCAAAGCATTGGCCAGGAGCTAAAGCTCGGGAATTATCAATCGGTAGAAGTCATACAATCGCTATGGGGAGGCTATGGTGAGTTAGTCCGAGTTACTTATTCAACTTGCTCGTTGATCATTAAGCATGTAAAACTCCCTAAACCTTCAGAGCATCCAAGAGGCTGGAATACTGACCGATCTCACCAAAGAAAGCTGCACTCTTATCAGGTGGAAGTGAATTGGTATACGGATTTTTCCAGAGAGGTGAGCACTCGCTGCCGAGTACCACAAGGTCTAAAAACGTTCCAATCGGAGAATGAATGGCTCATCGTGATGGAAGATCTCGCCGAGGCAGGCTTTCCAAAAGTCATCACCGATGCAAAGCTAGAACATCTACGAGCCTGCCTTGCTTGGTTGGCGAACTTTCATGCGCGCTACATCGGTGTTCGCTCGGATAAGCTGTGGCATAGCGGCACGTATTGGCACTTGGCAACCAGACCCGATGAGCTTGAGGTGCTGCAAGACACCGAGCTAAAAGATGCCGCTCAATTGATTGATCAAACGCTTTCGCAAGCCAAGTTCAAGACGCTTGTACACGGTGATGCCAAATTGGCGAACTTCTGTTTTGATCGAGAAGAATCAAGCGTTGCTGCGGTCGACTTTCAATACGTCGGACATGGCTGTGCGATGAAAGACGTAGCACTGTTCATGAGCAGCGCCGTCAAGCCAGAACGTTGTGCAGAGATGGAAGTTTGGGTCTTGGATACGTATTTTGCTCAGTTGCAACAGGCGTTAATGGTTTATCATCCGAATCTTGCCCCCAATGAAGTCGAGCGCGAATGGCGTCCTTTGTTTGCGGTTGCGTGGGCTGACTTTCAACGATTTGTGAAAGGTTGGAGCCCCGATCACTGGAAGATCAATCCTTACACAGAAGCATTGACTAGCAGAGCGCTGACTCACTTACGAAAGTGAGTAGAAGTTTAAGAAGAAAAGCCTCCAATTAGGAGGCTTTGATTTACTTTTTACTTGGCCTGATACGTGCCATGTAATAGGTATTGATGAACTCGCCATCTCGGAAGGAGCCATCAATGGCTTCGCCCTCAATTTGAAATCCATGCTTTTTGTACAGCCCAATGGCGGCGCCATTATCGGCGTTGACTTCTATCTGAATTCTTCTCACGTTTAGCCAGTTATCTGCCAGTTCAGTGACTGTTTCAATCAACTTGCTACCAATACCGAGCCCATGGAAGCTGTCATGCACTCCGATGCCAAATGATGCTGTGTGCATTGTTCTTGGACGCTGCGAGTGATGAAAGCCAATGTTACCCACTACTTTACCATCGATTTCAGCTACGTAGCTGTAAACGCCAGCGGGCATATTTGACAATCGTTCTACCCACATTGCGAGCGAAGGTTTTGGGAGTTGCAGGGTTTCACGTTGTGCTTTTGGTTGTGAATAGATTTCTACGAGTGCCGCTGCGTCTTCAACGGTTGTTGGACGTACGATAATTTCCATGCTTCTCTCCTTCGCTTTTTAGTATTAATTTTCAATCTAACCACAGTTCCTTATTTTGGATAGTATTTTTTTAAGTTTGAGAGATAAACACCTTTTAAATTAGGTTGTTATAGCGATGTTTTTCTAAATTTTAGTAGTCATTTATCTTTGAATTTAGCGAATAGATTGCAAAGGTGTTGAATTATTGTACTGAAAATGGCGTGCACGGCAGAGTATCGTGGTGAATTTCATTTTGGAGGAAATAAATGGAATTATTCAAACTGTGACGACGGCACTGTACATCAGTTGACTTGAATCAATTGAGGGTGGAGTTACCTCTTATGAGGTATGGGGAAGAGGTACGTTTAGCGCTATTTATGCTTAACTTGATAAAGGAGTTTCGTTGAGGAAATAGCATGAAATCCTCTCAGTCTAAAACATCGCAAAGTCGGCGTCGATTTTTGCGTGATACTGTCCGAACTGCGGCAGGCGTTGGCGCAGCGGCGTGTGTGTTGGGCTTACAATCGCTGCAAAGCCAAGCTCGAGAAACTAAAGGTGTGCCTATTCGCCCACCCGGTGCATTGCCAGAAGGCGATTTCGAATCAGCCTGTATTCGATGTGGCTTGTGTGTTCAAGCATGCCCTTACGACACATTGAAACTCGCGACATTACTTTCTCCTGTAGCCACTGGTTCTCCTTACTTTACTGCGCGCGATATTCCCTGCGAAATGTGCGAAGACATTCCTTGTGTGGTGGCTTGCCCGAGTGGGGCGCTGGATCCGAAGCTAACCGATATTGATGATGCTCGCATGGGGACAGCGGTTCTTATTGACCATGAAACTTGCCTTAACTGGCAAGGATTACGATGCGACGTTTGTTATCGCGTTTGTCCGCTGATTGATGAAGCCATCACGTTAGAGATGGTTCACAACGACCGAACCGGTTATCACGCCAAACTTATCCCAACAGTGAATTCCGAAGTGTGTACCGGATGCGGTAAGTGCGAACAAGCGTGCGTGTTGGATGTCGCTGCTATTAAAGTCGTCCCGACGGATTTGGCGAAAGGCAAAGTGGGCAGTCACTACAATTTTGGTTGGAAAGAGATCGACAAACCACTCGAAAATATCCTCCCTAGTGAGACGCCTGTACCGGAAGGTGCGCTTGAATCGCTAAAAGGAGGTAAGTAATGGCAAAGAACTTAGCTCAAAATGCTGGCAAAGAAGTGGTAGAAAAGCTTGGTTGGTGGCGCGCGCATCGGTTTCTGGTTTTACGTCGGCTATGTCAGCTCACCATCATTGCGCTGTTTATGGCTGGGCCGACATTAGGGGTTCTAACCGGTAACCTCTCATCGAGTATGTTGCTCGATACGGTCCCTTTAAGTGACCCGTTAATTGTGCTTCAAGCTTTGGCGACAGGGCATATACCGGAGTTTAATGCGTTGTTAGGCGTAGTGATTGTCGTGGTGTTCTATGCGATTTTAGCACCGCGCGCATTTTGTGCTTGGGTATGCCCGTTGAACATCGTGACGGACTTAGCGGCGTGGCTGCGCCGAAAGTTCAACATTAAAGCGAGCTATCGTTGGTCTCCTGCTATTCGCTATTGGCTGATCCCTGTTTTGATGTTGGGCAGCGCGCTGTCTGGCGCGATTCTTTGGACATGGTTAGATCCAGTGGCGGCACTGCATCGCGGATTGGTGTTTGGTATGGGCGCAGGTTGGGTGCTGATCGCACTGGTGTTCGTACTGGACTTACTCTTGGTTGAGCATGGGTGGTGTGGGCACTTATGTCCACTGGGAGCTACCTATGGCGTGATAGGCCGAAAAAGCCTGTTGCGCGTTACCGCTGTTCGCCGCGAGGATTGCACGAAATGCATGGACTGCTTTTATGTTTGCCCAGAACCAGAAGTGCTTTGGCAGCCTTTGAAAGAGGGAGATCGTCGAGTTATGGATCAAAACTGCATAAGTTGTGGCCGCTGTTTGGATGTGTGTCCAGAACATGTGTTTGAATTTAAGAATCGTCTAACAGTAAAGAATATCGATTAAGTTACTGAGCCTCATCACTGGCGTTTTACCTATTTCTCTCGATATTTCAACATCGCGCTTAGCCAAGGAATTGAGTGCGATGTTTATTTTCATAACAATATCTCTACACCGTATCTGCTTGGCCAGGGTTGAAAATAATAATGATATTGCGAATTTGTTACATTTAAAGCTATGATGATGCCTTCATATTTAAAGGAAACATCATGACTACCTCATCGCAAGGCTGGAGAACGCCGCAAAATTTCCTCCTGTTAATTTCCATTATCGTGCCCATTGCTTTTTCTACCTGGATGGCGTTGTTGAACAACTTCGTTATCGAGAAAGCGAACTTTGATGGCGCTGATATCGGTTTACTTCAAAGTGTTAGAGAAGTACCTGGCTTTCTCGCTTTCACCGCGGTATTCGTTTTACTTTTTATCCGTGAACAACGCTTTATGCTCGTCTCTTTGGCGATGCTTACGCTTGGTACGGCATTAACAGGTTATTTTCCCACTTTATACGGTCTACTTTTTACCACCTTGTTAATGTCCACCGGTTTCCACTACTTTGAAACACTAAAGCAGTCTTTGTCTTTACAATGGCTATCGAAAGAAGAAGCCCCGGAAATGCTGGGTAAATTTATTTCTGTTGGGGCTTTGGCTTCTCTGTTTACCTACGGCGCCATTTGGGTTTCGCTCGAACAGCTCAAACTTGATTTTAAAACGGTCTATCTAATGGCAGGTGGTTTAGGTTTTGTGCTTATTTTGGTGATGGCATTTGCTTTCCCTCAATTTAAAACAAAAGTGCCTCAAAACAAGAAACTCATTCTGCGTAAACGTTACTGGTTGTACTACGCGCTCACGTTTATGAGTGGTGCTCGCCGTCAGATTTTCACTGTTTTCGCTGGCTTCTTGATGGTAGAGAAGTTTGGCTACTCTGCCGCAGACATTACCTTGCTGTTTTTGATCAACTATGTCTTTAACTTCTTGTTTGCGAAGCGAATAGGCCGTTTTATCGGCGTTGTTGGTGAGCGCAAAGCGTTGATGTTTGAATACGTCGGTTTGATCTTCGTGTTCGTCGGGTACGGTTTGGTGCAAACGGCAGAGTGGGCGGCAGCATTGTATGTTGTCGATCATTTATTTTTCGCGTTAGCGCTTGCGATTAAAACCTACTTCCAGAAAATTGCCGATCCTGCCGATATGGCGTCGACCGCGGGCGTTGCGTTTACGATTAACCATATTGCGGCGGTTGTAATACCTGTTACGTTTGGTGTCATTTGGCTTGTTTCACCTGCGAGCGTATTTTACATCGGCGCTGGTATGGCAGCAGTGAGCTTGCTGTTGTCACTCAATATTCCAGCGAAGCCGGAAGAAGGCAACGAAACTCGCTTGTTGAAGTGGAGTTAAGTTGGCACTCACTATCTAATCATTAAAGCGAATACCTGTAATTAGACTCGCTAAAAAGGGTGCTTATGCGCCCTTTTCTTTTTATTGCAAATAGATAATCCCTCCAATGGTTGTCAATGCATGCCACGTCCGTTAGGGTTTAGAACTAAGTATTTCGAAATAACTTGGGCATAACTGACGCGAAACAATAAGAGGGGAGCTATACAGTGCAGATACATGGCAGAGAGTTGGATTTAGATCTAGGAAGCCGTCACATCGTTATTCAGCGCCGCTATGAGGCGTTAGGTGCTGCAAACGACCTACTCATTGCTATTTGGTTTTTAATTGGTAGCTTTTTCTTTTTGAATGATTCGTTGATTGAAAGTGGTACTTGGCTGTTCATCGTAGGCAGCGCGCAGTTGATCATTAAGCCCCTGATAAAACTGATGAGTTTAGTTCATGTTGGTCGCTTAAATAAGCAACTTTCTGGCACATCAACGAGCCGCTGAGATTACACGCCTATTTTGAGCACCTGCAAGCAAGAGGCTAATGAGCGGGTTATCGAGGGGAAAGAGGGAAACATAACGTGGTCACAACACTAACCACGTTATGTTCAGTTTGAAGCTTTAGAATTTAAAACGGATACCAGAACAGTTGTGTGTCCATAACACGCTTGCTGATCGCAGCAATCACTATCACCGCAATCCCCGCCATGCAGATCATATCGGCTTTGGTAAGTGGTTTTAGGCTGTACCAAGTGCGAGATGAGTGACGGCCAAAACCACGTAGCGTCATCGCGTTTGAGATTTGGTCGGCTCTGTCCAAACTAGAGAAAATCAGAGGGCCAAGAATCTTCGCCACGTTCTTCATACGAGTGAACAACGGAGCCTTCTTACTCAGTTCTACTCCGCGTGCTTGTTGCGCGTGCATGATGTTAACAAAGTCCTTTTTCACTTCCGGCAAGTAGCGCAGCGTTAAGCTCACGGCATAGGCGATTTTGTAAGGCACACCCAAGCGGTTCAAGCTGGCTGAAAACTCCGTCGGGTGAGTGGTAAATACAAACACCAACGCGATTGGGAACATGCTGAAGTATTTCAACGTCACTGTTACTAAGTAAAACAACGTCTCTTGAGTGAGCGAGTAATTACCGGGTAACGAGAGTAAAACCGTCGATGAGCCGATGAACTCAGTACCTTGTTGCGGTGCTAACGCGAACATAAACAGGGCATTGATCAGCAATACCGTGCCTGTACCGAGTAAAAGTGGTTTGTAGACATGAAATGGCACTTTGGTCATTTTCAATAAGCCCAAACCAAGCACGATCAACAGTGCAATGATTCGCAAGTCAAACGTGGTCAACACCACCGTTACCCAAGCAATGAAAAGCAAGAACTTAGTAATGCCATTCAACTTATGAAGTGGCGATTGGGTATCGATGTAGTTGATACCAAACTTCATCTTATTGTCTTTCATGCCACCGCTTTCTCTGGTTGGTTTACTTCGCTGCTTTTTTGTTGGCGGTGCGCTTTTTCTACATTGATAAAATGCTGCATAAAGCCATTGGTGTCTTCGATGCCAACTTTCGTAGCCAACTCAAACAGACTTGTTGTGGTGAGGTTCGCTTGGTCTAGTAGCTCTGGACTGCTGAATACCTGCGTCATTGGTGCATCCGCGACTAATTTACTGTCTGCAATCACGATAGAGCGCGTGGTGTATTCCAGCACTAAATGCATGTCGTGGGAGATGATCATCACGGTTACGCCCAACTCGCGATTGAGCTTTTCGATGAAACTCAGCATAGACGTGTAGTTCCGGTAGTCCTGACCTGCCGTCGGTTCATCAAGGATCAGAAGCTCTGGTTCCAAGACCAAAATTGACGCAATGGTCACGCGCTTTTTCTGGCCGTAGCTCAATGCTTCGATTGGCCAGTGACGGTATTTGCTCAAACCGCACAGCTCAAGGACTTCAAGTACTTTAGCTTCGATTTGTTTCTCTTCAACGCCACGATTACGGAGGCCGAAGGCCACTTCGTCGAAAATCATGTGATGGGAAATCATGTGATTCGGGTTTTGCATCACCACGCCCACTTTCTGGCTACGCTCGAAGATGGTCAGTTCGTTTAGATCTTGACCATTCATGCTCATTGAGCCGCTATCCGCTTCAATAACGCCCATAATCAGTTTGGTGATGGTCGATTTACCCGAGCCATTTTTGCCAAGTACAGAGACAAACTCGCCACGCTTGATGTCAAAACTCACGTCTTCTAGCGCGTTTTTCTCACCGTCGTAAGAATAGGTGAGGCCACGGACTTCAAGCAAAGTCTCGGCTGGCGTTTTAGGCGGTTGTGCTGTTGAACCATCAAACCATGCTTGTATTGCTGGTTTATATTGCTCCAACGGTAATGTGGTTAAGCTAGAAGGTTTTGCATCGCCCTCAATCGCGCAGCCTGCTTCTTTCAGTGCTGAAATATAAAGCGGTTCGCGGATGCCGTAATCTTCTAGCAGAGGCGACGCTAAAATTTCATCTGGCGTCGTATCGGCAATGATTTCGCCGCTTTCCATCAAGATAATACGGTCAACTGAGCAATGCAGAACGTCTTCAAGACGATGCTCAATGATTACGATGGTTTTGCCCGTTTCGCGGTGTAGATCATCGATGATCTCGATGGTTTTTTTACCCGTTTTAGGGTCAAGCGCAGCTAGTGGTTCATCAAACAAAAGGATATCGACGTCATCGACGAGAATGCCCGCTAAAGAAACACGCTGTTTCTGCCCGCCAGATAAATCGTGGGGAGAGCGTTCTAGCATCTGTTCCAAGTCGACCATTTTGGCCGTGGCTTTGACCAATGGGTACATGTCGATATTTGAAGTTAGCTGGTTTTCCAGCGCAAATGCAATGTCTTCGCCAATGCTCAAACCGACAAATTGGCTGTCCGTATCTTGGAGTACGGTGCCAACTTGCTCAGTGTATTGGTGCATGTCGAAAGGGGCGGTGTCTTGACCATTGATGGTCAATGTTCCACTGGTTTCCCCTTTGATTGCGTGTGGGATCAGTCCGTTAAGACATTGCCCAAGGGTAGATTTACCACTACCACTTGGACCGATAATGACGATTTTCTCTCCTTTCTCTATCCTTAGATTGATATTTTTTAGCGTCGGTTTGTCCAGCGACTCATATCTAAAAGAGAAGTTAGAAAATTCGATTGTCATTCGACATTAAGCCTCTGTTAAGTTACGGCTTTGCTTGTTACGTTTAGCGACAGACTTAAGAATGAAGAAGCCAACAATAGCAATAAGAATGGTGTTACCGATCGCGATAATAGAAAGCTGGGTAAACACTTTAGTGAACGGTTCTGCGTATAAAATCGTGTCGAGGAATGCAGAGCAACCGTAACCAAATACGTTGCCTAATAGCGCAAGTACTACGAATAACGCGAAGTCTTTCATATTGAAATCGCCTTTCTCTAAACGGTAGCGCGTTAGAGAAGGGAATAGACCGATAATCAAACCAACAATACCTGAACCAAGTACCCAAGTGAGCCATACGCCCCAACCTGCGAATAGGTCAGTGACCCAGTGGCCAATAAAACCAACCAAAAAGCCAACAAGTGGGCCAAATAGTACTGAGAACAATGCTAATACTGCCATGGCTGGTTTTAGCGTTGTGTTTGCAAACACAGGGATGCCAAACATAGGTAAGCCACCGATGCCGTAAAGAGCAGCACCGATTGCAATAACCACAACGGTTTTAGCAGAAAGATTCATAGATAACCTCAGTTCAATGGTCGATTTTAAAGAACGTTCATTTATATTGTTGGAAAGCATTGGTTATTTGATTGTGTAACATACATACAAAACAACCAAGTTGCTTATTGTTTGCTCTATTTTTCTTCAGGAAATGTGTGATTTGATTCACGTATCCCTTTGACTGGCTTTGTTTTTTAGCAAGCATTAAAAATAAGGCGCGCATTATACAGAATATTGATAAAAGTGGGAATGCTATCTGTCTGGATGGCTAGAATGAAATCGGAGGCTGATTGTCAGCCCCCGATTACACTTTCTGATACTATTTTCATCGATAAATGAATGAGCTAGCTGTTCATTAATGGTCTAGGTACAAATAGTTCTGCCAGCTCTTCATGCGAATCAGCACTTTGCGCATCACTGACACGTGAGTAAAGCTGTCTGAGTAAACGGCGACTTCAACCGCGGTACCCATTGGTAGGTGGTATTCGCTCAAATCGTCCGTGATTTTCAGCTTCGCAAATACACGTCCGCTTGTGCGCAGGGCATCGGTACCAAGCAGAGCACCTCTGGCTTGAATTTGGCTTTCACCAATGGCTGGAATCACGTCGATGACTTCGCCACGGAATACCTTGCCCGGAATTGCGCGGAACATAAACTCCGCTTCAAAGCCTGCCTTCAAACGTTGTAGCGAGTTTTGTCTGAACGCCGCGGTGTACGTAATGTCTTCGGTATGCACGAAGGTCATTGCAGGGGCAAGCGGCAACGGCACAGCCATCACACCAGGGCGCAAAGCCAATTGCGTAACGTAACCATCGGTTGGCGCACGAACGACGGTTTGCTCAAGGTTGAACTCTGCTTTACGTAGCTCAGCGAGTAGTTGCGCGACTTGGGTATTCTCACCGCCGATTTCCGACTCTAATGCGATCTGTGCTTGCTCTTGCTGCAAAATGGCAACGTCTAGCATGGCTTCTGCCGCTTTGTACGCTTGGCGTCGAGTATCTAAATCTTGTTCCGTAAACGCGCCGCGATCAAAGCCCCTTTGATATCGGCTAAATTCTCTTTGCGCTTTATCTCTATCGGCTTGCGCTTTCAAAACTGCCGCTTCTGCTTCTCTCAAGTCAGACTCTAAACCCAACGCGCCTTGGCTTGCTTCTTTCACTTTCGCTTCAAGGCGTGCGACTTCCGCTTCAAAAGGCACAGGGTCGATTTTGAAAAGAATATCGCCGGTTTTGAGCGGTTGGTTCGCTTGAACGGGCACTTCCACAACGCGGCCACGTACACCAGAGACGATAGGCGTAGTTGGGAACACTTGGTTACCTAACTGAGTAAATGGGTGGTTGTAGTTCATAAGAAGGACGAGTGTGCCCACTAACACTACGCCGCCAAGTACGGCTGTGGGTACAGTCCATTTGTTCAAAGGAATATTAAAGACTTTAAAAATGGCGATACAAAGGGCTGTATAAGTCAGAATCAGCAATAAATCCATTATTCGTCCTCTTTACTTTGTTCAGTCAAAGGCCTTTGCTGAATCTTTTGTTGTTTCAACATCGATACTTCGTTTTTGAGTTCGTTGACTTCGTCGATGAGCTCTTCAAGACGGTGATGAATGTCGTGAGTTTCTTGCTCAAGTTGTTTGAAGCCCCAGCCTCGCTCCTTGCGCCACAATGTTGCCCATATCCATAAAAATGGCCACAGTGCATGTAAAGTGAAAAGGCTAACCCAGCCCGCGTAATGAATTGCGTCTTGATGAGGGTGTTCGCGTTCTTTAGCAATTTCATACGGAATATCGTGAATAACGATAATCCCATAGAAGATCACCAAAGCAACGAAGATGAGTAACCCAAGTGCAAAATAGTCTAGAAACATCTTACCTGCCTGTGCTTGTTACCTAATGGAAAATCTTACGTAAATGAACAGTTTAAGTATTTGTCTTAACTATCGTTCAATCAAGTTATTTTGTGCTTGAATTATGTTTATGCGATATCCGTATCGATTGCTATTCGGGGACAATAAGAAGTGAAGGCGACTATATTCAAACTAAGTAGTAATAAAGGAAGGAATAGAGAATAAAAGCCACGGTTATGCCCCAAGTGAAGGTTGGGGCACGGTTTAAAGTTCGGTACAGACTTGGTTTCGGCCATTGGCTTTGGCGCGGTACAAGGCTTTGTCGGCGCGGTAGAAGGTTCGTTGGGTATTCTCTCCTTCTCGATGTAAGGTAATCCCGATCGATACGGTCAACCCCCGCTCGCCAAGAATATCGTCCCAACCATATTGATAAATGCGTTCGCGGTAATTCTCGGCATGCATTTCTGCCCGTTCTAGATTGCTATTCTCTAGAATGACAAGAAACTCTTCACCGCCAAAGCGAACGCAAGAAGCGCCTTTAAATTTGAAGTATCCTGCTAATTCTTGAGACACACGTTTAATCGCTTTGTCTCCTACAAGGTGACTGAGCTCGTCATTGATGGACTTAAAATGGTCAATATCGATGACCATCAACGCAAATTCAGTATCGTGCAAAAGCAGGTCTTTGAGTTTGACTTCTAACCAGCGCCGGTTGTGCAAAGAGGTCAGCGGGTCAGTAAAGACATCTTGCTGTAGTTGGGCGACCGTATTCTTATGTTGTTTGGTGGTTTCCTTGAGCTCTTTGTTTTCAAGTTCTGACAAAATGAGTTTGAGCTGTAGCTCAAAACGAGAAAGTCGACGTAATTGAGTAGAACCCAATTCACCAATTGGAATGTGTTTGACAAGGTCAGATTCAATGCGAAACGCTTTTTTTTCACAGTTTAATGCTTTCTGAAATAACCCTTGAGAAGCGTAAACTTGACTCATTGCGTTGTAAAAATGCTGAGCGACAAGAGGAGACGAGTGTTTCTGAATTCGTTTACCGATAGAGTCCAGTACTAAGTTGGCTAAAGAGATGTGTCCGACACCGTTTAGACAATATGCGGTCTCGATTTTGACCATTGTGGACAACCAGTACGTGGTAGCACTGCCCGTCGTATACTGAACATTCGAGATAGCAAGCAATGCGTTAGGGTAATCCTCTTGCAAACGATGCAGTTTGGCTCGGTAGAGATGAATTTGCGCAGCAAGGTTTTTATCACTGACGAGGATACTTAGCTCTTCACACTCACTCAATAATTCTTGTGCATCTGCGGTACGGTTCAAACTGATGTAACAGGCAAGCATGTAAAGTTTGTAGCGCAGACGTAGGGAGCGACTGCTAATGGCGTGATCGATCGCATCGATTTTTTGGTAATAACGCAAGGCGCGATGGTGATCCCCATAGGCATCGCACAAATTGCCCATTCCAATAATAGCCAGTACGTACTCATCAATATAGCCATATTCGACGGCGATATTCGTTGCAGCGACATACTCGGTTAATGCTGCGTTGTAGTCACCTACTTCTACTAAACGATCACTCAAGCTTGCTTTTACAGACAGAATATCTTCTACATCGTAGGGTAAAACGAGCAACTCAAGGGCTTGTCGTAGTTCTTCGATACTGTCGTTGAGCTGTTTAATTTCTCGTCGATACTCGGCACTAATGATATAGCAATGTGCTTTTTCTCGGTTCGTGGATGCAATATGTAACCCGATGTGCTCCCACAGCGTAATCGCTTCTTCACCAGAGACGGAAGAAGGATCGATGCCTGCGTCAGTGACCTTGCTAAGCAGTTGTTCCATGCTTCATTACCTCAATATAGCTTTCTTCGAGTTGCTCTAAAGTGAATGGGAAGGTCAGGATATCTTGCAAATACAGTATCGGTTTGGGACCTTTTAGCCCGCGACGTTTCCATGGATAGATGTCTAACATTGCCTGAACCGTGCGATAGACATCTTCTGCTGCTTGACCTTTCTCAGCAATTAACATAGCTAGTCTGTCACTGGAAATTCGTGAGATGAGATCATTTGAGGTCGTCAATGCATGAACTAGCTCAGTACAAACATCGAGAAATTCGGGGTTTGCATGCTGAATCATAATGATCGCGTGGTTGGAGCGTTTGAGCTCTGTTTTAAACAGAACTAACTGTTCCCACCAGTAGGTCTCGGACACAACATTAGAAAACTGTTTTTCAGGGTCATATTCATGTTGGGAACGAATACGATTAATCAGCTTACGCGCTCGTTGCTCTAGCTGGCGTTTGGAGCCGCGTGCTTTATCCATACTGACTCGATGAGTCTGTTCTTTGAGCATTTTAAGTGCATGTTTACGGTATTTTTTAAACGCGTTAAACGCTGATTCAAAATCACCTTGCTCTTCAGCGACTCGGGATTGCTGAAAGCAGATCTGACTTAGTAGCTCGCCGTTGTCAAAACTAAGCGCGGACTCTTCTGCTGCGAGTAGTAACTTTGCTGCACTATCCGTATTTTTGCGCAAGAGTTCGAGCCTTGCGCGGCTAATAAACGAGTGTGCCTTCATCCAAATGAGATCATGTTCAATAGCGAGTTTATGGGCCTTTTGTGTGGCTTCTTCTGCGGCATCAAGGCGTTCTAGCCCAAGTAGCGCTAAGCCTTTAAAGTCCCAGATCTCGGCTTGCCATGTGCTGTCATCATGATCTTTTAGTACTTCGGTTGCACCATCCAGCACAGTGAGCATTTCGACAAACTTATTCAGTAAGTAATAGTCCCAAGCCAACAGGATACGAGCTTTGCCTTCCAACCAAGCAATACGGACGTTGTTTGCCACTTTAACGGCCAGCTCATGAGTGGAAGCGGCAAGTTGATGCTCATTTGTGATGCGCCATACGTTGCCAAGCCCAATTAGAGATTCGATTTGAATTTCAATATCATCAACGAGGGCAGATTGTTCGAGTGCATTAATCCAATATTGTTGGGCTGAGTAATACTTTGCTTGTCCCCAATATTGGAGAGCAAATAAATGAAGAATTTCGGGCAGGTGGTCGTCGGTTTCAAGTTGGGTTTGCTTGCTGTAGGCGTCTTTGACTAGCTTTAAGCCTTGTCGGTAATCCATTAGGCACCAACAGCACTGCGCCATTATCAGCAATGCTCTGATTTCACCATCCACAAATAAAATTTGCTCCGCGCGGATACGGTATTGCTGCGCAATACTGAAGGTGTGTTCAGGGGCCGTTTTTATTTGGCCTTTAAGCTTTTTGAGCTCATCTTCTAGCTGAATTTGGTTTTTATCCAACGTTCACATCCATGACTATCGAACTGGAATTCACACCTAATATTAAGTGGTTAGATGCATGTTTTATTACCAAAACGATGCGGATAACGCTTTGGTAAACGATTAGGTGCCGTAATGTATACTGTCACAGCCCCTAATTACTACATCTAAATGCCAATAGTTACGATAGGAGCTGTTTGATGGTCAAAGGAGCATCAGTGACTTCTAGCCTTTGTGCGGCGGTAAGACCCTGCTTATCCTGATAGCACAAATTATGCCAAGCTCTGAATATATCTAAAAGAGGTAAAATTCCAGCAGGTCGTAATTTGCGACGTGGCTCGTTAATGAAGCTTTCGAAAAGGATCTGGAAGCGATTTTGATAGAACTGCACATGGCGAGTTGTTGCAACGTTAAACCATTTCTCGGGCTCATTTCGATCACCTGCAAGGTAGCAAATGCCTTTGTGGCTTTCGTCTTGAGTGGAGATCGCCCAGCGATCTCGCCACCAGCTCATATAGGCGATATCGACCTTGCCAAAAGGTGTGCTCATGTCCCAATTTGCGTCTTCTTCTACGTACATCAAGTCGACATTTTTCTCTTTAATTCGAGACAAACAAACGCTCAGTGCTGCCGAACGTAGTAGGGGGTCTTGAGGCATATATAGAGATACACGTTTGTTGGGGCAACACATATCAAGTACATGCAGGTAATGAGCGTATGATGTGTAAGGCGGACGAACTAATGCACCTTTAGATGGGTAATGGAATACAGAAAGATTACCAAGAGGATCTTCCACGTTACCGCGAGCCAAAATGGTTTGGTATTTTTGGTCAATACGCTCACGCAAGAGGTTCGAAGGTTCCGCTGGCGGTTCACTTGCTTCCGCTGTGTACTCTTGGGAAACAAAACGAGAGACCTCGTCGTACGGGTTATGGTCTAGCGTGGCGATTGGCTCTTCATCAGCAGAATAGTTCACATGTTGACAAAGAATATAGCCTGAGTGGGCTTCACCAGAAACAATCCAGTAGACACCATTATTGCTGTTTGGCTGCAATGCAACATAGTTTGAGGCCAATTCATAGTGCGTTGCGTGGTTTACCCAACGAGCATCAATAGTGGCTAATTTACGGCGACAGCGACTCGCAATATGATCAACATGGTCGTAAAAGGTTTTCGGGTTGATACTGAGTTTTCGGCAGATCTCGCGCACAGAGTAACCAGTAAACAATAAGCCCATTAAATTCTCTTGGAATTGTAGCTTCTTGTTCGCGCCTGACCATTTATCAACAAAGGTACTTTGACACGCTTTACAACGGTAACGTTGACGATCGCCGCTGTAACCGAAAGCGTGGTAGAGGTGTTTATGTGTGTGGACGGATAGTCCAAAGTTCTCGCAATCATCATTGCGGCACGCAGGCAACCCGTCACTGTGGACGTGTCGCAGGCGATGAAGTTCGTTCACGACATCGCGATTGTTAAGTAAGGGGGGGAAAGCTCCACATTCACGGCATACCATCGCCGGACGTTTAGGGTTAGCATGTTGCAGAACGTAACGCTTTGCATCACTCAATCCAAAGTTGTCACACGCCAATGTTTTACAAAAGTTGAGTTGTAACCCATCTGCGTCTTTTGGCAGTTCGCCGTTAGACACAATCGCCCCCTCGGGATAATTCGGGCAGCCAGCAATAACTCTGGCTGCAAATTATTACTTACTACTTGTTCTTAGATGTTGATTGCGGTTTCTAGCGCAACTTTCATCATGTCGTTGAACGACTTTTGACGCTCTTCTGAGCTTAGTTTTTCGCCACGGATGATGTGGTCAGAAACCGTTAGGATAGTTAACGCCTTCGCACCTAGGTCTGCAGCAACACCGTAGATACCAGCCGCTTCCATGTCTACACCTAGGATGCCTAGTTTTTCCATCTTCTCGAAGATGTCAGCTTCTGGTGTGTAGAACAAGTCTGCAGAGAATACGTTACCAACTTTCACTGGTACTTGTTGAGCACGCGCTTGGTTTACCGCTTCTTCTAGAAGGCCGTAGTCAGCGATTGCAGCGAAGTCGTGGTTGTTGAAACGGATACGGTTCACTTTAGAGTCTGTAGAAGCACCCATACCGATAACAACGTCCATTAGGTTAACGTCGTCACGTACCGCACCACAGCTACCTACACGGATTACGTTTTTCACACCGTATTCTGCGATTAGCTCGTGTACGTAGATACAGCAAGAAGGGATACCCATGCCGTGACCCATAACAGACACTTTTTTGCCTTTGTAAGTGCCAGTAAAGCCGAACATGTTACGAACGTCACAAACTTGCTTCACATCTTCAAGAAACGTTTCTGCGATGTATTTAGCACGTAAAGGGTCGCCTGGCATTAGAACCGTTTCAGCGAAATCACCTGGTTGTGCATTGATGTGTGGGGTTGCCATAAGTGCTCTCCAAAGTTTTGTTTTGATAAAACGCCTCTAGTATAGAACGCTATTACCAATTCTGTTGAACTTGTTCGTTTTCGTTGAAGCAATAATATCGGGACGTACAGTGGCCCCTTGAGAGCTTAGTCACAAAAACCACGCTTTTAGAAACCATGAACGTCATTGATAACTAAATCTGTTGAAAGCAAAAGAGCAATCGATTCGCTTTTGAGCGATTTGTCGATTGCGCGCACAAAATGGACATTGAGAACATAAAAAACTTTTGAGAAAGCGCTGATCGAAATGCTCTTGAGAAAAGTAAAACGATTAAATTGTACAATTTATTTTCTTGTACAATCTGAAAAGCCTTGCTATAAGTTATACAACAAAACATTTTGTATAGGGATGCGTCATCATGGAATCTTCAATCAAAGTAGGTATCAGTTCTTGTGTTTTGGGTGAACGGGTTCGTTTTGACTCTGGTCATAAAGTAAGTAACTTTGTGACTAAAGAGCTCAGCCCATATTTTGACTTTGTTTCGGTATGCCCCGAAGTGGGTGTCGGAATGCCAGTGCCGCGACCAACAATTCGTTTGATTTCCGAAGAAGAGCGTGTAGCTCTAGTAGAAACTAAAAATCCAGAAAATGACCATACCGATAATATGCTTGCTTACTCTGCTAACAAAGTGGAGGAGCTACAAAGCGAGCAACTTTGTGGTTACATCGTCTGTGCCAAGTCTCCAACTTGCGGTATGGAGCGCGTCAAGGTTTATAGCAAAAATAACGCAGCGAAAGAAGGCGTCGGCTTGTACACACAAACGCTGATGAAAAAAATGCCTTGGTTGCCCGTCGAAGAGGATGGCCGACTCAACGATCCTGTATTAAAAGAAAACTTTATTACCCGAGTATTTTGCTTGAACGACTTTTATGACTCAATGGACGGAGAGCCAACTCGAGGCAAAATTATCGATTTTCATTCGCGCTATAAGTTGACCTTGATGGCGCATCACCCTGAGTCATACCGCTCTCTTGGTCGTTTAGTTGCCGATGTCGCTAGCTATGAAATCGAAGAATTCTATCAAGAGTATCGCTTAGGTCTTATGAAGGCACTTGCGAATCGTGCTAGCCGAAAAAACAACACTAACGTACTAATGCATTTACAAGGGTATTTTAAGCGCGCTTTAACTAAAGACGAAAAAGAAGAATTAGCAACAGTAATTCATGACTACCGCACTGGTACATTGCCATTATTAGCACCGTTGACATTGATTAAGCACTACTTAAACACTTACCCAGATGAGTATTTAGCAAAACAGAAGTTTTTAGAACCGTATCCGCAGGAGATGAGATTACGCTATGGTTTGTAGTTCAGAAGAAAAACTATACGCGATCCGAGATGTCGCAGAAATCACGGGTGTGAAGCCAGTTACGCTGAGAGCTTGGCAGAGAAGATACAATTTGATCCAGCCCCAGCGAACAGAAAAAGGGCACAGACTTTATCGACAGCAAGATCTCGATACGATTCGTGAAGTCCAGAGTTGGCTCGCGAAGGGGATTGCAATCGGTAAAGTAAAGGGACTTTTGGGAAAAAGTGCGGACGTAGAAGTCAACAATGAAGTTCGTACTCTCGAAGAAGTAGAAACCATGTTATCAGCACTGTCGAAACTGAATCGAGGCAAAGCGGAGAGCTTACTTGCCTCTGTTATCAAAGAGTATCCATTGAACTTGGTTATTGAACAATTTATTGACCCTGTATTTGACGCGCTGGAGATGGTCAAAGGATCGCTGAGATCGTTGCAGATGGGGTTATTTCAAACTTGTTTGATCACTCGTCTTGCCCTTGTTATCGACTCTGAAAACAAAGCCGCTTCCAAAGGGAAGTGCTTGCTTATCAGCTTTGAACAACATAGGGAAGCAGAGAGCTGGATTCAAGCGGCGAAGTTGTGTGAGCAAGGGTATCACACGACGTTGATCGACAAAGTTGATGATGTCTCTGGTTTACTGGAGCACGAAGTTGTTGATAGCTACTCGCTCATTTACCTGTTTTCCAATAAAGCGCTGGCAGCTAAGCAAGTGGAGTCCATCAAAATGCTTCAAACACGTTTTGGAGAACGTATTGGATGTTCTGAAGTGATTGAGAAACTGCATCTAACAGAGTAGACGAAACGAAGGAGACACCATGATCTTAGTATGGTTTCGACGTGATTTACGAACGTTAGACCACACCGCACTTAAAGCGGCGTTAGATTCAGGTCAGCCTGTTGTCGCTTGTTTCATCGCGACGCCAGAGCAGTGGCGAGAACACCACATGGCGCCGATGCAGGCGGATCTCATTGCTCGTCGTTTAGAGTATCTCAACGATGAGTTGGAAAGCCTGAATGTTCCTTTTTTATATAAAGAGGTGCCGTCGTTTTCTGATTGTACCGAAGTGATTAGTGAATGGGCGAAAACACTTGAAGCAACGTCTGTTATGGCGAATATTCACTATGAAGTGAATGAACGAGAGATCGATGCACAAGTGAGAGAGGCGCTCGCTTCCCATGATATCGATTTTGAACTGTTTCACGACAAATGTGTGCACCCACCAACGACGGTTCTCAATAAGCAAGGTGAGTATTTTAAGGTATTTACACCATTCAAACGTGCTTGGTTGACGCAGTTTCAAATGCCAGCGGTAACAAAGCCTCACGAACAAGCGCCGCTAAGCAGCAAAATATTGGAACAATTAGAGCCGATTCGATTTAGTTCAGACTTCACGTTTAGCTATCCTCGAGAGTCCAGCGAGGATTGGTTTGCTTCGACCAATGATGTTTTAAAGCAGCTTAGGGAATTTGCTCGTGAGCGCAGTGATGCTTACAAGGAAGATCGAGATTTTCCGGCTATTGATGGCACCAGTCAACTGTCTCCCTATCTTGCGATTGGTGCATTGTCACCAAGGCAATGTATTGCTCGCTTGTATGCTGAAAACCAACAAAATGACCTAACAGAAGGGAAAGCAACTTGGTTGAGTGAGATCATTTGGCGTGAGTTTTATCAGCATCTGTTGGTTTTCGAACCAAAGCTCGTTAAAGGCAAAGGCTTTATCGACTGGGAGGATAAAATTCAGTGGTCTTATGATGAGCAGGCTTTTGAGCGATGGAAGACTGGAGCGACAGGGTACCCGATCGTCGATGCAGCAATGCGTCAGCTCAACCAAACAGGCTGGATGCATAACAGGCTTCGCATGGTTGTCGCGAGCTTTCTCACCAAGGATTTACACATTGACTGGCGTTGGGGCGAAGCGTACTTCATGAGTAAGTTGGTGGACGGCGATTTCGCAGCAAACAATGGTGGTTGGCAGTGGTCTGCATCGACGGGTTGTGATGGGCAGCCGTACTTCCGTATTTTCAACCCGATAAGCCAAGGTGAGAAGTTTGATTCTGATGGCCAATTCGTGCGCCACTGGGTGCCTGAAATCAAAAGTGTGCCAAACAAATACATCCATAAACCTTGGACTTGGGAGGGATTTTCTTTACTGGAATATCACAAGCCGATGGTTGATCACAAGACAGAAAGAGAGATAACCTTACGGCTCTTTAAAAGTGCCAAGGAATAAAGTGAAATGCTTAGCAAAAAGCGATCAATGAGTTTCGCAAAACGTACGCTGTTATATGTATCGTTATCTTTAGCGAGTGGTTTGTCATTCGCTAAAATGTACGAGCTACCAGAGGATGGCAGTCGTTTAATTGGTCGCCTTGAAAACCACGTCGTGCAAGAAGGCGAAACCATGGCAAATATTGCCAAGCACTATGATGTCGGGATGCTAGGTTTAATGGCGGCAAATAAAGGCGTGGATCCCTTCTTGCCAGAAGAGGGACACGTTCTTACTATTCCAACACAACTGATCCTCCCAGATGTACCCCACAAAGGCATTGTCATTAATTTAGCGGAATTGCGCTTATACTACTTCCCGAAAGGAGAAGATATTGTGCATGTATTCCCCGTGGGAATCGGGCGAATTGGGCGAGACACCCCGGTGATGACAACGCGTATTAGCCAAAAGCGTCCAAACCCTACGTGGACGCCGCCAGCCTCGATTCGTGCCGAGTACAAAGCGAAGGGCATTGACTTGCCAACCGTTGTACCTGCCGGCCCAGACAACCCGCTGGGCATGTTTGCATTGCGTTTAGCCTACGGAAATGGTGAATACCTTATTCACGGTACCAACAAAGACTTTGGCATCGGTATGCGAGTCAGCGCGGGTTGTATTCGTATGGACCCGAGCGACATTGAATGGTTGTTTGAAAAAGTTCGTAATGGTGAAGAAGTGAATATCATTAACCAACCAGTGAAAGTATCACTAGAGCCGGACAGAAGTGTATTTTTAGAGGCACATGAGCCATTGACTCGCAGCAATGGTGAGAAAGATCACCTACAGGTACCAAAAGAGTTAAAGTGGTGGCTGGATGAGTTCGGACTGAAAAATGTGAAGGCTAAAGCAGCTATTGCCGCACAGAATGGGGTTCCTGTCGAAATAACCGCGCCTTAACAGGCGTTAAGACGCGGTATCAAATCTTACTTAGTGTAAGACTGAGCGATGTTATCGATACGCTCGTTAGCACGCTCAGCTTCTTCTTGAGCAGCCATTGCTGCTGCACCTGATTTTTGAACGTCAGATTGAAGAGCTTGTACGTCTTGGCTTAGTTGGCTAACTTGGTTGCTTAGTTCGTCTAGTTTTGCTGCATTTGCTGTTGCTGCGTCATCAGAAGAAGCACAACCTGCTAGTAGAAGTACTGAAGTTGCTGCAGCTGCGATCAACGTTTTGTTCATATAAGAACTCCTTGCTTATAGTGAAAGTCTCGCTACCAACTATTATTTTATACAGTAGCGAGGTTAAATGTGGATACATTTTATCAGTACATGATGTAGCAAAAGTCAAAAAAAACCAAGAATTTCATGGAGTACCTGACGTCAACTTTTACCTGAGCTTAACAAAGGTGAGTGAATTATCATCTCCCTTATTCCCACAACAGTTCTCATAGCAGGTGTTTTTGCCACGTTCCTGATATCAATAATTTAGACGATATTGACACAAATGAAAGTTTCTCGGCGCAAATAACTGCTATTTACGCAGTTTTATTGGAGAACGAGAGGCGCACCTTGAGCTCGCTTTTCTCTAAATCTTAAGCCAAGCTGCTGACCAACAAAGCGAGGGGTTGTTCTTAATTGAGCCGCAAATGATGTTTTGTTTTCATCCGTGGGAATTAGTTTGTGTGATCTCTATCTATACTCCTATGATTTGCGGTATTATACCGAGCTTTATTTTTTTGCTGCGTTAGAGCGGAAACGACATTACAGAGCGCTCAGACGCTGACTGATTTATTGGAGAATACTTTGCAATTTAAAGATCTAGGCCTAGACAACCGATTGTTGAAGAACCTAAAACACTACGATTTTAAAAAACCAACTGACATTCAAAAGCAGGCTATTCCTGTTGCGATTGCAGGCAAGGATTTATTGGCATCTTCGAAAACGGGTTCGGGCAAGACTTTGGCGTTTGTATTACCAATGCTTCACAAGTCTTTAAAGACAAAATCGTTTTCTGCCAAAGACCCTCGCGCAGTTATTCTTGCTCCCACTCGTGAGCTAGCGAAACAAGTGTATGGTGAGCTTCGCTCTATGCTTGCTGGCCTATCTTATGAAGCTGCATTGATTTTGGGTGGTGAGAACTTTAATGATCAAGTGAAAGCACTGCGCCGTTACCCGAAATTCATCGTGGCGACACCAGGACGTCTGGCTGACCACTTAGAGCACCGCTCGCTTTACCTTGAAGGTTTGGAAACTCTGATCCTTGATGAAGCAGACCGTATGTTGGATTTGGGCTTTGCACCAGAGCTTCGTCGTATCCATAAGGCAGCTAAGCATCGTCGCCGTCAAACATTAATGTTCTCTGCGACGTTGGATCACGCCGACGTAAATGACATTGCGGCTGAAATGCTTAATGCTCCGAAACGTATTGCTATCGGTGTTTCTAACGAAGAACACAAAGATATCACGCAAAAATTCTACTTGTGTGATCATCTTGATCATAAAGAGGCGATTCTAGATCGCGTACTTTCAGAAGCAGAATATCGCCAAGTTATCATCTTTACGGCGACGCGCGATGATACTGAGCGCCTAACAGCGAAGCTAAACGAGAAGAAACTGAAGGCCGTTGCACTGAGTGGTAACTTGAACCAGGCTCAACGCAATACGATCATGAGCCAGTTTGAGCGAGCGGTATTCAAGATCCTAGTGACAACAGATGTTGCTTCTCGTGGCTTGGATATTGCGACAGTGACACACGTCATTAACTTCGATATGCCAAAGCATACTGAAGAATATGTACACCGTGTTGGCCGTACGGGCCGTGCTGGTAACAAGGGTGATGCGATTTCTCTTGTTGGTCCAAAAGACTGGGATAGCTTTAAACGTGTAGAAGCTTACCTACAACAAGATCTTGAGTTTTCAGTATTCGAAGATCTGAAAGGCAAGTTCAAAGGCCTGAAACCACCTAAGCCAGATTTCCGTAACAAGAAAGCGACAGCGAAGAAATCACGCCCTCAAGCGAAGAGGTCGGCTAAGAAACCTGTTAAACGTGACAAGAGTTTCTACAAAAACGTATCAGTGGGTGATGATGTGTTCATCCCGAAGAAAAAGCCAGCGGCACCAAACTCTGAAGAGTAAAAGTCGCTCCAGTTTTCAACTGATTTTAGTTTTTCAAAACCCGAGTGTTCGCACTCGGGTTTTTTTATGCTTATCTCCAGGCGAAATGATGTCTTTCTATACTAACGTGTTTGCTAGGCTTTTATATTTATCTGGTTTTATATAAACAGCATAGATCGCTAATTTAGAGAGATATTAAGTTTTATCACCTCGGTCCAAGCAAACGTTTTTCCTCACATACTAGATAAAAATTTCACATGATTATGAAAATGATAATTGATCTCATTTTTATTTAAGGGCAAAATACGCGCCATTGTATTAATCCTATAAATGAATTCGCTCTCTATATGAAATTTACTCATGTTTTTTTAGGGCTCATAATTACCTCTAGTTCTTGCTTTGCCGTTAATGACTTTAATTGGTTGCGAGATGACGCTCGTAAAGATGAGCGAGTTCTTACCTACCTAACAGAGCAGAACCGTAAGACTGAACAGCATCAAAAAAAATATCAGACGTTGACGCAAGATCTGCTCGCGCAGTGGGAAGCCATGGTGGCAGATAAAGGTGATAAACCATGGTCGATCGTAAATGGACGCGAATGGACGTTAACGCGTCGTGACAGTGGTTATGTGTTGCTATCACGTTCGAACCAGTATGCACAAGAGAACACAGTATTTGATTTCTCTGAACGTCAATCTGCATATCCGTATTATCAAGTAGGGCAGTGGCAAGTAAGCGGAGACACTTTGCTTTTCACTGAAGATATTGATGGAAGCGAGCAATATCGCGCCGTGGTTGTTGATTTACTCTCTGGCCAATCTACAGAGCTGGCAACGCACGTCGATAGCGGTGTATTGCTTTCACCTGATGGTAAGATGGCTTACCTCGTTTCGAAGGAAATGCGTACACAGCGACCTCATCAGATCCTACGCATCTCCACTGAATCTTCGGCTAAAACCGTTGTATGGCACGAATACAAATCAGATTGGTTACTTTCTTTCTACCGTGCGGCAGATAGCCGTTACGTGGTGCTGCAAAGCAACAACGAGTCAACCACAGAGCAGAAGCTTGTTGATCTAGAAACGGGCACCGTAAGCGATTCACTGAGAGTGCCGGAAGCGGGCGTGGAATATTACGCGGATGTGGCGAAAGGGCGCGTTTACGTCAACAGCAATCTTGAAGGTACATTTGCACTTTATCAAACCGATCTAGCACCTCTTAGCGCAACATGGCAACGCTTTACTACCCCTCGCGAACCGCTTGACCAGTTCTACCTTTATGATGCAGGAGTTGTGGCACTCAGTAAGCCGAACAACGTAGCGACATTGACGGTGTATTCATACCAAGGTCAGGAAAAAGTGATACTGCCATTAGAACAGGATGGCAATGTCGCTTGGTTGAGCACGTTGGGCGATTTTGAATCAAACAAGATTCGTATACGAAGCATGTCGATGACTACGCCTCCTCAGTGGGAAGAGTTTGATGTAAAAACGCTGACTAAAACCTTGTATTCTCAAGATGCTTACCAAGATTTTGATAGTCAACGTTATGTCTCCCAACGCATTTTTATCAAGCACGATGGTGTTTCTGTCCCGGTCTCTTTGGCGTATCGCAAAGACAAATTACACGCGAAATCACCCGTGATGATTTACGGTTATGGCGCATATGGTTTTACGATGAAACCGTACTTTATGCCTCAAGTCATAAGCTTGCTCGACCAAGGCGTGATTTACGCTATCGCCCATGTCCGTGGCGGTGGGTACTTTGGCGATGAATGGCACGAACAAGGCCGTGGTGTGCGAAAAGCCAATTCTATTGGTGATTTTGTTGCGGCCGCTAATGCGCTGCAAACGTTTGAACGCGGCAATAGAGAGATTTTTGCCATCGGTTCAAGTGCTGGTGGCACGTTGGTCGCAGGAGCGGTTAATCAAGACCCTAAATTATTTTCAGGTGTCGTGCTTAAAGTACCTTTTGTTGATGTGGTAGCAAGCATGTCGGATACCTCACTTCCGCTGACCACACAGCAGTATCGCGAATGGGGTAACCCAACCAAATCTGAGCAACTGGCGCTAATGAAAGCGTACGATCCAATTCTCAACATTCATAAAGACGCTTACCCACCCATGCTGGTTCAAGTCGGTTTGATCGACCAGCGCGTGCCTTATTGGGAAGGCGCCAAGTATCTCGCCAAGGTTTCCGCGCTAAGTGAGCGCGACGGGCCGTACTTGTTGCAGACCGATTTTAATTCGGGCCACCAAATGGACCCACGACAAGCGCAAGAACAACAAGCAAAAGAATACGCCTTTCTTTTATCACTAATTAAAACATCTAAAGCGGAGCAGTAAATGAAGCTTACCCCAGTGTCAGCGGCAGTACTTTCGGTACTAGCTGCCAGCCAAGTGCACGCCAAATCTGACGTTTTCTCTATGGAAGAGGTCGTGGTGACGGCGAATCGGATTGAACAACCAATGTCTGAACTAGCAGGCAGCGTCGCAGTTGTCACTAGCGAAGAGATTGAACAAAAGGGCGAAACAGAGCTTTATGATGCTCTGCGTCATGAACCTGGGGTAAGTGTTTCTGGCGGAGCTGGGCGTCCACAAAACATCACGATTCGAGGCATGACGGGTAACCGCATTATGATCATTCGTGACGGTATTCGCTCAGCAGACGGTTTTGGTGCGAATGACAGCAATGACAAAGTGGGCCGCGATACGTTTGATCTTTCTAATCTTGAATCATTAGAAGTAGTGAAAGGGGCGAGCTCATCAGTCTTAGGTTCTGGTGCTATCGGTGGCGCTGTGATTCTAAAATCCAAACAGCCGGGCGAGTTTTTAAAAGATCGTGACTTTTATGTTGATGCCACGGGCACGTACACGGGGATCAGCAATAAATACAAAGGTGCGAGCAATCTGGCATTTCGTTCTGGCGACACGGAAAGCTTAGTCAACGCGGCGTATTGGCAAGGTGAAGAGACGCGTAACTTCAGCCAAGATTTGTACAACCGCGATTTGGATGGTTACAGCGCGTCATACGCCATCAATCATTTCTTCAATGATGAAGTGATGGTCAAAGCGCGTGCCGAACTTTATCGGCAAGACCAACAACGCCTGGAAGGTTCGCCATCTATACAGAAGGATGGCAAATGGCATATCGAAGACTTCGCAGAAGATGAATCGACAAAAGAGTACAGCGCTTATATTGGTGCAGAGGTCACACCGGTTAATCCAACTTGGTTCGAAGAGTTAGATACAAAGGTCTACTGGCGCCACACCGAAGTGGTGGAAGACACGAATCGTTTAATGAGACAAGTTGACCACAATGGTTTGACTGTTAGACGTCGCGAGCTAGAACACAAAACCTTCATTGACGAAACAATTGGCTTCCGTGGTGATTTCACTAATACGATTTATGCTGCAAATGCTGAGCACCAATTGGCTTACGGTATCGAGCTTTCTACTGACTATTATGAACGCACAGATAGCGATTCCAAGATTGATTGGAACGGGGTAACGCTTTCGACCAAACAACCTTTCGCTCCCGCTCGCGCTTATAACATTGGTCTGTACGTTCGAGACATGGTGGAGCTGGATAAATGGACCATTACAGGCGGCCTGCGCTTTGATGCGCATCGTCTAACACCGGACGGTGAGGGTGAAGTGGGCGGTTTCCCATTAAAAGACATGGATAGCTCAGAGGTATCTCCAAGCCTATCGATTTCTCGTGAAGTGTTTGCCAATAACATCGCTTATGTCTCTTATAACCACGGTTATCGTGCTCCGGAATACGACAAAGCGTATGGCTTCGTAAACCATGACTTTGTGCCGCTAACGCCGTTTGTCATTGCACCGAACATGGACCTAGAGGCTGAAACTTCGGACTCCTTTGAAATCGGTAACAAATTCGATAATGGCCGCGCGCAACTTTACGTTTCTGCGTTTTACAACAAGTTCCAAAACTTCATTGATGTAGTTACCACAGGGCAAGATAACTTCGGTAACTACATCAAGCAATACCAAAATTTACACGGCGTTGAAACCTACGGCGCAGAGCTTTCTGCTGCGTATGCTCTCACTTCGTCTTGGAAGCTAAGTACCAAGCTTGGTTATGTTGACGGAAAGGACGCCGAAGGCGAGTACGTTCGTAGCATCACACCTTTCGAGGGCAATGTTGGGCTGAACTATCAGCAGCAAGACTTTAATGCGTTCGCGACGTGGAATTGGGCTGGTTCGATGGATCGTGTGCCGAGTTGCCAAACGTCTCTCGGACAAAAAACCGAATGCGCACAAACAGAGGCATGGAACACGCTCGATTTGGGGGCAAGTTACCAAATCACCAAAGATTTTCGTTTGAGTGCGACCATCATCAACCTGTTCGACAAAGAATACATTCGCTACCAAGACGTTGCTGGCATAGCAGATGAGAGCAAACGCTACTCAACGGAACCTGGTCGTTACTTTACGGTTAACGCGAAATACGTCTTTTAGTAGGAGCCCTGCATGAAACTCAAACTTTTAGCGCTTTCTCTTGCGTTGGCAGGCGTTCAAGTGACGAACGCTGCCGAGTGGGATTACCCTAGCGCGGCTATTACGGTCACGAACCAAGCCGAAGCGCTGCGCTACTTACAAGCCAATTACGCTAGCGCTGGCGAACTTAAGTTTCGCTATCAAACTCGTTCTCAGCTCGGAGATCATTACAACTTTGATGTGTGGGTCGATGGGCAGTATCAACCGCAACGCACCATTGTGCTGTCGACTAACCAAGACAGTCAAGTTGAGCGTATTTTCAAAAGCCTTGAAGATACGGTGATTCGTAATGGTGAGGCGATGCCAGCCGGAGAACTGGAACTGCCTGTTCGATTGGAAGTGACCGAGCCGCCAGCATTGAGCTCTGGTGAGTTAGTGACGGTTCCCGTCTCACTCTTTGATCCTGATTTACGTACAATGCAACAACAAGCTGCGCCTGATTCTGCTTGGAATTCGTTAGAGGATTATCCGCAGCCACTTCAATATGTTGAGAAGCAGATTCAAGTTTTGCAGTCCGGGGGCAAGTTCTACCTAGCCAACGAGCGCGTTAAACAGGTGGATGCACTTGCATTACTGTCTTCACCTGCGGTAGGTGCGGAGCCTGTGCGTGATACAAGCAGTATTTTGCCGCCTGAGGGGGTTCAATCTTTTGCGGATGTAAAAGCGATGCAAAGCGCTCAACTTGGCGACAATGCCTTTTTGCAGTTGATGGCGTTTTACCATCTTGATAGCTCACTACAGTACTTATCGAGCTTGAGCTATGACTTATTTGAAGAGCCGCTTCGTTTTGATGGGCGTGGTTTAGCGCTCGACAACTCTTCTTACTACACAGGTTCGCGTGCGCTGATGTTAGGCGTTGGCGGAGTATCTCCAGATGCTGCAGATGCAGATGTGATTTTGCACGAGCTAGGACACGGTATTCACTATCAAATCGTTCCTGATTGGGCGTATGGACATACTGGCGCGATTGGAGAAGGTGTTGGTGATTACTGGGCGGGCAGCGCGAGCTACCGAACACAGTATTTAGATGCAGCTCGCCGTGGCCAAGAATTCGAGTTAGATACGGTGTTCAACTGGGACGGTATGTTCGGAACACGCAAAACAACTCGTAGCTTATGGAACCAAAGAGCGCGTTACTTCGAGAGCTCAGAGTATCCAGCGCACGTTAGTGTGGGCGGTGAACTAGGCGATGAGCTGTGGTCAACGCCATTGTTCCAAGCGCTTAAAGCATCGATTGAACGATACGGTGATGACACCGATAGCGTGTTCCGCGAGTTTGACGCCATTGTTCTTGAAGGCATGTACGGTATTGGTCGTGGTGTAAAAATGCATGATTTGGCGGAGTCCACCGTGTTTGCCGCACGCACTTTGTTCCCAAATAAAGACTATGCCCAGTTCCTGACGGACAGCTTCAAAAAACACAACTTACTTAAGGCGCCTCTTCGTGTTCGCTATGACGCTCGATACATCGCACAAGGTCAAGACGTGGGAGTGAGCCTGAGCCAAACTGGCCGCGAAGCGAGCATCAAAGGGCAATGGCAGCTAAATAACGCATCCGTTTTCGACTTTGATGAAACGCTTTCTGACTCGACCTCAATGAAGGTGGCGTTACCAAGCGGTCTGACATGTGGCACGCAATTCGATTCCTCTATTTCATTGGATTACCAATTTGCTGAAGGCTTAAAGACTCACCAGTGGAGCGAAAAGGTGATGCTGGTTAATGGTACGCCAGAGCTCGATATCCAGCCTCAACCAGTGAACTCCGCTTTGCCTGAGCAGGGTGACAGATTGTTCTCTCAGACGCTATCGGACAAGTCACGCACGATTGATGATTCGTTTGCGGTTTACCTGAACATCGAACATGACTCACTGCAGGATCTGCAAGTGACGCTTGTGTCTCCACAAGGTAAATCGGTTGTGCTACTTAGTCATCAATCAAGCAATACCAATGGGTTTAAAGGTTACTTCACCGCTCAGTATGACGAGGAGTTACAAGCACTTGTCGGTCAACCGAGTTGGGGTACTTGGCGTCTCGAAGTATCTGACCGCGTGTCAGGGAACTCTGGGGTGTTGAAAGAGTGGGGTGTTAGTCACTTTGCTCAGTATCAGTGTAGTGCTGATACCACTAAAGAAAGCAGTGGTGGTGGTTCAGGTGGCAGTGGTTCGCCTTGGACCTTGTTAGGACTTTTCCTGCTTTCAATGGTGAGAGTGATTCGTTCTTGTTAATTAAAATCTAAAGAAGACAAAATTTATGAAGTTTCAATATTCTTTCGTTGCTATGTCACTAGCCCTAGCTGGTTGTGGCGGTGGTTCTGGTGGTGACACGTCAACACCGACCTATAATGTAGCTGGCACCATCGTTTCTGCAGGTACACTTCTTGATACGCCAGTATGTATCGATTTAAACCAGAACTACGTTTGTGATACTACTGAACCGAGTGCTAAAACGGATAATGCTGGTAAGTTCTCCCTTACGTCAAGCGACAAGAACATTTTGACTAGCGCGATTCTTGCTCAAGTTGATCAAGGTTCAAACCAAACGTTGCGTCTTGCGGCTCCAGGCCAAAACTTAGCCACGGGTAACACAGTAAATGGTGTAACAACATTGCTCGCAGGTCTTGTGGTTGACGGTAAAACCGTTGCTCAAGCTGAAGAGATTGTTAAAGCGCAACTGGCTAGTGTAGGCGTTTCGCTGAATGGTTCGGTGATGTCTAACGCAGAAGCCAGCGAGCTAGACAAGCTAGAGCAAAACACGGTTGCACTATTAGCTGCGATGCAACCACAACAAATGACCAAAGGCGTAGCGCTGCTTGCTCAAAGTCTTAGCTTCCAAGGTAAATCGCTAGCCTCTGATCTTCTGTCTGAAGCGGAAGTGAGTGCATTTGCTGAAGAAATTGCAGCGGTTGCTGAACAAACGGTTGGTAGTAACGATACGGGTGCCATTCTTCACTTTGCTGATGGCGCTGCAGACGTTGCAGAGGTTCAAGCTTCTTACCCTGGTCAAGATGCGGAATACGGCTTCGACAAACAGGACAAGCAAACGTCGACAGGCGCGGGCTTTAAGTTCGTTAAGCTAGATTCACAAGGCGCTGCTTTAGCTGCAGATGCCACTGAGTGGGCTTGCACTTTGGATGAGCGTACTGGTCTTGTTTGGGAAAACAAGAGTGCGGATGCGAGCTCTATTCAATTTAAAGACCGCCTATTTGCGTTTGAGTCTGAAACATTTAAGCCATTTAGCAAAGATGTAGATCTTGCGGGCTGTAAAGAGGTGGGCGATGAAATTTGTACTACGAGCCAATACGTTGAGTACATAAACAAACAATCGTTATGTGGAATCACTGGTTGGCGCCTGCCTACTTACCGTGAAACTTATGACTTACTAGATTTCGGTGAAAAGACACTATTTGCGCCGAGCACAGAATATGAACCGAACAATGTGTATGGTTTTAATGTCAAATACTTCCCACAGCAAACTTTAGGCAGCCCTTATTTAGAAAAAGGTGCGTTTTGGCATGATGGTTTTAGGTTTACGGAAACATCATCACAGCTCATGGATGGTGAGATTTATTTCCCCGCAATTGTCTCTCGGGGCGCAGATAGAGGGGCCACTTCATTCGTTGAGATTCGCTCAAGCAGTACAAGTGAAGATGCCTATGATTCCTACCAATTCCCAATCCGTCTAGTAGCAGTTAAGGGACAATAAGATGAAGAAACTAATGACCGCGCTATCTCTTGTGTTGGCTTCTCAAGTAGCAATGGCAGCACAAGAGTGTTCGACTGAGTTTGCTAAAACAGCACCTAATACACGTTACACTTATTCAGATAAGGGAACTGTAACTGACTTAAAAACAGGTCTTACATGGATGCGCTGTCCAGTCGGTATGACATGGAATGCAGCAAACGAAGAATGCACCGGAACGCGAGCTACGATGTCATGGCAATTCGCGCTGTCTACGGCCCAACAAATTCGTAATTCGTCCGGTAACCACCCTCTACACAACTTTGCTGGCAAAAAGAATTGGCGACTAGCAAACATTAAAGAGTTGGTATCGTTAACGGAGCAAGCTTGCTATAGCCCAGCGATGAATGGTACAGGCTTTGCGAGCGGTTATACACTGACAGACAAGGACGATATTTTAGGACGTAATATCTGGAGTAACACACCTAATGGTGACGGTAAGCATGTTGCTACTCTTGATACGACTAATGGTGAGGTTTTCAATAGAGATCCATTAGACTCAAGTTTCAAAAGCTCTCTCTTGTTAGTGACAGATGAATAATACTTATTACGTTAATAAAGATTGATAGCTTTGCCTTTATAAAAAGCTCCGCCAGTGCGGAGCTTTTTTCTTTTCTAACCTTTGGCACTTATCGTGTTGAGCAGAATGTTTAAACTTGGAACTGCTTAAGTTGGTGCTTTTGGTTTTCCGCTAAGCCCGAAAGCTCTTGAGCGGCAGAGGCGGACTGCGTAATGCCAGTCACGTTCTGGCTCACTAGTTCATAGATGTTCGTTAAGTTGTTGTTGATATCAGCCGTGACCTGTTTCTGCTCTTCTGATGCGGTCGCCACTTGAGTGTTGATTGAGTTCAGATCGGCGATAGCGTTACTGATATTAGCAAGTGATTGGCTAACTTCTTGTGCCAGAGCTTGGTTGTCTGACAACATGGCTAAGCTAGAGTGCATGCTTTCATTTGCGTGACCCGATTGCTGCTGAAGCTCTTCGATGATGGTTTGGATCTCTTTCGTCGATTCCTGAGTTCGCGCCGCTAACATACGTACTTCATCGGCGACTACCGCAAAGCCTCGGCCACTTTCGCCCGCTCGTGCAGCCTCGATCGCTGCATTCAGTGCAAGCAAATTGGTTTGCTCAGAAATGCCTTCAATCACTTCGATCACGCGACCAATGTGTTCTGATTGATCTTTCAGCGATGTCACGACGGCTGCGGCTTCGTTGAGTTGTTCTGCCATTTTTTCGCTTGCGCGAGTGCTTTCCTCAAACATGCTCAGACTTTGTGAGGTAAGCATGCTTGCTTGATTTGATGCGCTATCGGCTTCTTGTGCATTGGTCGACACTTCAGCTGCGGTCGATTCTAGTTGGTTGATTGCCGAAGCCACTTGCTCAACTTCTTGCTTTTCTTGATCTGAGTTAACGCTGCTTTGAGTCATAACAGTCGCTAACTCGGTCGATGCTGATGCCACATCTTCACTAATTCGAACTAATGCACTCACGGTTTCACGCAGTTTGTTGATGGTTTGGTTTACATCCTGAGCCAGTTGCGACACTTCGTTTTTTCCGATGGCTTCGGCTTTAACCAATAGATTTCCCTTCGCGACTTCTTGCATGGTTCCTTGAAGGTTACGAATCGGTGCAACGATATAGCTGGCTAGTATCCAACTAATAAGCGAAGCAGCACTCAAGATCACCGCAAGTGAAACCGCACTGTAAGTGAGCGTGGTTGAATGCTGTTCGCCATTCGCTTCCACTTCATCGGTGACGATTTGATTTAATTGTTTAGACAGGTTGTCGATGGCGTTGATCATTGCTTCGCCAGCCAATCGATATTCTGCCATCGCAGATTCGTACTTTTGATTGAAATCGGATGTGGTGTAGCCAGAAGAGTGTTTGGTGGTGAGCAGAGGTGTCATGGTGACGCGCGTGAAATCAACATAGTGATCCATGGCTTTGCGCATAGCATTCACTTCGGTTTGAACGCCTGGGAGGCTATCGATGGAATTGAGAAAATCGCGGTTTTTGTTTTGTCGTTCAGACAGTTCTTGGTTGAGAGATTGGACATCTTCGGCTCTAAATAGACTGTAAATGGCTTTGATGCGCATAGCGTAGGTGTTGTCTACGATGGCGCTGAGTTCCTCTTTATGAATGATCAGCTTGTTGGTGGAAGTGGAAACCTTATTGAATGCTTGGTCGAGCTTGCCGATTCCGACGCTCAATCCAATGACGAGTAATACAACGGTGAATAGAACAGGTAAAAAGACCTGAAGTTTAATAGAAAGCGTACTAAGAAATTGACGCATGATTGACCCTCTATCGGTTTGATTATTATCTTTTTTATAAATAAGCGTCTCGATTTTAATTGCCACATTCGCTAAATCAATGACTTACTCATATCCAATTGTTATGAAATGTACCAAAATCGATGGAGTTATCATTTTGAGCGCGCGGCAATTTATAAAAGCGCTAAGCTAAAAACGGTAGAGGGATCAGTCGCGGAATTAATATACAGAAATGACAACGTGTCATAGAGGGTTCAACTAAGTGAAACACAACTGTCATATTCAAATTCTAAAGTGAGCACCGTTCAAGTGAAACACAACGGCAATAAAGCCACTTAAGGAAATTGTGATGAAAAAGACAGTAATCGGTGCAATCGCACTTCTAGGCGCAATGGCAGTGACTCCTGTTTCTGCTAAAGAAACTATCTCTGCAGTGGGTTCTAGCAGCGTAACTCCACTGATGGAAGTTTTCTCTGAAACGTACATGAAGAAGAACCCTAACGTATTTATCGAAGTTCAAGGCCCTGGTTCTTCAGCTGGTGTTAAAGCAGCAAAAAATGGTTCAGCAGACCTTGGTATGTCTTCTCGTAATCTAAAAGACTCTGAAAAAGAATCAACACTAATAGAAGAAGTGGTTGCTCGTGATGGTATCGCAGTGGTTGTTAACCCACAAAACAAACTGCCTGGCCTAACAGCAGAGCAAGTGACTGCAATCTACAAAGGCGAAGTATCAAACTGGAAAGAAGTCGGTGGTGCAGACAAGCCAATCGTAGCAATTACTCGTGACACGGCTTCAGGTACTCGTGGCGCATTTGAAGACATCATGTCTCTTAAAATGAAGATTTCTGGTAAGAAGGTATCAGCTATCTCTCAACGTGCTCAAGTTGCAAACGGTAACGGCGCACTCAAAACAATGGTTGCATCTAACCCATACGCAATCGGCTACATTTCACTAGGTACGGTAGACAACACAGTTAACGCTCTAGCAATCGACGGTGTTGATGCAACAGTGGCTAACGTGAAAAACGGTTCTTACAAAGTAGCTCGTCCATTCCTTGTTCTTTACAAAGAAGGCAAGCCATCAGCTGAAACGCAAAAATTCCTAGACTGGATGCTAACTGAAGATGCGCAAAAGCTAGTTGACCAAAACGGTTACATCTCAGTTCACTAATTTTATCGGGACTCTTAAGTTTGCTCAGCCCACCATTTAGGGCTGAGCCTTTTCTATCCATAGTGTTCACCGGCAAAACGCCCAGAACCGTGAGATTTTTTAAATGACCATCGCAACAAATAGTGAAAAGCTTATGAATACTGACGCTAAAGCTATCAGCAAGCCCGGCCTGCGCGAGAAACGTCGCGTAGACTGGAAAGAGCGTATCTTCCACGGCTTGTTCCTAACCAGTGCCGTTATCGGCATCGTCTCATTAGCCGTTATTGCATACTTCATTGTTCGAGAGAGTATCCCGGCATTCCAAGAAGCTGGTATATCGGGCATCGTTCTTGGACAAAACTGGCTGCCGCCTGCACTTTACGGTGTTGCGACAATGATTGTTGCATCTATTGTATCGACGGCAGGTGCGGTAATCGTTGGTGTACCAATTGGTGTGCTGACGGCTATCTTTATTGCCGAAATCGCACCAAAGCGTCTTGCGGATATTATTCGTCCTGCAGTTGAGCTTTTGGCAGGTATCCCGTCTGTGGTTTATGGCTTCTTTGGTTTGGTCATCATCGTACCGCTGATTCAAAACATCTTTAATGTCCCTGCGGGTAACACGATTTTGGCAGGTATCATCGTGCTTGGTGTGATGATTCTACCGACCGTAATCACGGTATCTGAAACGTCTATTCGAGCTGTGCCTCGCGCATACAAAGAAGGCTCTTTGGCACTTGGCGCTTCGAAAATATACACAATCTTCAAATTGCTCGTTCCAGCGGCTCGTTCAGGCATCATGACGGGTGTGATTTTGGGTATTGGCCGTGCTCTAGGTGAGACAATGGCGATCATCATGGTGATGGGTAATGCACCTGCTATGCCAGAAGGCATCCTAGATTCGGCACGTACGCTAACCGCAAACATCGCGATTGAAATGTCTTACGCAAGTGGTATTCACGCCAACGCTCTTTACGCCACTGGTGTTGTACTTCTGGTCTTCATCATGTCGTTGAACGCTGTACTTCTTTACCTAAACCGAGAAAAAGCGAAGTAATCGCTCGTTAAAGGTGACTATTATGGATCGCGCAAAACTAAAACAAGCTCGCCAGTTCAAAGATAACGTCTTTAACGCTTTGGTTTGGATTTCGGCAGCACTAACGGTAGGTTTTTTGTTCTGGATTATCTGGTACATCCTATCAAATGGTCTACAACACGTAGATTGGAACTTCATTACTGATAACTACACACGTACTGGTGAAGAGCACGGTATCTTCCCGATGATCGTCTCGACCATCTACATGGTTATCGCATCCATCGCGGTAGCGGCGCCACTGGGTATCATGACGGCAATCTACTTAACCGAATACGCGAAAGTCGGTAGCCGATTGGTAAAAATTATCCGATTCTGTACTGAGTCGTTGGCGGGTATCCCGTCGATCATCTTCGGTCTATTCGGTATGACGTTCTTCGTGGCAATTCTTGGTCTGGGCTTCTCGATTCTGTCGGGTGCACTGACTCTAAGTATTCTTATTCTGCCAGTGATCATCCGTACTACGGAAGAAGCACTAATGGCAGTGCCTCAAACGTATCGTGAAGGCTCTTACGGCCTTGGCGCTTCAAAAATTTACACTATCTGGCGTTTGATTCTTCCGAGTGCAATGCCAGGTATCTTAACCTCGGTCATTCTAAGTATTGGTCGTGTCATTGGTGAGTCTGCTCCTGTATTTCTGACAGCAGGCATGGTTGCTCGTATTCCAGATTCTCTGTTGGACTCCGGTCGTACATTAACCGTTCACCTATACAAACTGACTACCGAACTGTTTACCGTTGAAGAATGGAATCAGGCTTACGGTACCGCAACAGTGCTTATCGTGGTTGTTCTTCTGATCAACATGGTAACGAAACTGATTGCTAGACGTTTTAACACCGCAACTTACTAACAACACTAATTAAGAACGCACGTTAAAAGACACGAATTCAAGATTTAAGAGATTAAGAAAATGAACAAATTTGATATTGAAAACCTAGACTTATTCTACGGTGAAAACCAAGCACTGAAATCGATCAACCTACCAATTCCAGTTCGCCAAGTAACGGCACTTATCGGCCCGTCAGGTTGTGGTAAATCAACGCTTCTACGTTGTTTGAACCGCATGAACGACCTAATAGAAGGCGTGAAAATTACGGGTAAATTGGCGATGGACGGCGAAGACATTTACGGCAACATTGATGTCGCGGATCTTCGCATCAAGGTTGGCATGGTGTTCCAGAAGCCAAACCCATTCCCGATGAGCATCTACGAAAACGTGGCTTACGGCCTACGTGCTCAAGGTATCAAAGACAAGAAACACATTGACGAAGTGGTAGAGCGTTCACTACGCGGCGCAGCACTTTGGGACGAAGTGAAAGATCGTCTGAAGTCACACGCATTTGGTCTATCGGGTGGTCAGCAACAGCGTCTTTGTATCGCACGTACGATCGCGATGGAACCGGACGTGATTCTGATGGATGAACCAACTTCGGCACTTGACCCAATTGCGACACATAAAATCGAAGAATTGATGGAAGAGCTGAAGAAGAACTACACCATCGTTATCGTGACTCACTCAATGCAACAGGCGCGTCGTATCTCTGACCGTACTGCGTTCTTCCTAATGGGTGAACTGGTTGAGCATAACGATACTCAAGTGATCTTCAGTAACCCTCAAGATGACCGTACTCAAGGCTACGTAAATGGTGATTTCGGTTAATTCGCCATATTTACAAGCATAACTAAATAACTATAAGCGATGGTAACTTTGCCCCTCTTTTTGAGGGGCCTTTTTCTTTTCAAGCTGCGGATTTATAACACCAACCTATACCAATAATTCTTGCAAGGAAGCACAAATATCCCCCTTTTTTATAGAACATGTAACTTATGTGAAATACGGTTATAAAAGTGCTGAAGAGCTCTCGAATGTGAAACTAAGTCTGATAATTTTGCGAATGACTTAACAGCTCAAATTTGATTGTATTGATTGCATATGATGGCCTAAGTAGTTTTTTATCGAGAATAAAAAAGTAGATTAGGTTGGTAGGGTGAGTTTAAGAAGTTTTACAAGAAAAGTGTCTTCAACGAGGGATCATCGGTTATTAGCGGAGGCGATATTTGATCATTTAGAGAGTTTGTTCTCCCCTCAAGCCTTAGCCATTTTTGAAGATCCTTCAATCAATCCCCGTTATTCTGTGAGTTTCTCTCGCGGGGAGCTTTACCCAATCCAAAGCTATCCTGACAGCTTCTGGGAGTGGGCGAGTCAGTTTGACACTTCTGAAAGCATCATTCCTCTGGCGATCAATACTTGTAACTGGAATCACACCCAAGATTTAGGTGGAGATAGTTACATAATGATGCTCGATAACACGCCTATCAAACGCACCTACCTACTGATTCAGTCTGTTCATGCTCGCACGGCACACAATATCTATGAAGAAAGCTATGATGCAATGCAGCTTGCAGCGGCGCGTTGGCAGTGCATTCGCGCCGAGAAAAATGCGTCGCAAGAGATGAGACACAGAGACATTCGTGAAGCGCAATATGTCGATGAAATTAACCAACGCGAGCGCTTTATCGAGAACATGAAGTTAGTTCAGCAAGTTGCTCTCGAGATCTCCAACCCTGATTCCTTAAAAGATTTGTATTACAAAGCCGTCGAAGCGCTACGTCAACGGTTGGGGTTTGATCGCTCCACACTGATGCTTTTGGACATGAAAAAGCGCAGTTTCAGTGGAACGTACGGCACGGATGAATCAGGCATCACCATTGATGAGTTCCACACGCAATACGATTTACACCAACTGAGCGAAGAATACATCGCTGCGCTGTCAAGCCTTGAGAGCAACCTAGTGATCGTAGAAGATGCGCCGATATACACAGCAGGTAAAGTGGTTGGGCAGGGGTGGAACGCGATGTTGATTCTACGTGATGGCAATGAGCCATTTGGTTGGTTCGCGCTTGATAACTTTATTCATCGCAAGCCGATAACAGCGTATCAAAAACAGATGTTGGACTCGTTTGGCTCCCTTTTCTCACAAATTTACATTCGAAAGCGCCAAGAGCAGAACGTGCGTATGTTGCATTCAAGCATGGTTGAGCTATCACGCTGTACAACCGTCAGTGATGTATGTAAATCGGCCGTCACTTTTGCCATCAAAAATCTTGGTATTGATCGGATGGCGGTGTTTTTGACCGATGAAAACTGCTCATACATGCAAGGTACTTGGGGGACTGACATTCAAGGCAATGTGGTGGATGAGTCTTATTTCTTTGGTGAGACACAAGACTTTTCGTTGATCAATTTAGCTCGCGCCGTACCTAGTGAAGTTGCATTTGAGGAATCCGTTCCTATTTATCATGACTGTAATATTGTCGGCTTTGGCTGGGCTGCGATGACGGTTTTGACTTCGAACAGCAGCGGGCCCATCGCCTTTATTGCTGTTGATAACTTATTGACGCGCGCGCCGCTGACTTCTCAGCTACGTGAAGTGATTCGTATGTTCGCTTCCAGTCTAGCGGAGGTTTTGCAGCGCACTCAAGCGCAAGAGGCGATTCGCGGATTAAACGAAAACCTGGAGTTAGAAGTACAGAACCGAACCAAAGAGTTGGAAGAAGCCAACCGACAGCTTGAGGTGCTTTCTAAACTTGACCCTCTGACACGTCTTGGCAATCGCCGTATGTTAGAACATGTGATGCAGAAATATTGCGCGCTAGAGTGTGAGGAAGCGATGTCCTTTGGTCTTATCCTGATTGATATTGATCACTTTGGCTTGTTTAACAATCACTATGGCCATCTCGAAGGGGATATCGCACTAATGCGCGTGGGTCATATCTTGGATCATCATACCAAAGGTGAAGACGAGGTTTTCTGTCGCATTGGTGGAGAAGAGTTTGTGTTACTAATGATCGGCTCTGATCAAGAGGCGGTAAAGCAGAGAGCGGAACGTATTCGTCAATGCATTGAAGATGAAGGCATCAAACACCAACACAACCCAGAAGGGGAGTTGCTCACTGTGTCAGTCGGTTATTCTTGCTACAAAACGAAAGGCAAAGACTTTAATTTCGACCATCTTTACCAGTTGTCGGATAAGGCTCTCTATCAAGCGAAGAGCCATGGTCGAAATTGCGTAAGGCGATATGAGTACGAGCATCAAGCTTTTGTTGAATAAGTGATGCTCATAACATCAAAGTTACTGAGACAGTTTGGTTGATTTTTAGATAAAACTGTTAAAGTGTGTTTGGTCGCACAAGAAAAATGGCAGCTCTCGTGAGCTGCCATTTTGCTTTATAGTTTTTCTAGCTGGTGGTCGGTTTTCGTTACGTTTGCTTTGCTAAGGTTTTGAATTTTTGCCAGTAGCGAGTCTGGACGCCAAGGTTGTTGATTGGCACTAAAACGCGCTTGGTTCATAGCATCAAGTTCTTGTTTTACGGCTTGCGCATCACCAGGGCTTAACCTGTCTCGGTGAGTGTTTAGATACTCGTTTACTGAGCGTTCAATTTTAGCAGCGTCCCCTTCATTGATGACTTTTTTCAAGGCATCAACGCAAAGAGGTTGCTCGGTATTCGAAACCGTTTTACTCGCCGTCATAGGACGCTTCTTCCATGTCCAAATCGCGACTCCTAACGTCGCCACCCAAAGCCCTGCGAAAACAAAGGTCAGAGTTTGCCAGAGACTGTTCACTCCACTGTTTGGTTCGGGACTGATGGCTGACTCAGGTGGTGTTGGCAGAGACGATTCCGGCAACGTGATAAGCCCGGTGTCACTTTGCTCTATTTCTAATTGTAGCTCTGGTAACGTCGCTTTTTTCGCTTCATCATTTTGGCTGTCCCACCAGTTCAAATGGTATCCCGGCAAGGTATATGACCCAGCCTCAGTGGGGATAATGACTTGCTTCACTGTCATGATAACGGTGCCATCTCTCGCGCTGTCGAATTGAGGCTGTTCTGGGTAGACCCGCAGCGAACTTGGATAATCAATACTTACTCGTGGAAGGTATTCGGCTTGTGTTCCGCGAGCTTTAATTTGAATGGTTCGAGTGAGTGAAGAGCCCTGTTTGACAGTGTTGAGCGCATTAACCGACAGAGGATTACCTTGATCGTCTTGCCAGCTCTGCGTCATTTCTAACGCTGAAGCTGGAAGCCATTCCCCTTCAAATTCGCTTGGAATTGGTTTTACCTCGATAGGCATTTGCTCAGCTTTGGTGTTGATTGGCATGATCTTGGTAGAGCCCGTCAAGCTGTCGCCATAAATGTAAGAGCCTGTCAGTCTAGGACCTATCAAGGTGTAAGTACCCGGCTGATTCGCCGTTAAGCGAAACGACTGTTCAATGACCGCTACTTCTAATCCATTTAAGATCTTTTGTCCCTGCTGTAAGCCACCAATCGCTTCAAGCTTCATGCCTTCAATCTGTGGAGGCACAATTTGTGGGTTATCAAGACGGCGGGTATCTGCTTTGATCAAAAGCTGCATACGTAATGTTGCAGATTGTTGAGGGTACAGCGTGCTGTTGTCGACACTGATATTAAAGCTAAATAGGTCATCGAGATTGGGTTCAGCTTGGCTTGCGGTGACACGAAGCTTTATTGGCTCCGTTCTCATACCATCTGCGGAAAAGCTCGGAATAGTCAGAACACCTTCTTTCATCGGCGCAATCGAGATACTCCACTCAGTACGTACAGATTTTCTTCCGTTAATGTTATTGCTGGAGCGCCCATAACGAGGTTGACCCAAGAAAAAGTCGTTCTCAAGTACATTAAAGTCAATTGCATCTGAGCTGAGCTCAGTATCTGCCATGATTCTGAGGTTGATCACTTCATTCTTAGCAACTTGTGTTTTATTGACGCTTGCTTGAAGCGTCTGTGCCATCACCGAGAAGCTGGATAATAGGCTGGCCACAAGAATAAAGATCAGTTGTACGCCTTTGTTCATCACGGGCTTACCACTCCTTTTGAGATTGTTGTGGAGGTTGTTTTTGTTGAGCTTGAAGCTGCATTTGTGCACGAATCAAAAAGCTTGGATCGCGAGCGCTTTCGACTGTTTCTAGACGACGGAATTCAGGATCATTCCGATGCGTGTTTTTTGGCTGCACTTGAGCCTGCATTGGTTCACCTTGTTCCTGAGCCTGCTTTTCACCTCGTTTTGGTCGATGTTGCTCTGTTTTTTGCTTTTCTGTTTTATTTTCAGATTCTTGCTGATTTTGTGACTGTTGTCCTTGCTCTTCCTTCTCACCGTTTTGAGACTGTTGTCCTTGCTCTTCCTTCTCACCGTTTTGAGACTGTTGTTGCTGTTGCTGTTGCTGTTGCTGTTGCTGTTGCTGTTGCTGTTTCAGCTTCTGTTCCACAACCGACAAGTTTTTCTTTGCAGCTTCAAAGTTGGGCTTTTCTTCAAGCAGTTTTTTATAAAGCTCTGCTGCTTCTTCTAATTGACCATTTTGCGCCAGAGAGTTGGCAAGGTTATAGCGGCCGTTAGGAGAGGCGTCATGAGAAAATGCTTCAATAGCGGCTTCGTAGTCACCTTTTTGGTAACTGGCGGCTCCTTTCCAGCTTGGGTTTGTAAATAGGTTTTGAGCTTGTTCATACTCACCTTGCTTGTAGAGTTCCGCTCCTCGTTGATCGGCATTTAAGAACGGATTTGCTTCGGCGTGTTGTGTCCAAGTCATCGGTATTGCTGTTGCCACAAGCATCCAAATCAGGCCGCGTCGAAACAGTAAAGCTGCAGGCAGAAGTAACAGCGGCAGCAACCAAAAGCCACCGTTTAAGCGAGAGTCAGTGCTCACTTCTTCACTCTTCTTGGCCGAAAGTTGACTGCCAACGTTGCTCGTAAAGGCCGAAATTCTCTCAACATCGCGATTGGTGTGCTGAATAGGAACAAAAATTCCACCTGTTTTCTTTGCTAGTATTTGTAAATTCTTCAGATTTGTTTTCGCTACGACAGTTGTGCCTTGTGCAGTCTTTAAAAGAGAACCATCGGGTAGGGCAATGGGAGCACCATTAGCGGTTCCTACTGCAAGAACAGAGATCCGAATGTTTTTACCTTCGACTAAATTCAACGCGCGAGACAGTTCTGACTCATCAAGGTCATCAGCTAACACGATGATGTCGCCTTGTTGCACACCTGCTTGAGAGAACTGGTTGAGCGCTAATTCAATTGCGGAAGGCAGGTTTGCCCCTTGAAAAGGCATTAGCTCTGGTGACAAATTCTCGATAATGCCGGCAAGCGTACTGGAATCAGTCGTCAGTGGACTTAAGTTATAGGCATCGCCAGCGTAAGCAATAAGACCCGTAGCCCCTTCTTTCCATTTAGGAAGTAAGTCCAGCGCCTTATAACGTGTTTGCGCGAGTCGATTAGGCTTGATGTCCGTAGCGAACATCGAGCGAGACATATCAAGTACTAAAATGCGGTTTTGGTTTAATTCAAAGCTTGGGCGAGCGTTGGATTGCCAGCTTGGTCCCGCTAGCGCAATACAGGCAATGGCCCAAGCTACGCCCCAGAGAATAAAATAGTGTTTGGACTGCGTGTTTTGTCCGAGCACTTTAGCTAGGTGAGGGGCAATCAGTGTCGATTTTTTTGCTCTAAATTTGTGATTGAGCAAGAGCGCAATAGGGATTGCGATGAGCCCCAAAAGCCAAGAAGGGTTAAGGAAAATAAACTCAGCCATGTTTTCTCCTCAGTAGGAATAACAATACCGACAGTACGAATGCAGCGCTTAATGGGTATGGGAACCATTCTGACTGCGGACGCCAAGTTTGCGTGTCGCTTGACACGGGCTCGAGCTGGTTGATCGTGTCGTAGATCTTTTCGAGCTGATCAGTATCTCGTGCTCGAAAATATTGTCCACCAGTCATCTCTGCCACTTTAGTTAGTGTTTGCTCATCCAAGTCGGCTGCGGTGTTAACCTTGCGAGTCATGAAAAACTCTTTCACCATCATTTCACCAGCACCTACGCCTACGGTGTAAATGGTCGCTTTGTATTTTTTTGCGATTTCCGCTGCTTCGAGCGGTTCGAGCACACCGGCAGTGTTGCTGCCGTCACTAAGCAAAATCATGACTCGTTGCGGAGCATCACTGTCTACAAAAGTTTTCGTGCCTAGGCCAATGCCATCACCAATGGCGGTTCGTTGACCAACCAAGCCGATGACGGTTTGATTAATCTGCTGCATGACGGTTTTACGGTCTGCAGTGAGTGGCGTCTGCAAATACGCGTGATCGCCAAACAAAACAACCCCGAGACGGTCACCTTTTCTTTTTGCCACGAAATCCGATAGAACTTTTTTGACAGCGGTGAGGCGGTCGATGTATTCGCCGTTGAGCTCCATGTCTTCTTGCTGCATCGAGCCAGATAGGTCGACGACCAACATCAAGTCCCGATATTTGGGTTGGAACTCAACTGGATCACCAAACCAAACTGGACGCGCACAAGCAATGATAAGAAGAACCCAGATCGCCATTGATAGTGATTTTTGCAGGGCTTGCCTAGGCTTGCTGCCATTCTCATTAGTTGGTAAGTACGCCAATTTGATCTCGGCTTGTTGAGATTCTTGTGGCAGGAGCTTGTATACCAGCCAGGGGACAGGCAGCAAAAATAGTGCCCACCACCAGACAAATTCAATGTTTAGCCATTGGGCAAGATCGGTTATGAGTGTTTGCTCAGTCACGGTTATTTGCCTTTTTCTTTGGTGGCAAAGCGTGAGTTATCCAAAAGACACAATCATCGACCAAGCTTTGATGATTTTCTTGAGAGGATTTCTGATACAGCGCTTCTTGCCACTGATGTTGTTTGTCTACGAATCGAGTTTCTTTTGTATGGCTATCGAGAAACTCATACCAAGCGATTCCAGTTAATGGCGCGATTTCTTCACGCGGAAAGTAACTCAATGCCGCCTGACGCAATATTTCCAGAGCAGAGGAGGGGGTATGAGGTGTGACAGATTGAGTTAAAAGTTTTAAGGCTGCCTTTTGCGCGCGTAGGCGTTTTTTACGCCATTTCGTATAAAGATAAATGCTGAAAACGAAAAGCACGGTGGCCGCAAGCACTGCCCACCATCCCCAAGCGAGCGGAAACCAATCCGGAGCGTTTGGTAAAATCAGAGGTTCAAGGTCTAGGCTTTGGTTGTTTGTTGTCATTATTATTACTGCTTAATAAATGCTGCTTGTACAGTTTGTTAGCTTAATTGTGAAATCAAGGGCCAACCACTTGATAGCGTGTTAAATGGAATCGCCATCGAATGGCATTGCTGTTTAATGGTTTCTTGGTGTTGAGTAAAGTGTGTTTCGAGTTCCTTTCTTTGGCCCTTGGAGCCAAAGTTGAACCATTGACTACGTTGTCCATCCGAGGCTTTTACTTGACCTCTAAAGTTTGTTTCACCTCTTTCTAAAGGATCATAAAACTGAATAGCCCTCACACTGTTGTGCTGTTTTAGTCGACGTAACTGCGTCAACTCTGCTGCGCTTATGTGGGCAAAGTCGCTGAGCATAATCAGTTCGCTGCCCTTAGGTGTCAGTGTATGAAGTGTTTCTAACACCTGAGTATACGGCAGTGTACGAGCCTCGTTGTTGGCAGTACGAGCCACCTGCGCGTTATGTGTATCGACGATAGCATTAAGAATCCGCAGCCCCTGTTTTTGTAGAGAGGAAGGGCGAAACTCAAAACATTGATGTCCATCGTCAATCACCGCACCGATGCGATCCTTTTTAGCCAAAGTGAGCCAAATCAACACGCTGGCAAAGTGAGCCAATTGAACCGACTTCAGCATATACTTAGACCCAAAATGCAGGCTAGAACTCAGGTCAAGGTAAAGAATCACAGCTTGCTCTTTGTCTTCTGCAAATAACTTTGTGTGCGCTTTCCCTGTACGAGCAGTTACCCGCCAATCAATACTGCGGATATCATCGCCAGGTTGGTATTGGCGTACTTCCATAAAATCCATGCCTCGCCCTTTTTGGCGGCTGGTATGGTTACCGCTCATTTGCGACCAGATACTTTGTGCTGGTGGCAACCAACGTACAGATTGAGTGCGGTATTGCAGCAGCTCTTCAAGGGTTAATGTCACCCCATTCGCATGAGGTGGCAGTGGATGCGTTGTGGACATATCACTCATCCGTCTTATGCACTGCCAACGAGGTTTAGCAGCTTATCAATGACTTGGTTTGCCGTAATGCCTTCCGCTTGAGCGTGGTAACTCAGTAATAAACGGTGGCGCAAAACCGGATAAGCCATGGTTTGAACATCTTCTGGGGACACAAAATCACGACCTGCAAGCCAAGCGTGCGCGCGGGCACAACGATCCAGAGCTATGGTGGCACGCGGACTAACGCCCATTGACAACCACTTATCCAGCTCAGTGTCATATTCGCTGGCTCGACGTGTTGCCATAACTAAACGGACGATGTACTGCTCTATCGTTTCGGCCATATGAATATCCAACACTTCTTTACGCGCAGTGAATATATCTTGTTGGCTTAACATTGGGCGCTCGACGGTAGTTTCGCCTTTTGCTTCACCGCGGTTAATACGCAAGATAGATAGCTCATGTTCCGCATCTGGGTATTCCACTTCTAAATGTAATAAAAAGCGATCTAGCTGTGCTTCAGGTAGTGGATAAGTCCCTTCTTGTTCAATCGGGTTTTGAGTCGCCATGACCAAAAACAACTCTGGCAGTGGGTAGGTATGACGACCTGCTGTGACTTGTTTTTCTGCCATTGCTTCAAGCATCGCCGCTTGTACTTTGGCCGGTGCACGGTTTATCTCATCCGCAAGGATAAGAGAATTGAAGATAGGGCCAGATTGGAAAGTGAACTCTCCGGTTTCGGGCCGGAAGATATCGGTGCCGGTTAAATCGGCTGGCAGCAAGTCAGGGGTAAACTGAATTCTGTGGAAGTCGCCTTCAACACAATCTGAGAGTGATTTTACTGCACGGGTTTTTGCCAGCCCAGGAGGGCCCTCAACCAAAATATGTCCATCGGCCAAAAGGGCAACAAGCAGTTGTTTGACTAGATCTTGCTGACCAATGATCTGCGACTCTAGGTATTGCTGAAGAGTTTCGAAGTTAGATTTATGCATGCTTTGGACTCTCGATATCCATTTGATTTTTGTGTTGAGTATTGGTCATTTTCCAGATGGAAAAAGTTCCAATGCGCTTTCGCAATTTATCTTTTCAATATTGGGACTCTGCAGAGAATTGCAAGTACTTGCTATCACTGAAAGTTCTTATCTGACAGAGTGTTACATTTATTTTTCATAATATAGTGAGAAATGCCTCTAGTTTTGTATATGTGAGCCGATAAAGTTTCTGTGATGTGCGTGTCATGAGATATGCACCAGATTCCCCTTATGGGGCCAATAACAAGTGATTCTTTTAAAAGGTCCGAATATGTTGAAACTTCATTCCTTGAGCATCAAACAGAAGGTTGTACTTGGTATTACGTTTGCTGTTTTAGCATCAACAATTATCGTTGGTGTTATGGCTCAGCGTCATGCAAGAGATGTGTTGAGCCACCGTCTTATTGATATCGAACTACCTGCGATGCTGCAGCAAATCAATACAGAAATTGACCGCGAAGTTGTAGAGATGCAACAAGCCGCAAAACAGCTCGCAACAAACGAGTTTATTGTCGAAGCTCTATCTAATACAGACCGCGATCCGTCGGTAGAAGTTCAGTTAGTTCAGCAGCTCAATAACGTTAAATCCCAGTACGGACTTAATGATGCGTCGGTAGCCAATCGTCAAACGGCATATTACTGGAATCAAAACGGGTTCTTGCGTCAGCTTAATCGAACTCAAGATGCTTGGTTCTTTGGCTTTACGTCTTCTGGTCAAGAAACGTCAGTGAGCGTTTTCCAAGAGGCAAACGGCGAAGTAAAAATGTTTGCCAACTACCAAGACTTAAATGGTACATCAATGTCAGGTCTTTCAAAGTCGATGGACGACATGGTTGCGCTGCTCAATGGGTTTAAAATTGAAGATACGGGTTATGTGTTCCTCACTAACGAACAGGGTGAGATTCAAATACATCGTCAACAAGGTAAAAACCAAACTTCTATCACTAAGCTATTTGGTAGTGATGCGAGTGCACTGCTGAATAAAAACAGCTTCAATTTGATTAATGTGGACTTTGAAGGGCAGGACTCGTTTGTTTCCAGTTTGTATGTTCCTTCAATGAACTGGTTTGTCATTGGTGTAGTTCCTGTCGATGAAGTCTTCGCTGACCTAAATGCTACTGCGCAAAAAATGCTGTTTACGACCATCATTGTCGCCGTTGTATTCATTCTGATGGGCGTATGGTTGGCAAATAGTATTACTAAACCAATTAGACTGATTGCTGATCGTTTTACCGATCTTGGGCAAGGTGAAGGCGACTTGGCGCAGCGCATTGAAATTCAGGGTAATGATGAAATTGCTCAGCTTTCAAAAGGCTTCAACGGATTTATTGAGAAGATCCACGCCACAATGAAAGAAGTTGCTTTAACCAGTGGCTCATTAAGTCAAGCGGCAGAAAGTGTTTCGACGAAAGCAACATCCACACATGACAACAGCCAAGAGCAACGTGATCAAACCATTCAAGTTGTTGCGGCGATTAACCAGATGGGTGCGACCATCAGCGAAATTGCATCGAACGCGGCTACTGCTGCCGATACGGCAAATCAGGCTTCTGACAATACTCAAACGGGTCGTGAAGTGGTTATGAAAGCCAAAGAGGTGATTAGCCGCCTAGCTGATGACGTAGAAACGACCAATATTGTCGTCACGCAGCTGGCATCGACAACTAAAGATATTGGCTCGATTCTGGGCGTAATTCGTGACATATCAGAACAAACCAACTTGCTTGCGTTGAACGCCGCGATTGAGGCTGCACGTGCTGGAGAGCAAGGTCGTGGTTTTGCGGTGGTTGCTGACGAGGTCAGAAACCTAGCGTCACGCACAGCTGACTCAACAGAAGAGATCCAACGGATGATCAACCAACTTCAAAGTGACGCACAAGACGCAGTAAGTGCGATGGAAGCGGGTAAAGCGGTCACTATTGAAGGGGTCGCTTCAACCGATGAAGCCGTGGAAGTGTTAGTCAATATTTCTGAGCGAATTACAGACATCTCTGATCGTAATACGCAAGTTGCGACGGCGACGGAAGAGCAATCCACAGTGGTGCATACCATTAACCAAAACATTGAAGAAATCAACGCGATCAATGAAATGACAACGGCAACGGCAGAAGAGCTGGCGGATGCAAGTCGTGATCTTCAAGCGCTCTCTTCACGTCTGGACAAGATGGTTGGTAGCTTCAAGCTATAGAGTTGGATAGAATAGCCGAAGTTTAAAAGTTCACTAACTAAATTTAGGTAAGTACTATGAATGACTTCGAAAAAGAACTAGAGCAGATTTCTCAGGAAGCAGCTCAGGAGCCAGAAGTAAAACTGCCGTCGCTAGAAGAGCAAAAAGCGATCGTCGCTGAGCTAAAAAAGCTGGAAGCAGAAGGTAAGTTGACGCCAGAAGTGTTAGAGCAACACTTTGGTAAATTTAACCAAAAAAACTCTGTTCCAGTTCACTAAGCTAGGGTGAGGTTTCGGCTCTAACGGGCGCGACAAAATCACCAACTCAAATACAAAAAAGGGAGTGTATGCTCCCTTTTTTAATGCCTGAAAAATGCTAATACCTCTTACATACTTGCCACTTAAAAATTATTGACACTTCAATGAGTTATTAATTAGTACTAGTTATTTTCATACTTGACAATACTACTGCTCTATCTAAATCTATTGCGTATTTCAATAAAAGCGACCAAGGGAATGCGATCAGGATGGAGCAACAAAAAACAAGAAATGTCATTTTAATCACGGAGGGCAGTCTGCAGTCATCTCTGCTGAAAGATGTATTGGAGACCAAACTCGGTATTAGTGTTGCTCTAATCACACCAGACTCTCTTATTCACGGAGCGTTAGATTCGCCTTTAGCGTCAGCCATTATTGTTGATTGCAGCGTGATCACTGATGAAATATTTCGGCGTTATTCGGAATTTAAAGAGTCGCAACAGAAAGATACGCTCGAAATCTTAATTAATTGTGATCAATCCACTTCGACTGAAGATCTTTTTGCTTGGCGTACTCTAGCAGGTATTTTTTATACCTCTGATGATATAAAAACGCTGCAAGTTGGGATTGGTAAGGTACTTCAGGGGGATATGTGGTTCAGCCGTAAGTTTTCTCAGCAATACATTACTCACCTTCGTCGCCACTGCAAACCGATAAATAAGAATGTTCCCGCTATTTTGACCAAACGAGAGCAACAAATAATTACCTTTCTCTCTATGGGGGCTTCCAATCAACAAATTGCTGAACAACTATTTGTGAGCGAGAATACGGTAAAGACTCATTTACACAATATTTTCAAGAAGATTGAAGTAAAAAATAGAGTCCAAGCACTTATTTGGGCGAAAGAAAATATTTCGGATAACTCGTTAACAGTGTAATCTCCTTGAAATACTACGTTATTTAATTTAGTGAATTCTTAATCATTACTGTGACCTAAATGTGTTAAAAGTGTTTCTTTTATGAGAAACACTTTTTTTGATTCTCTTTTTAATAACTTTGGAATTTAAAAAAGTAGCAAATAACTTTACTCTGTGGACTAGCACTTACATATCACACTAAGTGCGGACGATTAACGACGAATTTAAGAATGTTAAGTCACTGAAAGTATGAGAAACATTATGGAACAGTATATGGAAAAGCCTGAAGTCCTAATGCTCACTCAACAAAGTTTACAGAGTGAAAACTTTAAGGAAATGCTTTCTAAAAATATAGAAACTAAAATAACGATCATAGATACTAAAAACCCTAGTTATCACGAACTCATTCCGGAACGCTACTTTTTGCTTGTTGATTTTTCAGTTGAGATTCCATCCGAAACTTTAGTTTATTTAAAAGATAGTAATAAAGTGCTAGGAACCATAATGCTTAATTTAGGTTATGACTTAGACACAGAAGAACTCGCCTCATGGCCGCATGTAAAGGGTATATTCGGTCCGGGAGACTCCATGGACAAGGTGTGTCAGGGGTTAAAAGCAATAATAAAAGGAGATAATTGGCTGTCTCGAAGATTACTGGATCAGCTGGTTAATTATTATCGAGGAAAAGAAGCGAATAGCATTATTGAGCCTGCTATCGAGGTAGAGCTTACTCGGCGTGAAATTCAAGTTTTAAAAATGTTGAAAGAAGGAGGCTCAAATATGGAAATTGCTGATTCTTTATTTATCAGTGAGCATACTATTAAATCACATCTATACAATATTTTTAGAAAGTTAGAAGTAAAGAACCGTACGCAAGCAACAAGTTGGGCTAGGCGAAATCTGTAGTACTAGTATTAACTTACTGTAATAAAAAGAAAATACTCTATAAAGTACTAAGTTTTATATTTATTATTAAAATGTCAGTCTGAAATATCATCCCATATTCAAACTTATTCCTATTCGGTTGACTATTAGACTTCTCATGTCTGTTACAAATCTACTCAGACATAGAATAAAAGGTCTATTCAATTATTAAGACAAGAGGGAATAAAAATGAGCACAAGTGACAATGACACGTATCTAGGCGATGCAGGTGTAAATAACCAATTTGCTGATTTCGATGGCGGCGATGACTTGTTTATTGGTTTTGGTGGTAATGATTCGTTTGTTGGCGGTGGCGGTAACGATTATGTGATCGGCGGCGACGGTGATGATCGCCTAACTGGTGGTGCTGGTGATGACATCCTAAGGGCTGGTACAGGAAACGATTACCTCGGCGGTGGTACAGGTAATGATTTGCTTTTGGGTTTGTTGGGTGACAACAAACTAAATGGCGGCGTCGGTGAAGATATCCTTGTAGCTGGTTCTGGTGATAATGTTCTAGTTGGCGGCAGCAATGGCGATAAGTTTGTGTTCACGGATAAGTTTGGTGGCCATGGCGAAGCAAAAGTTGTGGATTTCACCATTGGTGAAGATTCTTTGCACATTATTAGCGACTCGGTCACAGACTTCGGTGATTTAAGCTTTAGCTATGATGCTGTAGGTAATGCCGTGTTTACCGATGGTGCTGATCTAACCGTGAAACTCATTGGCGTTACCGAAACTGACATCAATACTTACGGTGCGGATTTATTTGCAATCTAAATGACTTAAATCACTCAGAATGGGATTAGTTTGTGTGGCTCTGTCACGCTGAGGTGAACTAACTCGGTCATTCTAGAGTGTATTTGAGGCTGTCTTAAGTTAGGTGCTAGCTTTTGCTGGCGCCTATATTTTCAATTTAAACGGAAATAGTCGTGCAAAAAACGGTTTTCAAAGAAGTGAGACAAAAACTATGCACGCTTGCGGGCTTGCTAATCGCTTTTAGCCTTTTTATCAACATACTAGTCCTCTCGATTCCCTTGTACATGCTTCAAGTGTACAACCGAGTGATATCCTCCTATTCAACCGATACTCTACTTTTACTCACTATTATCGTGATTGTCGCGTTACTAACCATGTCGATTATTGATATCGCTCGCGCGCAAATGAGTAAATCATTTGGTTATTGGATGGACACCAAACTGTCCACTTTTATGCTTAAGCGCAGCATTCAATACCAATCGCACACAGGGAAGAGTTACACCTCGCAAACGCTGCGAGACATTCAGAACATCAAAAGCTTTTTGAGCAGCCAAGCACCCTATCCACTATTGGATGCGCCTTGGACACCGCTGTTTATTTTGTTCGTATATTTATTGCACCCAGTATTGGGTCACATCGCGTTACTCGGGTCTATCGTATTGTTTAGTCTCGGGCTACTCAATGAGCTAATGACGCGTAAAACCATGCAAGAGAGTGAAGTTAGGGCGATCTCTCATATCAACAACGCCGAGTTAGCCACGCAAAATGCCAATTCAATTCTTGCGATGGGGATGATGAACGCGTTTTTAGAGAAATGGCAGTCGCGCGTGAATGAAGTCAATATGCTCGAAGAGCGAGTGGCAGGTAAGTCCATTTACATGGCTAACTTTTCTAAGTTTGTACGTGGTTCACTACAGATCTTCTTGTTGGGAGGCGGAGCATGGTTAGTGATCCAACATGAGATTACTGCGGGAGCTATGATCGCGAGTTCCATTTTAATGAGTCGGGCACTCTCGCCGATGGAGCAGGCGATTGGAACATGGCGAAGTGCTATGTCTGCTAAAGGCGCGTATAAACGACTAAAAGAAATCGACGCAATCGTGCGCCAAGATGAATCGAATATGCCACTGCCAAAGCCAAAAGGACACTATGAACTTACTGGACTTGCTTATCGCCATCCTGGCACAGCAGAGCCTGTACTCTCATCGATCAACTTATCTATTCCTCCCGGAGTCGCTGTCGGAGTTATTGGCCCTTCTGGTACTGGTAAATCGACGTTTGCTCGGTTGTTATTAGGTACGATCAAGCCATTAGCAGGTAAGGTTACGCTTGATGGTATGGAAGTGTCTACTTGGGCATCGGAAGACCGCGGCGCCCATTTTGGCTATCTCGCTCAAGAAGTAGAGTTGTTTCCTGGCACAATTCGAGAGAACATCGCGCGCTTCAAAGAAGAAGACCCCGCTAAAGTCATCAAGGCGGCGCAACTAGCAGGATGTCATGAATTAATACTCAAGAAAAACAAAGGCTATGATTTCGTTATTGGCGAAAATGGCCGTGGTTTATCTGGAGGAGAAAGGCAGAGAATCGCACTTGCAAGAGCCGTTTATGGCGATCCATCTATTGTGATTTTCGATGAAGCTAATGCCAACCTTGATGGTGAAGGAGAGGCTGCATATCAACGTTTGATTGCCCATTTAAAGGCGCAAGGCTCAACGATTATCGTCATTGCCCATAATCCGAGTACATTACGACAAATGGATAGATTGTTGTATTTGGCTGAAGGTCGAGTCAAATTATACGGTGCTAAAGATGAAGTATTAAAACGCTTGATGGGCGAAGAAAGAACAGATATTCCAAGGGTAAGAAATGAGCAATCAACTGCCAGCCGTTAATCAGCATCCGTCTGAAACCGTTTATCGTTTTAGTCCGCAAGCGAAACTAAGCTTTCGAAAGCCAATTTTACTTGGTGTGGTGACGCTAAGTATTTTTCTTGGTGGCCTAGGCTACTGGGCTGCGACAGCGAAATTAGAGAGTGCTGCAATTGCTTATGGCGATTTGTCTGTTCTCACTAAGCGACAAGAAATTCAACATCTAGAAGGCGGCATTATTGAAAAGCTGTACGTGCAGGAGGGGGACTTAGTTGAAAAAGGTCAATTATTAATTCAACTCTCTAAGCGGCAAGCTATGGCGAAGTTGGATTCATTAAGTGGTCAGTTTATTCATACTCTAGCGAAGGAAAACCGTCTAAGTGCTGAGCTAGATGAATTGCCAACGATCGTATGGTCTGATGATCTTGAAAGTATTCCTCGCGTCGATATCGTCCAAGAAGCTCAACTGGTTCAAAACAAGATCTTTGAAGCGAGAAAGCGATTCTTTGATAGTAAGCTGAGCATCATTGAGCAGAGTATTTCTGGGGCAAATTTGGAGCTGGAAAACCTCCAGCAAACCAAAGTAATTGAGAGAGAAAGACTCAATTTTATCGCCGAAGAAATAGACAGTAACCAAGCTCTAGTTCAAAAAGGCTTTTCGGGTAAATCCACCTTACTTCAACTCAAACGTCTTGCGGCGGAAGTGCGGAGTACCTTAAGTCAGTTAGACAGACAATCACTCACAGTAAGCAAAAGGTTGGATGAAAACCAAGCGCAAATTGAAGAGTTGAAGCTTGAAAGACTGAATGAGATTGTCGAGGAGCTACGAAACACCAAAAAGGAAATCGTCGCCATCCGTGAAGAGTATCGCTCAGCCCAAGATATTGTCGCGAGAACAACCATCAATGCACCTATTGCAGGCCGTGTGGTCAACATGCAGGTGTTTACCGAAAAAGGTGTGATTGGTTCGGGTGAAACGTTATTAGAGTTGGTTCCTCAAGACGATAAGTTGTTAGTCGAGGCTCGCGTGAATCCTCAGGATATCGATTTAGTTAACCCGGGTCAGCAGGCGCATGTTCGTCTGACCGCTCTGAATGCTAGAACGTTGGCACCATTAGACGGCACGGTGTTAACGATTTCTGCGGATAAGCTTTCACAAGAAAACCAAGAGGATTTTTACCTCGCTAGAATTGCAATTTCGCAAGAAGATGTAGCCAAACACCGCTTAACTTCAGGAATGAACGCGGAAGTGCTTATTTTATCTGAACCGCGAACGCCTTTAAGTTATTTAATAAAGCCAATCACTGAAAGCATGAATCGCGCTTTTAGAGAGGAGTAATCTCAAAAGTACTTGAGTGAACACGGACAACTGACAAAATAATTTGTTATGGTTACCCGTTACTAGGCCGTATTTTAATTCTAAGGGAGCCGTGGAATGGAGAAAGTGCAGTTAGTCGTCGATTTTCTTCTCACTCATAAACTGATTTTTACCGCACTGATCTTTGTGATTATGTGGTTAATTCGTCGTACCATTTTATCGATGATTCGTGGTGACCATGCCTTTCTTTCTGAAGATCAGCGCAGCTGGATGTCCAGAACTAAGAACGGCACCTTTGCCGTTACATTACTGATTTTATTTATTTTATGGCAATCAGAAATAAACGAGTTTGCTCTAAGTGTCACGGCGATAGCGGTTGCCATTGTTGTGGCATCCAAAGAGATAATTTTGTGTTTTACAGGCTCGATTCAAAGAGCAAGCTCACGTTCTTTTCGTGTCGGTGACTGGATTGAGGTCGGTAAACTGTGCGGCGAAGTGATCGAGCACAATATGATGGCGACGGTGATTCAAGAGATCGACCTGCACCATGGGCAATATCACTACACCGGAAAAACCGCGACCTTACCCAATAGTATGTTTTTTACTTACCCAGTAAAGAACCTCAATTTTATGAAGCGCTACGTCTACCACAATTTCTCTATCGTGGTGAAAGACTTCGTTAATTTGTATCCTCTGTTACCAATCTTGACCGACAAGATTGAAGAGCATTGTAGCTACTTCAGTGATGTTGCGCATCGCTACAACGCGATGATTGAAAAACACGCTGGGGTCGACCTTCCCGGTGCAGAGCCACATATGCATATTTCTAGCAATATCAATGGTGAGCAGATTTTGCATGTTATGATTTTCTGCCCGACCGATAAAGCTAACCACTTGGAGCATTTGATTCGTAAAGACTTTATGGAACTTTATGAGCAGCGCTTTCCTGTGGTGAGTGAAAAATAGAGAAGTGTCGTACGCCAGTTAGAACAAACCCCGCTATCAAACATAGCGGGGTTTGTTCTAACGGTATTTCCAGCTCTAACTATATTCCCTGAATACTTAGCTGAATTTACTTTTCAGCATTAAAAACAGAAAGTAAGTACTGCCTAAAATAGCGACCAATGTGCCAGCTGCGACCTGACTTGGATAAATAGCGATTTGTCCCAGCCAATCTGCCCACAACATTAGGGTTGCACCAATTAAGGCTCCGACACTTAGTTGCTCTTTCACTTTTCTTGCTCCTAACATCATCGCCATATGGGGAGCGACCAAGCCAACAAAAGATATCGGACCAACTGTAGCGGTAGAAAAGGCGCATAATAAAGCAACGATGGTGAGCATTAGCGTATTGGCTACGGTGGGGTTAAGTCCTCGTGCATTTGAGAATTGTCGTCCGATGGAAATTAATGTTAGCCAGCGAGAAATCGCGAATACAGCGGTAAGCAGAACCATTATTGCCAAACATAGCATCAGTGCGGTGTCGGCTGTGACTCGATAAATTGAACCAGTTAGCCACAATAAAATTTTGTAACTGTCACCAGAACCTTGAGCTAGCGAAAATTGAACAAGGGCTTCTAATAGTGCCGTTAGTGCGATGCCGGACAACACGAAGTTAGATGGATTAAAATGGCTTCGTTTACCGATAATCAGCAATAACATCAATACGGACATACTTCCGAAAAAAGCGATACCCCAGTTAAATGCGGAGAGAAGTGACCCAGCGATGACTCCTGTCGTAATAATGGCAAACGTGGCTCCGGAAGACACACCGAGAATATCGGGACTTGCCAGAGGGTTGTAAACAATGCGTTGCAAAATGATTCCGGCAACGGATAGAGCAATACCGACAGAAAGAGCAGTTAACATTCTCGGCCAGCGCAATTGCCATTGGAACTCACCTGGCACAGACCATTGAATTCCGCTCATACCATGGGTAACGAATGAGTAAGCTAGAATCCCAACCAGACTGAATAGCGCAATGCTGCATACCGCGCGTTTAGAAAGCGCCGTTTTTCCTTGGCTCATTGAAAGGTTAAGTTGATCGGTTGCCGTCAGCTTTTTACGAGTAAACCAAATTAAAGCGGGAGCGCCAATAGCTGCAGCCGCTACGCCGCTAGGAATGGTTTCCTCTAACCATAAGCTTAGCGAGATAGCGGCAGAGTCTGTGATGATTAATAGCATTGCGCCCAAAAGCATGCTGCTGATCAATTCGTCGCGCGGTGTTCTTGCCCCCATCGCTCTGGCGATATTGGGGGTCAGTAATCCGATGAAGCTGATAATGCCAACTGCGGTGATTGAGGCAGATACCAGCCAAATACCCATCACCATTAACGTACCAAAAGCAGGTAATACTGCTAACCCACGCGCTGCTGCGCCTTCTTGCCCTAGTTTCATTAGAGTCAGAATGCGTGGTGCGACGATCAAAATGACGATTGCAATAGCAGCGCGTGGCAGCAACCATTCAAACCAATCCCAGCTGTATTGTGAGAGGTCGCCTGCTCCCCACATAAAAATATTTTGCGCAAACTGAGCATTTAAAATAATGATGGCTGTGGCGATAGAACCGAGCAGGATATTAATCACCATCCCCGAAACGACCAGCGGCAAACCTGTCATATTACGCACACCAGCAATTGATACGATCAGGCCAAACGCCACTAAAGCCCCCGCCATTGCGGCTAATGCAGAGTAATCGGCTACCCAATCGACGAACCAAATGTTTACCACGACTAATGCAAGCCAAGCACCAGAAGAGGTGCCAAGAGTTAACGGCGAGGTGAGGTTATTCTGCGTTAATTGCTGCATTAAGCTGCCGGTGAGACCAAGCATGGCACCAACAAGCAGGGTCATACTTAACCTAGGAAGCTGAGCTTGCGTAAAAAATACGTCACGAAATTCGCTCGCTACCTCTGGTTTTGTTAATAATTGCCATTGTTCGAAGAGTGATAAATTAGTGTCAATTTGTAGACTAAAGACGCTAAGTAACGTAATCAGCGCCAGATAACCAATATAATGTTTCGTTCTCATTGCTTTGGTGCCAACTCTATTAGACTGTCGGTAATCGCTTCAGCGGTGTATTGCAAAGACATAGCACCGCCATACGCCCACACTGCTCTGACTGAATTTACCCGCTGCTTCTTTACAAACGGCATCGCTTGCCAAAGTGGCGAATCTTTCAGTTTGCGTTCTTCTGGGAAAGGTTGTACGTAGAGAACGTAGCTGTTTTGAAGGTTTTGAAGTCGATTAATCCGATCTTGCTTTACGCCCCACGCGCGTGGAGCCTCTTTAATTGGAGCGTGTAATCCCAGCTTTCTGGCCACGTAGTCTGTGGTGGAATTTTCGGTTGCAAGAAACACCGTATTCGGCGTTGAAAAACGCATCACCAGAACACTGAGTGGCTCAGAGTAATAGTGGCGAATTCGCTGGCGCATCTGCGCAAATGAAGCATCTAATTCTGCCAGTTTCTGTTCAGCAAGTGCCTCTTTATTGAATAGCTTGCCGAGCGTACGAAAGTGACGAATAGCAGTCTCGGCCGCAGCCTCATTTTCAGAAAAATTAGGTAAATATATAACCGGAGCAATTTGTTTGAGTAACGGAATCAAGTCTTGCTGTGGAGACGCAGCAAGGATGACATCTGGCTTCAAGCTGGCGATTTTTTCTAAGTTGGGCTCTGCTCGGGTTCCAATATCTTCAATTGACTCTGGTGCAGTTGGATTGACGACCCATTGGCGGTAGCCTGGTAAATTTGGGGCTGCGATTGGTTCTACGTTTAGCGCCAAAACTTGTTCTAAGATGTCCCAGTTTAAGGCAACAACGCGTTGTGGCGCTTGCTCAAAACTATGCTCACCATATTCATCGGTAACGGTGATGACTGCATTTGCATTAGTCATAAAAAATACCAACAGAAAAGCAGATTGTGTAACCACAGTAAGTAAACGAGCTATTATGCGCATACAACAGCCACCTTTTGGCTCGCCAATGTGTTGGCTGGAGTTGGATGATCAATGAGCTTAATCGGTGACTCATACAACTCAGAAAGGCGCTCCTCATCTAGCAACATGTCGGCGTTGCCTTCGAACGCAATTTGACCTTTCTTGAGCGCAACAATGTGGGTTGCATAGCGCAGTGCTAAGTTCAAATCGTGCAGGATCACGATAATGCCTACGTTCTCGGTTCTATTTAGCTCTGCAAGTAGCGCCATCAGTTGAAATTGATGGTGAACATCGAGCGCGGAGGTCGGTTCATCTAGGATCAAAATTGGTGATTGTTGAGCCAACAGCATAGACACCCAAGCGCGTTGGCGCTCGCCGCCCGATAAGTCATCCGCCAAAGCTTGAGCAAAAGGTGTAACTCCTGTTCGTTCCATAGCCTGCGTGATGATCTGTTTGTCTTCAGGTTTCCAACGACCAAGTGCGCCACGCCACGGAAAGCGGCCCAAGCGCACTAGCTCTTCTACCGTTAAACCAGCCGAGGAGGGCAGCTTTTGTGGCAAATAGGCGATCTGCTTTGCCAGCTCTTTGGTTTTGAGTGACGAAAGGGAAGTGTCGTTTAGTGTTACCGTGCCTTTATCTGGTGACATTTGACCAGAAAGCAGGTTCACCAGTGTCGATTTGCCTGAACCGTTATGGCCCAAAACGACAGTTAGTTCATTCGTTGGGATGTTAAGTTGGTCGATGCCGAGGATCTGACGTCCACCTCGAACGATCTCAATATTAGACAGTTGAAACATGGATGACTCTTAGGAGAAAACTCCCCTCAAGAGAGGGGAGTAGAAAGTTCAATTACCAGCGGTAGTTTGCGTTTAGCATGACAGAGCGAGACTGGCCGTAGTAACACCAGTAATCGCAACCTGAAACAAACTCTTTATCCAGAATGTTGTTCACGTTTAGCTGTGCTTGCCACTGTGAAGTGATGTCGTAAGTGACTGACGCATCCCAAAGAGTGACTGAAGGAACAGTTAGGTTCGAGCTCTTAGGGTTATCTTTTGACTCACCTACGTAGCGCACACCAGTACCGATATTGAGGCCTGGAATCAGGCTGTAGGCGCTGTAGTCTACCCATGCTGAAGCTTGGTGTTCAGGAATAAGTGCGGCTTGTTTTTTACCTTGGCCAAAGCTCTCATCTGTTTTCGCTTTGGTGTAGGTGTAGCTTGCCATCAGTTTTAGATCGTCGGTTAGCTGTGTTGTGCTTTCAAGCTCAATACCTTGAGAAGTCACTTCACCCGTTTGTGTCGCAATCCATGTTGATGGGTTGGTGACCAACGCGTTCTTTTGCGTGATGTCGAACCATGCAAGGTTGATAAAGCCATCCATAAAGTTTGGCTCATACTTCACACCCACTTCTACTTGCTCGCCTTCCAGCGGTTTGTATAGTTCATTGGTTGCCGCATCAATAGTGCTGATCACTTCAAACGACTGAGAGTAGTTTGCGTAAGGTGACAGGCCATTGTTTGCAAGGTACATCACACCCGCACTTAGAGAGAGCTGACCATCATCACGAGATTCACTTTGATCAACGGTAGCGCCTTTGCCAGCGTTTTCTGTTTTCACCCAGTCGTAGCGAGCACCGATGTTACCAATCCACTGTTCATGCAGTTTCAATTGGTATTGTGAATAGAGACTTGCTTGAGATTTCTCAATCTCACGTTTCACGTTGTTGGCAGGATCAAGAGGGGTGAAGTTGCCGTAAACTGGGTTCCACGGATTGATGGTGCCAAATGCGTAGTTGTCTTGCTCGTCTCCATCGGTTTTGTGGAATTGCAGATCCATACCGACAAGCACCGTGTGCTCTGCGTTGTCTGTCATCCAGTTGCCGACAGCGTTATTGTCGAATGTGATGCTCTGGTTTTTGCCGTCACGGAATACGATGCCTTGCGCTAATTCTTCTTTTGCAGGATCGTTGTTTGAGAATGCGTAAGAGCTGCGCAAGTACAACTCATTGGAGCCGTAGTTGAGGTTTTGAGAGAATGACCACGTGTCATTGATGTCGTGCTCTAGCAAGTAACCTAGAGAGAACTGCGTGCGTTCGTATTTATCGTAGTTTGGCTGACCAAGGTTAGTCGAAGGATCGATTTTGCCAAAGTTAGAACCAATCAAAGTTCCTGCTGCTGGGAAGAATGGGTTGGTTGGCACACCGTCATCACGAAGGTAAGTAGCCAAAATGGTCAGCATTGTACGGTCAGAAATGTCGAACTCGACGCTTGGCGCTAGATAAAAACGCTCGTTGTTAGTGCCGTCCAGTTCGCCATCTTGGCTTGTCATCAGGCCAACCAAACGGTAGCGGATTGTGCCAGCGTCGTTTGCTTCATCAGCAATGTCAAAACCTACAGACTGGTGTTGGTTGTTGCCTACTTCGACTTTTACTTCGCCTTGAGGCGTAAACGTTGGTTTTTTCTGTACAGCATTCACGATACCGCCTGGTGCCGATTCACCAAACAGAATAGCTGATGGGCCTTTAACCACTTCCACACTTTCTAGGCCGTAAGGTTCGACTAACCATGTGTAGTAACCATCGCGGAATAGGCGGTTGCCGTTTAGGTAAGTCGCTGCATCAAAACCGCGAACTTTGAACCAATCGGTGTCGTTGTCGGCACCATAAGGCTGAGCGGTTACGCCAGATGTGTAGCGTAATGCTTCGTCCAATTTTTGCGGTGCACGAACACGAAGTTCATCTTCAGAAATGATAGATACGCTGCGCGGTGTTTCTGCCGCAGGGGTTTCTACTTTAAGTGCTTGCGCGGTGACCGTAATAGTCTCCATTGCAATAATGTCATCTTGTACAACGTCTTCTTGAGCTTGTGCTGTGAATGCAACCACTGCTGCTGTTGGTGCCAAAGCACAGACCAACGCGTTACGGATCGCGATGGTCAGTAAGTTATTCTTTGTCATAAATATATTCCCGACAATTATGATTAACGCTAAGCTTAATTGTAATTATTATCATTTGAACTTTTGTTTCGGTATTTTACTGACTTTTGTATCAAAAGATAGTAAAACGTTCGCAAATTCATTCGCGGTACTTAAAGTCGTTGTTATGTTCAATTGGTTTGAAAAACTGACCCAACCCTTTCCCCAGATGGAAACCGAAAAGCCACCGAAGACACTTTTTGGCTTCTGTCGCTTTTACACTCGTGGCTTTGAAGCCCCTTTATTTGTCATGGCTGTGTTCAGTGCGCTTATTGCCATTACTGAGGTGACGCTGTTGCGTTATATGGGCGAGCTCGTAGATATTCTCTCTAATCAAGATCGCGCAACATTCTGGCAAGACCAGGGTGATCGCATGCTAATGATGCTGTTCTTAGTGGCGGTTGTGATGCCAGTTCTCGGTTTTGTCCACTCAATGGTGATGCACCAAACGTTATTGGGTAACTACCCGATGTCTATCCGTTGGTTGATTCACCGTTACTTGCTAAAACAAGCGGTTGGATTTTTCCAACGTGACTTTGCAGGCCGAGTTGCGACCAAAGTGATGCAAAGTGCGTTAGCGGTACGAGAAACGGTCATGAAGTTGGTGGATGTACTGGTTTATATCAGCGTTTATTTTCTTTCGATGCTTTGGATGATGGGCGAGGCCGATGGTTTGCTGATGTTGCCTATTGTGATTTGGATAGGAATGTACGCGGTTATCCAGTTCTACTTTATCCCTAAAATGAAACAAGTAGCGACAGAGCAAGCGGATGCTCGCTCTGTAATGACTGGACGCATTGTCGATTCTTACACCAACATTTCTACCGTAAAACTATTCGCTCATTCACAGCGAGAGTTGGAATACGCAGAAAGCAGCATGAAGCAATTTTTGGTGACGGTTTACCGCCAAATGCGCATGGTGACTTGTTTGCTGTTTAGTGTTGATGCCATCAACTATTTACTGCTGATGTCTATCAGTGCCATTTCGGTTTATTTATGGCTAGATCACGCTGTAACAATTGGTGCTATTGCGATTGCCATTAGTATTGCGTTGCGCGTACAAGGAATGTCGAAGTGGATCATGTGGGAAGTTAGCGCATTGTTTGAAAACATCGGTACGGTAGTGGACGGTATTAATACGATTTCAAACGACGTTGAAGTGAAAGACATACCAAATGCCAAGCCTCTGCAAATCTCTCAAGGTGAGATCTGCTTTGATCACGTAGGTTTTAACTACAGTGATGAAAAGGCGGTATTTGAGAACTTGAATCTGACCATCAAACCGGGCGAAAAAGTCGGTATTGTCGGTCGTTCTGGGGCAGGAAAATCCACGTTGGTTAACCTGTTGCTGCGTTTTTACGACGTAAATACGGGGAAAATTTGTATTGATGGACAGGATATTTCTCAAGTCGAACAAGAGTCGCTGCGCCAACACATTGGTATGATCACGCAAGACACCTCTTTGCTACATCGCTCAATTAAGGAAAACATTCTTTACGGTGATCCAGATGCTTCAATGGATGCCGTTATCGCAGCTGCTGAAAAAGCACACGCGCATGATTTCATTCAATCTCTAAGAGACGAGCAAGGTAACGTTGGCTATGACGTTGAAGTGGGTGAACGCGGCGTGAAGTTGTCTGGCGGTCAGCGTCAACGTGTGGCGATTGCTCGCGTGCTGCTGAAAAACGCACCAATTTTGATCATGGACGAAGCAACGTCTGCACTTGATTCAGAAGTGGAGTCGGCAATTCAAGAAAACCTTGAAGTTCTGATGGAAGGAAAAACAGTGATTGCAATTGCTCACCGTTTATCAACGATTGCCGCGATGGATCGTTTGATTGTGGTGGATGACGGCAAAATCATTGAGCAAGGCTCACACCACGAGCTGCTGCAATTGGGTGGTGTTTACGCTCAGTTGTGGAAACATCAAACCGGCGGCTTTTTGTCTGAGCAAGGTGATGCTCAATTGCAAGTCATCTAATATGACGCGACACGAAAGAGGAGCAAATGCTCCTCTTTTTTGTGTCTGCCGTTTATACCGAGTGAGTAGGCGTCAATGGGTGACGTTTACTTGTGATTATTCATTAAGTTAGGCCAACTTAATGATGGTTATGTCTATAACTCACTGTCGTTCTTGCATTTTTTACGCTTTTTTTACGCGAACTCCGAATGGGCTTTTGCTAAAGTTTCTGCATCGAATTTTGGTTGATGTACTTTATGTTTGCTCATTGGCGAGATAACACATTTCTCTTTTCTGCCATCGTGATTGTTGGCGCGGTTGTGGCCTCATGGCTGTTGGACCAATTGTTTGGCTCTACAGCTGCGGTCCTGCTGATTTTGCAGTTAGCAGTTGTGGTGGTGGCGTTTCAATGCAACTCGCGATTCGCTTATGCGGCGGCGGTGATCGAAGCGTTGAGCTTCAACTTCTTTTTCACGACGCCTCGTTACTCTTTACAGATGTTTCGTCCGGAAGACATTTTTAATCTAGTCGTGTTTATGGTGGTGGCATTTATCACCAGCACTTTTGCAGATCTTTATCGTCGCCAGCAGGGCGAGTTAAAACAAACCAAGCTGCAAAACAGCATCCTGCTATCGGTGTCCCATGACCTACGCACGCCGCTAGCAACCATTATTGGAACACTGACCACACTCAACGAGTACATGCCCAAGCTCAAAGACTTAGAGCGCAAAGAATTGCTCGACAGTGCGACTTCAGAAAGCCACCGCTTGCATCAATATATCGAGAACCTCTTACAGGCGACTAAGCTCCAGCATGGCACATTAAAAATTACTAAAAAAGATGAGCTGATTGCGGATATTGTGCGGGATGCGGTTTCTCGTTTGCCGAATTACACCGAGAAAGTATCCATGAATATGGATGATTCCGTTGGTTATTTATCAGTAAGTCGTTCGCTTATCGAACAAGCGATCTTCAATGTGTTGGATAATGCCATGCGATTTTCGCCAGAGAATGAATCTGTTGAGGTTTCTCTTTCTAAGCAGGGTTCGTCGTGCGTGATTGATGTTCGGGACATGGGGATTGGCATCAAAGCTGAAGATGCGGAAAAAATATTCAGCCTTTTCTATTCCGGCGCGAACAACAAATCGGCCGATTCAGGCACCGGAATGGGACTCGCGGTTGCCAAAGGCATCATCACCGCACACCAAGGAGAGATTCAATCTATGCCAGTATCAGAAGGGACGCTGATCCGCATTCGACTTCCACTCAATCAAGGAGCAGAGCAGGCGTGAGTTACAAAGTTTTAGTCGTGGACGATGAGCCTCGCATTCATACCTTTATTCGAATTTCGCTGTCTGCTGAAGGGTTTGATTACATTGGCGCGAGTACCATTGCAGAAGCCAAAGCGTGTTTCGAAGCGCATTTGCCGCACGTCATTCTGCTAGATTTAGGCTTGCCCGACGGCGATGGGACGGAGTTTCTCACTACGCTTCGTCAGACCTATAAAACGCCAGTGCTAGTGCTGACAGCTCGCGATCAAGAAGAGGAAAAAATCCGCCTTTTAGAAGCGGGCGCGAATGATTACTTGAGCAAGCCTTTTGGCGTAAAAGAGCTCATCGCGCGCATCAAAGTGCTGGTTCGAGATTTGGTGGATGAGCAAACCGTCGCTGATGAGCTGGTGGCTGGCCGAGTCAAAATCATCAAAAGTACTCACCAATTTTGGTTGGATCAGAGGGAAATTCCACTCACCAAGAAAGAGTTTTCTTTCATTGAACAGTTGATTCTCAAGCCGGGAAAACTCATTGAGCAAACTCATTTGCTAGCGGTGATTTGGGGAAAAAGTCATGTCGAAGATACTCACTACTTACGCGTGTTAGTGAGTCAACTACGCAAAAAACTGAACGATAGTGCTGACGAACAGCGGCTATTAAAAACAGAGCCGGGGCTGGGTTATCGTTTAGTGCTTGAGACGTCCAAGCACCAATAAATTCCAAATTTAATCAACGTTAATGCCAAGGTTTAGTGCTGGTTATCGGCACTCGAACAGGATTCGTGTTGCCTATTTTCCGTGACGGAGAATCAGTCTAGCCCTTAACGCATTAGTATTTTCTATACATAAAACACAGTTAGGTATTGATATGGCTCACTTTACAGTAATTGGTCTAGGGCGATTTGGCGTTGCCGCCAGCTTAGAACTTATTCATCTTGGACACACGGTAACGGGGGTGGATAGCGACCCGAAAATCGTCGAAAAATACGTCGAAGAGTTAACGCAAGCGGTCATATGTGACGCAACAGACGAAGGCGCACTCAGAGAGTTAGCGTTAGCGAACAGTGATGTGGTGTTGGTGGCGATTGGCGAAGACATGCAAGCCAGTTTGTTGTGTACGCTGGCGCTGAAAAATTTAGGCGTGAAATCCATTTGGGTCAAAGCGAGCACCAAAGCACACCACACCATCGTATCTAAGCTGGGTGTACAACGCATTATTCATCCGGAAGAGGAGATGGGCGTAAGAGTCGCGCAGGCACTCAACTATCCGATGGTGAACAACTATTTGGAAATGGGGCATGGTTTGTATGTGGTGGAAATCCACGTTAAATCCAATCTGCACGATACGCCGCTTTCTAAGTTGATCAGCCGAGGCAGTTACAACATTCAGCCGATATTGGTGAAGCGCGAAGAAGCCGTCTATACCAATATCAATGATGAGTTTGTGCTTAATGAGTTTGACACGCTGTTGCTTTGCGGTAGTCGCGCTGAGCTGAAATACGTCGCTCCAAGGTTGGTGTAACATGGTTTTGTGGCATCCCTCTATTATCCCAATCGAGCGAAAACCCAAAGCGGGCAAAAAATTGTTGGGCGCACCGCCGCTGATACTTAGCCTCAGCTTTGCGTGCTTGATCATGCTCGGCACGGTCTTACTCAAACTGCCGATTGCCACCACAGAGCCCATTACTTGGATTCAAAGCCTGTTTACTGCGACATCGGCCATTACGGTGACGGGATTAGTTGTGGTGGACACGGGCACGGCGTTTACGCCTTTTGGGCAAGTGGTTATTGCTTTCCTGATTCAATGTGGTGGCCTAGGTTTGATGACGTTTGCCATCGTGACCTTGCTGGCTCTGGGCGGAAAAATTGGCTTTTTGGAGCGAGCAGTCGCGAGAGAGGCGTTCAACCAGACTGACTCATCGACACTCATTGCCACCGCTAAATCTGTATTGATGTTCGCTCTGCTCGTTGAACTTATTGGTTTCACTATTTTGAGCGTTTATTGGAGTGAAGAGCTGGGCTGGAAAACCAGTTTGTTCCATGGTTTCTTCTACACCATCAGTGCGTTTAACAATGCAGGTTTTGCGTTGAGTGCCGATAGCTTAATGCCTTACGTGGACGACCCGGTCGTTAACTTCATCATTACCAGTTTGTTCATTATTGGTGGTTTAGGCTTCTCGGTTTGGATTGACTTAAAACGCAATCGCCGTTGGCACCGACTCACCGTTTACAGTCGAATGATGATCTTAGGCACGATGATCATTAACGTGGTGGCACTTATCGCGATTTACCTGATTGAATATGACAACCCCAACACGCTTGCCCCGTTGAGCGAAGCAGGGAAATGGTGGGCATCGTGGTTTCAAGCGGTGACGCCCAGAACGGCAGGGTTCAACACTTTAGCTATCGATCAGTTGGAAGATGCCACAACGGCGATCATTCTGGTGTTGATGTTTATCGGCGGTGGATCACTGAGCACGGCAAGTGGTATTAAAGTTGTGACATTTATGGTGTTAGTCTTGGCAACTTACAGCTATTTGCGTCGCGATGAAGCAACCTATGCCTTTCAACGCGAGATTCCCAAAGAGACCATCAGCAAAGCATTGGCGCTGACTCTGATCTCGGTGGGTGTGACTTGGTTTGCCATCTTCACGCTGTTACTGACAGAGAAAGCGTCTATGTTAGACATTATGTTCGAAGCGGTCTCGGCACTGGGTACGGTTGGTTTGTCGCGAGGCTTAACGGGCAGTTTGTCCGAACCGGGTGAGTTAGTGATCATCTTCATGATGTTTATGGGACGATTAGGGCCTCTTACTTTGGCGTACTTCTTAGCCAGTCCAAGAAAGAAAAAAGCGCGTTACGCGAGTACTAAACTGGCAATAGGGTAAATGGGCTAACTCGAAGAAAGTGAGCAAAAGGCTAGGCAAAAGAGGAGTAACTGCTCCTCTTTTTTGTGCTCGTTGTAGCCACGAAACTGTATACGGCAGTCTCTCTCACAACAATTTATGATTCATCTCTATTTTTTATCATTTATAAATTGTCGTTTTTGGGGTGTTGTCCAGAATGGCATTATCCACGTGCAACATAAGATTGCCGGGAATAAAAATAATTACAATACTGCCTTACTGGAAGATACATGAAAATCAAACCCCTCCCACCTTTAAATAGCCTCGTTGCGTTTGAAGCGTCGGCGCGGCACTTGAGTTTTACGTTAGCCGCTGACGAGCTAAACGTGACCCAAGGTGCTATCAGTCGCCAAATTAGACAATTAGAAGAATACTTGGGCAAGGCTATGTTCACGCGAGCCAATCGAAGCATTAACTTAACGCCTACAGGTCTTCAATATTATCAAGCTGTCAGCCAATCTTTGCTCGATATTGCTCAAATCACGGGTGAAGTGAAGAAATGGCAGGGCGAACAAAAGATCACTGTTGCGACGACAAATGCAATGGCAGCCTTGTGGTTGTTGCCTAAGGTTGCTCAATTTCAAAATGAACATGATGACATCGATATAAGGATATTGGCCTCAGATAATGTGTTGGACTTACGCCGATTAGATTGCGATATCGCCTTGTTTTATTGTCGCACTCCACCTGCGGAAATGGACGTCACAACGCTATTTTCAGAAGAAGTATTCCCTGTGTGTAGCCCGCTTTATCTAGAGAAAATCGGCCAGCCTAGTGAGCCAGAAGACATCTTCAATAAAACGTTACTCTATCTGGAAGAGTCTCAAAGAGACTGGGTGAATTGGGAGCAGTGGTTTGCGAGTGTAGGATTGCCAAATATTTCGCCTCGTAATCGCATGAACATCAATAACTATCCAATGCTGTTACAAGCGGCAATTAATGGTCAGGGCATCGCGTTAGCCTGGGGGTCATTAGTGGACGACTATTTACAAAGCGGCGCTTTGGTTAGGCCAGTCGAACACGTGCTTTCAACACCTTCCAATTTTTCTATGCTTGAACCTAAAAATAGAGGTTTAATCCCAGCCAGCGTCAAACGTTTTAGAGAATGGCTTTTGCATCAGTTGCCAGATGAGGTGGGTGATCGAGGCTTAGCCTAATTCAATAAGCAGAGAAAATAACAGAGTTTGGTAATGTTAAAAAAGCGGGAATATCAGTTCCCGCTTTTTTAATTGATTGATGAAACGACGCACTAACTTAGTACTGGTCCCTGATTAAGTGTGGAATCATCTTTTAGTGAGGATGTTGAAGCGATAGGCTCGGAAACCACTGTTTTGCTTTCAACAAGCGGTTCAACAGGACCATCAAGTTTCTCTTGCTCTGGGTGAACATGCTCAGGCAGCATTGCCCATGGCTTAGGTTCGCGTCGAATACTATGGAACAGCGTTAAGCTCATCACCGCGATAAAAATGGCGATAGGGAAACCGGCAATAATGGAGGCCGTTTGCATTGCTTTTAAGCCTCCTGCGTATAGAAGCACTCCCGCAATGGCGGCGATCATGATCCCCCATAATACGCGTATAGACGTGGGAGGTTCACTGTGTCCAGCGGCATCGAGGGTACATAGAACTAAGGTACCTGAGTCAGCGGAGGTAATGAAATAAGTACCGAGTAATAAACACGCAAGTACGCTAAGTAGTTTACCAAACATACCTGTATCTAGATTGTCGAATAGCGTAAACAAAGCGCGTGTCGTATCGGCTTTAGTCGCTTCAAGAATCGGGCCGCCAGAAAAATCTGCAGGTGGTGTTTGTTTTGCTTCTTGTGCCGCAGTGACTTGCTCTTGATGAGAAACACGAGCGTCTTGCTCTACCTTCAACGCTGCGCCACCAAATACTGAAATCCATAAAAACGTGATCAGCGTGGGTACGATGAGAGCACCGCCGATAAGCTCACGTATTGTGCGCCCTTTAGAAATACGAGCTACAAACATGCCAACGAAAGGTGCCCAAGTCATCCACCAAGGCCAGTAATAAGCCGTCCACCAGTTTTGCCAGCCAGAGTCATTCTGTGCATCGCTCCATAAGCTCATACCGACAATGTTTTGTGCATAAAGCCCCGTGCTTTCAAGTAGCGTATTTAAGATATAGCGAGTTGGGCCAATATAAAGTACGACCAGCACGAGTGCGAGTGAAAGCAGCATGTTCCATTCTGATAAACGGCGAATACCTTTCCCTACACCAGATAGCACCGACGCAACCGCACAAGTACAAAGGGAAACGATAATAAAGAGTTGAATCCCCAAACTAATGTCTAGACCAAAGGCTTGATTCAAACCAGAGTTTATTTGGATAACTCCCATCCCCAAGGTTTGAGAGATACCGAAAGCAGTCACCGCGACTGTTAGGATATCAACCGTGTGCCCGATAGGCCCATAAATACGATCGCCAATCAAAGGGTACAAGATAGAGCGTAGGGTAAAAGGCAGATCTTTACGGTAGGAAAAGTAGGCTAATGCGAGTGCAACAATGATAAAGACAGACCAAGGATGTAGACCCCAGTGAAAGAATGTCAGTTTCATTGATGTTGTTGCGGCTTCATTGGTCAGGCCTTGAGTAAATGGGTTGTCAGCGTAATGCCACATCGGTTCGGCGACCGACCAGAAAATTAAGCCTATCCCCATGCCTCCGGAAAAAAGCATGGATACCCAAGACAAATAACTAAACTCTGGTTTTTCGTCATCTTTACTCAAACGAATATGTCCATATCGACTAACCATAAGATAAAGAAGAAAACCGACAACGAGTGAAACAAGTCCGATGTAAAACCACTTCATATTCTGCAGCAAAATGCCGGAAATCGTTTCGAAGTATTGGCCCGCTTGGTTGGCGAGAATGGCGCAGAAAAGTACAAAACCGATAACGACGATCTTTGATGCGATAGTCACAGTCGGATTGAGTCCTTTCAATATCCCAGATGTTGCTCTCATAGGCATCCCTCACAGTGCTTTTGTTTTAGCGTTATTGTTTGTTGCGTTATTGTTAATTTTTGAAAGAGAGTAGAGAGAGGGCTTTTGTGTTTCAACTGATTAATACTCATCGGTTAATGAGTATTAATCATGACAAGAAGAACCTTGTTAATTAAAAGGCTATTTTGTTGTTCGAGATCAATGCATGAATGACAAAAACTCATCCAAACCCGGCGAAAAAGTCGTTTGTTTGTTGCTGGGTTGTTAATCAAAATCATCTCCACTAACACAACACGATGTTGTACGCACTGGATGCAACTCGACTCTCGGAGATAAGAATATGAGCAATGTCAACCAAACCATTATTCCTGTTGAACTTGTTGATAATGTACTGAACCCAATCAGTGAAGCAACAGGAATGCCGAATCAGGCCTACACCAGCGAAGAGTATTTTACTTTTGAGCGTGATCAGGTGTTTGGTAACACTTGGGTATGCATTGGTTTTGCATCAGACCTGCTTAAAAATGGCTATGTGATGCCACTTGATTTCATGAATCTTCCACTACTCATGATGAGAAATCGTCAAGGTGAAGTCCAAGTCTTCCACAACGTATGTAGTCATCGTGGTATGAAGCTGGTGCATGAGGCAGGCGAAGTTCAAGGCATGATTCGCTGTCCTTACCATTCATGGACGTACGATCTTGACGGCAATCTAAAAGGCACACCACACATCGGTGGTATCGCAAAACACAAAGATGATCGATTTAAATGTGAAAAACACGGCCTTAAGCCACTTCGTTCAGCCGTTTGGATGGACATGGTATTCGTTAACTTATCGGGCAATGCAGAAAGCTTTGAAGAGCATATCGCGCCGCTAGAGCAACGTTGGCAGCAATTCTTAGGTGAAGAAGGATTAGGGCTTCTTCGCCGCGTGAACATGGGTGGCAACTTAGAGATAGAAGTGAAAAGTAACTGGAAGCTTGCCGTAGAAAACTACTGCGAGGCTTACCACTTACCTTGGGTGCATCCGAGTTTGAACAGTTATTCTCGCCTAGAGGATCACTACAACATCATGTTTGCAGAGCGCTTTGCTGGTCAAGGTAGTCTCGCGTACAACCTTTCTGATACAGCAGGAACACACTTACCTAAATTTCCAAGCTGGCCAGAAGATAAACTGCGTCATGCAGAATACGTTGCACTCTTTCCAAACGTGTTGCTTGGTATTCAAGCCGATCATGCCTTTGCAATGATGATTGAACCAATCACTGCGAATAAGAGTGTTGAGCACCTACGTGTTTTCTATGTGGGTGATGAAGCAACGAAAGATGAGTTCGCTGCGTGCCGTACTGCTACCGTTGAGTCATGGCGAGTCGTATTCGGCGAAGATATTGGAGCGGTCGAGGGCATGCAGGAAGGTCGTTACTCACCTGGCTTTGGTGGTGGTGTGTTCTCACCAGAAATGGATGTTCCGACGCATTTCTTCCAAACCTGGTTGGCAAAGCAAGTGAAAGCGACCCTGGAGCAGTAATATGATGCATTACCTTAATTATATTGATGGTGAGTGGTGCGATTCAGAGCAAGCGCTGACCGTCATGAACCCTGGCACAGCCGAAGCGTATGCGACGGTTGCAGAAGCCACTATCACCGATGCAGATCGCGCAATGGCAGCGGCACGTCGAGTAGTCAATCAAGGCCTTCTTTCGGACGTTCGTCCAGCCGTCAGAACCGAGTGGATGTTAAAAGCCGCCGCAGCTATTCGTGAAATGGTTGATGAAGGTGGGTTAGTTGCCTGTCGTGAAAATGGGAAATCTTTGCAAGATGCCAAAGATGAGTTTTTAGAGTCGGCACGTTACTTCGAATACTACGCTGGCATGGCCGACAAGCTGGAAGGCACGTCAATTCCGTTGGGTAAAGACTATGTCGACTTCACTCAATATGTGCCGTTTGGCGTGTCAGTGCAGATTGTGCCGTGGAACTTCCCCGTCTCCATTTGTGCACGTTCATTGGCACCTGCATTAGCTGCAGGTAACACAGTGGTTATTAAGTCGCCAGAGATCTCACCACTCGCCATGACACTGTTGATTAAAGCGATTGAAAAAGCGGGCTTCCCGAAAGGCACGATTAACCTGCTATGTGGGAAAGGCTCAGTCGTTGGCAGCCACTTGGTGCAGCATCAAGAGGTCGATCAAATTGTCTTTACAGGTTCGGTACCGACCGGCCAACGCATTCTGCAAGATTCAGCGCAACGCGCTACTCCATCGGTGATGGAGCTGGGTGGTAAATCGGCTGCTATCGCACTGAAAGATGCGAACCTCGAAACACTTTTGAAAAGCGTTCAGGTCGGTATTTTCTTTAACGCTGGTCAAGTTTGTTCGGCAATGTCTCGTTTGCTGATTCAAAAAGAGCGTTATGAAGAAGTAAAAGCGGCGGTTGTGGAAATGGCAAAAAGCCTAACCATTGGCCAAGGCGAAAGCCAGCCGGACATCACACCGTTGGTATCGGCTGATCAACAAGCACGCGTGCTTGAAATGATAGAGCAAGCAAAAGCCGACGGCGCAAACATCCTGACGGGTGGCTACGCACCTGATCTATCGGGTTACTTTGTGGCACCAACAGTGATTGAAGCCACGCCAGATATGCGCATTGCACAAGAAGAAGTGTTTGGTCCTGTTTTGGTGATTACACCGTTTGACACTGAGCAAGAAGCAATCGAGATCGCGAATGGCACCGATTTTGGCCTGGTTGCTGGTGTCTTTGGTGAAAGCCTAAACCAAACATTGCGTGTGGCGCAGCAACTGCGTGGTGGGCAAGTGTTCATCAATGAATGGTTTGCTGGTGGTATCGAAACACCATTTGGTGGCGTGGGCTTGTCCGGTTTTGGGCGAGAAAAAGGACAAGAAGCGATTTATAGCTATGTCCAGACACGCAATATTGCCATTCGTTTGCAGCAAGACAGCAACGTATAGCTACCGTGTAACTTGATTTTCATCACCTCGCACCGGCTTGGATTTCAGACCACAAGCTAGGGCGAGGTTGATGGAATCGCTACAAATCTGACAGTGGTTTGTAAACACGGAAATTCTGAACAAGGTAGTTGGAGTAAAAGTGATGAGAAAGTGGCTCTGTATTATTTGCGGCTTAATCTATGATGAAGCACAAGGTTGGCCATCCGATGGCATTGCACCAGGAACAGCATGGGAAGATGTGCCGGATGATTGGTTATGCCCCGACTGTTTAGTGGGTAAGGCCGATTTTGAAATGATCGAAATCACCGACGATGAGCCAGTAGAAGAGGTCGCGGCAGTGTCTTCGGTATCGGTAGGATCGTCTGTTCAGCCAAATTCGGCTCAGCCACTTCCATCTGAAGTCACTCAACCTATATTTTCAGCTGACCCTATCGTTATCATCGGTAGTGGCCACAGTGGTTACCAGTTGGCAGCGGCACTTAGAGCGCAATCTGAAACGGTTCCGATCACTGTCTTTACCGCTGATGATGGCGCACTGTACAGCAAGCCTGCCTTGTCTAATGCACTGGCCATGAAGAAAGATGGCGACGCGCTACAAAGTGAGAGCGCGTTGGAGTGGGAAAGCCGTCTCAATGTCCGCGTTTACCCGCATACCCGCGTTGAAAAGATCGAGCGTGCCAATTCAACGCTACACACCTCTATCGGTAAATACGCCTACAGCCGTTTGGTACTGGCAACAGGTGCATCACCGATTGAAATCCCAATTGAGGGCGATCGCTCTTGTGTTATGAGTGTGAACGACTTAGTTGATTACCGCCGTTTCAGAACCCAGCTACAGAACAAAAAGCGCATCGCAATCCTCGGCGATGGCTTAATTGGCTGTGAGTTCGCGAATGACCTGATCGAAGGCGGCTATGAAGTGACAGTTATCGGGTTAGGTCAATGGCCAATGGAGCGTTTGATCCCGCAACAGTTGGGTGAATCATTACAAAGCGCACTTGCAGATCGAGGCGTGCAATGGGCTCTACAAGACAGTATCGCCAGAATCGAGCCAAGGTCCGAATCCAGTGCGGTTTTACATCTGAACAGTGGCAAGCAGATTGAAGCAGACCTAGTGCTAAGCGCGGTTGGACTCAAGCCAAATGTATCGCTGGCTGAGCAAGCAGGGCTAGAAGTAGGCCGCGGCATTAAAGTAAATCAATTTGGCCAGACGAGTGATGAGAATATTTACTCGCTAGGCGACTGTGTTGAAACGGAGCAAGGTTGGCAGCCGTATATTGCGCCGATTAATCAAATGATTCCTTCCGTAGCGAAAAGCTTGCTAGGCGATGTCGCGTCAATCTCGTTAACGCCAACTCCTGTGATTGTAAAAACGCCGATTCTTCCACTCACTATTTTCCCGGTTGCCCCGAACGAACTGGGACAATGGTACATCGAGAGTCAGGCAGATGAATTGACCGCTGCGTTTTATTCTCCTGAGGGAACGATGCTTGGCTTTGCGTTGCTAGGAAGAAAAGTACAGTCATTACGTGGTCCTTGGCTAGATCAATTGTCATTGAAACTGTCAGCAGCGTAACGGAGAAAGAAGATGATTCATTTACCCAATGATGATGCAACATGTGGTTGGTACCATGCGTTGCCAAGTATTGCAGAAAAACCAGCGTTAAAAGGTAAACAAACTGCTGACTATGCCGTGCTAGGTGCCGGTTTCGCTGGACTAGCTATGGCAAGACGTTTAGCTGAGCTTCAGCCTAACGCACGAATTATACTGATTGATGCACAACGTATCGGCCAAGGGGCGTCAGGGAGAAATTCGGGCTTTGTGATCGATTTGCCCCATAAGTTTTCACTTGAGCATCCCGACCCTGAGCACAAACAAAAGTTATTATCGCTCAACCGTTCTGCGATTGCTCAGCTAGACACTTTAGTGTCGAAGCACAGTATTTCTTGTCAATGGTTAGCAAAGGGCAAATATCAAGGAGCCGTAGGGGCGCGCGGTGAAGCGTATCTCGATCACTTTGAGCACCTAATGAAAGACCTTGGCGAACCATACTTCCATGTTAATGGCAGTGAGCTGGCGAAAGTCTTAGGGACAAATTACTACAGCCGCGCAATTTACACGCCAGGTGGTTATTTAATGCAACCTGCTGCTCTGGTGCGTGGGCTAGGGGAAAGCCTTCCAGAGAATGTCGAGGTGTTAGAAAACTCGCCAATCCGCAAACTCAGTAAAGAAAACGGTTACTGGGTATTACATGGAGATAGTGGTTCTGTTGAAACCACTGAACTGTTACTTGGCACCAGCATTTTTACTCGTGAGTTTGGTTACCTTAAAAACAGATTACTGCCAGTGATGACGTTTGCAAGCTGGACGCGTCCATTGACCGACGCAGAAATGCAACGATACGGAGGTGAGCTGAATTGGGGTTTAACTCCAGCAGATCATGCGGGAACGACGTTACGTATGACCGCCGATCGACGTATTTTGATCCGAAATACTTACAAACACGTGCCGAAATATGGCTCAAGCATGAACGATAAAGTCAGAGAGCAAATCCGAGACGATCATCGTCAAGTCTTTTTGGCGCGTTACCCCGAGCTGGCCGACGTACCATTTACTCACACATGGGGTGGGGTATATGCCATCTCTCGTAACTTTACTAACTTTTTTGGTCAATTAGATGAAGGTGTTTATGCCAGCGCTTGTGACAATGGTGTTGGTGCTGCGTGGGGAACCATTTCTGGAACGCTGTTAGCTGACTATGTTGTTGGTGCGACATCTAAATCATTGGATGACATACAGCAAGTGACAGGAATGCCTTGTTTGAATCCGCCAGAGCCTTTTTTAGGCATGGGAGTAAAAACGCGTATCCAATTAGCAAAATGGCAAAGCCGGAGTGAGTTATGAAGCAAGTCAAACTCGTTGATAGTAAAAACCTAGATTTTAATGTTCGTGGTGATACGCCGGGAATGGCGTACGTAGCCCGAGCGTTAAGCCCAGAAATCTCACCAAACATTGGCGTAGGCTTTGCTAAATGGGAAGGCGCTCAAGTGGCTTGGACGGTGCTTTATGATGAGGTTATTTTTGTGATTGAAGGCTGTTTCGAGCTGACCGCAAATGGTGAGACACATTTTGTGCACCCAGGTCAAATGCTGTGGATCCCGGAAGGAACCGAGCTAGTTTATGGTGGGCATGCTCTATTCGGCTACGTGGTTCATCCAGGAAACTGGAAAGAGCTACACGGGATTGAATGATTTGTTTTACAGACGAGACAACGACTTGAAGTTCTACTCGTGCTAAATCAAAAATTGTTCACAGTGTATGTGAGCCAAATCAACTCGCTCGTCAAGGGCGTGTCACCGAAGCCTCCTTCTTGAAGTCATTTGGGTATATACATCAGTTTTAACGATAGCCATATCGAGATGCTTGGTATGGCTTTTATCGTTAAGGATAATAATCTCATTGGATCAAGGGGTATATAATCGTTAAATTGCACTTGCGACATCTTTGCGCTGTGACTGGCAATTCAAACTATTGTTTTAGCCAATAGAAACACTAAAAATTATCCACCAAATAATACGTTACTGAGTCTGGCCGTTGCATTTACGGCTGCCTATTTCGCAGCCGATGATTATTACTTAATATAAGAACTCACCATGCACACTCGTCGTGAACGCGTATTTGACCCCTTTCATCGTCTAACGGTATTTACAGATAAATGGCGATTTGGATCTAAATCTTATCTTACTGATCTCGCTTCTATTGCCTTATTGCTGTTACCGCTGACGCTATCTAACGCACTTGCCATCTTTCTTGGTCACGCTTCTAGAATCCTAGGGGTGTCAGAGGTTTCTCAGTTATTGTTCCATCTTTCTGATATTTTAATCAACTTATATCCCACAGCGTTTTGCATTGTGGCTGGTTACTATTTATCGCACAAAGTGAACGTGTCGAGCGCGATTATCATCATTTATTCGTTGGTCATGTTCTATTTAATTTCAATAGAGAATGACAGCCTTTCTAGTAATTACATGTTGCCGAATAACCCGTTATTAGCACTCTTTAGTGCAACGGTGTCATACGTTTATTGTAAAAGTTTCCGAATTGAGCTGCTTGATCCTCAAGCAATGGACTTCTCTTCTCGTCTTTTTAAAGATGTCTTACATTTTTTCGTATTCGTTTTATTTGCGGTTAGCTTATCTCATGTCACCGCAGCGGTGATGGATGCTTTTACTACAACAGTGGCTGGACTTAACTTTGATCCGCTGACGTTCACAGGAGGATTATTTTATCAATCCATCTTGAGCTTATTAGGAGCGGCGGGCATTAATGGTCACAACATGTTGTTTGCTATCAAGCAGCAAATATACGCTGCGACCGAAGCCAACATGGCTGCTTGGCAAACAGGCGAAGCGTCGCTTAACGTCATTAGCCAAGGTTTTTACGACGCATTTTTATCCATGGGCGGGTCAGGGAATAGCATCAGTTTACTCCTGTGTCTGTTATTGTTCGCTAAAGAGCGCAATCATATTTTACTGGCGTTAGCGGCAGCACCATTGGTGATGTTCAACATCAATGAAGTGCTGCTATTTGGGTTGCCTATCATCTTTAATCCTATTCTGGTCGTCCCATTTGTATTAGTGCCGCTGGTAAGTTTTATCATCACCTACTGCGCAATTGCTTCCGGCTTAATTGCGCCTGTTGAAAATATTGTGAACTGGATGACACCGCCTCTGTTGAGTGGTTATGTTGCAATGGGGCATCAGGTCCAGGGGGCGATACTTCAACTGGTGGTGATTGCGATTGGTGTACTAATTTATCGACCTTTTTATCTAGCCTATGCAGGCAAATATGTGGGGCAGCTTGGTGTAAGTAATACTTACAATGGTTTAGAACAATCCCTATTTAAATCACTACTCAGTAGTGTGAAAGATGCGAACACATCGAGTATCAGCAAGTCATCCGCGCAGAAGCGTTTAACTTCCATTCTTCGTGAAGGCGAGTTGGTGATGTTTTATCAAAAGCAGCATTCAACAAAGGATGCGGAACAGTATTCTTACGAAGCGCTTATTCGATATAAAGATGAAGATGGAAACTTACTTTCACCAACGTTTATTGAAGATTTTCACCGGTTAGATGCTATGCCACTGCTCGATAAACTAGTTCTCGAAAAGGTGTTGTCGGATATGAAGGAAATGGGATTATCTGATCAGCGAAGAGTGGCCATTAATGTTTCTGTTGCTACCATTCAACAAGTGGATTTTGTTCAGCATTTACAAGGCAGGTTGGTCTATTTTGGAATCCCGGCTGAATGGCTTGAAATTGAAATTACTGAAGAAGCCGTATTAGACAATGAAGTTTCTTTAACTAACACCATGAAAGCTCTACAGAGTATGGGAGTTCGTATCACAATGGATGATTTTGGTACGGGCTACGCATCGTTTCCTCATTTGTTCAAGTATCCATTTAACAAGATTAAGCTAGACAGATCGCTGCTATTGGACGCTAACGATCATCGTGGACGTCAACTGTATCGATTGGTTGCTAAGTTAGGACATATTGCAAATTGCGAGGTCGTAGCGGAAGGGGTGGAAACGCAGTCTGACTATGACTTTGTGCGGTCAAGTGGGGTTGATAAAGTTCAAGGATTTTACTTAGCAAGGCCTGTACCTTTGGATGAGATTATCCATCGACGTGCTTAACTAACGTGCAATAAAAAGGGAAGCGATGGCTTCCCTATAGTGAGTCTTGTTTTGACTTAGTTAGCTCTTATTTGAACTCAAATTTACCCTGCATGATCGCCCAGTGACCAGGGAACGAGCAGAAGAATGAGTAGTCGCCGCCAGCTTTCATTTTTTCAGTGCTGAAAGTAATGCTGGTGCTTTCACCGCCGCCAATCACTTTTGTGTGAGCGTATACACGGTCGTCATTTGGCTTCACGTAATTGTTTTCTGCACCTGCTGCCATGCCGTCCGTACCTACTGCTTGTAGATTAGCGGTATCTGCGATAACGACGTTGTGACCCATTGATTGTGCAGGCATTTTACCTGTGTGGTTTAGCGTCAGTTTTACTTCTTTACAAGTGGCTGGAACGCTCAGTGTTTTAGTAGAAAACTGCATCATATCGTTAGCATCTAGGGACACTTCACACTCGGCACTGGCTTGGGCACCAAAGCTCATTCCTACTAATGCGAAGGTTGCTGCTAATAAACGTAAAGACATATAACACTCTCCATTTTATATTTTGGGCTGACTTGGATTAATCTCATCCAATAGTTCTCATTATCAGCCAATTTTCACTCGAAAAACGTGCTTCAAGCGGTATATTGACGTTTTGTTGCAAAGTTGTACTGGTTAGTTCCACTATTTGATCACTCATAGGCCCTATTTCATGCGATGGCGTGAGGTAAATCAAAAAAGAAAGGAACACGCCCCGTACAGAGATAAGGTCTATCTTATTAAGCCTTTGGAGCAGTATCTTGGCATTTATTAGAAGTAGATTAGAGAAGGTGAGAGGAGAGGCTCAAGTATAAAAAAGCTCAGCCAAATTGCTGAGCTTTAACAGTTAGAGCGGCAGTTGACGTTTAGCGATTTTGCTTCAACGCATCTAACGCTTCATGTAATGACGGCACGATGGAATGACCAAATTGTTTTACCTCTTCGCAAGGTTCAACTAAATCCGGAATCTGATAAGTAACCATATTCGCTGCCACCGCTGCGCGAACACCGTTATTGGAATCTTCAAAGGCCAAACATTGGCTTGGTTCTACATCCAGACGATTCGCTGCCAACAAATAGATTTCTGGATCGGGTTTACCGTGGTTTACCTCGCAGCCTGTGGTGAGGTTGTCGAAGTACTTACTCAAACCCGCTAATTCCAGTTTGATTTTCGCTACCTCCTTTGCCGTAGAAGTCGCTACTGCGATTGGTAAGCCTTGTGCTTTCAGCCATTCTAGCAGCTCAACAACACCATTTTTCACTGGGATGGCTTGGTGTTTGACGACAGCATTGTAACGAGTACGCCATTCATGATGCAGGCGGTCTAGGTTCTCACCGTAGGCTTTGCGGAAAATTGCTTCAATACCTGCCGCATTGCGACCAATGATCGACAGGTAAACATCTTCATAAAACGGAAGGTTTTGGACTTCACATGCTTCTTGGAAAATACGCATACAGACGCGCTCAGTATCAAGGAGCAAACCATCCATATCAAAAATAGCAGCTTGGTAGTTCATTACATTACAGACTTTTCGATTGTGATGGTGCATTTTGACATAAGCGAGATAGATTTTCTTGCGGAATTCAAACCGTCCGTATCCTTTTTTTACTTTATACCTAACCGTTTGGCTAAGCGGTGTAAATTACCATTATCGAGTTCTAACTGACGTGCTGTTGCAGCCCAGTTTCCTTGATTCTGCTCTAGTGCTTTTAGAATCATGGATTTTTGGAAGGTGTCAGTGGCTTGTTTTAAACCAGCGTCTGACAGTTCAAATGAAGAGCTAGGTATACCTGGCTCTTCAGTGATGGGCTGATTGTTCGACGCTTTGATATCGAAATCTTGTTCCACCAATTCGATATCCAGCGATTGAGTTCTAGCTTTGGCAAGCACGCCCGCTCGTTTGATGACGTGTTCCAGTTCACGCACGTTGCCCGGCCAAGAGTAATCTTTAAGTTCTTGAACTAGAGTGGGAGAGAGTCGAACACTGTTCAGCCCCAACTTGCTGCGTAGTTGCTCTGCAAAGAAACCAGCCAGTAGCACGACATCGTCTTCACGTTCACGAAGTGGGGGAACATGAAGAGGGAATACACTCAAACGGTGGTACAAATCTGCTCTGAAACGGCCAGCTTTTACTTCTTCATGCAGAACACGGTTCGTTGCCGCCACAATGCGTGTGTTGACTCGAATATGTCGGTCATCCCCAACACGCTGGATATCGCCATATTGCAATGCGCGAAGTAGCTTGGCTTGCAACTCCAGAGAAAGTTCGCCAACTTCATCCAAGAATAGTGTGCCGCCGTCGGCTTGTTCGAACTTACCCTTGCGATTGCTGATTGCACCTGTAAATGCGCCTTTGATATGGCCGAACAACTCGCTTTCTGCGACCGATTCTGGCAGCGCCGCACAGTTAAGGTAAACCAAGGTATTGCTAGAGCGGCTAGAGCGATGGTGAATAGCGCTGGCAACCAACTCTTTACCAACCCCTGTTTCACCCATTATCAACACAGATAGCTCGGTATCTGCCACCGCATCGATTTGCTCTTGAAGTGCTTTCATCCCAGCCGATTTGCCAATGATTTCGTTGCTCAAGGTGCGTTTCTCAGTGTAAGAATCACGTGGCAAGCTGGCTTGTGTTTCTAACTGCTCCAGTAGTAGAGCAGTGTGCAAGCCACCCGCGGCTAACGCACTTACAAAGCGTAGTTCTTGATTGAGTAAACCATCGAACTGATTCGGATCGAAGGCATCAATAGTGATCGCGCCAATCAATTGATCGTCGATCAACAAAGGGAGACCAATACATGAATGGACGTGCAGCTTGTCGTCGTGGTTCGGAATTAACCCGTCATAGGGATCGGGTAAGTCGCTATTCGATGGAAACCGTACGATATCGCCAGCGCGTGCAATGGCTTCCAATCTCGGGTGTTGGTTTATAGAAAAACGGCGTCCCAATACTTCCTTTGCTAAGCCATTGATAGCCAGCGGCTTAAAGTGCTGATCTTCATACAAAAGAAGAGCAGAAGCATCACATTTTAATATCTCGCGAATCGTTGTTAATAAGGTATCAAATCGAGCTTGCCGAGTGAGCGCTGAATTTAGGTCTTGCGTGATGTGTAGCCATTGCGCGATTAAAGAAGTCATAGCCAATACCAATTGTGTCAATATGACTATTGTAGTGTCTTAATGACAATTTTCAACTGTGTCTAAATGACAGTTATTAAAGTTGTATTTTAATTAAATTATTGAAATATATAGCAATTAAAAGTTGGCATGCCCAGTGCAATACAAGAAGAAATTATTTTTGTTTATCCCGTCATTCAAGGTAGTAATTATGACAATTCACGTAAAAAACAACATCCACTGGGTAGGTCAACGCGATTGGGAAGTTCAAGATTTCCATGGTACAGAATACAAAATGACAAAAGGCACCAGTTACAACAGCTATCTTATTCGTGAAGGAAAAACGGTGCTGATCGATACGGTTGATCATCGATTCAGCCAACAATTTATCCAGAACCTAGAAATGGAAATCGATCTTAAGACGATCGATTTTATCGTCGTGAACCATGCAGAGGAAGATCACTCGGGCGCATTGTCTGCATTGATGGAGAAGATTCCGAACACGCCGATTTACTGTACAGAAGCGGCGATTGATTCGATTGTTGGCCATCACCATCATCCCGAATGGAACTTTAAAACGGTAAAAACGGGTGACAGCATCGATATTGGTAACGGTAAGCAATTGGTGTTTGTGGAAGCGCCAATGCTGCATTGGCCAGACAGCATGATGACATACCTAACTGGCGATGCAGTGTTATTCAGTAACGACGCATTTGGTCAGCACTACTGCGATGAACGCTTATTCAATGATGAAGTGGATCAAAATGAGCTGATGGAACAGTGTTTGCGTTACTACTCAAACATTCTAACGCCGTTCAGCAGCTTGGTAACAGCCAAAATCAAAGAAGTACTGAGCTTCAACTTGCCTGTCGACATGATCGCAACTTCACACGGTATTGTGTGGCGCGATAACCCAGTCCAAATCATCGAACAGTATCTAGAGTGGGCGGATAACTACCAAGAAGATCGTATTACCATCTTCTACGATTCTATGTCGAACAATACCCGAATGATGGCAGACGCGATTGCACAGGGCATTCACGATGTCGACCCGGGTGTCGCGGTTAAAGTCTTCAATGTGTCTAAGCACGATAAGAATGAAATTCTCGCCAATGTGTTCCGCTCTAAAGGCATCTTGGTTGGCTCGTCTACCATGAACAACGTCATGATGCCGAAGATTGCTGGCATGCTGGAGGAGATCACAGGTCTTCGTTTTAAAGCCAAGAAAGCCGCTGCCTTTGGTAGTTATGGCTGGAATGGTGGTGCGGTAGACCGTATCCACGCACGATTGACCGACGCGGGTTTTGAAACGGCAGTCAGCCTGAAAACCAAATGGCGACCAGATGGTAAAGCGATGCGTGAGTGTCGTGAACATGGTAAGAGCATCGCGAAACTGTGGGCGAAACATCCACTAACAAGTCCTGTTACGGCTCAGATGATGGCTGCGTCTGCACCGCAAGTTCAATCACAGCCCGTTGTACAAGTAGAAACGCAAGCCGTGGTCGAAAGGGAGCTTATTAATCCAAGCTCAGAGGCACATCCATCAGATTGCCAATGCATGATTTGCACCGTTTGCAACTGGGTGTATGACCCTGCTCAGGGTGAGCCTAATCAAGGAATAGAACCGGGTACCGTGTGGTCAGACGTTCCGGATTACTTCCTTTGCCCTGAGTGTCACTTGGGTAAAGATGTATTTGTTGAGTTCAAGGGTTAAGGAGCTGTGATGCAAGCACCAATTGTAATCATAGGCAGTGGCTTTGCTGCCTATCAACTGGTTAAAACTGTGCGTCGAATGGATGCACAGGTGTCAATTCAAGTATTCACCGCTGATGACGGTGCGGAGTATAACAAGCCCGATTTGAGCCATGTGTTCAGTAGAAAACAGACCGCGGGGGATCTGGTGGTAAAAACGGGAGAAGCGTTTGCCCAAGAGCACCATATTGAGTTATTAACCCACACTAAAATTGAGAGTGTGGATACGCAAGCCCAACAAGTGGTAGCAGATGGACAAGTTTATGCGTACTCCAAACTGATTTTTGCAACGGGCGCGAAAGCCTTTGTTCCTCCAATGCGAGGTGATGCTTCTGGCGATGTCCTAACGCTCAATTCGTTACAAGAGTATCAGCTCGCAGAAGAGCGAATCAGTCAAGCAAAGCGCGTAATGGTTATCGGTGGTGGTTTGATTGGCGTTGAGATTGCAATGGATATTGCGAGCAGCGGCAAAGCCGTTACGGTGGTTGAATCAAACCAACGCTTGCTTGCCAATCTTATTCCTGAGTTTGTGGCGTTGCCTCTGGAAAGCCAACTTAAGCAGCAAGGCATTCAACTGGCGTTGGGAAATGGGGTTGTTGAGGTGAATCGTACCGCCGATTCGTTGGTGGCGACTTTGAACAGCGGTGAAGTGATCGATACTGATGTAGTGATTTCTGCCGCTGGCTTACGTTCAAACACTCAATTAGCGAATGCTTGTGGATTAGAGGTTGGGAAAGGCATTGCTGTTGACGCTAAGCTGCAGACTTCTGCGAACAATGTATTCGCTCTGGGCGATTGCGCCGAGATACAAGGGCGTATGCTTCCATACCTTCAGCCAATCGTGTTGAGCGCTAATGTTTTAGGTAAGCAGTTGCTTGGGCAGGAAGCGCAATTGAAGTTGCCGCCAATGATGGTAAAAGTCAAAACGCCGAGTTACCCAATTCAGCTTGCCGGGGACTTCAGTGCTGTCGCGAATTGGAATGTGCAGATTTCTCAATCTGGCATCGTAGCAAAAGCTGAAAATGAACAAAGCATATTGACAGGGTTTGTTGTGACGGGCGAGCAAGTGGCTCAGGCTTTTCTGTTACTGCGTGAACTGTCTCAAGTCGCGCAATCGTAACTCGCTTCAAGCAGCACAATTTTATATTCAAAGAGGGTATAACCATGTCACATCTTCGTATTCCGAAAGACTGGACGGTTCAACGTTCGACGCCATTTTTTACCAAAGGCAGTGTGCCTCCAGCTCTTCTAACTCATCACAACACAGCCGAAGGTGTGTTTGGGCAGTTATGCGTAATGGAGGGGCAAGTCACCTACTATGGTTTTGCTGATGAATTCGCGACAGAGCCTGAAATGGTCGTCGTGATCAACGCAGGTCAGTTCGCGACAAGCCCGCCACAGTATTGGCATCGTATTGAAATGAGCGATGATGCACAGTTCAATATTAACTTTTGGTCGAATAAAGATAAAAGTGGACAAGCGATGTTCCACGCTAAGCAGTAAACCTTTCTAGACAATTTGATTATTGCGTGAATTTATCGGGAAAAGCGCATATTAAGTAAAAGAGCAGAGACGTTTCTCTGCTCTTTTTTGCTTATTGGCAGTAACGACATGTGAACTTAATCAGCGATATTAACTGTAAGCCCGTGCAACACGACCTTCGCAATTCAAGGTGTATTGTTTGGCATAAGCTGGGATGAAAACAGATTGGCCTTTATCTACTACACACGTTTCACCATTTGCGTGTGTAATTACGAGCGGGGAATCTAGCGGCAACAGGATTTCTGCGGTTCTTACATCAAGTGTTCGTTGGTTGGCCTGCTTTACAATCGCGAATTTGAAATCGTCGACGGGAATTGGGTATTCCAACATGTCGTTGTTTTCGATTGGTGCAAGCAGTAGGGTATCGAATGGTTTTTCTTCGAAGCGTGTGCATGCAACGAGTTCTTTTATGTCCATATACTTCGGTGTTAAACCTGCGCGTAGCACATTGTCTGAGTTCGCCATGATCTCAAGCCCCGTCCCTTTCAAGTACGCGTGTGGCGTTTCTGCATCCAAGAACATCGCTTCGCCTGGTTTCAGCGTGATAACGTTGAGTAGCAAGGGCGCAAACAAACCAATGTCGCCCGGGTATTGCGTTTCTAACTCCAAGATCAGGTTGAACAGAGGTAAGTCGGTGATGCGAGCTTGTGCCAATAGCACCGTCAACGCCATCTCTTTCTGTTCGCCTTCCAGTGACAATAGACCGAAGAAGAAGCTCGCCAATCCTTTGGAAGTTTGATTGTCGATAAGGTCATCCACCAAGCCTTGCAGCTCAGGAATCGCCAGCTCAGAAAAGAAGCTGATGATTTCACTGGTTGGGCGGAAGCCATTCATCGCTTGGTATTCGGTTAGCGCGTAAACCAATTCTGGTTTGTGGTTTGGATCTTTGTAGTTACGGTTTGCAGCGGTTAGGGGAATGCCTTGTTTTTCTTCCAGTGCAAAACCTAGTTCTGCTTGTTGCTTGTTTGGGTGCACCTGAATCGACAGCGCTTTCTCAGCGGCAAGCACTTTAAACAGGTACGGAAGTTCACCAAAACGGTTTGCGACTTCTTCACTCAGAAAAGCATTCATGTCTTGAGCAATCAGTGAAGAGAGTTTGGTCTCCTCGCCGTTTACCATCACCACTGAGCAACCGTTTGGATGCGCACCCATCCATACTTCTGCTTGCGGTTCGCCCGTTGGGTTTTCAATGCCAAACAGTTGGTTAACAGAAGTAGTACTGCCCCAAGCGTAGTTTTGAATCACGTTGTTCATCAGGAAAAACGTCGGATGCGCAGCTTGAGTTTGAATCGTTTTTGTATCGGACATCGTTAAATCAGACATAGAGTGTCACCATGAGAGAAAATCATGGCTTGGGCGACATTGCCCAAGCCATAGGAGCCATTTGGGGGAGGGGGATTAAGCGGCTGCTTGCATCATTTTTGCTTTACGTACTTTCTTCAACGTTACACACGTTACTGCGGTAACCGTTGCGCCAGCTGCCATACAAATCAGAGCAAGGACTGGGTGGTTCATCGCGCCAAGTAGAGCGACCACGGGACCGCCGTGAGCAACGCTGTTGGTGATGCCGAATGAGAACGCCATTACTGCCGCCACCATTGAGCCAAGTACGTTTGCAGGAATCACTGACATTGGATCTTGCGCCGCGAATGGAATAGCACCCTCAGAGATACCAACCAGACCCATTGCACCTGCTGCTTTACCTGCTTCGGTTTCTGATTCTTCGAACAGGTCGAACTTACGACCAAGCGCCGTTGCCAGTGCCATGCCTAGAGGAGCAACAGGGATTGCACACGCCATCGCACCCATAAATTGAGTTTGACCGCTCGCAATCATGCCCACAGAGAATAGGAATGCGACCTTGTTGAATGGACCACCCATATCGAAGCCAGCCATACCACCAAGTACGATACCCAGTAGAACGACGTTACCTGTACTCATGCTAGTGAGTAGCGCAGTCAGACCATCCATTAGGCTTGCGATTGGCGCGCCGATAACGAAGATGAATAGACCTGCGATGAATAGCGAACCTGTGATTGGTGCGATCATGATTGGCACCAAAGGTTGGATGAATTTGTGGTAGTTAATCGACGTAATCCACTTCACGAAGTAACCCACAAGCAGACCTGCGATGATGGCACCGATAAAGCCTGTACCAGCGTCTGCGCCGTAGAAAGAACCATTATTTGCAATCCAACCACCGATCAAGCCAGGAGCTAGAGCTGGGCGGTCAGCAATCGCGTAAGCAATGTAACCGGCAAGGATTGGGATCATCAGCGTAAAGGCAACCACACCGACGTTGAGGATTTGGTTCCACATGCTGCCTTCAGGAATCGCCATGCCCGCTTCACTTGGCTGACCGCCTACAGCAAGAGCAAGGGCAATCAACAGACCACCGGTTACGACGAATGGGATCATGTGTGATACGCCATTCATCAAGTAGCGATATAAGTCAGAACGAGCTTGAGAAGCTTTGTCGGCAACCGACGCTTGAGTATTGCCATTGGACTCAGCTTGGTACGTCGGTGCGTTTAACGCTTCATTAATCAGTCCTTGAGCATCGCGGATTGGGGCTTTTACGTTGGTTTTAACCACGCGTTTGCCCGCGAAGCGGTTCATGTCAACTTGCTTGTCACATGCGACGATGATGGCATCTGCACGCTCGATTTCTTCTGCGGTTGGGCTGTTTTTCACACCGATTGAACCGTTCGTTTCAACCTTGATTTCGTAACCCATTGCCGCTGCACCTTTCTCTAGCGCTTCTGCTGCTAGGTAGGTGTGAGCAACGCCCGCAGGACAACCGGTAACACCAATGATAAAACCTTGGTTTGCTGGAGAATCTGTCACTGATTGCGGTTCTTCTTTAGCAAGAAGGAGTGCCAGTGCGTCTTGGTTGTTTGTTGCGCCTAAGAACGCATCGATGAAACCATCTTCAATCAGTTTTGAAGACAGTTCTGCAAGTACTTCGATGTGGTGGTTATCGCCACCGTCTGGAGAAGCGATCATGAAGAACAGCTTTGAAGGTAAACCGTCTTCCGCGCCGTACTCGATACCTGATTTGCTTACGCCGATCACAACCGCCGGTTCAATCACAGCGGCGCTTTTCGCGTGTGGAATTGCCACGCCATCTTCAAATCCGGTATTTCCTAATTCTTCACGTGATTTTATATCTTCAAGAAATTGTGTTTGGTCAGAAATACGACCTTGGGCATGAAGAACGGCAACCAGTTCTTTAAATACGTCTTCTTTTGAAGACGCTTTAAGATCAAGCTTAATTAAGTCTTCATTTATTAGTTTGGTGATCATTGTCGAACCCCTATAAATATAATTTTTATTTCAGGGGTATTTTTAAATTACTGAGAAAAAGACTGTAGTGAAGAAAAAATGCATTTACTGGAGGATTGTAACCGGCTAACTATAGTGTGATTTAGATCGTTCGCTGGACAAATCTAGCTGCATATCTGTGACATGATGGATAAGAAGCTAAACGATAAGTGAAATGTGGCTTTGCTCCTATTTAAAAAGGGATTGAGTGTTTTTGATAGAGTTTTTGTTACTGGAAAATTGATGCGTTAACTGGATTTTTGTAACATTAAAATGGAAGTGTGATTTTGCTCAATAGCACAAAAGTCCAGTCCGGTGTATATCTATAGTAAATAGCATCATTGATGCATATATAGAGTGTGAGACAATGATTTTTCATGATTTAATTTCAGCGGTATTAAATGAAAGAGAGCCATTTCATAATATTTGGTTTGCAGGAGATTTTCATACGCCGCCTGAATTTAGCTATCAAGTTAATTTCCCTCGCCTAGAGTTAGTTCTGGATGGGGAATATATTAATGAAATGGAAAGTCATGATCGAAAAGTAACGCACATCGTTGCTAAAAAAGGCGACGCGATATTTATTCCACCTAACTGTTGGAATAAACCAGACTGGGATACCGATTGCTCAGTGTTAAGTATTTTGTTTGGGCGTCGACAACTTGGGTTAAGTTTGGTGAGCAAACGCAAAGGTGAGGCAAACTTTTACGATATTCAAAAGCATAGCATCCAAACACGCTCAGGATTTGCGATAGATAACATCTTAGAAGCGTTGAGCTCACTAGCTCGTGAGAATACTAAAAAACCAATGGATGAGCTTTTACTGCAAGCATTACTGCAATACGCGAAGACGATGTTGGATGCACCAGTCGAGCAGCAGTCACATAGCCGTGTGCAAGATCTCTATCAAGGGATTTGTATCTACATTCAAGAGAACTTCCATCGCCCAATCACGCGTGACAGCATTGCGTCGAGATTCAGTATTTCCTCGAACCATTTGTCGCGCTTGTTCCGTCAGCAGGGGCACATGACCTTGGCAGACTACATTACTTGGGTACGCGTGGATCGTGCGAAGTTTATGCTCAAGAAATACAACTTCAAACTCAATGACGTGTCAGTGCGCTGTGGATTTAAAGACGTGAACTATTTCTGCCGAGTATTTAAGAACCGTACAGGCAGAACGCCGACGGAATATCGTGGTTCGATTTAAACCTTCAGTCAGAGTGCGTAAATCATAGAGAAGTTTAGGCGAGCAGCCTCGACATGGCGTACATCAGCAGCGCTTGTAAGTCGACGCTGCTTTTTGTTAGTAGTAGGCGTTCCGCCATTTGATCGGTAAGCAGATTTCGTGTGAGGTTAGTGGCCGCAATGATCTGTTCTCTGGTCGGCTTTTCTGGCATCACCAGTGCTATAGCCAGATGAACATCACCCATCTTTGAAGCCCAATCCATCGACTTGTCATTTGCAATAACGGCAATGGAAATATGGTCAACACCTGAAAACATCACATGCGGTAGAGCGATCCCCGGAGTCACGCAAGTTGATGAACGTTCTTCGCGTTTAATAAAAGCAAGAATCAGTTCGTCGGGATGAATGGGGTGGATCAGCTGAGCTAATCCTTTAAGGCATTCAAACTTGGTGAGCGCGGTATGCGCTTTGGCGTAGTGCCATTTGATTTCACAAGGTGGGCAAATTTGCGGTAAACGCTCGGCCAGTTGGCTAGAAAACTCATAGTTGATATGAGATCCCACCACCGTAAAGTGTTCAGCAATCATGTCTTTGATGACGAAGCAGGCCAGCTCTGCGTCAATGCCAATAGCTGTGATTTGACACAAATCACCTTGTTGTAGGCCTGCTTGCAAAATCGCCACGGACTTGGTGAGTTCCGCAACACGATTTTGCGTTACATTAATGATATGTAAGGTACTTTTGAACTTCTTTGCCACTCGATTGAGTGGCTGAGCAAGGTGCGCACTGGCATTTGCATTATCGACGAAAAAGGTGATTTGGTATTCGTTCATCTGCAAATTTAGTCGCGGCAGTGGACGAGGAATACTTTGTCGACGTTCAGCAAAACCTCTTCAATGGGGATTTGAATTTTGCGCGCCCCTTCGAATCGGCCAGGTTGTTCTATCTCAATATCCGACACGATCAAAACCCGATCCGCTTGAGCAATATCGTGAGGAGTGAGCTGATTCTCTATCCCCATCGCACCTTGCGTTTCTACTTTAATTTGCACGTTATGTTTTGGCGCAGCTTTCATTAGTGCATCTGCCGCCATATAAGTATGAGCGATGCCTGTAGGGCATGCTGTCACCGCTACGATTTTCATGTTCTATCCATTTTATTTTTTGTGGATATTAGCACAGCCACCGCAGATTGAATTGATTTGAGCTGGATTAACGCAAGAGCTCTATCACAGTTTGAATCTCATGTTACATTAATCCAGTTAATGCACTTTTAGTCCTATATATCAAAGGGTAGGCACTGGTTAATCTATGCCCAAATAAAATGAGTAGGAACGCATACGAGCCAGGGGACCCTGTATCTCAAACTCACTTGGGTATATATTCGAGCGTGAATATTGGAAGGTAAAACAATGGACATCACAAACCTAATTGAGCTGGAAACGATATGTTTAGATCTAAAAGCTCAAACCAAAGATGAAGCGCTCAAAGAGCTGGTCGAGATGTTAGAGGCCGCCGGCAAGCTCAATAGTCAAAGCCAGTTCTTGGCAGATATCTGGAAACGAGAAGAGATCGGTAACACAGGATTTGATGATGGTATTGCGATCCCTCATGCCAAAAGTGATGCTGTAGCGAAACCGGCTGTCGCGGTCGGGATCAGCCGCAGTGGGATTGATTATGGCGCCGAAGATGGCGAGCTGTCCGATGTGTTTTTCATGCTGGCGTCTCCAGATGGTGATGATCATCATCACATTGAAGTATTGGCACAAATTTCCACCAAAATTATCGAAGACGGCTTTGTTGAAAAGCTCAAACAGGCTCAATCGCGAGAAGAAGCGCTTGAGATGCTGACTGATATTCAAACCCAATCCAATGAATTTCTCCCAACTTCTTTAGAATTTGCATCAGAACCCCTGAGCCCTTGGGCGCAAAAACTTGGCCGCATTAAAGAGCACTTGCTGTTTGGCACATCCCATATGATCCCGTTTATCGTTGCGGGCGGTGTGTTGTTGTCATTGTCGGTGATGATCTCTGGTCACGGTGGTGTACCACAAGAAGGAATTTTGGCCGATATTGCCCAAATGGGGATTGCTGGCCTGACATTGTTTACTGCTGTTCTTGGCGGTTACATTGCTTATTCCATTGCCGACAAGCCGGGCCTTGCACCGGGTATGATTGGATCTTGGATTGCGGTCAGTCATTACAATACGGGTTTTTTAGGTGCAATTGTGGTCGGCTTTTTTGCTGGCTTTGTCGTTTGGCTATTAAAGAAAATTCAGCTACCAGACAGCATGAGTTCGCTTGGCTCGATTTTTATTTATCCGCTAGTGGGGACGTTTGTTACTTGTGGCGCGGTGATGTGGGTGATAGGTGCTCCGATTGCCAGCGCAATGACCACCATGAACGAAGTGCTGACGGGCATGGCGGGCTCAGGCAAAGTAATGCTCGGAACTGTGCTTGGGGCAATGACCGCGTTTGATATGGGCGGCCCAATTAACAAAGTGGCGACGTTGTTTGCTCAAACTCAAGTGAACACGCAACCATGGTTGATGGGCGGGGTCGGTATTGCGATTTGTACGCCGCCATTGGGTATGGCACTAGCCACGTTTTTGGCGCCGAGTAAATTCAAGCGAGATGAACGCGAAGCGGGGAAAGCCGCAGGTATTATGGGGATGATCGGTATTAGCGAAGGTGCGATTCCTTTTGCCGCTGGCGACCCTGCACGAGTATTACCCGCTATTGTGGCGGGTGGCATCGTCGGTAACGTGATCGGCTTTATGTTCCACGTAATGAACCATGCACCATGGGGCGGTTGGATTGTTCTCCCTGTTGTGGATGGAAAAATTGGTTACATCATCGGCACGATTGCGGGCTCAGTTACCACGGCATTGATCGTGATTGCACTAAAGAAAACCGTCACCGAAGATGAGAGTTACACAGGTCATTCTCAGGTATATGGTTCCGTTCAAGGCGAAGGTGAGGCGGATGTTTTGGCGGTTACATCTTGTCCATCAGGTGTGGCACATACGTTCTTAGCGGCGAAGTCATTGGAAAAAGCGGCTTGTGCACTCGGCATTAAGATTAAAGTCGAAACCCAAGGGGCGAATGGCGTCATCAACCGAATTACCGAGAAAGACATCGAGAAAGCGAAGTTTGTGATCTTTGCTCATGATGTCGCGATCAAAGAACCGGAACGTTTTCGAAAAATAAAAGTGTTGGATGTGACGACCAAGGATGCCATGTTGAACGCTACGGCTTTGTTGCAAGCACGTAGAGTGTCTTAGCATTTTACTTCTGAGAAATTTTTCCTTAATAACCCTCTGACTGCTTCGGTTTTTACTCCAACATCGTGGTCCGCTTTTATTTGTGCCGCGAGTGAAGGATAAATTACGAGTAATGTTTTCAATTCTTTAGTAGAATGTTACAAAACATTTCAGTCAGGTGAACTAAGGGAAGCGTGCAATGGAAAAACAACGAGTAGCATTTATTGGTTTGGGTGTCATGGGCTACCCAATGGCGGGCTATTTGAGCAAAGCGGGGTATGAAACCAAAGTATACAACCGCACCAAAGCCAAAGCTGATAAATGGGCTGCAGAATACAATGGCATTGCGTGCGAGACACCGCGAGAAGCGGCAGAAGGTTGCGATATCGTATTTACTTGTGTCGGTAATGACGATGACGTGCGCAGCGTTGTATACGGTGAAGAAGGCATTCTAGTCGGTCTAAAAGCAGGCGCGGTACTGGTTGATCACACCACGACTTCTGCTGATTTAGCCGTTGAATTGGCCGATGCTTGTACCAAATATGGCAATCACTTCATTGATGCTCCGGTATCTGGTGGTCAAGCAGGCGCAGAAAACGGTGTACTAACCATCATGTGTGGTGGCGAGCAGGACATTTTTGATCGTGTGTCTCCAGCGATGGACGTATATGCAAAGCAAATGACGCTTCTGGGTGAAAATGGCCAAGGTCAACGTTGTAAGATGGTAAACCAAATCTGTATTGGTGGCGTGCTTCAAGGCTTGAGCGAAGCGTTGTTACTCGCGCAGAAATCCGGTTTGGATATTGAACAAGTAGTTGAAACACTCAAGCACGGTGCTGCAGGGTCATGGCAAATGGAAAACCGCGCCAAGACGATGGCGCAAGATAAGTTTGATTTTGGCTTCGCGATTGATTGGATGCGCAAGGACTTAGGCTTCTGTCTGCAAGAAGCAGAGCGGGTTGGGCTCAACTTACCACTAACTAAAAAAGTGGATGAGCAATACGCTGACCTTCAGCGTGATGGTTTAGGCCGCATGGATACGTCTGTTCTGATTAAAGCCGTCGCTAAGAATCAGTAGTAGATAAACAGTTCTTTGGTATCAAAGAGCTTGAAGAAATTTAAGTTGATCATGATCGTTCCCCTTGAACATTAGTGTGTGATTAACGAACTTTAATGAGGAGGTGCTTTGGGGCACCTCCTTTTTTATGTCTTCTTATCACAGCATTTGCTGGTGCAGTGTCCGTTTACTTGTTTAAGCCTAGCGCAATCTCAAGGCCTTTGCCGTAAGCTTCGTCCGCTTGGTAGGCGTGGTTAACGTGACGTTCTTTGATGAAGTCTGGCACACCATCCATTGCACGAGCGGTGTTGTCGAATAGAGTTTGACGCTGTTCTTCGCTCATAAGACGGAATAGGTCACCCGCTTGGCTGAAGTAGTCTTCGTCTACACGGTGATCGTAATGATCAGCATTGCCGTTGATGCGTAGAGGTGGCTCAGAGTAATCTGGTTGCTCTGCCCATTCTTGTTTGTAGTTTGGCTCGTAACCTAGTGTGGAACCAAAGTTGCCATCAACGCGCATTGCGCCATCGCGGTGGTAGCTGTGTACCGGACAACGAGGCGTGTTAACTGGAATTTGGTGATGGTTTACACCTAGGCGGTAACGCTGCGCGTCTCCGTATGCAAACAGACGGCCTTGCAGCATTTTGTCTGGTGAGAAGCCAATTCCAGGAACGATAGCTGCCGGGTTAAACGCGGATTGCTCAACTTCCGCATAGAAATTTTCTGGGTTACGGTTCAGTTCAAACTCGCCTACTGGGATCAATGGATAATCTTTTTGTGACCATACTTTTGTTAGATCGAACGGGTTAAAGTTCACTTCATCCGCTTCTAGCTCAGGCATGATCTGTACGTACATCTTCCATTTAGGGAAGTCTTGACGCTCAATCGCTTCGTAAAGGTCACGGTGATGGCTTTCGCGGTCTTTACCTACGATCGCTTCTGCTTCTTGGTCAGTCAGGTTTTTGATGCCTTGCTGAGTTTTAAAGTGGAATTTCACCCAGTAACGTTCGTTTTCTGCGTTGATAAAGCTGAATGTGTGGCTACCGAAGCCGTGCATATGACGGTAAGACGCTGGAATACCACGATCACTCATAACGATCGTAACTTGGTGGAATGCTTCTGGTAGTGATGTCCAAAAATCCCAGTTGTTTGTCGAGCTGCGCATGTTGGTGCGTGGATCGCGTTTCACCGCGTGGTTTAGATCTGGAAATTTTAGTGGATCACGGAGGAAGAACACTGGCGTGTTGTTACCAACCAAGTCCCAGTTGCCTTCTTCGGTGTAAAACTTTAGCGCAAAACCACGGATGTCGCGCTCTGCATCTGCGGCACCGCGCTCCCCCGCAACAGTGGTAAAGCGAGCAAATAGTTCGGTCTTTTTACCAATCTCCGAGAAGATCTTCGCGCGAGTGTATTTTGTGATGTCATGAGTCACAGTAAAGGTGCCGTAAGCGCCTGAGCCTTTGGCGTGCATACGACGCTCAGGAATCACTTCACGATCAAAGTGTGCCAGTTTTTCAAGGAACCAAACGTCTTGCAGTAGTTGGGGACCACGAGGACCTGCAGTCATCACATTTTGATTATGGGCGACAGGACAGCCTGCGGCGGTGGTTAATTTCTTATTTGTCATTTTTCTTCCCCTCCAGGGATCAATACCTTAGCAACTGAAGAGAAGATTATTACGGAAAAGCTGGAAGCAAAAACTGATACTGCTTATCAATTCAATAGGTGGTAACGATGATGAAAAGTAACTTAGAATCAAATTCTTAGCTGATTTTTATGATTGGTTTATTAACGTATTGGCGAAAAGGGTAAAAAGAGCACGCTGGCATTTGCATGAATTGCGCTTTGTTGACAAGGCTAACGTCGGAAATCGCCCCTTTGATATCGCTTTATTGAACATCAAAGGGGCGGAATGATTAGGAGTACTTCACTTCAATTTGCTCAGCTTTTTCAAACGCTGGATGCGTTGCGAGTTGTTTTCCATAACGCTCAATATTCGGGAAGTGACCAGCCAAACCGAACTTATGCACGAGCTCGACAATAAATGACATCATGATGTCTGCGCCAGTTAAACGTTCTTCTACTAGGTAAGTTTTGCCTTCTAGCGATTGCTCGAAATAACCCAGAACGTTCATCGCTTCTTTGTCAGCATAGCCTGACAGAAATTGAGTTTCGTTTGGCTCTTTGCTAATAAAGATTTTTAACAACATTGGTAAGATTGCTGAACTTTCAGCAAAGTGCATCCATTGTAGGTACTCAGTGTGCGCCTTCGTCCCACGCTCAGGAGCCAACGCACCATCACTGTACTTCTCAATCAAATATTCGGTCATCGCGCCTGATTCAATGATGAACTCGCCATCATCTTCAAGCAGAGGCGATTTACCGAGCGGATGAACGCTCTTTAGCTCAGGCGGTGCCATGAAGGTCACTTTGTCACGAACATAAGGCACGATTTCGTAATCCACATTTAGCTCTTCAAGTAACCAAATGATGCGCTTTGAGCGAGACTGATTGAGATGGTGAAGTTTAATCATTTATTTATCCCTTCCTTATAATGGGTCGTTAATCTGTACTACAAGCTTGCCGAAGTTCTTACCTTCCAACAGACCGATAAATGCTTCTGGTGCATTCTCCAGTCCTTGTACTAGATGTTCACGGTATTGGATCTTTCCTTCTGCCAACCATTGATTAATATCTTGCGCAAATTCACCGTAACGATGTCCGTAGTCATCAAAAATGATGAAGCCTTGCACCTTGATTCGTTTAGTCAGCAGCTTACCCATTAATAATGGAAGATGGTCGGTACCTTCAGGCAGTTCTGTTGCGTTGTATTGAGAAATCAAACCACAAAGTGGGATACGTGCGCTGGTATTCAGAAGTGGCATTACAGCTTCGAATACTTTGCCACCTACGTTTTCGAAGTAAACATCGATACCTTGGTCACAGGCGTTTTTCAACTGCTCTGCAAAGTCGTCAGCTTTGTGATCGATACATTCATCGAAGCCAAGGACTTCTTTGGCGTAACGGCACTTTTCTTCTCCGCCTGCAATACCAACAACTCGGCAACCTTTGATTTTGCCAATTTGACCAACAGTCGCGCCCACAGGGCCCGTCGCGGCTGCTACCACAATGGTTTCACCTGGTTTTGGCTGACCGATATCGAGCAAGCCCATATACGCGGTAAAGCCTGGCATGCCAGCAACACCTAGAGCGTATGATGGGTTTTGTGGTTCTTTGCCAAGTTTAATCACCATCTCACCAGTTGAGATGGCGTAGTCTTGCCAGCCAACAGTGTATGCAAGAACCCATTCACCCGCTTCATAATCTGGGTGGTTCGATGCTTCTACCTGACAAACTGTGCCAGCGATCATTACGTCATCAACCGCAACAGGATCGGCGTATGACTCGGCATCGCTCATGCGACCGCGCATGTATGGGTCGAGAGATAAGTAAACGGTTCTCAGTAGCATCTCACCATCTTGAGGAGTCGGTTTCGCCACTTCTTCTAGACGAAAGTTTTCTTTTGTTGGTGCACCGTGGGGACGTGACGCGAGTACGATTCTGCGATTTGTTGCGTTAGTCATATTTATCTCACTTATTGATTAGACCGGTCGTCTAGTTTTGATTTCAAAATATCCCGCTCATAGAGCGGGAAGGTGTATTGTGCAATCACAGGAGTTATTACCAAATGCGAAACACATGTAGGGTGTTCATCTTACTTTTACGCTACCTACTATGGGCAAGTTCGCGTGTTTTGCAGTAGATGTTGAGTATAGGTCAGACTTTGCGTTAATGCTGCCTGATCTTGATACAGTTTGTTCAGCAAGCTTGCGCCGTTCCAAAGGTAGTATATCTGCCTTGCCAATAAAGCACTGTCACCATTTGGGATAGAGCCATCTTGAATGCCTACGTCAATGCAATCCGCCATTGCTTGAATGGTTTTGTCTGCACCTTGGCGTAACGCTAGACGCATGGACTCTGAGAGATCGGAGACTTCCGCACTTAACTTGACCAACAAACATTTGTTCGCATTACATACGTCGTCTTCTACTTTGACCATTTCTTCAAAGTAGCTCATTAGGCGTTGGTAGCCATTCAGATCGGTATTGGTAAAGCGTGCGTTTAAACGCTCAAAATACTTAGTAAAGTAGTCTTGAATCATCGCTTCACCAAATTGTTCTTTGGATTTGAAGTAATGATAAAACGAGCCTTTCGGCACCGCGGCCTTTTTTAAAAGCTCTGAAAGGCCAACACTCGTAAACCCTCGGTTTACGATTAACTCGTATCCGACGTCGAGAATATGTTGGCGTGTGTCGTTCGTCTTTGCGTTCATGAAGCGTACTATAGAATGAATTAGACCAGTCGTCTAGTGTTTGTTGTAGGTTATTTGATTAGCTCGTACTCAATCACAAATAGCGTATCGGTGTTTGGGTAGATTTCTCGAATTAACTGCTTGAGTTTTGGTAGTTCGATGGCTTCTTGTTCAGCATGAAACTCATTGATATCTTCAAAGTTGAGTGGTTCTACAGAGCGTATTTTGATGTTGCAGACTTTACGATCCGTCTCTAGGGTAAAAACTTCGACCTCTGTATTTGGAACGTAGTGACTTTCTGATTCATCTCGAATCGTAATCGTTTTTTTGCCTGATGTGATCAACGGGGTTAAGAATTCAAAAAAGGTAATCTTGGTTGGGTGGGATGACATGATGTACTCGTTAGTCTGATTGTTTGGCGTAATTATATACCCAAATAACCTTGAGGTGCTTATTTCAAGAGAACGAGCGAGTGCGCAGGACGCGAATCAACTTGGCACTAAAGTAACCCGAGATAATGCCTATCCAGTTGGTACTGAGATCATCAAAACTAAATGAGCGACTTGGAATAAAAATTTGGCTTATTTCTTCCATTGAAACGATAGCCAACAGCAGTAGCAAAAGGCGGATGCCAAAGACGTCGGCTTTACTGGAACTTACTAAAGAGGGAAAGGTGAAGACCGATAAAAAGCCGATCAATAAACTGAAAGTAAAGTGAAGCGTACTCGATCCACCTAAGTAGGTTTCCATTTTCAGGTAAGTGGCATGGTGTAAGTCAGAGCTTTTCCATAAAGAGAGTGAAGCCGTAACCACCAGAACGAAAACAAAACTCATCCGTGTCAGTATTGAAACCATAATTAACCTATTGGAAAGAAGCCTAAGTAACGTTTTACAAAGTACAGCGCTGCTAGATTCTGGATTGCCATGCCAACTGCTATCGCCCATGCTGCACCAATAACACCGAACGCTTGGCAAAGCGCAATGAGCAAGCAGATAGAGATTGTGCCGGAGGAAATTGTAATGTATTTCATGGTTCTTTCGTGACCGCTCATGAGTAATAAAAATCCTACAGAGCCAGTCGCAACATTGACTAACTGCCCTAAAGACAGGACGACTAACAGTGGCGCAGCAGCAAGAAACTCTTCACCAAAAAACCGCATCACAAACTCTGGGAATAGAGTGCAAATAATCACGGGCACAATGGCTAAACCAACGTTGGCTCGGCAAGCTAAACGGCTCAGGCTTTGCAGTTTGATCATTTGGCGTTCTTTGTAGAGAGAGGCAAACATCGGGGCGACCACAAAGTTAATGGTAATCAGCACAAAGCCAATCAGTAGTGATGTACGTTGAGCTGCAGCTAATAGACCGAGTTCCGCTGTTGAGATAAAAAAGCCCGCAATGACAAGGCTTCCCCATTGAAGGACGTTCGTGAAGATACTGCCAATCCAGACTTGCTTGGCAGAAGCGACCATTTTTTTGTTTGGTACGAAAGCCGATGTCTGATACTGACCTGAACCTAGCCAATTAACACTGGATATTACCGCGACGCTCATACTCGCCAGAAGCAGTGCGGTCATCAGATTGTTGATATTTTGCTGACCGATATAGTCCAAGCCAAAGACAAAAAAGACCATCAACATACTCACGCCAAGCTGTAAAGCAAACAGTGATGACACGACCTTTCTACATGCTTGAAGCACACGACTGTTGGTCTGTGCAAGCACCAAAAACGGTATGCAGAACAAGCCTAAAGTAATCGCATGCATTGGCGATTGGGTCTGGTTTAGCTGTTCAGGAAACAGATTAAATCCTGCCAACAAAACGGCAATGGCTAGCAAGCAAAACGCCATACTTCGATAAAGTGCTGTTTTATAGTTATGGCTTTGTTGAAGTGTCTCTTTGTTGTTAAAGGCGATCGCATTGTAGCGAACTAATGAGACATCAAAACCTAGCTGAGAAACGATCGCGAGTAGTGAGACTAGGTTGAATAAAAAGAAAAATTGACCGGAAGTCGAAGCGTCACTGGCCTTCGATACAATCAGTGTCAGTAAAAAAGCAAATAGCGCACTCAACACACGCGTGATTGCGGTTTTCAATCCAGTAGATAGCAAGCTTTTTTTACCGCTGGGCATCAACAGTAATTTTTGTTGAATAGTGTGAAACATAGAGGTATTTAACCGTAAATATTATTAAGTGCGAGGCGCTGTTTTTCTTCACTGAAGGCGTCGTTTAACGCTGTTGTATATTGGCAAAAATCAATTTCATCATAATGATTGACACAGTGCGCGATCTGCTTGGCCATTTCTTCAGGTGTTAGCGCTAAAAATGGGTAGTTGAGATCTTTGGTCGCGCCGATAGTTCGAATCACCATAGGAAGATGTAATTTGGCTGCTTCTAGAATAGTTAACGGCATCCCTTCCCATGCTGCAGTATGTAAGTAAAGGTCTGAACCCTTCAGCTTTTTAACCACTTCATCACGAGGCAACATGCCAGTCACATCCACATTTTCTGTACGCAATTTTTGTTCGAGTGTGTTGTCACCGCCACCTATCCAAGTGATATCTAATGGGCGGTTAAGCGCATATCGATTAAGGTGTTGCAATGTGTCGATGAGAAATTGCGGATCCTTTTGGGGGGCGACACGACCAAGCACAACAAGTCGCAGCGCTTCTTGTCTGTTTCGCAATAAACGCTCTTCACTTTGATAGGACACGTAGTTATTGAGCAGCTCGGCACGTTTCGCACCAATGCTAATGGCTAGGTCACATTCTCGTTGGCTACAGCCTGCCACCACATCAATTTTGCTTAGTTTTACTTTCTCTAGCGCTTTATAGAGCTGGCGCGCGAATTCGGAGATATCTTCACGTTCGAAAGCATAACAGTGCGGAGTGTAAACCAAGCGCGCCTTGCCAAGTTTTAGAAATCGCCCGAGAAATCCCGCTTTACTCGAGTGCAAATGCACAACGTCAGGCGCAAGTGATGCAATCATGTGGTTTGCATCGCGAACAAATTGAAGTAAGCCGCCTTCCACCCATTTGGTCTGTGTGAAAATATGATGGTTGTTCTCATTGGTTAAGTCGTTTTCTCGAGCTCTGGCTAGCAAGAAATGTTGATAGGGCTCATCTCGAGAGGAGTGAGCATAACTATAGAGGGCTGTTTGAACGCCACCTCCGAAGGCTTCTGTAATATGGAGCACTTTTTTCATGATGATTTTGTTCCTGCTGTCTGCATCCATTTATGCTTGAAAGCATCACGTTCTTGTTCTGAATAAACGTGGCGATATAAGGGAAGATCGTACATATAGAACAGCTTTGAAAAGTCGTAGTGATGCTTAAAGTGCTGGTGGATATTGGAGTACCACTTGTTTTTCGCTTCATTGCTGTTTTTTAGCACGAAGTCTTGCAGCCCGAGAAACTCACCAATTTCTTTATCGAGAGAGCTGAGCTTTTCGCATTTGATTAGCATGACGTTGGCTTGCTCGTTCTTGAATGTGAAGAAAGGTTGAGTGTTGTCCAGTTCTTGACGCATCACATCGATATTGAAGTTACGTTTTAACTCGTTGTCGAACCAGTTCGCAAAATAGTTGAGATTGATATAGTTATCGAAACAATGTTCGAGGTGCTGATACGTGACTGCCATATCTCGGTGAATTGCATCATTCTTTTTGCCTTCGATAAATTGCAAATGGAGGTCTTGAAAGAAACGAGAAAAGACAGTTGCGATTGGATCACGGACCAGTGTGACGATTTTGATCTGTTCGCGTTTTTGTAAGATACGTTTTCGTTGCTTGAGCACTAAGCGATAGAGTGCTCGGTTTTTGAAATCGAAAAATTTACTCACGTCTTTTTTATTGTGATACATGTGAAATTCTTCGTGATCATCAAAGGTGTGGATGTGATAGCTCGGGATATTTCTTTCTCCCAGCGTGTGCTCAATTGACGATGAGCCAACTTTGCCCATTTGGTAAACTAAAACAAAATTGTCAGCTTGGAGTTCTCGGTTCTTTTCAAATTGTCGAGAGATTGAATACTTCATCTATCCTATCCTTGATTATTCAAATTCGTGGTGATGGTTTACCGGAAAAGTATGAGCAATGGTGTTGACCTTTGACTCGCGGCTCATGCTTATCATGACGGGTAATAAGAGTATTAAAATGATGGTGGTATTTACCGCAACGAAGAACACCATGATGAGGGCGTATATCGCGAGTAAGAGGCTTTTCCTGTTGTCATTGAGACTACGGAAGCAAAAGCGAATAAACAGAAAATAACCACCAAATAATAGGGCGATACCGAGCAACCCGTATTCAATTGCGGTATCTAACACAAAGTTGTGGGTGTAGATCGCCAGCTCATCATAGTTAAAGTAACTGATCATAAAGTTGGGTAACATTTTCGCGCCGACACCTAACACCGGGTGTTGAAGTAAAATATCTAGCCCATTGGCAAGTAAAAGCTTTCTATGAAGATTCGATACCCAGCGGGCTTCACTTTGGTTGGCAAATAAGACGTCTTCTTGGGTTATTTCCAATGTGTCCGCTAGCGTTTCAAACCCAACGTAGAGTGTGGTTGTGACGGCAGTAAACACAATGAAGCTTAAGGCTAATAAAATCGTCCACGTGTACGTTTCATTAAGCGATTTTCTCATCAGGTTTTTTACGAGCAGCTGGTCAAAGAAGAAAAGCAGACAAAAACCAAGTAGTGCTTTTCTTTCTTGCGACAACACCAGTAATACCAAAGCAACGAGCATCAAAAGGTGGAAAGCGCGAATTTTATCCCGATAAAGGTATAGTAGTGAGCAAAGTACACCGAACCCGTATTTACTTACCCCGAGTAACTTAAACCCGCTTTGATAGCCTTGAGCAAAGTGCCATAAGGCAACGAGCGTGCAGATCAAAAACAGCAGGTAAGTGAAATAAACCATAACCCTTTCATCATCAAACACGCCATAGGCGTACATTAGGCTAAGCAAGCAGAGAATCGCCAGCCATTGCACGGTTTCTATAACTAGCGGCATTAAGGGGACGCGATTTAGCAGGCCATTTAAGAACACATACCCAGTGAACAATACGAGGAACCCCATACAGGGATGCATGAGTTTTTCAGCTTTTCCTTCCAATACCACTAACGCTGTAAAACCAATGGACAAAAGACTTACGATGTCTGAAGTTGCTAGTGCAACTCCTCCAGCACGAAACTTCATGGGAATAAAGAATAATGCCAGTAGGCATGCCGCAAACCATGATGCTCGCTGGCTCGATGGCGCGGAACTATTTGTTGGCGCAAAGCTGCTGGTAGATTCCATAGTAACCTTCACGAAATTTATCGATGGTGTAGAGAGAGGCCCTATTGACTGAGTATTGACTTGCAGCGTCATACCGCTCAACACTTTCACACAGCTGGAGCACTTTTTGGCTCAGCTCATTTGAGTTACCTACCTGAAATAAATATTCGGCACGTCCGGTGACGTCATCCAAACCGGGTACGTCCGATGATAATACGGGTAAGCCTGCTGCCATGGCCTCAACCGCCGCCAAGCCAAAGCCTTCGACATGCGATGATTGCACGTAAATGTCCATGTCGTTCAAAAACGCTGGAACATCAGAAACTACCCCATGAAAGTGAACACGTTGCGTGACGTTGAGCTTTGTTGCCAACGCTTGCAGTGACGATTTTTTTTCGCCATCTCCAGCAAGATAGAGCTCGTATCGTCTCGGTAAATGGACAAGTGCTTGGATAAGCGTTTCATGATCTTTATGTTGGTGAAGTCGGCCCACCATGCCAATCTTGATGATTGGTTTGTCGATTAGGTGGCTGGCGCACTTCGGCATCATAGGAAACCTTTTTAAATCAACGCCATTGTGCACCACGTGATATTTATGTTGGTAGCGAGGCATGAACTTCACCAGTTCATCTTGTACTTTTTCACTAATACTGACCGTCAAGTCGTGGCCCCAATATAAGACGTACTCCATGAACTTAAACAACGGATAGTCACGTCGACGGTTGTAAGAACAGTGCTCAGTCTGGATTCGTTTTTTACCTACCGCCAATAGCGCTAGATAAATGGAAGGGTAGAGGTGCCCGTGAACGACATGCGGCCAACGTAGCAAACAGTATTTCTCACTCAATGACAAAGTGCGCCAGTTAAAACACTCTATCCCTTGGGCGGATAGCGTTGGTAAGTAATCATTTTCATCACATAAGACCAAAATTTTGATTTCGTATTCAGGCTTATGTTCTAAAACAAGGTCGACTAAGAACTTCTGAGCACCGCCGTTCTGAGAAAGATCATTAATAATATGTAGAATCTTGGTTTTCATGATTAATTGGTCAGATATTGCTGTTTAAGGTCGGTGATTTCTGCATTTGAGAAAAAGTGCTTCGTCAATTTAGAATTCAGCATTTCTTCAACGTACTCGGGTGTAGGTTGAAATTGCGTTTTGAATTCTTTCATTAGTGGCGAGTACCATTTGTTGTCTGACTGATTTTCATAAACAACATCCACGGGGTAACCTAAAAAGCCTTCAACTGCGGAGTTAGCCTGCTTTAGCTTGTCACTTCGAATGACCAACAGTGAAAAGTTATTGTTATGGTATGTCTGATAGCCTACTTCGTGATTAAAAGGTTCGTTAAACACATCAATCCCTGTTAGTTGTTTGATCTCGTTGTCAAACCACTGCAGCGCATATTGATGATTCATGTGCTTATCAAATGCCTCTTGGAGTAATTGCGGTCGTTCGGTACGTATTGCGCTGTCATCTTTTAGATATTTGTCCGCCATCCAAAACGGAAGTGCTTGAAAGAACATTGAAACATTTCGTCCGATCGGTTCACGCACCAGCGAGATAATTCGAACTTTTTTCTTGCGCTTTAACATACGGCTCATCGCTATGCGCTTGAGTCGTCGCTTTAACGCATTGATCTGAGGTTTATGCAATTGCGCCCTTACAGGGGATATCTGTTTTTGCGCATCGACAGTCATAAGATCGTGCAAGTGAATCGAGTTAGGAATGGAATGTTCTAATGCACTCGAACCTACTTTGCCCATTTGATAGATCAATACCGGTTGTTCTTGGCTTTTCAACGTTTGGTACCAAGATGCGTTTGAGTTAGTAGGCATATTTCTGGACATAAAGCGTTTCTCCTTCCTTAGTCTTGGCTTGTGTGATTAAGACGCCAAGAGATGGAACTGAGTGTTGTATTTGTTTAGATAACGCAAGGTTAACCAGTGATGATTTTGTCGACTCAGAGCGAATGACGGTAATCAGACCATTGGCATACTGACCAAGAATAAGTGCATCACTCACTGACAGTAGGGGCGGTGTATCGATAATGATCCGGTCATACTTATTTTGAAAATGTTCGAGCAACTTTTTAAAGCGATCAGAAGCTAGCAGTTCCTGTGGGTTTGGCGGAATTAGGCCTGCTGGTAATACATCTAAGTTGGCTTCTTTTATATGTGTAACACAATCTTTGATTGGCGTATCCATAGTCAGGATATGCGTTAAGCCTGGGCTTGATTCAGCAATACCAAACCGTTTTGCGATGGAAGGTCGGCGTAAATCGCAGTCGATGATCAATACCTTTTCCATTTTTGAAAACGACACCGCCATATTGATACTGGTCGATGTTTTTCCTTCTTCTGGAATAGCAGAGGTAAAGGACAATATCTTTTGCTTCGTGTTGGTTAATCTGAGCAGAAGCGAGGTTCTGACGGAGCGGCAAGCTTCACTAAATAGCTTTTCTTCATCATCTAAATATGCGGTATAACTGACGCCGTTTTTACGCAAATTGCGTTTTTTGACCATAGGAATCACACCTAAACACGTAACACCAAGTTTTTCCTGCACATCGGCTGTGCTTCGGATAACTTCTCGCATCGTTTCTAAGATGATGACTAGAGCGCAAGCAATGGCAAAGCCAAAAAAGGTGGCAATCAGTACCAGTTTGATTCGTTGTGGTGCCACCGGGAATAGAGGGATGATGGCTTTGTCAGTAAATCGTGCAGTGACATTCTTGTAGTCGCTGGTGGCGTTGGTCTCTTTCTCACGATTTAAGAACGCTTCATAGAGTGCCTTATTGGATTCAACCTCGCGTTTTAACTGCTCGTAACGCGCTTTTTGTGACCCTAACGATTGGAAATCGGCCTTTTTGTTATCGAGTTCTGCTCTAAGCATGTCCTCTTGCGCTTTTGCAGCAAGAAGGTCTTGTTGTTTGCTAAAGGAAATGTCACGAATGAGTTGCTGGGTTCTTGCTTGAATTTCAGCAAGCTGCGCTTTCGCCTGAATCATTCGGTCATGCTTGGGGCCGTAGCGCTGTGCCAGCTCAGAGAGATTTTTGGCTGCTTGGGCTTCCGATAATTTTAGGTCGCGGATCTGCGCTTGATTAGCGAATTCATCAATTGACAGCAAGCTGTCTAAACTTTGTGAAGATTTACGTCTTAACAGTTGGATTAACGTCTGTGCTTCAATACGCTTATTAACAGCGACATTCAGCTTGCGAGTGAGTTCTTCTAGCTCATTTGCGTAAATTTCATCAATACCGTTTATATCGATCAACCCTTCTTTTAACAAGAATTCTTGCAGCGCTTGCTCAGAGTTACGTAATCGCTCCTCCAATTTTTGTGAGTTATTTGTCAACCAAGTGGCCGCATTTTGTGTAACGACCAATTTGGCTTCAAAATTTGCGTCAATGTAGGCTTGGCCGACCGCGTTGGCGATTGTTGTAGCAAGCTTAGGATCGGTAGAACGAAAGCGAATTCTGACTAATTGGGTGTTACGTACTGGTTCTATATCGAGTTTACTTCTGAAAGCTTGAAGTGCCTGATAATAGGACTCTGAAAATTGGGCGGTTTCTTTTGGGCTTGGTGCCACATTCAGTAGGTCTTGAACAAAAGGGATCGACTTTATTTGGTCGATCTTTTGATTTAATCCACCTGAGCGTGTGAACTCCGGTAGTTGAGTTAGGTTCAGCTCTCTAATGACCTTATCTGCGATATGATTCGATTTTAAAATAGCGATTTGCGTTTGAAAGTACTCTTTTTTTGTCGTGTCGACGCCATATACTTCCTCGATTGAAAGGGCGCTTTTTTGTTCTTCTTGGATGAGTAGCGTTGCTGTAGCTTGGTATATCGATGCTTTGGAGTAGATATACCAAGTACAAGTTAATGAAAACAGAAGCGTGAAAGCTGCGATGCTTAGCCAATTCTTTTTAATCGCTTTAAAGTGATGACCAAAACGAATCAGTTCTACTTTGTTCATCTGGAGATTATTTGGATGAGTCCCGTTCATTTGATTCCCTGTCACTTAAAAGAAGCTCTGGTCGATAAATACAATGTCACCAGGCTCAACGTTGCGGTGCATACTGACACCCTCTATCGTTTGACCCGTTTTATGTTTGGTGAGGTTAATGCCTTTGCGTGAGGCTCGGTCGGTCAAGCCACCCGCTAAAGCGATGGCCTTCTCTATGGTTAACCCTGGACGGTACTCAAATCCACCTGGTTTCCTGACTTCGCCATTAACGTAAAACAGACGAAAGTTATTGATAGTGACCATCACTTTTGGGTTGATGAGATAATCGCCTTTTAAGCCCGTTTCTATTTCGTACTTGAGTTGTTTCGGTGTTTTTTTGATTGCTTTGATTCGGCCAAGGTAGGGGTAATCAAAATAGCCATCTGACGTTATTAGAATATTTTTAATCGTAAGATCTTCTTCACCATAGACCTGCACGGAAATGGTATCGCCAGTATCGAGTAAGTAATCTTCCTCGTTTGAGTCAGCGTTGACCAAAGTGCTAAATAGCAACAACGCTACACTCATGAATGTGATGAATGCCTTCATTAATAATCCTTTTTACAGAGAAAACTGTGCGCTTAAAGTCCAAATGTTTTGTTCAAAGCTATAACCCGATCGGCTAGAGTTTTTATCTTGGTATTGCCAGTCGGCTTGCAGCTGTACCCAGCGTTTAATTTGATAATCGATACCAAAAGAGAGAGTGTAGCGATCGTCGTTTCTGGTGATCCCCGTATAGTCATCTTGTTGATAAATAGCACCTAAGCGAGTTGCAAGGTAACTATTCCAATCGTGCTTGAGGTTCAGTCGGTAACGAGTTTGTAGGTTGTAATCGCCATCTTGATCTGGGTTAACTGCCGCTTGAGTGGTTTTCACGCTGACTAGAGTTTGTTCTTGAGGCAGCCATTCAAAGCCGATATCCCAACTGAAGCCTTTAAATGTCTCTCGTTGAGCGCTGTCAAAATCTTTGATTTGATAACCGAGTCGAGCGATGCCTTTGGTTTTTCCCGTTACTTCCCATTCGGCACCTGTGTAATAGAAACTGGTGTTGTTATCTTTGGAAGGCTGCGCAGAATTTCGGTGTTGATAGTCGGTTACTAGTTGTTTTGTCCCAACCAACCAATAGGTTCTTGGCGTCGCCCTTAAATAGAATTCCAAGTGTGCATTGGGAGCTCGAAAATCGTTGTATTTCGTTTTAGCGTTTGGGCGCCCAGGTAATCCGTCACGGTAGTTTTGATAGGTTTTATCACTGTAGCCTAAACCGAATTCGAGTCTGCCTTTTGCACCGTTAGAGCCAAAGACATAATTGGTTTTGATATCGTTACGGTTGAACTCAATTGGTGAGTCGATTGCGCTACCATTACCTTCGGTAATGTCTTCCCCTCTAATTTCATGCTGGGCGCGAAAACGATAATCAACCACTAAACGATGACGATGATTGAACTCAAAAAAGTTGGAAAACTGAAAGGTATGATCGTCGAAGTCGTTGCGGTCATCGGATGAAAAACCTGCTTTCAACTTGTACAAAATATCTGCGCGATAGCGATTCCTTTCTATACGTGCTAATAAGCTTGGCTCTATACCCCAAATATTGACCGATTCTACATTGCCGGATTCCTCCGCTTTGTTGATGTTGTCATCGCCCTCGTAGAAAGTTCTTACGAGGGGAATAAACTCAATGCCAGACTCGGTTTGGTAAGCCATCGGTTCTGCGAGTAAGCCAGTTGAAAACAGACTCAATGCTATTGCCATTGTCAGTTTCTTCATAATCTCAACCTTAGTAAGCGTTAGCACCAGTGAACCCTTTGAAAACGGTCATGAAGATGATTTTGATGTCCATCCAAACCGACCAGTGGTGGATGTAATCCAAATCAAATTCGACTCTCTTTTCCATTTTTTCTAAGGTGTCTGTTTCGCCGCGATAGCCATTAATTTGCGCCCAGCCAGTAATGCCCGGTTTTACTTTGTGACGTAGCATGTAGCGGTCAACAATCTGGCGATACTCTTCATTGTGCGCCACGGCGTGAGGGCGTGGACCAACAATAGACATGGTCCCTTGCAGTACATTGATAAATTGAGGCAGTTCGTCCAAAGAGGTGCGACGCAGAAAACCACCAAAAGGCGTAATGCGTGGGTCGTTCTTTGTCGCCTGTTTCACGTGAGGGCCTTGATCCATAGTGGTCATTGAACGGAATTTCCATACTTCAATCTTGCGTCCATCGAGGCCGTAACGATGCTGTTTAAAAATGACCGGACCTTTAGAGGTCAGCTTAATGCCAATCGCAATGGTGAGCAGGACTGGAGATATCAAGGCTAAAATAATGCTCGAAAACAAGATGTCTTCAAACCGTTTTACCCAGGAAGAAATTCCAGCAAATGGCGTATCAAATACGCTGAGCGTTTGAACTTGGCCGATTTGCGCCCAACGAGAATGCAAAAGGTTATAGGTAAAGAAGTCAGGAATCAGATACGTATTTGCGGTGGTGTCTGAGAATTGGTTAAGAAGCGATGCAATACGTTCTTTTGCGTGCATTGGCATTGCGATATAGACGTAATCCACTTCCCCTTTCTTGGCTCGCTCAAGAGCGTGGTCAACTGCCCCTTTAATAGGGTAAGCAGAATTTGGCAATCTGTCGGAAGAACGCTCATCGTAAAAGCCATCAAAAAGTACACCGTGTTCAGTGTGGTTTTGAATTTCGTTAGCAAGGGTAATGCCGTGAGGAGTTTGGCCGATGATTATTGCAGTACGAGTGTTGAATCCTTTTTTTCTTAAATAGGCTAATCCGGTACGGAATGTCACTCGCCATGCCAAAAGTAGAGCGGGCGTAATCGCAAACCACAATGCCAGAATAGTGTTATCAAATAAGTCATAGACTTCCGAAAAATACAGAACAATAAAGATAAGCGCGGAAGTTACTGCCCAGGCCACACAGACAATAATCATCTGCTCTTTAAACGAACTGGTTCGCCAAGAGCGGTACAGATTGCCGCTTTCTGCCATAAATAGAAAGGAGATGCCTCCAACAAAAGCCAGTATGACGTAATCTTTCCCCATCGCAGTATTCATGTCTTTGAACACTAAAAGCAGCATAAAAGAGACGATGACAGCAAGATCTGAGATGCGATATAAAAAAGCGAACTCCATCTCGTGAGAGCGGATAAGTCCTTTTTGTTTCATGACTCAGTTTCCCTTCTTACACGCTACCGCCCTTGGGTGTCTCCCCCAATTGCCGTGTCGTGAGCGTTATTAGTAGTTGGTGAACAGAGCATTCTGTTGAATGCTTCTGAGTTTTTTGTCACGTGTAATTTCGTTGATAAGTGTAAAAATTTGCGTTGTTGAGGTAAGTGGAAATAAGAATGAAATTTAGACCTTTGGCTAAGTTTGGCGGGTTAGGAAAAAGCTGGTACTTACTCATGAGGGATGAGGAAAAGTATTAAAAATGAAGTATCAGTACAAAGACAATGGTTTATGTAAAGGTAGAAGAAACGGGTGATCTTATGGGTTAACGATTAATGATTTAGTATCGAATTACTTATATTTATTAGGATAAAAAAATCCCTCTCAAGTGAGAGGGATTTATTGTGAATCAGGACGAAAGAATTATTCGACTTCTACGCCGTTTTCTTTGTATAGGCGGCGGCATGCACGACCATCACTGTGGAACAGGTGACAACGGTGTGCTGGAATACCAATCTCGATTTTATCGCCGGTATCGACTGCGAGCGTGTCAGGCTGACGGAAAATAACGTCCGCGTCCGCACCTTCTAGGTTTAGGTATACTTGAGTTTCGTTACCTAGCTTCTCAACAATCATCACTTCACCGTGAATGCTTGCATCAGCTTCAGAAGCGGATAATAGGTGCTCAGGGCGAATGCCTAAAGACATGCGGTCGCCACGGTTAACCGTCGTGCCATCCACTGGAATCCAGAAAGATACGCCATTAGATAGTTGAACTTTGACGCGCTCTGCTTCTACTTCATCAATGAATACGCTCATGAAGTTCATTTTCGGAGAACCGATAAAGCCTGCTACAAAGCGGTTTTGTGGGTAATGGTAAAGTTCAAGTGGCTTACCAACTTGCGATACATAACCGCCGTCTAGTACAACGATTTTATCTGCCATTGTCATTGCTTCCACCTGATCGTGTGTTACGTAGATCATGGTACAACCAAGTTGACGTTGTAGCTTAGTGATTTGCGCACGCATGTTTACACGCAGTGCGGCATCCAAGTTTGATAGTGGTTCATCCAGAAGGAATACATTAGGTTGCGATACCAGTGTTCGACCGATAGCCACACGTTGACGCTGACCACCTGAAAGCGCTTTTGGTTGGCGTTCAAGTAAGTGGCCCAATTGTAGAATTTCTGCAGCTTGCTCAACACGTTTGTCGATTTCTGCTTTGTCTGCTTTTGCTAATTTTAAGCCAAATGACATGTTGTCATATAAGTTAAGGTGTGGGTAAAGAGCGTAAGACTGGAATACCATACCAACACCACGTTTGGATGGTTCGACGTCATTCATGCGCTGGTCACCAATATACAAATCACCTGAAGTAATGTCTTCAAGACCGGCAATACAACGTAAAAGGGTAGATTTACCACAACCTGATGGACCTACGAAAACAACAAATTCACCTTCGTTGATTGTTAGGTCTACGTTCTTAGAAATCAGTACGTCGCCATACGCTTTACAAACATTTTTTAACGTGACACTCGCCATGTAGCTCGTCCTCGATCAATTTTTTATTATTCACCGCTCATCATTATATGAATTATCTAGCGAGCAGTAACAGTAGGAATCGGTAAGTTATTGCGGTTGGTAAGAAAAGTAGGGTAGCACTTCAATAAAATGTCCTGAATAGAAGTGCTACCCATCATAGCCAAGTACGAGTTTCTCTCCCCCACATTATTCGTGTTGTCTCCCCCGTGAAATAATTACCACAAACAACACCAATAATGACATTCCACTCGTCTGGCAATGCAAAACCAGCAAATCTTTTTCCTAATACGTAGGCACTGCTGGGAAAGGGTTCTTACCATCCACTCTTGGATGACTGAAGTTTGTAAGATTGTGCGAGGTGCGACATCCTCCTAATAGAAATAATTGTAGGGGGAGTAGGTAGGGAGGAGTAAAAAAGGAGGAGGAATAAAGCAGTTGGTCGGAAATCACATTATTGCACCACCTAAAGTTGAAACCGATCACAGGAAGTATCCGTTTTGTGATTTGAGTCTCTTACCCTTGGCGATTTAGATCACGAAAATACGTCATAATTGTAAGGGCGTAGGGATTAGGAGGATGAGACATATTGGATTATTTCAGATGATATATGTCGAAATACGGCTGAACCTCAATGGACTAGCCCTACATCAAAAATATAAAAAGGATACGAACATGAAAAAGTTAAGCGCTGTAGCACTAGGTACTCTTGTTGCTTTGGGTTCTTTTGGTGCTAATGCTGCCATCGAAGAAGGACAACTTACTATCTGGATCAACGGCGACAAAGGTTACAACGGCCTTGCTGAAGTTGGTAAAAAATTCGAAGAAGACACTGGCATTAAAGTGACAGTGGCTCACCCAGATGGCCTTCAAGACAAATTCCCTCAAACTGCAGCGACTGGTGACGGTCCTGACATCGTATTCTGGGCTCACGACCGCTTCGGTGGTTACGCAGAAGCTGGCCTGCTAGCAGAAATTAAACCTTCTAAGAACATTCAAGAAGGTATTGTTGATTTCGCTTGGGATGCAGTACGTTACGACGGCAAATTGATCGGCTACCCAGTTGCAGTTGAGTCTCTATCTCTAATCTACAACAAAGACCTAGTTCCAAACCCACCGAAGTCTTGGGAAGAAGTTGCAGCGCTAGATGCAAAACTTAAAAAAGACGGCAAGTCTGCAATCATGTGGAACCTAAAAGAACCGTACTTCACTTGGCCACTAATGGCTGCTGATGGCGGCTACGCGTTCAAATACACTTCTGAAGGTTACGATGTTAAAGACGCTGGTATCGCGAAAGAAGGCGTTAAAGACGCAATGAGCTTCGTAAAAGGCTTGGTCGACAAAGGCGTGATCTCTGCAGATATGGACTACTCAGTATCTGAGTCTGCATTCAACCAAGGCAAGACAGCGATGACGATTAACGGTCCATGGTCTTGGGGCAACATCGAGAAGTCTGGCGTTAACTACGGCGTGACTACGCTACCTAAGTTCCAAGGTCAATCTTCTAAGCCATTCGTTGGTGTTCTAACGGCTGGTATCAGCACTGCGTCTCCAAACAAAGACCTAGCGGTTGAGTTCATTGAGAACTACCTACTAACAAACGACGGCCTACGTATGGTTAACAACGATAAGCCTCTAGGTGCGGTAGCGCTTAACTCGTTCCAACGTGAACTAGATTCAGATACTCGTATCGCTGCGACTATGGATAACGCGATGAACGGCGAAATTATGCCAAATATCCCTCAAATGAACGCATTCTGGGGCGCGGCTAAGAACGCAATCATCAACGTAGTTGATGGTCGTCAAACTGTCGATGCAGCATTGGCAGACGCAGAAAAACAAATGACTAAATAATTAAGTAAGACCTTTTTAAGGAGGGGGCAACTCCTCCTTACTTTTCTATATTTATTCTATATTCGCTAGCAGGTTCCCTATGCAGTCAGTTCAAGGTACAAATGCTATGACAGCACCAGAAGCCAGCCTTCCGAGCAGCAAAAAAGTGTTCATGAAATGGTCACTTTTAGGCACAGTCGGCATTATCAATGGCTACGCAACAATCCTTATGTATTCACGCGGTGAGATTGCGTTTGCACTACTTACGATCATTCTTACCGCTTTAGCGTTGTTCATCTTTGGTAGTAAAAAGACGTACGCACACCGTTACATCTACCCTGGTATCGCAGGGATGATCCTTTTCATTCTTTTCCCTCTGGCGTACACCATAGGTTTGGCGTTTACCAACTACAGCGCGAAAAACCAACTCTCTTTTGATCGTGCGCAGAGCGTACTTTTGGACAGAACTTATCAAAGTGGTGATAGCTACCCGTTCACTTTATATAAAACGGATCAAGGACATCAGCTTGTGGTTGAAAAAGATGGGGAGCTACTTGCTACGCCCACTTTTCAACTAGATAGCCTTTCAGCATCGGATCTTGACCTATCGCCAATTGAAGAAGCTACGGGCGAGAAAGAATCAATCAAGACGATTGTTAAGAGCCGTAATACGTTGAGCAGTGTTGATTTGCATCTGCCGAGCGGTGAAGACATCCGCATGAGCGGGTTACGTAAGTTTGCGGCAGTTGTGCCTTTGTACACGCTGCAAGAAGACGGCGAAACGCTTTACAACAATCGTACTGAAGAGACGTTACGTCCAAATATGGAAGTAGGTTACTACCAACCTGTCGATGAAAACGGTCAGTTTGTTGGTAGCACAGTGTCTCCTGGCTTTGTGGTGAACATTGGCACACACAACTTTGAGCGTGTGTGGAAAGATGATGGTATCAAAGAGCCGTTTATCAGTATCTTTATCTGGACGATTGTGTTCTCAGCACTCACCGTACTATTTACGCTTGTAATTGGTCTTGTTCTAGCAAGTGTTGTTCAGTGGGAAGCATTAAAAGGCCGTTCGGTTTACCGACTCTTACTGATTCTGCCTTATGCGGTACCGGCGTTTATTTCTATCTTGATCTTTAAAGGTTTGTTTAACCAAAGCTTTGGTGAGATCAACATGCTTCTGGAAGGTTTGTTCGGTATTAGCCCTGCTTGGTTCTCAGACCCGTTCATGGCGAAAACCATGATCCTGATTGTGAACACGTGGCTTGGTTTCCCTTACATGATGATTCTATGTATGGGTCTACTAAAAGCGATTCCTGATGATTTATATGAAGCGTCAGCAATTGATGGTGCGAACTTTATTACTAACTTTACTCGTATCACGCTACCAATGATGTTGAAGCCGTTAACACCATTGTTGATTGCGAGCTTTGCCTTTAACTTCAACAACTTCGTGCTTATCCAGTTGTTGACAGGCGGTGGTCCAAACATGATTGGTACGTCAGAACCTGCGGGTTACACAGACCTATTGGTAAGTTACACCTACCGAATCGCATTCGAAGGTGCGGGCGGTCAAGACTTCGGTCTAGCAAGTGCAGTAGCAACACTTATCTTCCTATTGGTTGGCGCATTGGCACTTATCAACCTACGCGTAACTAAAGTAGCTCAGGACTAAGGAGAGATTACAATGGCAATGGTACAAGGTAAGTCATTAAAGTATCGTGTTTGGGCTACTCATATTGCGATGTGGGCATTCTTGGCACTGATTATTTTCCCTTTACTGATGATCATCGCGATTTCATTCCGTGAAGGTAACTTTGCAACGGGTAGCCTGATCCCAGACAACCCAACGCTTGATCACTGGAAATTGGCATTAGGTTTCTCGGTGACTAACCCAGACGGTACAGTTACACCGCCACCATTCCCAGTCATGACATGGCTGTGGAACTCAGTAAAAGTGGGTGGTATTTCTGCAATCCTAATCGTGGCGCTATCAACCACATCAGCTTATGCGTTTGCTCGTATGAAGTTCAAAGGTAAGAACACTATCCTAAAAGCGATGATGATCTTCCAAATGTTCCCTGCGGTATTGGCATTGGTTGCTCTATACGCGTTGTTCGACAAATTGGGTCAGTACATTCCTTTCCTTGGTTTGAACACGCACGGCGGCCTGATCTTCGCTTATTTAGGTGGTATCGCCCTGCACGTTTGGACGATTAAAGGCTACTTCGAAAGTATTGACTCTTCGTTAGAAGAAGCGGCGGCACTGGATGGTGCGACACCATGGCAAGCATTCCGTTTGGTACTGCTTCCACTGTCAGTGCCAATCCTAGCGGTAGTATTCATCTTGTCGTTCATCATGGTAATTGGTGAAGTTCCTGTAGCATCACTACTACTTTCTGATGTAGACTCGTACACACTTGCAGTGGGTATGCAGCAATACCTATATCCACAAAACTACTTGTGGGGTGACTTTGCTGCAGCTGCTGTACTTTCAGCAGTGCCAATCACTGCCGTATTCTTACTTGCTCAACGCTGGTTGGTTGGTGGTCTAACCGCTGGTGGTGTGAAAGGATAATCTCTTGTGGTCTGAGATTGATAAGAATAACTAGAAAAGGGCGACCATATGGTCGCCCTTATACGTAGCACGGATATTACAATTTTGGTTTGGCCGCCGATCAGTAATATCTTGGCTTTTATTGGCGTTACGCATAGCTGGCTGTTAGCTTAGTTCCTTACGATTCAATCACTAACAGTTTTTGTAACCATAACCTGAGTTTTGACTCAGGTTTTTTTATACCTGTTAAATACAGTTGTTCAATAAGCGGATAAAGATTAGCGGCTTTGCAATGGATTACACAGGGCTAGGAGAATGCCCTGCGTAGCACTTCACATAAATAACCTGAGTTCAGGTATCAGTAAAATTGAGGTAGGTAAGGATTAAAACTCTCGACTGGAGGGGGCACATCCAACGTATTGAAGCAGCGTGTATAAGCTTTCTTGCTGTAGTGCGACGCGACGAAATAAATTTGCAAAGGTGACATCACCGCCAAAGCAGGTTTGAATGTAATGGTTAATTTCTGTTTCGTTATACCCCTCGACGTACATGGTTCTTACCCACTGGTACTCGACCGCTTTTAAATTGGTCAACGTCTCTTCACTTAAGGTCGTTTCTTTTAGTCTCAAGATCCAAACTCTATCCAACTCCAAAATAGTGGAAGGATTTAAGCAAAGCTAGGTGAAGGATTTATGACAGAGGAGGCCGAGTGTGAAGCAAATGGCAAAACCATGATGTTGCTCCACACTCTGGTTATAAGTAACGTTGAGGTAGTCAATAGCGTTCTTAACGGATGTAGGTTACTTGAGATACTTTACGTGCGCTTCCATCTCTTCCCCGATTTCTTTGCGCATGTTCATAAGGCGGATAGCGGATTGTTCCAAGGCTTTATCTTCATCAGACTCTGGAACCCATTTCGGCACGTCGGTTGGTTTTCCGTTCTCATCTACAGCAACCATAATAACGATACAGTGGGTGGTGAGTCTGTTTTTCATTTGTTTTGGGTCACTGGCTTGCACGTCAATCGCGATGTGCATTGAGCTTCGTCCGGTATAAATGACTTTCGCGCTAACTTCGACTAAGTTGCCGACATGAATCGGCGCAACAAAACGAATACCACCTGCGTATGCAGTAATGCAATATTTGCCACTCCACGCTGCAGAGCAGGCGTAGGCTGCTAAGTCGATCCATTTCATTACGGCACCGCCGTGCACTTTTCCGCCGAAATTGACGTCACTGGGTTCTGCTAAAAAGCGAAGGGTAATGTCTCTTTGACCACTGCTCATCTGTCTTTCCTTGGTGAGTTATTGTTTTCCCAATTTAGCAGCAAGATGAATTTTCGGGAATAGCGAATGAAACAAAATATTAACTTTTATTCGAACGCTGGAAGTGACAAGCCACAGCGTAGTTCTGTGGCTTGGGGAACTGGGATTAATTGGCGGTTGAGGCAATCTCAGAATTGGGCAATGGCTTTCTGTGTCGTATTTTTATTTGCGACAGGATAACGCCAGAGATGACTAACAGCCCACCAATAATGTGGTAAGCGTAAATTTTCTCACCAATCAACGTTGAAGCAAGTACGACAGAAACGACGGGCATTAAGTTCATGAACATGGCACTTGAATCAGCGCCAATTGAATCGATCGCTTTCACCCACATTAACGGCGCAAAAATGGAAGCCGCAATGCCAGCATAGGCGATTAATGGTAGCGCGTCTTGGCTTGGTAACAGTTGCTCACTAGAGAGCCAAAGTGGTGTAAGCATCACAACCGAGAAGAAGCCTTGCATGTAAACCAGAGTCAAACTGCTGAAAGGCATCTTCCAGCGTTTTAGCAGCACGCAATAAGCCGCGTATACCATGGCTGCAATCAGCATAAGGCTATCACCTTGGGTCATGTCTTGATGTAAAAAGTAGGTGATATCACCATGACCAAGCATAAACGCCAAGCCGCCGAGCGAAATCACACCACCGACGATACTTAACATTGATACAGACTTGCCTAACAGAGGAACACTTAAAAACACACTGATCAAAGGAACCAAAGAGGTAATCAGTGCCATGTTGGAAGCCGTTGTCGTTAAACCAGCGTAGTAGCCAAGTGATTGGTTGAGCACCATACCAAGTAACGCAAGAAACGCCAGCTTAGTTAAGTAAGGTCGAATAATGTGTCGTTGTTTGATGATCGCAGGCAGACAAAATGGAGTTAGAAGTACCATTGCGACAAACCAACGATAGAAACTCATCGCACTTGGTTCAATGGCGCTTGCTGCCATCTTATTCACAATTGAGTTACCACCCCAAATCATAACGGTGAAAAACGGAAGTAAATAAATCATGAGAACCCTATAGCACAATTATTGATGGCGCTAGTCTGGCAGGTCTTTATAATAAAAAGTATCTCTTAAAAGACATCGTAAGCGATAGGAAGACAATTTTGAAAAAGAGCGCCAGAAATCTTCATCCCTCATTATCAATCGACCGCGCACCATCGGATGTATTTATGAATTTTGAAGCCTTTCTCTCTAATACAGAAACACGAATTCATAGCCATCCTTGGGGGCAAGTGCAGCTGATCAGCGGTGGGATCCTAGAGATGGATGCAGAAGATACAAGATTTCTAGCGCCTCCGCATCTTGCAATTTGGGTTCCTGCTGGAATCCGTCATACTAGTTACAACCGTAAACCTATCGAATATTGTTCTTTGAACATTGCCCCTGAATTGACGGCGCACTTTCCTACCAAAACGAGTCTGATCAAAGTGACTCCAATCGTGTCGTCCATTATTGAGGACTTTCGTCAACGAGATATTAACGTGGCGCAAAGTGATGAAGACAAGCGCTTGGTACAGGTGTTATTGGACCAGCTCGCAAAACAAGAAGTGGAACACCACTTTTTACCAACGACCGATAACAAGTATCTTGAACCGATTTTAAAAGCAGTAGAAGAATCGCCGACGGATGAGATCAGTTTGGCAGAATGGGCAGAAAAAGTGCATACCACTGAACGCACGTTAGCGAGACACTGCCAGAGTGAGTTGGGCATGAGCTTTACTGAGTGGCGTTTACGTGTACGCTATTTGCATTCTATGGAGTTGCTGCGTAAAGGGCAGACCGTGAAAGAAGTCGCGCTAACGTTAGGTTATAACCAAGCCAGCCCTTTTATCGCGATGTTCAAGAAATACTCCGGCATGACACCGGAGCAATATAAGAACCGCTTATTATAACTGAGCCAGAACGTAATTCAGACCACCGACCACGGCTGCAACTTGCGCATCGTTGCACTCTTCGTCGGTCACCGTTGGGCTGTCTGGGTACACTTCCGTTGTCGTGCCGTAAACGCAATTTGTTACGCCGCCACACAGACCCAGCTTCACCATTGGGTAGTTGATAACGCCAAACTGTACGACTGGTGAACCAATGATTTCGCCATTTTCATCTGCAGGTGCAATGTGAGTCACTTTTGCAACCGATTCAATCACCGCTTTTTGAAAATCAGGCTGAGGGTTTTCACTATCTCCCACCGTGTAAAAACCGTCTGGGATCATGCCCTCGATGTACTCAATGCCATCACGAGCGGCAAGCGCAGGACGGAACTCTGTTTCATCGGAGTCTGTCGTCTCGTGCAAATCAATGTGCATTAATACATTGCCTAATGTCGCAACGAGCTTCATGAGGTTGGCAGATTCTTCGGCAGGGCTATCCTTATAGAAAGAGCGGTTTGGATCAATCGCGTTTGGGTTCCAGCGGTTGATCACCTCGTAACCCCAAGGGCTCACGCAAGGTGCAACGACAATATTGAAATGCTCTGCGTAGCACTCTGCATCTGTTTCTACAAACTTTAAAGCGCCATGTACACCACTCGTCTCGTAACCGTGCACGCCACCTGTGACCAAAACAACAGGCTTCGTTGAATCCCAGTTGCGAGTTTTGATACAAAACAGAGGGAAACGTGCCTCGTTGTATGAGAGTGCACCGTATTGTTCAACATCAAAACGCTCGCGTAGAGCATCGATTTTACTGACAACTTCATCTTGGTAGCTACGTTTTACTTCTTGAGTTGCTAACCAAGCTTTACGTTCTTCTTCGCTCCAAGGTTGGCCAGGGGTACCGATTGGGTAAATGTATCCACTTTTCATCTATACTTTTTCTTTTGACTGCTGAAAGGTACCACAAGACTAGACCTGTCTTATCTTAACGGCAATATAAAACACCATTTGGGATAGTATTCTTTGCAAAATCATCACTTTGATGAGTGATTTATTGGTGTTACATTTTGTTACTTACTCGATTTCATATAAGAGACAAAAAATGGCTGGAGCAAGTTTACTCACACTGTTGGATGATATTGCCACGGTACTCGACGATGTCGCCTTAATGTCGAAAATGGCGGCAAAGAAAACCGCAGGTGTGTTGGGTGATGACCTAGCGTTAAACGCTCAACAAGTGTCTGGTGTTGCATCTGAGCGAGAAATTCCAGTGGTTTGGGCGGTTGCGAAAGGCTCGTTCAAAAACAAATTGATTTTAGTTCCTTCAGCATTGCTAATTAGCGCGATTATTCCATGGCTTATCATGCCATTATTGCTAATTGGCGGCTTGTTTCTCTGCTTTGAAGGGGCAGAAAAGGTGCTTGAGAAAGTGTTCCCTCACTCCCATCCGCACGAAGAAAAAGATGAGTTAGTTCATACTGGCGAGTCGATAGAAGAGTATGAAAAACGCAAAGTTGCTGGTGCGATTCGAACGGACTTTATTCTTTCAGCGGAAATCATTGTGATTGCGTTGGGTACCGTGACTGGGGCGAGCCTTGTGACGCAGATCTTAGTGGTGAGCTTAATTGCAGTCATCATGACCATTGGTGTTTATGGCTTAGTAGCAGGCATCGTGAAATTGGATGACTTGGGCTTCTACCTTGAAATTCGCTCAAAAGGTAAGGGCTGGATGGCGAAAGTCGGCAGTGCTTTAGTTGCTTTTGCACCAAAGCTGATGAAGTTGTTAACGATTGTGGGAACTGCCGCGATGTTTTTAGTCGGTGGGGGGATTGTAGTGCACAACGTGCCTGCCATTCATCACTTTGTAGAGCCGATTATTATGAACTTTAGTGGTCATTCGGTTGCTACAGCGATTCTGCCTATTTTGCTTAACGGTATTATCGGTTTTGTGGCGGGTTTGATTGTGGTTGCTGTGTGGACTGCTGTAGAAAAAATTCGCGGCCACTAATAATCACAGCTCAAAACAAGACAAGAACAACAAGGGTCATGACTTCTTTTCACAGAAAGGCATGACCCTCTTTTATGGATGGAACGTCAGTAAAGTACTTACTTCACTTTCCACTCAATTTGTTCATTTGCTCGAATAGGCACAACGATATCATTGCCAAATGGCATCGTTTCCGGCACATCCCAAGCGGATTTTTCTAACGTTACCGTATCTGTGTTGCGCGCAATGCCGTAAAAATCAGGACCATTGAAGCTTGAAAACGCTTCCAAGTTTTCCAGCTTGCCTTCATTCTCGAATACTTCTGCATAAAGCTCTAGCGCTGCGTGTGCAGTGTAAGAACCAGCACAACCGCAAGCGGACTCTTTTGCCCCTTTCGCATGTGGTGCCGAGTCTGTACCTAGGAAAAACTTCTTGCTACCACTAGTTGCTGCTTCGATCAGCGCTTGCTGGTGGGTTCCGCGCTTAAGAATTGGCAAACAGTAGAAATGAGGTTTAATACCACCCACAAGCATATGGTTACGGTTGAAAAGAAGATGGTGAGCAGTGATGGTAGCAGCTACGTTATCTGAGGCGTTATTAACGAAGTTTGCTGCGTCGGCGGTAGTGATGTGTTCTAGAACGATTTTAAGATTAGGGAAGTCATTGACGATAGGAGCGAGGACAGTATCAAGGAATTCTTTCTCTCGGTCGAAGATATCAACATCGTGATGTGTTACTTCGCCATGAACCAAAAGTAACATTCCGACTTCTTCCATCGCTTCGAGAACGTGGTAAATGTTCTTCGCATTGGTCACACCGGAATCTGAGTTTGTGGTAGCTCCAGCAGGATAAAGCTTGGCAGCAACAATGTTTCCGGTGGCTTTAGCCTTACGTATTTCATCTGGTGTGGTGTTGTCTGTGAGGTAAAGCGCCATCAAAGGTTCAAACTGTTCGCCATGTTGCTCTTTTAGAATTCGGTCACGGTAGGCTAGGGCGAGCTCAGTTGTAGTAACTGGTGGGACGGTATTTGGCATGATCAGCGCACGGCCATTGTAGCGGCTGATGTCGCGAACGGTGTCTTTAAGAACTTCCCCATCGCGTAAGTGAACGTGCCAGTCGTCAGGACGAGTGATTGTCAGTGTTGTCATTAATTGCTCCCACCATTGAAAAGTTGTCTGATTGGAGCCCAAGCGCCGTATTTGCTTTTGAGCAAACGCTTGCGCTTAGGCGACAGGATGATAGAGGAATTGCCCTCACATTTCATCCCATTTTTCACTTTTCTACAGAGTGAGAGTGTAAGTGATTACTTCATTGTTAACCAAAGCGCGTGGATCGTACCCGGCAGAAAGAAGAAACACGTCAATATTAGGTTAATCAAAAAGTCTTTATTTAGACCTTTCTCCATAAACACCGCGACAGGCGGAAGAAAGATACATAACAAAATCAGAACCAGTTTTCTTGTATCCATAATTAAGCTCCAAATCGATAAATGGGGGCAGTGATAACTTGGGTGAATTATGTGTGTCGTATCACATTTTATCAAACGGTATTTGGTCAGAACGGTGTTAAAAAACGCGAATATTGAGTGTAGTAAATACTTGTCACTAAAACCAAATTTATAAGAATATGGTTTCGAGAAAGTTGCGATGGATGAAGAGGCAGTAGACTCTGCAACTTAATGTGATTTGAGTATACAATACCGCAACAAATAAAAAACACCCGTAGGAAGAAGGCCATGTCGCAACCCGTTTTATCCCAAATTAATGTTTTTCCGGTTAAGTCAGTTGGCGGATTATCGCTGTCATCCGTATGGGTTGAGAAGCAAGGATTGAGCTTCGATCGTCGCTTTATGATTGCGAAAGCTGATGGCTCGATGATCACTGCGCGAAAGTATCCGCAAATGGTAACCATTAAGTCAGCCTTATTGTCCGATGGAGTGGTGTTTAGTAGTTTGGGTATGGAGCCACTTAAAATCCGTTACCAAGATTTCAAAATGCAGGAGACACCTGCAACGGTTTGGAAAGATACGTTTACTGCCTATACCACGACAGATGATGCAGATGACTGGTTTAGTCGTGTGTTGGGGCAGCGCGTTGAGTTGTTGTTTAGTGGTGAGCAATCGAATCGTGTCCGCGAAAAGCTAGGTCAAAACGTTAGCTTTGCCGATGGTTATCCGGTGTTAGTGATTAGCCAGGCTTCCCTTGATGAACTGAACCGAAGAAGCTCTGAGCAACACTCTATGGATCAGTTCCGTACTAACTTAGTGGTCTCTGATACCAAGCCGTTTGAAGAAGATTCATGGAAGCGCATACGAATCGGTGAGGTAGAGTTTGAGTCTCTCAAACCTTGCGAGCGCTGTATCCTGACTACGGTGAATACCCAAAGAGGCACATTCCGAGAGAGCAAGGAGCCACTTAAAACCTTACAACAGTTCCGTGCAAATGATGTCGGTGGTGTGTTCTTCGGGCAAAATCTTGTCGCGCGGAATGAAGGCATTATTCGTCAAGGCGATAAAGTTGAGGTGCTGGAATACAAAGAACCGGAGTTTTACGCGGATAACTCGCCAGTGCGCATGACGTTAACATGTGTTGAGCGTGAAGAAATCGCCCAAGACTTCGTGACCTTATGGTTAGAACCAAACAAAGGTTCTTTACCTAATTACTTGCCAGGACAACACCTGCCAATAGAAGTGAATATTGATGGTAAGAAAGTAGGTCGACGCTATACGCTATCATCCAGTCCGTCTCGTCCGGGTCGCTATGCTATTTCTGTTAAGCGTATTGCAGGTGGAAGAGTCTCTAATTCGCTCTTAGACAATTTACAAGTCGGTGATGTTTTAGAGGCAGAACAACCTGATGGCCAGTTCCACCTAAAAACTCATGAAGCGCAGCCTCTGCTCTTACTCTCTGCAGGCAGTGGAGTAACACCAATGCTATCGATGGTACGTTTCTTAGCGGATCACAATCAGTTGGAGAACGTGGTTTTCTACCATCAATGTCGTACCGAAAATGATATTCCTTGTCGCTCAGAGTTGGAGCAGTTAAAGCGTGAGCACCCAGGGCTAGAAGTAAAAGTCTGTTTAACGCAACCTGCCGTTGATTGGTTTGGGTTAAAAGGGCGTTTAAGTTTGTCACACATTAAGCAAATCAAAGATGTTGAACAGCGCCAAGTGTTTGTGTGTGGTCCTGATGGTTTTATGGAGAAAGCGAAAAATCTCCTACTAAGAAAAGGGCTGCCAGAAGAAAACTACCATCAAGAAGCGTTTGGCGTATCTTCAGTCACTTCAAGACCAGAGAAGAGCATAGCGATCGATTTCAATGGGACGAAAGTTGTAGGGAATAATCAGAAAACGTTGTTAGATCAGCTTGAAGACGCAGGGAAGGTTGTTAGCAATAGCTGTCGTGCTGGCTTATGCGGCGCGTGTAAGGTTCAGCTTACGTCGGGTCAAGTACATCATCCGGACGTGCCTGCGTTGACAGATGAGGAACGTGCGATGGGAACCGTATTGGCGTGTTGTGCTGTCCCAGAGACGGACGTGACGGTAACAAACTAAGCGAGAAGGCTCCCCGGTTCTCAATAAAAACGCTGCTAACTTTAGCAGCGTTTTGAGTTTAAAAGTGAACGGAAAATATCGCTTAGTCGTAAATCGTTGGGATTGGCTGACGTTTGTGCTGCGTTGCTTTGTAAATCGCTACCAGACGATCACTCACTTGCTGTGGAACGGGTTTGCCTTCTAAGAAGTCATCGATCTGTTCATAAGTTAAGTTCAGAGCATCTTCATCTGCTTTTTGCGGCTCTAGTTCTTCTAGATCTGCCGTTGGTACTTTCTTAACAAGTAGCTCTGGTGCGCCTAATGTTGCAGCCAACTCGCGGACTTGACGCTTGCTTAAACCAAATAGAGGGGCAAGGTCGCACGCGCCGTCACCAAACTTAGTGTAAAAACCAGTGATGTTCTCTGCTGAGTGGTCTGTTCCCAATACTAAGCCGCCAACGTAACCAGCGATTTCATATTGTGCAATCATACGAGCTCGCGCTTTTACGTTACCTTTTACGAAATCAATTTTGTCGGCTTCAGTCGGAAGCAGGCCCGTCCCTTGCAACGCGGTATCAGTCGCCGCATGCAAACCGTCAACACCATCTTTAATGTTCACAGACACAGAGTGTGTTGGCTTGATGAAAGAGAGTGCCAGTTGCGCTTCATCTTCATCTTTTTGCTCACCGTAAGGCAGACGTACTGCGATAAACTGATATTTGTCAGTACCAGATTCCGCATTCAATTGTTCTACTGCAAGCTGGGCAAGGCGACCTAACGTGGTTGAGTCAACACCGCCACTAATGCCAAGCACGAGTGACTTACAACCTGCTTCTTGTAGCTTACGCTTAATAAAAGCAATACGGCGTTCAATTTCAAAATGCGGATCAATTGAAGGGAGTACACGCATTTCATCACGGATGGATTGTTCCATTTAGGGTTCCTTTTCCTGCAAATATTTCAGACACCAAAGCCCGCTTGCTCAAATGGTGATAAACCATGCAATTGAGACTGATAAACACGACTTTAGGGTCAAAAGCTGTAAAGATTAGTAGTATCATACCGAAATCATCAGATTAGAAAACTCTCTTCAACCAGGTAATCACCGGATATGAAAAAAATCGCCATTTTTGGTAGTGCATTTAACCCACCTAGTTTAGGGCACAAAAGTGTTATTGAGTCATTGAGCCACTTTGACCTTGTGCTACTTGAACCTAGCATTGCACACGCTTGGGGCAAGAATATGCTCGATTACCCAACTCGGTGCAAAATGGTTGATGCATTCATCAAAGATATGGGGCTTTCTAATGTTCGGCGTTCTGATGCAGAGCAAGCTTTGTACCAACCCGGACAAAGTGTGACAACCTATGCGTTGTTAGAAAAAATTCAAGAAATCTACCCAACAGCCGATATAACTTTTGTCATAGGTCCTGATAATTTCTTCAAATTTGCTAAATTTAGTAGAGCAGAAGAGATTATGGAACGTTGGACTGTTATGGCGTGCCCTGAAAAAGTAAAAGTCAGAAGCACGGATATACGTAACGCATTGGTTACGGGTGAAGACATAAGCGCCTACACAACCCCGTCCGTCTGTGAATTGTTGCTTAACGAAGGCTTATACAAAGAAACATTATCTGGGAACTGAGAGGTCAGATTTTCATGGTCAGATTAGCCGTATTTAGTGCATGTGCGCTGCTTGTGGTCACACAAGCTCATTCTGCGTGTAACTATTTTTCTGATCGTTCTGTTGTGTTTGAAGATAACACCCTTCCTATCTGTGAAGAAATTTTAGATTCCATTGGCGTATTAAGTACGGATGCGTTGATTTGGTATGCTGCGGAAGCGAAATTCGAAGGGCCAACAGAAAACTATTGGGAAGAGTGGGCGATTAAGCCGGAAGACACACCACTCCTAACCCAAAATCTAGAAAAGAATTATTTTGGACTTGGTTTTTGGATGCCGGAAGAGCTCCGAGACGAAGAGAGCAAAATGGACACAGAAGAGTGGCTCCGTAGTCATGGCCTGATGTTCAGCGTGGGTTTTGGTGATAAATCCGACGGACAGCCAAGAATGCGATTTGATTATCGTTGGCACGAATATTACGACGCTGACTGGATGATGCAGATTGAAGTTCCCTTCTAGTCACCTTGAGCGAACATAAAAAGGGCGTACATTATCCATGTACGCCCTTTTTATTTTTATCTGAGTCTCGATTTTCTGTGCGCGTCACTCTGCGTAATACTGAAAAGATGGCTCTTTAGAATGCGAGTTATAGCGCTTCTCCAAAGACCAAAAAGCAAAGTTGCTCATATTCTTCTGTGTTACCTGCAAAAAGCGTATCGACAATCTGCTCTTCTTTCTTTCCCGACAGCTTCATTTTTCTTGCTTCACGGAGTGTGAGTACCAAGCACAGCTCTTTAGAAATGTCCATGTCACAACCAGGCGTCCACTGATTGATGGTTTTTGTTAACGTTGAGTGCGCTAGTTTAGGAGAGAGAGTCAATACTTCATGTCTTACTACCGTCAGCAGATCGGTTTGCAGATCCGAGCGCTCGGCTGTTGTTGCTAGTTTCTCGACGAGGGCTTTTAGCAGCGGTGAAGGTTTCACAAAACCTGCTTGTTGTGAGAAGTCATCATTTAAACGCACAGAAAAATCACAACGATATACACGAGAATTAGGTAAAAAGGTGAGGGAGCTCAAACATCCTTGAGGAATCCAAAAATATTGGCCTGGTTCAATGGCATACTCCTGCTTACCCAATTTAATGACGGCTAACCCTTCGACGACAGACAGCAGACTGTGCTTCAGTGCTTTTTTGCGCGCAGCTACTTCAAGAAAGGGGTATTTAGCGTCGTGAAATTCAATTGCGTAGTTCATTATGAGTACCAGTGTTTTTTGGCGCTAAGGGTAACGTTAAACCTATACGATTCCAACCAGCTGAGAGAATTTTTTAGCATGAGAAATTGTAGCCTAACTGGTATGACCATGTTAAAAGTATGGGTTGAAATGCTGCTTGTCAGCAAAACTATGCGTAAAATGTGCCAGCTTTTTTTGATATGTAATGAACAATGACTGCCAATACCGATCCTTATATTGAAATTCGTCCTTACAATGACGAAGAAATTCCAGCAGCGCTGGATCGTCTAATCCAAGATGATGAATTTATCACTGCTATTCTCGATCATCGCTTTGCTAATAAAGCAGCGTGGTTTAAAACGCTAATGAGCCCGATCCTGCGCATCTATCTGAAAGCTAAATGGAGCAAGCTTGATTCAGTAGAAGCGATTCAGATTGAAGTGAAGAAGTATCTGAAAGATACATTGAATAAGACAACGGATGGCGTCACTTTTTCTGGTTTGGATAAGCTGGATAAAAACACGTCGTACTTATTCGTTTCTAACCACCGTGATATTGCGATGGACCCTGCTCTAGTAAACTATGGCTTGTACCAAAGTGGGCACCGTACGGTTCGTATTGCGATTGGTGACAACCTGCTGAAGAAGCCATGTGCGACAGAATTGATGCGACTCAATAAAAGCTTCATCGTTAAGCGCTCTGCTAAGGCGCCTAGAGAAATGATGAAAGCATTAGGACAACTGTCGAGCTACATTAAACACTCGCTTGATACCGGTAATTCAATTTGGATTGCCCAAAAGGAAGGTCGTGCCAAAGATGGAAACGACTTTACTGATCCTGCGATTTTAAAAATGTTCCATGTTGAAGGCCGCAAGCAGAAGATCAGCTTTGGTGAATACACGCGTTCTTTGAAAATCGTTCCTGTCTCGATTGCCTATGAAAATGATCCATGTGACATTGCCAAAGCAAAAGAGCTGTACGAAAAAGCAGAAAATGGCCGTTATGAAAAAGGTGAATTTGAAGATATCGAAAGCATCATTCAGGGCATCATTGGTTATAAAGGTCGTGTGCATGTCGCGTTTGGTGATGTGATTGATCAAGAGTTTGAAACGCCAGAATCTCTTGCCGGTGAAATCGACCGCCAAATTCACAATAACTACAAGTTGTACCCAATCAACTTGTTAGCTGCTGGACGCGAAGATTCAAGCATCATCACAGAGGCGGTGAAGCGTCACCTCGCGGATAAATTGGAGCAGTTACCTGAAGGTGCAAGACCTTATTTGGTGGCGAGCTATGCCAACCCAGTGAACAATCAAGAGTAATATTCATCACTGAACTTGATGGATTATGAACGCCTTAACGCCTCGGTTTTCCGGGGCTTTTTTTGTCTACTTTTTAAGGAGCAACGGCCCCGCCAAGGGTTAAATTGCTAGGCCACTTGGTAATCTTGTTGCCACCTAAAAAGATATTCCCTTTCACCGTCATCGTGTCTGGAAATACTTGTAGCGCGGATCCTCCTATATAAAGGTTACCATCAACCACCAATCCTTCAGGAAGAGCAGAGATAGGAGTGCGAATAACACTTAAATCGCCTTTGACTCGAAGTTTAGCTGGGAGCGTTTTTAATGGTGTATCCGTCAAGTTCAGATAACCGCCGAGTTTGATGCCCCTAGGCCAGCTTTCGATCTTACTACCCAGTAGATTCGCATAACCTTTTATCTTTGTACCTGAGCGAATGGTTTTGAGTGCGCTGTTGGTTGCTTCCAAACTGCCTCCCACATCAAGCCCCTTAGGCAGCTTTTTGATCGGGGTTTGCGAGATATTTAAGTTGCCTTTGACCACTAACCCAGAAGGTAATTGAGTGTAAGGTTTGTTTCGTAGATCAAGATTACCGTAATTATCGGTGTGACCAAACTTAGAGTAGTAATCTAGCTCATATGCGAAAGATGGGAAGCAGAGCAGCATCAAGGTAAGGAAAAGGGAAACAAAACGCATAGCCAGAGACTTAGTTAAACATAGAGATCTTAAGTGCTCATCTTATACTTAAATAGACTCATTATGCATACTTTGTTAACAGTTTTTGATTTTTAGCCCAAGAACTTCAAATTAGGGCTTTATCTGAAAGCATACACGCTCTCACGATGCCGAGTTGCTTCAGTGTGCAAGTTAGGGAATGATTAAGTGATTGATTATATAGTTTATTTAAAAGTAAATGTGAGAAAAATATCAGTAGAGATATGAAGAATATGAGGTTCTGCCAAGAACTGAACAAGCGTCCTTGTTAGTATCATGAGCGTCTGAGGGAGATTTTCATGAAGTTAAAAAGAGTGTTTATTTTTGCCGCTGGTGTTGTAGCAGTACTACTATCTGGGGCCGCTTTTGCTAAATCATACAGTACGCCAGAAAGCAAAGCGCTGGTGGTCGCTGACGGCAAGGTAGGTCAGCGTATCTGTTACTACGATGATAAAGCCTACACCACCGGAGCCGTGATTAATGTTGAGGGTGTATTACTGATGTGTACAGCTGAGAACGATTTTGAAACGAATGGTTCGTTAAAGTGGGTGGTATTCAAAAAAGATAAATAAACGCCAAAAAACGGTTTGTTTAATATTAGGATAACGGAAAAATAAAAAAGCGAGCACAGAGCTCGCTTTTTCCATTAACGCGCGAGTGAGCGAGTTTTTAATTCAAAGATAAGCTTTTCAGCACTTACTTCAAATTTGAATCGAGCCGTCGCTTGGTTGGACTCTTCTGTTATTTCAGAAACATTGTATTCAACATCAGCACATACTGATTTAGCGAGCTCAATGTATTTTTGTAGTTCAGACTCTAGCTCTGTTTTTGTCTGTGCGAAAACCGTTACGTCGGCAACTTCGTCACCTTCTTTGATGATGAAGCCAATCTCGCCCGCGCAGCCGCAAGCTTCACATACTTGGTTTTTTTCTAATTCGACACTCATAACGAATCCTCTTGTAAATACTAAGGGTATTCTATCAGGTATTTGATCTGTATCTACAAAAATGACGAGTTTTGAATAAAAAAAGAACAGAATAGGCGCTTGTTAAGTAAGGGTTAAAGATTGGATTACTAAATCATCAAGAACGTTAATGTGATATATATCAACATTTAAAATCAATTAACGAACATAGTGACGAGATTTCGCTCAGCCCAGTTGAACTAATGGACAATTTATAAGACTATTTCTTGATTGATTATTTTTAATAATTATCATTCTTGGTCTTTGAATAGTTTCGATGAATAATTGGCGCAAGGTTTTGATGAGACTAACTTTTCGCCTTATTTTGAGTAGCATGTATTGACAAAAACATAACTGCAAATTGCACATTACGCACTGTAAAGACGTTATGATTTGGAACTTAACTTTATATTAAGTAGTCGCAGTACATATATCCAAATGGCCTTAATGCGCAGGTGTTAGCGGTTCAATTTTTAGGTTTCGCTTAACGAAGTGCCTTGGGCAACTTGGGTATAATGCTAAGAATGATTTCATTCTGGCCTCATTTAATAGTGAGTTAGATGGATTTACAAAGAGAAGAGCTTAAAATATGCCAAAGCGTAGTAAAGAAGATACCGAAATCACTATCCAAAAGATCATGGATGCCGTTGTTGATCAGCTACTAAGACTAGGTTACGACAAAATGTCGTACACGACTCTAAGTCAGCAGACAGGTATATCTCGTACCGGTATTAGCCATCACTTCCCTAAGAAAACGGACTTCACCGCCGCACTGGATGGCCGTATCTTTAAAATGTTTATTGAACACCTAGAGTTTGATAAAGGGCTAAGTGCATTTTCACAAAGTTGGATTAAAGCACTGGAAGATGCTGAGTTCCTCGCGATTTTACGACTGCTATTCCATCACATTGTCACGGCCGAAAATGCGCAAGAATTTGCTGCTAACGGTATTGACCGTTTATACAAAATGGTTGAAAGCCAGTTTGGCGCAGGTGGTGACAAAGAGCTCGAGTGGTTGATTGGTCGTTCATTGATCCAAATGAGTAAGTAATAGCAATTGAGAGCGCTAGATGAACACTTGTTTGCTGCTTTGGCTGTAAAGCCAAGGCAGAACACAGTAATTTTCTCGCCGCTCTTTTGAGCCCAAGATTCGATTAAATATCAAAGCAAAGGCCCGCAATATGATTATTGCGGGCCTTTGTCGTTTGGAAAGCAGAAGAGACGGCTCAGAAGAGATACACGCTAAGCGGCGGCGTGAACTTGAGGAAAGTCTAAAGTTGGATGTTTTGTCACGATGGAGCGGTAGCCATAAACGTGCTCAATGCGTTCTGGCGTCAGTGCATTCCATGGTGTGTCATCACAAACCAGTTTTCCGTTATGTAAAAGTACAAGTCGGTCTGCGTACTGGGAGGCTAAATTCAAGTCATGCAACACGACAACGACTGCGGCGTTCTGTATTTTCGCGGCCTCACGAGCAATCTTTAACGTGTTGTGTTGGTGGGCGAGATCTAACGCAGAGGTTGGCTCATCAAGCATCAAGATTCGTTCCTCGCCAGATTGGTGTAGCTGTGTCATCACGCGTGCTAGATGTAATCGTTGCTTTTCGCCACCAGATAAAGATGGGTAGAGGCTTTCTGCCAAATGCATTACATCGGTTTGTTCCATGTAATGTAAAGCTAACTTAGTGGTTTCTTTATTGGACAGCGATAGCGGAATCGCGCCTAATTCGACCACTTCTCTGGCTAGAAATGGGAAGGTCAAGGTACTGTGCTGTGGAAGCATCGCAATGTGTTTTGCGCTTTTTTCAGGCTCCCAATCATGCTTTTGTTTACCGAAGTAGGCGATGTCATGATTTGAAGAGATTTCACCACACAGAAGCTTGAGCAAAGTACTTTTGCCCGCACCGTTGGGGCCGAGTAGGGCGGTCACTTCACCAGCTCGGATATCAATATTGATGTCATCGAGAACAACGCGCTTGCCAAATTTCATCGAAATGTTTTTACCCGATAAAACGATCTGGTTCATTACAAAATCTTCCCTTTCTGCTGGAACAATAAGTAGATGAAGAAGGGCGCACCGATCAAGGCGGTCACGATACCGACGGGTAATTCTGCTGGTGCCACGGCAATACGAGCAAACATATCAGCAGCGGTAAGAAGCAGCGCTCCCATGAGTGCAGAGATTGGCAGTAGCGTTCGATGGTCGGGGCCTGCTAGCATGCGTCCTAAGTGAGGAATCACGAGCCCAATAAAACCAATTGCACCACTAATACTCACCGTAATACCAACCCCCAATGCAGAGAGCAAAATAAGCTGTCGTTTGAGTTTTTGGACCGGAACTCCCAAGTGTCTTGCTTCTGATTCCCCTAGCAACAGAGCATTTAGCGCCATCGATTTTTTCTGGAACCAGAATAACAGGATGACCAGCGTAACAGCAGATAGGCCTATCCCCGACCAATTTGCGCCAGCTAATGAGCCCATCGACCAAAGTGTCAGATCTCGTAGCATCTGATCATCAGCGATAAAGTTCATATAACCGATCGCCGCTCCTGAAAGCGCACTAATGGCGACACCAGCTAACAACATAATCGTAACTGAGGTACCAAACTTACTTGTGCCGAGTTTATAAACGAGAATGGTCGTCAACGCACCACCTAGGAAAGCAAAAAGAGGCAGCGCAGCTAAGTTCATTAGTTGCGGATAGTTTTGGCTAAACTCTGCAAATACAACAATAGCGAACGCACCGCCAAGTGCAGCACCAGCAGACACACCAATGATGCCGGGCTCGGCCAGCGGGTTACGGAATAGGCCCTGCATAACCACGCCACAAATCGCCAAAATAGCCCCGATGAACATACATAAAATGGTGCGAGGTAATCGGATCTCATTAATCACCAACTGAATGTGAGGAGCGAGATCAGAACTGCTTCCTGTTAGGCTACGCAAACTGTCAGTGAAACTAATGCTCATTGGACCTACTGTAATAGAGGCGATAGCAACAAATGCTAAAAAGCCACTAAGTACGGATAACGTCGTTGAAAGGGAGATACGTCTTAACAACATGCCATGTCTCTATGGGTAAAGCAGCGCATTCAAACGCTCGGCTTCTGCAAGGCTTTTAAGACCCAAACCACCAACAAGGGCGTGACCGTCAATCGTGATGATATTTTTATTCATTCCCGCAGGTGTTGCGGCGAGAAGTGGCATTGCTTTTAAAATCGCATCGGCACCGCCCAGCGTTTCATAGCTGCGACCGCTAACGAGAATAACGTCAGGCTGCATCTCTACCATGGCTTCTGTGGATAAAGGCTTGTAAGAAGACAGCTGGTCAGCAGCTGGGTTTCGTCCGCCTGCTAGCTGGATAATTGCATCGGGTGTGGTTTCTGATCCTGCAACGTTCGCAGGTCGACCTTCATGGATGAGTAGAAACAGTACTTTCTTTTTCTGAGCTTGAGCAGGTTGATTTGCATTGAGTGCTTGAACTTGCGCTTTCACATCTTGCTTTAAATCTTCCGCTTTAGCCTGGCGATTCATAAGGTTCGCAATTTGATCGATACGTTGGTAAAGGCCCTCAACGTTGGCATCGGTATTGACGATTTCTACATCTACCCCCGCCGCTTTTAATTGGTTCAATGCTGTTTTCGGTCCCATCTCATCAGAGCCAATGACTTTTGTCGGACGTAAGGCGAGCAACCCTTCTGCTGAAAGGCGGCGATGGTAGCCTACTTTAGGCAGTTCCATGCCTTTTGGTAACTGACTGGTTACGTCGATAGCAACCAAGCTATCTTTGGCGTCGAGTTCAAGCAACAGTTCAGTGACGGCACTGCCTGCACTAACAACACGCTCTGATGATGGTGTTTCATTGGCAAAAAGTTGGCTACTCGCAAGTAGGGAAATGGCTGCCGTAACAACAGCGTGAATGGTGGCACGTGTGTTCTTCATTTTGAAAGGATCTCTATCTTATTTATTTTTATGACGGCTCTTCAGTGAGTAACTGAGTTGCCTGAATTCCGTTTTCTTGTAAAAAGCCGAGAAGTTGAACTAGCGACTGAATGTTCGCGGTTTTTTCTGCTCCAATCACAATCGGTTTATCGCTTGAATTACTCTCTTCTAGCAGCGCGAGGGTAAAGTTGTCCCAATTGATGTATGTCTTGCCGTTAATGGCCCAGTAAGGCTCGTCTTTAAGAATGTTTACCGTGATGGATTGCTTATCGACATCTGCAACGGCCTGAGATTCTGTACTCGGTAAATTGACATCTAATGAATCGAGCTTGACCGCTGCAGTTAACATCAGGAAAACCATTACGATAAAAATGATGTCCAACAGCGGTGTTAAATCAGGAGTTAAGTCGTTACGAGTGTTGTCTTGTGGCGTTTTAATCATTGTGCTTCTGCCTTGACCTTTGCAGAAGAGCGCACTGCTAATGTTGAATTGTCTGGCGACACGTGTTGCAGAGAGATACCTTCAAGCCATAAGTTGACATAGTTTAATGTGTGTTCGAGTTTGGCGATCACACGATCCGCCCACAAACCAATGATTTGTGCTCCTGAAATCGCAGGAAGGGCGATAATAAGACCTGCTGCAGTAGTGCGCATGGCCAAACCTAGACCGTCTGCCAAATCATTCGGGGTGATATTCCCCGTTGAGACAGCGATGCCTTTGAACATCTCAATTAAGCCAAGTACCGTACCAAGCAAACCAATCAAAGGGCTAATGACGCCAATCAACGTCAGTAAGCGAAGGCCAGAATGCAGCTGATGACGTTTTTCTTGTAGCCAAATGCCTGCGGCATCTTCTCTTAGAGACTTTGAGAAAGAGTGATGGGCAAGCAACATGGCAACGCCACGATAAAGGAGCGGTCGCTTATGCGACAATTCTTCTGCAAGCGTCTCAAGATCGTTTCCATTCGTTGGGTCTAACCCAATGAGCTTTTGGCGAATGGCTCGTTTCCCTACGCCAAGGCTAATCAAAACGTGGAATAACCGCTCGGTAATGATCATGACGGTGAGGGCTGAGCAAATGATCAAAGGCCATGTCATTAGGCCAAGTTGAGTTTGTAATTCTTGTAGTTGTTCCATTATCCATCCAACTTAAAACGAACAGGTACTTGTACTCGGTGAACCACTTTTAGCCCGCCCGAAATATGTGGTGTAAATTGCCACTGTTTGATGGCACGAAGCGCTGAGGCGTCCAGCGATTTTGTGCCGGAAGACTCAATCAAAACCTGTTTAATTTGATTGCCATTTTCATCGAGCCATATTTCATATAAGGCTACGCCTTCGATACCGCGTCTTTGTGCAGATCTTGGGTAGCGAGGCTGAGTTGGTTGATTCACAAACGTAGGTTTGTCGACCAAAATAGGTTGAGACGTTGCCCCTTTGGATTGGCTCGCTGGCGCGGTTTGCTGAGCGACCATCTCTTTCTTCGCCGGTTCCGTTTTTTTCTTCGGTTTGGCTTCGGGCTGATTCTCTTGTTTTGTTACGGCTTTGGCTGGTTCCACCGTCTTAGGCTTAGATTGTTTAACCGGCTCTGTTTTTTTCTTCACTACCTTTTTCTTAACAGCGTCTTTCTTAACGACCTGTTTCTTTACGATCTTCTTTTCCGGCTCAGGCTGCTCCTGAGGCTGCGGTTCTTTTGGTGGCGCCACATTTTCTGGCGTGGATGTTTCGACGGTAGGTGGTGGTGCCGATACAAGGTTTAAACTTACCGAACTTGCTGGATTTCCAGCAGGCATCGCGAACACTTTCGTTTCTTGAGAAACAAAAAGAAGTGCGGCATGGATGGCAAGGGAAGCACCTCCTGCAATGACATATCTTTGTACGTTCACGGAATATCTCGGGAAACTATGAAAACTTGAGCAGATTATTACTCACAACCGAAATAAGATCAATTATCAATTGCATTATCATTACGCTCAAATTATGATTCTTGCAGATTTTTAAAGACCAGCCTCTACCCCTTATATGGTGGGAGCTAAGCGAGTATATATGAGCGTCGATATCGATAAATTTGACGAATCAGTGTTGGGAAGCGATAGCCCTGACCCATTGCGATTTGCCTTTGTTAAGAAACATTCGGCACACGCTGGCGGAGCGAGCGTGCCTGTACCTCCACCTCAGCAACAGGCAATTTTTTCAAGCGTTACCGCTAACTCGGTTAAAGCGACCAATAAACGTTGTCTTTATATTCACGTTCCATTTTGTCGCGTACGTTGCACCTTTTGTAACTTCTTTCAAAATGCTGCGAGCCGCGCACTGGTTGATGAGTACTTTGACGCACTGATGCAGGAGCTCAAGGAGAAAGCTGCATTGCCTTGGACACAAAACGGTATTTTCCATGCTGTGTATATCGGTGGTGGAACGCCAACGGATCTGTCTCCAGCACAGGTTCGCGTGTTAGGCCAGGCGATTCATGAGCACTTTCCTTTGGCTGCGGATTGTGAAATCACCTTAGAAGGTCGCATCAACCGTTTTTCTGATGAGCTATACCAAGGCGCTCTCGACGGTGGATTTAATCGTTTCTCTTTTGGTGTACAAAGTTTTAATACACAAGTGCGTCGCAGCGCGAAACGGTTAGATGATAGAGAAGATGTGCTAAAGCGAGTTAGCGAGATTGCCAACGATGACAAAATTCCTGTCATTATCGATTTACTCTACGGCTTGCCTTATCAAACCAAAGAAGTGTTAGAGCAAGATTTAAATGATTTTCTCTCGACTGGCGCACACGGGTTGGACTTATATCAGTTGGTAGTCGGTGGTTCAGCACCCATGCTTAACCTTGTAGAAAAAGGAAAAATCCCCCCACCAGCTACCACGCCAGAAAAAGCAGGCATGTATGAGCTTGGTGTGAACTTTATGGCCAAACACCATATGAAGCAACTGAGTGTGAACCATTGGGCAATCGATAACCGTGAACGTAGTTTATACAACAGTTTAGCCAAGACATATGCAGAGGTACTGCCAATTGGCTGTGGCGCTGGAGGTAATATCGGTGGTTACGGAATGATGCAACATAGCACATTGGCGACCTATATTAAAGCCATCAAAGAAGGGCAAAGCACCATCGCTATGATGATGAAGCAAAGCCCTCTAGAGCCACTATTTGCTGCACTCAAATCCGGGTTTGATCGCGGTATCGTTCAGGCAAACCAACTGCCATCGTTTATGGGGGAGGACACGTTCGGATTTTTAATGCCCCTATTTAAAGTGTGGCAGCAAAAAGGTTTAGTGGAACTGCATGAACGCAGCCTACTTCTTACTCTTGCTGGTAGTTTCTGGGCTGTTTCATTGGCTCAAGGTTGTATTCAGGTACTTACGTCAGAGATGAACGAAACCGTACCGAAAGTATCCAATAATTAATGAAAAAATTGAAAAAAGACGGAAAACATATGGAATCAATCAAACAACAAGTTGAAGCATTACTAGAGCAAGAACCGCAATTATTGCCAGCAGCGATGGCAGAACGTCTCGGTATTTCTGAATTTGAGGTTGTTGCGGCTTTGCCGCAGGAAATGGTGGCCATCGCTCCAGGAGCGCAAGCACAAAGCATTCTAGAAGGTTTGGTTGGCTTCGGCCCAGTGACGACTATTGTTCACTCTTTTGGCTCTATTTTTGAAGTCAAAGCGCCATTCCCAAAGGGAAAAGTAGCGCGTGGCTATTACAATTTAATGGGCAGAGAAGGTGAGCTACACGGTCACTTGAAGCTAGATAATGTTAAAAATGTTGCATTGGTCAGCAAACCGTTTATGGGCAGAGAGAGTCACTATTTTGGCTTTTTCTCTGAGTGCGGAAGCAATATTTTCAAAGTTTATTTAGGCCGTAACGAAAAGCGCGAGCTACTTGAAGATCAAGTCACGGCATTCCGCGCCCTGCAAGCCGAATTGAAAAAGTAATCACAAACATAATCGAGGCTCAACTCGAATACTAATTAGTAAAGTCAGGTATCAATATGGATCAACAAGTTAAACAAGAGCGTTTGCAAGGTCGTTTAGGGCCAGAGATCAAAGAGTTTCGTCAGGAGCGTCGTACGCTTCAGCTTGCAACTGTCGATGCAGAAGCTCGCCCTAATGTAAGCTACGCGCCTTATGTCCAAAATCAGGAAGGCTACTTCGTACTCATTTCTAAAATCGCTCGTCATGCTCGTAACCTTCTAGAAAACCCAAACGTTTCTTTGATGATGATCGAAGATGAAGAATCTTCAAAGCAGTTGTTTGCTCGTAAGCGCTTAACTTTTGATGCTGTGGCAAATGTGGTTGAGCGTGACACGGAGATGTGGCACCAAGTTGTTGGACAAATGAAAGAACGTTTTGGGGAGATAATTGATGGTCTCAGCCAACTAGAGGATTTCGTGTTGTTTAACTTAAAGCCAGAATCGGGGCTATTTGTTAAAGGCTTTGGTCAGGCGTATCAAGTGTCTGGTGATGATTTAGTAGATTTTGTTCACCTTCAAGAAGGTCACAAGAAAATCGAAAGTGCTTGATTGTAAACCAGTCATGTAAATATCGAACATTCGGAATAATGAATGCATAAAGGGAGTTAGGTTATACTGACTCCCTTTTTTATATTGGAACAAAAGCATGAAACCTGTGAGCAAGGAATTGAGCGAGATTTGCTATCCCTTTATTTACGAGGACAGTCCGGTTTGTGACTTTGAAATCACGGCAGATGAACTTTGTAGTCGTATTGGTTTAGTTCTCGCGATGGATCTGGACGAGTTTAGCCGCGATATACTGACAAGAATGCAGCCTAATGTTTATCACCTAAATGGTTCGGTTCGCGGAAAGCTAGCGATTACAGAAGCGGAAGTTGAAGAGCTAAAGGCAGATTATGACTTGCTTAAGCAACGCATTGATGGTGGATTCAGAGGTTTCGTTCTACCCGGAGGGCACCCTGCATCCAGTCAATTGCATTTGTGCCGTTGCCAAGCTAAAAAAACGGTACGAGCATTAGTTGCGATCGAACATGCAGGTAAGAAGCAACCTGCCCCCATTCTATTTCGTTACGCGAACTTATTGGCGAATGTACTTTATAGCTTGGCTTCTTATATTAATCACATCAATCAAGTCGAAGAGACAGAGTTTGTATCTTGTAGTTACTCGATGCCAAAGAAGTGACCTGAGAAACTAGCAGCTGCGAACATCAAAGCTTCTGCGCGAAAAAATGGCCGCAAAACACCATATTCGACAATTTGCTTCTTGGCTGTTTAGTTAAGAGTTAAGAAGCCATAGCTTTGGCTTCTAGTTCTTTTGCACCGCGCAGCATGGCTTCAATCAGCTCACCAGCATTGAACTTCTCAAGCGCCTCGTGTGCGCCAACTTGGTGAGCTCTGTCTACACAGATTTCGCTCGATAACGATGTATGCAAAATGCGGTATGAGTGATTAAGAGCGGAGTCATTTTGTACTTCGAATGCTAGCTCGTAGCCGTCAAGCCCTGGCATCTCAATATCACTGACCAAAATATCGATTGGTCGATGAGCCTCAGCCTCGCTTTTCATCAGCTCTAATGCGTCTAAACCATTTTTACAAATTTGGTATCCGATATTGATACTATCAAGAGCATCACACAGCTGTTTACGAGCGATGGAAGAGTCATCCACCAAAAGAATGCTTAATGCTTTTAGGCGCTCACGTTCAACATCTGTCAGCATCGGGATCTTTGAGTTTTCGTATTGCGGATAAATTTTGGAAAGTAGCAGTTCTACATCCAGCATCTGAACCGTTTTGTCTTCGTAGCGAGTAATACCTGTTACGAAAATATTTTTCCCAGCGCTCGCTGGTGGGGTTTCAATGGCTTTCCAATCGCATTCAATGATCTTCTCAATACTACGAACCATAAAGGCGACCACGGTTCGCAAACAGTCTGTCACGATCAAGTAGCAATTCTTGTATTCTTCTTCACTGATAGGACGAAAGCCGACAGCCGCTGACATGTCGATCACAGGCACTGTTAAGTTACGTATTGTAACGGTGCCAATGACGTGATGATGCGAGTAAGGGATCTTCGTGGTTGGCATATACGGAACGATTTCACGGACTTTTAGCGTGCCTATCGCGAAACTCTGTTGCAGGGTGAGTTTGAACATCAACATGCCCTGAGATTGATTCGCTTTACTAACGACTTTTGCCATGAAATAACCTTATAAATACCACCGAATTGTGTCTAATCTAATCTTATCAGACGAAGGCTTCAACCATCGGAGAGACAAATGTGAGCTTTTTAGACAATCTCTTAAAGAATAGTGATTAACTGAGCAAAACTTGGTTGTATTTTAATCTTGTTATGCCGAAAGTTTTATAGTCCCATGTATTTGAACCTTGAAGCCGCCTAGGTATAAACAAGAAATGTTTGGCGTGTTAAAAGGGATTGGGTACACTTGCGCGACCAGAATAGTGAGAGATAGATCAATGGCAAATACAGCAGCCGCATTACATATTCTTGTGAAGCACAAAGAGCAAGCAGAAGACATTATCAAGCAACTGAAAAAAGGCGCAAAGTTTCAGACACTAGCGAAGAAGTATTCCACTTGCCCGTCAGGTAAGCGCGGTGGTGATCTTGGTGAGTTCCGCCGTGGTCAAATGGTACCTCAGTTCGACAAAGTGTGCTTTTCTGGCGAGGTTCTGACGCCACATCTAGTCAAAACCAAGTTCGGCTGGCATGTTGTAAAGGTGCTTTACAGAACATAAGGCTTGGTATCTACCTAAACATTGTCAGATGAAACCCACAAGCCTTAAATATCATCTGTACGGTCTCTTTTCACCAATCACTACCGTTATGACATGGCAGATACATTCTGATCTGCCATGCTCAACCAAACGCTAATCTTTCCAAACTAGAAACTCATTTATATGTAGTTAACTTGGCTTTTCTCATAAGTCGTTATCCTATTTGAAGCTTTGTATGAGAATACGTTTGCTGGTTGTATCAGTTATCCATGCTATTCCTTGCTGGAGAACTCTGGTTCATGTTCGGGCGCTTGCTCAATGACAGCCTTAGCGTGTATTAGATGAGCCTTGGGTGATCACTTGGCTATCGGCGAACATCAGTAAGTTTCAAATCTTACGCTTTGCCTTGCTGATTGGTTGTGCGGGGTGGGCGTTAATGCGCGATCCTTACACCATCCACTTTACTCGCCTTGAATTGCGTTTGGTGCCGACGCCGTTGGTCGAGATCTGCTTGCTCGTTTAGGCGGCGGTATGATGTCGACGATCAAAATGGGCATCATCGCAAAGTTCCTAAGTTTGGTGATTAGTTTGCTGCTCGGCTTCGTGACTCGTTATAGCCGAGGCTTAATTGAGATCACCAAAGGTGTGCCATACATTGTGGCGGGTCTGCTGACCGCTGGTCTAACGGGGATGAACCCAAACAGTGCCTTGATTGCGATTGTTATGGTGTCGTGGGCACCATTAGCGGCGCCCTGCGCGAGCTTGTTGATGGAAGCCAAAGCGCAGCCTTATACGCATCTTGCGCCCATTTGGGGAACCAGTCAGTGGCGAGTACTCCGTTACTACTTGTTGCCTTATGTGCTGCCGCCATTGATTCGTCACGCGTTTCTGCGTTTGCCGTACATTACGATCAGCCTGACTTCTCTGAGTTTTATCGGACTAGGCGTTAAGCCGCCAGAACCCGAGTGGGGTTTATTGATTGCAGAGAATCTGCCTTACATAGAGCGCTCGCCATTAGGTGTCTTGCTGCCAATCTCAGGCTTAGTTTTGATGGCAATTGCGGTGAATTTGATTTTTGATGACAAGTGACGAGCAGCGATAAAGCGAAGTGAGCGTCCATATCCAGATGTAATCAGTAATTTGGTAATTTAGAAAACAAAAGGATGTGTTTTCTGCCAGAAAGTACACAATAAGGTCTATGTATATTGGAAGCACCTATAGATTAACGAGTATAAAAGTGACGCGAACTCAGGTGTTTAGGTAGTGTTACTCTTTATAAACACGTAATCCTTTATCCGTTAATTCTTGTGTGACCACTTCTGATAGGTTTCGATCGGTAATAATTCCGTCCAATTGCTCGATGTCTAATGCATGAAAGCTCGCTATCTGACCGTATTTAGTTGAGTCTGAGATCAGATAGTTGGTTTGTGCTGCCTTGATGATCGCTTTTTTTACGAGAACTTTATTTTCATTAGGTGTTGATAAGCCTTTCAAGCTCCAAGATGAGGTCGAAATAAAGGCGATATCAATATTTAGCCCGTTCAAGAACTCTGCGACTTTTCCACCAATGGTGGATTGGTTTTCGCGGTCAATTTTTCCTCCTGTGTGGTAAAGCTCACATTCACTGTGCGTCATAAGGAAAGCAGCAATAGAGAAGTCATTGGTGATCACTAAAAGATCACTACGATTTGCTATTTGATGGGCGATTTCTAGAGAGGTTGTTCCCGCATCCAAGTAAATAGTAGCGTCTTGGCCAATTAACGTAGCCGCCAGCTTACCAATTTGAATCTTTTCATCCGCTTGTTGCTCGACCTTCGCATCATGGGAAAGTTCTGAATGTAGAGCTTGAGCGAGTTGCACTCCACCAGAAACAGAAACGACTTTACCTGAGGATTCAAGCTTCACGATATCACGACGAATGGTCATATGTGATACGCCAAGGTGGTCGGTTAAATCTGAAATGCTTAACACTTCTTGATGTGATAACAGGGATAATATGGTTCTTTGACGTTCTGCTGGGATCATAATTTCACTTCTATATTCTTGTTTTTCAGTATCCTACCAATCTTTTTATTTTTTGTGAATATCTGTGAATTATGTTCTCAACGTTGTAAGAACAGCCTTCGCTTGTGTTAACTGCTCGGAATGTCTCTTCCCATAAAGAGGTATATATCACGACATTGTTAATTTATGTGAAAAAATGTGATTCAAAGCGAAGTCTTAGTATTAATCTTCACATATAATCACATTAACCAAACAAGAATTAACAAAGTTTAATAGACCAGAAGGCATTGTTTTTATGAGTGAAGTTCAATCTGTAGGTGTTATCGGTTTAGGCTCTATGGGAATGGGCGCCGCAAAGTCATGTGTGCGTGCAGGCCTAGATGTATATGGTTTCGATTTAAATTCTCAAGCGCTTGAAGAGCTAGGTTCATTCGGTGCAAAAGCTGTTTCTACAAATGCAGTTGAGTTTGCAGATAAGCTTGATTCGGTTCTAGTTCTTGTTGTGAACGCAGCTCAAGTTAACACGGTCTTGTTCAAAACCGGTCTTGCTACAGCGCTTAAGCCGAATACGCCAGTAATGGTTTCAGCAACCATCTCAGCAGAAGACGCAAAACAAATTGAAGCGAAATTGGCAGAACACAACCTTGTGATGCTTGATGCACCGGTATCTGGTGGTGCTGCAAAAGCAGAATCAGGTGAGATGACTATTATGGCGTCGGGAGCGCAAAGCACATTTGATGCACTTGAACCAGTACTCAACGCAACGGCAGCTAAGGTCTACAACATCGGTGAAGCGATTGGCCTAGGCGCAACTGTGAAGATTATCCACCAATTGCTAGCAGGTGTTCATATCGCAGCTGGTGCTGAAGCAATGGCATTAGCGGCACGTGCAAACATTCCTCTTGACCTGATGTACGACGTGGTGACGAATGCAGCGGGTAACTCTTGGATGTTTGAGAACCGCATGAAGCATGTAGTTGATGGTGACTACTCCCCTAAATCTATGGTCGACATCTTTGTGAAAGATCTAAACCTCGTATCGGACACAGCAAAAGATCTCAAATTTCCACTTCCTCTATCAAGCACAGCACTAAACATGTTTTTGAGTGCAAGCAATGCTGGTTTTGGCCAGGAAGACGACAGTGCCGTTATCAAGATTTTTGATGGTATTGAGCTTCCAGGTGTAGAAAACAAACAGAAGTAAGCGCACGTAAAACGGAGAAAAAATGATGTTATTAGGCGTTATCGCAGACGACTTTACTGGCGCAACAGACATCGCAGGTTTTCTTGTAGAAAACGGCATGCGCACAGTTCAGCTTAACGGTATTCCAAAAGAAGAGATTGATGTAAACGCAGATGCGGTCGTGATCAGTCTTAAATCTCGCTCCTGTCCTGTAGATGAGGCAATCGAGGATTCAGTAGCTGCGCTTAAGTGGCTGCAAGCAAATGGCTGTCAGCAGTTTTACTTCAAGTACTGCTCAACGTTTGACAGCACAGCAGAAGGTAACATTGGTCCTGTAACGGATGCACTGCTTGCAGAGCTAGGTGAAGCGTTCACCATTGTATGCCCATCATTACCAGTGAATGGTCGCACAGTTTACAACGGCCATCTATTTGTATTCCAAGACTTGCTAAGCGACTCAGGTATGCGTAATCACCCTGTGACACCAATGACTGATTCAAGCCTAGTTCGTATGATGGATGCTCAATCTCAAGGCAAATCTGGCCTGGTGAACTTCCAAATAATTGAACAAGGTCCAAAAGCGGTAATTGAGCGCTTTGAAGAGCTAAAAGTACAAGGCAACCGCTATGCAGTGGTTGATGCATTCAATGCAGAGCATCTTGTCACACTTGGCCAAGCGGCGAAGTCTCTAAAACTGGTAACTGGTGGTTCTGGTTTGGCTGCGGGTATTGCTAAGAACTGGATAGAGAACCTTGAAGATCAAAGTGATGCGAAGCAAGAGGGGAACCCTAAAAAGGCACCAACCGTTGTGTTATCTGGATCTTGTTCTGTCATGACCAACCAACAGGTCGCTGTTTACAAAGAAAAAGCGCCACACTTTGCTATTGATGTGAAGGCGTGTCTGACGGAAGAAGATTACTCAAATCAAGTGTTTGATTGGGTCATGACCAACATCGAAAGCGAGTTCGCACCACTGGTTTACGCAACCGCAGATGCAGCGGCGTTAAAAGCGATTCAACAAGAGTTTGGCGCGCATGCTTCAAGTCACGCGGTTGAACAATTCTTTAGCCAACTTGCAATCAAACTTCAGCAGCACGGTGTGAAAAATTTCATCGTTGCGGGTGGGGAAACCTCAGGGGTTGTAACCCAAAGCCTAGCCGTAAAAGGTTTTCATATCGGTCCTCAAATCGCACCAGGTGTACCTTGGGTGAAGTCACTTGAAGGCGAGCTTTCTTTGGCTCTGAAATCGGGCAACTTCGGCGATGAACACTTCTTTGCCAAAGCACAGTCGTTTTTTGAATAGGTGAGGTTGTGATGAATAAAGAATTGATGACAGAACAACAACTGCGAGAGCAAATGGTCACTATGGCGCGCTCTATGTTTGAACGTGGCTATGCGACTGGCGGCGCTGGCAACCTTTCTCTAAAACTGCCTAATGGACACTTTCTGGCAACGCCAACTGGTTCTTCGTTCGGCCGCTTGATTGCTGAAGAGCTTTCGGTTGTGGATATTGATGGCAACCATATCTCTGGTGAAAAGCCATCAAAAGAAGTGGCTTTTCATCTGGCGATTTATCGAAATAACTCAAAGTGTAATGCGATTGTGCATCTGCATTCTACTTACTTGACGGCGCTTTCTTGTCTTGAAGGTTTAGATCGCGAGAATGCCATCAAAGCTTTCACACCTTACTTTGTAATGCGCATTGGCGAACTGCCAGTGATTCCGTACCTGCGCCCGGGCGACCCTCAGATTGCTGAAGAACTTGCGCAGCGGGCTAGTGACTACCGAGCTTTCCTCCTGGCGAACCATGGTCCAGTGATCACGGGTACGGACTTTGAAGATGCAGTGGATAACGCAGAAGAGCTAGAAGAGACAGCGAAGCTAGCGTTCATTCTTAAAGACAGCAACATCCGCTACTTAACGGATACTGAGATTCAAGACCTAAAAGGGAGAGGTAAGTAATGGCTAAATTCGCGGCAAATCTGACAATGTTATTCACAGAAGTTCCTTTTATAGATCGTTTCGAAAAAGCACACCAAGCGGGCTTCAAAGCGGTGGAATACCTTTTTCCATACGCATTCGAAGCGCAAGAACTAGCAAGCAAGATACAGCAGTTTGGTTTTGAGCAAGCGTTATTCAACATGCCTCCAGGTGATTGGGATGCAGGTGAACGAGGTTTTGCAGCTATTCCGGGGCGTGAGGATGAATTTAAAACGAGCGTCGAGACTGCGTTGATGTACGCCAAGGCACTGAACTGTAAAAAGGTTCACGCTATGTCTGGCATTGTTGATTCACGCTTCACTCGTGATCAGCATATTGAAACCTTTATCTCAAACATTCGTTATGCAGCGGATAAGTTTGCCGAACATGGTGTTGAGCTGATGATTGAGCCACTCAACAATCGCGATGTACCGAACTACTTTGTTGCACATCAACGTGAAGCGGTGGAACTCATCAAACAAGTGGCTCGTCCAAACGTGAAATTGCAGCTCGATCTCTATCACGCACAAATTATGGACGGTGATCTGAGTACGTTGATTCGCGATGTGGCGCCATACACAGGCCATATTCAAATTGCTTCTGTGCCTGAAAGGCACGAACCATCGGAAGGCGAACTGAATTACCCACACCTATTCAATGTTTTGGATGACTCTGGTTACCAAGGCTGGATCGGTTGTGAATACAACCCAAGGCATAGCACGCAGCTGGGCCTTAGTTGGGTTAAACCATACCTATAACAATTTTAATTTCTATCCATAAATAACTTGAAACTAATTACAAAAACAAAGGGTCGTGACTATGAATATTATCATAACTGGAGGGGCGGGTTTTCTCGGAACCCTACTTGCCAAATCACTACTAAAAGAAAACAAAGCTGAAAGTATTACTATTGTCGACATTCAAAAGTCGCGCTTAGAGGGCATTGATGACCGAGTCGTTTCTTTAGTCATGGATATGACAAAGCGAGAAAATATAGACCAAGTTATTACTGCCGAAACGACACACATTTTTCATTTAGCGGCAATTGTATCGAGCCATGCTGAGCAAGATTTTGATTTAGGCGTAGCTGTAAATCTGACGACCACACAGTTATTGCTTGAGCGTTGCCGTAAAGTAAACCCTAATATTCGTTTTACGTTTGCTTCATCTTTAGCTGTATTTGGTGGTGAACTTCCGGAAACGATTACACCAATAACAGCACTTCATCCTCAGTCATCCTACGGGACGCAAAAAGCTATAGGTGAGTTATTGGTGAACGACTATGCCCGTAAAGGCTTTGTTAAAGCTGTATCCGTACGTTTACCGACTATTTGTATTCGCCCTGGGAAACCAAACCTTGCCGCTAGCTCTTTCGTAAGCGGAATTATTCGTGAGCCTTTGAATGCTCAAGAATCAAATTGTCCTGTAGACCCTACGCTAAAACTTTGGATATCGAGCCCGTCTAGAGTGGTTGACAATATTCAGTATGCAGGGCTAATGCCTTATGAGCAGTTAAATAATCTGTCCTATAGAACGCTTAATTTACCTGGCATTCAAACTACACCAGCTGAGATGATTCAAACAATGGACACTTTAGTGGGTAAGCAACTTTCTAATTATATTACCTATGAGCATGATGCGGGTATTGATCGTATTGTGAGTAGTTGGCCACAAAAAATTGATTGTACTAAAGAACTGGAGCTTGGATTTAAAGCAGACAGTAATTTCAAGGATGTATTACAACAATTTATTTCTGTTAACAATATGGAGATTGTCTAATGTTACCAACCTCAGTAATTGGACTAATAGTAGCCGTATCAGTCCTTGTTTTTCTTGTATTACGTACAAAAGTACATGTGTTAATTGCGATGTTAATTGCGGCATGTATCGCAGGTATTATTGGTGGGTTAAGTGTTGACGACACGATTGCGACCGTTAGCAAAGGATTTGGTGGAACATTAGGCGGTATAGGGATTGTCATCGGTCTCGGCGTTATGATGGGGGCTATTTTAGAGGCTTCTGGAGCAGGAGAAAGTATTGCCTATAATTTTATAAAGTGGTTAGGAAAAAAGAAAGAAGAGGCCGCTCTTGCTGTAACTGGCTATATTGTTAGCATCCCAATCTTTGTGGATAGCGCGCTTATCATTCTTTATCCAATTGCGAAGTCTTTGTCAAAAACGTCCAATCGCTCGATTTTAACGCTTACGGTTGCTCTGGCGGGCGGCTTGGTCGTAGCGCATCACGCTATTCCGCCGACTCCAGGGCCTTTGGGAGTTGCTGGTATCTTTGGTGTCGATCTTGCCAGCATGTTAGGTTTTGGTTTGATGATCGCAGCGCCTTGTGTCATGGGTATTGTTTGGTATGCAAGATGGTTAGAAAAGCAGTTTCCTGAATTCATTCCAACCGAACATTTCTCGAAGTCTAGTGAGCAACTGATTAATGATCACAAAGAGTACATTGCAAGTAAAGAAGCGAAAGACCTACCATCTTTAAGTAAATCTATCGCTCCAATTATTATCCCTATTTTACTTATACTTGCGAAATCAGTGATGGGTTTATTAGAGGGGACTTTCGGTTTCGAAGGGCTGACAGCAACAACATTTGGTCAATTTATCGCTTTTATCGGCAGCCCTACAATTGCACTATCAATAGCAACCTTATTAGCGGTTTACACATTGGGTAATAACCTTACCAAAGAAGAAGCGAATGAAAAGATGGAACAAGGAATCTCCACTTGTGGCATCATTTTGTTAGTAACAGGTGCTGGTGGCGCGTTAGGTGCGGTATTGCGTGAAACGGGTGCGGGCGCAGAGATTGCCAACCAAGTTGCAGGGCTTCCTATTTCTGCGGTTATGATTCCATTTATTATTGCGACGTTAGTTCGCATTATTCAAGGCTCTGGTACAGTCTCCATGATAACCGCTGCTTCTATATCTGCCCCAGTTTTAGTGAATATTCCTGATGTTAACCTTTTATTCGCAGCGACGGCAGCTACGATGGGATCTCTATTTGCTGGCTACTTTAATGACTCGTTATTCCATATTGTTAATCGACTAATGGGGGTGACTGAGGTTAAGAAACAACTCATCATTTGGACTATTCCAACAACAATTGCTTGGGCTATTGGTGGTTCATTAGTCATGATTCTTAACTTATTCTTCGGATCTCATGGTTCAATCTTTGATCCCGTGTTACCACTTGCTGTACTTTTGGGGTGTATTGCATTTACAAAATCTTACAGCGCTAAGCACGTCGAATTACAAGAGGTATAAAGGTTTACTTGTACTCTTCCATAAAGTCAAAACCTATCACAATATGTATTTTTAGCAGATAGTTTAGGGATTTTTAATAATATGAACGGCCCTATGTTTGGGCCGTTTTAGTTCTGATAACTAAACTATTTAACTTGAACTGATATAGTTTCTTTCAACCTAATCGATATGAAATGGAATCTCTATTTCCCGTTTAGTTAACGATTACATATAAAGGATCTATTCGAGTTTAACCCTAGTGACTTTACTCTAGCGAAGTAGGGTTACTTTATATAAGAGTCCAGTACTTTCAATACGACTTCCATATCTTTTTCACGTTGAGTTTTGTCTTCCTCAAGTACAACGTGCTCAAGTAAGTGACCTTTAATTACTTCTTTCATTAAGCCATTTACAGCCCCTCGAATTGCAGCGATTTGTTGCAACACATCTTGGCACTCATGTTCTTCTTCCAGCATTTTTTTAAGACCATTCACCTGACCCTGTATTTTGCTGACACGGGTATTGAGCTTCTTTTGATCTCTGGTTGTATGGGACATGACTTATCTTCTTTAAGTTACTGACTGCGAGATTCTAACTGATAATGTAGCACTCATCTTATACTGGGGGGTAGTATTAAATACTGGGGGGGAGTATAGTTTAAGGCAACTTTAGAAGAGCATATTGAGAATAACAATGGATTTTGTCGCATTATTACAACAAGGTAATGGATGGTTTTTTATACCCAGCGCCATTTTATTAGGAGCGTTACATGGATTAGAGCCAGGACATTCAAAAACGATGATGGCGGCGTTTATTGTGGCCGTAAAAGGAACAGTGAAGCAGGCGGTTATGTTGGGGCTGGCTGCAACGCTTTCCCATACGGCGATCGTATGGATAATTGCTGCGGGTGGGATGTATATAAGCCAAAGATTTACTGCAGAAGCTGCGGAGCCATGGATGCAGCTTATCTCTGGGGTAATTATCGTCTCGACGGGTTTATGGATGTTCTGGAGAACGTGGAGCGATGAGCGAGCTTGGCACAAAGCTCATAAGCAAGCTCGAGACTGGAGAACGCAAGTTGTCGATACTGGTCATGGGCATCTATCGCTTTCTATTGTAGATGAAGGGTATCACTGCCGTTTTCAGTTACGCACACTTAATGGTAAGCCTTTAACGGCTGAAAGCGTTAAACTAGTGCTACCCAACGCAATCAGACAGCCTTCTGATATTTATCACTTTATTGAGCGCGATGGCTATTTGGAATCCGCCTCCTGTATTGAAGCCTCTGATGATTTTTTCGTCACGTTGATGGTCGGGCACCATGATCACACCCACGATTTCGAGGTGCATTTTCATGCGGATTCCCACTCGGAAGGTGAGAATAAAGAGTACCAAGACGCTCATGAGCGTGCTCACGCTCTAGATATTCAAAAGCGCTTTGGCGATCGAGATGTTACCAATGGACAAATACTTCTGTTTGGTTTGACTGGTGGGTTAATACCATGCCCGGCGGCGGTCACTGTTTTACTCATTTGTTTGCAACTTAAGGCCATGACACTTGGTGCAACCTTGGTGGTGTCGTTCAGTATTGGTCTAGCGTTAACTTTAGTTGCGGTTGGTGTTGTCGCGGCAGTGGGTGTTCAAAAAGCAACATCGAAGTGGAGTGGTTTGAACGATGTGGCTCGTCGTGCACCTTATCTATCGGGGATCTTGATTAGTGCCGTTGGTGTATATATGGGCATGCACGGGTTTACGACGTTAATGAGCTAAGCTCTGTTGTAATTATTACGTCGCTTTTTGTTTATTAAAGGTAGCTCTTTCATGTTGTGGATGATTACTAAGTACGCGTTAACCGCAGGAATAGTGGTGCTGATATCTGAAGTTGCCAAGAGAAGTGATAAAGCGGGAGCGCTGATTGCCGCGCTCCCGACGGTCACTATTTTAGCTTTGATTTGGATGTATATTGAAGGTCAAGGTCAGGAAAAGCTCGCGAACCACGCGTTTTATACTTTTTGGTATGTACTGCCTACATTGCCGATGTTTCTAGTTTTTCCTTTCTTACTGAGCCGATATTCGTTTTGGTTCTCTTTGGGAATTTGCGCCATTATTTCAATCGTTTGTTTCTTCATTGTGACCATCGTTATCAAAGAGTTTGGAATAGAATTAACTTAGTTGAGCAAAGGAGAATTGTAAGAATATAGGTCGAAGCGTTCGCTTATTTATATTTTCAAGGCTCTAACTAGAACTTTTTTTTAACTCTCGATGCTAGTGTGGCCGCTTACTTGAAGTTAGCGATTGCTCTCTTGTCTTTCAGCCAAACCTCGTAGAAATGTGACGTTTTGAAGACTTTTCTTCCTTCATTCTAAAGTTATCGGTAATCAGGCAGATACAGTGGCTACAAAGTTACGTCTAGCTTTGCCAGACAGGCTAAAAATACAGTTTGTGTTGGTTATAAGAGGCGAAAGGCTTAACGCTCTGTCGTGAGCATCACATTGAATTGTACCGAGACAATTAAAATGAAAAGAATCATCTTATTAGCCGTTTGCGCCATGTTTGGTATTGCTGTCGTGGCAAGTATGGCATCAACGTACCTAATTTCGAGTCAGAAAATCGATGACATCATCTTAAACAAATCCCAAGTTCAAGCTGAGTTTTTAGCAGGAAATGCAAGTTATATTTTGGAGAACTCAGCCAACCCAATGCAAGACTTACAATCGCTCGTTGAGGGTTTGAAACAACGTTCAGACGTAAGCTATGCAGTCGTAATTGATCGCAATGTGACGGCGGTTGCTCACAGTGATAAGCAAAAGCTAAATAAAACCTACAATGATAACTATACCGTTGAAGGTGCAACCAAGGGTGTACAACAGTATTCAAAGTGGTATGCCGATGTCCAGAAAGTGTGGGTGTTTGATATCATGGCGCCGATCTACGTGAATGGTCAGTTGTACGGTACGTTTGATATTGGTATTCCTATTACAGAAGTAAGCCAAGCGACGAATGGAATTATTACTTCCCAACTGATTTCCATGGTGGTGATCTTCGTTCTGTGTGTTTTGGCTCTATCGCTGCTACTCAACAAGCTGATGCGACCGCTATCTGCGCTTAAGGAGGCGTTGCAAGACATCTCGAAAGGTGACGGAGACTTAACGGTTCGTTTACCAGCAAAAGGTAATGACGAAGTCGCACAAATTTCTTCGGCGTTCAACGTGTTTGTTGGCAAGGTACATGAAATCATTACACAAGTTGTAAATACTGGTGTGGATCTGAATGGTTCTGCTGTTGCGCTGCGTGGACAATCTCAACAAGCGCTTGCAAGAGGGCAGGAGCAGAATGAGCAAACCATGCTGGTTGTCACGTCTATGAACGAAATGATCGCGACCGTCAACGAAATCGCGTCAAATGCTGCTGGTGCAGCAAGTGCTGCGAGCACGGCAAGTAATGAGACTCAAGATGGCTACAAGACGCTAGAACGCACCAAGACGGCGATGACGAATCTTGAAAACGAGATGAACAGTACTTCCAATATTATCGTAAGCCTTGCGGACAACACTCAGTCGATTGGTAGTATTCTCGAAGTCATTAGAGGGATCTCTGAGCAAACTAACCTACTAGCGTTAAATGCCGCTATTGAAGCAGCGCGCGCCGGTGACGCCGGACGAGGTTTCGCCGTAGTGGCAGACGAGGTTCGTAATCTTGCAACTAAAACGGCTCAGTCCACTGATGAAATTGACAACATGATCCATCAGTTGCAAACCGAAGCCCAAAGTGCGGTTAATTCAATGAGTAATAGTAGAACCCTAATTGAAGAAGGCACTGCAGAAACGGAGCTCGCTCGACAAGCACTAGAGGCTATTGCAGATCAAGTGACCACCATTTTGGATATCAATACTCAGGTGGCAACGGCAACAGAACAGCAATCGACGGTAGCAAATGAAATTAACATGAATATGGATACCGTCAGTCACTCCGTGAAAAACGCGCTAACGGCGAGTGAGCAATTGGAAGAATCAAGTCAACAACTTGCGGAATTATCGAGAACTCTCGATCGTCACGTAGGAGCGTTTAGAATTTAAACGCCAACGGAAATCCTTTTGCAAAAGCCAGTAAATCTCGATTGCTGGCTTTTTTATTTGAGAAAATCGCATGTTGAATTGCTCTACTATGCCAGTTTTTATAGTTATTGTGATAAATGATTAATGCTTAACTAGGCGTTAAGCTTCGCGTGTTGTTTTAAGTGCTCAACAAACATAGAGATTTTCTTGGCTAAGTGCTTTCTAGAAGAGTAAAACGCATAAAGCACTAAATCTTCAGGTTCGTATTCTAGAGGGATGACTTCAAGCTTGCCGCTCTCGATCTCACCTTTGCATGATTCTATTGGAAGTATTGCGTATCCAAGCCCTGATAACGCGCCAGATTTAGCGAGATGGCCACTGTTTACTTTGAACGAGGATTGTACTGTTTGCGTAATATGACCTCCGTCGGGATTTTTAAATACCCAGGGAGCGCCATTTACTGCAGTAAGTGTCGTGATACTGGGAACATGATTTAAATCCGTAATTTTGTAAGGGCTGGCGTACTTATTAAGCAGTTGAGGCGCAGCCAAAATAGCACTGGGCCAGCGTTTTATTTCCCTTGCTACCCAATTGCTGTCAGACAAAGTCCCTCTATGAAAACTCAAAATGACATCAAAGCTATCAATAATCTCATCTTTAGGGTTTAGCGTTGTATCGCAAGATAAAGAGATTGACGGGTATTGCGTGCAAAAGGTGACAACCGCTTTGGCCAGTACAGGTGTGTCTGGCATAAGAATACGTAGCTCTCCAGTTACGGTGTGCGAGTGGCGAGTCACGGTTTCTAGCGCGTTGTTGAGTTGTTCCAATAATGGACGAGTGCTGCTATAGAGCTCTTCTCCAGCCTCGGTAGGCGTCATTCGCCTTGTTGTTCTATTGAACAACCTAATGTTTAACTTTTCTTCAAGCAGGGCAATATGTCGGCTGACATTCGATGTTGGTATATTCAAACACTCAGCGGCTCGCTTAAAGCTGTTGTTCTCATAAACACAATGAAAACTTTTTAACCAGGTTTGGTCGACGTTATCAAACATTCTATTGTCCCACTTTATTGGATTATCAAGCCAGCATATTGCACTTTATCCTCAGACTGAGTTGCATACAATTTTATTTAAAAGTCAGAGCGGGCAAACGATGCAGATGTCCTGCTACGAGGTGATAAATAATGAGGTACACATGAGTTGGCTAGAAAGGTTATTTGAGAATAAGAATATAATAGGTTCGCGCAAAGCGTCTATTCCTGAGGGCGTTTGGACAAAATGCCCCGAATGTGAACAAATACTTTATTGCGCGGCATTAAAAGAGAATTTGGAAGTATGTCCTAGGTGCTCTCATCACATGAGAATGGCGGCACGTCAAAGGTTGAACACTTTTCTGGATCATGGAACACAGCAAGAGTTGGCAAGTGAGTTGGAACCGCAGGATATTTTGGGTTTTAAAGACTTAAAGCGATATAAAGAGCGAATTGCCATCGCGCAGAAAACGACTGGAGAAAAAGATGCCTTGGTTGTGATGCAGGGGAAGTTACTAGGCTTGCCTGTTGTAGCTTGTGCGTTTGAATTCTCTTTCATGGCTGGCTCGATGGGGGCGGTGGTTGGCGAGAAATTTGTCCGCGCCGTTGAAACTGCGATTAATACAAAATCTGGGCTAGTGTGTTTTTCTGCTTGCGGAGGGGCGCGCATGCAAGAGTCTTTGGTAGCACTAATGCAAATGTCAAAAACCAGCGCCGCGTTAAACCACTTATCTGAGTACAGATTACCCTATATCTCAGTATTGACGGACCAAACTTATGGTGGCGTCTCGGCGAGTTTAGCCATGTTGGGAGACATCAATATTGGTGAGCCTAAAGCAAGCATCGGCTTTGCGGGAAGGCGTGTTATTGAACAAACGGTACGTGAAAAGTTACCAGACGAGTTTCAGAGAAGTGAGTTTTTATTAGCACATGGTGCATTAGATATGATTGTAGACAGACGTGAAATGCGTGATCGCGTTGGCGGCTTATTGGCTAAGTTAACCAACGCGAGGGTGGTTTCAGAATAGGTGGTATTAAAGTTAGACTTAGTACTTGCGTTTATTGAGCCGTAATCATTACAAACCGTTCATTTTGCCCCCATCTTGGTTCCGCATTCATTAGGCTGAGATCCAACGCCGTTTGGTATGGGTCAACAGCAAAATGGTCGCTTACTAAACCCCAGAGCATCCAGTTGATTGCGGTTTCATTCTCGGTAAGCTCTTCGAGTGGCGCTTGGAGGAAAAAGTACTCATCTTCACCATCGTAACCGAGCCGATCATAGATAATGTTGCGTAGCTCTCGATCCAAATCATGTTGGAGGTTGATTGAGTCGTACAGTTGCTCTTCTGTTGGGTCATTCTCATGGTGATAAACATTGCGTTTTGACTCTTTGCGTAAAGTACCTGCGCCAGTTTCAATGCTTACTTTCTTTTGCGAGTGTTGCTCAAGAACTTGAATGATTTCATCCTCTAGTTGATCGAGTTTACTCAGCAAAACTTGATTGTTTATGTCACCAGCGTGGGAGGCCATCGTTTGGAAGGCTTTCACTCTCTCGTAGACTGCTTTCCCGTGAGGAAGGGCTGCAAAACACTGTTCTCGGAGCGCTTCATTGGCTTGCCAAATGCCCGAGTAGAGCTCGTAATCATGTGTATATGGTGGAAGATCTTCAGTATCTTCCCCTAATAATTCTCGCCAGCGCTTTTGCCACTGTTCTTCTTTTGCGTGTTTTACACGCGCGTATTGCTTAACCCAGCGGTTACGAAGTTTTACCCCAAAAATGGCAAGTCCCCATGGAGCGAGCAAATAAAAATAATAGTGAGAAGAGTTATCCCAAAAGTAACCGTAAACGTAAACACCAAAAGCAAGCACCCAAGTTCCAATAGTACAAGCAATAACCCCGGACATTATTGATGATTGGCGCTTTGTTTCTCTTAATGTATTACCTTCAGCACATAACCAAAAAATGCCGCCAAAAACAAAGGCAAACGTTGTCATGAAGTAGGCAAGCCCCGCTCCCAAAAATCCCCAAAGTGACATGTATTATCCCTAGCCAAATATCTGCTTATTCACTCATCAATGATTCGAGGAGTAAATGTGTTTGATTTGGAAGAGAATTTACCATTAATGCCAGCCTTTTGATATGCACTCGATAACTTATTGGGAATGAGTCACAAATAAAAATAGATGGTATCAAGCATCAAAATTTAATTTAGAACCTTTGATTGTCGTGAACTCTATCTGGAAGAGTTAAGGGGGGCGTTTAAGGGCAATTTTCCTCATGAAGTCGTTATTTAGAAAAATGTAAATTAATGTTTTTATTGATAATTATGAGAAATCTTGGGTTGGGATTGATCCCATAAATTTAGAGTAAAAAGCCTATTTTTGGGAGCGATTTCATAAATTTTATGATACTAATTTCACTGTTTGAGCTGTAAAGAATATAAACCCCCACTCAATGTATGTTAATAATCAATGAGTGTTGTTATGTCTCATATCCGTTTTTTCCCGCGCCATCGTTTGGCGCTTGCTTGTATGCTAGCGAGTGTGTCTAGCTTCTCTTTTGCACAAAATCAGTGTGCTGTTGCTGATTTACAACAATCGCGAGATCTGGCTGCTGCCGTTTCTGGTGCTGAGTATGATTGCTACCACGCTTGGTTTTCAGCTCCTTCCGCAACGCTGAACGACATTTACAGCGAAGCGAGCTTAAGCCGTATCCAAGTCGCGTTGGATCAAGAAATTGCCCGCTATCGTGGAGAAGCAGAGCAAGCTCGTGTTCTAGAAAATCTGGGCGAGTTTATTCGTGCTGCATACTACGTTCGTTACAATGCTGGCACAGGTACACCTGAGTTTTCGCAAGCGTTGAGTCAGCGTTTTGCTCAGTCGACGAACCTATTCCTTAACAACCCTCATGCTTTGGATCAAGGCCGTGAACAAGTTGGCGCAATGAAGAGCTTGACTTTGATGGTTGATAACGTGAAACAGTTGCCGCTGACCATGGATAGCATGATGGCCGCGTTGATGCACTTTAACCGTGAAACCGCGCAGGACACGCAATGGGTCGATGGTTTAAACAACCTGTTCCGTTCTATGGCAGGTCATGTAGCAAACGATGAGTTCTACCGCTACATGGCAAACAATACTCACCATATTGATACATTAGCGAGATTCGCATCTGATAACGCTTGGGCATTGGATACGGATGCGAGCTTTATTGTTTTCAATGCATTACGTGAAACTGGTCGTTTGCTTGCGAGCCCAGATCAGGAGACCAAACGCAAAGCCTTGGCTGTGATGCAACAAGTGATGCAGCGTTACCCACTGGGTAGTGAGCATGACAAACTGTGGCTTGCTGCCGTAGAGATGATGAGCTACTACGCACCTGAAGGTTTAAACGGTCTGGACCTAGATCAAGCGAAGCAAGATCTAGCAGCGCGCGTGATGCCAAATCGTTTTGAGTGTCAGGGACCTGCCATCATTCGCTCTGAAGATCTGACCGATGCTCAAGCTGCGAAAGCGTGTGAAGTACTGGCTGCGAAAGAAGCCGACTTCCATCAAGTGGCGAATACGGGCAATCAACCTGTCGCTGATGACTTGAATGACCGTGTTGAGGTAGCGGTGTTTGCTAGTAACGACAGCTACGTTGATTATTCTTCGTTCCTGTTTGGTAATACAACGGACAACGGTGGTCAGTACCTTGAAGGGAATCCATCAAAAGCGGACAATACCGCCCGTTTCGTGGCTTATCGCTATGCGAATGGCGAAGATTTATCGATTTTGAATCTAGAGCATGAGTACACGCACTATTTGGACGCGCGATTTAACCAGTACGGCTCATTCAGTGATAACTTAGCCCACGGTCATATCGTGTGGTGGCTGGAAGGTTTTGCTGAATACATGCATTACAAACAAGGCTACCAAGCGGCGATCGAACTGATTGCAGGCGGTAAACTGAGCCTTTCAACTGTGTTTGATACCACATATTCTCACGATACTAATCGTATCTATCGTTGGGGTTACTTGGCCGTTCGATTCATGCTAGAAAATCATCCGCGAGACGTAGAAAGCTTGTTGGCGTTGTCGCGCACTGGTCAGTTTGAACAGTGGGCGCAACAGGTGACGACATTAGGTCAACAATATGACGCAGAGTTTGAGCGCTGGTTGGATACGTTAGAAGTGGAGCCAGAGCAACCAGGTACTGACCCAGAAGAGCCAACAGAACCTGAAGCACAAGTGACTGAATTGACGGCGAACCAAAGCCTTCAACTCAGTGGCGAAGCGTATAGCGAAAAACTGTTCTACGTTGACGTACCAGCCAACACCGTTCGCTTTAATGTATCTATTGAAGGTGCGGGGGATGCGGATCTTTACATGAGCTACAACAAAGTTGCGCATTACTACGACTTTGAAATGAGCCAGTATGGCGATGGCAGCAATGAAGAGATTGTATTTGAGCCAGAGCAGGATGGTTACGTGAAAGCAGGTCGTTACTACATCAGTTTAACTGGCCGTGATAACTATGACTCAGTGAATCTTGTGGCTGCTTTAGACGTTGAAGCGCAAACACCGCCAACACAAGTGCAAGACGATTTGGCACCGGTGGTATTAGAGTCTGGTGAAGCAAAAATGCTGACCGTTCACAAGCAGCGTTATGCGGCAGTGTATGTACCTGAAGGTGTTGAAGAGGTTCGTGTATGGCTAACGGCTCACTCTCAAACAGGTAATGTCGACCTATACGCGAGTAGGGAGCATTGGCCTACAGTTGAGCAACACGAGTACGTGTCCAACTATGCAGGCAGCAACGAATACCTTGCGATTCCTGTTACTGAAGCGGGCTATGTGCACTTCTCTCTTCAAGCACCAGAACAAGGTGATGACGTTGAAATGTTAGTGCACTTCAACTAAAACATGCTCGATTAGCTGAAATCGAGATAAAAAACGTCGCTCATAGAGCGGCGTTTTTGTTTGTATCGGATGCCATTGTGATCAAACAGCGGCGAATGCCAGTTAATCGGCTGATTTATCGAGTTATCCTTTGCTCTTTTTCTAAACGGCTTTAGGTTTGTATTACAATTTACCGCGCACATAAACTTTTTTAGCGACGCGTTCTGTGACCTAGCTTCTGATTTGTGCTTTCCAAACGGATACAATATATATGCACCCCGTGCAATAAAGTGAAAAGGGAAAGACATGAAAACGCTTATTTATGAAACGTTGATTAGCCTTGCTAACCAAGAACCAGAACAACACGCAAGAATCCGACAAAATCTATATGAACAGTTGGATCTGCCGTTCGATAAGCAGCTGGCTTTGTATTCTTGTGCCCTTGGTCCTGCAAGTTCAGGCAAGTTGGAGAGTAGTCAAGGCATTAACAACGCGGTAGATTGCGCGGTTAAACTGCTTGAAACCCCTGAGCGCTAATTCACTCGTTGTTTAAATCACGGCCCGATCCCCAAGGGCCGTTTTTAATTGCCTTTAAATTGATTTCAACGTCGTGATTACTCTGCTCTTTCCGCCAGCACTTCTTTGAAGGCAAACATGCCGTTTAATGCCGCTGGAAACCCTGCGTAGACGGACATCTGTAAGATGACTTCTTTAATTTCAGCCTCGCTGCAGCCTACATTCAGTGCTGCATTGAGATGTACTTTCAGTTGTGGCGAACAATTCCCCATTGCCGTTAGCGCGGCGACGGTTGCGATTTCTCTCGATTTTAGGTCTAAGCCTGGGCGAGCATAAATATCGCCAAACGGGTACTCAATGGTGTACTGAGCTAAATCTGGGCAAATATCTTGTAAGCTTTCGATAACATTGTGACCAGCGTCGCCATCAATGTGAGAGAGTAGTTCTAATCCTTTGTTAAAGCGTGATTGTTCCATCGATATGTTCCTAGTGAATAAATGCAAACATACCTTAATCGTTAGAGTTAACTCTAAGTCAACGAACTTTTCCGCTTTTATACAAGGCAATTTTTTCTTCTAGAGCCGTTAAGTGCTTTTGCTGCTGTTCAATGTGGAGCTTGAGGTTTTCTTGGTGTTGCTCTAGCAAGGCTTGGCGTTGTCGTACAGATTCTGAGCCGACTTCCCTTAATTTTGCATATTCCAGAATCTCTTCAAGCGGCATTGCAGTTTCTTTTAATCGCTTTACGAAGCTAATCCAGCTTAGATCTTTCGCACTATACACTCGATGCCCACTCGCGTTTCTATGGACATGTTTAAGTAAGCCAATTTTTTCATAGTATCGAAGTGTATGAGCAGACAAGCCGACGAGGCTAGAAAACTCTTTGATATTCATGATTACCCTCCAAGGTAATTCATACCAATAGGCATAAGCTAAGTTCCGCATTTTGAAGTCATTTCGGGATAGATACAAACGGTAATCTTCCATGTTTTAAGGTTGGATACGCAGAAGGGGGCTGTTTTGAATACGCGCCAAACGTGATCCACCTGCCAGTTTCACTTTATTAAAAATTAGTTACTCAATAGAGTGGTTTGGCTGTTTTTAGTCTTTGGCCTCCTTTAGGGCGTACCCGGGCATTTTCTTTCATATATTTTGAATGCAATTTTTTGCAATACAAAACAATGACTTAATTTATTTTATGTGCGGTGTGCTTGAATGCCATCTACTCGTTTACGTCCAGAACCGTTTCTACTTGTGCAATGGAGGAGTCACTACGCCTTCATTTTCAGCCTTGAGTTAGGGCGAAAAGGGTGAGGGCGTCTGATGAATAGCTCTTATAATTTCGACTATTGAATTCACTCACAAAAAAATGCAAACAAGTAATCGTGAGTGAAAACGAGTAGGAGAACAACATGAGTGGCTCACAGGAAATACAATCATTCGGTGCGAATGTTATCTTACATGCATTTGATTGGAAGTATGCTGACATTGCCCAACGAGCAAAAGAAATCCACGAGCTAGGTTACGGCTCCGTGCTGGTTTCGCCACCAATGAAAAGCGCCCACGATGATCGCTGGTGGCAGCGCTATCAACCTCAAGATTACCGTGTCATCGACAATGCGTTGGGTGATACCAAAGACTTTATCCGTATGGTTCGTGAACTGGAGCAAGTTGGCGTGTGGGTTTACGCTGACGTGGTGTTTAACCATATGGCAAATGAGGCCCACCTTCGCCGAGACCTCCAATACCCAAGAAAAGATGTCTTGGAGGAATACCAACAAAACAAACAGAAATATCAGTCGCTAACGTTATTTGGCGACTTATCTCAACCGCTTTTTGATGAAGAGGACTTTGTTGAAGCGTTCGGTATTAAAGACTGGAAAGATAAATGGCAGGTACAAAATGGACGCATCACAGGTGGACCAACCGATCCTGGCTTGCCAACCCTCCGTGTTTGTGACCATGTCGTTGAGCAGCAACGCGCTTACCTAAAAGCACTGAAAGCCATTGGTGTGAAAGGTTTTCGTATTGATGCCGCGAAACACATGACGTTAGAGCATCTTAAACGTGTTTGGACAGACGACATCACGCGCGATGTGCATATATTTGGCGAAATTATTACCGATGGCGGTGCGACGGAAGAAGAGTATCAGTTGTTTCTTGAGCCGTATTTACAGGAAACTCGCTTAGGCGCTTACGATTTCCCGTTGTTCTCGACCATTTTTAAGGCGTTTGCTAAAAAGGGCAGTTTCAAGTCGTTGATTGACCCATACTGTTTCGGTCAGGCCCTTTCGCCTGGTCGCGCCATTACATTTGTTGTCACGCATGACATTCCTAACAATGACGTTTTTCTTGATCTGATCATGGATGAGGAAAACGAATGGTTAGCTTATGCCTACATTCTAGGCCGCGATGGTGGTGTGCCATTGGTTTATACCGACTTAAACACTAGCGGTATTACAGATAAAAATGGCAAACCAAGATGGCAAGGCGCATGGAACGATCCGCGAATGGCGAAAATGATCCAGTTCCATAATATGACGCATGGCGAGTCGATGAGTGTTCTTGAAGGTAACGATGATATGCTGGTATTTAAGCGAGGGAGCAAAGGCATTGTCGTGCTTAATAAATCGCAGCGTCAGCAGTCTTTGGCATTGAAAATGGATGGCGACTGGGTGGATTTGATGACGGATCAGGACGTTCCATCTGACGGTAAGTTAATTGTGCCACCTAAAGCCTCAATGTTGCTCGTCGAAAACTAAAAAATAAAACACCGAGCTTAGCGAGCTCGGTGTTTATGTTTATCGGCGGTCATTCAAGAACGGGTAAAGTCTAATGTAAAACCGAAGTCTTTCGCGTCTGCTATGAGGTTATGAGCACTCATTAACGCAACATTCAGCCTTTAAAAAACCGATCACATCATCTAAACATTGGTACTCTGCAACGCAAAAAAGGGTTCGCCCCTCACGACGTTGGGTGAGAAGCCCGGCTGAGGCTAGACTAGAAATATGATGAGAGAGAGTTGAAGCAGGAATGCCAAGCTTTTCTTGTACGCCGCCTACCGCGATACCTTTGTATCCCGCTTTGACAACTTCTTTGTAAATACTTAAACGAGTAGGATGACCTAACTCTTTTAGTGCTTTAGCGACGGCTTCAAGCTCCATACTGACCTCTAAAGAATGACTACAGTAAATTTGTTTCGATAATAGGGAAAGTCTCGGTAAATGCCAACTCTTGTGATCTAGGAACGATTTAAATCAGATGAGATTCATACCGGCTCATACCAGCACAACAATAATTGTCTACTCCAATGAGACAGATCAATCTTCATTATTATTTCACCCCACGTTCAAACTCCCTCGTCTACACTCATGGGTGAGTTGTCAGTTGGCAGACCAAGGAGGCGGCCATGATTGCGGTTCATAGAGATTATTGTTTGTCTAACAGTTCGGATTTACATGCTCACGTTAAAGTTAACCCTGTCGGTAAATTAGAAGTTGAGATTGTAGAACTTCAAGAGCGCCATACCACAGAGTTTGATGATTTGTCTTTTGAGAGTCGTGGGTGTGAAACTCGAATCTGTGGTAAAGAAGACACAACTCCGTGGCAGTTCAATCTTGCAGTTACTGATGCGTTAGAGCTTTCTCATTTAGTGGAAGAAGCAAACGAAGAGTATGAGATTTTAATGAATGATCTTATGTAATCTCGTGAGAAGATCATTTTATCCTGCACGGCATGTGACTCGGTACTGAAAAAGAAAAACCTCCCAAACGGGAGGTTTTTAATATTGAGCAAGTTACCGTCAGAGCGGCTCTTCTCTCGGCGGTGTTAGTTCTTGAACGTTATCTTCATTGAAGTCATCGGCGTAACCTTTCGGCGGTGGAGTCCATCCACGTTCTGAGCGCGAGAGTTTGTCATGGCGATCTTTTTGCATCTCTTCCGCCATTTTTTCCTCTAACTGAATAAACAGTTGTCGGAAATTGTTGTCATAACGTTCGCCTTCAGAATCATCTTCCCAAGCTTTGTAGAGTAGCTCGGACTTGCGTGCTTCAACACGCTTGTATGTCGCTTTTTGCTGCTCAACAAAGAAGGGATGAATACCAAGTGCTTTCATCGTGTGACCGCCCATCTCCAATGCGGAATGGTAGGTTTCCGATTCAATAATATCAGCCCCAGCTTGACGCAAAAGATAGCCGTGACCACGGTCAAAGGCGCGTGCGATCACCGTTACTTTGGGGTACGTGTGTTTGACGTACTTCACCAGTTCCACACTCGATTCTTGGTTATCAATTGCGACGACCAACGCAGCCGCATGCTCGATGCCCGCAGTGTGCAGCATATCTGGTCGAGTCGCATCGCCAAAATAAGCGCGAGTGCCAATCTGGCGCATGTTATCGACTTGGTTGGCTTGGTGATCGAGCACCACTGTTGTTACACCATTAGAAACAAGCAAGCGGTTAACAATCTGACCAAAGCGGCCGATACCAGCGATGATTACTGTGCCTTTTTCTTCAATCGTATCGCTTTCTCTTTCGTTTGATTGAGTTTCAAAACGCGGCAGTATTAATTTGTCAAATAGAATGAACAAGCCTGGCGTTAAGAACATTGAGATAGCAACAACCAGCGCAAGAGTTTGCGAGAGTTCAAACGGAATGACGTGGTTTTGCACAGAGAAGCTTAGCAACACAAAACCAAATTCACCCGCTTGAGCCAAGCTTAAGGTAAACAGCCAGCGGTTGCTGCCTTTCACTCTAAATATCAGCGCGAGAATAAATAGCACCAAGGCTTTCAATACCATCACGCCAATGGTCAGTGCCATGATCAACCAGAAGTCACCAAATAGAACTGAGAAATTGATCCCAGCTCCGACGGTGATGAAGAACAGACCCAGCAACAACCCTTTAAATGGTTCGATATTGGACTCTAACTCGTGGCGAAATTCGCTGTTCGCCAATACAACGCCAGCCAAGAAAGTTCCTAATGCAGGAGATAAGCCAACCAAACTCATCAGTGCTGCGATGCCGATCACCAGCATCAATGCGGTGGCGGTAAAAATCTCACGCAGCCCAGAGCTAGCAACATAGCTCAGCAGAGGTCGACTTAAAAAGTGACCACCAACGACAACAATCGCTATCGATGCTGTGATGACTATTCCGTACGCCCAGCCTGGTAAATCGGCCACGAGGTTTAAATCGTCATGATGCTGCGCGGCCGTTTGAACGGCATTTTGTGCTTGTTCGACTAACTCCGGCAGGGCCAGCAATGGAATAAAGGCCAACATCGGGATAACAGCGATATCTTGGAAAAGCAAAACAGAGAACGCGTTTTGTCCGCCTTCTGTCTTCGTTAACCCTTTTTCGCTAAAAGTTTGCAAAACAATCGCGGTAGAAGAAAGGGCGAAAATCAAACCGATGGCTAAGGCAATAGTCCAAGGCTGCTCAAAGTACAGGGCAATACCCATAATCGCCGCGATGGTACCGCCAACTTGAAGACCGCCTAAGCCCATTAAACGATTTCGCATTGACCAGAGCATTTTAGGCTCTAGCTCTAACCCCACTAGGAATAGCATCATCACCACGCCAAATTCGGCAAAGTGCTGAATTGTCGTTGTTTCCTCACCGACTAAGCCGATAATTGGACCAATTACCACACCAGCGATGAGGTAACCTAAAACGGAACCGAGCCCTAAACGCTTGGCAAGTGGTACCGCAATCACAGCGGCAATCAAATACACGAAGGCTTGTAAGAATATCCCTGTCATGAAGCCTCCTTGATGAGCTTCGGAAGTGCGCTGTTGAGTTTGATTAATGACGCAGCTGCTTCAACATCCAGTCTATCTTCGACTAATGCTGTTAGCAGGCTTTTGTACCGTTCGACATGACGAGGAATTCGGCCTTCTTCTTCGGCTGTACGTGCGCCGAACAAAGCAAGAGGCGCAATGTAGTGCATACCCGTGAGCGCTGACATTTGCTCGATAGGAGCGAGCAGTTCCCGAATCGTAAAATGGTTGTAGCCTTCGGCTTTATAGGCTTCTTCCTTGCCGCCGGCCGAAAGCACGCACAGCATGGTTTTACCTTGTAGTTCGGTTCCTTCAGTGCCGTAAGCAAAGCCATACTCCAAAACCAGATCTTGCCACTCTTTTAAAATTGCTGGGGTTGAATACCAATATAGTGGGAATTGAAAAACCACTACATCATGCTCACGCAAGCGTTGTTGTTCACGGTCGATATTGATATCGAAACGAGGGTATTCACCATAGAGATCAACACATGTCACGCCTTCAATTTTTTGAGCTTCTTTGAAAAGTGGAGTATTCACTTCTGAACGATGCTGGGAAGGATGAGCAAAGAGAATTAATACTTTTTTATTCGCCATAAGGATCCTTGCTATCTAAATAACCATGCCCGGTAGGAGCGCAGGTTGGTTAGAAAATGTAACTCATAAATGGCCGTCAAGCTAGCTTGGAAAAGTGCTTAAGCTGTTTCAATATCAATAAAAAACCACCAAATAAGTTGGTGGTTTTGGCAAGCGTCAAATTCTAATTAATCATGAATAGGAACGACTAAAATATCGACTGGTGACTTGTTGATAAGATGTCTTGAGTAGGAAATGATTTTGCTCCAGAAATCTTGATGATGTCCACAAATCAACAAGTCCACTTCTTGCTCTTTGATGGTCATTTCGAGCTTATCGGCTAAATCACCAGTACCCACGAAGAAGTGTTTGAGTGGATAATCCATGTACTCACTGAATGTTCTCAAACATTCCATAGAGTGCTCATTCAGCGGCCTTTGGTCTGGGTTCTCTTTAATGTCTACGAGCTCACGATAAATTTCCCCGTGAGTTCCATCAATATGGATGAATGAAATATCGGAGTCGAGATAGTTAGCCATCGCTACGGCTCTGTCGATCAGAACAGTGCTCTCATCGGACAGTTCGAGTGCAACAAGGATATGTTTGTATTTCATTACCACGCCCTTATGTGGATTAGCTTTACTGTAAGCATAGTATGGCTTGGGCAAAATTTGTGTAGATAAGATCTCGAAATCGTTCAAAGTTTTGATAAATAATGCTGCTTGCTTTTTAGTCAGAAAACCCGCTAAACTTCGCAAATCATTTCTCTAGGAGATTACGCCAACATGAAGAACTAAACCTGTCATCCATATTTTTTACTTATTTTTTGGATCTGCAGGGTTAGTAGGCGTAGCTCACTTTCCGATATTTCTTTGCAACAAGACAAATTTTTGATTTGACGTTTATCGTCGAGCTTTACATAGAGCTTAATGCGTTTGTGCACGCGTTTTGTTGCAATCTCAAATCATAGCTACGGCTGTTGTCCCTGTCATACAGGAGGCAAATTATGCCAGTTTTACAAGCTTTTAATGTTAGCCATCAGTTTGATAATGGCGATACGCTATTCCAGTCTATTTCTTGCTCCATGACTAAACGACGTGTTGGTTTGGTTGGGCGCAATGGCATCGGTAAGTCACTTTTGGCTTCCATTTTGGCGGGAGAAACTCAGCCTTCCAGCGGTGTAGTGACTTTTCCCTCTTCTTTCATGATGTATCGCCAGCAGCCGTCTGATTTGCTTTCAGGTCAGCAATCGATCGCCCAGTTTCTGGGCAAAGATGCGGTCTTGCATGCTTTAAAGCAGATTGAACAAGGTGATGTTTCTGAGCATTGGTTCGAACTGGTTGGCGAGCAGTGGGATATTGAATTGAAACTCAAACAGCAGCTTGCTGCGATGGGCTTACCGCAAGACCCTGATTTCTCTTGTGCTCGGCTCAGTGGTGGTCAGTTGGCGCGTTTGCAGTTATGGCAGTTGTTTGAAAACGAAACGGAGCTTTTGATTCTCGATGAGCCATCCAATCACCTCGATACCGAGGCGAAACAATGGCTGATAGAGTCTATGACGCATTTCGGTGGCGCGATTTTACTCATCAGTCACGATCGTGAGCTGCTGCGAGCAATGGAGGAAATTTGGGAACTATCGGCCCTAGGTTTACAGGTTTTTGGTGGAGATTACGATGTGTATGCCGAGCAAAAACGCACTGAACTGCAAGCGGTCGAGAGGCAGTTAGCGCAAGTCGATAAACAGAAAAAACGATTAGCCGAGCAAGCCCAGAAAAATCGCGAAAAAGCAGACCAACGCGCCGCGCAAGGGAACAAACTGCGCAAAGACGGCAGTCAGCCTAAAATTTTGCTTGATGGAAAAAAGGATAGCGCGACCGCCAGCGCCTCAAATCGCAATAAGAATGAGCAACTCAGACAAGCGCATTTACAAGCCAAAGAACAGGCGTTGCAATCGCGACATGAGCAACTCAAAGCGCAAAAGCTTTATCTTGCAGATAATCCGAACCGTTCGCGAAAAGTGTTGTCGATACAAGAAGGTATATTGCCTTTTGGGGATTCTACTCCTATCACTTTGCAGATTTTTGCGAACGACAAAGTCCATCTCAAAGGGAAAAATGGCTGCGGAAAGTCAACCTTGTTAAAGACGTTGCTTGGCGAGTTGTCGTTGCTGAGTGGTGAGCTGCAAGTGAATACTCCCTTGTATTATCTCGACCAACACTTTGGCGCAGTGAATCCAAATCTTTCGTTACTTGAGAACGTAATCGAGACCTGCCAAGAGATGACGGAAAGTGAAGCGAGAACCTTACTGGCGGGGATCGGTTTTCGTCGAGACGCTGTGTTTCGGTTGGGATGCGTACTAAGCGGTGGCGAGAAAATGAAGCTCGCAATGCTGATCGTCAGCCATCAACACTTCCAGCCTTTACTGCTGCTTGATGAACCAGATAACCATCTCGATCTCGAGTCAAAAATAATGCTTAGTCAGGCGTTAAATGCATACAAAGGTGGATTTGTTCTGATTAGTCACGACCAAGATTTCGCTTCTGAGTCTGGGGTTTTGCGTCAAATCGAACTGACTTAGACGAAAGAGAGTAAACGCCATCGTAGCTCTTCAGCGTTGTTCCTAAGCTCTACACCTCCACTTACCGATATGTAGAATTGGCGGGAAATAAGGGAGTTAGGATGGCTTTCACAACTCGTTTAATGAAATTAGATTCATTTTGTCGATATATAGTAGAGTTCTGATGTATTGCACAAAAAGACAACAGAAAAATAAAAAGGAATTTCATGAAAAAGAACACCCTAGCACTCGCAACGGCTCTCGCACTCGGAAGTGTGTTGTCTGTGGCGCATGCAAATGAAGCGGCGCAATCGTCGGTTGAACAGGTAACCCCGAAAGCCATCACGTACCCAACCACACAAAAAGTGAATGTTGTCGATGACTACTTTGGTACAAAAGTGAGTGATCCTTATCGTTGGTTGGAAGACGATCTCAGCCTAGAAACCGCAGAATGGGTGAAGGCACAAAATGCAGTGACGTTTGATTATCTGTCGAAAATCCCTTACCGCGAGCAGATTGAAGAGCGCATCACTAAGCTCATGGACTACGAAAAGCAAAGCCAACCGTTCAAAGAGGGTAAGTTCACTTATTTCTACAAAAATGACGGGTTACAAAACCAAGATGTGCTTTATCGGCAGTTAGGTGATGGTGAAGCAGAAATTTTCCTCGATCCAAATACTTTTAGTGAGGATGGCACCACATCGTTAGCGGGAGTGAGCTTTTCACGAGACGGTTCTTTGGTCGCATACAGCATTTCGGAAGGCGGTAGCGATTGGCGCAAAGTCATTGTGTTAGACACAGAAACCAAAAAGCCAGTCGGTGAAACGCTGGTGGATATTAAGTTCAGCGGTATCAGTTGGCTCGGCAATCAAGGTTTCTATTACTCAAGTTATGACAAGCCAAAGGGGAGTGAACTTTCCGCGAAGACAGATCAACACAAGCTCTACTTTCATAAACTTGGAACGAAGCAAAGTGAAGACCAGCTGATTTTCGGCGGCTTTGAGGAAGAGAAATACCGTTATGTTGGCGGCTATACGTCGGATGATGAACGCTACTTGTTTATCTCAGCCAGCGTATCGACATCGGGTAACAAACTGTTCTTTAAAGATCTGAGTAAGCCAAACAGCCCGCTTAAAACCATTTTAGATAACACCAGTTCTGATACTTGGGTAATAGACAACCAAGGCACGAAGCTGTACTTGGTTACGAACCTTAACGCGCCGAACAAACGCGTCGTGACGGTGGATGCGAGTCAGCCGCAGCCCAAAAACTGGAAAGATTTGATTCCTGAAACAAAGAATGTGTTACGCGTTTCTACCGCAGGTGGCAATTTGTTTGCGAGTTATATTGTTGATGCGATCTCGATGGTGAAGCAATACGACATGAACGGCAAACTCATTCGAGAAATCAAATTGCCTGATATTGGCAGCGCATACGGTTTCTCGGGTAAAAAAGATGAAACCGAAGTCTACTATTCTTTCACCAACTACAAGATGCCAAGCACTACGTATCGTCTGAACATCAAAGATGGTGATAGCGAGGTGTACTACAAATCTAAAGCGCCATTTGATCCAGCTTTGTATGACTCTCGCCAGGTGTTTTACACCTCAAAAGACGGAACAAAAGTGCCGATGATCATCACCTATAAAAAAGGGACACCGATGGACGGCAGTGCACCAACCATCCTATATGGTTATGGCGGCTTCAACATCAGCCTCACACCATCTTTTAGCCCGACACGTGCGGCTTGGCTGGAGCTTGGTGGTGTTTACGCGGTAGCGAACATTCGTGGCGGTGGGGAGTATGGTAAAGAGTGGCACAACGCTGGCATTCAAATGCAAAAGCAAAATGTGTTTGATGACTTTATTGCGGCGGCTGAATTCCTAATCGATGAAAAGGTAACGTCATCAAACAAGTTAGGCATTAACGGTGGATCGAATGGTGGCTTGTTAGTGGGGGCTGTTATGACGCAACGTCCAGAGCTGTTTAAAGTGGCGCTGCCAGCAGTCGGCGTACTGGATATGCTGCGTTACCATACTTTTACCGCAGGTGCTGGTTGGGCGTATGACTACGGTACGGCAGAGCAAAGTAAAGAGATGTTCCAATATCTGAAAGGTTATTCGCCAGTGCACAATGTAAAAGCGGGGATGGAATACCCAGCAACATTGATTACAACGGGTGATCATGATGATCGTGTTGTTCCTGCTCACTCTTACAAATTTGCTGCTGAGTTGCAGTCAAAACAGGCGGGTTCAAATCCGACCTTGATTCGTATCGAAACCAATGCAGGGCATGGTGCTGGCACACCAACGCGTAAAATAATTGAGACAAATGCAGATATTTATAGCTTTGCACTGTTCAATATGGGGATAGAGAAACTGCAATAGTGCGAATCGTTTGCGTTTTTAGTTAACGAAAAGTATTGGTTCTTTGCACTCGAAAATAAAAGGGAATCACAGAGTGTGATTTCCTTTCAATTTATTGTGGAGTAACTATTCTAAATTGACCGCAAGGCTAATTAAATTAAGGTATTTGCAATTTATTACAACTCTCTTCTTTACCTGAAGAGTAATATACGATACAAATAAAACTTGATCGCGATCACCTAACACCATTGCACTCCTTATTTATATGGTAAATTTAATTAATCATTTGTTCTAATGATAATTGAATTTTCATAAGTTTTAATATTCCCTTCTTCGTAAAGCTTACCAAATTTCAAGTTATATAAGATATAAGTAGCAGTGATTGAACTTTTACGACGCTTTATTTTATTTTAATTAAAACGTCTAATGTTTCGTCATTATTAAATTTGCTTTGATAATTTATATTATCCAAAGCGAGTTGTGTTACTTGCTATTTATGATGACCTCATGACGTGAATAATTTTATAATCATTAAAATGGATACAGTTTTATGAATTTAGTGAAACCGTCTGTTGTTATCATGGCAGCAGCCCTTCAACTCGCGTCTTCTGCTTATGCTCAGACAAATAATGACGAAGAACTACAAGACATGTCTGACCCACTTGCGGTTTACACCCAAGCGGGCTTTGGTATTACTGACAAAGGCGCGAACATCAAAATCGGTCAAACTTACCAATCTAGCCAGCCTGGCACCATGGCGATGAACATCATCGAAATGAAAGGCATTGGTGGTGAGCTATTTGGCATTCGCGACAATGACGATCCAATGTATGCCAATGTTGATGACAGCATTGACTCTTTCCGACTACGTAATTTCCAAGTAGAAGTCGCAAAAGGTCTAGGCCGTCAATTGGATGTAAACTACGATGTTGATAACGATAAATTAGATGCATCTTATAGCTTTATTCAAGGCCTACCTAAGTTTGGTATGTTGCAGCTATTTCCTTTAGCTGGGGCGGGTGTCACTATTGCTAATGATTTTAGTGGTGATGACAAAGGTTACGAAATTCCAGGTACTTTCACCGTTGTCGGTATGTACTCAAAAATTGAATTAACCGATAAAATCTGGATTAATTACAACCCAATGTATATGCATACATTGTCAGGGTCTAGTCAATATAAAGATACTTATTACGCGGGTGAAGATAATATCTTAACTCATGAGTTTGCGTTGTCTTATCAAATTAATCCTCGCGCAAATATTCGTTACTTTGCAAACTGGAATGAGCACGTTAATTTCGGTGATGGTGATCACCGTATCGAATTTAACTACCAATTCTAACTCCCTCATTTATTTCCAGAATAGAAAGTGTGTTTATCCATATATTTAAATATTTAGGCTAGGACACTTTCTACATAAAGTAGGTTTATCATGAAAGCCAAATATAAATTTGCGTTGGTATCTATTGCTATATCTTCTGCATTACTATCAGGATGCAAAACTGGCGATATCGCAACGAAAACTGCCCAAGCACCCTCTGTTGAAACCGTTACCCTAACCGAAACAAAAATCACTCCTTATCATACTTTTATCGGTCGAACTGAAGCGGTAAATGACGTTGATATTATGCCTCGAGTCGGTGGTGAATTAACCGCGATTCATTTTAAAGATGGCGATATGGTCGAAAAAGGCCAATTGCTGTTTGAAATCGACGACCGCCCTTACAAAGCGGCACTAGCGTATGCAAAAGCGTCGTTGCAAAAAGCAAAAGCACAACTCGTTCAAACTACGCGTGATGCAGAACGTGTTAAGAAACTCATCAAAGATAAAAGCATCAGTGAGCAGCAATACGATGACGCCATTGCCGCGCACGCCGCAGCGATTGCTTCGGTAGAAGAGGCGAAAGCGACGCTGGTTTCAGCAAGGCTCGATCTTGAATTTAGCTCTGTGCGTGCTCCTTTCTCTGGCCGTGTGGGTTTCAGCAACTTCCGAGTGGGTGACCGTATTTCGAAAATTCAACTTGTTCCTCTTGTTTCGATCACTCAAATCGACCCAATTCGCTTTGGCTTTGATGTGGATGAGAAGCTCTACCGCCGCGTAAGAAGCGCGATTGATGTGGCTCATCGTAACGATGACAAACTGGATGTTGATTTAACACTGACGCTTTCAGACGGTTCATTGTATCCGCTTGATGGCAAGATCTACGCCGTTGGCAACAAGATCGATTTAGAAACAGGCTCAATTCGAGCAGAAGCACAATTTGATAACCCAACTTACGCGCTTATGCCGGGTGAATATGGCAACTTGACCATAAAGCTGCGCAACAAAACCATTGATGGTTTGCTTATCCCATCGGCGGCTGTTCAGCAAGACCAAGCGGGTGACTACGTCATGGTGGTTGGTGATGATCACGTGGTGTCACGTCGTAACGTTGAACTTGGTCAGACCTACGGTGTGAAACGTGCTGTGCTGACTGGCTTGGCGGCTAACGAAAAAGTCATCGTCAATGGTCTACAAAAAGTGCGTCCGGGTGCAACGGTGAAAGACGTTGAACTACAGAGTGAACAAGGCTGAGTGAGTACTGATGTTAAGTAAATTTTTCATTCACCGGCCGAAGTTTGCTTTGGTGATCTCACTGGCGATGACATTGATGGGTATGATCGCCCTGAAAGTCTTGCCAATTTCTGAGTATCCTCAAATCTCTCCGACGGTAATTACGGTGAGCACCATGTATCCGGGTGCAAACGCGAACGTGGTTAAAAAGACGGTTGCACAGCCGATAGAAGCCAAAGTCAACGGCGTTGAAGACATGATTTACATGTCTTCTGTGATTGGTAACGATGGTTCATACACACTACGTATCTATTTCCGAGTGGGCGCAGATGGCGATATGGCGCAAGTTCGTGTGAACAACTTGGTGGCGCAAGCGACGTCTTCTCTCCCACAAGAAGTAAACCAAATCGGTGTGACGGTTAAGAAGAAATCTTCTGACATGTTGGGCGTTATTACACTGCGTTCCCCGAAACAGTCTCACGATAGTATCTACCTCTCTAACTATGCGGATCTCAATATTGTTGAGCGTTTAAAACGTATCGAAGGTATGAGTGACATTACGCTGCTGGGTAAGAAAGACTACTCAATGCGTATTTGGTTGAACCCAAATAAATTGGCCACCTTGAAGCTTTCTGCTAGCGATGTTATTGGCGCAATTAAAACGCAAAACATCCAAGTGGCGGCGGGTAAGATCGGTGGTATGCCAGCTCCGGGTGACCAGCAATATCAATATGTTTTGCAAACCAAAGGCCGCCTTACTTCTGCGGAAGAGTTCGAGAACATCATCATCCGTGCGAGCAAGAAAGGTTCTTTGATTCGCTTGAAAGATGTGGCTCGTGTCGAAGTTGGCGCACAAGGCTACGAAGCTGATGGTCGTATGAATAACGAACCAGCCGCCGTTCTGGCCTTGTACCAGTTGCCGACCGCGAACGCGCTAGACGTGATGGAACGCGTGAAAGAGGCAATGAAAGAGTACGAGAAATCGTTCCCAGATGATTTGGTCTACGACATCGCGTATGACTCTACCGAATACGTAGAGACATCGATTGATGAAGTGTACGAGACGCTGGTGATTGCGGTACTTCTTGTCACCTTCGTTGTGTACGTTTTCTTGCAGAACTGGCGAGCGACCATCATTCCAACCTTAGCGATTCCGGTTTCCATCATTGCGACGTTCGCAATCATGGGCGTGATGGGCATGACCATTAACACCATCTCGTTGTTTGGCTTGATCCTCGCCATCGGTATCGTGGTGGACGATGCGATCATCGTGGTGGAGAACGTGGAGCGGGTTATTCATGAAGAGCATTTAGACCCGATTCCGGCCACGATCCAAGCTATGAAAGAAGTGACGGGTCCAGTATTGGCAACAACGCTTATTTTGTTGGCGGTATTCGTACCGGTTGCGCTATTGCCGGGTATTTCTGGTCGAATGTTCAACCAGTTCGCGGTCACCATCTGTGTGTCGGTGCTGATCTCTGCGATCAACGCATTAACGTTAACGCCAGCGCTTTGTGCGTTGATGTTGAAATCTACTCACTCGCAACCTATTGCGCCTTTGCGTGCGTTTAACCGCGGTTTTGAAGCAATAACGCGCAAATACCAAGGTTTAGTTGGCTTCTTGAGCCGTCGTATTGTGCTGAGTATCGGTGTTTATGGCGCGCTTATTGCGGTGCTGGCATTTGCGTTCATGACCGTACCTTCTTCTTTCGTACCGAACGAAGATAAAGGCGTGTTCATGGTCGAAATGCGTTTGCCAGACGCAGCAGCATTGCAGCGTACTGCACCATTAATGAAGAAGTACGTTGATGAGCTAAAACAGATGGAAGGTGTGGAGAACGTGGTTTCGGTTGCGGGCTTCTCGGTAATTAACATGGCGTCGATTCCAAACTCGGGCATGTTGATCATCAAACTGGATAACTGGAACAAACGTAAAGACCCTGAGTTACACCAACGCGCGTTGATGAACAAAGTTAACCAAATGCTGAACTCAACGCCAGATGCCGCTTCGTTCGTTTTCGCGACGCCGGCAATCAAAGGCATGGGTGCGGTGGATGGTTTCAACCTTGTGCTGCAAGACAACTTGGGCCGTTCTCCACAAGAGTTGGCAAAAACAACCGCTGATTTTGTTGCCCAAATCAATCAACTGCCTGAAGTGGCGCGTGCGTTCTCGATTTTCCGTGCGAACATTCCGCAACGTTACATCGATATTGACCGCGATAAAGCGATTTCGATGGGCGTACCGTTGAATGAAATCTTCAGCACACTGCAAGCACAGTTGGGCGGTGCCTACATTTCTGACTTCAACTTGTTTGGTCGTTCGTACCAAGTGAAAGTGCAAGCAGAAGAGCAATACCGTGACAACATCGACGACATCAACCATCTGTTTGTTCGTTCAAGCTCTGGAAAAATGGTGTCATTGGCAACGCTAGTGAAAGTGAAGCCGATCTTCGGCCCTGATACCTTGTCGAACTACAACATGTTCAGTTCTGCAACCGTGAACGGTGCACCAGCGCCAGGTTACAGCTCGGGTGATGTTGTAAAAGCCATTGAAAAACTGGCTGCAGAATCTTTACCAAGTGGTTACTCGTACGAGTGGTCAGGCATGACTTACCAAGAGATGAAAGCAGGCAACATGGCGCCAATCGCGTTCGCATTGTCTTTGCTGTTCACCTACTTGTTCTTGGTGGCTCAGTACGAAAGTTGGACCATTCCTGCTGCGGTAATGATGGCGGTTCCAGTCGCGATTCTCGGCGCAATGGGGACGTTATTACTGGTGGGACAACCGTTCGATTTGTACGTGCAGATTGGTGTGGTCATCTTGATCGGTATGTCCGCCAAAGTGGCGATTCTTATCGTGGAATTTGCCAAAGTTCTGCGAGAAGAAAAGGGCTTATCCATCATTGATGCTGCCAAAGAAGCTGCTCGAATCCGTTTCCGTGCAGTACAGATGACCGCATTCGCCTTCATCTGGGGGGTATTCCCGTTGGTGATTGCATCGGGTGCTGGTGCGGCATCTCGTCATTCACTGGGCTTTGCAGTATTCGGCGGCATGATTCTTTCTACGTTTGTAGGCACGTTGCTGACGCCAGTGTTTTTCGTGATGATGCAATCTCTGCGCGAGAAGTTTAAGCGAAAGAAACCCACTGAACTTGAGGTGAGCGAGCAATAACGCTGATTTCAACTGACTGACTCCACAACACCCCCACGCTGTATGCGATTGGTCAATGTCTTTCATTGATATACAACCACCGTCGCAGCGTGGGGGCCCCAAACAATAATAGGTTTTAGCATGAAAAATCTTTCAAAAATCGTCGTAGCGAGCTCTCTACTGACGTGTGCTGCTGCGCAAGCGGGTGGGTTATACCTTTACGAAACTACAGCATCGGATATTGGTTTGGCATCCGCTGGTATGGCGGCTCGTGCGCAAGATGCCTCAGTAATGGCAGCAAACCCGGCTGGTCTGGCGAATGTTTCTGGTAAATCTTTCTCTGGTAACCTGATTGGCCTTTACGGTGACGCGCAACTAGACACGATGACTGGCGACGCGGGCAACGTGATTGGTTTTGTTCCTATGGCGTCGGCATTTTACAGCCAACAAGTGAACGACAAATGGACGCTGGGTATTGGTCTGTATGGCAACTACGGTCTTGGCCTCGAGTACGAAGGCCTTTTGGGTGATCATTTAGATATTCCTACAGCAACGACACAAGCCTTGACCATTCAACCTTCCGCTTCTTACCGCATCAATGATCACTGGTCTGTGGGTGCGGCGCTTGGTATTCAGTACGGTATGTATGAAGTAGAAGCGGAAGGGACGTTGGCTAGCTCTGACATGCATAAAAAATACTTAGACGAAGACCAAGATACTCAAGTCAACGGCCGAGTAGGTGTGCTTTATGAGGCAACACCAGGCACGCGTCTTGGTCTGTCTTATTCTTCTGAAACCGAATTTGAATTCGACAATAGTAACTCCATTGCTCCACAACAACTGATCTTCAGTGCTTACCATGAAGTGAATGATGACCTAGCGGTGATGTGGAACGTGAACTGGCAAGACTGGAGCGGATACACAACCACGCTGAACGTAGAGACACAAGACACTTACCAAATCGCATTGGGTACTCAGTACAAACTGAATGAAAAAATGATGTGGAATGCAGGTTTTGCATTCGATACCAGCATGTATGAAAGCCAATCAAACGGTGACATAACCGTTCCTACTGGCAAGGCGTACCGCATTGGTACAGGCATTGATTACAAATTGGATTCAGAAAACTCAATTGGTTTCGCGTTTGAAGCGATCTTGATGGAATCGTCAGAAACGCCACGCTTACAAGCTGGCTTTGATGAGCCTGCTCTGTACTTCATGAGCATGAGCTACAACTGGAAAAACTAATCATTCCTAATCGCTAAAACGCCTTCCTTACAGGCCATTCTACCCTAACTACCTGCACTGGATGCTGTCGCGCTATCTAAGGTAGTTAGGGCGCTTCTGTCACACCCAGTGAGTGATGATTTAAAAAGTATCTGTGCGGCTAAGTGTGGGTATTCAACATCTCAAAGGACTAAAAATGAAAAACAAACTAGCGTTAGTGTGTACGACTTTGTTGGTCAGTACGCTGGCTCATGGTGCCGAGCATCGAGTAAAAGACAATAAAAACAAGTTGGCGGATGACCCAACAAAAGTCATCACGAAATTTGGCGCGTCGTACGCAAACAACTACGATTTTGATGATCAAAACATCTCCTTCTCGGGCTCACTTGCGCTTGACCAAGCGCGCAAAATCAACCTGCGTATCAATGATGATGCGAGCGAGTGGCGTGTTGGTGGTTCGTGGTTGTTTCCGGTCGGTATCGTGAATTTCAATTTTGGTAAAAATGAATACGTAAACGGCGCGGATCAAACCAACTACAGCGTTGGTACCTTTATGCCGTTAAGTTATTTCGGGATTGAGCCAGCAGGCTTCCAAATTTTCCCAATGGCAGGCTATACGTACAACACTGGTGATGTTCCCGTATGTGACGGTGCAGAAAGTAGCCACTGTAGCGAGCCTAATTTTACGGGCACTCCAAGTGCAGAGAATGGCTTCAATATGATGAGCTCTTCAGGCAGCAGTGGTTACGTTGGTGCATTTGCGCTGAAATCGTTTACCAAAGAGCTGACGTTAATCAGCTTCGCAGCAGGCACTTACGGCTCAGAAAACAGTGAAGGAGAGAACTACAAAGGCTTCTTTGGTGGTATCGGCCTTGGTTATCTCGTGAATAAACGTCACTCGTTTAACGTAATGACGTTTGTCATGGACAACAACACGTATTTAGATGAGGCAGATAGGCGCGTCGCATTATCTTACCAATATCAATTTGAGTAAATTGAAAACGCAGCAACGATGGCTGCGTTTTTACTTTGATGGAATAAATTAGTGAATCGCGTTCTTTTCTTCGATCTTTTTCTGATATTGGTGTTTTAATATATACATGCGCTTAACATCGCTATAGGCTCCGTTAATAAAGTATTCTTCTACTAAATGGCCTTCTTCAATAAAACCACATTTCTTATATAAATGAATAGCGACTTCATTATCCACTGCGACCAATAAGTATATTTTACGTAGATTAAGAATCGAGAAGGAGTAATCCAATGCACGATTAATCATCTCTGTCGCATAACCTCGTCCTTGATGCTCTGGGGCGATGATTATCTGAAACTCAGCGCTTCGGTGAATGTAGTTGATCTCAATAAGTTCGACCAATCCAATCACTATGCCGTCTTCATCTTCAACCACAAAGCGTCTTTCTGCGTCATCATGTATATGTTTTCGGTACAGTTCTTCGAGCTCATCATAAGATTCATAGGGCTCTTCGAACCAGTAGGCCATGATATTTCGGTTGTTATTTAGTTCGTGAATAAAGCGCAAATCAGAGCGTTCTAGTGCTCGCATTTTTAGGCCTTTCTTCATCATTTATCTCCAATGAGGCGAAGTAAACCTCCGCAATTGATGCTAGAAAATCTTAACGTATTTAACAAGAATAGCGCATCTGTTTTTGGGAAATATTGTGTTTTTTTCAATATGGAAACTTAGAGTTCACGCCAAATAAAAATTAATCTTTACGATAAAAAATTCGATTAGGTGGTTTGCCTAATATCATATTAAATACCGCGCAACGACTTAGTGTCTTAATCTAAATAAACAAGGTATTCAATATGTTTTCAATCGGTGACGTAGTAGTAGCGACTAAAGGTATCGATCTTGGCGAAATGGTTGTTACAGGTTTAAGCAGTGGCGGTTTTTACACACACGTAAAAGCAGGCGAGAAAACGCTAACTTACCCAGCTAAAGATCTTAAGAAAGCATAATTAAATTTGCTCACTCTTATTTCTAAACTGGCTTAAAGTTCGTATTACTTATTTTAGGCGGGTTAGAATTTATAAAAGGTAGCGCAACAAGTCGCTACCTTTTTTATCACTCTCTTTTCTAGTTTTCTTCTGTTTTATGAACCTCAACACGGTTTCTACCGGTTTCTTTGGCTTTGTAAAGGGCTAAGTCGGCGCGTTTTACGAGTGGTTCAAACGAGTCATCCAAGCTACAGACTTGAGTTACACCAATACTAGCGGTAAAGCTCATATCACGACCTGAGTGTTGAATCGTCGTAGTTTCTAGCGCATTGCGAATCGTTTCTAATGTGTTTAGGGCTTCTTGCGATGAGCGGCTTCTTAGTACGATGGCAAACTCTTCACCGCCAACTCTGGCAAGTAAGTCACAGTCAAGTAGATTACTTTGAATGGTGTTGACTGCATGGATCAGCGATTTATCGCCAGCATCATGACCAAACCGATCATTAAGGCTCTTAAAGTTGTCTAAATCTAGAATAGCAACATGGAAGTCAATGCCTTGGGTACGGTATTCAGTCAAGCGGCTTTCGATTTGTCGCATGAATTCTCTGCGATTTGGAATGCCAGTCAGATCATCCGTTGTGGCGAGATGCTCCATTTTCATAATTTGTATATGAAGGGCAATGTTTAAAGCAATCCAGTTAGCAATGCACTGAAGCTGTGCCGCTTGTTCATTTGTATAAGTGTGCGTTTGGTGATGTGCAACATTAAGCGTGCCCAAACAGACTTTACCGTGCATTAAAGGCGCATCCATACACGTTCCCATGCCATTGGATGCCAGCATCACACAATCGACCTCATCAGATTGAGTGACATCGTCACAGATCATCAGTTGTTGTTTTTTGAACACTCGGCCAACAAAAGCTCGGTGAATAGGTACCAAGAATTCAGCCGGAATCGCTTTATTACCAGAGAAAGAGTAGACCTTTAGATGATCATCATTTTCATAAAGCGTGATACTCGCGCGGTCGGAATTGAATATACGATTTATCCATTCTGCGACCGTATCAAGCACCTGCTGCAATGTTTCCGATTGAGCTAAAAAGTGAACAAACCCTATCGGCATACAGATCGGACTTTCCATGTTCTGCATCGATAAGTCATCAGGGTTAAAAGTTCTTTCAAGTCTCAATAGACATCTCCTTGCGATGTTGCAAATACCAACAATAAGTTACACGAAGCTATTTTCAAGAAAAATGCGTTTCTACGTAAGATTATGGTTTATTTATCGCCATCTATGTGTGTTCAATTGCTTAATGTGGGCGTTAACTCACGCCTAAATGAATAAATGTTATACCTATTTATAAGTAAGTCATTACTCAATAAGGGGTGTTTTTGAGGTAGAACCAAAGAATGAGAAAGCCCTTCAGGGAAGAGAAGGGCAAAGAGGGTGAACTTAGGAAAGTAAATATGTACGCAGTGAATTAATTATCTTTGTATTTCTGTAAAATCAACTGACTGATTTGCGCGATGAGCTGGTCTCTGGCTTGAAGTGATAGCTCGGTTTCTGTGACATAGATACTAATGTAAACAGGACGATGGTTTTCCTTCCATATGATTGCGTTAATACCGCGCGAACCGTGACCACCCGCACCAGAGCGGTCGGCGATAGACCAACCTGTTGGTAATACTGAACGCATTAACGAGTCTGAAACCTTGTTGTCCTGCATCCAGATTTTTAATTGCACGCGAGACTCGTAAGACAACGTTTCTCCTTCAATCAAGGTTCGCAGAGTGTTTACCATAGCGTTAGGTGTGGTTGTGTCGCGGTTGTCTCCCGGTGTCGCTTCGTTCAAACGTGGTTCTAATCTATCTAGGCGCGTCGCTTTATCACCAATAGTTCGCAGAAACATTGTCACGGCCTTAGGGCCGCCGATTTCATTCAATACTAAGTTGGCAGCAGTATTATCACTCATCAACATCGCAGCTTCACAAGCGTGTTCTACGCGTGTGTTTTGGCCTGCGAGTTTGTCCATCACTGGAGACCACACAACGATGCTGCGCTCATCGACTTTCGCGGTCGCATTTTTACTTAGCTTACCGCTGTCCATATCACTTAGCATTGTGGCGCAAGCCAAGGTTTTGAATGTGCTCATGAGTGGGAAGCGTTCATCGCCGCGGTAATCCCAGCGCTCATCGGTTTGTGTATCCCAAACCGAGACTCCAATTCTGCTTGAGGTTTGTTGTTCGATGAGAGAAATGTCTTCATTCAGTTGGGAAGCGTAACTTAGGGTTGAGCAAACCATTAGCCCAGCCAACAAAAATAACTTTTTCATGCGTCGTGTTCTTCATTTTGGTTTTGGTTCGCACTGTGGCGATGTTACGCAAACTATAACGAGCGAATACTCTAACCACTGTTAAATCCATGTCGATTTTTTGTAGGATTCTGCGCAATACCTCCAAGCTTGTTATTGACCTTAGGTATATTGTGGGTTTACTCAACTTTACGAATATTGACGTTGCATTACGCTAGAAAAACTAAACTAGAGTTGTCGTCAATTTGAGAGTGATGTTCATGAAAACTGTACGAAATTTTGTATGGATGATAATTGCCGCCGTGTCTGTGTTGTGGTGGATGAGTGAACCGCAACTGCTTTCCTCGACCCCATTCTTCCAATGGCGCTCCGCGCTTATTCAATATTCTGGTGTTTTGTCGTTAGCTTTGATGTCTATTGCGATGGTGCTGGCGCTGCGCTTACCTGTGATAGAGCAATGGGTTCATGGCATGGACAAGGCATATCGAGTACACAAGTGGTTAGGTATAGCAGGCGTCAGTTTGGGTGTGATCCATTGGCTTATGTATAAAGTGCCGAAGTGGCTCGTTGCTGCTGGTTGGTTGGAAAAACCAGTAAAACACACTGGAGCAGGGCCATCAGGCAATAACTTCGTTGGTTTTGAGTTATGGGTTAAAGAACTGCGTGATATAGGCTTGGATTTAGGTGAGTGGGGCTTTTATTTTCTATTGGTATTGCTGGCAGTGTCACTCTGGACTGTTGTTAAGTACAAACCGTTTAAGTTATCCCATCGTTTAATGGCGGTGGTGTATTTGATGGTTGCTGTTCACTCCGTTTTGCTGATCAAGCACGCGTACTGGGGCGATCCCATTCATTTTATCGCTTTTGGTTTTGCATTGATGGGCTCTGCGGCTGCCGTTTATAGCTTGTTTGGCTTTGTCGGACGAGCGAATCGCTATCCCGCCAAAGTGGTGTCGACTCGCTACTTCCCTCAAGCGCGCGTGATGGGGCTGGTTTTGGCGCCAAGCAATAACGGTCAAGGAAAACCTTGGCAAGGACACAAAGCCGGGCAGTTTGCTTATGTTCGTTTTGGTAATGAAGATCCGCATCCGTTTACGATTGTTTCAGGTGAGCACGATCCAGAGATTCGCTTTTTGATCAAAGAGCTAGGCGATTTCACGACCAATTTGTACCAGCGCGTGAAAGCGAGCGATGAGGTTGTTGTTGAAGGACCGTATGGGCGTTTAGAGTTTGATGTCAACAAGCCGCAAGTTTGGGTTGCTGGTGGTGTCGGGATAGCGTCGTTCTTTGCTATCTTATCTTCATTGAAAGCGTTAAAAAGACATCCGCCAGTGCATTTGTTTTATTGCACACGTGGCTTAGATAGTCATTTAGTGGATGAACTGTGGAATGCTGCGCGTCAGGCACAAGTGAAACTGAACGTGATAGATACTGCGATTTCACCTCGACTTAATGTTGAACAAATTGCGAAGGAATGCGGCGATTTATCGCGTTATGAGTTTTATTTCTGTGGACCGGAGGTATTTTCTCGAACCCTGAAAAAAGAGTTAGAGGCATATCGTTTTGATACAGAACATCACTATCATGAAGAGCTGTTTGTGATGCGATAATCTAGTATTTGGGGTGAAATAAAAAGGAGCTGAATCAGCTCCTTTTGTATTTACATTTAACGTCTATGAACCGTGTTAATGCGTTAATCCGGTCTCACTACAGTTCCACTTTTTTGACCATGCCGGCTTCTGCATGACCGGGAATATTACACGCGAACTCTACATTTTTATCGCCATGGAAGTGCCACAGGAGTTGTTTCGCTTTGCCTGGTTCAACTGTGACAGCATTGCCGGAGTCATGCATGTGATCGCCAGACATGGTTTTCATCATTTCACGGTGTTTAAGCTGTTCTTCTACTGAACCAATGGTAAATTCGTGATTGATTTTGCCAGTATTCATTACCACAAATTGAACCACATCATCCGGTTCTATTGTCACGTCTTTTTTGAATGTAATTTTCATATCATCCGTTAAGAGTACATGAACGACTTTGTCTGGTTTTGCGCCATTTGCAGGCATACCAACCGCTGACATGCCCGGCATGCCGCTCATACCTGAATGATCCATTTTACCGTGGTCCATTTTTCCATGATCCATCGTCATTTTATCCATGTTCATGGAACCGTGTTCCATTTGACCATGCTCCATATTTTCGTGGTTCATGTTTGAGTTATCCATTTGAGCAAATACGCCACTCGATACCATGGTTAGAGCAAGAGTGATAAGAGTCTTTTTCATGTTGATTTCCTTTACTATCAATGAGCTATCGCGCCATTACTCTCTGAATAATGGCGCTCGTTATTATTTGTCTTGGTGTTGAGTTGATTTCACTTCACGCTGTTTCCACAGCTTGAAGATGGCGGGTAACACAAGCAGTGTTAACAGCAGGGCAGAGGCCATGCCACCAATCATCGGTGCAGCGATGCGTTGCATCACTTCAGAGCCTGTCCCCTCACCGTACATGATTGGAATAAGACCAATGATTACCGTTAATACGGTCATCATGACAGGCCGCACACGCAAGCCAGCGCCTTCGCGAATTGCGTCTGTAAGATCCCGCGCTTGAAGCGGTCGTTGTTTCTCTTCTGCATCCAGTTTTCGGTGGTGCCACGCTTGGTTGAGATACACCAGCATGATGACGCCTATCTCCACCGCAACGCCGGCGAGGGCGATAAACCCAACCCCCACGGCAATAGAGAAGTTGTAGTTCAGATAATGCATCAGCCATAAGCCACCAACCATTGCTAAAGGCAGCGTCAGCATGATAATCAGCACCTCACCCACACGGCGGAAGCTGAAGTAAAGTAGCATCATGATGATCGCAATAGTGATTGGTACTACGACACTTAAGCGGTCTTTGGCGCGTTCCATGTATTCGTACTGACCTGACCAAGCCAGCGAATAACCCGCAGGTAATTCAAGTTGATCTGCTACTACTTGTTGTGCTTCCACGACGTATGAGCCTAGGTCACGACCTTCGATATCCACGAAAACCCAACCGTTTGGACGCGCGTTTTCGGTTTTGATCATCGGTGGACCATCTTCATAACGAATATCTGCCACGTCTGCGAGTGCGATGCGCGCGCCGTTGGGGGTTACCAGTGGTAGGTTTTGCAGTTTAACAACCGAGTCACGGTAGTCTTGCGGGTAGCGAACGTTAATCGGGTAGCGTTCCAAGCCTTCAATGGTTTCTCCAACATTCATACCACCGACAGCGGTTGAGATGACTTGCTGAACGTCTTTGATGCTCAATCCATATCTCGCAGCTGCGCGGCGTTTGATATCAATCGTTACGTAACGGCCACCCGCGACACGCTCCGCATAAACCGATGAAGTGCCGCGAACGTTGTTCAAGATAGGTTCTAACTGCGCGCCAATCTTTTCGATTTCTTTCAGGTCTGGGCCTGCGATTTTGATCCCGATTGGCGTTTTAATGCCCGTCGCAAGCATGTCGATACGCGTTTTGATCGGCATTACCCACGCGTTGGTTAGCCCCGGGAACTGCACGAGATTGTCGAACTCTTTGCGCAATGACTCAGTGGTCACACCTTCACGCCATTGGTCATGAGGTTTGAGCTGAATTACCGTTTCAATCATGGTGAGTGGTGCAGGGTCGGTGGCCGTTTCTGCACGGCCAATCTTGCCCCAAACCGTTTTAACTTCCGGTACGGTTTTGATCAGCTTGTTCGTTTGCTGAACCAACTCACGTGCTTTACCGATGGAAATGCCCGGGTAGGTGGTCGGCATGTACATCAAATCGCCTTCATCCAATGGTGGGATGAACTCGCTACCCAGTTGACTGGTTGGATAGTAAGCTGACGCCATTAGGCCTAAAGCGATAACGATCATACTCTTAGGGTACTTGAGGCTGGTATTCAGCAACGGGCGATACAGCGCAATTAAGCCTCTATTTACTGGATTCTTATGCTCTGGTAATACGTTGCCACGGATGAAATACCCCATTAGCACAGGTACGAGGGTAATTGCCAAACCTGCCGCAGCGGCCATCGCATAAGTCTTAGTAAAGGCGAGAGGGGAGAACATCTTGCCTTCTTGACCTTCCAGTGCAAACACTGGCACAAAGCTTAACGTGATGATAAGCAGTGAGAAGAACAGGGGTGCGCCCACTTCTTCAGCGGCTTTGCCAATCACTTGCCAGCGGTTCTTATCCGTGAGAGGCGTTCGTTCAATATGCTTGTGGACGTTTTCTATCATTACGATGGCACCATCCACCATTGCACCGATGGCGATGGCAATCCCCCCGAGCGACATGATGTTGGCATTAATGCCTTGAGAATGCATGACGATAAACGCGGATAAAATACCGACGGGCAAACTCAGAGCGATCACCAAAGACGAACGGATGTGAAATAGGAAGAGGGCACAAACAATCGCCACGACGATGAATTCTTCCGCCAATTTCTTCCACAAGTTTTCTACGGCAGCGTTAATCAGCGTGGAGCGATCGTAAGTAGGCACGATTTCTACACCATCCGGTAAGCTGCGCTGTAAATCTTCCAGTTTGTCTTTAACTTTGCTGATGACTTCACTCGCGTTTTCGCCGAATCGCATGACAATAACGCCACCAACCGCTTCACCTTCGCCGTTAAGCTCCGAGATGCCGCGACGCATTTGCGGACCTAAGTTGATGTCAGCAATGTCGCCCAATAAGAGCGGTGTACCTTTCTCTGTCACTTTGAGCGGGAGTGATTCAATATCCTCAATACTCGTTAGGTAACCTGTAGTGCGAACCATATGTTCCGCTTCTGCTACTTCAACAACAGAGGCACCCGTTTCCTGATTGCCGTTTTGGATCGCCATGTTCACTTGTTGCAGTGTCAGGTTGTAAGCACGTAGCTTAGCTGGGTCAATCTGAACTTGATATTGCTTCACCATACCGCCAACGGTTGCGACTTCAGAGACGCCATCGACGGTTTGCAGCTCATATTTCAAGAACCAGTCTTGCATACTGCGTAGATCAGCAAGATCATGGTTGCCAGTTTTATCTTGCAGTACATAGCTGTAGACCCAGCCCACACCCGTTGCATCTGGTCCTAATGTCGGTTTTGCACTTGGTGGTAATTTAGGTGCTACTTGGCTTAGGTACTCTAAAACGCGCGAGCGTGCCCAGTACATGTCGGTATCATCGTTAAAAATGATATAAACATATGAGTCACCAAAGAATGAATAACCACGAACGGTTTCCGCTCCTGGTACGGCGAGCATGGCGGTGGTTAGCGGGTAAGTAACTTGATCTTCAACTACTTGAGGTGCTTGGCCTGGGTAGCTTGTTTTGATGATCACCTGAACATCAGAAAGATCCGGAATGGCGTCTACAGGTGTATTCTTTACACTGTAAAGTCCGGTTAAAACAAGCGCTAAGGTTGCGATCAAAACCATGAAACGGTTTTTGATCGACCAACGGATTATTGCTCCAATCATAGTTAGCCCTCAACCGCTTCAAGTTGCTTCAAGACGTAGTCAGCTCCTTGTTTTTCAACTAAAAACCGTACTTTCTGACCTTCTTTGAATCCGGATAGATCCACTTCATCACCCACAGAGAAGTTCATCTCTCCTGCCTCCCAGTTCCATTCTGCAACTGGGAGGTGGTTGAGAGTTATCATCCCAAAATCCGCCATCAACATGCTGATATCTCCGGTAATCCATACGTCAGTCACGACAACGCTGTCATCGGCTTTGTAGTCAACGACTTCATATTGACCGGACTCTGTTTTCTGAATTTCAAACTCGATAGCTTGGCCTTTTTGCAGAGTGCCCACATCAACGTCATTTGCGAGGGTAAAGTTCATGACCATACCCGGCCAATTCCACTCTGCTACGGGCTGATGATTAATGGTCAACATACGGTGATCTTTCATCACATCGGTGATTTCACCCTTAGCCCAAACTGTTTCTACTTTGGCTTCAGTAGGTGATGAAATACGGGATAGATCAGCCGTTTGGCTCGATTCCGAATCCAACATAAAGTGCGCAGAGGTTACGATGCGATCATCTTGAGACAGACCTTGCAGCACCTCGATTTTGTCGTCGGCTTCACGCCCGACTTTGATGCGCGTTGAGCGGTATTTACCATCGCCTTCAGACAACACGACTCGGGTCATACCGCCGGATCGAATAACGGAAGACTTAGGAATCGTCATAACCGCGTTATCAGTGACTGGTTGAAGGGCAATGTTGGCAAACATATTAGGTTTAAGATCGCCATTCGGGTTAGGGAACTTGAGGCGTACACGCAAGGTACGAGTTTTAGGATCCAGAATAGGGTATACGTAGTCGACAACCCCTTTCCATTCATTGCCTGGAATAGCATCAAGCGTCATAGTGGCGCTACTTCCTGCTTTCATCCAGTGAGCTTGGCGCTCAAATACTTCGGCATCTACCCATACATTTTCAAGTGGGCCCGCGCTGATCACCGCTTGAGCAGGGGATAGGTAACCACCTTCACGAACGTTCAAACTCGCGATGACGCCATCTTCCGGAGCTTTAATTTCAATAGTTTGCGATGCTTTCCCGCGTTGAGCGATGGCTTTTATTTGAGAACGATCAACACCCAGTGTCACTAAACGTTCTGTCGCGCCTTTCACCAGGCCATTACGCCCAGTTCGGTAGGCGTTCAGCAGCTCTTCTTGTGCTTTGACTAGCTCAGGCGAGTACAGCGTGAACAGCACGTCGCCTTTGTTGACCTTTTCACCCACGGCATTGATGTAAAGCTTTTCAACCCAGCCAGCCACGCGAACGTTGGTTTGCCACAAATGACTTTCGTCAAACGCGATATATCCGACAGTTTCAATCCGAGGTGAAAGTTGCTCTACAGAGACTTGAGCGGTTTTTACACCTAAGTTGTTTTCAACTGATGGGTCAATTTTTACCGTGCCGGGTTTGTCTTGTTCACCCGCGAGATCTTCAGCGTACACTGGGATCAAGTCCATGCCCATTGGCGATTTGCCCGGTTTGTCGCGCTTATAATTTGGATCCATCGGCGCAACCCAATAGAGTGGCTCGTTTGAGCTGCTCGCAGCGCTACCGCCTGTGCCGCTCATGTCGTGGTTTGCACCAGATAGGTACTGATTAACGCCAAACCCTAGTGCCCCGCCAACAAGCAGAGCGATGGTTGCTATCTTGATTGAATTTGAACTCATTCCTAATTCCTTATTTTCCCCATGAGGCATGACAGCGATGTTGATTGTTTATTGGTGTGCATTCGCCATCGTCCCCAAACTTGGGTTCTCTCATGTTTTGTTTTAGTTCGCGCTTGCTTCAGTCGTGATGTTGGGTGCGGATACTTGATATTCGAAACCACCCAATAAAGCCGCTAAGTTGCTGTTTACGATGTTTAAATCGGTAATAAGACGTTGCTGTTCGAGCTTTAGCGCCAGCTCGTCTGTGCTTGCCATGATCACGTCGTTAAACTGTGCGGTGTTGTTTTGATAGCCCCTTTCTACCGCGTGAATACGAGCTTGAACTTGGGGAAGTAAGGTGGATTGATAACGCTCTAAACGCTGACTCAAGTTGGCGCGATCAACCAGCAATGTGTTGACCTTTGCGTTCATCTGAGTCAGTAACGTATCTTTTTGTGAACGAGCGGCACCCACTTGATACTGGGCGGCAGCTAAGTTGCGGTCTTGGCGATTGCCAGTGAACAGGGGAATGTCCATCGTTAGATACGCGCTCACCAAATCCGATGCTGGTTCGCCTTTCATATTGTTGGCTTGACGATAGGCATACATCACTTCCACACCAAATTGAGGTGTGTAAGCTTGCTCTGCAATGTCCACTTGAGTTTCATTGGCAGAAATACTTACGTCTGCCATTTTTACCATCGGGTGCTCACTCAACTGTTGGTAGTGCTTGGTCGTTTCGTTATTTGCAGACAACTTTTGGTTTAATGACGCCCAAGTCAGTGTGTTGCTGGCTTGAAGTGTTGAGCGTCCGTTTTGGGTATAGGTATTGAGCCAGTCAGAGCCCAACCATTCTGAGAGTTGCGAGACCAAACGGCGCTGCATTTGTGCGTTGGCTTGCAGCTTTTCATCCAACTTACTCACTTGAAGCTGTGCATTCAGTAAATCTTGCGCTTCGCTTTTGCCGATTGAGTAATTGGTTTGAATGAAGTTTTCCATTTCCGTCATGAGCCGACGGTTTTCTAGCAAAATTTGCTCTGCTTTCTGCTGATAGCCCAGCTCCAACCAAAGCTGAGTCATGCTGTTTGCCACTTCAAGCTCCCGTGCGTGAACTTGCAACGACAAACCATCGGCTTGTTGATTGGCTTTCTTTTGTTGAAGATCGAGCGTCGAGCCACGTTCGAACTGTTGCATCAAACCGACGGAGATATTGGTCATCGGATCCTCGTCAAATTTGAAGCTATCGACAGGCAAACCACCAAAACCGACTTTCAATTTCGGGTCCATCAAGGTTGCGCTGGCTACGCCTGTTTCACGCATGGCTTCCGATTGAGCATAGAACTGCTTACGGTTGCCATCGTTACTCAACGCAACGCTAATGAGGTTTGCTAGCTCATTGGTTGACTGAGCTTGGATTGATTGAGCTTGCGCTTCTTGTTGTGCTTTCGTATTGGCTGGCGATTGTGCCACCACATTGAAAGCAGGTAGGGCAACCAGAGCCAGTGAGCATACTGGTGCCACTAAGCGATTTGGGTTGAATTCCATAATTTACATCCAAATTGATACCAAGCTCTTTTGCGTTTCGGGATCGATTGAACCGAGCGGGAGAGCGTTGGTATTTGCCAAACGGATGACGCACTTTTTTATCGCTAAATAGCAGGTAACAAATGGAGTTACGAGCGAATAGCTGAGGTGAGCACGCTATCAGTTAGGCGCAAAGAAACTGCCTGCAAAGCGATGCAGGGTCGAATGCTTTGTATGGATTAAACTATCGGAGGCCGATACAAATCATGGGTGACTTGTACCACTGGTGCGGTAATTTCTGAGGCAATGGATGCGCGACAAGCCAATGGGGAGAGCTGGCTGTCAGTGACTGGTAATGGGACAAAAACGAATGAGCAAGATGCTGTACAGCAATTGTGGATCATACCGGAGCCATCAACACAGCTCATGGTAATCTCTGCAGAGTCGGAGCTCAACGATGAGGCCATCTCCATGCTCATACTCGGGGAGCCGCAGTGATCGTTCTCGCTTGCCATTTCCGTCATGTGAGCAGACATCATGGCATCACTCGACATCATTTTTAGGCTCATTAAAGGCGCACTATTTACCACGCTAGATACCAGCAGTATCAGCGTTGTACATAACGTTAGCCAAATTGTATGCAATGATTTCAGACGCATACGGTTTCCAGTCAAAATGAGCTTATATATCGAGTAACCACTAAATAATAAAGGTTACCCTAGGGGTAAAGTCAAGGATTATACCGACCCCACTTCGAGATAATGAGTTCTACATCTTAAAGTCAATTGGACATATTAATCGCTAAGAAATATCTCGCTAGTGAGTTTTTTGTCACACGAACTTTCCATGGTAGGGTTTATCCTTATAGAATGTAAGGTTTAGTGTGCCTGCTTCGGGGGTTGTATGATAGAAATTGTCATCGATGGAAAATATAGAATTGTAGAAGAGGGGCTAACCCTTCTGGAAGCAGCCAAAGTGTGCGGGGTCGAAATCCCTTCACTGTGCGGAATGAACAAAAGTAACGAGAAAATTCCGTGTGATTTGTGTGTGGTCGAAGTGGAAAGTGGCGGAACTAAGCGCGCCTGTGATCTCAAAGTGTACCGCGGTCTCAATGTCGTCACACAATCAGAACAACTGAGTGAGCACCGCAGAAAAGCGCTCAACCGAATCATGACGGACCACTACGCAGACTGTGAAGCTCCATGCAAAACGGCGTGTCCTGCTGGGGTAGACATCCAATCTTATCTCTACCATATCTCGCAAAACGATCATCAAAAAGCGATTGAAGTTATTAAACGCACACTACCAATGCCGTTATCGATTGGGCGTGTGTGTCCGGCATTCTGCGAAAGTGAGTGTCGCCGTTCTTTGGTGGATGAGCCGATTGCCATTCGCCAACTCAAACGCCATGCCGCAGACGCAGATTTAGCGGCGCATGAAGCGTATGTCCCAGAGAAAAAACCAGCGAAGCATTGCAAGATCGCCGTTGTTGGTAGTGGCCCCGGTGGCTTAACGGCAGGTTATTACTTGTCGAATGAAGGTTATGACGTCACCGTATTTGAGTCCATGCCAAAAGCAGGCGGTTGGCTACGCTATGGCATTCCTGAATATCGCCTACCTAAAGACATTCTAGACAAAGAAATCGAACTGATGTGCCGCAACGGCATGCAAGTTGAAACCAACAAAAAGCTTGGTGTTGATTTCACGCTGTCTCAATTGAGTGAAGACTACGATGCTGTCTGTTTGGCAGTGGGGGCGTCTCAAGCGGTAGAAATGAATTATCCTGGTAGCGAGTTGGGCGGTTGCTACCTCGGTGTTGATTACCTGAAAGATTACGTTACAGAGCAAAACTACGTTACGGGCAAAAAAGTTGCCGTGATTGGTGGTGGTAACACTGCGATCGACTGTGCGCGTACGGCGCGTCGTGCGGGTGCCGATACCACTTTGATCTATCGTCGAACTCGCGACGAAATGCCAGCCGAAGACTACGAAATCGTCGAAGCTGAACATGAGGGCGTGAAGTTCCATTTCTTAACGAATCCGGCGGAAAACATCGCGGATGAAAACGGCCGCGTGAAGGCAATTCGATTAGAACGAATGGCGTTAGGTGAGCCAGATGCGTCTGGTCGTCGTAGTCCGAAACCAACGGGTGAGTTATTTACTGAAGCATTTGATACCGTGATTGCAGCGGTATCGCAAAAGCCGGATCTCAGCTTCTTAGAAAACGATGAGCTCTCCATTCCTCTAACGCGTTGGAACACATCTGAATCCGATGCTCAAACCATGCACACGGGTACGGGCAATATCTTCAGTATCGGTGATTTTCGTCGTGGTCCTGCAACAGCGGTTGAAGCGGTGGGCGATGGGCGAGTTGCGGCAAAAGCGATTGATCTGTTCCTCAATGGCGATATGGCGGACATGCCGAAACCTGCGTTCAACTCTCGTAAAGAGAAAAAACTGGCGCAGGTTGACCCACTTCATTTCGAAAATATCCAAAAAGTTGCTCGTTCAATCATGCCGGAGTTGACGCCAGCGCAGCGTGAGCAGAGTTTTGCTGAAGTGGAACTGGGCTTTGATAACGAAGAGGCCATGAAAGAAGCGGCGCGCTGCTTAGAGTGTGGTTGCCAGGCGAATACTGACTGTGCCTTGCGAGATTACTCAACGGAATATCATGCCGAGCAACATTTCGATGTTTCCATGGACGTTTCCTCTGCTAGCGTGATTGGTCATCAAGATTGGCTCGATTTACGTGCGAAAGATCTTCGTCACAAATACGAAGTAGACCACAGTTCAGAGTTCATTGAATTTGATGCTAACCGCTGCATTAGTTGTGGTCAGTGTATTCAAGCATGCCGTGAGCAAGCGGTACATGGTGTGTTGAGTTTTGTGTCGGATAAAAATGGCCGACCAGCTTTACGACCAGATGATCGTCCACGATTCCGTTCCGATGAAAAAGGCGCAAGTTGCAGCGGTTTGACGCTCATGGGCGATTCAAAATGCGTGCAATGTGGGGCGTGTGTTCAGGCGTGTCCAACGGGCGCGATGGTGGACAGCCGTGATCGTTCTCAAGGTAGAACCGAACACCTAAAAGCCGTCGACACCATTTGTACCTACTGCGGTGTGGGTTGTAAGTTGACCATGTTTGTCGATGAGCGACAAAACAAAATCCGCTATGTAAAAGGGGCGGATTCGCCGGTTAACCAAGGTATGCTGTGCGTGAAAGGCCGTTTTGGTTTTGATTTCATTAGCAGCGAAGAGCGTTTAACGACACCACTGATTCGTAAAGATGGTTGGTTGCAGCCAGCAAGTTGGGACGAAGCGATTCAGCTAGTGGCTTCGAAGCTTTCGACCATCAAGCAAGATTTTGGTAGCAACGCACTGGCCGGATTCTCTTCAGCGAAAACCACTAACGAAGATAACTACGCGTTTCAAAAATTCATCCGTCGTGAACTTGGTACGAACAACGTTGATCACTGCGCACGTTTGTGTCACGCATCAAGTGTGACAGGGCTTGAAGCATCGTTGGGGAGTGGTGCGATGACCAACGACATTCCGAGCATTAAGCATTCCGATGTGATCTTTATTATCGGTTCTGACACCACATCTGCGCACCCGATCATCGCTTCGCACATCAAGCAGGTGATTCGTCATCACGGGGCACGCTTGATTGTGGCAGACCCGAAACGAGTGGACATGGCCGAACATGCAGAGTTGTACTTAGCGCATCGACCGGGTACGGATGTTATGTTGCTCAACGGCGTGATGCAGCAAATCATCAAAAATGGTTGGTACGATCAAGAATACATCGAAGAGCGCGTCGACGGCTTTGATACCTTGCTTCAAGAGGTGATGTCGCCAGCGTACAACCTCGACAAAGTTGAGTTAGTTACGGGCGTAAAAGCGGACGATATTTTCGCGATGGCGCGAATGATTGGTACGGCAAAACGCACGGCGGTGTATTACTCAATGGGTATTACCCAGCATACAACAGGGCACGACAACGTTCGTTCGATTGCAAACCTGCAATTGTTGTGTGGCAACATCGGTATTGAGGGTGGTGGTATTAACCCACTGCGCGGTCAATCAAACGTACAAGGTGCGTGTGATATGGGCGCTTTGCCGAACTGTTATCCGGGATATCAAAAAGTGTATAACCCGATTGTTCGTCAGAAATTCGCGATTGAGTGGGATGCGCCGAACTTACCTTCTGAGCAAGGGCTTACCCTAACGGAAATCATCGATGCGGCGTGCAAACGAGAAGTTCGCGGGATGTATATCATGGGCGAAAACCCAGTACTTAGCGATCCAAACCAAGCACACGTGATTGAAGGGTTGGAAGCACTCGACTTCTTGGTCGTGCAAGACATCTTCCTCACCGAGACGGCGCAGTACGCGGATGTGGTATTGCCTTCTTGTTCATTTGCGGAAAAATCCGGTCACTTCACCAATACTGAGCGACGCGTGCAGCGCGTTAATGCAGCAGTGAAAGCGCCGGGTGAGGCGAAAGAAGATTGGTGGATCATTCAAGCGATCGCAAACGCGATGGGTAGCGATTGGCATTACCAGTGTGTTTCTGAAATCACTAGCGAGATCGCGCGTGTAACGCCGCAATATGCAGGGTTGCGCTGGGACGCGATCACGCCGAACGGTGTTCAATGGCCAAGTAACAAGAACAATCCAAACGGTACTCGTATTATGCACCAAACCCAATTTACCCGAGGGAAAGGGCAAATGGTGGGCGTGCCGTTCCGCTATGCAGCTGAGTTGCCTGATGAAGAGTATCCTTTGGTGCTTACAACAGGGCGTGTGCTAGAACAGTTCCACACCGGTACGATGACACGCAAAACGAAAGGGTTGGATAACCTTGCTGGGCCAAGAGCGATGATCAGTGTTGAAGATGCAGAAGCAATTGGTATCCATAATGGTCAGCGCCTAAAAGTGTCGACTCGTCGTGGCAGCATCGAAATTGATGCGTTTGTGACCAAGCGAATGCAAAAAGGCGTCGTGTTTATCCCGTTCCATTTCGTTGAATCGCCAGTCAACCGCTTGACGACTACGGCAACGGACCCGCATGCGAAAATTCCTGAATTCAAAGTCGCAGCGGTTAAGATTGAAATCAGTGAAACGGCCGCTCAACCAGAGCCTGTCGAGGAGGCGGTACACCACATCTAACATCAACGCTTCACGCACTGGCGAGTTGAGAAATTGCATTTAAGCTTATGATATGTAATAGCGAAACGAGCAGTGCGTGTGTCGAGCGTTTTTAAGTGGGTCATATTGCTTCTACCCGCTCTTATTTGGCTGGCGGTCAGGCAAATTGAACATATTTGGTGGGCGGAGAATCTTACCTCGATTCCCGCCCTCATTGTGTTCACTTACGTTGTGTTAGCCTCGGCGTTTTTCATCACTCGTCGATGGTTGCAAAGTGCATTTTCTGCCTTTGTCGCTATTTTGTTTGTCTCGCTCCTTGTTCCGTCGCAGCGCAGCCATGTGGCGTCTTGCCCGCAGTCTTTGAGCGTCATTCAATTCAATCTTTTTTACGAAAACTCAGACATCAATCAGTTCATCAACTATCTGTTGAGGCATCCTGCTGATTTGGTGGTGATGCAAGATCTGACGCCGCGTGTTGGCAGCGTCTTGCACATGTTGGATGATATCTATCCGCATTATTATGGTGGCCAACGTGACGTAGGGTACCCTTCAAATTTGATGATTCTTAGTCGACACCCCATCACGGAAGTTTCGGTTTATCGTGCGCCAAATGGACAAGAAGTCATCAGAGCGGCTTGGTTGCCTAAAGGTCAAGCACCGATCACTTTGTTTGCAGCTCATCCTCCGTCACCAAGAACCAGCGAGCTTTGGCATCAAAGAAATGCGCTGGTGCGAACCATAGAAACGCTGACCGCGCTTTATCCTGAGCCAGAGGTGTTGGTTGTGGGGGATTTCAATCTCTCCTCGGTTAGCCCTCGTTTTTCTGCGCTGTTCCCGAGTTTCCAAACCGCGCCAGTGACGAGCTGGCCAACTAACATCAAAGGCATCAACGTGCCAGAGCCGATGATGATAGGTATTGATCATTTGTGGCTAAAATCTGAGCAAGGACAGCGAATCATCTGCTCTCGTGAATCCTCTGCTTTTCCTCAAGGCTCAGATCACCGCATGGTGACAACCCAGATCGGTGTGCATATCCCATAGTTCAAGCCCTTAGAGTTTGTCATGTTTCATAAGTAAAACCGGTACTGAGCTTTTCATAGAATTGACTGTCTCTGACTGTTCTCTGTTATTTGAGCAAGTTCCATGACCTAAACTTTGCTTGCTTCCTATACTGAACTAACGAAGCAGGATTTTTATAACAACAAGAGGCAGCTTGCATGACAAGAACAACCTCATTTGCACTCGTTCTATTACTGATGTGCGCATACTTTGGTTACAACCGTTATTACGTGTATCCGCAGCAGTTGGAAACACAGGCCAAATCCATGTTGATACAAATGGCAAATCGTGAAGAGTGGATGGATGTGTTTGAAATGATGAACCGCGTAGAAGCTCACAAAGGGCATTTAGAACTCGTGGCCGATGTTACGTCTTCTGATGGCAAACGTGCTTACAGTGAAGGCTTTATTACCTATACCGATCGTGAAGGTGTCGTCTGTAAACAGGTGGTGTTTAACTTCAAAATTAACTCGTTGAAAAACTACAGTATTTCAGACTTACGAGACTGCTCGTACGGCGAATATTATTAAGGTGAGTTGCTTAGTTAAGTCCGGTAAAACTAAATTTGAATATCCAAACAAAAATAGCCTCATTGTCGAGGCTATTTTTGTTTCTGCGAAAGAGAAAAATTGGCAAGTTTAATCGAGCGATTTCTTAAACCTCAGTGACGCAACGACCAATCCAAATACGGTAAACCCGAGCAACCAAAGGGTATCTCGCCATAAGTCCATCAGATCCGCTCCTCGCAACACTATGCCTCGAATCATGCGCATAAAGTGAGTGGCGGGCAGGGCTTCTGAAATCCACTGTGCTGCGACTGGCATGCCCTCGTAAGGGAACATAAATCCAGACAGCAGAATCGAAGGCAGAAGAATGAACACCGTCATTTGCATCGCTTGAAGCTGTGTTGTAGCGATGGTGGATATGACCAATCCCAAAGTTAAGCTGGCGGCGATAAACAACAAGGTTCCAAACAGAATTTGGCTGATTGCACCGTTAATCGGTACGCCGAAAATCCAATGTCCCAACCCTAGAATGATGAAAACCTGAATTAAGCCGACAAAGATATACGGTACGATTTTCGCCACCATTAGCTCTATCGAGTGGATGGGCGTGGTGATCAATAGCTCCAAATTTCCCCGTTCACGTTCTCGTACAATCGCGGCACTGGTGAACAAAATCATCGTCATGGTGAGAATCACACCGAGTAAGCCGGGTACGATGTTGACCGCAGAACGCCGACTTGGGTTGTAGTAGAGTGCGACTTCGAATGTTTTGCTTGGCGCTGGGCGAATCTCGAAATCAAAATCGGTCAATGGCATGGTTTGCAACGACAATATTGCCGAGCTGATCATGGTATCTGACCCATCCACAATCCATTGCCCAAGCTCTCGACCTTGCATCATGCGTTGTGTGAGATCGCTTGGCAAAATCAGCACTGCGCGCACAATACCATCTTGAATCGCTTGTTCAGCCTCTTGCGCGGTGGCATAGGTTTCTTTGATATCCACCACTTGAGTGACTTTGACGGACTGAGTAATGATCCGCCCGGCGGTACTGCCACTTTGGTCAACAACACCTACCGGAATGTTGCGAATGTCCGTATTGATTGCGAAGCCGAACAGCAAAAGCTGGATAAGCGGGATCATCACCACCATGCCAAACGTGATTCGGTCACGGGAAAGTTGGCGAATCTCTTTGATCATGACGGCTTTCATGCGAGCGATAGGTTTCATCATTGGCGGCCTTTCCCTGTCACGCTGACAAAAACATCTTCTAAGCTAGGGCGAGCGTGGTTCATTTCAGCGTTTTGAAGTTCGGGAAACGTCTGCTTTAACCACTCAATCGGCTGCTCGACATGCTGGTGGATAAGGATGCGTAAACGAATCCCCAATTGAGCCGCAGAGCGAACTTCGTCACGTTGAATCAGCTTTTCTTTGAGTTCACGAAGTTTGTCGGCTTTCACCTCGATGATATTAACGCCCATCTGTTCCATTAACTGTTCGGGTTCGCCATCGGCACGAATTTCGCCCGATTCCATGATCGCCAGACGGTGGCAGCGTTCCGCTTCGTCCATGTAATGCGTGGTGACCAAAATCGTCGTACCTTGATCGCACAAGTCGAACAACTGCTCCCAAAAATCGCGTCGATTTTCGGGGTCAACGGCGGATGTCGGCTCATCCAAAAATAGCAGTTCGGGTTTGTGCATGGTCGCCGCGGCGAGTGAAAGGCGCTGCTTTTGACCGCCACTCATGCCGCTTACGCGCTGTTTTCGCAATTGATCCAACCCGTAAGTGGTGAGCTGCTCTTCTATCCGCTCTTTCAGCGACTTGCTGCTTAAACCAAAAATTTGCCCAATAAATTCGAGGTTTTCTTGAACGGATAGGTCGTCGTACAACGAGAACTTTTGTGTCATGTAGCCAATTTTGAGCCGCAGTTGTTCGGATTGTTTTGGGATTTCTAATCCAAGCACATCCACACTGCCTTCGCTTGGGCTGAGAAGGCCGGTGAGCACACGAATGGTAGTCGACTTACCACAACCATTTGGCCCCAAAAATCCGTAAATGCTGCCTTTGGGCACGTTGAGTGTGATGTTATTGATAGCAGTAAAGTCGCCGAACTTTTTGACCACATTTTGAGCTTGAATTGCATACTCGGTCATTGGCTTACTCCACCAAATCTACTTGGGCAGGCACACCTGACGGCAAGGTTTTTGCTGACTCAGGTAAATCAACTTCTGCTAGATACATCAATCGTGAACGTTCTTCTTCGGTTAGTGCGAAGTAGGGCGTGAATGAAGGCTCACTAGCCACCCAACGAACGGTGCCTTGTAATGAACTCTCAAGGCCATCGACATTTACCGTCACGGTTTTCCCAGGAATAAACCCGATTCGATAATCGGCAGGAACATACACTCGCGCATACGGCACGCGGTTGGCTTGAATCACGGCAACCACACCGTTCACTGGTACGCGTTCGCCAAGGTTGTAAGGCAAATTATCGAGCGTACCGTCACGCGTGGCCGTGATGGTGAGTTCTGCCAGTTTCTGCTCTTGCAACGCCACTTCGGCTTTTGCCGCCATTAAAGCGGCTTTAGCTTGTTCGATGTCTTCTAGGCGAGAACCTGCGGTGAGCTTACTGAACTCTTCTTTTGCTGAGTCTAATTCCGCTCTCGCAGAGTCCCTTGCCGCAAGAGCGGAATCTTTTTCGGATTGGCTGATGAGCTTTTTACGCACCAGTTCTGCTTTGCGTTGATAGTTTTTCTGCGCTTCGGTGAGCTGCGCTTCCGCTCGGGCTACGCGTGCCGATGCGGCAGCAATGTCTTCTGGACGTTCACCATTGGTCAATTTAAGCAAATACGCTCCCGCTTTGGCTTGCTCGGCAACGGCGTGTGCAAGAACGGCTTGTTGATTCTTGGTATCGAGCTGAACCAACACTTCCCCTTCACTGACCAAGCTGCCTTCTTTGACAGGAAGGGCTCTAATTATCTCATTAGATGTGGCAGTGAACGTTACGCGGTCACGTTCTAAAGTGCCAAGCGCTTGGTGCGTGTTATCTTTTGAACAGGCGCTTAAAAGGGCAATAACCAATGTGCCAAAAATGATTCGCTTCATAGTGCGGTGCTTCCTTTGAAGAAGTAATGCATGAATAGATAACTTGTGAACGGGAGCGTGTTGATTGAGCCTGCCAACCCGTCGCTAACTGCCATCCATAACGATTTCTTTTTAGAGCTTAGCATTTTATCTACAAGCGATTCTTTTTAAATAGAGAGGCTTAGCGTTGGAACAAGCTTGTCGCGAGGTGGAATGAAAAAACCTTGAACGAGGTCAGGTTTTTCCTGATAAGTAAAATTAAATGCCCAGCGATAAACACTAGGCTAGTTGGGGCTGCAAGTTGTCACTTGATTCTGAATTAGAAATCACTTCACATTTTAAGTTGCTGATTCGTAAAATGGATTGCGGTCGGCCATGACAATAGGCAAGGTGTTGAATAATACGAATCACTCATATAAGGCCATCCATGACAACAACTGGTCACGTGCATTTTTATATTGGCACTTACACCAACCCACCGAGTACGAGCACGGGCATTGCGCGTGTAGCGCTGAACGTTGAAACGGGTGAACTAACTCGGCTTGACGATGCTGTAGTTCAACGTAATCCGTCCTATCTCACGATCACCGAACACGGGCTGTATACGTTTAGCGAAATGGATAGAAATGAAGGTGCAGAGCTCGCGTTTTTTCGCGGTAGTGAATCCGTCTCTTTGCCGATTAATGGCGATTATCCGTGTCATTTGGATATCAAAGAACCGTTGTTGGCGGTTGCTAATTATGGCTCTGGAAATGTTAGCGTATTTCAATTGGATCGCGATGGTAAACCGCTTGGTTTGTTGACGGATTTATACGTTGATGGATGCGGGCCGAATTTAGAGCGCCAAACTTCTCCTCACGCTCATCAAGTCACGCTTTTAAAGCACAGTGATCAATTGGTTGTCGTAGACTTAGGCAGCGATAGCGTCCTTATTTATGATTACGATGCCCAGCCGCCGGATTTTTCACTGTCGCAAGTGATTCATTTGCCCGCAGGTTCGGGACCGCGCCATGTGGTGTTTAACCAACAAGAGTCGACAGCGTATGTGGTTTGCGAACTGTCAGAAACCTTGATTGTTCTGGTTAAGCACCAAGATAAGTGGCTTATCTCGAATCAAACAGAATTATTAGAAGGGGAAGAGAATCAGCAAGCGGCGGCGGCGATTCGTCTTTCGCAAGATGAAACGTTTTTGTATGTCTCTTGCCGAGCTCAGAACAAAATCAGTGTGTTTGATGTGTCTGGCGATACGCCAAAAAGGCGAGCAGCCATTCACTGTGAAGGGGCTTTTCCACGAGATTTTGTGTTGTCTCGTGATCAAAAGTGGTTGCTGGTTGCCAATCAACATTCCAACAATGTGGTGAGCTTTCGTCGCAATCCTCAAACAGGTGAAATTACCCCAACGGGTTATGACTGTGAGATAGGCTCTCCTGTGTGTATTGTCGAACAACCTTTGTAACGATTAACGCTGAAACAACAGGAAATAGAAAAGCCTAGCGGGCGGCTAGGCTTTCAGGATAAAAACAGTTAACGCCAATCTTCAACGTACAGTTAGACGTAAATTTTGCCTTTCATATACAACACACCATCACCAGATACATTGACGCAATCCTCCTTGACTTCGCAGTACAGAACGCCACCACGCGCTGATGCTTGATACGCCACTAAAGATGCTTTGCCGAGCTCTTGCGCCCAATATGGTGCTAAGCCTGCGTGGATTGATCCTGTGACAGGGTCTTCATCTCCGCCGTTAGCTGGCCAAAAGTAGCGAGATACAAAGTCGTATTGACTGCCTTTTGATGTGACGACGACATCGTAAGGGGCGAGTTGTTTCAGTTGGTCGGATCGATATTGAACATCAAAAACGGTTTGCTCATCTTCCACGACGACGAAGTAAGCTTGTGGGCTAAGCAGTACGTGTGTTATTTCGCAGTTTAATCCCTCAATCAATTGCGTAGGAATGGCGTTTACGGGGTGTGGCGCTCTTGTCGGAAATGTCATTTCAATCTTGCCAAGTGCGTTCTTAATTACGGTTAAGGTGCCCACTTTTAATGTGTGAAACTCAATACTTCCTGTAACGCCGAGTTGATCGAACAACACCATGGAAGCGGCGAGCGTTGCGTGTCCACAAAAGTCGATTTCTGTAAGTGGTGAAAACCAGCGTATTTCATATTGATTCGTACCAATCGCTTTAACAAAAGCGGTTTCAGAGAGGTTGTTTTCCGCTGCAATGTTTTGCATTAGATCTGGTTCTAACCACTCTTGCAAGGGTACAACTGCGGCTGAGTTGCCTTTAAATTGCGTGTCTGTAAATGCGTCAACGACGAAGATATCCAGTTCCATTTTGTCTTCCTTGTTCTATAAGTGGTTAGTTAGCATAAACCAGATGCAACTCAGAAAATAAGAAATTTATGTTAGAATCTTAAAGTTTCAAAATGGACGATGATTTTATGTTTTATGATACTTATTGGTGTGCCCTGGCTTGGGTTGATGAATAGACTTGAATTGAACTCATTGAAAGGAAGAAACACATGAAAGCGATTCACAAGTCTGTTTTGGCCCTTAGCGTTTTGGTTATCGGCTCTGCCCATGCTTTTGAACTAACGAGCAAAGATATTCAAGAAGGTCATCCAATTTGAATATTCAGGTTGGGGATGTGATGGTGCGAACCAGTCTCCACAACTGATGTGGAAAGACGTTCCAAAGGGTACAAAAAGTTTTGCGATTACCGCGTACGATCCTGATGCACCAACAGGCAGTGGTTTTTGGCATTGGATAGCGTTTGATATTCCAGCCTCAGTTAACGAGCTGCCTCGTGGCGTTGATATCAGTAAGCTCGGCGGTAAGGAGTCTCGTATCGATTACGGTACTACTGGTTTTGGCGGCGCATGTCCGCCAGAAAAAGATGGTATGCACCGCTACCAGTTTACCGTTTGGGCGCTGCCGAGTGATAAGTTGAACTTGGATGAGAACACGCCAGCGGCGGTTGTAGGATTTACGTTGAATAGTGTTGCATTGGACAACGCGAAGTTAACCGCGACTTACACACGATAATTGAATACGAAAGGGGAGAAGATGGGGCATCAATATCAAGTGACGCTGTTTCGTGCGGAGCAGCAGCAAAAGCTGCGTAACGTCAGGATTCACTCCCCGAGTATTATCCAGATAATTAAAGGGAGTAAGCGTCTGTTTTGGAAAGACGAAGCGTTTGATATTCTTCATCCTAACATCATGCTTTGTGAAGCAAACGCTTCGCTGAATTTTGAAAACCTTCCTCAACAAGGGCGTTTTCTCTCACGAATGTTCAGTTTTCACTGCGTACCTAGCGATGAAATGTTAGAGCTGAGTATGAGTAATGCATTGGGAAATTACGTCCCAGCGGTGGAGACAGATAAAGCACTGCAAGCGACATTAAATGCCTTGTTTTCTTTTGAACGGGAAAGTTTAAGTGAAGCGACGCAACGTTATTGGATGATGGGGTTGTATCAGCAGCTAGCAGAGCGAGGACTATTGCATCGACTTTTCTCGAGTTCCAATACCTCGTTCAGTCAGAAACTCAGCCGCTATCTGTCACGCTCTCCGGGCGATGACCATCCTTTGGAATTTGTTGCTGAGCGCTTTGCTATGAGCCGAGCAACGCTGATACGCAAGCTCAAACAAGAGGGCACTCAGTATCGCGAAGTGCTGGCAGAAGTGCGCTTAAATCACGCACTCTACCTGATGCAAAATGGTTCATACAACGTTGCGTTACTCGCGCAGTTGTGTGGCTATCAATCGGAAGGGCGTTTTAGCCAACGATTTAAAGGCAAGTTTGGTTTAACGCCCAGCGAGTACATAAAAACTGTCGTCAGTTAGTACTTAATATTGCTGTTTGGCTCGATCTTTTATGTTTCCAATTTTAGCTCTGGTATTTGGTTTTCATCCTCAGTGCGACGTTAACCAAAGCAATCAGAACGGGAACCTCGATTAGCGGACCAATCACGCCAGCGAATGCTTGATCGGAGTTCAGGCCAAATACAGCAATGGAAACCGCGATCGCCAGCTCGAAGTTGTTGCCCGTCGCCGTAAAAGCAATGGAGGCATTTTTATCGTAGGGGATGCCCATTCTCTTCCCGATAAAGAAGCTGGTAAAAAACATCAATACGAAGTAGATCGCTAGTGGGACTGCCACGCGGAACACATCCATTGGTAGCTGTAAAATCATCTCTCCTTTGAGGCTGAACATCAGCACGATGGTGGCGAGCAAAGCGATCAAAGTAATGGGTGAAATTCGAGGAATAAACACATCGTTGTACCACTTCTCACCCTTTGCAGCGACTAACCATTTACGACTGAGAAAACCAGCGAGGAACGGAATACCTAAGTAAATCAATACGCTTTCCGCAATGTCTCCCATGGAAATATCAACCACAAAACCTTCATAGCCAAAGAACGGTGGAAGTACGGTGATGAATAGCCAAGCCATAACGCTGTAAGTCAGAATTTGAAATGCGCTATTTAATGCCACCAAGGCCGCGCCATATTCTTTGTTGCCGCCGCCAATATCATTCCACACTAAAACCATAGCGATGCAGCGTGCAAGGCCAATCAAAATAATACCGACCATGTAACCTGGATGATCACCAAGAAAGGTTAAAGCAAGAACGAACATCAGGATTGGGCCGATGATCCAGTTCATAACCAGAGACAGCGTGATGGCTTTTTTATCTCTCGTTACCGTTCCCAATAGACCGTAGTTCACCTTGGCGAGTGGTGGGTACATCATCAAAATCAAACCAATGGCGAGTGGTACGTTCGTACTACCAACTGACATTGCTTCGTTCCATTCTGCTACTTGCGGGTAGGCTGCGCCTATCCCCACGCCGATGGCCATTGCGACAAAGATCCAAACCGTTAAGTAGCGGTCAAGAAAGCTCATTTTTTCGCTGGCACTATTTAAAACTTCAGTCGTCATAGTGGTCTCTATTCGTTTATCGTCGAAAGGCGATATATAAGGTTATAGTTTATCTTTGCGCGCATGGAAAGCGCGCAACGTGTCTTAGCTAAATAAACCGGAAAATTGAGCGTTAAACGCGTTCAGTTTTTCACGTTGAATGCGGTAACAAACCTTTGGCGGGTTAGGTTCTGCACTGATAAACCCTGCCTGTTTTAGAATACGTAAGTGTTCTGATACGGTCGATTGCGCTAAACCTAACTCAGAGACTAAATCGCTATTTAAGCAGCCGCCCATAGTGTCTAAAGTGTGAAGAATATGCAGAATGCGTAAGCGAGCAGGATGAGACAGCGCTTTTGCTTGAGCGGCGAGTGCTTGCTCTTTATCCAGTTGTTTTTGTGTGGCTTCAAAAGCAAATTCGCATGTTTCGCTGCATTTGTTGCTCATGAGCAGACCTTTATAGTTAATCGTCGAATTACGATTAAGTGTACGTGTGCTTTTTATAAGGCGCAACTGTTGGCAGTAAAAAAGCAGAACTTAAAGATACGACGAATTGGGGGGTGTGGTATCAGGAGCTAAGTTCTGCTTGGGGGTTAGGTTATGAGCAATTTTCTATATTTCCTGCTCGCTAAATCAGTATGGTGAAAAAAGGGGAGGCGAAAAAGAGAGTAGATTTCTTCGCTTTATTCCTGATAAAACCGAATTGGTGGGGTTTTCCTACAATATAGGTACGAAATGTTAGTAAAAGGGGAACAAAGTGTTTGGAAGTTTTCTTATTTTATTGCCGCCAAGTTCAGTAAAATACGCCTATTGAATGGCCTCCTAGAGTTAAGGTGCGTGCGGTGTCTGATCTCAACTTATTTCGTTATTACCAACGCTTGCTCTCTTTTGGTGTTGGTAATGAAGCAAAAACCACGCTGCAAGAAATCGCCGATTTATTGTTTACTTCGCCTCGTCATGCGCGCAGTTTGCTGGCGCAGATGCAAGAGATAGCGTGGTTAAGTTGGCGACCAAAACCGGGACGGAACCAGCGTTCAACATTGTTGTTAAACGTTGAACTCAGCGCGCTAAAAGAAAGCCTTGCACTAGAGCGAATCAAGCTTGGTAAGTACGAGAAAGCGCTGTCGATTCTGGATGAAGATGAAGCTGCATTTGGGCGACTCCTCAAAACAACGTCGGGCGCATCGGTAAAAGAGGGGCGGCTCAATATTCAGCTGACCTACAAACGCATGTTCGAGCGTGTGGTTCCGCATCAACTGCAGCGAAGTAGTGAGCGTTTTTTGCTTCGCCAAATTTATTGTTGTTTGGTTTCGAGCGATTACAACGGGCAGGTGCAGCCAGAGCTGGCTCATCATTGGCGTTATGATGACAGCTTGTACGAATGGACATTTTATCTTCGTCCGGGTCTGACTTTTCATAATGGCAACCCAATTGATGCTGAAACGGTTGTCAGTTTGTTCGCCAAATTAAGCTCTTTGGAATACTACGAAAAAGAGCTGGCGCATGTTGCCAACATTACGGCACTTAATCCATTGAAGGTTGTTTTTAAGCTTAACCGACCTGACTTGGGTTTTGCTGGACTTATTTCTGGCGTGAAATATGGCATTCAGCCCGTGAGTCAGGTGAACGTTGCTAACAACAAGTTGGTGGTGGGGAGTGGTCCATTTTCCGTCGTTGAGCACAGTGAAAACCGTTTGAAACTGCAAGCGTTTGATGGCTATTACGCGTGTCGAGTATTAACGGATTTTGTGACGATATGGATCGTCAACGATGAACAGATGGAAAATCCATCGCTTGCCGCAAACACATTGCAACCAGAACCTGATTCTGCTGATGACATGTGCAGCCACTATATGTCGACGCCAAACAGTGAAGTATCACCAGCGAGTAAACGCAGTCGAACGGAAGACGGCTGTTTGTTCGCACTGTTTAACCATCATGCAAAGCACGCTTTGTCTCAGGCCCAGCGCCGATACATCAGTGAATTGATTCAACCTGAACTGCTAGCTGACGTGATGCGTAATGAAAACATTATATTTGGGAGCATACCTGCTTATAACTTATTGCCTAACTGGAAGCCAGTGTTGCGCCCCTTTGGAGATGCGGTCAAGTTGCCAAAGCTGATCACCATCGCAGGGTACAATTACACGGCGCTACGCCGGTGCGCACGAGCGATTTCTTCGTGTTTAGAGCGTGCGGGCAGCCGAGTGGAGATCGTTATGTACTCCTACCGTGAACTGAGCGAGAAAGCCAAAAACGGCACGCTTGATGAGACTCTGGTTGTAACCAATATCAACTTGGACGATAACCGTCATGCGTCTGCGTTTAGCAACTTCTTTAGCAATACTGTGCTTTACCACACCTTAGGGGCGCAAAATGCGGCGTGGTTGGATGCTCAAATGGAAAATGTCCGCGCATTCTCACCGCTTGAAGATTACCTGAGCGCGTTAGAGCCGATTGCGTCCACATTGATTAGCGAATATTGGATTGCACCTATGTTTCACCATACTCAGACGCTACGTTTTCAAGGGGTCTTGGAAGATGTCGCACTCACAAACTGGGGATGGCCAGACATACGATCCGTTTGGTCTGCGGACTGATCAAAACCGCCTGAATGGCGGTTTTTTTGTGTCTGCAATTTGGTGAAAGCCAGTGACGTTTTTATTTTTTCTAGCCAACAAGTGTGATGCTTATCTACGTTTGAGCGCGAGTGATCAAGAAACGGCCCGAAATGAACTTTGAAATTAATCACGAATTATATCGAGTCAATAGGTCTAATGTGATCTAATTTAAATAATGTAACTTTAAGAATATTTTCGAGAAGGTGATTGTATTCAAAATTCGTCTATTGACTTGTTGCTCAAATAAAATTTGTAGATTTTTTACGTGTGGGATTTTTGAGCTCTGTCCATTTAAACAAATTGACAGGCTTTAAAGTGTGACTCGAAGCGCAAAAGTAGCTCGGTTGCGCGGTTGGGACTCTGTTATTGATAATTAACCCATCAGATGACGAACTGTTGATAGGGTTAAATATGTTGTACGAGTTAATCGACCACGAACTAGTAGATGTAATTAATGATCGCGCTTACCAATGGCAAGATGCGGTTAAAAAGACAACGCAATACCTAGAAAATAAAGGTTACGTCTCCCAGCATTATGCTGATGCAATCATCCGTTCAACGGAAGAAAACGGTCCTTACTATGTGTTATGCCCTGGATTGGCAATGCCTCATGCCCGACCTGAAACTGGTGTTTTAAAAACAGGCTTAGGCATTCATATTTTCCCATCACCTGTTGATTTTGGATCGGATCTCGGTCCGGCCAATATTCTTATTACCTTAGCTGCGAAAGACTCTGATACCCACATTGAGGTGATTCAAGCGTTGAGCGAGATGTTTGTGGATGAAGAGAACATTGCAAAACTGGCACAAGCCTCTTCCAAAGAACAAGTGCTAGACATAATAAAAGCATACTAAAAGGAACATAACGTGAAAGCAAACATGCGAGCCAATGTGCAAGCCTTCGGAGGTCATTTGACCGCCATGGTGCTGCCAAATATCGGAGCCTTTATCGCTTGGGGCTTTATTACTGCACTCTTTATTCCTACGGGCTGGATGCCAAACGAAGCCTTTGGCGAACTCGTGGGGCCAATGATCACTTACTTGCTGCCACTTTTAATTGGTTACACTGGTGGTCAGATTGTTGGTGAAAAACGCGGCGCGGTAGCGGGGGCTATCGGTACGATGGGCGTGATTGTCGGGGCTGACATACCGATGTTTGTTGGCGCAATGATCATGGGCCCACTGAGTGCTTGGGTTGTGGTGCAAGTGGATAAACGTATTCAACACCGCATCCCTTCTGGTTTTGAGATGGTGGTCAACAACTTCTCGTTGGGTATCGTCGGTATGTTGTTGTGTTTGTTCGCCTACGAGATTGTTGGCCCTTCAGTCACCGCAGCAAACTTGTTTGTGAAATCAGGCATCGAAGCGTTGGTTGCGACGGGTTTCCTGCCTCTGTTAGCGATCATTAACGAGCCTGCGAAAGTGCTGTTCCTAAACAATGCTATCGACCAAGGTATTTATTACCCACTAGGTCTGCAAGCGGCCGCAGAAACGGGCAAGTCCATCTTCTTTATGGTGGCGTCTAACCCAGGCCCTGGTCTTGGTATGCTGCTGGCCTACGCGAAGTTTGGTCAGGGTTTGTCTAAACGCTCTGCGCCAAGCGCCATCATCATTCACTTCTTTGGTGGCATTCATGAGCTGTACTTCCCATATGTACTCATGAAACCAATCATGATTGTGGCAATGATTGCTGGTGCGGCGACAGGCATCGCAACCTTCAACCTATTTGATGCCGGTTTGGTCGCGGGTCCAAGTCCAGGCTCTATCTTCTCTTACCTTGCTCTTACTCCGAAAGGTAGCTTCATCGCGACCATCGCAGGTGTGACAAGTGCAACGATTGTCTCTTTCTTGGTAGCAAGTGCGATTCTGAAGGTGAGCAAATCAGAAGAAAAAGAAAGCGAGTTTGAGAAGTCAGTTTCTGACATGAAAGAGATGAAAGCGGAAGGCGCAGTTAAGCCAGTTGCAGCTGCTACGACGCAAGAACTAAGCAAATCAATTTCATTCGTCGCATTCGCTTGTGATGCAGGTATGGGCTCTAGTGCAATGGGCGCTTCGACCTTCAAACGCAAGCTAGTACAAGCTGGGATAGAGATTGAAGTGAAGAACTTTGCCATCGAGAAAGTCCCGAGTGAAGCCGACATCGTCGTGACGCACGAGAGCTTAGAAAGCCGCGCAGTCAACGCGACAGGTTTACCAGTCGTAACGATCAAGAACTTCCTCAACGACCCAGCGCTTGACGAGCTGATGGACAAGATTAAGCAACAAGCGGTCGCGACTGAGCAACCAGCCTAACAATGCAGTTTGGGGCGGCAGGTATCGCCCCATTTAGGAGATAAATCATGGTACAAACAACGGCAGCGGTTATCTGTGGTGAGAAAAACGTTCAACTAAGAACTTTTGATTTGCCAAGCATTTCAGCCGATGAACTTCTGGTTAAAAACATTTCAAACAGCATTTGTCTATCCACTTACAAAGCAGCATTGTTAGGTAGCAAACACAAACGCGTTCCTGAAAACATTGACGAAGTGCCAGTGATGACAGGTCATGAATACGCAGGTGTGATTGTTGAAGTCGGTGAGAATCTAAAAGACCGATTCAAAGCTGGCGATTACTTTGTTCTGCAACCAGCAATGGGTTTGCCTACTGGTTACTCAGCGGGTTACAGCTACGAAACCTTTGGTGGCAACGCGACGTATTCCATTATTCCTAAAATCGCTATCGACCTAGGCTGCGTACTGCCTTACCACGGTGACTACTTTGCAGATGCGTCTTTGGCTGAGCCAATGTCTTGCATTATCGGTGCGTACCATGCGAGTTACCACACTACGCAATACGTGTACGAGCACGATATGGGCATCAAAGAGGGCGGAGCATTAGCGCTACTTGCGTGTGCTGGCCCAATGGGGATTGGTGCGATTGACTATGCGATCAACGGCCCTGTAAAGCCAAAACTGATCGTGGTGACGGACATCGACGCCGCGCGTTTAGACCGAGCTGAAAGCCTCATTCCCGTTGCAAAAGCCAAAGAGCAGGGCGTTGAACTGCACTATGTGAATACCGCTCAAATCGACGATCCGGTCGCGTATCTCAAAGTACTCAACGGTGGCAAAGGCTACGACGATGTAATGGTCTACGCGGCGGTTGCTCAAGTGCTAGAACAAGCCGATGAGCTGTTGGGCAACGACGGTTGCTTGAACTTCTTCGCAGGCCCTACCGATAAAAAATTCAAAGTACCGTTTAACTTCTACAACGTGCATTACGAATCAACGCACATTGTGGGCACATCTGGCGGCTCGACCGGTGACATGGTGGAATCTATCGACTTGTCTTCACAAGGTAAGATCAATCCATCGTTCATGATCACGCACGTTGGTGGTCTGCAAGCTGCGCCACATACGATCTTGAATCAGCTGGATATTCCGGGCGGTAAGAAGTTGATTTACCCACACATCGACCTGCCATTGACCGCGATTGATGATTTCCTATCGTTGGCAGACCAAGACCCGTTCTTCGCCGAATTAGACGCAATTTTGAACGCGAATAACTATGTGTGGAACGCACATGCAGAAAAAGCGTTACTTGAGTTTTATGACGTGAGCTTAACGGTTTAGTTGCAACGAATTTGTGTGGTAGCCTTTGCGCTGCCACATAATGGAGAGGTCATAATACGTTGTCACGTGAAGACGAATTACTGGAGAAACTGGACGAGTGCGAAAATGCGACTGCGTTTCTTCAGGTTTCTAACAAAATAATTAACCTCAAGTTAAAAGCATTACTTCCGAGCGTGTTCGTCCAAGACGATCTGGTGAAGGAGTATGCTGTGGATCCTTTATTGAAAGAAGATGGTCCGTTGGTGACGACCGATGTGGTATCGAAGCTGATGTTTGCGATGGGCAAAATCTCTTTGGAAACTTACGCCGATATCGGATTGTACGATCAGGTCTTGGAGTACGTGGTTAGCCAACCGGAGAAAGTCGAATTCGCGGATGACGTGATTTATGATTTCATCAAAAACCAAGCGGTACTCTCTTCTCAGCAAGACAGCTTTTATCTTGAATCGATCAATCAGCTTAAGTTCTCTTCGTTTGAGTCCTTTTCGCAAATGAGATACGAATCTCTCATCAAAACAGTGTTGAAGCTGTCATGTGAAATGTTGATAGAAAGAATCGAAGGGGAGATCAATCAATAAGGGTTCACCATGAAAGTGAATTTAAACGTCAGTGGTTTTGAAACCGAAGCTACCTTTCCTGATGCCGACGTAAAGCGAATCCATCAACCTCTTATCGAAAAATTTACCCGCCTATATCATGAGAAGCAGGAGCGCATTGTGGTGTTCTTGTGTGCCCCTCCGGGTAGTGGCAAGTCAACCCTTGCTGCGTTCTGGGAATACCTCTCTGAACAAGATGAAAACCAAGAGCCACTTCAGGTTCTGCCTTTTGATGGTTTCCACTATCCAAATGAGATCCTCGACAACAATACGATTGAACGAGATGGCGAGCTCGTGCCTCTGCGCAGTATTAAGGGATCCTATCAAACATTTAATCTGACGGAGCTTATCGACAAGCTGAAACAGCTTAAAGTGAAAGACAGCAAATGGCCTTACTACGATCGCAACTTACATGATCCTGTGGATGATGCCATTCAGGTTAAACGCAATATTGTCGTCGTCGAGGGCAACTGGCTGCTGTTAGATGAACCAGTATGGAAAGAACTGCATCGCTTGGCCGATTTCACCGTCTTCGTAGATACACAGCCTGAGTTTCTACAAGAGCGTTTAGTCAATCGTAAGATTCGTGGTGGTACAGAGCCAGAAGCTGCATTGGAGTTTTATTTGAACTCAGATGCCGTAAATGTAGATAAGGTTTTAAATCACTCGATTCCAGCGGATCTCACGCTGTTTCTGAATCAAAACGGTTCGTTCGAAATTCGATAATTCGTCCACAACTTAGGAGGTCACCATGGATATCGTCGTTGATAGCCACACCCATACTATTGCCAGTGGACATGCTTACAGCACCATTTTAGAGAACGCATTGTCCGCCAAGAATAAGGGGCTAAAACTTCTTTGTACCACCGATCATGCTCCCGAAATGCCAGGAGCCCCTCACTACTGGCATTTCAATAATCAAAGAATTTTGCCCCGCTTTTTACACGATGTAGGTATTCTCCGTGGTGTCGAAGCCAACACGCTGAATGTGAAAGGGGAGATAGACTTACCATCGTCTTCTGACCAACATCTTGACTGGGTGATTGCGAGTTTCCATGAACCCGTATTCAAGCCCGCAACCGAAGCTGAGCATACTGCCGCTCTAATAAATGCGATTAAAAGCGGCAGAGTGGATGTTCTTGGTCACTTAGGTAACCCAAATTACCCATTCGATATGGAACAGGTGCTGCGCTGCGCGAAAGAGCACAATGTTGCGGTTGAAGTTAACAATACATCTTTGACAGGCAAAAGCCGTAAGGGCAGTGACTCCCGTTGTGATCGCATTGTCGAGCTGGGCAAAGAGATTGGCGTTTACTTCAGTACCGGATCTGATGCGCACTTCTGTGAAGAGATCTCTAAGTTAGATTTGGCGATTGCTTTGCTGGAAAAACACGGTGTGGAAGAAGAGAAGATACTCACTACGTCGACGAGCCGATTCTTGAACTTCTTATTGCTGAGAGGTAAGGCGAGGATTCCAGAGTTTAAGGATTTTTACTAAGTAAAATCCTAAACACATTAAATGAAGTATTTTCTTATACAGCCCTAAAACCCGCCAAGCTGCGGGTTTTATTCGTTTTGGGGAGGCGTAGAACAAACAACGCGACTGTGATTTAAAGCGTGAAAAGAAGAATCAATGAAAAAGGGAACGAAGGCCATAATTCGAGAATATTATAGGACGAGCGGGAATTTTATTGCTCTTAATCAGTCATAAGGTTATGAGCCGCTTTTTGTGTTCCGCTGTTCAATAACGAGCGATAACAGGCGAACAAGTAGGGACTGAGCTTCAGGAGACAGCAAGCGTGCAACGGCAATTAGATCATCCGCTGTTACGTGTTGAACGTCTCTTATATCCAATGCGATGTCGAGATCGGTCAAATGCAGAGAGCGCAGTATGGAGCGATATTGGGAAAGTTTCAGGTCGGATTCTCCACGCTCTATCCGTTGATACGTTTTCACGCTCATCCCTGCGATGTTTGCCATTTGTTCACGGGAGAGGCCACTCGCTTTTCTTCTCGCAATCAGTGCTTCAATAATAGGATCGACCTGCATGTGCTCTCCTGAAAGGACAGTTTTGACCTAAATAAAGCAAGAAGTGGACCAGTTTAACCATCTCATATTTACCTGTTTTGCAATCAGTATAAGAATAGCTATCTAATAAAAATGTACATATTTTAGTCAGTTATAAACTCAATGGAAAAGTATCAATCATACAAATCAATCGAGACAAAATCCTCAATTCGCAAAATGCAACGCATTTTAGATCAATTATTTAGCGAGCTTAATAAGCAGCATCGTATCACTAAAGAAAATGTTGTCGCTCTGACTCGACAGTCTCAACAGAGGTTGATGAACTACAAAGAGCTTTATCTTCATAAAGAATCGATAGGTGAGGTAGAGTTGCAGATTGCGTATGAAAATATGAGTGTGACTGAGAAGCAGGTCGCGGATATGGGCGTTTCAGCATTAACTTATATCATCGGAGCGTTAGATAAAGCGTATTAATAGAATGGGCAAGCTAGCTTAGATTTAGACAGTTTGGATAACACCAAAAAGAAAGGATGCAAATGCTGGGGAACCACACCCAGCATTCGGACACTCATTTACCTATAGTTTCGAACCGTAAATCAGTGTTTAGAGGTATGTGAACCGAACAGTGTCGGTACGCAGCGAATAATAGCGATATTGTCCGATCTAGGCTACGCCCCTGGAATCTAACACCTTTACTTGAACTGTAAATTAATTTGTACACCCATCCAAAATTGAGCGGTTGAGCACGTTCTTACTCTCATTAGGCGATAAAAGACTGATTAGTGATGAAAATAACAACACATCTTAGGTGAATGAGGAGAGTTGTTAAAATATATCGCTATAAGATTGACCTTTTGCTTTTCAATCGTCCTGCTTATGCCTTACAATCTTTTCGAACCAAATCCATTCACAACGAATGGGGGTTGATGAATTAAGATGAACAATTTTGCTTCGAACCCAAAGTTGTGCGCATTTCATCAACGATGACATCGCCCAAAACGACTCTCAAGTGTTCATGTGCAATTGAATTAACCACCTTTTGCTGCATGTTTTCTTAGCCATATAGGGTTCTTGTAACCAAATTTTGGCTGAGTAGAGCGTTTTGTTGGGTGTGCTTTGGATGTAGCACAACTGGCGAGAAATAAACGGATTGAATTTAGAGGTATTAACCGTGAACCTAAAACTTGTCGGCAGTTCCTTGATCGTTGCAGGTACTGCTCTTGGCGCTGGTATGCTTGCTATACCAATGGTGCTTGCTCAATTTGGCCTCCTCTGGGGCACTCTTCTTATGTTATTTATCTGGGCTGGGACGACTTACGCTGCGCTGCTCCTTCTTGAGGCCAGTTGCAAAGTAGGCGGCGGCGCGAGCATGAATGCAATTGCTCGCGAAACGCTAGGTAAAGGTGGCCAGTTGGTAACCAACAGCTTGCTTTACGCCCTGTTAGTTTGTCTATTGATGGCTTATATCATTGGTGCGGGTGATCTCGTACAAAAAGTAACAGCCTCAATTGGGCTGCCAACATCTACGATCGCAAGCCAAGTCGGTTTTACTCTTTTAGTCGGTATCATTGTTTCGGCAGGTACAGGAGTTGTAGATAAGCTTAATCGCGGTTTGTTCCTAGGCATGATCGTGGCGTTGATCCTGACACTTTTTGCGCTTGCACCAAGCGTCTCGTTTGAGGGACTTGATGAAGTCGTGAGTGACGATAAGATGGCGCTAATTAAGACAAGCTCGGTGCTTTTCACCAGTTTCGGTTTTATGGTCGTGATCCCATCGCTTGTAACTTACAACAAAGAGGCGAGCAAAACACAACTGCGTAATATGATTATCGTGGGTTCAACTATTCCGCTTGTTTGTTACCTATTATGGTTGTTAGCAGTTGTCGGTAACCTACCACCTCATGAGCTTGTTCAATACTCCAATGTAACAGAGTTAATCTCGGTATTAGGTCAGCAATACGAAGGTTTGGAGTTTATCCTATCCATGTTCACTGGGTTAGCACTGCTAACGTCGTTCTTAGGTGTGGCAATGGCGCTATACGATCAAAATGCAGACTTACTGAAAGCAAGTAAGCCAGTGATTTTTGTTACTACTTTTGTGCTACCACTACTAGGTGCTGTGTTTGCGCCAGAACATTTCTTGGCTATTCTTAGCTACGCGGGGATTATTCTTGTGTTTCTCGCGGTCTTTGTCCCATTATCAATGACAATGAAAGTGCGTCGAGTGCCAGTAGAAGATGACAATATTTATGAAGCTGGTGGTGGCGTAATGGGAATGAGCATGATCTTCCTGTTCGGCTGTTTCTTGCTGTTTGCCCAAGCAGTATAAAATCACGCTAGCTGATTTAAAAACTGAGCCGCTCGTTGTATAACGGGCGGCTTTTTTGTATTCATAGCCGAATCCAAGCCACTCAAAGTCATCAGCATTTGTGATGTTTGACGTTTCTCTGATAATCACGATAAGCTTTGACCTTGTAGTAAAACTCCTTAGCGAAAGGCTGACATGTGCAGTGATTCACCTACCTATTATGTTGCTATTGATATTAATAAGAGGCTCTGTTGTGTCAAAGCAATTATCTTTTGCCATGGTTGGCGTTATATTGTCTTTAGGTGTGTTTAGTACAGAAGTGATGGCTGACCCGAAACATAGGCATGGTCATCGATATGATCACCATCATGAGCATCACCATCATCATAAACGCAAGCACAAGCATAAACATAAGTATAAACATCGTGACGTTATTTATGTGGAGTCTCGACGACCAAGACGCAGTTACTACTACCACGACCGAATTCCTCGTAATAGTACCTACATAAAGATTGGAGATTTCACCTATTTAAAAGTGGATGATCGTTATTATCGTCGCTCCAATGACCGCTATATCCATGTTGAATTCAACTAGAGTGGGAAAGGCAGCATAGCAAGCGTGATAACAGTTTTGAGTCGAGTGGCAACAACACTAAAAACTAGGCGTTCTAAGTCTAGATACCACTGCGATAGAGGTCTAAAAACAAAAACAGCGAGCATTGGCTCGCTGTTTTTGTTTAGGTGAAGACTAGACTGTAAATCGGTTTAATATTTGATCTTGTTTATGTACATCTTCTTGCTGTGCCTGCATAGCATCGTTAGTTCGATTTGCAGATTCGGCGACTTGAGTCGATAGGTCTTTAATATTCACCGTATTGTTGTTGATCTCCTCCGCAACTAAGCTTTGTTCTTCCGCCGCTGAGGCTATTTGTAAGTTCATATCAGAAATACGCTGAATCGCATCACGAATACGTTGTAGCGCGTTGTTTGCCAAGTCTGCTTTTTCTACGGCTTCTACAGCGCTACCCTTGCTTTGATGCATAGCATTTGCCACAGATGATGCGCCAGATTGCAGCTGCTCAATCATAGTACGAATTTCTGTTGTTGATTCTTGAGTTCGTTGCGCCAGTGTACGAACTTCATCAGCAACGACGGCGAAGCCTCGGCCAGATTCTCCCGCACGTGCAGCCTCGATTGCGGCATTCAGCGCGAGTAAGTTCGTTTGGTCCGCAATATCGTTGATGACTTTTAGAATCGTTTCGATGTTGGCGGTTGCAGATTCAAGCACTTGCACTTCTTCGACAGCAAGGTCAATGCTATCGGAAAGCATATTGATCGTTTGTGTCGATTCACCGACCACAGAAGAGCCCTCAACCGTTGCTTGATCAGCTTCTTTGGCTGTACTCGCTGCGCCTTGCGCATTATTGGCAACTTCAGTCGCGGTAACAGACATTTCGTGCATCGCGGTGGCTAATTGTTCTAGCTCTTGTAGCTGAGTTTGAATAGCACCAGCCGAATCTTTTGCACCCTCAGCGGTGATTTGAGTGCCATTCAAAATTTGATCAGAAATACTCTTCGACTCAATAATTTGCTGTTGCAAGTTTTCCATGAACGTATTGAAGTTTGTAGCAAGCTCTGAGAATTCTTGGTCAGTATCAGTTTCAAGGCGCTGTGTAAGATCGCCTTTCCCTGACGCAACATCTTTAATCGCGTTGTTTAATGTGTCTAGCGGACGCATGAGTGTGCGAATGAGCAGAGTCAGTGCAATAACAGAAGCAATCACGGCAATGATTGAATAAATAATAGCGCTGTTGCGAAGCTCTCCTACGGCAGAGTAGGCGATAGCTTCATCAATAACTGAACCCACGTACCAGTTCTCGCCAGGGATGTGAGTCAAGTTAATCATATAACGATCGCCATCGATCTCAATGTGTTGCGTTGATTGTGTAAGATCGACCTGTGGTAGGTAGCTACCAACTTTTTCACCGTTGTATTTGCTTTGAGGGTGAGCAATGGTTGTTCCATCAGCGGTGACCAAAAATAAGTAACCAGCGTCAAACAGATTCACTTGGTTGACGAGGTCAGAAAGGGTAGTTAGCTCAAGGTCATAAAACATACCAGCTAAGAACTGGCCGTTTTCTTTTACTGGTGTACCAACAGAGATGATGACGTTTTTTGAAGACGCATCGACGTATGGGTCTGTTACGACCAAATCGCCTTTGTTTTTAGCTGCGATGAACCAAGGACGTTGACGCGGATCGTAGTCTGGTCCTGCTTCCCAGCCGTCGTCATTTTCAATCACGAAGCCATTGCTTTCATAACCAAAGCCAATCGCAAGAAAGCTGGCTTTTGGTGTTGGTCGCTCAAGAATGTTCTGAACGTAGTTGTGTGAACTTGGATTAAGTTCGATAACTTCAGTAATAGAACGAGCGAGATCCTTTTTAGCATTCATTTCTGATTGCACGGTATTGCCAACACTGGTCAATATCTCGTTCACACTCGAGTCAATGTGCTCCTGCGTTTGGGAGCGGATCGTCATAACTTGTTGCGTCGACAGTAGTGACACGGTAATTAGCAGCAAAAATGACGAGGCTGTGACAACCTTATGTCTAAATTTCATGAGCTTTCCTCTGATTCTCCCGGTTGGCTTCACTATGCTTTCACCTCTTTTTAAACGGGTGAATCCGCATCAAGAGAAACCTATTGTGTTTGGTTATCTTTTTTATCGACATCTTTGTCAAAAACATGAGTCTATTTGTTGTCTTTTTTAACCAAATTTAAACAAAACGGTAAGTTACGACAAAAACCGTGAGTTTGATCAGGTTTGTGCGCTCTGTTAATGAAAGCGTCATAATGAAAAGAATTGTGTAAAGCATAGTGTTTCAGGTTGGCGTTATTGGTGAGATGAGAGCGACTTAACTGTCGTAAAAGGGGGCGTGATTGGAGCTGTTCGTTGTAAGTTATGAGCGTTTGCTAATTAAGTGATCTGAATAGAGCTGTAGATAGAGTTTTAGACATAAAAAAGGCCCCGACAATGCGGAGCCTTTGTTGATTGATGCTTTGATTTTAGAAAATCAGATGAGCAACACCAGCAATCACAGGTAATGTGATTAGCGTACGCAGAATGAAAATAACGAACAGTTCTACAATGTTTACTGGAATTTTGCTGCCTAGTAGTAGGGCGCCAACTTCTGACATGTAGATAAGCTGAGTTACTGACATTGCTGCAATAACAAAACGTGTCATTTCATTATCAATTGATGCCGCTAAAATTGCCGGGATAAACATATCCGCAAAGCCAACAACAATAGTCTGTGATGCGGCGACAGCTTCTGGAATTTGCAGTAGCTCTAGGTATGGAATGAATGGCTGACCTAGAATTTCAAATACAGGAGTGTACTCTGCAATCACTAATGCCACGGTACCCAGACCCATAACCACAGGCAGTACACCAAACACCATGTCGATTGCGTTATGTACGCCTTCTTTAAATACCGACTGAACAGATGTTACCTGACCCGCGCGCTTAAGTGCTAGATCCATACCCCATGAGAATGTGGTGTGGCCTTCTGGTACGGCGTCAGCATCTTTATCTGGGTTGCTGCCATCAATGTAACGATCTTTCTTCAGGCTTAGCGGCGGTAAGCGAGGAATGATAACCGCAGCGACAATACCTGCTAAACAGATTGCGCCGTAGAAAGGTAGGAACAGATGCTCTAACTGTACCTGAGCGATAACCACTAAGCTAAACGTGATCGATACTGCTGAGAACGTTGTCCCGACAACAGCGGCTTCACGCTGAGTATAGAATTTATTTTCGTACTGTTTGCTGGTTAGCAAGATACCAACACTGCCGTCGCCTAACCAAGACGCCATACAGTCAATTGCGCTACGGCCAGGCAGGTTGAATACCGGGCGCATTATTTTACTCAGTAACGCGCCAAACAGCTCAAGAAGACCAAAGTTCAGAAGAAGCGGAAGGAGTAGGCCCGCAAAAATGAACACCGCAAACAAAGTTGGTAGAAGACCGGTAAGAACAAGGCCACCTGTATTTTCTTCCCAAATCGCTTTTGGACCCACTTGGAAGAATGTCATTAATACGGCTGCACCACCGATTAAGCGAACAATAAGCCAAAGTGGCGATGGATTGAAAAGACCGTTTAAAAATCCATTACGTAAAATCGCTGCAGGCTTGAAAATTTTGCAAAGAACAGAAGCGACTGCCATGAAAGCGATGATACTGGTGACGATAGCGATCAAGGTATCGCCTAATACTGCCGGGATGACTTTTGCCATAACCGCAACAGGGATAGTTAGGCCGCCATCGTATGAGATCGGAGCCATAAAGAGTAGAAGACCGATTAGGGAAGGGATGAAAAACATCCAAAAGTTGCCCTTAGGAGCTTCAGTAGCATTAGTGGTGTTATGCATAGTTGTCTCGTGTTACTACTAGTCAATACTTGCCATTTCCATGACATAAATATTCACTAAACATCCGTATTTAATCACAGTTTTGCGGAGGGTACCCGCAAACTGCATCCATTGCAATACTATTCATTAAATACATCTAGTTATTCAGCCGATTTGTCGGGTAATTGGTCAAATAACGTATAAGTGTATACGAATATGTTGCTTGTGTTAGAAAATTGTAGCACGGAGCGCGGGCAGCGCAGAGAATTATGGGGCGCATTGTGACTGGAATAATAAAACGCTAAACAAATGTGACTTTGATCTAACTAACTTTTTGCCGGAAGCCCTGTTAGCCCTAGCTGTTATAAGGTTTTTTAGCTGCGTTACAACACGATAAAACGTTTATTATGATGTGCAGCGGTGAGAGAGTTGAGCTACAACCGATTGAAGCATTCGGCCTCAATCGGTTCGAGATTTTATGCTTTTTGTTGGCGACTAAGCACGTAAAGGTAACTCCAGTAGATCAGAGCCGTAGCGAAAGCCAATATTGCAGGGAAAACGAGCGTATATAATCCATATACCACGAATAGTGCGGCTCCTGCGACACCGCCCAGCAAGAATCCGAAGAAAATGAATAGGAATAGCTTTGCTTTACGTCGATCAAATTGACGACCTCTTAAGCTTTCTCCAATCATAATCCCCAGATCGGTGATGATCCCAGTCATATGTGTGGTTCTGACTACTGCGCCGCTGAATGTAGTGATCATTGCGTTTTGTAATCCACATGCTGCTGACGCTAGATATTGGCCGTACAAATCCCCTTGCACCAAAAAGCCCAAACTGAGTAGGAGCAAGCTCCCTTCTATGCACAGTGCAACACCATATCTTCGCCCTAGTTTTAACGCACTGCTCTCAATAAAAAAGCCGCTAAAGGCAGCACCGATCAAAAAGCTAAATACGATAAAGAGCAGGTGAATGGAGCTATCCACACCTGTTAGCAAGCTGTTCCCTAGCTGAGTTACGGTTCCCGAAAGATGTGTTATCGCTTGATGTTGAAAGCCGAGAAGACCAACGGCATTGACGCAGCCCGCGAGAAGGGCAAGTAGAAACGCGCCATATTCCACCCAACGAGGAAGTCTGGAAATCACAATAAAACCCCACCAAATGTTAGGAGCCGATTATAACGCTCACACCGCGTTACGAAACCCCTTACAGTAAAACTCGGTTGATCATTCTCAAAAAAATCTCACTTATCGAGCTTTTGCTTTGACCATGATAACGACATAGAGGGGGATTTCCCCTACCTGATGTGTTCCATTGTACATTCGAAACTCACCCACCCATGTTTCCTCTGTTCATAGATTGAAACCGTTGGTTGGTGGAACTCTTTATCAGTAAAAAGACCGACGGGAATGATAATGATTTCAGGAAATGTAGAGACCAATAAGCGCATTGTCGTGCCGCAAGAAGGGCAAAACTCATACTGAACCTCGCTGCCATCATCCCCCATTCGGGTATAGCAGGTGACTTCACCGTTTAAGGTTACGTGCTCTTTATCAAAGCGAGCCTGTACCCCAAACACACTGCCTGTCCGCTTTTGGCATTCAAAACAATGGCAGACAGATGTACGGATGGGTTCTCCCTTACAACGGATCTCAACTAAACCGCAGGCGCATTCGCATGTATGAATGGTTGTTGTCATCGTGATTACCTATTCTTCCCAATACACCAATGAATTTGGAACACTGAGAGCAGTGTCAGTGGCCAGTTATGAAATCTGGGCTTGAAAATCATTTGGATACAGTCAGTTTAGTTTAATTTTGAAACACTTGAAGGGATGAAATCATTTGGGTATACAATGCTATACTCGCTTTTCATTTATACCTTTAAACAAGGAAGTCTTCATGGCTCACAAAAGAATCCTGCCGATACCACTTATTCTTCTTATTCCGATCGTATTATTGGTCGTGGTTGTGATCGCGGGTGTTTATCGCTTTAGTTTGTCTGATGAAGAGATCATGGCTAAGTTCCCTCAAACGGAAGCAGAAACCAATGTTATTGTGCAAGAGACGCTGGGAATTACTTCACGCAACCCATGGACGATTCAAGTACCAGAGCAGGGAGCGGTCACTTTTCTTGATGAGTGGGATAAAGAAAACGGCTATTTGATAGGCGATTATGATGCAGGTGCGACAAAAGGTCAGGTACTCGTTCCAACTGCGTTTATTAGTCAGCGTGAGATTGAGAGTGTTTCATGGATTGCTGCACCGATGATTGTAACGACACAAGGTAGCGGTTCGTTTAACTATGTTGGCTTGTTTAAGTTTGACCCCGTGCCGAGCCGAGTTGTCCTTTTAGACAATATTTTTGTCGGTGACCGCGTTAAATTTACCCAAATTACATGGGAAAGTGATGCCATTATCGCGCTTTCATATTTAGCGCATGGTGACGATCAAGCAATGGCAGATACGCCAAATCAATTAAATTCATCCACATTAAAGCGTGTAGGGAATAACTTACATATGCAACAGTGATGAATTTTTTTTGAGTTCTGTAAAAATTCAGTGTTTTCTGCGCTAGATCTCGAAATTTCATAGTGATTTCTTATACGGGAATGCATAAGCTATGAGCCTTGTTTGAAAGGAGATAGTAATTCCCGTGTCTACAAATGAAATTACAAGACGGTTGCCGAATCTGACAAGTCGTAGAGCGCTGCTGTTATACTCCTTGCCAGTTTTAGTTGCGATTGGTGTTTCTCACTCTCTCAAAGAGTCATCTTTAACCAAAACCATCGCATTGAACCTGCCTGAATCTCAGGTCGTTGAAAAAATTCTTGATGCGACAACTGCCGAAGTTGTCACTCCCCCGAACTTCGAATATCAAATCCAAGCAGGTGACAACCTAAGCACTATTTTTAGCCAGCTCGGTTTCGGTTACAGCTCGTTAATGAAAGTAATGGAAACGGATTTGAACTACCTTGCACTTGATACACTAAAGCCGGGCAACACGCTCCGCTTTTGGCGTGATGATGCGACAGGCGAGTTAGAGAAAATGGAACTGCAATTTTCTATTGCAGATAAAGTGGTCTACCAACTAAATAGTGATGGTAGCTATGACTTTACCGATATCTCGATTCCTGGCGTGTGGAGCCAAGAACCATTGGTTGGTGTTATTCAAGGCAGTTTCTCTTCTTCTGCAAGTCGATTAGGTCTAACGTCGGCAGAAGTGAGTCAAGTTGTGAGCTTACTCAAAGAGCAACTCAACTTTGGGCGTGATCTTCGTGCAGGTGATCGATTTGAAGTCGTTCGTCGTTCGCAAAGCATCAATGGTATACCAACGGGCAAGAACGAAATTGAGGCGATTAAGATTTACAATCGCGGACGTGAAATCACAGCTTACCTTCATACCGATGGTCAATTCTACAATGCCAAAGGCGAGAGCTTGCAGCGCGCATTCCAGCGTTATCCTGTAAGTAGCCGTTGGCGTATCAGTTCTGGCTTCAATCCTAATCGCTTACATCCAGTAACGGGGCGTGTCGCGCCACACAACGGTACTGACTTTGCCGTACCAACCGGTACTCCAGTCGTTTCTACTGGTGACGGTACAGTGATCATGACTCGTAAACACCCTTATGCGGGTAACTACGTGGTTGTTGAGCATGGCAGCAAATACAAAACCCGTTACTTACACCTAAGTAAGATTCTGGTGAAGAAAGGGCAAAAGGTTTCTCGAGGCCAGCGTATCGGTCTTTCAGGTAAAACAGGTCGAGTGACAGGGCCACACCTTCACTATGAATTGATTGAATACGGCCGTCCAGTTAACGCCATGCGAGCAAACATCCCAATGGCGAGCTCTGTTCCTAAGAAAGAGATGGCAACCTTTGTCGCGAACAGAGATGAAATGGATAAGCTATTACGCGATAAAGAGAAAGCAGTGCTGTAACAAAGTACTTCGCTCAAAAAATAAAAAGAGACTAAGTATAGCTTGGTCTCTTTTACTTTGTGCATTAACTAGATTTACATTCCATGACCGTCGCTTGTTTAGAGCTCTTAGGCGCTCCGCACTTCACGTTCATTTATCAGGTGTACGATTTCATCAACACTGTGTGGGCGAGAGTAGAAATAGCCTTGAATGTAGTGGCAGCCCATTTCAATTAATTTTTGTAATGCTCTATCGTCTTCTACGCCTTCGGCAATCAAATCCACATCAAGCAGTTCTGCTAATTGTGCTATCAAAAACACCACTTGTTCAGAGGTTGTATTTGAGAGCATGTTTTGAACGAAGGTTGCATCGATTTTAATGCTATCAATCGGATAATTGTGTATATAGTTCAAGCTTGAGTAGCCAGTACCAAAATCATCCAACGCGACCTTAAAACCTAAGTACCGCAATGAGTTAAGTACCATCTGTTCACTGCCACTTTGCGAGAGTAAAACGGTCTCGGTGAGCTCTATAACAAAGTCTTTTGCTTCATGCTGATACTTTTCAACCATGTTAGTTAGGTGGTTAATATAGCGGTTAGAGTCGACCAGCTCATACGCAGAGCAATTGATAGAGAGTTTAACTTTGTATCCTAAGTTGGCCTCTAGCTCTTGTTTTGCGATACATGCGAGCTCAATAATACGTTCACCCAACTCGATAATCAGGCCTGATTGTTCGGCAGCTTCAATGAATTCCGCAGGGGAGATGTTTCCGTAAACATTGCTGTTCCAGCGGGCTAGGATTTCAAAGTAATTCCAGCGATCGCTTGTGATATCTACGATTGGCTGAACAACGACATACAACTCTTCGCTATCATGTATGTCAGCGCTAAGTTGAATGCGCATAGCTTCAATAAGCTGCGTTCTACGGTGATAAAGGGCGCTAAGGTGTGTGTCGTAATGCTGAATTCGTGTATCGCGATGTTTTTTACAGTCTTTGAGAGCGAGACTGGCATTCAAAATTAGCTCATCGCTGTTCAACATATGTACTGGTGCGCGCGCGATACCAATACTAACAGTGAAAGAAATTCGGTTAGATTTGTCGCTGTAGCCGCTTTCAATTTTGTCGAGTACTTCCTGACACACGGCGACAGGATCTTCGTCGTAAGTAATGAAGGCGAATTCATCTCCTGCTACACGAAAAGCGTTGTTTGGCGATGACAAGCTTTGTTGAATGGCGTTCGCCGTAAACTTAATGATTTGGTCGCCGATGTAGTTTCCGTTGATATCATTGATCGATTTAAAGTTATCGATGTCTAGGTAAGCCAAACTGAATGGACGAGTGGCCTGTTGCGTCAATGTCTCCAAGGTGTCAGCTAAGCAGCTACGGTTGAGCAGTCCAGTTAGGTTATCATGCGATACTTCATAGCTAAGCTGATTAAGAAGCTTATCTGAACGTTCACTGACCCACTTTTCACGTAAGCTGTGAATAATGACATTGGCATAAAAGCGGTGGAAGTCGAGGATATCTTGCGCTTCCTTAGCGTGGATGCTTCGGGTAAAGGTGGACAATAAAATTCCCAGAACCTCGCCATTTTGTGTCTTTAATGGCAGACCAATGTAAGCTTGAATACCATCCTCTTGAAACATCTGATCTTCAGGAAAGCGTTTGTAAACTTGGTCCTGATAGAAAATATGTTCGCCAATGTCTTTTGCCACTTTTTCACAGGGGGTGCCTGAAAGGTGGTAGCTTAGATTGTCTGTAATTTTTCCATTGCTAGCGAAGGAGATGGTATGAGCCGAATGTTGAAGATGCGCAACTTCTACAACGCAAGTGCAATGGCTCTGCAATTGTTGATGAATATCTAACGTGACTCGGTTTAGCTGAGCCGTGCCGTTTAGCTTCAATATTTCATCAATTTTGTGGAAACTGATTTGTACCTGACCCATTGAGCATTTCACCTAGCGTTGTGATTACCATATCGTGTGAGACACGAAGAATTATTATTTGATATGCATCAAATAAACTATCGGTTACTAAGGCGAATTTTTCAAATTTTGTGAACGAACAAATCATTATTTTCATGTTTTTATGCTTGAACCTTTTAAAGGTATAGCGATAAAAACGCTAAGCTAGGCGCGCTTCTCCTCTTCTAATCGCGATTTGAGATAATCGAGGAACAGCTTAGTTCGGGTATGCTGATAATCCAGCTTTGGATAGTAGGCATATACAGTGGCTTTATCCGCTGTGATATCGGGCAAGATAGGCACTAAAGCTCCGGATTTGAGATCATCTTTGATCATGACGTTATTCGTCATCAGAATACCCATGCCTCTTTTGGCACCATGAAACAGCGCTTCTGGGTTGGTCGTGGCAAAGTTACCGGACAAGCTGATACGTTTGCCTCGATTGGTTTTGATTTCTCGTGAGGGCTTTTCACCCCAAATCAGGACATTATGCTCTGTCAGATCCTCAACGCATTGTGGGGTGCCATATTTTTTTAGGTAACTAGGCGCGGCGTAAAACTGGGCTTTATGTTCGAAAAGTGCGGTGGCTTTGAAACTTAGTGAATTAAGTTGCTCTAATTCCCGGCTAATAAACAGGTCTAAGCTTAGCTCTGGCAATTGGCCTGGTAGCGTTGTCGTTAATTGAAGCGTGATGTCTGGATATTTCTCAAGAAAATCATCTAGGTAATGCACCAAAAACTTAGAACCAACCGCCAGTGTCGCGCCAATTTTCAATAACCCCGCTGGTGATTGATTGACTGAGCGAGTTTCATCTAATACTGATTGCCATGAATCCAACTGATTTTTTGCTCGTTGATAAAACAGCGCACCAGCTTCGGTTTGGCTAATAGAGCGGGTCGTGCGTTTAAGTAACTGAACGCCAATTTTATCTTCTAGCCATTGAACTCGTTTACTGATAGCTGAGCTGGTGGTATTGAGTTTCCGCGCTGCTGCATTAAAGCTACCTTCTTCGACCACACGAATATAACTCTTCACGCTTTGAATCCAGTCCATTGTGTCTCCTTGGGAATTAATTCCTTTCCAACTTAGCTGATTATCATCTTTGAGTATCAAATATACACTGTTTGCCATCAATCTGTCACAAAGTAGGAGGAACGTTTGCGTAAAACACCATTGTTATTAGCGATGATGATCATTGCCACAGGCCAAGTTGGCGTTAGTATTTATCTTCCTTCTTTGCCATTGATTGGTCATGACTTGAATTTGCCGCAACATTCGATTCAGAATCTCGTCACACTATTTCTCGTTGGTTTCGGTATCTCTCAGCTTTTTTATGGCCCATTGTCTGATGCGATTGGTCGTCGACCAGTATTTATTCTGGGCCAAACTGTGTACCTAGTTGGTACGGTTATTTGTATCGCCTTTTCGGACAACATTATTGCTCTTGAAGCGGGGCGGTTACTTCAAGGTTTGGGGGCGGGTAGTGCCTCGGTGCTTGGTCGCTCCGTATTGCGTGACAGTTATGACGGTATGCAATTAACCAAAGCGCTATCTTATATTTCAGTCACGGCATCTGTGATGCCAATTATTGCTCCGCTGTTTGGTGGTTGGATTGCTTTTCACCTGAGCTGGCATGCTGTCTTTGTGTTTGTGCTGATTTACTTAATGGCAATTTTTACGCTTGGTTTATTGGTGCTGCCAGAAACGCTGCCTTACCCGAAGCGAAAATTTAAAGTAGGCCACGTGAGTGCAAATTATTTGCGCCTGTTAACGAATACTCAAGTGATTGGTAGTGCGAGCTACAACTGGCTTAGTTATTTATCGGCTCTGGTCACGCTCTCCTTGTATCCATTTTTAATGCAACAAGAGTTAGGCTTAACGGCGGCAGATTACGGTTCTTTGATGATCATACCGTCAGTTGGTTTGCTGACGGGTAGCTTGGTGCTTAATTTGATCAACGCTCGTTACAAAGCTCAGCAAATCTTGCTGATGAGTTTCGTGATTGTTGCTATTGCTGGCTTCATGTTGTTGGTTACACCCTTCAGTGTATTTTCATTACTAGTGGCATTTACGTGTTTAAGTTTTGCCCAAGGCATGTCGTTTCCGGTATCGATTAGTTTGTTGCTGTCGCCACATAAGCAACAGGCCGGAGCGGTTTCTGCGCTATCTGGATCAATTCAAATGTGTTTAGCCGGTTTGTTTGGCGGATACTTGGTAGATTCTTGGGTCACGAATCAAAACCAGCTTGGGGTGTTTTATTTGTTTATTGCGTTACTTTCTTGCTGTGTGCTTGCATTGAGTCAATTTCGTAAAGTCCCCAAAGGGACGATTCAAGCAGAAACTTCCACCTGAATATACTTGCAACGAAAGAGGCTGCTTTCTAAAATGCGCTGCTAAATTAAGTCAGGATCATTGTGTATATTGAATGACTCAGTTTGAGAGGAAGAGGGCAATGCCTGATGCTCCTCTCAGCTTGGGGATACCTTTCTGCCCATATGACTATCCGATCTCTAATCGTTAGGTGAAAGAATGCAACAAAACGAATTTGAAACACTGGTAAAAGAAATTACTCAGCAAGAAAGCATGCCAAAGGCACTCGAAGTCTTGAAGGCGTGTGAGGAAGAAGAAGTTGCACAAGCGGCACAATCCCTAACGGGTCAGTTTGGTCTTGCAGAAGTTGATGGCGAGAAACGTATTTACCATATTACCACTCAAGAAGACGAGTCCGGAGAAGAGCAAGAATACGTGGAGCACGTCATGAATGAAGGCGATCACTTGATCAAATTTGCTGCGTGGTTCTTTGAAACATTCTTTGAAATCAAACAGAAAGATACGTACGTCGCAGCGGGTAAAACATACCAGCAACCTAAGCGATAGGCGCCCGTTTCGAAAAAGTAATCAGAACCAACCTGAAAGTTAATTACAAAATAAATGTGACATCAGTCTTGTTTTTATCTAATTGTGGTGTAAAATTACAACATAGTTAAGTCAATACATTCAGGAGAAGGTCATGGGTAACGAACTTGGTGGTGCTTATATTGGCCAGATGATTGCAAAAGACGCGATGCACAAAGCGCTTTACGGTAAAGCGAAGAAGAAAAAAGCTTCTGTTTTTGCTCGTGTTATGAAAAAACTGGCGAAATAATTTAAAAAGCCCTGATTGAAGAATCAGGGCTTTTTGCTTTTATCTGTCTTGTTTTTAGTGGCAGCCTACATATTGAACAACATTGGTAAACCACTACTCAAAGACGGATGGCATTTGAATCAAACGCTAAGCGGATTGGCTTGGTATCTCCACGACATTATTAGGCACTTTATCTAGCCCCTTTGCTGCTAACCACTTTTCTAAATCGTCAGCGCCTCCAACATACTTTCCATCCAACCAGATCTGCGGCACTGTTACCGGCGTTTTTTCTCCAATGATGGCTTTTACTTCGGGGATCATGCGATACAAAGCGGCGCTGTCTTTAACCACGTCATGATACTCGTATTGAACACCAGCATCGTCAAGTAGTTGTTTCGCTTTGACACAGTAAGGGCAGGTGGCTTTACCATAAACAATGTTGCCTTTTAGCTCATCGCGTTTGACCCATTCAGCGATAACTGATTGCACAAGCACGCCCCGGTTTAGCGCTTCTCCTTGGCTGACCACTTTTCCTTCGACAATAAGAATCGGTGCATGCCAGGCCCCTGCTTTTAATGGTTCCCACCAATGTGATAACCAATCTTTTACTTCCAGTTCAACGGGGACATCAGCGAGTTCGTTTTTAAAAGTATCCGTCAAAATATCTTTAGTTAACGTACATTCACCACAAGGAATATTGACTTTGAATGGACCCCAACTACCAGCCCAGCGGTACAGTGTAATTTTGATTGGTTGACTCATATGGTGTTCCTCATTTCCTTTCCTGAAAATATAGAACCTTGAAATTAGACTTTTCTTTCAACTAGCTTTGTCTTTTTCGATTCCCAGTGCGTAATAAACGCAATGGAGGCAATAATAATCGCGGCGCCTAGCCATAAACGACCAGGTGGTACCCAGCCAAACACCAACCAGCCAGCAACGACATTCAAAGGCAGTTTTGCGTGATCAAATGGTTGCACAAACGAGGCGTCTGCAACTGCGTACGCTTTAACGATAGCCCATTGAGCGAGTGCTGTAAGCGCGCCTGCGGCTAAAAGTACGCCCCATATCGTCCAGGTATTTGGCATCGTAAATGTCGGTATTGCCAATAAGATATTAAACGGCGTTATCAGCAGTAATAAATAGACAACCATGGTTGAGGGCGGATCGTTGACCGACATTTTCTTTACCATCAGAGAATACGCTGCCCAGAAAAATGCGGCGCCAACAGGAAGCAGGGTCGCCCATGTAAATGAATCTGCCCACGGCTCAAGAATGATCATAGCACCAACAAACCCTGTTAATGTTGCTAACCAGCGTGCAGTACCTACTTTCTCTTTGAGTAACAAGCCAGATCCAACCGTTGCAAATAACGGAGAGGTCATCAGCAGCGCAATGCCTTGCCAAATTGGAACTGGATAAGCGAGTGCCCAAAGCCAAAGCTGAATCCCGATAACAGAGAGAAAAATACGGAAGGCATGCCAACCAAAGTGTTGGGTTCTTAGTGAGCGTCTAATTCCAAGTGTACGCAGATAGGGCAGAATGACAAATAAGGCAATAGCGTATTGGAATAATGCGAATGTGGTGGAAGAGACACCAAAGTTGATGCTAGCAATTTGGGCGAAGCTGTTCACTATGGCGAATGCCAAGCCAGCTGTTAGCATCCAGGACGCACCTTGAACAGGATGATGATTCAATTGAAAAATTCCAGTTTGATAGAGGTGGCGGGATCATACGTCCTATTGTTTTTCGCGCCAATAAAAAAATGCCTCCCAGAGGGAGGCGACATTACCAATTCAAAGGACGTGCCTGTTATAACAGGTACAAAGAACGAGAAGCACAAACGCTGCCATGCATTTGCATAAATAATATTGCAGAACGCGTGCCAATTTTTATCTATTTGATTTTAATTGTCTTTTTATTTTAGTTCGGTTGGCTATTAGGAGAAATGCACTAACTTAGTGACAAATCGCATTAAAAGAGGGCAGAGGCAGGAGTCACTACGCTCGTTTTTCATTGCTGAGCGACGTTTGGATAGTGTGAAAATTTATCGAGTTATGTTGGGTTACACAAAAAAATGGCCAGCAAGCATGCTGGCCAATTGGACTCGCTCTTAGGACAAGAGTGAATTAGAAATCGTAACGTACGCCTAGACGTAGTGTGTCTTCACCTTGAACCACTTTCACTTTACCATCTACTACATCCTTCTTTTCATCGAGTTGGTTGATGTAGTAAGACAGGTAAGTACGGAAGTTACTGTTTAGTTTGTAGTAACCAACAAGCTCGATACCTTCAACGGTGTCGTACTTTGAACTGTTGTCTGGATCATTCTCTTGAGCTGTGTATAGAGCTGCAAGTGTCACTTTGCTTGCTACTTTGTAGCTTGCGACTAGCTCGTAAGCCGTAAAGTCTTCAGCGTCAGTCAGGGAACCTTGAGAATAAGTACCTGCTAGGTATAGGTTATCCATCGAGTAGGCGATACCACCTAGAATTTGATCTTCAGAGTTGTCTTTATTTACGTCGCCACCAGAATATGCAAGACCAAAGTCGAGGCCCATTGGTAGTGAGTACATTCCAGAGATGCCGTATTTATCTTCGTTATCGCTAGAGTTTGCTTGGTAGGTTGCTTGCAGTTGTAGCGCATCAAACGCACCACGGTATGCGAAAACGCTGTCTTGCTTATCAGAAGACGAATCGATAACTTGCTGAACACCAGAGAACTCAGTGATATCCGTCATGTCAGAGATGATGACTGCAGCCATGTCTTGACGACCTACAGAGAAGGCACCGATATCAGAGTCGACACCTGCATACATGTAGCGGTTTTTGAATTCACTCTTGCCCGTTTTTTGCTCGGCTTCGTAAACACCGAATGCAGAAAGGCCATTGCCGATGTCCGTTTTACCTTTTAGATTAAGACGAGCGCGGCTTTTATCTTCCATTGAGCCTTCAACTTCAGCACCACCTGAACCGATGAAGTCACCACGGAACTCAACGCGGCCGCCAACTTTTAATTCAGTACCGTCGTTTTTGTATACTGTTGCTGCGAATGATGGTGCTGATACCAATGCTGTAAGAATTGCAGTAGTTAGTGCTGCCTTTTTCATTTTCTTATTACCCTAGTTGTAATCGATGGGCTTTCTTGCCCGATGTGTTGATGACGTTAAGGTAAACGCTGAAAATGAAAGATAGATTTCTGTTAAGTTATGATTTGATTGCACTTTTATTGCTGGCGAGAATAAGTGCCCCTTCTTATATCTCTTATAAAAAGAAAGGTTTTATCTTTTTTGAGGTTTTTCTGCCTTCTATTGGAGACCGTGCTTTTTTCAAAAAGTTCCTGAACCTATTTTTGTTCCAAAATGTAAGTAAATATTTCATTTTGACGGGAAAGTTATTTTTAAAAGTTGGGGTTCATCAAGTATTTGTGAGCACTATCTCGTTAAAGCATTTCTTTTTGTAAGGTTTTTACGCCTGGATTTTTTTTCGGATAAGTAAACGTTTGCTTTTTAGTTTTTTGCTGAGAATTTTTCACTCGGTTATCAGGAACTAATCAAATAAAGTGTCGGCAGTTGTTACACAAAGGTAAATCCATTCTGGCGGAAAAGATGCCCCAGAGGGCCTTTGTATTCCTTTCTGTGTTCATCATTTCGTCTTACGAAAGTGAATCAGAGCTGGGTCTAAAACTGACTAACCAACTAATAAGTAATGGATTTAGAAATGAATAAAAAATTATTAGCAGCGGCAATCGCAGCAGCAACTTTCGGCACTCAAGCAGTGGCAGTGGAACTTTATAATAACGATGGCACAACATTTTCGATGGGCGGCCACGTTTCTGTTAACTTAAATGGTTCAGAGCAAGGTGACACGGATGTTGGTACTAACTCTCCTCGTATCAATATCTCTGCGACACAAGATTTAGGCAATGGCTTCACCGCAGACGCACGTGGTGAATGGGCTCTAAACTACTTAGATGGCGGTGAAGAGTCGTTTAAAACTCGTCTAGGTTACTTAGGTTTAACACATGAGGTTTACGGTCGTGCAGTAGGTGGTACGCAATGGTCACCTTACTATGATGTGGCAGGCATCGCGGATATGCCAATTGCGTTTGCGAATGACTTCATTTACGACGATCACGGAAACCTAGGCACAGGTCGTGCGGATAAAATGCTGTCTTATCGAAATGGCTTTGATTTAGGCGAAGCAGGTGCGATTAACGTTGGTCTTGGATGGCAAGGCGCAAATGATGAATACACGCGTAACGACGCAGGTACTATCACTGGTGGTCTTAAATACGATGACCGCATGCAAGTTGCGCTTTCTTACGCAATCATGGGCGCGAAAATTGGCTACTCATACAACGGTGGTGACTTCCAACACCCTGCTTACACAGGTAAACACACCGCAGAATCACATGTTGTGTCTGCATCTTACGGCGCTTACGGCCAAGGTCTGTTCCTTGCCGCGGTATATGGTTCAAATGAAAATATGAACTTCAGTGTAAATGGCGACCGTTTGGCGGAAAGTGATGCGTACGAAGCGATCATCGCATACGCTCTAGCGAACAGCTTAAACTTGAGCGTTAACTACGAGATGGTTGAAGGTAAAGAGTTCAAAAATTCTAAAACAGAAACCGCTCGTGAGGAAATGGCACTGCAGGCAGAGTACAACTTCACGCCTAAATTTGTTGGTTACGCGGGTTACCAGTTTGACCTAAATGATGACCATGGTCGTGAAACTGATGACAAATGGGCGATAGGTGCTCGTTACTACCTATAATAGGATTTAGCGAGAACAATCATTCACCCTTATTGATTTAAAGCCAGCCTCGTGCTGGCTTTTTTGTCTATTTGTTTTGTAAATACCGTGATGTTTCAATTAGATGATACAAAACTCAAAACGGGGTGAATGTCTTATTTTTCACACTAGAGGATGGGATTTAGTGTCGTTAAGTCAATAGGTTAGATTATGATGAGGTTTTTGTTTTGCAGGGAAGAGCGATGAGCGTTATTCAAGTTGAAGAAAAGAAAGTAGAAGTGGGTAAAGTGCTTTGTGTTGGGCGAAATTACGTTGAACATATTCATGAGCTTGATAATGCGATACCTGAGCAAATGGTGGTATTTAATAAACCCGCGACTTCCGTATCGACAACTCTGCGTTCATTTCATCAAGAGCCTCTTCATTACGAGGCTGAAATCTGTTTTCTGATCAAAGATGGACGCTATTCAGCGGTCGGTTTGGGATTGGATCTGACCAAGCGCGGTTTGCAGTCTTCACTTAAACAACAAGGGTTGCCTTGGGAGCGTGCTAAAGCGTTTGATGGCTCCGCAGTGTTTAGTCGATTTGTCTCTTTGGATAACATTGATATTAATGATCTTAACCTAGAGCTCTTGATTAACTGCGTTCGTGTACAAAAAGGTCACGTTAACCAGATGCTCTATCCGCCGCTAACCATTTTGGATGAATTAACGAGTTACACAACACTTCAAGATGGCGATGTGGTAATGACTGGCACACCAAAAGGAGTTGGTGAGGTGCATAAAGGTGACATCTTCCTTGGACGATTAAAGTGTGGTGATGTCACCTTGTTGGAGATTGAGTGGGTGGCGGATTAAAGCCAAATTCGCAGAACGAGAAATACCACCATGCTGATCACCGTCGTTAAAAGAACATTTTTAGTAAAGTACGCGATTAACGCAGCCAGCAAGGCAGCCAATAAAAATGGGTTCTGCACATTCACGCTGAGTGCTCCATCGGGAATGAAAACGATAGGCGCCCAGATCGCAGTGAGTACCGCAGGGCTGGCGTAGTTGAGCACTTTTTGTGTACGTGTCCCTAATCGCAGTGGTAGCTTGGGTTCTAAAAACAAGTAGCGGCTAGTGAAAACAAGTCCCGTCATCAGCAAAATAGACAACATGATCATTAGTGTTTCTCCTGTACTTGTTCCACAAAGTAGCCTGTAAGCATGGCTAAAATGCTCGAAATCATCAAACTTCCTTCCACTTGGTAATAGGTTAGGGCGACCGAGCTCACTAATGCCACGACAACACTCGCGAGCACCGCCATATTTTTAATAGTCGGAACTACAATTGCGATAAAAGTCGCGGCCACAGCAAATTCCAATCCCATTTCGTTCAGTTCAGGGATCAGGCTTCCCGCAATAATGCCCGTCAATGTCGCGATATTCCAAAACAGGTAAAAACTCAAACCAGCCCCAAGCGCATACCAGCGATTAAATTGTTTATCGGAATGATGACCTACAATCGCAAACAGCTCATCAGTGAGTAAGAATCCGAGTGATAACCGCCATTTAAGAGGAAGTGGTGCAATTTTACTGCGCATCGATACACTGTAGAGGAAGTGTCGAGAGGTGATAAAAAACGTTGTTAGTAACATGGTTACTAGGCCTGCCCCCGATTTAATCATCCCCATCGCGACGAGCTGCGCGGAACCTGCGAACAGAATGGCGGATAGTGCTTGTCCTTCCAAAGGGTGAAGCCCAGTATCAATCGCGAATGAGCCTGCGAGCAAACCCCAAGGTAACACCGCGATACTCAGTGGCATCATCGCAAGTGTGCCTTGCCAAAATAGCGTGGCTTTTGATTCTTCTTGTAACGGCAAAGTGTGGTCCATAGTTTCTTCTTAGTTATTCCTAAATCAGGCTACCAAGATAGCTCGGTAGTCGCATAACGCCTTGTACAATATTGCTGCTTTAGCTGTGACGGACGTATTGGCCGGGAGTGACGCCCATGGCTTTTTTAAAGTGTCGATGCAGATGGCTTTGATCATGGAAGCCACATTCTTGTGCCACATCTGAAATTTTTTGTCCCATTTTTAGTAGCTTCTTCGCCATACGTAAACGTTGCTGAATTTGATAAGCATGGGGAGGGAAGCCAAACTGTTTTTGAAACTCTCTTAGCAAATGAAAAGGGCTTAACCCAGCCAGTTTTGCGAGCTCTTCTAGCGAGACGTCCGTTTGCGGGAAGTCTTCCAAAAACTCTTTGACCAACTGTATTTGTCGCGGAGCTCTGGTTGATTCTTTGAGCGGTGCCCGGTGGGTGCTGTGTTTGCTGGCTAGTTTGATCAACGTGCCGTAAATCAAAGTTTCTCGTAGTAGTCGGTTGTCTGATTTTTCTAGCGTTTCAAACACCAATCGCAACTGACTAGCCAGCTCAGGATCGTAAACCACAGGTTGAGGAAAATAGGGTAGAGCTACATTTGGTGAACCAAGCTCTTGCCCCAAGGTCTGAAACTGCTGTGGTACGGGGTACATTGCTTTGTATTCCCAACCGCCTTCTGAGGCCGAATGCCCGTTGTGTACTTCATCTGCATTTACAAGGATGATGCTGTCCTGTGGCGCGATATGATTTCCGCCTGTTCGAAAGAACTGCTGTGCTCCCTTCTCGATGACGCCAATAGTGTAACCTTCGTGGCTATGGCGTGAAAAATTCTGCTTCTCATACTTTGCATCGAGAAGTTCTAAACCGCCGAGCTCTTGAGCTATCTTGAAGGTAGCGATTTCCTTATTCTTTTCTTTCATCTTTATCCGGTCTGCTCAAGAAAATCATCTTAGAAGTGTAACGGATCCATCGTGCTTATTTTTGTACAAAATTGCTATTCGATTTTTATAAACAGGCGAATTGATTGTTATTTTTCGTCCTAGCAAACTATGATTTTTATTTTCTGAATTATCTTGGTGATTTTGGGCTGGCTGTTGTCATTTTGTTGGTATAACATTCGCCGCTTTGTTGTAGAAAAAGCGGTTCCATCATGATTGATTTATCTGTACTTCCTGTTTATCTCACCGCAGTAGTGGCTTTGTTGCTGTTACCAGGGCCCGATATGTTGCTTATCGCGAGCTCTAGTATGAGTTACGGTAAGAAGGTCGGTCTTTTTGCTAGCTTAGGCAATGCGACGTCTGGTGTTATTCTTACTTTGCTTGCTGCAATGGGCGTATCTACCCTGATTGCAATGAGCCCAATCGCCCTTAAAGTCCTTCATCTATTAGGTGGCGCTTACTTGCTAAAAATGGGCTGGGACTGCTTACGAGCTGAGGCATCAGCGGCTCCAGAACTTGATAATCAAAACAAAATGGCATCGACTTATTATCAACGTGCCTTGATGAGTAATTTGCTTAACCCTAAAGCGTTGGTCTTTTTTGTGATGTTTTTGCCGCAGTTTGTCTCAAGCAATATCACAGCGTCTTCTGGTGAGCAGATGCTAGCACTAGGGTTATTGTTAAACGTCCTTGGCTTGTCATTCAATTTATTACTTGTTGGGCTGGCAGGCACATTGGGTAAGGGGCTGCTTGAGAACGAAAAATTCCGCACGTATCAACATAAACTAATGGGTTTGGTGTTCGTTATTCTCGCGTTGTGGATGCTGAGCAGTTTCGCCTTGTAAAGTTATCATATCCCACCAGAAAGCCAGCAATTGCTGGCTTTTTGTTTTAGGATATTGGTGTTTCCTAAGGAGAGGATATATGAAGCTTGAATTTTGTTTAAATCCAGATCAAACAGACCTTGATTTTGTTCGTGAAGGTATTCGATCTTATAACCGAATGCACTTGCCTGAAGGGGAGGTGCATGCTGTGGGATGTTTTGCTAAAGATGAGAATGGCAAGATCATGGGTGGTCTGACTGGCGAAATGTTTAAAAACACGGTGTTTGTTGAGTTTTTGTGGGTAGATGCTGAAAGTCGAACCTCCGGTCTCGGTAGCCAGTTAATGGCGATGTTAGAACAAAAAGTAAAGCCTCACGGGGTTACCCATGTTTATTTGGATACCTACAGCTTTCAAGCTCTTGAGTTCTATCTCAAATTAGGTTTTGAGAAAGTAGGGCAGTACTCAGGCTATCTTGCAGAGGGCATCCACAAGTACTTTCTACAAAAGGAAATTGTAGGCTAGGGAAAAGCACGGGTTAGCTTGACTTGTTCTAGTCAAAATCAAAAAAAGAGGCGCGAATTTGCGCCTCTTATCGTATCAGATGTCTCGGCTTCTCTTTGACTTACAAACTTGTCTGATGCGCGTCGATAAGTTCGTTCATCTTCGCCTCTGCCGCTTGCTGTGCTTGTGCATAGCTCATATCCGCAGGGAAAAGGTTGATGACTTCGTAGTAACATTTTAGTTTTGGCTCAGTACCCGAAGGGCGAACAATCACACGAGACTGATCTTCTAGGTGATAAATCAATACGTCACTTGCTGGTAAGTCAATGGATTCTTCTGAGCCGTCGTCAAACATGCGAACCGATGTTTTTAGATCTTCGGTTACTGCAACTTTTTTACCAGCAATCTCTGTTGGTGGATTTGCTCGGAGTTTGTCGCCGATTGGTGGAGAGTTCGGGTCGAGAGCGATGCTGCGCTGCGCGTTAAAGTAGAAACCGTGCTCGCGGTACAGTTCTTCCAGTTTATCCCATAGTGTTTTGCCTTGAGCTTTAAGTTTACCTGTTAGCTGAGCAAATGCGACGATTGCAGATAAACCATCTTTATCCCACACCTTGTTACCCACGGTATAACCGAGCGCTTCTTCATAAGCAAACAAGAATGGATTGGCTTCTGTCTCTTGCTCCATTGCAACGTTCGTGAGCCATTTGAAGCCTGTTAACGTTTGGTAGTATTGGGCGCCATGCGCTTTGGCAATGCTACTCAGCATTCTTGATGATACGATGGTGTTGCCAACCAGAGCGTTAGGTTGCTGTTCTAGCAAGTAATCGCCAAACAGTGACCCCACTTGGTCGCCGGTTAACATTTGGTATTCGCCATCTGGGCGTTTGACCGCCACTGCAAAACGGTCGGCATCTGGATCGTTAGCACAAGCGATATCAGCATCTACGGACTTACCTAACGCCATCACCATATCCATTGCACCGGCTTCTTCAGGGTTTGGGAAGTTGACGGTTGGGAAGCTGCCATCAGGTTCGCGCTGTTCCTTAACACTTGCCACTTTTTTGAAGCCAGCGTCTGCGAGGAGCGTTTCCGCCATATTCGCCCCAACGCCATGCATCGCAGTGTAAGCGATAGAAATATCGGTGTTGTTGTCAGGAGTAAGCAGCGCGTTTTCGTTCATCGTTTTACGGTAAGTTTGGTAGTAGTCGTCTTCCAACCAAACTAACAAACCGTGCTGTTTTGCATCATCGAGAGACATTAAAGGTAATGGCTTCGTTGTTGCGTCATCAATTTTCGCTGCGATTCCAGAGTCGTGTGGAGGAATGATTTGTGCGCCATTCTCCCAATATACTTTAAAGCCATTGTACTCTGGTGGATTGTGGCTAGCGGTAACAACAACAGCGGCCGCAGCATTCAATGTACGGACACCAAACGCAACAATTGGGGTTGCTGCAACATCGTATGTTAGGTAAACCTTGATGCCAAGGGCAGTCAGTACGGAAGCGGCATCATGCGCGAATTGTTTTGAATCAGGACGACCGTCGTAGCCAATAACGACACCACGACTTGCGGCATCTTTGACTTGCTCTAGCAAATAGTTTCCTAGGCCAGTGGCTGTCTCTTGAATCACCAAACGGTTCATTCGGTTTGGACCTGCGCCCACTTTGCCGCGTAACCCTGCTGTACCAAAGGCAAGGCGCGATCCAAAGCGATCAGTAAGCTCTTGTTCATTATTTGTATCGACGAGGTGTTGTAGCTCTTCGCGAGTCTTAGGATCAGGGTCTCGTTCTAGCCATTGAGTAATTAGTGCTGTCATATCAATCATTCCTTAGTAGGGGGCGCCTACTTTCTTGGACACTTCGTTTTGTAAGTATCTCAATGTTTTCTTTTAAATTAATGTAAATGGTTCTCAATTACATTTCAAAGAGGGCAATCGATAAACCGAATTAATTTTTCTTATCCGAACAAAATTTAATCATATTTAATTTCTTGAAGAACCTTGGAACTATAACTAGCCTTTTAACATAAATATAACAAACCGTGTCGAAATCGTAGTTTTTGTGATTTTTCGTAAAGTTGTTCGATATTTGCATCGGGACGCAAGGAAGCTCGCGCAAGCGTAGCGGCTGAGCAGAGGAGAGATCTTTTGAAAAGATTAACGACTACTCTAGCCTTATCACTGAATGTGATTTTAATCACATTCTCCTCTTTCAGTTGGTCAAAGGAAAGTGACTACAACATGACCAAAGGGGTCACAGCGATAAGTGGGCAAGTGTATGAATTACATATGCTGATTTTCTATATCTGCTGCGTAATTGCTTTGATTGTATTTGGTGTCATGTTCTATTCCATCTTTCGTCATCGCAAGTCAAAAGGAGCAGTTGCCGCACATTTCCACGAAAGTACAAAAGTGGAAATTATTTGGACAGTCATACCTATCATCATTCTTGTCGCCATGGCGATTCCCGCAACGAAAACTTTAGTCGCAATGGAAGACACAAGCCAATCAGATATCACGGTCAAGATCACAGGCTCGCAATGGAAATGGCATTACAGCTATTTTGGTGAAGATGTTGAGTTCTTCAGTTTGCTTGCCACCAGCCAAAAGCAAATTGATGGTATCGAGACAAAAGGCGCGCATTATCTATTGGAAGTAGACAACCCTTTGGTGTTGCCTGTGAATCGCAAAGTGCGTTTTTTGATGACTTCTGATGATGTTATTCACTCATGGTGGGTGCCGGATTTTGCTGTCAAGAAAGACACCATCCCTGGTTTTATTAATGAAGCATGGACAAGAATTGATGAGCCAGGCGTATATCGCGGTCAATGTGCGGAGCTCTGTGGTCGTGCACACGGGTTCATGCCGGTGGTGGTGCATGCGATGGAAGAAGAAAAGTTTGATGAATGGTTAGCGAGTAAGAAGGAAGAAATCGCACTTCAAAAAGCGGCGGCACAAGAGGCGCTCTCTCAAGACTTATCCATGGATGAGTTGATGTCGCAGGGCGAATCGATATACACGGCGCGTTGTGCTGTGTGCCATCAGGCTAATGGTGAGGGGATTCCGGGTGCATTTCCCGCGATTAAGGGCAGTCCTATCGCAACAGGCCCAATTTCAGAGCACATTGATGTGATTGTGAATGGCCGTCCGGGCACTGCAATGCAGTCTTTTTCGAACCAGTTAAGTGACAAAGAAATTGCTGCGGTCATCACATACCAGCGAAACGCATGGGGCAACGACACTGATGATACGGTGCAAGCATCCGATGTGAATGCCTTTAAGGCACAAGGCAGTGCTAAGGAGGAAATATGAGTAAGCCAATAGAAAAGGCAGTGAAGTCTGCTCCAGCGGAAGCCAGTGCAAACAGTACCATTGCGATTGATGATGGCCATGATCATCATGCTCCCCAAGGTATTGCTCGTTGGCTGTATTCCACAAACCATAAAGATATTGGCACCCTGTACCTTTGGTTTAGTTTTGCGATGTTTCTGACTGGTGGGGCGATGGCGATGGTCATTCGTGCCGAATTATTCCAGCCTGGACTTCAGCTGGTTGATCCACAGTTTTTTAATCAAATGACTACGGTACACGGTTTGGTGATGGTGTTTGGTGCTGTGATGCCAGCATTTACGGGCCTTGCTAACTGGATGATTCCAATGATGATCGGTGCTCCAGATATGGCGCTACCTCGCATGAACAACTTGAGCTTCTGGATTCTACCTTTTGCATTTCTTATTTTGTTGAGCTCGTTGTTTTTACCTGGCGGCGGCCCCGATTTTGGCTGGACGTTCTATGCTCCGTTGTCCACGACTTATGGCCCAGATAGCACCGCGCTGTTTGTATTCTCTGTTCACATCATGGGTATCAGCTCCATTATGGGCGCGATCAACGTTATCGTGACGATAGTAAATATGCGAGCTCCGGGAATGACTTGGTTCAAGTTACCAATGTTTGTTTGGACTTGGTTAATCACCGCTTTCTTGTTGATCGCGGTTATGCCGGTATTAGCAGGCGCGGTGACGATGGTTCTTACTGACAAATATTTCGGGACTAGCTTCTTTGATGCTGCTGGTGGCGGTGACCCGGTGATGTTCCAACACATATTTTGGTTTTTTGGTCACCCAGAAGTGTACATCATGATTTTACCGTCGTTTGGCATCATTTCTGCTATCCTTCCTGCTTTCAGTGGCAAGAAGCTGTTTGGTTATCATTCGATGGTTTACGCGACGTGCAGTATTGCGTTGCTGTCTTTTCTTGTGTGGGCGCATCACATGTTTACAACGGGGATGCCAGTTTTTGCAGAGCTTTTCTTTATGTATTGCACCATGCTGATTGCGGTACCAACAGGGGTGAAAGTCTTTAACTGGGTCGCCACCATGTGGCGTGGGGCTCTGACATTTGAAACGCCAATGTTGTTTGCCATTGCCTTTATTGTGCTCTTTACGATTGGCGGTTTCTCAGGGTTGATGCTGGCGATTGTGCCGGCGGATTTCCAATATCATGACACTTACTTCGTGGTTGCGCATTTCCACTATGTGTTGGTATCTGGTGCTGTATTCTCGATTATGGCGGCTGCGTACTATTGGCTACCTAAGTGGACAGGCAATATGTACGACCACAAACTGAGTTTGTGGCATTTCTGGTGCTCGATTATTTCAGTTAATGTTTTGTTTTTCCCGATGCACTTTCTAGGTTTAGCGGGTATGCCAAGACGTATCCCGGATTACGCTATTCAGTTTGCTGATGTCAATCAAATCGTCTCCATTGGTGGATTTGCGTTTGGGTTGTCACAATTGATCTTTTTATGGGTGGTGATTAAGTGTATTCGTGGCGGTGAAAAGGCCGCTGCAAAACCGTGGGAACGTGCGGAGGGCTTAGAATGGACGGTGCCAAGCCCGGCGCCCCATCATACGTTTACTACGCCGCCTAAAGTCGATTAGAAACGAATAGGGTGAGTGAGATGAAACCGAATCCATCAAACAAAAAGCTCACAGTGAAGTTGCTTTTAGCGACCCTTTTGATGTTCGGGTTTGGCTACGCACTTGTCCCATTGTATGACGTAATGTGCGATGCACTGGGTATCAATGGAAAAACAAGTGAAGTGGCCGCCATTCAACCAACTGGTATGCAACCGGATATGAGCCGAACCATTCGCGTGGAGTTTATGGCGCATGTAAGCCCCGATATGCCTTGGGAGTTTAAACCCAAAGTGATTTCGATGGACGTTCATCCCGGTGAAGTCGTGCAAACCGAATACCTTGCATTTAATGAAAGCGGGCAGAAGTTGGTAGGGCAAGCCGTTCCCTCTGTTTCTCCCGGGAATGGTGCCGCTTATTTCAATAAGATTGAGTGCTTTTGTTTTAACCAACAGCCTTTGGATGGCAAACAACAAGCTCAAATGCCGTTGATTTTTTATATCGAACCGGACTTACCGGAGTCGATACACACGTTAACGCTGTCTTACACACTCTATAAACTTCCCCCTCCTACAGGTTCTTAGCCACTCAAGGAGAGAGATACAGACCAAGGCTGGTCAGTAAGGAGAGAAATTATGAGTAACAAGCCAGGAACATATTATGTTCCCGCTCAAAGTAGCTGGCCGATCATCGGTGCGTTTGCTCTATTTTTAGTTGCCGTTGGTGCAGGAATGACCGTTCAGGGGACACAAAGTGAAGGGGCTGTGGGAACCATTGGTAGCATTGTGTTAGCGGTAGGTTTTCTGTTCTTGCTTTACATGTTGGCGGGCTGGTTTAGTAATGTGATTACTGAGTCACTGAGTGGAAAGTACAGCTCACAAATTACTCGTTCTTTTCGCCAAGGGATGAGCTGGTTCATCTTCTCTGAAGTGATGTTTTTTGGTGCCTTTTTTGGTGCGTTATTTTACGCCAGGATGATTTCTGTGCCTTGGTTAGGTGGGGCAGATAACAACTTCATGACCAACGAGGTTTTGTGGCCAACCTTCGAAGCGATGTGGCCACTCACACTTACTCCGGGTGGAGAAACAACACAAGCTATGCCGTGGCAGGGCATTCCCCTTACTAATACTGTTTTGCTGCTATTGTCGTCGATTACGCTACATATGGCGCACATAAGCCTTGAAAAAGACAAAAGAACGGCACTGATTGTTTGGTTGGAAATCACCATCGTGCTTGCGGGCTTTTTCCTATATTACCAAGCGGTCGAGTATGCTCATGCTTATCAAGAAATGGGGCTCACGTTGCAATCTGGTATCTACGGAAACACCTTCTTTATGCTGACGGGTTTTCACGGTTTGCACGTTTGTCTTGGGACGATTTTCTTAATCGTATTATTGCTCCGAATCGCTAAAGATCATTTTTCGTCTAAGAACCATTTTGCCTTCCAAGCAGGTAGTTGGTATTGGCATTTTGTGGATGTGGTTTGGTTATGTCTGTTTGTGTTTGTGTACGTGCTGTAGGTGCATTGGGCGATTAGTAAGGACGGGGGGTCGGAGCCAGCCAGCCCGAGCTGAGCGCAATAAGCAGAAGGACGACCACCAAAGCGGAGAACATGACTCGACGGCCTAAGTAATGACTCATAGGTTTGTCTCTTTTTTCGGGATTATCTGGGTCTTCACGAACCATTTCGATAAGCGCTTTTGCGAGGTTGAAGATAATGAAAAGCAGCAAAAGGACAAGCGTCAGTTTGAATAGAAATACGGTGGACATAGCACCTCCAGTTTCATCGTTGTTGTTATCGAGACAATTATGGCTATCGAAACGGTTTTGGGTTGCAGTTGGTTTAACTGTGGTTGTGTTTTCTCTTTTGGTCAAACTGGGTTTTTGGCAGCTTGAGAGAGGGCAAGAAAAACAGGCTTTGGAACAAGCCATTCTTGCGCGAGCGGATAGTGCGTACCAAGCATTAGGCGAAGTTCTTGAAGAAAACGATTGGAGAGAAGGCAGCATTCTCGGGAAAAAAGTGGAAGCTAATGTTGTTCCTCAGGCGTTTCCCGTGATTTTACTGGATAACCAAACGCATCAGGGCAATGTGGGCTATTTAGCATTTCAGATTGTCTCTATGAGTGATGAATCAGGAACCTATGCATTATTAGAGCTTGGTTTTGTGGAGGGAATAGCAGATCGTTCAATATTACCAACCGTCACAACACTCGAAGTGTCGACCTTTATCTCGGGACGTCTGTACCGAAAATCTGCTAACCCGTTGAGCTCTGAATTAATGCCAGAAGTTGGCGATGCCATTCGTGTGCAGAACCTTAATATCGTGCATCTGAATCAGCTACTTAATATTGAACTTATGCCCGCAGTCTTGCAGCCAGACAATCTAAAAAATTGGCCTTACGACTTTCCTTGGAACCCATTGCCGCTCAACAGCGCCAAGCATTTCGGTTATTCGATTCAGTGGTTTTCGATGGCGGGCGTTTTCTTGTTATTGACCTTAATTGTTTTTGTTCGTTGGCAAAGAAAGTTGCGTCACATGGAGGTGAAGCATGACATCTAAAGTAACCAAAGGGCGGCTAATGTTGATTGCGTTGGTGTGTACGTTTGCGCTTCCTGCCGTCATCGCTAAGGTCATTCTCACCCAAGGGTGGTATCAAAGCGGTGTGACCAATAGAGGTGTGTTAGTTGAACCATACACAACGTTAGAGCTACTTGGTCAAGAGTCCCCACTCAAGGAGCACAGGTGGCAACTCGCTTATGTTTTACCTAATGAGTGCACAGAACAATGCAGGCAGCAGCTTTACCTGCTTCAGCAAAGCCATGTCGCTTTAGGAAAATATCAAGAGCGTGTGGTGCCGGTGCTTTGGCAGACAGAGTTGTCCGATACCATAGATGTATCGATGACGACAATGCAAATTAATCAATCGGTTACCGCCAAAGTGAAACCCGGACAAATGTTAATCGTTGATCCTCTGGGGCAATTGGTGATGTCTTACTCGCCGCAACCGAATGAAGATTTAGTCTCGTTCAACAAAGGTATGTTGGCGGATTTACGCAAGCTCTTAAAATTGTCACGAGTTGGTTAGAAAGGGGCGTATATGAAGTTAATTCAGTTGGTTAAATTCAGTTTGCTCCTAACTTTCGTGGTGATCATGTTAGGCGCGTATACTCGCCTTTCTGATGCAGGGTTAGGTTGCCCTGATTGGCCCGGCTGCTATGGGCACCTTGGTGTGCCTCATCAAGAAGAAGACGTAATACGTGCCAATCTTAATTTCCCTGAACGGGCTGTCGAGCATGAGAAAGCATGGCTTGAAATGATTCATCGCTATTTTGCAGGAACGTTGGGTTTGGTCATTTTTGCCATGACAGTGATATCAATGAGGTCTGAGCGCGTGAATCCTACTATTCCGATGCTGCTCAGTGTACTGGTGGTCGGGCAAGCACTTTTGGGGATGTGGACCGTGACGCTCAAATTAATGCCAGTTATCGTAATGCTTCATCTGCTTGGTGGCTTTACTTTACTGGTTCTGCAGGCGATTTTTTACTGCCAGTTAAAAGCGCAAAATAATCTCTATTTCTCTCCATCTTCCAGCTCGCTGCGAGGCTTCTCATTATTGGTTTTTCTGGTTGTTTTTATGCAGGTGCTGCTAGGAGGGTGGACTTCGTCAAACTATGCCGCGCTCATGTGCACCTCACTGCCGATTTGTGAGGGAGATTGGATGAGTCATCTCTCATGGAAAGAGGCGTTTTCTTTCTGGCAAACCGGATTCGAGAATTACGAGTTTGGTGTATTGGAGTATCCCGCAAGAATGACCATACATGTTACGCATCGCCTCGGTGCGATGGTCACCGCTACCGTCGTATTGGCTTATAGCATTATGCTCATGAGGCAAGATTCCCATCATTCACAGCGCATTGGAGGATGGTTACTACTCACTTTAGCGTGTCAAGTTATGTTGGGCGTGAGCAACGTTGTATTCCAACTTCCTATTTATGTCGCCGTGGCACATAACTTGGGTGCCGCCATTATGTTGAGTCTTGTTTGTGTGAGTCAGTTTTATTTGTGGCAGGGCAAAAAAGCTTGGAGTTACACCGCGAAAGGAGTTCGCTATGAGTAAAGAAATCGCACTGTCGTTAAATGAGCGAAAGCGACTAAGTTTCGTTTATTTGAAGTTAACGAAGCCTAAAGTAGTCGCATTAATGCTGGTGACGGCCGTTGTCGGGATGAGTTTAGCGCCTGTTACTGAGTTTCCTTGGTTGCAGGCGGCGGTTGGCCTAACAGGCATTGGTTTGATGGCAGGCTCCGCGGCAGCGTTTAATCACCTGATTGACCGCCGCATTGATGCGAGAATGGCTCGCACACACAAACGTCCGTTGCCATCGGGTGAAGCTAAGCCGTTATCGGTGATAACCTTTGCGACGGCGTTAGGCGTCATAGGGTTTGTTCTTTTGTATGCGCTGGTTAACCCACTGACGGCATGGCTGACTTTGATGAGTTTACTCGGCTATGCGATGGTGTACACCATGTACCTCAAACGCGCTACTCCGCAAAATATCGTAATTGCAGGTATTGCGGGTGCGATGCCGCCTCTTCTCGGTTGGACTGCCGTAACAGGGCAGTTGCATGCGAATGCTTGGCTGCTTGTGATGATCATTTTTATCTGGACGCCACCACACTTTTGGGCACTCGCAATTCATCGCGTAGAGGACTATCGTAAGGTGGATATTCCAATGTTGCCAGTGACACATGGTATCGAGTACACCAAAACTTCCATTCTGTTGTATACAGTATTGTTGACGTTGGTTTGTGTGCTGCCGGTGTTGGTTGGAATGGTCGGCGTAGTTTATCTTTTTGCCTCGTTACTACTTAACGCTGGCTTTATGTACCATGCATGGAAGCTAAAATACGCGCCAGAGCCCAATACCGCGATGGAGACGTTTAAATTTTCTATCTATCACCTTTTTGCGTTGTTCATTGCATTGCTTTCGGATCACTATATTGGCTTGTAGCCTCTCTTTAAACAGAAAACGCCGCGTGGTTCGCGGCGTTTTTGGTTTTGATAGTTGGCTTTAATGCAAAGTTTCTAGAATTATTGAATCTCTAACAATTCAACATCAAAGATCAAAACACTTGCTGGTGGAATTGGGCCTGAGCCACTTTTGCCATAACCGAGCGTGCTTGGTACGAAAAGGCGGATTTTTTCACCTTCGACCATGTATTGCAGGCCTTCTTGCCAGCCTTTAATGACTTGGTTAAGACCAAACGAAATTGGCTCACCGCGATTAACGGAGCTATCAAACACAGTGCCATCAATCAACGTACCGTGGTAGTGCACTTTGACTTTGCTTGTCGCGGTTGGGTGAACCTCACCTTCGCCTTTTTCAAGAACAATATATTGAAGACCACTTTCTGTTGTAATGACGCCTTCTTTCTTCGCATTCTCGAGCAAGAATGCTTGGCCTTTCGCAAAGTTTTCATCCGCTACTTTATGGTTTGTCCAAGTACGGTAAATGAAAAAGCCCGCCAGAATGAAAATAATGAGAGGAAACAAAAATTTAGACACGTAAGCTCCTTGTCTATTTAGGTTGTTTTAGCAAATAGTTAATGGTTTTTGCCATGGCTTCGACGCTGTCATGACCACCAGTAATGACTTGGTATTTTCCGTTAACGATAAAGGCTGGAACGGAGTTAATTTGGCCGCGAGTCGTGATCGCTTCTGCCTTAGTGACGTACTCAAACAGCGTTTTTTGCTGTGCTTCATCTAAATGGTAAGGGCTGATAAGGTTGCGAGACTCAAAGGCTTTCTCTACGGCGATTTGACGTTCCTCAGCAGTCGCATCAGGACCCATTTGTACGGCAGCAAAAAGATCCGCCATAAATGCTTTGTCAGGTGTCGACTCTAGTTGCATGACTGCAGTGTAGAAGATGATGGCGCTTACTTGTGCACTTTCATTGAAAGTTACATGCATTTTTTCAACGCTTTGCTCGGTCAATGATTCAATTTGAGGGACAAACTCTTCCATTGAGCGACAGTGGCCACACGTTAAAGAGAATGCTTCAGTCAGGGGAGTTAAATCATATTCTTGAAGAGATACAGGCAAAACTTCGTATTGTTTGCCTTGCTGAGGCTGAGTGTTGCCGCTATCGCATGCCGACAAAGCCATCATAGCGGCAATCACAGCAAAGCCTTTCGATATGGTTTTTAACATAATAATGCTCTAAGTAAGAAATTTGCGTTAGTTTATCGGTTAACGATAGTGACTAAAACCATTAAATAACAATAAAGTGAGACGATTGGTAACAGACTTTTCCTGATGTGTAGGCTGCAGGGAGGTATTTTGGCATCGCTTTTTATTTGAGAGAGACTTGATATTGATTCCAGTGGCATGAACGCTGCATATACAAACCAATCGGTGGATAAAAGCGCTAAAGATTCGGCGTGTTTTGTCGACACAATGGACAAGAGTTTTTCTAAGTTGGTAGTGGTATGAAGCAGTGGTTTTTAATTGTTTGCGGCATTCTGACTGGGTGCAGTAGCCTTGATCAAGACATGGTTCCTGGCGGGAACATTTTAGATACAGCTCCTAAAACAAACACCGAGCTGAGACATCCTGAGTGGGGCTATCCGAGTGCTTCCAGTGTGGCTTCTTCACCTCGCACGTATCAGACTGAGAGGGCATCAGTAAAAAAGTCGCAAAATGTGACCTCTCTGGAAATGTTTCTGAACAGGCACAATATTCCTCATGAGACACTCAGTGGCGGTCACTTAATGATACGTTTGAAAGAGCAAGTGCATTTTCAAACTGGCTCTGCTCAGTTATCAGCGCAATCTCAAGACTGGATTCGAAACATTGGTCACTATCTAGCAGGAAGAACGGATGTGGATGTCGTGATCGATGGCCATGCCGATAGCACAGGAGCTGCCAGCTTTAATGACACGTTGTCAGAAAAGCGAGCTCGTGAAGTGGAAAAGCAACTACTGGCGACGAGTATTCCTCGTCAACGCGTATTTTCTAGAGGTTTTGGCGAGTATGTGCCGCAGTGCAGTAATTCGACAGCCAGTGGCAAAGCTTGTAATCGACGCGTAGAGCTAACGCTGATCGTTGATGAGTAAGGCGATGGCTGGTCGATAAACTACGTCGTGTCGTTTTCACTGAGCCCTTATGTGTTTACTGGCGTTTCCGTCTGGGAATGAGCAAGAAGAGTGAACCCAAAGGCTAGGCATAGCAACGAGCAGCTAGACTGAATAGAAAAGAGGCACCTGTATGGTGCCTCTTTTACATCCGCCAATGTTCATAGGGGGAACTTAGGCAAATTCTTTTTCAACGTAAGCGACGATGTCAGATGACTCGTATAGCCACTGTGTTTCGCCATCTTTTTCGATACGCAGGCAAGGGACTTTAATTCGTCCACCACCTTGCTCTAGTTCAGCTCGATGAGTCGGGTTATTTTTTGCATCACGTAGCTCAATGTTCACTGACTGACGCTTCATTGCACGGCGGACTTTTACGCAAAAAGGGCAAGCTTCAAATTGGTAAAGTGCGTATTGCTTTGCTTTTTCATCAATACGTTGTTGTTCTTCTGCACTGCGTTTAATACCACGAGGTGAGAACACAGCGTTCAGCAATAAGATAACCTTGCCTAAAATCCAACGGATAAACTTCATAATGATCCCTTGATGTTCATTGGGTAACTGTCCTTTAAAAATGCAATAATGATGCTTATTGGATTGAGCGTGAAGTCTATCAGTTGTTTGAAATGGATAAAACCATGTATTTTATGCGGAAAATAAGCGTTTTAACCTGCCCCAAAAACCGCTAGTCGAAGCTGGACTGGCTTCTCTACCTAGATAAAAGCTTTGCATCAGTTCGGTTCTGAATGCATCAACATCCATGCGTTTTACAACAAGCTCGTGTTGCAATGTATTCTGAGTTTGCTCGGCATGATCGTGCGCCAAGCTAAAGTCCATATTCAAATAGCCTTGAGTATAAAGCCAAAGGTGGGTTATCAAGATAAGGTCTTCTGCGGACTGGTTAGTGAACTTATCCGCGTGCTCAGCACCCAAGGAGTCAGTCAGCACTTGCTGCATTTGCTGGGCAGAATGCGCATGTTGCTCATAGTTAGCGCTGGCTTCAATATGCGACTTAGTCAAAAGACCAAGCAGGTGAAGAGTAGGCGCCGTGGCGGGTTTGTTCTCACAAACTTTTGTAAACAGTTGTGACTGTTCTTTTAACCAACGTCGCTTTGCCGCTTTATGTTCTTTAACGAAGGGAATTTCTTTGAATCCCATCTCTTGACTCAGTTCACTAAGAGACGTCATGGCTTTTTAGTTCCTTCACCGTTACTTCGACGTGTTGATCGTTGATATCAACAAAAATAGAGCTGCCGGTAATCATAACAGAAAGGCTAGTGCCTCGGTCAAGGTGCTGACAAATCAAGTCGATAGCGTCGTAGTCAAAGCTTTCTACGTTGACGGGAAGCATTGAGAACTTTCCTGACATTTTATCCCACCATACCGTCGCTTTAGTGTTATAAGTGTAGACTTTCACGTGTTTTGCTAGGCGAGAGGCTTTCTTAATTCTTTCTGGTTCTGGTTCGCCAATTTCAATCCAGTGAGTAATGCTTTGATCATCGCCAACATGCCATAAATCAGGCTCTTCAATTGTAGAAAGCCCTTTCGTAAACTCTAAATTACTTTGAGCGTTTAAGCAGTAAGCTAAAACACGAGCCAGCATTCGTTGAGGTTTTTCTGAAGGGTGAAGGGCGATAGTTAGATTTTTAGAATCGTAATAGTCGTTATTCATATCGGAAATGGCGATACGAAATTTATAAATAGTCGGTTTAAGAGCCATGGATTTATATCGTTTTTGTTGGCAAAAATAAGTTATAGACAAAAAAATAGCCAGCTTTAGAAGCTGGCTATCGTATCAAATTCTTTAAGAATTAAAGTACTTTGATTTGCTCTGCTTGAGGGCCTTTTTGACCTTGAGAGATAACAAATTCTACTTTCTGGCCTTCAACTAGAGTACGGAAGCCGTCACCAGTGATTGCAGAGAAGTGAGCAAATACGTCAGGACCGTTTTCTTGTTGAATGAAACCGAAGCCTTTAGTTTCGTTGAACCACTTAACTGTGCCAGTAGCTGTGTTAGACATGTCTATTTCCTAAATATCTAAATAATGTAATCTTTCGCCTCAACGGCGCTTATAGCGTGGAAAAATAAATTGCTATTGCGTACCACAGGACGACGGGTTACAAGTAATCCAACGAAATGTGAAAACAAAGAACTTTCTTTCTAGCCGTGTTTGAGTCTAGGTTAATTCCACGAAGAGTCAACATATATTAGTGCTTTATGGACAAATATTTGTATTTAGTCACTATTTAACCAGCATGTTTTTGATTAAATTTCAAATAAATGACGGTGATGTGAAGTTTTTCAGCATAAAATTCAACTAAATCTATAAATTTGACTTATTTATATAATTATTGTCCAATCTGGTTCGACCATTAAGGAGGATTTATGGCAAAACCTAAAACCAGTCCTCAGCCGAATGAGTTACAACACGAGACCGATTTCGGCAGAGGTGAAATCAAGGACAATGCGTTAAAAGCGGTTGTCACCAGTCAATTGTTCAGAACACGTGTCGTAAAAGCGAAAAAAGGTAAAGGCAGCTTCAGTCGGAAAATGAAGCATAGAGGCAAAGAGCCCTATTCAAAGTTCTCCCCGATGTGGATTTTGAATAGGGCTTTTTTATTGAAGCTGGTTTTTATCAAACTATTCAAATTCAATGGGTTAGTGTTAGTTAAATCACTCTTACCTCACCTTATACTGGCTAGCTTTCTTCTTAAAACTAGACGCTGAAAAGTACCAAATAAGTACTAAAACCTACTAAGTTAGATTCATATCAATAGGAGCCACTTCCTGTCCGACACCGCTCTGCTATATCTTTAGATCAGACAAAACAGCCGAGATTATGGTTTAAAAAGACTGGTGAGAAGTAGGTATGTCATCGACGAGTTATGGTACTTATGGTTGCAAGTATACAAAAGCGTGTGCGTCTTTGTTACTACTATGGCTGTCTATTTGCCCGATGACGTATGCGCACAAGTCAGAGTCTCATTCTTTAATTGTTGCTAACTCCAAAGCTTGGAAGCCATTCTCTTACCTTAGCCCAGACGGTGAACCCAAAGGCATTTTGATCGACTTCTGGAAAGCGTATGCGGCGGACAACCAAATTGATGTTCAGTTTCTGCTTCTTGATTGGGAGGCTTCTTTACAGGCCGTAAAAGAGGGGCGTGCTGACTTTCACGCGGGATTGGTTTACTCATCGGAAAGAGCCGATTACTTGGATTTTGGCGCAGTTATCATGCCCATTCAAACTAAATTATATGTCAATCAAGACGTGCTTTCGATTGATGTCAAAAGTGTTTTAGCTGGTGAAATGACGTTGCCAATTGGTGTCGTTAAAGGAAGTTACGAGTCTGAGTTTATTAAGACGAATTATCCTAATGCGCCTATCGCAGAGTACATCAATAACGACACGATGATACAGGCTGCTGTCGATAAGAAGGTGCTGTATTTTGTCGCGGACCTTCAAGTTGCTAACTTTTATATGGCAACTATGCCGGGAGCAGGCATGTTTGTTCCTGTAATAAATTTATATAGTAAAGACCTTCGGATTGCAGCAGGGTTGCATAGTTCTGCTTCCATTTTGGATGTCTCTCGAGCGTTTGAAAAAGTTATCGATACAGATCGAGAAAGGATCCTCAATCGCTGGAGTGTGGTGAAAACGGTCTATCCTCTTTATCTCCTACCTATTGCGATTTTCGTTATGGCGGTTGCGACGCTGTATCATATCTTCGCACTCAAACGCATGGTTGCGCTGCGCACAAGACAATTGACGATTGCCAACCAGCAATTGCTGGAGATGACGTTAACGGATTCCCTAACAAAACTCTACAACCGTAGACACTTGATTGAACAATTGGCGCTCTTGAATCACTTGCAGCGAAGCTTGACGGTAATGGTATTTGATATTGATGATTTTAAATCAATTAATGACCAATACGGTCATCTTGTCGGAGATAGAGCGATAGTGGCCGTGGCTGAAACAGCAAAATCAATGACTGATGAACGTATGACCTTGGCGAGAATTGGCGGAGAAGAGTTCGCACTCGTGACGGCATCGCTCTCTGAGCGAGAAGCGCGCAACTTTGCTCAAATGCTCTGCAAAGCCGTGTACGAACAACCTATTATCCTTGGTGGGCAAGCGATTCATTTGAGCATTAGCTTAGGCTGCGCATACTACCCTGAATTTACTCACATCGTGAATTTACAAGACGCTGATCAACTGATGTATCAAGGTAAGTCTGAAGGTAAAAATCGCGCTGTGTTTCAAGTCATAACAGACAGCCAAGTTCAACCTGAGCTTCGTCAAGTCCCTTAGCGTTTTTGAGTCACCAATCGCTATTTCTAAATCCTCACTTGCTATACTCAATTGAATTTAAAATTATTATACCCGTTTAGCTTCAAATTCTAGGTCGTGTCGGTACAAAGGGAAGGTATGTATAAAACGTTTTGTGTTCTCGCTTGTGTACTTCTCTCTTCTTTTTCTTACGCTGAGAGCGCTTTCGATATAGTCCAAAAGTCTGATCAAGCGATGCGCGGGAAATCTAGTTATAGCGAAGCCACCATGAAAATTGTTCGCCCTGGCTGGTCACGTTCAATGACCATGAAGAGTTGGACGAAAGGTACGGAATTATCTTTGGTCTTGGTGACTGCTCCGGCGAAAGATAAAGGTAGCGCCTCGTTAAAACGTCATAGAGAAATGTGGAATTGGGTGCCGAGTATAGAGCGAGTGATTAAAATTGCGCCATCCATGCTCAGTCAGTCTTGGATGGGATCAGACTTCACGAATGATGATTTAATTAACCAATCTTCTATTGTTGTCGATTATCAACATCAACTGCTTCAAAGTGAAACCTTTGATGGCGACAAAGTTTGGGTAGTTGATGCACTTGCCAAGCCTGACGCCCCAGTGGTTTGGAGCAAAGTCAGACTGTGGATTTCTCAAACGAGCTTGTTACAGCGCAAAGTCGAGTTTTACGATGAATTTGATGAACTGGTAAATGTTTTGACGACTTACGATGTGAAAACGTTGGGTGGGCGAGACGTTGCGACTCGCATGGAGATGCAGCCGATAGATAAACCAGGAAATAAAACGGTTTTGATTACGCACGAAGCGCAATTTGATTTTGATATCGATGATGACTTTTTCTCCCAGCAGCAAATGAAGGCTCTGCGAGATTAGGGTGGATTTTGGTTTAGATAAGAGGTGAGAATCGGATGCTCATCAAGCTCGCATGGCGAAATCTATGGCGGCAAAAACGGCGGACATTGTTAACCGCTTCTGCGTTAGCTCTTGTTCTGTTTCTCTCCTTACTGACTCGAGCGTTCCAAGAAGGAAGTTACTCCTCAAATATTAAAAACGCTGCGAAGTTCTATACGGGATTAATTCAGCTACAACATCCCGATTTTGGGGACTCCTCTAGCATTGATGATGTCCTTCCTCAAACGCCTGCGTTCATTGCATCTGCCAAAAATAATCCTGATATCGACATCGTTCTGCCGAGAATTGAGTCATTTGCGCTTGCCGCCAAAGACGAACGATCCAAAGGCGTGATGGTGCTCGGCGTTGAGCCTGACGCTGAAGATAGCTACTCCAGCATTAGTGACAAAATCGTACAAGGGCGCTTTATTGCATCTGGACAAAACTCGGTGCTTGTTGGTGAGGGCTTGGCAAACTACCTTCATTTGAACGTTGGTGATGAACTGGTGTTGTATGGTTCGGGTTATCGTGGTCAAACGGCGGCTGGACTGTATCAGGTGTCCGGTATTTTGCACTTTCCTTTGCAGCAGTTAGATTCTCAGTTGGTCTACATGCCTCTTGATACCGCACAAGCGTTGTATTCGCTTGATAACCAAGTCACCGCATGGGTCCTTAACACTCAAAGTTTACGCGTGTTGCCTGACATTGTTAAACAACTAAAGCGCCACTACGGGAATGGCGTCGCAGTAAAAAGCTGGCAGGAGCTGTCGCCAGAACTTTCTCAACAGATAGCCTTGGACAAAGCGGGTGGGATCTTTTTGATCTATATCTTGTACGGCATTGTTGGTTTTGGCCTGTTTGCCACGATTTTGATGATGACGTTAGAGCGCCAGCGTGAATTTGCGGTGATGCTCGCGGCGGGTATGTTGCGCAGCAAGCTTATGGGGCTCGTCGCCATTGAATCGATGTTTATCTCCGTTATTGGTCTTGTGCTCGGTGTCTTGATCAGCGCGCCTGTGCTTGCGTATTTCTATATCAATCCGATTGAGATTACAGGCGATGCTGCACAAGTGATGCTGGAGAGTGGCTTTGAACCAATCGTACCTGTTTCGCTAGCCCCTTATTTGTTAATGGATCAAATTCTTGTCGTTCTCGTTATTTTATCGTTATGTCTGATGTATCCGATGGCTAGACTTCTTCGCTTGCCCATTGCTAGTGGGCTAAAAGGAGGCGCGCATGTTGATTAAATTGGCGTGGCGTAATTTATGGCGGAACAAGCTCAGAACTTCCATTATGCTGGGAGCGATGGTGTTCGGCTTAATGGGCGTTGTTGCCATGATTGGATTCATGAACGGTTTGGTCGACAGCATGATCAAAAACGCGATTGCGTGGCAAACCAGTCATCTACAAGTGCATCAGAAATCCTACCTTAATAATCCTGACCTTAGTGACACAATAACGAATTATCAAACGATAACGGCCGCTTTGGCTGCACATCAAGATGTTAAAGCGGTATCGGCGCGATTTCTTGCTGATGGCATGATTGCTTCTGCGCGCAGTACGAGAGGCGTTCGGATCAATGGCATCAATATTGAACAAGAGCAAAGTATCACACCGCTTACAAGCCATGTGATAGACGGAGAATGGTTAAACGAAGTGGGAAGAAACCCCATTCTCGTTTCGCAAAAAACCGCAAATCGGTTGAAGCTGCGTGTTGGATCGAAAGTGGTTTTAACATTATCTGACATCAAGGGTGATGTATCTGGCGCAGCTTTTCGCGTTCGAGGTATTTTTAAAACGCCATCCACCACGTTTGATGACGGTAATGTCTACGTTCGTAAAGTCGATCTCGAAACAATCGCAGGCTTGTCGGGTGCGCATGAAATTGGCGTTTTGTTGAACTCCAACGAGACTGAACAGCTAGAAAGTGCAGAGGCATTTACGTTATCAATATTGCCACAAGCCAACCGTGAACAATTGGTCGTGAGAAAATGGCAAGAAATACAGCCTTTACTCGCAACAATGATGAGCTCAATGGATATCTCTAACCAAATTATGTTGGTCGTTTTCGTACTTGCCATGACTCTGGGAATCATCAATATCATGCTGATGTCAGTTTTTGAAAGAACGAAAGAGTTTGGGGTGTTAATGGCGGTTGGCATGCAGCAGCATAAAATTCGCACACTGATTATTTTGGAAACGCTATTCCTTGGTTTGAGTGGTTGCGCGCTAGGGTTATTAGGAAGCGCAGTCATGTTGAAAATACTGAGTATTACTGGCTTATCGCTTGGCGCACTTGCGGATGGATTAGGTGCTTATGGCGTCGATACCTTGCTTTATCCAAGAGTGTCGTTTTATGAATATCAATTGATTATTGTGGCTATTTTTGTCGCAAGCTTATTTGCGGCTTTGTATCCAGCAAGGCAAATTCTCAAACATCGACCTGCGGATGCCATGGCGGAGAAAACGTAATGACGATTAAATTGGAAGGCTTATCCAAGACGTACAACCCAAAGAGTGACTTTCCGGTACATGCGGTTCAGAGCGTAGATTTGGAGATCAAGCAAGGTGAGTTTGTCGCTATTATGGGACCTTCTGGTTCAGGGAAAACGACCCTACTAAACATGTTGGGCGGGATCGATTCCCCTACATCAGGACGCGTGGAAATTGATGGATGCTTAATCTCTGATATGTCAGAAAAAGAGTTGATCGCTTATCGACGCGATAACATTGGCTTTATCTTCCAAGATTATAGTCTGCTCCCCGTACTGACAGCTCTTGAAAACGTCGAGTTTGTTATGCAATTGCAAGGGAAAACAGAAAGGGAATGTCGTGAACGCGCCAGCGCGCTACTGCAACAGGTTGGATTATCACAGCAGATGCATAAACGTCCGAGTAAAATGTCTGGAGGCCAACAACAGAGAGTTGCGGTTGCAAGAGCATTGGCACCAAAACCAAGGTTTGTAATGGCAGATGAGCCTACCGCCAACTTAGATGCAAAAAGTACAGCCGAGCTGCTTGATATCATGGAACAACTCAGTGAAAAAGAAGGCACGACATTTATCTTTTCTACCCATGATCCTAGAGTTATTAAGCGCGCACATCGAATCATAGTATTTGAGGACGGGCGTTTGGCACGAGATTTTGCCAACATTGATAACACCATAGAGAAGAGCCATGCGTGGTAGAGTAGAAGGCGTAAGCTTACTATCCAAGTTATTGCGGCTTTTTTTTGCGTTAAGTCCTGCGGTAATTTGCATTAAAACTAATGCCAGCATACCGGGTTTGGAGCCTGAAAAAGCATGGGATATCAATGGCTATGTGAAATACATGGTGACCTATAGTATGCCTGACGAGCAGGATAATACCCTTGACCATCTACTCCATAACCGGATTAACGTTGAATATCGCTTTTCTCCTGAATGGCGAATAAATCTTGGTATCAGGAATAGAGCATTGTGGGGCGATGCGCTTGAGATTCCTCAATATGCGGAACTCGTGGCGCTTGATAATGGGTATTTTGATCTAAGCAAAAACTGGCGAGAAGATAATGTAATCCTCAATACCCAACTGGATCGACTCTACGTCTCTTGGAGTGACCAAGATTGGGGTGCAAGGTTAGGGCGGTTCCGGGTCAACTGGTCAATGAACACCATTTGGAACCCAAACGACATCTACAACGCCTATTCTATTTACGACTTTGATTACGAAGAGCGGGCGGGCACCGACGCTGTCATGGTGAGTAAAAAACTTGGGTTTGCCGACGGGTTAGATCTCGTTTTCTCTCCGTCAAAGCAGTCTAAAGAAAACAGCACGTCACTACGATATTTCTCCAACGTTTCTGGTTGGGACTATCAAATCATTGCGGGTCGATCTCGGCAAGACTATGTTCTTGGAGCAGGGTTTGCGACGGATATCTATCAAGCCGGGTTTCGAGGCGAGTTAAGCTGGTTTGATCCTATTGATACAGAGCGTCAAGGTCAGCCTACTGAGGATACGACAGTCGCTAGTTTGGAGTCAGACTACAGTTTTGGTGGTGTGCGTAACTGGATGGTGAGAGGTGCTTGGTTGTTTATTTCTGAACCAAAGTCAGCGAGCAGCGCATTATCTTACCTAAACCTCCCTCTCTCTGCGAAAACCTTGAGCTTCACGGAGCATACTGTTTATGCCGATGCTAGCTTCGACTTAACGGCGCTCAACCGCGTCACCTTATCGGCTAGTTACTATGATGATGGCTCTTACTTTGCTGGATTATCCAGCAGCTATTCACTCAGTGATAATTGGCAACTGCTAACTGTAGTTCAACATTTTAACGGTACGGACGGCAGCTTATTTGGAGAAACACCTGCAACTTTGGTGTTTGCTAATATCCGGTATAGTTACTAGAGACGCCTTTCATTTAGCTGCTATCCCTAAATAATGCAATCAATCACAAATAATGCCTTGTTCTGAAGTTGTTTTTGATACAAGCATTTAACATTTTTATAAACATCGTTATATTTAAGGCTCATCGTTGTCAGGAGTTTATGGATGAACCTTACGATATCAGGGAAGTTGCAGCTCAGTTTTGTGCTGCTAGCCGTACTTTTTATGGCATCAGCGGTATTCACGTATCGCAACGTCACCACCGTAGAGCAATACGCCTCTTCGCTACTTAAATCCGATTTACCGACCGTAGACACCAGTCGCGGTATCCAACAGTCCGTTCAAGCGTCGTTGTCTTCTATTCGAGCCTACATGTTGCTAGGTGGCGATGAAGAGGCTAGCGCACGTCTGAGTGAGGACGTGCGTAATATCATGGTGTCAACAGACGAGTCGCTTCCGACGTTGCAGGCTTTGATCTCTGAACAGGATTTTCAAGCGATCCAAAGCCAGTGGGACGCAGTAAAAGTTTCTCTGAACAAGTTGATTGAACTTAGCCACAGTGACGAAAACTTACCCGCGCATAACCTCTTTATTAACGAAGCGGCACCCATTGCAGAAGTAGCACTTGATCAGCTTCAAAGCTTAATCAATGAAGAGTCAGGAAACCCATTTGGTGGAGACAGAAAGCGTCTGTTTAAAGTTTATGCCGACAGCTATACCTCACTCGCCAATGCACTGTCTGCTTTGCGAGATTTCCTGTTGTACGGGCAGCAAGATCATCTGGACAAATACCACGACTTGATTAAGTACCACAATCAGTCCGTGGCGGAAATCGACAGTAAACTCGACAGACTGACTGATAACGACCAATCATTGTGGTCACTGTTTAAAGAAATGCAGCAACTGTACTTTCCTTTAGCAGAGCAGGTAATTGCATTGCGTCAATCGCCAGAGTGGAACGAATCAAACTTGCTGATGGCGAACGAACTGTTGCCAGCAGCAGATGCCCTAGACCAAAGCTTAGAGACGATCGTATTGGCGCAGCAAAGTCGTGCTGATCAAAGCGGACAGGGCATTAATCAGTCCATCAAGAACGTACTCACCACCATGCTGATTGCGGCAGCGTTGGTTTTGTTTGCCGCAGTAGCGATTTCAAAATACATGGGCAACACCATTGGTCGCCGAGTGAAAAACTTATCGGAGCGAGCAAAGACGATCGCTTCAGGGGACGTTTCTCAGCCTTCGCTCACTGTTGTTGGGAAAGATGAATTGGCAGACCTTACCGATTCGATTAACCGCATGAACCAATCGTTAGCGAGCATCGTGGCCGGGGTGAGTGAGAAAGCGCATCAAGTGGATACCAGCATGGGAGCTTTGTTGGAATCGGCGCAAGTCACTTCATCGAATGTGGAACAGCAACAGACCAGCATTGTTGAAATGGGAAGCCAATTGGATGAAATCGCTTTAGCCGCGCGTAACACTCTAGATCAAGCCAATCAATCGGTGCAGAAGCTTTCTGATTCAAAAGGCGAGATTGAACAAGGTCGTGATGCTTTAGAGCAAAATAAAGTCACCATGGAAAGCTTGCACGGCAGCATTGAAACCGCGAGCACGCAAGTAACGCAGTTAAGCAAAGAGAGCGAAGCCATTGGTCGAGTGACGGAAGTGATTGAAGGCTTGGCAGAGCAAACTAACTTACTGGCATTGAATGCCGCGATAGAAGCGGCGCGTGCGGGCGACCAAGGACGAGGCTTTGCAGTCGTGGCAGACGAAGTACGCATGTTAGCGACGCGCACTACTCAATCGACGACAGAAATCAACGGTATCATCAATGCGATTCAACGCTCGACCCATTCGGTGGTTGAGGAGATTGAACACAGTCAATCACTTGCGGAGCAGGGCGCTGAGCACATTGAAAAAGCGGTAACTCGTTTGCTTGTCACGACCGAGCAAATTGGTTCTTTGAATGAACAAATGGCAGAGCTTGCGGCAGCGGCAGAGCAGCAATCTCATGCGACCAATTCGATCACTGGATTGATGTCCGGTATTACTCAATCAGTGGATGAGGTTTCGAATAACAGCCAACGTGCATCAGAGACATCATTGCAAGTAAAAGAGCAAGTTACTGAGCTGAATCAACAGATGGCAACTTTTAAAACGGCGTAGATAAGGTTTACGTCTGTTCATCTACTTTTGAACGTTAACCAAATAGTAAAAAAGCCCCAATCCTTTTTACACAAAAAGGGTTGGGGCTTTTTGTTGGATGATACGCCGATATTCGTCTGCTTGCTCATTGGATTTGTCTATTTAAATCATAGCTAAAACCAAATTTTCTTCACCGAGGTGGAGTCGTAATATGACTCCATCGGCAGCAAATACTGCAAAAGAATTTTTAAACTTTATACCAATCCCGGTAAGAGAATCGTTCGTTACTACGATTGGTATCATCCTTCTAGGAGCAAGATTATGAACAAACAAGTAAGCCTAATTGGTCTAGACAGCGAACAATCAGCACAACTAGCTCAACAGCTAAATCAACTACTAGCGCATTACCAAGTGTTGTACATGAACTCACGCGGTTACCACTGGAACATCAAAGGTCAGCAATTCTTCGAACTGCACGTAAAATTTGAAGAGATCTACACGGATCTACAAACCAAAATCGATGAGCTTGCAGAGCGTATTCTTACCTTGGGTCATACACCAGCGCACGCATTCAGCAACTACTTGGAAGCAAGTGAAATTAAAGAACATCAAAACGCGACTTCTGGTGAGGAGTGTGTACAAGGTCTGGTTCAAGGCTTTAGCGTTCTACTTCTAAAACAGCGTGAGATTCTACAAAACGCGGGTGAAGCAGGCGATGAAGGTACCGCGGCATTGATGGGTGACTACATCCGTGAGCAAGAAAAATTAATGTGGATGCTTAACGCTTACCTACAAGGCTAAGCGACGCATCACCCAAGCACTCACTTGGGGAGGCATAAATAAATCGGGAATAAGTCAAAGGAGCACGCGAGTGCTCCTTTTGTTTATGAAAGTACCTAGTTAGTCGCGAATGTGCTTAAAAGACTGAAAATGTTCGAGTAAATCGGTCAGTTCTGTTACAGCAAGAGAGGCGGAGTCGCGGAATTGTGCAGTCGTATTGTGGTGAACAAGGCAGGATGGCATTTGGGCGTTGTATGCGGCTTGTAGGTCATAAAGGAAATCGCCCACATAAAGTACTTCATCTGGCATTAATCGCCACTCTTTGGCTAGGACTTGGAGCGATAAAGGATCAGGTTTTGCTGGGTAGCATTCACGAGTGAGGACATGTTCAACATCAATTCGGTTATGTTCCAACTTACGCAGCGTAGCGATCAAACAGTTGCGCGTTACTATCGCGGTTTTAACTTTATGCTGATGTAAGTATGCCAAAAGCTCGTGGCAACCCAGCATCGGAGATGATTGCTCAGCATCAGAAATTTCATGATCAAAGATAACATTATGGGCATGCTCTCTCTGATGTGGATGGTCAAGCTTATCAACAAAATCCAATAAATCTTCGTTTTGTGGACAGCCTAGTTGCTGACGAAGATCTTTGAAGTTCATATCGGAGCTGACGAGCGTATTGTCTAAGTCGAAAATAACGGCTTTGACTCTTTCAAGTTTTAATGGAAAAGGAACCATGATGACCTCGTACGACTTAAACCAAGCTATCTTTCTAAAAACAAAAGGTTATTGTTAATTTTAGATTCAAACGTGTTACTTGTACGAAAATAAATCACTGATACGTCACAAATTAAATAGCCTCAATAATGTTGGTGTTTGATTACTTCTCTTCAAGACGGAAAATTTTGCCTGTATCTGTTGAAAAATAGACATAGCCATCCGGACTGATGGTGATATCTCTGACTCGCTCGCCAAGATTCTCCATCAATCTTTTTGATTCGGTGAGCTTGCCATTCTCAATAGAAACCACGTTGATGTGCGCCAGCTTCAAGGCACCGGCGAGGATTTTTCCATCCAACTCTGGGTACTTATCACCACGATACACCACCATATTGCTTGGCGCGATAGACGGAATATAAACCAACTTTGGGTCTTCCATATTCGGTAAGCTTTTCGCTTCTCCAACGTCTAACGGTCCCCAATACTCTTTACCCTGAGAGACCTTTGCCCAGCCGTAGTTTGCTCCTTTCCTAATCAGGTTGATTTCATCACCACCACGAGGGCCATGTTCAATCGACCAAAGCTGTTTTGTTGCTTTGTCGTAAAACATGCCTTGTGGGTTACGGTGCCCGTAACTCCATATTTCAGGGCGAGCCTCAGAAGTCTTGAATGGATTATCTTGTGGTACCGAGCCATCAAGGTTGAGGCGAAGAATAGTGCCTGCATGGGTTTGAGTGTCTTGCCCATTATTACGTTCGCCACGGTCCCCAATTGAGAAGTAAACCTTGTCATCGACAAACGCAATACGGCTGCCGTAATGACGGCTGGTGTCCGTGATTGCGTCGGCGACAAAGACGTCTTTCCAATCCACAAGTTGATTGTTTTTCAATTGTGCGGTCGCTAAGGCCACAGTATTTCCTTTATCGGTACGTTTGCTGTAAGTAAAGAAAAGTTGTGGATTTTGTGGAGCGGTATTCGGCACTAGAGCTACATCTAATAAACCAGCTTGCCCACTGGTGTTCACATTCGGTACTTTGAAGAGGGTTTGCTGTTTTCCCGACGCAATATTAAGTAATGAAACGGTGCCGTTTTTTTCATTCACGATCATTTGTTGCTTATCGAGAAATTCAATTCCCCATGGGATTTGAAACCCATTGGCAACCTCATTGGCACGATAGTCCGCAGCATCGATAGAAAAAGCTAGGCAAGCGAGTAGGGTCGCAGTGATAGTTCTCATGGTTCCTTCCAATATGAATCCAAGATACTTAAAAGCTAACACTAAAAGAGGACGTTTGGCAGGGTATGCGAATATAAAAAATCCCCAATACGAGATCGGGGATTGAATTAAGACTAGAGAATTGTTTACTTAGCGAGCCTACATCGCTTCTTCGAAGATCTTAGAGATCTCTTCGTGCGTTGCTTGTTTCGGGTTAGTGAAACCACAAGCGTCTTTTAGCGCGTTGTCCGCTAAGGTTGGGATATCTTCTAGCTTCGCACCAAGCTCTTTAATGCCTGATGGGATGCCGACATCTTTAGCAAGCTCAACGATAGCATCAATGGCCGCCGCAGCACCTTGCTCTGCTGACATACCTTCAACATCAACACCCATTGCTTTAGCAACGTCACGTAAACGCTCTGGACATACTTGCGCATTGTAACGTTGTACGTGAGGTAGAAGAATCGCGTTACATACACCGTGTGGCAGGTCGTAGAAGCCGCCTAGTTGGTGCGCCATTGCGTGAACGTAACCAAGAGATGCGTTGTTGAATGCCATACCTGCCATGAACTGTGCGTATGCCATTTGCTCGCGAGCTTCAAGGTTTTCACCGTTTTTCACTGCTGTGCGAAGGTGAGCTTGAATCAGTTCAATTGCTTTGATTGCTACCGCGTCAGTGATTGGTGTCGCAGCGATAGATACGTAAGCTTCAATCGCGTGTGTTAGCGCATCCATACCTGTTGCGGCAGTAAGAGACGCAGGTTTAGCAAGCATCAATTCAGGATCATTCACTGACATCAATGGTGTTGTGTGTTTGTCCACAATCGCCATCTTAATGTGGCGCTCTTCATCTGTGATGATGCAGAAACGCGTCATTTCAGAAGCAGTACCAGCCGTTGTGTTGATTGATACGAGAGGCAGCATTGGTTTTGCGGATTGGTCAACGCCTTCGTAATCGCCGATCTTGCCGCCGTTTGACGCCACTAAAGCGATACCTTTTGCACAATCGTGCGGTGAGCCGCCTCCGAGTGAGATAACGAAGTCACATTCGTTTTCTTTTAGTAAAGCTAAGCCATCATTAACGTTGGTGATAGTAGGGTTTGGTTGAGTGCCATCGTACACAACGGTTGCTACGTCGCGTTCAGTGAGAAGGTCTTGAACTTGTTTGACTACACCGATTTGGTTAAGGATCTTATCCGTAACGATCAAACCTTTTTTAAAGCCTTGAGATTGGATGCTGTCTGCTGCGTCTTTTAAACAACCAGCGCCCATTAGGTTTACCGTAGGGATAAAAAATGCACTTGTCATATTGGATAGCTCCGTCGTTATTTTTAATAATCTTTCTTAATTTGCCATTTACTGTCGCACACTCGTTTCCAGATTGAAGTTGATCTGAAGCAAGTTTACCTATTTAGAGGTATTTGCAAGAGAAAAACTGTGACAGTGATCTTGTTGCACAGCGTATAGGTGCAACACAGATATAAAGTAGAACAAATATGAAACCAGTGACGCAATCGATTGGCGAAAATTGATATCTAATACGGATATATCTCTAAATTAGACTAAAGTATAAAAAATCCCCATTAATAACTTAACTATCAATGGGGATGGGAGGTAGGTTTATAAGTTATCTATCAATAATTAGGCAATATCAATCAGCTTTGATACTAACTTTTCGATACCTGATGCCGCTTGAGAGATATTCTCTGCCAACATATAAGCTGGGGTTGATAGAACGAGGTGTGTTTCATCAAAAACGATATCCTCGACAGAGCAAGTGATGTGCTCACCGCCCATTTGATTAAATGCTATCGAGATCGCTTCATCGTTGCCTACGGTGCCTTTCACGCCTTGATCATAAATCATCGGAATAATGACAGGTGAAATACACAGATAACCTGCTGGCTTTTTCGCATGAGCGAATGCGCGACATGCTTGAGCTACGTGTGTATTAATCGAGCACTCAGCTCCTGATACTGCGAAGTCAGTGAGGTTTTTAGCGGCACCAAAACCGCCAGGTAAGAGTAGGGCATCAAACTCATCTGGGTTTAATCTTGCAACATCATCAATATTGCCACGTGCAAGGCGTGCAGATTCCACCAACACATTTCGTGTTTCGTCCATCTCTTCGCCAGTTAGATGATTAATCACGTGTAATTGATCGATGTTAGGAGCAAAGCAATGCCATGATGCACCTTCTTTTTCAATGGCATGGAGTGCTAATACGGCTTCATGTAGTTCTGTGCCATCGTAAACACCTGAACCACTGAAGATAACTGCGACTTTTTTCATTTGAGAATTCCTTTAGTCTGAGGTTTCCGTTTGTTGCTCTGTTTCTTTTAGATGCTGAGTGCTCGAATCAGTTTCGACGATTTCGCTATCGTCGTCTTCTTCATCATAGTAGCGCACAACAAAAGGTGTAAGCATAACACTCGAGGGCAGAAAATGTTTCATATCGACTCCAACTGCGTAATGGAGTGATTTTTATACTGATTTTTATAAAACAGTACGTTGAACCTGATCATTTTTGAGTTAAGCTGATGTTTCCTTTGGCATTCGTGAGTGGTAGGTCACATGAAATCAGTGCAATTTCGTTTCACACTTTATGGTTGTATTGCCATCCTCTCTTGGAGTTGCTTACTTGGCATTGCCAGGTTGGTTACCGAGAGCCTAGGTCCCGTGGGCGGGGCGGCCATGTTGTACTCTCTCAGTTCTATTTTCCTTCTTATCGTAGTTGGCATTCCGAAGTTATCGTACTTTTCTCCAAAGTATCTCGTGCTTGGTGGCGCGATGTTCGTTTGTTATGAAATATTTCTCGCTTTATCTCTGGGATATTCCAACTCGCGTGCGCAGGCTATTGAGGTGTCGATTGTCAATTACCTTTGGCCAGCACTCACCGTTTTGTTTGCGGTTTTAGGCAGTAACAAAAAAACAAACTGGCTGCTTTATCCAGCGGTTGCGCTGGCGTTTATCGGAGTCGCGTGGACGGTGAGTGGTGAAAATGGCTTATCCGTTACTCAGATTATGTCCAATGTCAGTAGTAACCCTTTGGTTTACTTTATGGCTTTCGCAGGAGCAGTTATATGGGCTTTTTATTGTAATTTAACCCAGAGGCAGCAATCCAAACATAACGCGATTACGTTGTTTTTCATTGCTACTGCTGTTTCGTTATGGGTGAAATATGCGTTTGCCGATGAGCCAGAGATGACTTTTTCATGGGAAGCAATGGGCTACCTTTTTGCTTCTGCGGCGTTGATGGCTGGTGGTTATGGTTTGTGGAACATCGCGATTGTTGGCGGAAACATGGTCTTTCTTGCGACACTTTCTTACTTTACGCCCATTTTCTCTGCGCTATTTTCTTCCATTATTCTTGGTGTGACGTTGAGCCCGAGCTTTTGGCAGGGGGTTGTGATGGTTACGGTGGGCTCTTTGCTTTGCTGGGTTGTCACCAAGGAGAAGCGTGAAGCTGCAGGTTAAACCAAAATTATCTGATTTTATCTTTGCGCTGTATGCTCAAATGACAGAAAGAAAAAAGCTCCCGACCGAGGGAGCTTTTTTCTTTCGTGTTCTAACAGTTTGCGACGTTTAAATGGAGTTGCAGTTTGAATCTGTGCTTCGACAGACGTTTCGTTAACTGAGTGCGAGTTTGTTCCAACTTATCCAATGCAATGGTGTCGTCATCGACGTGCAAATCGATGTTAATACGAAGCTCTTGGCCCACTTTAGTGATACCCGCTAACTTCAGCTGGTGGTCAGATGTTTTTTCTATCTCTAGTACATCATTGCCAACGACCTGACATAGCTCTTTGCTTGGTGTCATCATTAGTAGCTCACGTAGTGCACCAACCAACATATCAAAAGGAACTTTCAGAAAGTAGAAGCCCATTAGCACCATCATCATAGGATCGGCATAAACCGCATATTCAGCGAATGGCGTTAGTGATACAGCCCAAGCAGCAACAAATCCTACCGTCACTGCCACACTTAATAGCGTATCCATCTGCCACTGTTTTTTCTCTGCTTCAATCAAGCCTGATGAGAAGCGACGGCTGCGTTTCGCCATAAACCACCAAGCGTAACCACAACCGATGACGTTTACGATGCCGAATAGAGTAGCAATAGAAGCATCGACTTCACGGCCTCCGGACATCAATGCTGAAATTGCAGAGTAAAGAGACAAGCTTACAACCACTAAAATGACAGCCGCTTTTATCGCAATAACGATTGGCTCTAAGACCGCTTTTCCAAATGGGAATACAGATTTTGAGGGCTTGTTAATATAGTAGGAAGCGGCCAGTGACAATAAAGTTAACAGTAAGCTGACCAAAGAGTAAACACCGTCAAAAACGATGACAATTGATCCTACAAGCAAGCCAAGTACCATACCACCAGCAGCGAACCCAGATGCTAAAAGGGCTGAAATGGTTAGAATACGGTTTTCGTTTTTGCTTGTCCTGTCACACATAAAAGATGCCTTTAAATTTTAATACCTTACTATTCTTCTCGCATAAGGTAATTTAGGCAACCACTAAGTGAGCAGGTTCTAATCTAAAAAGTTGCGTTTTTGTTTATGTTCTTATAAAACAATGACTTGCTGCATGGTTGTGGTGCCAATAAAATTGGCGCTCACTGATAAAATGTTTAGAAGTCAAATAAATACTCGCTCAATTTATCCGCTAACCATGTCATTGCTGGGTGCTCAGTTTGACCGTTAGGTGAAAACATACAGTAGTCTTCTTGTGTCAATCCGTATGTATGCTTGATAACGGCGAGCTTTTGCTGGCGAAGGTAATGGCGGATTAATGGTTCTGGCAGTACACCCCAAGCGTCTTCTTCTAAGATGGTGTTGAGCATGTAGTCAAAACTCGAAAAGCCAATGTATCGAGTCGAGAAAGGCTGCAGTTCAGGGTTGTCTTTCTCATTTAGGTACACCATCAACGCTTGCATCTGGCTGCGCAGATCTTCGTCTGAGACTCTGCGCATCTTACTTAGGCGGTGTTCTGCACTGCATACTGACATCATACGTATCTTGCCTAGTGGGTTATACACGATACGAGGATCGTCGACGCGCTCATAATCAACACCAAAGGCAAAATCCACTTGGTGGGTACTGACTAAGTTGGCCAAGTCGCCACTGGATGCCAGGATTAAGTTGAAGGTTGTGGAAGGGAAGCGGTTATTCAGTGTATGAGAAAGCTCCTGCCAGAGATCATCAGGTAAGGAGTCGTCACGTGCAACCCAAACTTCCGCGTTAAAACCTTCTGAGATTTGAGCACAGGTTTTTCTTATCCGCTGTGCGATGATAAGTAGGTGTTCGCAATCTTTGTAAATGGCTTTCCCAGCTTCAGAGAGAGTGAGCTGGTTGCCAGTTCGGGTAAACAACTCAACGTTGAGATCTTTCTCTAAAGCCTTAATCGACATACTGAGTTTGGTGCGATTACAATCGAGTTGCCTTGCTGCTTCAGAAACAGAACCACACTCAGCGATGGTGCAGAAGGCTTCTACTTGAGTTAAGTTCATGATTTGACACAACCAATAAATGAATTCAAATAATTTGGGTATTATGCAGATGTGCTCCCAAAGCCGTGAAAGATTATCGAAAAAAACGCGAATCCGCCAGATAAGTCTATGGTCTTTTAACGGTTTTGCGGTAATCTATGTGGGTTACAAAAAGTGAACATGGAGGCCACGATGGCACAAGATTGGGACGGCTTAGCAAAAAACTGGGAATCAAATCCAGCAACAGAGCAATTTGCGCAGTCGGTGTTTGAGCAGTTACAACAGCTAACTCAGCTTGATGGCATTAAAGTACTAGATTTTGGATGCGGAACAGGGCAGTTAAGTCAACGATTGTCACCGATGGTTAAAGACATCGTAGCATTAGACGCATCGGAAGCCATGATTGAAGAACTCGATAAAAAAGAGCTTGCCAATGTAGAACCTGTCGTAGATGCATTGTCTCGCGGCTTGGTCGCTCAGCATCCAGCGTTTCGTGGACAGTTTGACCTAGTAGTTGCATCGTCAGTTTTAGCGTTTGTGGAAGACTTAGACGCGTCATTAAAAATCTCGCATTCTTTACTTAACCACGGCGGTTACTTTGTTCATTTTGATTGGATTGCAGAATCTGAACAAGACGGTTTTACCCTTGCGAAGTCTAAACGTGCTTTGAAAGATGCAGGTTTTACTGAGGTGGAATCGCAACACGTTTTTGACATTACATCTGATGGTAAAACGATGTCGGTATTAATGGGGCTTGGTCGCCGTTAAGACTGAATAAAGAACACCACACGATAAAAGCGAGCTACCTAGCTCGCTTTTTTCTTATCGGTTGAGGGGATGTAACTAAGTTAATCTCACTTGTTCTTCAACCTGTCGCCGCGGGTGTACGCAAAGTGGTTCTCTAACAACCAAGTGTTCTGAGGTTATTTTTGGGCGATTATCCTGCGTATCTCCTCCAACACTTCAGGATTGGCTATTGCGCCTAAATTTTCTACGCTCCGATTGTTAACGACTTGCTTAACGGCTAACTCAACCAGTTTTCCGGAACGGGTCTTAGGAATATCGCTTATTGCGTAAATCGCACTAGGTACATGTCTTGGAGAACATGCAGATTTTAGCTGTGCTTTGATGGAGGCGATCATCTCGTCGTTGAGCTCTATCCCTTTCATTAATTGGACAAACAGCCATATTTGTTCGTTGCGATCGACTTCTTTTCCTACTGCGATGGAATCTAGAATACCGTCTATACTGTTCACTTGCTGATAGATTTCGGCCGTGCCGATTCTTACGCCACCGGGATTCAACGTGGTATCACTTCGACCATAAAACACGTATCCACCAACGCAGGTTTGTTCAACATCGTCGCCGTGGTGCCAAATACTGTCGAACTTATCCCAATAAGCACGATGATATCTCTCCCCGGTGTCGTTCCAAAAGCCAGCGGGGAAGTTGGGCAATGCATTGGCACAAACCAACTCACCGCGCTCTCCGATTACGCTATTACCCTGCGGGTTAAAGACTCTGACATCGACCCCTAATCCCGCTGATTGGCACTCTCCTCGATAAACGGGAGAAATAGGGTTGCCTAACACAAAGCAGCCACAAATGTCTGTCCCGCCTGAGATCGATGCGAGGTGGACATCTTCTTTAATGTGCTGATAGACATAATCAAACTGTTCTGGATACAGAACTGAGCCCGTTGAGCAAATGGTTTTCAGACTTGGAAATGCATCACTTTTCGGCGGAGAAAAAGAAACTTTTTCCAATGCCTCTAGGTATTTCGCCGAAGTTCCAAACAGCGTCACTTCGGCTTGTTCAGTGAGGTCCCAAAGCACATTATGAGTCGGATAAACAGGGCTACCATCAAAAATTACTAAACATGCGCCGCTCGCGAGTGAAGATACGTGCCAGTTCCACATCATCCAGCCACAGGTCGTGTAATAAAACACTCTGTCGTTCGGTTGGATGTCGCAATGCAGTTGATGCTCTTTCAAATGGTTAAGCACTGTTCCGCCGACGGAATGAACGATGCATTTCGGTTTGCCTGTCGTGCCTGAAGAATAGAGCACAAATAGCGGATCGTTAAAATTAACACGAGTAAAAGTCAGCGCTTCGGGTGTGTATTGATTAAGGACGTTTTGCCAATCTTGAGTGCAGACGTCGCATTCAAAAATGTGTGGTTTCAGGTAGCTAATTTGGCAAACCTGTTTAAGACCATCAAGATGATCCGCAATGTGCTGGTTTTTCTCAGACATATCGAAAGTTTTGCCATTGAATGTATAGCCATCACAAGTAAACAGGATTTTAGGTTTCACTTGACCAAAGCGCTCCAAAACGCTTTCAACGCCAAAATCAGGTGAGGTAGAAGTCCAGGTTGCCCCTAAACTGGTGGTTGCTAACATGGCTATCACCGTTTGAGGTAAGTGAGGCAAATAGCCAGCGACGACATCACCTTGCTTGATTCCACATTCTTTCAACCATTGCTGGACACTCGAAACTTCTTCACACAATTGTTTCCATGTGTAGGTTTGCTTTTCTTCACGTTCATTTTCAAACCAAATCGCGAGATCATCGGGTTGGTGACACGCGTAGGTTAGCAAGTTTTCGGCGTAGTTAATCTGCGCGTTTGGGAACCATTTCATGTCCCTATTTTCGACGGGTTGCTGCCAGCGACTTTCTGCTTGCTCCTTTACGGTCTCTCCTTGAGTACCAATGACGTCGCAGAATAACCAGACTTCTTGCCAAAATTTTTCCACATGATCGAGCGACCATTGATGCAGATCGGCGAAGTTTTCAATGGTATTTCCTTGTCGATTAATGTGTTCAATAAACTGTGTGATGTTGGCTTCTTCGATACGACTTTCGCTCGGTTGCCATACTTTGCTGCTCTCGCGCATAGGTCCCTCTATAACAAAGTGGTAACAGATTTTAGTTTGAGAGGAATACACGATAAAGTCAAACAAGCTAGATATTATATCGTGTCATAAAAATCATGCAGTTACGACGTGTTGTAAACAATATGTTACATCGGACTGATACTGAGAAAATCGTGTGGGGATTGGAAGCTCGCAAGACTGAAGATAGGCTTAATGTAAAGGATTTGTTAATGGAGATGTGCCATGACTCAGTATCGTTCTAAACCCGTAAACCAGGAAGGCAGGGTTGAATGGAGCCGTGAAGAAGACGCCATTTGGCGAGATTTGGTAACACGACAAATGGGTGTGATCCAAAACAGAGCTTGTAAGGCTTATTTACACGGTTTAACGCTGCTTGATTTACCTCAAGACCGCGTTCCTCAATTGCCAGAAATTAATCGTGTCCTGATGGAGACAACAGGTTGGCAAGTGGAGCCCGTTCCTGCGCTTATTGACTTCGACCGTTTTTTTAATCTGCTCGGTAATAAGCGCTTTCCCGTCGCCACATTCTTGCGTACCAGAGAAGAGTTCGATTACTTGCAAGAGCCGGATTTCTTCCATGAAATATTTGGTCATTGTGCGATGTTAACCAACCCAGATTTTGCTGCATTTACCGAACATTATGGTCAACTAGGGCAAGCCGCTACACCAAAACAAAGAGCGTATCTCGCTCGTCTCTACTGGTTTACCGTAGAATTTGGCTTGGTGAAAGAAGGGGACAAAACCAAAATTTACGGTGGTGGTATTCTCTCATCTCCTGGCGAAACCCTCTACGCATTAGAGAGTGATGTAGCAATTCGCGACCCATTTGAATTACAAACTGTGCTGAGAACGCCTTATCGTATCGACATCATGCAACCGAAGTACTACGTGATTGATGACTTTTCTCAGCTCTTTAAAATCAGTCAGTTAAATTTATTGAAACAAGCCGATCTAGCGATTGAAGCTGGACTGCTTCCTCCACTTTTTGAACCAAAGGAACCTGCTCATGTTGAATGAACAAAAATGCGAAGCTTGTAGTATCGATGCCATTGCACTAAGCAAAGAAGAACAACAATCTCTGCTGCTGCAATTGTCTGATTGGCAGATCATTGAAAGAGAAGACATACCTCAACTAGAAAAGGTGTATAAATTTAAGAACTTCAAACAAGCATGGGCTTTCAGTAACAAAATCGCGGAACTGGCAGAAGATGAGTTCCACCATCCTTCTATTTTGTTGGAGTGGGGTAAGGTCACCGTAACTTGGTGGAGTCACTCGATCAAAGGTCTGCATAAGAACGATTTTATCTGCGCATCAAAATGTGACGCGCTAGCATCGGCAGAGTAGGACATTACCTCATACAAAAAACGCCCGGCTTACGTCGGGCGTTTTGGTTCTAAATGACTTTTACATTACTTTATAGATTGATTCGGAAGACGGATGTCGTGCCCGATACCTCATTGCCAACAGCGATAAAATGACCACCACTACGGGTAAAGTAATTGATGGATTCTGGGCCTAAATCGCCTGCTTTTGGATTGTATGTGTCGATCGCGGATTCACCATCTTCGACTTCTGTACACACTGGCTGATTGTAATCACGACGGTTTACGTAATGTAGGAACTGCGCTTGTTTCGGATCGGTAATGTCATAAATCATGATACCGCCTTGACGCTCCAAGCCGATAAACGCGTAATGACGACCGTTAATTTGTGCTACTTCAATCGCCTCTGGCTCAATGCCTTTATCATCACTTCGGTCATCGCCACTGTGATTGTTATCGTTGGTACTGTTGAAGTTTTTACCTTCATTCAGCAGCGCGATGGTCGCGAAATCGTCACCACTATCGAACACCAACTTGCCGTTTTCATCCCAAATCGAGAATGAACGTGCGCCAAATGCTTGAACCTTATCTTGTGCAGAAAGCGTTTGTGCCGGCTTAATCACTTTTAAACGCGCGAGTTGTTTGTTGTCTTTTAGTGCCTCTGCCAATGGGTGTTCTGCTGCTACTTTCAGCTTCTTACCGCGCACTTCATCAATATGGCTTAAACAGCTCCCTTGCTCAGATGTGTATTCATCTGTACCAAGGTAATCGTCTTCATCCCACATAAAGCCAGCTTTGTCGCACAGTTCTTGAGTGGTTTTGAATCCGTACTCACGCCCGTCGCCTTCATTTGCGGATACGATGTAAGTACTCCCATTCACTGAGTAGCTGTCGATGGTGTCAGGCATAAATAAGCCAACCAGTTGTGGGTAGCTTTTCAAGTTTCCAATAATTTTGTCTTTGTTAGATGCATCGAGTTTAGCGTCCGACCAAGACTTCTCACCTAAGCCAACAATTTTTTCTACCGATTTGCTCACTGGATTGACGATTGCCATAGCGTTATTTTCTTGTAGCGCGACATAGATTTTACCGTTATCTGCAAAAGTGAGGTATTCAGGCTCTAGATCTTGAGCGATAGTGGCGTTTGGCCCCGAAATACGCACATTCATTGGGAGCTCTGCTTTTCGTGAACCATCAAACTCATTAAAGCCAATTTGTGTCACTTCTGCTTGAGTAACGCCAAGGTTCAGATCGATCAAAGTGACGCTACCTTCAGGATCGACGCTGTAATCGCTGTTTGGTTCGCCCTCATTAGCGGTTGCGATGTATCGGCCATCTTTCGAGAAGCCCACCATGTCTGGCAATGCGCCTGTTGGGAACGTCGTGACTAATGACAAATCGTCGGAGCGGTACAAACCAACAATACCATTCGCTTGTTTATTACTGTTTTCAATCGCAACCGCGACCAAACCATTGAATACAGCGACACTGTTTGCAGCGCCAATTTCAACGCCAGCTGCTTCGCCAGCGCTGTTGAGATCAATGAATGCGGTTTGCGTTGGTACGCCGTTGTCATCCATAGAAAGTACATCGACACGTTTTGCTTCAGCATTGATCACATAGAGCTTATCCGTACAGGCGTCATAACTGACGATTTCAGCTGCCGATGTGTCGAATGGGGCATCAGCAACGGATGTCCCGATAAACGTTAACCCTTGAATTGAAGTTTCCCCAGCAACGGGCGCAGTGGTAGGTTTGCATTGTGTAGCGAATGAAGCCACGGTATCTTCGGGTTGTGATGAACACGCGATGGCAAGTGATGACAATGCGAGTGCACCGATTGCCTTTAAAGGGGTGATCATGATATCTCCTTATCAATCCGATACGTTGTCAATCAGCATGGGGTTTATGCTTCTGTCCATTTCCGCAATTGGAATGATGGAACGCTGAATGACGTGTGATTTGGTAAGGCTCTGAATATATGTATGATTGATGACTCTTATATTGGCTTTTTATGAAACTAATGTGTCATCAAAATGATGAAGTAGGGATAGAGGAATAATGGAATTAAAATCGTTTTTAGATTTGTTGGCAGCTTCACCAGAGCAGGTCGAGTTTGAAGCAACGATGGCGGTGATCGAAGATAACTATACGTTTGAGCCAACCGCTTTTGTTAATGGTGAGACGCAAAACAATGCAGGTGAGAACAACGGTTCGTGTAAGATCTTCGCTTTCGGTTTGCTAAACAACCTAGACAAAGAAGCGACGCTAGCCTGCTTTGGTCGCTTTTATCGTGAAGATGTATTGCAGCATCCAGAGAATAGCGATCACCAGAATATTCGTAATTTTATGGTAACAGGGTGGGATGGTATTAAGTTTGAAGCACGCGCTTTAACCGCTAAATAAACACCAGTCTGAAAACGCAGAACAGTAAGCCAGTCGTATTATGCGACTGGCTTTTTTTCTAGACATTTTCGGCACAAACACGGCTGGTTGGCGCTTGGCTTGGGTAAATCACGGGTTTCAATAGTAAAGCACCAACAGGTTTCTTTGCCTGCGGCGATATCACAATGGGCTTGAGTCCCGCATTCAGGACAATTGTGCGTTGAATCTTCCCCTGCGATTTGTTCGATAATCGTGTTTCGTTGGTGATCGGTTTTGTCTTTCCATTGGATGATTTCATCCATCGTTCGGTGACAACCAGAGCATATTCCGGCGTTATTTTTACATGCTGCTCGACAAGGTGACTTCATTGCTTTCTCGTTCTCATTTTTTATGCCGCGTACTCTAGCACAAAGCGAGTCAAAGCCGCCAAAATAAACGTGAGTGCGATTTGCTGGTGAGGAGAGGGCGGCAGTGATATTCTTGGACGAGTTACCTCAAATCTTTGTCACTTATGTTAGAAAAAGAAAACCTCATTAAACTCGCTAGAATGCAAATGCCATTTGGGAAATATGCAGGGCGAGTGTTAATCGACCTACCTGAAGAATACTTACTGTGGTTCGATAAAAAGGGCTGGCCAAGCGGCGAACTAGGGGATTTGCTCAAGCTGTGTTTAGCGCTCAAAATTGAAGGCTTAGATAATGTCGTGAAGCCTTTGAAGCGTATGTAACTAGCCACAGAAACTCCCACTTTTAATGAAAAGACTTATTATGAATTTTGATATCGATGCACTGAAACACCACCAATTGGTCGAAGATGGTAAATTAGAGGGATGTTACATTCATCAGCCAGCTCAAGGTAGCCAGCAAGATGACAAAGCTGTTTTGGCAGAGCGCCAAGCGTTGGAAAAAATGGGGTATAAGGTAATACAGGTTAAAGCTAAAGGCGGGACAACAACGTTTGCCGAGGCGATGCAAAAGCTTGCGAAGGAAACTGGTCACCTGCCTAAGGAGTAAGTGAGTGTAACCTGCCACAGCTTCCCTAGTTATTCCACGATACCATGTGTTTTCATCAAAAGAGCCAGACCGTTAGGCTGACTCTTTTTTGCTCCCAACCCGTTGAGAGCTTAAACATTGATCGTATCAATAAATTCCGTCAGTAGAGAAACCAGTTAGTTGCATAAATAACGAGAAGGACTAGAAGACCTAGAAGGAATGGGAAGGTTAGCATCATTGCGAACTTTTTCTTGAAGCTTGGTTTATCGAATACCACGCCTTCGGCCTCCCTTACTCTTCGCTCTTCATCAAAATGCCATTTAATAGCTAAGTAGGCTCCAATACCTAGTACAATAAGCTTAAAAGCTCCAGCAAAGTACGGAAAGAAGTTAGCCCAACTGTCGTTCATTATCCATCTCTCTCAAATTAAATATGGGCTTTACGGTAGCAGAATCCAAGGTTTATGTTTAGTGCTCTCCCAATGTCAGGCGCCCTGGCTAGCACAAGCCTACTGCTCGTGCTAACTGTCCACAACTCTCTTTACAATATACTTAGTTATTAATAATTTAATAGAAAAGGACTAGAACACTTATATCAGTGGCGTGTCTGTATGGTTTGTAACGTTTTTGCCCCATTCCAATTTACCTCGTTTGATCGTCTCTTTGCCTAATAGTTCCCATTTATAATGATCTTGCCGTGGTTCAAGGCCCATTTCATCCAATGTTACCGTTGCCAGCCCATAACATGTGCAGTATAGGGTCTGAGTTTTGAGTGGATACAATCTTCTCGGATTAGCCACCATATCGTTCACGATGACCAACAGCCAAGGTCAGGTCACGCGTTTGTCTCACAGCCCAAAAGTGCAAGTGAGAACCGCGGTCACAGTAAAGAATTTGTTTTGTATCATCTTGGGTTTGCCATCATGCCAAGATTTATGATGGAGAAAGAGTTAGCCCGAGGAGATTAAGTTCGCATCCTATTTGATGTACACGACTTGGAGAACCCGACTTATGCGGTGTACTAATAGAAAGCTTCGATGCCGCTTCGAGTTGAGTTCTTGAAGAAAAAGGCCGGTGCGTTTGAATAGCATCGAACGCCACCTATTAAACTCAGTATTCCCAAAGCAAAGCCCACCGACAAGTGGGCTTTGTTCTCTTTCAACAACGAAAATAATAACTAGTAGCTCGCTTGAACGCTGACACCGCTATAGTTTGAGTAACCGTGAATCATGACGTGGTAACGTCCACTTTGTGTCGCGCTGACCGTACATGTTTCATTGTTACCGTATTTGAAAGGTCGGCAGTCCCATGCGTTCAGTGCTGGTTTTGCACCAAAACGGAGATACAGGTCCGCATCACCGCTGCCACCATACATTTGTACGGTTAAGCGCTGCCCAGCTTCTACATCAACATAGTAATACGCTACTTGACCGTTTGAGCCACTTAAACCGCTCACTGGCACGCCCGAGGTTAACTTGCCCTCTGGGTCTGGTGTTGGATCTGGGCCACCACAGTCTTGGCCACAATCAGCATCCGTTAAGCTATAAAGCAGCTTGTTCACGCTGCCTCTTGTATCCGTCACCTTTCCGCTAGTTGCGCGACTAACGATCAAGGCCTCGACTTGGCTTGGCGACAGCGAGCTGTTTTCTTGAAGATATAATGCCGCTACACCCGCCACATGTGGCGTCGCCATCGAAGTACCACTAATGGTTTTGTAACCACCGTCATACCACGCAGATTTGATTTGTGAGCCTGGCGCAAACACATCCACACAACTGCCCCAGTTTGAAAAACTCGAACGTGCATCCGTGCTGGTGGTCGAGCCGACAGTTACACCAGTAGCAACGCGCGCTGGAGAGTAGTTACACGCATCGGCATTGGAGTTACCTGCTGCAAGCATAAAGCTGACACCTGATTGAACCGCACTTTGCACCGCACTATCGAGAGCGACAGATTGACCGCCACCTAAACTCATATTGGCAACTGAAGGTCCGGAAGCGTTCGCAGCCACCCAATCCACACCGGCGATAACACCAGACGTAGACCCCGATCCGCTACAGCTCAATACTCTCACGCCGACAAGGTTGACGTTTTTCGCAACACCATACAAGCTGCCGCCAATGGTGCCCGCCACGTGTGTGCCGTGTCCATTACAGTCACTTGCATCTGCATCATTATCGACAAAGTCATACCCAGAAACCGAGCGCCCACCAAACTCAACATGTGCATTGTTCACACCAGTATCGATAACATAAGCCGTTACACCAGTCCCATCAAAGTTGGCACTGTAGTTGTTATCGAGTGGCAAGTTACGTTGGTCGATTCGATCTAGTCCCCAAATGGCATTGGTTTGATTTGCATCTACCGAGACTATTGGGTCAAGCGATAGGATTCTGTCTTGCTCAATGTAGTCCACACGAGGATCAGAACGTAGATCTTGTAGCTGCTCAGGGCTCAAGTTAGCGACAAATCCACTTATCGAGTGGTCAAAAACCGACTCCACTTTTATCGAATACAAACCAGACATGCGGTCTACAGACTGTTGCGTGAATTGCTCGAATTCCGGTGAGCTGCTCGCCATCATTTGCGGTTGTTGAAATACCACTATATATCGATCTGCAATGGCGATGTCGTCCGGTGCAAGCATCAAAGTGGCAGGCAATGTGTCGGGAGCTTGTTGTAACTCTGCACTGTCCGCAATCTCATTGGGTTGCGAAAAAGCGAGAGAAGAATGAAAACAGATCGCGGAGGTGATACAACAACTTAGTAGTTTCTTTAACATAAAATGTTCCTTGAAATCATAGTCTTGTTGATTTTACCTAGTACCAAACTGTCAACACGAAAACACAGACAATCAGCGTAGTACGCTCAATACGTGCTGCAGTGACGTTACACAAATCAAACTAGACAATGAGCAATCATGTGCATAGTTGAGAATGATTCACATACTCAGAAACATGATCAATAACTAAGCTTTATTGAAATTGAAATGCAAAGATTCATTTAGATTTAGAGCAAAATCCCTAAAATAGAATAATTCTACACACTTGGCTTATTGCCTGTTATATGCACTATTCTTACCGATAATTTACGCAATAAAAACCTAACTATCCTTTCATTGGTCATGACTCAAATCGGTGATAGATGTTAATATAGCCACCTGATTTCTGATGTTTTTTAACTCATGGCTACTATCCAAGTTCAATGTCGTTTCTGTAATAAAACAGAGCCCGTCCGTGAACATGGAAAAGGGCATTCTGGCTTTCCTCGTTTCAGGTGTATCGAGTGTCGAAAGGGCTTTCAACTCGATTAAGTTTACGAAGCCCGCAAGCCAGATGTAAAAGAAAAAATTGTCGATATGTCAATAAATAGCTCTGGAGTTAGGGAAACAGCACAAGTGTTGAATGTCGCATACAACACGGTATTGAGCACTTTAAAAAACTCGCCAAGGTAAGTAACCTCAATCCCTTTAGATAGAGCAAATATAAGACTAATTTGTAAACTTGAAAGGCTAGCTGCATTGGTTGAGGAATATGAGGAAAAACACTTCCCCATTTAAGAACTGCAACACACCTTTGCCCCGTTCCGTACCAGTAACCTTCTACCTCACAAATAACAGTGAGGTGGTTTGACCTACTTCTTCTAATCAGCATAGTGTCTATGAAAGTGGGGTCTTACCAACTTAGCCAACTAGTTCGAATAGGCCGTCTTATTTCTATTTTTTAACCTACCGAAGAAACGTGTTCTCTGTTAGAGTCACCGTCAACTACGCTATTGAATAAAGACACCCACAGATTGCATATCATTGATGGATTTTTATTCACTCTTAGAACTCATTTTAGGAACCCCTAGTGACTAACAACGAAATTTTACGTCGTATCCAACACGCGTTAAACCTTAAAAACGCGCAGATAATGAAAGCTTTCGGGCAGGCCGAAGTCACTGTGGCTCACGATAAAGTGGCAAACTGGTTAAAAGACGAAAGCGACAAATCTTGCGTTAAGATGAAGGATCAAGAGTTAGCGGTATTCTTAAATGGCTTTATTAACCTCAAGCGAGGAAAAAAAGACGGCGAGCAACCTAAGCCAGAAGTCACGTTGACCAACAACATGATTCTCATGAAGCTGCGCATTGCGCTAAACATGAAAGCAGAAGATGTGTTGGACGTATTAGAAGTGGTTGGTATTAGTTTAAGTAAATACGAAATTGGTGCGTATTTCCGCAAGCCAAACAACAAAAACTACAAACAGTGTGAAGACCAACTGCTGTGCGACTTCTTAAATGGTGTGCAGTTTACCAATCGTCCCGATTCTGAAGAGTTTACTGGGTAATTTTTATCTCGAATCGAACGTGGCAATTGATTAAAAAAGCGAGAACCATTTTATTTGGCTACTCGCTTTTATCATGCTAAAGACCGATATTAGAGCTTCACAATCACGTCTACTCTTTGTCTTTCTTCAGTAGATACCTATCAAACCACGCTGAAATCTGATCGGCTTTTAGAATCCAGACACACACCGCCCCCCTATGACCCTACCAAGATAAACTCAAGCTAAAGCCCTAAGCCAGTTAGGGGCCACTATTCTGGTCAAGATGTTCCAGACATCTTGTAGTGATTAACTAAAACTGGCCACGTATATAGAGTTTTTCCATACTTTTGGTCATGCGTGCAGAGTCACGACTGACGCCATTGGTAACACGAATTTGCCCCAAAGTGAGTTAGAACGAAAATACACCTCATTCTGCTTGTCGGTTTTTTCTACTAAAAATAATGGACAAGCAAAAGATCTGTCCCCCCTGCGCTTTTTTGATGAATGCCTATGAACACACCTTTTTCTATTCAATATATTGATTAACAGGCTTATAGTTGTCGGAGTACCATTCTGTTTTGTAAGGAAATTTGCATACATGTCAGTTGAATTAGTTAAAGAGCAAGTTCGAAGGTTCCTTTCCACCGATACTCCCGAAGTACTAGCTATCAAAGGCGATTGGGGGGTCGGTAAGACTTATAGTTGGAAGCAGTACATCGAAGAGTTCAAAATCGAATGCGCTTTAAAATCATACTCCTACGTTTCATTGTTTGGGATTAATTCTATTGCTGAGCTAAAGCAAACTACGTTCTTAAACACTATTGATACAAATCGAATTGGAGAAGCGCCTAACATCAAAGGCTATTCAAAGAAAGTTGCTGACTTGGTGAAGGATACAAAAATTCCCTATGTGAGTAAGTATGTTGGAGGTATTGGCAGTCTTATTGATTCAGTTTCTCAGCTGGCGATGAACAAGACAATAATTTGCTTTGATGATTTAGAGCGTCATAGCAAGGGAATCACTATCAAAGACTTCATGGGGTTAGTTTCTTTCTTCAAGGAGCAAAAAGGTTGCAAGGTTGTCTTGTTGCTTAATGAGGAAGCTGGTGACGATACTTTCAAAGATTACAGGAAGTACAAAGAGAAAATCGTAGATAGACAACTTCACTTCGAACCAACCGCTGAACAGTGCTTCGATATAATGTTTGCTGACGACTTCGAGTTTAGAGATTATGTTCGTGATTGCTGTATTGGATTGAACATCAAAAATAAACGAGTCATCAGAAAGATAGTGGAGCACACAAATGAGTTTTTGGAGCTTGTTGATGGCTTCGATGAAAGCATCAAGAAGCAAGTGATTCACTCCACTATATTGCTCAGTTGGTGTTACTACTGCCATGGTGCTGATGAGGTGCACATTCCAGAGTTTGCGTTTGTAAACCAATCAGGGACTAGAAAGGAAAACGAAGAATCGGGATGGACGAAAGAAATAACCGATCGTTGGAATATGACGCTAAATCGATATGGCTACAGATATACCGATGAAATCGACTTGGCTGTTGCTCGTGGTATTGAGCAAGGTTTTCTTGACAAAGAAAAGTTGATTCCTCTTTGTAGACATAAGCAGAAAGATTTAGAAATTCAACATGCTAGTGCTAAATGGGATGAGGCTTGGAAGCTTTTTCATGGCTCATTCGATTCTAACGAAGAAGAGGTTGCTGAAGCAATGGAAGCGGGTATGAGGGATATCGCACGCACAACATCATGCTCACAATATGCCACTGGTTTAGCTTTGCTAAGAACTTTGGGGAAAAATGAGAAAGCTGATGAGCTTATTGAACTCTTCATCGAATCTAGAAAAGATAATCCAGAAGTGTTTAATATTGATAGCATAGATGCAAATCCTTTTGGTATTAAAGATAAGAAGTTCGCAGAAAAGCTAAGGAAGCAGTACCTAGAGTTAAAACCTGAACCAACGGTTATGGATATTCTTGAGTTGAGGAAAGGCTCTAATAGCTATAACTCGTCAGAAGTTGAAGTGCTGAATAAGCTTTCTCAGGAGCAGTTTGTTGAGCTATTCAAAGGATTTAAGGGGGAAGACCTAACATCATATATCAGAGCCTGTATGTTACTATCCTCTGGTAGCCAAGAGCTAGCTGAGAAGATTGGTGGGGCTATAAATGAAATAGGAGAGTCTAGCCCATTGAACGAATATCGAATGGGTAAATTCCGAATTCGATAATTTTTGGAGAGCTATTCGAGCTTTACTACTCCATAATTTAGCTAATCCTGAACTATCTAAATTAGGTATTTCACTGACTCACTTTTGTCCAAAAGCTTGCTGGCGTAGCTCAAAGCAAACACTCGCTTTGGGTTACTCGACTCCGAGTAACTTTATTGCTATGTTTCGCAAAATATATGGAGAACCTCCTGCGCGTTATTTTTCCAGATGCCGTGCAGAATAATGTGTTGACCGGCTGAGGGAAAAATGAAAACCAAAATAATAATGTCGTTTCTACTCACTTCATTGTGTGTCAGTGTCACCGCCAGTACGAATGAGCCGAAATACCATTCTGCGCTAACAGTCAAAACGGTATTCAGTGAAGACAGAGACAAGCCTGTAGAAGTCTACTACTGGTATCCCACAACGAACGAAAAAAACAACTTCACGTTTGGTAAGGGTAACATTTTTAAATCAGTCGAAACGCAGTTAGATGCCCCTTTAGCAAGTGGAAAATTTCCCGTTGTGCTTTTGTCGCAGGGCGGAACACGGTCAGCATTTTCCCATAGTGGTTGGATAGCTTCAGGCCTAGCGAAACAAGGGTATGTCGTTGTTGCACCAAAGCCTCCTGCACCAAACGAAATCAATGCAGAAATGGCTGTTGATGAAATCACTTTCAGGACTAGTGATTTGGTGCTTGGGCTGAACGAATTAAGTTCGGTCGGGATACTGTCCGGAGGCGTAGATACTGATGAAGTGCAGGGTGTCGGCTTTTTTCTGGGCGGGACATCTATGCTGATGCTCTCCGGAGCGCAAATAAGCCCGGAAAAATACCGAACATCGTGTCACGACGCCACCAATATAGACTGTCATTGGTTACGTGAAAATAACGTTGATATTACCAACACCCCGGATCAAAAATTCCCCCGATTTCAGTCTGAAAGCAAACTGAAATCGGTCGTCGTTATCAACCCTGAGCTAACGAAAACTGTTGTCCCTGAAACTCTGGCCTTGATGAAAAATACCATCACCGTGGTGACGCTTTCTGAACGGCTACATCCCGCACTGACACCAGCCGAATCACTTATTGCTCTTTCCAATGTAACATTTCAAGAGATCCCCAGTGCGAGTCAGTTTAGTGCGTTCGCAGAATGTACTGAGCGTGGCATTAAAATTCTCGCATCAGAAGGGGAGGAAGCACTTTGCCAGGAGCGTGACGAGGTTTCCAGAAAGGATAATCACCAGAAAATTTTGGATGTGATTCTGGCTAGCTTAACAAAGTCATAAGAGTGCAACAATGCGGCACTTTCTTACACATTGTCTGCTTGAACAAGCAAAGCGAGGAGTAAGTTTTTCAGGCTTGTCCCCACACCATATTACAAGACCTACTAATGACGGTATTATTTGCCCTAATTAAGTACTTGTACCAGCATTTTAAAACTTAGAAGAACACACAAAATACCAACGATTTTCTTAAGAACTTTATTTGGGAAATACTCTGCGCAACGCACTCCGAGGCTAGTAGTTAAGTAGCTGCTAATGGAGAAGCTGATCATTGCAGGAAGGTATATGTATCCTAATACTAAGTTGTTCCAATCTGTATTTTCCCATCCGTTTAACATGTAACCGAGGCTTCCTGACAGCGCGATAGGGAAACCTATCGCAGCAGAGGTGCCAATAGCTCGTTTTACCTCAAAATTTTGCTGGACAAGATAGGGGATGATCAACCCCGCACCGCTTATAGAGACAAGTGCTGATACAGAGCCAATCACCGAGCCTACAGTGATATTACCGATAGCCCCATGTGGGTTAGGGTTGTACTCATTTTCAGTGTTGAGAAACATCTTATAAGCTACATACAACATGAATACGCTGAAAAAACCTGCCAGATAGATCCCCTGTAGATACGATGCTACGAATGTGGCGCAAAATGTTCCGACTAGAACTCCGCTCAACATTTTTACTACCATTGTCGAGTCTACATTCTCTTTTTTGTAGTGGGCGCGCATGCTGCCCAATGTTGTAATAATCATTGAAGCCATTGATGTCCCTAACGCAAGATGGACCACTTCTGTATCAGCTATTCCCTGTAGTGAAAACAGAAACGCAAAAATAGGGACGGCCATTCCACCACCACCCACACCAACGAGTCCAGCGAGAAAGCCAATGCCCAAGCCTGCTGTAATGTAATAGATAATAAAGATAGGTTCGTTCATGATGGTTCTGCCTTCGATAAAATGGTCGTTGCTAAAATGTTACTCGAACGCTAACTTGCTATGGTAACGTTAAGAGGACAGAAAATAATGAATAATGGCCAAAATGGAATTGAGTAAATAAAGTGACAAACTCTGACTACAGCGAATGGAAAAATGGCGCCGCTTTGATCGCTAAGGAGTGGCAGCATGAAAGGAGCGACTTCAACCATTTGGATCAACGGCCACATAATTGGCACAGCCATCATCGAGGCCAGTTACTGTGTATAGATGAAGGGCTAATACAGGTAAAAACCGATGAAGGAGCGTGGATACTACCACCTCACCGAGCTGGTTGGATCCCCCCGGGTGCGATGCACAGTGTTTATTTTTGTGGTTCTCTGAAAGGTCGTTCATTACTGTTTACTCCAGAGAGTTGTGAGCGGTTTCCAATGAGACCTTGTGTGATCCAAATGAGCGATGTCTTGAAAGCCCTATCGGTTAGGGCATCGATATGGAGCAAAACAGACGAGCTATCCATACAGTCTTTACGTATTCTTGCCGTAATATCCGATGAAATCGTCAATAGCCCTCATGAGTCACTCCACATCCCACAGCCCAGAGATCCGAGACTGCAAAAAGTTACTCAAGCAATTTTAATAGACCCAAACAGCAAACATTCTGTGGAGCATTGGGCAAATATCGGGGCCGTCTCATCTCGGACATTAAGACGATTGATTCGAAGTGAGTTAAACATGAGTTTTAGTGAATGGCGGCAACAAGCACTGCTAATACATTCGTTAGAAATGATGGCACGCGGAGAATCTGTAGGAGCGGTTGCACATGCTTTGGGTTATTCGACGCCCAGTAACTTTATCGCTATGTTTCGTCGGGTCTATGGCGATTCACCCACGCGTTACTTTTCGAGTCGTGGCATATAGTTGCCAAGAGCTTACCTAAATTAGGTTCGTTTTTATGTACTGAGGCTTTACATACATTTACTCACCCAACATAAGCAAGTGCTTCTAGCTTCTTTCTGCCCCAAATGAGCTGAAATCAATTTCGAAGTGGATAATAGATTTCAAGATTTTAAAATATTTAATCTAATGGAAGGCAAGACCACACTCCTACGGTTATTGACAACATAAAGGGGGGAGAATGTTCATTCCTTTGCTTTAAATGTACTTCAAAATTACCCGTTCAACTTGTGCCATACAGGCTCTTTATCGTCTCCCTCAACCACACGATTTTAGGGTTTTGGTTATTGCGCTTGTGCCAAATCATAGTAAATGGAATCAGTAGCTTGTGCTGATAATCTTCCGCAATGGGGATAGGCAACGCTATTAAGTTGGGGTGAAGCTGTTCGCAGTATCGCTGACAATATTTTGGTGCTGTGGTTAACATTTGATGATCGGGCTTTTCTGCAACAAATAAAGCTTGCTCGAAACTCGCCATCGTTAGGCTAACGTTTCGAGTGTGTCCCTGCTCAGCCAAGATCTCATCCAATGCCCAACTGTCATTTTTCTCCCATGCTACATTGATGTGGGCATAGCTTAAGAAAGTATCTAAATTCCACTTTTGCTTGAGTGCAGGATGATCCTTGCGGACATACACCATAGGTAAATCCGAGAACAGCACTTCGAAATTAATAAAATACGGGAGCAGTTCTAACGACTCTTTGGAGCGAGGATGGCTTTCACGGCCAGTAAAACCAATATCCACTTCACCGCTGGTAATGGCATCTAACGAGTCGTAATCCCAGTTATGGAACTTTACCGTTGAGTCTGGGTAAAAATCATGGATTCGTTTGGTCAGTTCATCCGCCATGATGAGTGACAATGGCGACTCTACTCCAAGATGAAATTTAACCCCGCTTGGCGCATCATCACCTCGGTGTGAAACAATCTGGTTACCGATCTGCATCCAGTCTGACAAAAGCACTTGCACGTTTGTCGCGAGATTTGTTGGCTTTAGGCCTTGCGGCGTATTCACAAAAAGCGGGTCATCAAACCAAGCGCGCAATTTGCCTAAAGACTTACTCACGGTTGAGGGAGTTACATTAAGTTTTTTCGCCGTTTTAGTAACACTCTGCTCTTGCAGTAGCAATTGCAGAGTGAGCAGTAAATTAAGATCAAGTCGGGCAAGAGATTTCTTCATGAGGCTCACTAACGTTCTGATTTGGAAATAATAATATTATGGAGAGTCCAATAACGCCACTAGCAACCAACGCTATCATTAACATCATCACAGCTGGCACACCTAACGTCGCCATCAACCAAATGTAAAGTGCAGACCAAGAAACCTGACCTATGCCAAGCATAGAGCTTGCAAGTCCAGCTTTGCGTGAGAACTGGCTTAACGCTTGACTCATCGCCACACCAAACCCCATTGGAAAACTCATGCTGAGCAGAGTGAATCCTACCATATAAAGTGTCGGACTATCGCTATTCAAGTGAGCCGCGAGAATAACGATAGCCGACAAAAAATTGGTCATTTGTGCAGCGAACATCAATGTGGTTTGTTTGAAGTAAGACAGAGCAAATGGGACTGAAAACGATGTTGCCATACCTACCATTGCGAGTAGTGCCATCGTGGTTGAGTAATCGCCTCGAGTAAAGCCAATCGAATCCATTATTATCATTGGTGACGTATTTACATAAGAGAGAATCGCTGTGACGCCTAAAGATGTATAAATAACGCGCGATATAAAAAAACGGTTAGATAGTGATTCGTTCGAAGCTTCACTCACATTTAAAGTTGTGCGCTTGGTTTTAGGCAAGGTTTCTTTTAAGACAAAGCAAGCAATTAAGCCTATCGCAATACCCATCATCGCCATGGCAGTGAATAACACGGGCCACGGAAACTTGATCATAATCAGATTGCCGATCACGGGGGCAAGTACTGGAATAGAGCAGATAATTCCATTGAGCATCGATAGAACCTTAGCTCGCTTTGGGTCACCTAAAGTGTCGCGCAAAATGGCGAAGGCCACTACATAGCAACATGCGGCACCTACACCTTGGAAGAAGCGCATTATTAGGAAGCTATTACTGGTCTCAGCAGAGCCCGCGAACATTGATGCAAGGGTAAAAATCACTGCACCGCAAATGGCAACAGGTTTGCGTCCAAAACAATCAGCAACTCGCCCAACAAAAACCATAGTCGAAGCTAGACCAGCAAGGTAAATAGAAAAAGCAATATGAAGTTGTGATTCGCTCGCAGACAGGTCATTGGCGATTTGTGGTAAAGCAACCAAGTAGAGATCTATTGCCGTAGGATAAAGCAACACAAAGGCGAAGCTACATATCAGATATCGGGGCAAATTAATTTGTTCCATTACTACCTCGTGAAGGAATTGGGCTTACGAGGATGATATGCAACATTACTCATCTTGGCGCGTTACCTTTCTGACAACAGGTATTTCCATATACGACATCAGCAACGATTGTGGCTACAGCTGTCAAACGTACACTGAGAAGAACCTGGTATCGGGCGAAAGTAATCTATACAACCGAGTCCACAACATTAGCTAAATAGATAACGATGGACATTAGTGAGCTGGAGTTTTCTCAAGCTATATTAAGCTCTCAACACCGAAGGTTTAGATAGTATGATTAAGCCTTTCAAGCGGATTTGGTCTGTCTCTGCAACCTTAATTTTTCCAAGATAAAATGTGTTTTGGCTTTACAGGATTCAGAAGGCCTGACTCTTTTTCCCTTTGTTCGTCGCGAACGTTACCATCGTGAGTTGTAGAGCCTTGGTTATAGAAACCATTAACTCATGTTAGTGAAAGGAGATTCCTGCTCTCTACAGTGCTTCTCTCACCAATCTTCTGTTTGGGCCATTATCTCTAACATCCAGACGCGAAATAGCATAAGATACACGGCCTTTACTAGCAATGAGCCACTCATCGTAATGACAGATAAAACACAGCAAGCGACATTTGCCGATCTTGGCCTGATTCCAACCTTAGTCGAGCGACTAGAAGCGTTAGAATACAGCCAACCGACGCCTATTCAATCTCATACCATTCCTTATGTCCTTGAAGGGAAAGACATTGTTGGCGGTGCCAATACGGGCTCTGGTAAAACCGCTGCTTTTTCGCTGCCAATTCTGCAAAAAATTGTTCAGCAAGACGAAACAAATCATCGCCGTGGTAACTTCGTTTCTCACCTGATTTTAGTTCCAACTCGTGAGCTGGCATCACAGGTGGCATACAACGTCAAATCTTACTCATACCATCTTAGAGATAAGATCAAAACGGTTGCCGTATTTGGTGGTGTATCGGTGAACCCACAAATGCTGGCGCTTCGTGGTGGCTGTGACATTATCGTAGCTACGCCGGGTCGATTACTTGATCTGGTATCCAGTAACGCGATTAAGTTGGACCAAGTAAAAACGCTCGTGCTCGATGAAGCTGACCGTATGTTGAGCCTCGGATTTACCGAAGAACTCAATAAGATTCTTGCGTTACTGCCAGAGAAGAAACAGACGCTGCTATTTTCTGCTACTTTCCCTGATAAAGTCACGACGCTGGCTAAGCACTTGCTCCGCGACCCTGTTGAAGTTCAGTTGCAGAGCGCAGAAGCCAGCACTTTGGTGCAACGCGTGTTTAGTGTAAATAAAGGTGAGAAAACGGCGGTACTCGCGCACTTAATCAAACAGCATCAGTGGCGACAGACTTTGATTTTCGTGAATGCTAAGAATGCCTGTAACCATTTAGCTCAAAAGCTGTCAAAACGCGGTATTACTGCTGAAGTTTTCCATGGTGATAAAGGGCAGGGCGCTCGTACTCGTGTCCTTGACGGTTTTAAGTCTGGCGAGATTCAAGTTCTTATTGCCACCGATATCGCAGCACGTGGCCTTGATATTGAAAAGCTGCCAGTGGTGATTAACTTCGATCTTCCACGTAGTCCTGCTGACTATATGCATCGAATAGGGCGTAGTGGTCGTGCTGGTGAAGTGGGTCTAGGGTTATCTCTTATCGATTACGATGACTATCACCATTTCAAAGTGATAGAAAAGAAAAATAAGTTCCAACTTGAACGTGAGCAGGTAGAGGGATTTGAAGTGGAAGACGACCAAAGTGAAGCCTACTTTTTACCGATGAAGCCGCGTGCAAAGCCAGCAGGTACGGGTAAAAAGAAGAAAAAGCGTAATCAATAGAAAACGTAAACTACATGTGAGTTTACTTATGGGAGGCGCTGGAGAAGGGGGCGCACTAGCTTGAGTATTCTCTTCTAGCCATTTCTTTAAAGAACAATAGAGCCTTGCTGGAGCTACCAGTAGGGCTCTATTGCTTTTCAAGGTTATGTACTATCGACGCGTCGGACGTCCACGAGGTGAGCGTTTTTTAAATGCGGATGCAGCTTTAGCTTGTGACTTGAGGATAGAGTCAACGGTTAGCGGCATTGGCTCTTTAGGTTCAAGACCATGAGGGAACGTACGAGCTCTCGGTGGTAAATCATATTCTTCTTCACTTGCGCGTGGCATGCGCTTAAAGCGATAAAGGTAAAAGTTTTCTAATTTTTCTCTCGCCCATTCGGTCTTCTTTAAATACTTCACACTACTTGCAATCGAAGGCTTAGTGTTAAAGCAATTAAAGCGCATTGCTGTATCTAGAATGTCCCAGCCATAAAAATCCACCAACTCTTGCAACATAGTTTCTAGCTTTAACCCGTGCAGTGGGTTGTTTCGTTGCAGCTCGATTCTTTCTTCGTCAGTCATCATTTTAGGGGCCTTACTCATCAAAGGGTGGAGTTTAGCAAACTATACATTACAGAGATATCTATAGTTAGGCAGTGATGGTTTGGGTTGCAACTCGATTTGATGTTGTTAGTGCGTACTTGCATGAGCAAAATTAACCAATTACCTGTGTGAATTCAGACATGTTTTTCTACCTTGAAAAGCACAGGTGGAGTTGCGGCTGTTCCTCTTCTTGAATTGCTTTTCAAAAACTCTCACTAAAGATCAGCGTACTCTAATGTGATGTTAAATCTTTGTGTAATAAGTGAGATTTTTGTTGTCCTTTTACTAATGTCTAATATTCCTACCGATAGCAACACATGCTTAATAGGTTCAAATCAAAAATTAGCCATACCGCTGTCTTGGTGTGGTCTCGATGTTTGATGTGGGTGTTGTCTCGTATTGGTCTGTATACCAAGCGAAACTCTAGTTGGCATAGTTCAACGTTGAAATATAACAAAGGATAGCTCAATGTCTGACTCAAGTAAGACCTTTTACAGGGATGTGCGCAAAAAACCGCATGAATTTGAAAGTCGTGAAGACTTTCTAAACCATGATTTAACCATCATGAGCTTTCGTCGCTGGGGTATTCATTTGCCATCACGTGATTACAGTATTGAAATCGAAGACTGGGTGCCTGCATTAGCCGCAACCATTGGTAAGGTGGTGATGGTCACCGCCATGGTTGCTGCATTTGCTGCTCAGTTCGGTTTATCTCCGGAGTTCGTTGCAGAAAACGTGCGTTACGAATTGCTTATCGCGGGTGCTTTGTTCGTTATTTTGTTTTCTGCCATCCTAAACCCGAACGCAAACTTAGCCGGTACCCACGGCCCAATGATACCGCTGATTCCCATGATTGCTGCCGCAGGAGGGCATCCTCTGGCGCTTGGCTTGATGGTATGTGCTTTTGGCTTAATTCTCGCTTTGACTAAAGGCGGTTCTAAACTCATGACCTTGACTGGCATTGGGGTTCGAGGAGGGTTATTGATCTACCTAGGCGCTGTTGGGTTGCTCGGACAGATTAATAAGACTGAGGCGTGGGCTGCAAGTACAGACCAAGGTTACATTTCGTTTGTGGTCATAGGCCTAACCGTTATGGTTTATGCCTACCTAGCTAAGATCAACAAGCGTTGGTTGGCAATCCCATTGTGCTCTGCACTCGCGGGTATTGTTGCTTATTTGATGGGCGCTGAGTTTGCTTTTACCACTGAGCCGGGCCTGCCTAATTTCAGTCCATTCTATTGGTGGGGTGAAGATACAGGCTGGCAACTAGGTTGGCCAACCTTAGAGCACTTTATTGCCGTGACTCCATTTGCTCTACTGGCAGTCGCTATGTGGTCCCCTGATTATCTCGGCCATCGTGTGTTCCAAGAACTTAACTACCCAAAAGAAGCGAAAGGCGTACTCATGGATGTCGACGACACGATGGTCGGAGCGTCTGTTCGTCAGGGGGTTGGCTCACTCTTAGGGGGCGGAAACCTAGCTTCTTCTTGGGGGACGTACATGATTCCAGCAGCAATTGCTAAACGTCCTATTCCAGGTGGCGCACTGTTAACGGGTTTCATGTGTATTGCCGCGGCGGTAATTGGTTACCCTATGGATCTAGCGATGTGGGAACCTGTTCTGCGCGTTGCTTTGATTGTCGGTGTATTCTTACCACTTCTTGAGGCGGGAATGCAGATGATCCACAATCATAAAGATTCACTCAGTGCCGGTATCTGTATTTTTGCCTGTGCATTCGTTAATCCAGTCTTTGGCTGGGCAATCACGATGCTGCTGGATAACCTTGGACTTATCGGCGACCATGAGCGTGCCAACGAACTCTCGAGAAAAGATAAATACCTGATTCCTGGCACTGCATTTATCGTCTGTGCAGGCTCGCTTGCTGTCGTTGGTCAGCTTCCGGGCATTCCTGCTCTGATCGGTTAATCGAATCATGCTCTAGAGGCATAGTTGGAGTGGTGAGTAAGAGGGCTTTCTCAAGCTATGCCTATTTCTCAAAAGTAAAAGGTTTGGACTGTGTAGTTAAGCCTTCAAAGCGCATGTAGGGGAAATAAGGCGCAAACAAAAAGCTACCTAGTAATAGGTAGCTTTTTGTATAGACAGTTAGCCTACCAAACAGGGACTAAACAATTGATTCAATGCCGTATTTTGCGCCGTAGTGTTCAACGACAAAATCAATGTCTTTGTCACCGCGACCGGATAAGTTGATCAGAATTGAGCCAGTTTCTCCTTGCTTCGCGAGTTTAATCGCGTAAGCGACAGCGTGTGAGGATTCAATCGCTGGAATAATCCCTTCTTCGCGAGACAGTTCAAAGAAGGCATCAATCGCTTCGTCATCAGTGATTGAGCCGTAATTGACACGGCCAATGTCCTTTAAGTAACTATGCTGAGGCCCAACCGATGGGTAATCCAAGCCACTTGCTACAGAGTACACTTCTTGAGGTTCGCCTTGCTCATCTTTGAGCATGTAAGACTTAAATCCGTGCATAATACCTGGCTCACCGAGTGTGAGTGTTGCAGCATGCTCGCCAACCTTTTGCAAAGAGCGGCCCGCGGGCTCGACGCCGTAAATGGCGACTTGTTCATCGTCTAAGAAAGCAGTAAATAGCCCCATCGCGTTAGAACCACCTCCAACGCATGCGACGAGATTATTGGGTAACTTGCCTGTCATTTCTTTGAATTGAACTCGTGCTTCGTTACCGATAATTGATTGGAAATCTCGTACCATTTTAGGGAATGGGTGAGGGCCGACGACAGAGCCTATCGCATAAAGTTGTGTGTCAGGATCTTTTAGGTAGGCTTCGAAGGCAGAATCAACCGCTTCTTTGAGAGTCTTGCGCCCGTGAGTGGCAGGGATGACATTGGCACCAAGGATTCTCATACGGACTACATTCGGGTGCTCTTTGGCAATATCAACTTCACCCATGTAAATATCGCACTTTAAGCCGACCAGTGCGGCGGCTGTCGCAAGCGCGACCCCATGTTGCCCTGCGCCAGTTTCAGCAATCAGTTTCTTCTTACCCATCTTTTTAGCGAGAATGGCTTCTCCTAAGCAGTGGTTAATTTTATGTGCGCCTGTATGGTTTAAGTCCTCGCGCTTTAGGTAGATGTCTGCTCCGTATTTCTTAGACAAGTTTTCCGCATGGAAGATTGGGCTAGGTCGTCCAACAAAGTGCTTATACAGGCGAGCAAGCTCCGTTTTAAATTCAGGATCTTTGCTGCATTCCTCATAAGCTGCGTTGATGTCACGCATGATTTGTTCAAGCTCCGGCGGCACGAAGCTACCACCGTATTCACCAAAGTATCCTTCTTCATTGGGCATGGTGAGATCAAACGAGTTTTTCATTATTTACATCCTAGTTAACGAAAGTATTGATACTTTTATACCCAAAATTTGGAAGAGGTTGTGTGATCAGTTGCTTAAATCAGAATTCGTGATCTAGTGAACTAGTTAAAAAGTACAATTTGTGTAGTTGTTAACGGGTTGGATACAACATAAGGTGGGGTTTCAGAGGCGCAAAAAAGCCCCGAGAGATCCTAGGCTGTCATAAGAACCTCTCGAGGCAAACAGAGTGCTGGAAATACACTCTGCGATGGTGTCTGGAAACAAAAGTTAGATTCGTTTCCTTTGCCAGATATTAGGGTTTTAGAATGAGCTGATGTCAGCGAAATGTCACAAGTTAATCGTGGTATCTAAAGCTTATTTTTTATTTTTGAACAATGGGTTAGAAAATAGACTACAACAGACTAACCTACCGTGTGTTCTGCATCTTTTAAATTGAACATGATCTTTCTTTGTTTCGAATCGACGTCTTTAACCAACACGTGCACTTTAGTCCCTAAAGTAAACGTGGTGCTCTGGCTGGAAATTTTTTGTTTGACTGCATCAAATTCGAACTCACCATTTTGGAAACTTGGTAAAGGAATGAGACCTTCGATTCGGTTTTCCTCTAACTCAACAAATACTCCGAAGTGTGTGACTCCAGACACCGTCCCCATGAAGTGTTGCCCGATAAATGGCTTCATGTAATGACATTTCAGTGCTGACTCAACCTCTCGACTCACTTCATCTGCCTGACGAGATTGATGCGAACAGTGCACGCTCAGTTGCTCGATTACTTTTGTATCGTAAGGGTAGTTGTTAGCAGCACCTGTCAATTGACGAATAGGTTTTAGTTTCATGAGCAGACTGCGTAGCTTGCCTGTTTTTTGCTCTCGAAGTTTAGCGCGAATGGCGCGGTGAACGAGTAAGTCTGGGTAACGACGAATTGGCGAAGTAAAGTGTGCGTATGCGTCATAGGCTAAACCGAAGTGACCCATATTCTTCGGCGAATACTCGGCTTGACTCTGAGAACGTAGCAGTAGGGTACGAATCACATCACACTCATCTAAATCTCGTACTTGTTCCAGTAATGCGTTGTAGTCATGAGAAGTTGGTTTATCACCACCCGCAAGCGTTAGCCCTTTGTCTGCAAGCATCATTCTTAATGAGGACAGTTTTTTCATCTGAGGACCAGAGTGCACACGGTATAAGCTCGGTATTTTTTGTTGCTGCAAAAATTGAGCGGTGGCAACGTTGGCACACAGCATGAATTCTTCGATCATTCGGTGGGCATCATTTCGAACTACCGGAACGATGGACGCGATTTTCTTTTTATTGTTTAACGTGAATGAAAGCTCTTGCGTGTCAAAATCAATGGCACCACGGACTTGACGTTGACCAGATAGGTTCAAATACAAGCGATGGAGATTCACCAGATGCTGTTTGATGTTTTGTTGTGGGTTATTACCTTGGTATTTTTTTGCTTCCGTTGATTGGGAAACAATGCGGTAAGCTTCGTTATAAGTTAAACGAGCATGCGAGTGAATGATCCCTTCAGAAAACTCTGAATCTAGCATGTTACCTTCGTCGTCAAAGGTCACCTCACATACCATAACCAATCGGTCTTCATTCGGGTTAAGCGAGCACAAACCGTTAGATAATGTTTCTGGCAGCATTGGTACAACGTATCCGGGGAAGTAAACGGACGTTGCACGAGATTGCGCCTCAAGATCTAAATGGTCGTTTGGCTGAACGTAGTGAGATACGTCTGCAATCGCGACGAATAACTTCCAATGCCCATTGTCCATTTGGTATGCATAAACGGCATCATCAAAGTCTTTCGCGTCGTCCCCGTCGATAGTGACGAACGGTAAATCTCGATAATCCACTCGTGACGTTTTGTCTTTTTCTTCTACGTGATTGCCAAATGCGGAAGCAGCGTGAAGAACTTCATCATCCCAATGGTCATTGATGCCATGTCGACGTAACGCCAATTTAACTTCAATCCCTGCTTCTCCCGGACGCCCTAATACTTCAGCCACTTCAACTGTTGTTGATTGTCTGTGATCTGGATAGGCCGTGACTTTACAATGAACGAGTTTACCGGCACTTTTGGCGATAAGATCATTTGGTGTGACATGAATGGTTTGAGTCAGTTTCGCGCTTTCTGGCACTAGATAGAAGTTCGAACCTTTTCTCTTTAACAAGCCCACGATATGGGTTGTTTTTCGTTCCACTATTTTGATGAAACGATGATTTGAGCGTCCTTGATGCTGAGCATTGCCTTTCAGAACCAGTACGATATCGCCATCAAACACATGAGTAAGTTGGTGTTTAGGTAAGAAAAGGTCTTTTTCATTACTGTCGTAAGTGACAAAACCAAAGCCGTCTGCGTGAATGCTGACCTTTCCAGAAACCAAAGCGGTTTGATCGACTTTTTTATAACCACGGCGATGCGTGAAAATCAACTGGCCATCGCGCTCCATAGCGCGTAAACGTTTTTTTAAAGCGTCTTTTTGTGGTTTCTCATCTAAGCCAGTAGAGCGAGAAATTTGCTCGTGACTTAAGTGATTTTTGACTTTATCGAATAGGCTAAGGATAACGTCTCGGCTAGGGATAATTTGCTCGTAATTATTAGAATTTATTGATTGTGCGGATATATTTAATTTCATTTTTTTCTCTTATATTCGCCAATCGCTTTTATTTTATAAACTTTATTTATATGAGCAAAGCATGAGGCGAAGTGATTCAGATATGAATCAGATTAATTTAATTCCAAACTGGAATTGCAAGGTAGGTAGTGTGATTACCTAAAGATGTATACCAAAGTGACTTTATTGAAAGTGATTAATGACGGTGTGGGAGAGGTAAGTGATTTGGGTATATAAACTTAGATAGAGAATAGTAAGGGCGGCAATAAGTGGAAGGGGATTGTGGCACCAACAACGTTGATGCCACACAAAGAATTACAGTGCTGTTACTTCAGCAGCTTGTAAACCTTTGTTACCTTGTTCAACAACGAACGATACTTTTTGGCCTTCAGTAAGAGTTTTGAAGCCTTCAGAAACAATAGAACGGAAGTGAACGAATACGTCATCACCGCCATTGTCTTGAGAAATAAAACCAAAACCTTTAGTTTCGTTGAACCATTTTACTGAACCAGTTAATTTATTAGACATAGATACCTCTATATTTGATTGTTTTAAATATTGAATTTTTAGCTAATATCAAGTGCTACTATATGATTTTAGAGATAACTATTTTGTCGCAGGAACGTAAACGAGGAATTCGATGTGGAACTGAGAGAAACTTTGATCTTTAATTACATTAATAGCTCTTTCCGTAAGAGCTGATGTGCAGTATACCGACAAAATTAATAAAGGCTAGCCTTTTCTTTTTTTATTTTTTAAGTACACCAAGCGCATTGCTTTCAAAGCATACGCTTGGTGTATAAGACGGCATGGTGTTATAGATGGTGCTGAGCGCTTAGTGTTTTCTGGTTGAGCCGTTACGAACGATGTCTTTACCATTGTCATATACGTGCTGCGAAACCCAGCGGCCAAGGAGCAATTGGTGCTTTTCTCCTAATACGGCAACAAATGGACGGCCATCGGTATTAGTGGTGGCTAGCGCAACGCCAGTGACACCTTCAAGACCCAGAGCGCCGCTTTCTACTAAATGCAGAAATGCCTCTAACTCTTCAATCGTTTCGATTACATGGTTATCAATATTCATTGTATTCAATCTCTTCGAATTGCATTGCGGTCGCGTACTCTACCTAAGTTAAGCGTGGAAACCAAGTTTCTGCGTGAGTCATGTAATGAGAGAGCCTAGCCCTGCCACTAATCATCGATAGTTAGTCTCGATAGTCCGGAACTTGTCTAGATTCAATAAAGTGAAAACCCTCGCTGGTTAGACATGAGTCACATAATGTTGTCTGGCTTATGTCAACAATACTTTTGCTATTGGATGGGGTGAAGGGGAGTGCAATAATTTGTGAAACTCTTTTCCTAAAGGCTGTTATGAAGAAAGTCCTGATTACCGGTTTTGAACCTTTTGGTGGTGACGCCATTAACCCCGCCTTAGAAGCGGTCAAGCGATTAGAGGCTGCGGCAATAGAAGATGCCATGATCGTTACTTGCCCAGTTCCTGTGATTCGGTATGAGTCAGTGAATACCGTTATTGATGCAATAGAAGCGCACCAGCCAGATTGTGTGATTACCGTTGGGCAAGCGGCTGGACGTGGCGCGATCACCCCAGAGCGTGTCGCAATTAATGTGGATGATTTTCGTATTCCAGATAACGCTGGTCATCAGCCGATTGATGATCCCGTAGTGGCTGACGGCCCAGATGCTTACTTCTCGACGCTGCCGATAAAGCGTATTGTTCAAACGCTGCAAAAGCAGGGGATACCTAGCCAGATTTCCAACAGTGCCGGAACATTTGTATGTAACCACCTTTTTTATGGCATCCAACATTATCTAAAAGACAAACCTATTCGTCATGGGTTTGTTCATATCCCATTATTGCCAGAACAAGCAGCAGATGGCAGTCAGCCTTCCATGTCTCTGGAGATGATAGTCGAAGGGCTAAGGCTGGTGGCTCAAGTTTGTATTGCCAATGAAAACGACATATTGGTCAGCGGCGGGTCGATTTGCTAGTAAGTGTTTTACAGTCCACTAAGTGTCTGAAAGCTAGTAATAAGTTCATCGTTTGATGTTGTAATAAATGTTAGCTTTGTCAAATTTCACAAGTAGCGAAAGGAGTAGCATTGAATAGTCAGGTTGGATGTTGTTCAAACTGGCACTTCCCTAATACAGGAGGTATTAGGGGCTACCCTTACGAAAGGCGAGTTATCATGAAAAGCAACAAAAGTAAGTCAATCGCACTTATCTCTGTCGTTGTTTTCGCATTGGCTATCGCTGCGCTTAAATTCGAAAACACGCTCGGAGTTCTTCCCATCGTAGTCGCTATTATCGCGTTTTTTACCTGCGTCATTTACACAAGTATGTATCTTTCTGATATGAAGCGTTCAGAGTTGATAAGTCACTCTGATCATTCTCAAAAAATGTGTACCCACGCATCACGCAATGAGCTTGATGAGCGCGATAAAAAGCGTTGAAGCGAGTCACATTCTCCGTATACTTTGCTGGAGCATTAATGCACTAACGTGTCGGAGATAAGCATGTCAAATCGAGTACCAACCAACATACTGACCGGATTTTTGGGTGTCGGTAAAACGACCACGATTTTAAATCTACTGAAGAACAAACCGGAAAACGAAAACTGGGCGGTTTTGGTCAATGAATTTGGTGAGATTGGCATCGACGGTGCATTGATGACAGACCAAGGTGCGCTGATTAAAGAAGTGCCGGGTGGCTGTATGTGTTGCACGGCGGGTGTGCCGATGTCGGTCGGTATTACCGCGTTACTGCGCCAAAAACCGGACCGTTTATTGATTGAGCCGACAGGACTTGGTCATCCAAAACAGGTTATCGCGACGCTTACCTCAGAACAGTATGAACCTTACGTTGATCTAAAAGCGACGATCGCTCTGGTTGATCCGCGTAACTTAAGTGATGAAAAGTACCTTTCTAACCAAAATTTCGTGGACCAGTTAGACAGCGCAGATGTGGTTATAGGTAGTAAGGTTGACCTTTGTACCAGTCACGACATTGATGTGTTTAATGACTGGGTGACGGACCAATCTCCCTCAAAAGTATTCAGTAAGCTTATTCATGATGGTGAGTTACCGATAGAAGTATTGGATATCGAACGGGTTTACGGCAGCGCTTCTTCCCATATCGAGTCACATCATCATGACCATGCTCACCAAGAGCCTCAATTCCAGTTGCCGCCAGGTGAAGCCTTTGTGCGCAAAGAGAACAAAGGGCAAGGGTATTTTAGCTGCGGGTGGTTGTTTGGGGCAGAGTACACGTTTGATTTTGATAAACTTTTCTCAATGCTTTCGGACTTAACGGCGGAACGCGTTAAAGCGGTGGTCAACACGGATCAGGGGTGCTACGCGTTTAATGTTGCCAACCGAGTCGTGTCGGTGAATGAAATCAGCTTAGAAGGGTTTGAATCACGATTAGAAGTGATAGATTCTCAGCTGTTGCCATGGGATGAACTTGAGCAAATTCTCCTTCAGCTGTCTGGCATTAAGCGTTAAATCGAACAAATATTAAACGGAAACGCTGAGCCTGCAATCTGTCTGCGTTCGCCGTTTTTGCTTTTGTAGCGTTTCAATGAGAAAAGTGAGATAAATCACTCAAATTCGGGTATAGTGCACGGCTAAATTTTTAAAGCTATTTTTAGTGGTTTGTTTAAGGAATACGCTCAATGTCATTTTCATCTCAAGGTTTTGCGCCAGAAGTGGTTAAAGCACTGGCAGAATGCGGTTATGAAAAGTTAACGCCAATTCAACAGAAGGCGATTCCAATGGCTCGCAAAGGCCATGATATTTTCGCTACAGCACAAACAGGTACTGGTAAAACGGCTGCGTTTTCTCTGCCTATGATTCAGCAGTTGTTAGACAGTAACCGTAGCGCTTCTCGTAAGACTGCTCGTGCACTTATCTTGGCTCCAACTCGCGAGCTTGCTGAACAAATTGCTGACAACATCAAAGCTTACACGAAGTACACCAATCTGTCGGTGGCGGCGATTTTCGGTGGCCGTAAAATGTCTTCTCAGGTTGCGGCACTGGAAAATGGTGTTGATATCCTTGTGGCTACACCTGGTCGATTGGAAGAACACATCGAACAAGGTAATGTCTCGGTGGCACACTTAGAGTTTTTGGTGTTTGATGAAGCAGACCGTATCTTGGATATGGGCTTTATTCATGCAGTTCGTAAGATCATGCTGGATGTGGATACAGACCCACAAATCATGATGTTTTCGGCAACGACTTCAAGCCAGCTAAACCTGTTAGCGAAAGACATTCTGCGTAAACCAAAACGTATCGAAGTAGAGCGTGCAAATACTACGGCACAAACAGTTGCTCACGTGCTATATCCAGTTGATCAAGAGCGAAAAACGGAACTGCTTTCAGAGCTAATTGGTCGCAAAAACTGGAAACAAGTGTTGGTATTTGTGAACTACAAAGAGACCGCAAACGAAGTGGTAAAAGAGCTGAAACTTGATGGTATCAAAGCGGTGGTTTGCCATGGTGACCGTGCTCAAAGCGCTCGTCGTCGTGCGCTAGAAGAGTTCAAGTCTGGCAAAGCACGTGTCATGGTGGCTACCGATGTCGCTGCTCGAGGTCTAGATATTGAAGACTTACCTCACGTTGTGAACTATGACATGCCTTTCCTAGCGGAAGATTACGTTCACCGAATTGGTCGTACGGGTCGTGCAGGTAAACAAGGTCATGCTGTTTCATTTGTAAACCGAGATGAAGAGCTCACGGTGGTTCAGGTTGAAAATCTAATCCAGCAACGCATTCGCCGTATTGAGCTTGCAGGCTATGAACCAAAACAGCGTGAATCTTACATTGAAAAGCTGCACTCAAAACCAGCATTCAAGAATCGTCAAGGTCGTCGTAATAATCCGAACCAGTCGGCAACAGACCAAGGGTCGGCAGAGCGTCGTCTTGCTATGGTGAAGCGCCTGAAAGCGCGTCGTGGCGCAAAGTAAATTACATCAGTTTGTGATGAAAAGAGCCCCTCAATTGAGGGGCTCTTTTTGTTTGCCGTTTCGCGTTAATTTAGGCCAAGCATATTGGGTTCACCACGATAAATAATGCGATCGTTTCCTCGGTGAATACCAAACGTAACAATGACGGGTGGGTTTTCCTCTTCACTTGTAGAGCTATCCCAGTCGTATTTCAGCCAAGGGATGCGATTGCCTGAGCTGTCTAAATCTAGGTGGAATTGTATTTGCTCGCGCGCTGAGTCAATTTGGCTTGCAACGATATCGGTCATTCTGCCAATACTCATCGTTCCAACGCCAGAAAGCAGGGCGTTGTTTGCTGGCGCATGCGACCAAATTGGCGTGCTGAAGTAATATTCACCATTCGCCGTTGTTGAGCTGTCATCGAAGTTAGTCGTAAATCGACCGTTTTGCCAAATTTCCACATCAAGTGGCACTTTGATCACCATGCCTTGGTTGCCACCCACATCTTGAAAGTTCAAACGACCGAATCGAATGTCCGGTTGTTGAGTGAGCATTTCGCTGTTATCAAAGAAATTTACCTCATCAACGGCTTTAGTCGTGACTATACCTATTTTGCTGCTGTCACTGTTAGTCCCTTTATTAAATGGGCCATCAGGATATTGTTTATCGGTCGTGTTCTTTTTCCAACATGGGCTATTGTTACAAGTCGCATTGGTTGAGGGCTTCTCGATAACAAACGTTCCGACACTCGCGTTACCCAGTAGTTTCCAGTCTACCTTCTTAGGCTTAGGCGGCAAAAACCGATCGGAGTATGAGCTTAGTTCGCCTAAGTCGAAATGTTGTTGAAGGTTAGATGAAAAGTGGACGTAGTTCTTCACGTTTTCCTTATTCGCATTGAGTGCGACAACATCGTAAGTGACTTTCTCAAAAGGTTGATTCATGTAAGCAAAAGTTTGGCCATGTGGGTAGTGCCATTCTTGGTCTTGCACTTGAAAATATTTTGGGTAAAAACGACCGATGTAACGATAGCCTTCGTTAACAGTCATACCTAGATATTTACTTTCTAGGTTTGCTTTTACTCTCAAGCTCCCGACTTCTTCCCAATATAATCCATTAAAGACGAATTGATCATTCTTGGCTGAATTATGCGCCTGAGCCAGTGAGTCACTACTTTGTAGCAATTTCGAGGTTTGGTTCGCTGTCTCTGATGGCGTATATTGCTCACTCGACAAGACAACCGATGCTGCTGGAGCGCCATCAAGCATAAAATTACGGGTGATAGATGCATCACAATAACGTGCTGATTCAACAGAACCACTTACAGAGCCGTCAGGTTGCCAAATGATGGGTTTCACTGTTAGAGAGAAAAGTTCTCCGGCAGCAATAAACCCATCTCCTTGTTCAGAGGTGCCAGAAGGCAAAGCACGTTGGTTGTCACAGATAGCCAGTGTCCATGGTCGCGAGTACACATTAAATGTTCCTTTCACTTCCACTTTGCCTTCTTCTGGGCACTCTTCAAATCCCTCACATTCAAAATGATCGGACAATGTCACTTCAAATATGCCGGACTCGTTCGTGATAAGACCATGCTCAGACAAGCCGTCTTTAAATTCCGCTGAATAGCTAAAGTTTCCTTCACTTCCTTCTAATGGTTGAACCAATGGATGAAAAACCTTAGGAGTACCATTGTAGTTGCTTGCCACTACAGGTTCGCCGGTGGAGGCACAAGCAAGCAATCGCGTATGCACGTTTTCTGGTTTACCTGCAATAACGCGTATTTCATTTAAAGTTGCGCTTTTCGTCTTTGAGTATGCCTCAAACATAAATGGCGTAAACATAAAGCTAACCGTTTGATGCTTGCTGGTGTCTTCTGCCATAGTGAAAGTCAGCGTGTAGTTCGTATCTAACGCGATGGCATCAATATCGTTCGGGACCACTCGAACAACGAGCTTACCATTGTCGTCAGACATAAATTGGTTTGCTTTTAATGTCTGCTGACCTTTGACCACCTCTAAAGTGAACAAGTCAGGGTGTGATAGGGCAGCACTGACTTCTGCGCTTACAACTTCTCCATTATTGGTTGTTGTTGCTGTAAATTGCGGAAGATCGTCGCCGCACATCAGTGCCATATCGTCCGATGGTGTGACGCTTAGGTCGAAGTCGTTCTCTGATGGAGGCGTAATTTTACATTCAGGGATATAAGAAGGAATAGGGCAAGTTGTTGGTGTTTGATTTGCGTAATCACAATTGGGTTCATCAATGCCACAATAGTGGTTGAAATTTGAACTTGATTCTAGGGTGGCTGTCACACTACCGCAAATAGAAGTATTGGAGTTATTAATTGAAAAATGCATTGCCGAAATAGCTTGCTTATTAGCATATATTTTGGTCGTGCCAAAACCTGTATCTACAGTATGTCCCTGAGATGTCAAAGAACCAAAAACTGTCGTATTATTAAGATTTATCCCCGATAGAGCATTGATGTTGCCCACAACTATTGGTGTATTAGAAAGCGACGATGCCAGTTGATTCATTTCTACTTTTGTTCCTTTTGATTTGATATCACCGCAGAACATACCAGATTCGATGTACACGTCACTTTGAGCAATGATGTTGCCATTAAGGACGTTGTGCTCTCCGTGAAACTCGACAGAACGGCCATTTCCACCAACACCATTGGTTTCTATATCTCCTTCGATTTCACTATCAGTTATTTTTATAGAACCTAAAGCAGAGACATTACCTAGTACGTAGCTATTACCATTAATTTTTAACCAAGTTCCTTTAGCTTTGATGTTTATAGGGCTTTCCTTTGAGCCTATGACATTCTGCCCACGGAGTGTTATGGAACCATGAGCGGTTAAAGACGATGAGCTTTGACTACTATTTATAATTTGATCGCCTTTCGGGAGAACAATATTTGTAGTGCAATCGTAAGTAGAACCCGTTACATGAATGGTTCCGTTTTTACAAAAGGCAACATTAGTGTTTGACTTGATATCTGCTAAGTCATAGGTGGTGGCGTGTGAGGTTAGCGGTAAAACAAGAACCGCAGCGAAAATACTGCAAAGACGCATCATCAAATGTCCTAAAAAAGTGGAACAAGATGGCATCAAGCGAGCGTGAGCAAGTGCTCACAGAAGTTGAAATGTCGGCGGTGTTTTTGGTTTTTAATCCGCTTACTTATTGAACTTTGGCTATTTTTATTTCGTATGTCATACCAAAGCTTAGTGGCGTTATTAGAACGTAAGTATGAGATTAGTTCAATAGCTAAGTGTGACATGAGTCGCTTTATTCATGTAACTATTTGTTGGTAAAAGATAATAATTAACCATGTTGATTCAGAACCAGTAGCTTGAGCGTCCTGATTCTGAACCGAACTTAATCCTAGGCTGCGTGAACAATGAGTGGGGCCATTTGATATAACTCTTCTAGTATGGCTTTCGTTTGTCTCGAATAGACCAGACGATCGCGATCGCCTACGAGTTGAATGGCTCTGACTTTACCTGCAACCAGGCATTGCCTAATGGTGCGTAGAACCATTTGGATATCAATCTCTGAGGTACCATCAAGGCTGTTTTTGGTTTTTAGGGAGCCAAGGTCGATACTGAGGATTATTTGGTCGCAATGGTCGAGGTAATTGCCGATCAACTGCTTTACATTATTGCGATGACGAAAAGAAAACTCTTTATCGGTTACCCAGTCACAACCTTGATCCTCCGCGTATTCCCACGTTTCTTGCTTTGTATCTTGTTCGCTAACACCAGCAAAAAATAATCGCACGTTTTGATAGCGAGAAAGAGCAAAATGGAATGCCGAGCCTAAACGTGGTTCAAGTGTTGGCTTCAAGTTCATGTCATGTCCAATATTTACCACACCCACTTCGTCTCGATAGGACACTACCACAGGTAACATGGACAAGATTGCCTCGGTACAGTTGGTCACTAAAACGGGAATAGAATGACGAGAAAGCGAAAGACTTAACGCTTCCTGAAACTCGCCATTTTCCAGCTTGTCGTGGTTGAAGTGACCAAAGTTTTCAGCGGTTTCATGATCATGCTGTTGGTATAGCCAATCACTAGCATTTTCCAAACTTTGATCAGCTAATTCAAACGCGCCCTTAGACATGGGTGGCAAATACTCACACACTGTCATAAAAGAAAAAGGGTAATGCTGCGGCTGTTTCACGGTGTGGTGGAGTTTATAGCGTTTGAAAAAGCTTAACATGATGAATTACCTTTCTGGTGGTAGTGCCCTTGCCGCTTGCAACACATGCAAAATAATGCGCTGCTTATCCTTTTCGACTCGGTGGGCCGGAGCCATCACCGAGACCGCGCCGATCAGTTTGCTTCCTTTCATCACTGGTGCACTGATGCCAGAAACACCCGGGTCAATTTCAGAAGTACTGACGGCATATCCGTGTTTACGGATGGTTGTGAGCTCTTGTTCCCATTCGTCTCGTCGGTGATCTTGATTAAAGTATCTCAAGATTTTCTCGCATCGACTTTGAGGCATAAAAGCGAGCATCACTTTAGATGAGGCACCACGTAGCAGAGGTTGACTTTGACCCTGGACGAAGCTGCAACGTAGCGCCTGCATACTTTCTTTTTGTCTGACACAAAGCGCGCGATACCCTGCAGGTACCATATAAGCGGCCATTTCCCCTGTTTGTTGTACCAACCGAGCCAGTATGGTTTCGACCATATCTAACCCATGCTGTGCGGTCTCATAGCTATGCATGAGCAGCAATGCTGCCGGGCCAACGACAAATGTCTTGTCGTGTACGCTTTCTTCAATCAAGTTCCACTCTTTGAGTAGCTTCAAGTGTCGGTAGAGACTGCTCAAAGGAACGTTCAATTGCTCGCTTAGCGTTTTCGCAGAGACTGGGAATGGACTAACTGCAACTTGCATTAACAACTGCAGTGCTTTTTCGTTTACCTGGTTCGCATTAGCTTTGTTTGTCGTCATGAGAGTGTTGTAACGTGTTATATGAATTACGACAAATATAATTCTTAATCACTGAGAAAAGAAAAATAATTTTAATGGGTAATTCTCGCAGAGTGAGAATTTGACGACTGAGGGCTTACCTCGGTACCGATAGGTTCAAAAATGATGTCGTATTGACGTCTCAGGTTTGAGTCGTTTGATGCTAAATTGGAACAGGAGGGATTAAGGCATTGTTTAGTTTGCGGTATTACCAAGTGTTTCGCATACTGAGTTAATCTAAATAAATAATATTATAAACGAGAGTTGCTAGTGGGTATCAGAATCCAGATACCATCTCAGTAAATCGGTTTTATAAAAGGTTACTTTTATATGCTGAATAAGGCGCTTTTTAAAAAAGCCATCATTTTTTTGTTGCCCATTCCTTTGATTGTTGGCGAGGTCTTGTATTTAGCTCGTGAAAGCGTGCAAAACAACCTCAATCATCTATTAGAAAAAAACGTTCAAATCGCAGACGAAATTTTATTCCAAATAGAGACCGAAAACCGCACGGCTTTGTTGCATCCTAGACGATGTGAAGAGCTTCAGCAAAACTTGATGTTTGAACGAGATATCGAAGAAATGCTGATTGTAAAAGATGGGATCATTACGTGTTCCTCTAAACTGGGCGTAATTTCTAAGCCGTTAGCCGAGCACATTACATTTCCTGAGGGACAAGCGTTAGCACTGGGAAACGTGGATAGCGTATATGACCAATTTTTGCTCGTCGTGACCGAAGGAGAGCGAGGTTATCAAGCGGTGACGATTATTGATCATGACTACTTTAATGCGAAGATAGGATTTAATAACGATTTACGTTTAAAACGCTCTGCCTTATTTATCCATGACCAAGTTGCACCTGAAGAAGCGTTGAGAACGGGAAGTAATCCTATTGGCATCAAATCGTCGCAAATGTTTGAGTATGAAGCTTTGAGTGAAGCTAGCGATCTGTTCGTCAAACAGAGAACACTTTCCTATTTTTTGTATTCAATTCCAATCATTTTTGTTATCTATCTTTGCTTATATGCGTTAAATAAATTTATCGATCCTCATCGAAGCTTGGTTCTGGATTTAAAGAAAGCCATAAAGAAAGGCGAGTTGACTCTGTATTACCAGCCCCAGATTAACGTCGATACTGGTCAACTATTTGGTTTTGAAGCCCTAGTGCGATGGGAACATCAGAATAAAGGGTTCATTTCTCCTGATGAGTTTGTGCCAGCGGCGGAGCAAAGTGGATTGGTCTTTTTGCTCACGGATTACGTTCTCGATAAAGCGGCAGAAGACTTTAGTAAATTAGACTTTAATCAGTCTGTTCACCTTGGTATTAATGTGCCGCCCGGTTACTTAGTTGGGCCAAACGCGATTAGAAAGATTCAACTCATTGACAGGAAGTTAAGTCGAAATAACGTCTCATTAGGCATAGAGATAACAGAACGTCAACTCATTGATGCTGAAGCCAGAAAGTGTATCGCAGCGCTGCGAGTACATGGCATTGATGTGTTAATCGACGATTTTGGTACCGGTCAAACCTCGCTGGCGTTTCTGCAGCACATGCGTATTGATTACCTAAAAATCGATAAATGTTTTGTCGAAACTATTGGTATACCTAGCCTTAGTGCTTCTGTTTTAAAAGCTATTGTTCACTTTGCGGAAGAGCTGAAAGTACAACTCATCGCTGAAGGTGTAGAAACAACGGCGCAAGCCGACCATTTGAAAAAGATGGGAGTGCGATATCATCAAGGATATTTTTACTCCAAGCCTTTACCTTATGATCAACTTGCTCAGCGAAGTCATTATGATTGGTAAACGTTAGCCCGGTAACATTGGTCATTGTCATCAAAAACAAACTCTAGCTCATTCTTGATGCTATCCAAGCGGTCTTCTTGGTAATGAGATACATACAATAGCTGGCTTAAATTCTCTCGGGCGATGAGCTCAAGTGTATTCTTAACTAAACGCCTGCCAAGAAAATCCAACCCTTGATATGGCTCGTCCAAAATCAGTAATGTAGGCTGTTTAACGATGGCTCTTGCAATCAACAACAGGCGCTGCTGACCGTACTCTAATTGCTTGAATGAGGTTTTTCGGTATTGGCTCATATGTAGGATGTCGAGCCATTCGTTTGCGATGTCCACTTCTTTACGAGTGGGTTGGTTATACAACCCTATGGAGTCGTAAAAACCGGACAAAATCACGTCTAGCGCACTGCAGTTAACGCGGTATTGAAGGTGTAACGCTGAAGATACCATGCCTATGTGCTGCTTAATTTCCCAGATTGTCTCGCCAGACCCTCGCTTTTTACCAAAGATATCAATGTCATTGCTGTAGCACTGAGGATGATCACCAAAGATTAACCCAAGCAAGGTGCTCTTCCCACAGCCATTTGGGCCTTTGACCTGCCAATGCTGACCTTTGTCTATTCGCCAGTTTAAGTCAGTAAAGATCTTCTTATCAGTGTATTCAACAGACCCATTTGTTAGTTCAAATATTGGGTTGTCGAAGTGTGTCGAGTGCTGATGCTGACGTATCAAGTTCATCATTTCTTCACTCTGTTGCTCGGACTGAGATTTAAGCTGTCCAATGATTGGATGATTATCCCAACTGGATTTATCCATTGTACTGTCCAGCTTTCCTGCACTGAAAAGCGCAACGCGATCAATCCACTCAGGCATATCAGACTCGCGAGAGAAGGTGACCAGTAGCTGTACGGTTTGAGAAAGCGAGTGTAAATAGTGAGCGAGAGCTGCTCGATGGGCAATATCTAAACCAGTAAATGGGTTATCTAGCAGTAACAAATCAGGCTGTGTTGCTAAAGCGCGAGCTAACATCACTCGTCTTGTTTCCCCTGTAGAGAGAACACGAAAGCCACTGTGTTTAAGGTGAGTTAGGTCGAGATCGGTAATCAGCTGATCTATTAAATTAGCGTCTTGGCTGCGCTCCTGAATGAGTGAGTAAACGGTACTGCCTTGATCGATACGATCAAGAAAGTCTGTATCGTCCTTTTCTAATTCTCTTTCCAGTAATCGCTGTTGCTCTGATAGCGACACTTGAGCAACGGACAGCCCATCAAGCTCAAGTTTCCCGCTTATTGGTGAAAGTTCACCACAAATAAGGTCTCCAAGTAGAGAACCAATATCCCCATCCGCGCTGAATATTCCCCAAGATTGCTGAGTGTCTATTTTCCAATCGTCAATAAATAGGTGAGCCGTGTTCCCTTGAGCGGCAAGCTGACTAAAACGAATAGTCATATGTTTGTCTTCCTTGTTTTCGTTGTAATCGTTTATTTATAACAATTTACGAACTCAGTAAGGAAGCGCTTTTGTGTATTAATTTTAATCAACGCAGCATCTTGTGAGCACTCAAGGGTAGTGCTATTTGAGAGTGAAACCGCCACTACGCTTGCAGGTAATAAATTGACCTATCAGTAATTTCATTGAATTTTACAATGAGCTTATCATTATGCGCATAAATGTTATGCTGCTACACTCATACTTGCCGTTTATTTAATTAATCAATGTAAGGACACATGTTTATGAGTGAAACGGAATATGATTACCCTTCGAGTTACAGCCTAGTTTCTATCACCGATACGTCCAGCTATATCAAATATGCCAGTGAAAACTTTAATGAAGTCGCGGGGTTTGGTGATGGTGAACTTATCGGTAAGCCTCACAATGTTGTACGCCACCCCGACATGCCGAAACAGGCTTTTAAAGATTTATGGACGCACCTAAAAGCCGGAAAACACTGGATGGGAATGGTGAAAAACCGACGTAAAAACGGAGGGTATTATTGGGTTGATGCGTTTGCTTCTCCTATCAAATCCAATGGTGAAGTTGTTGAATACCAATCGGTTCGATTTAAACCTGAGCGTATACACGTTCAACGAGCGGAAAAAGCGTATTCAAAGCTTCGGAATAACGGTAAACCATTGCAAATGTATCTTCCTCGTACGCGTTTGTGGATGAGATCAGCCTTCTTTCTTTTCATTTCAAACCTTCTTGGCTTGCTAACTCTACAAATGAACCAATCACCAGCGGTGGCCTTTGGCATTGCTGCATTACTTTCCGTTTTCTCAATTTATGTATTAACAAGGCCAGTTGAAAAGCTTGCTAGACAGGCTAGGCAAGACTTCAACAATCCACTAATGGAGTATATTTATTGCGGAAAAATTAACGATCTGGCTGAAATTGAGCTGGGTATGAAGATGCGTAAGCAATTTGCAGATGCGCTATTAGGGCGAGTCGGGGTGTCTGTAAAAGACTCTTGCGAAGAAACGCGTGCAAGTGCCAACAGTGCTGCGACTAATAGCCAGCAAGTAACGGAAAACTTGAGTGCACAGAAAGTAGAGATCGACTCGGTCGCCACAGCGGTCAACGAGATGCAAGCCTCATCATCTGAGATATCAAATAATGCTCAAGCGACTGCTGATGCTACGCTAGAAGCGCAGAACACGATGACAGATAGCCGTAGCGTTATCGATAATGTTAACCACTCGGTACTAGAGCTGGTGGATGAGCTCGGCGAAATCTCTAAAGTGGTCATGCGTTTGAACCAACAAACCGAGCAAATAGGAACCGTTGTTGAAGTGATCAATGATATTGCTGAACAAACCAACCTATTAGCGTTGAATGCAGCAATTGAAGCGGCGAGGGCAGGCGAACAAGGGAGAGGGTTTGCAGTCGTTGCGGATGAAGTGAGAACCCTTGCTAAAAGAACACAGGAATCGACAACAGAAATTAAAGCGGCCATTGAAGGGATTCAAAAGGGCAGTAAATCAGCGGTTTCTGCGCTAGAGAAAGGCAATGAAATGTCGACCGGAACGGTAACATTATTAGGCACGGCTTTAGAGAGCATCCAACAGCTGCAATCTCTCGTTCAGGATGTAGTCGAGCGAAATCAACAAATTGCGGTAGCGATAGAAGAACAGGTTTACGTAACGGATGAGATTAACGAAAACATCCAGTCGCTTAACTTAAAGTACAGTGAATCGTATGATCTGATGACAGAAACGAATCAGATGAACTCTAAAGTGCAAAGTTGTACCAATGACCTATCTGAAATGATTAAGAAGTTTGCTTAAACACTAGAAAATAGAAATAAAGAGCCCGCTAAGTTTTAGCGGGCTCTTTATGGGAATGTGGTGAAATTCTGGGGCCGTATACGACTAGGGGTTCGAACCTCCGTCATTTTACAAACACTAAAACGACGAAAGCTCGCAATAAATGCGAGCTTTCTAAATAAGTGGCGGAGAGATAGGGATTTGAAAACTATCTACACTGAAACCTATAAAAATCAAAGTCTTTGACTAAATGGAGGTTTTTCCATCAAAATTAGAAAAGTCTAAGTTACAGTAATGTGTCATATTAGATGATACGCTACCAGATATCATTTACAAGCCTGATTGAAATGTTTGTGACATAGCAACTGCCTTTTGGCCATCGAAAGTGTCTCATTATCATAGAACTAACTAGTTATTTAAGGTTGACGCAAAAAACCATCAAACTTTATCTTTACGACAAATAACTCCTATCAATCAAAAGTGTATTATTGATTTATATCAAAATTAGCGTTCATTTAATCCATAGAATGCACTGAATTTTTTACAACTAAACTATTTGGTGCATATGAAAGCTAAATTACTAGCGACACTTGGTCTAATCCTTTCTCTTTCTCTAACGGGATGTGCGAATATTCAGCATTATGAAAATATCAGCGTAAACCAGAACGTAAGTCTACAGACCTCTATCGGTGGTAGCGTGTTCCGCTTACAGAAGACTAAAGATCTCCCTAACGCTTTCGGAGGTGCTGATATCTATGGCGGCAAAGTTAATACAGGTTACTCTGATTTAAGATTCATGGGTATGTCTGACAATAATGAAGTGGTTTTTCGATTCACAGATGTTGTCGTTGAAAGCAATGAGACAACGATGTCTCGCTATGGCTCGGATCGTACTTACATGAGTGCTGATGCTTGGGGGAACGTATCAGCGACTACATACCGTAAGCAAGATGCTCAATCTACTCAATTACCACCAAATACAGTTGAGTTTAAAGTACCTATGACGACGAAGTCCTTCCCAATTGGTGGTTACAATATCGTGATTGAGCAAGCGACAAGTTACAGTCTGCAATACGTAGTAACTAAGTAAGGCTGATTGAATTAATGTTTAAGAAAATCATATTAGCGACTGCATTACTTGTTATTTCTGGCTGTGCAAATGTTGGACAGCCAGAAAAGATGCGTTCTAATGCGACTTTGGAGTGGGCAGACGGTCTCACTGAGCGTGCACTAGTCGCTGGCTCAAAGCGCTCTATTACTGTGCCATTTGGAGATCAAGTATTTGTTTTCCTCATCGATGAGCAAAGTATTGGTAAAGACTGCTTAGTTTACAGCTATAAACACGTTAGTGGTGGTGTAGCACAAGCAGATATCTGCTTTGGTAGTGAAATGACTCTATTTTTAAATGGTCAGGTGCTTAATAGTGGTAACATTTATCTAGACAACGGACAGACTTTTACTGAGGTTGCTCAGACTCGTGAATACGCTGCGAAATTAAAATTTCAAGAACAGTTAAAGCAAGAACAGGATGAGAAGCAAAAGGAACAAGCTGCGAAAGCTCTAGAGCAAGACTTAAAAGCTAAAGAGTTAGAGTTATTCATCATTGAGCAACAAAAAAAGCGTGTAATTGCTGAGACGAAGGCAATTGAAACTCATAGTGATAAAACTGACGAAAAAATTGATGCTACAAATGACCTAATCCGAAGTGTTGGAAAAGGTATTGAAAATCACGGTGTCAAATAGTTAATAAAAGTTAACGAGTAGAGCCTCATCAAAAAATGAGGCTCTACAATTTAAATAGAACCAATTTTTTAGATTAGAATTTTATATTCTATTTCAATAGCACTAATCTAATGCATGTCCCATCTAACCAAGCATTAATGCGGAAATCTGTATGGCTAAGATCTATCCTTCCTGGAGCAATATTGAAAGACTAACTGTTAAACCAACTGAAGGTGAACTGTATCTCCTGAAAAAAATAGATGAAAGTCTTGATGAATCATATGAGGTGTTTTTTAACCCATTTCTTGATGGAGACAGACCTGACATAGTTATCGTAAAAAGAGACTATGGGGCTATTATTATAGAGGTTAAAGATTGGTCAATTAATAACTATGTAGTAACAAAGGACAACAAGTGGTTAATCAAAGATAGCGTCATTCGCTCACCTCAAACACAAGTTTTCAGATACAAACAGAATATGTTTGAATTGCACCTCCCTATTTTAGGCTTAAAGGAGCTAGTAAATAGAAACTTTTATAATGTAATTAGTACGTATGTATATTTTAACTGCGCAAGCAAGTTAGAAATTAGAGAGCTATACCTAACTCCAGAAAATGAAGTAAGAATGGAGTTGAATTTACTAAATGCTTCTATAAAGAATCGAGAGATAGTTCATTTCGAGTATGATAAAAAACAAAAGTATTTGAGTAATAAGATAAAACAAATTTCTCGTGACGCTTACATCTCTTATGGTAAAGATAATATTAATGATCTTGTATCTAAAATAAAGAGAATGAGGAAGAATAATCTTTTTACGAATGACATATATCTTGACTTCATCCGTAGGTTATCTCCTCCTACTCACATTTTAGATCAAGGTTTACCTATAGTATTTGATAGAAAGCAAGAATCTCTAATTAATAGCGTATCTGAAAAACGTAAGGTAAAAGGGGTGGCTGGTTGTGGAAAAACTTCAATTCTCGCAAAACGAGCGATAAGTGCCTTTGAACGGCATGGTAGTGAAGTTTTAATTCTCACATACAACATTACTTTAAGGCATTACATTCGCGATAAGATTTCGCAGATTCAATGCAAAGGAGCAGGTAATCAGTTTGAAATCATGCATTATCATGGTTTTATCAATAATAAACTAAATGAGTATGGTTTAGATGTAGCTCCGTTGTTAGAAAAATACCAAGGCACAGATAAAGAGAAGCTTGAAAAACTGTATAAGGATCGAAACTTATTTGAGTCTTTACCTATAAATGAAAAATATAAGACAATATTTATTGATGAGGTTCAAGATTATGAACCAGATTGGATAAAGATTATTCGAGATTGCTTCCTTGAACCTAATGGTGAAATGATTTTATTTGGTGATCAATCTCAAAATATTTATGAGCGTGATGATAATAAAAGAGAGTCAGCGTTAGTACAAGGCTTCGGACGTTGGTTTAAGTTGAGTAAATCTTATCGATCAGAAATTGATACGCCTTTGATTCAGCTTTTCAAAGGCTTCCAGGAAGAGTTTCTGGTAAGTAAATATAGTGATAGTGATGTATTTGAATCGAATTATATCCAAGGAAGTATGAACTTTGACTTACTAGCATATGAATCTTATGGTTCGATTATTAATACAGAGAAGGTTATTGACTTGATCAACTCTTATGTAAAAGAGAAGAGTATAAATCCAAATGATATAGCAATAATATGTTCTAAGGTTGAACCTCTTATTGCCATCGAAAAGAAAATACGAAGTATTGAAAAAACTAAAATTATGTTTGAGGATGCAGATGATTTAAGGCAGATTGAACATATTACAGGAAAGGAACGTGTCAATAGAATAGAAAAAATCAGAAGAAGGAAGAAATGCTTTTTCATGCAGAACTCTGGCGTTATAAAAATGTCTACTACCCATAGTTTCAAGGGGTTGGAGTCTGATACAGTGTTTTGCATTTTGTTAAATGATGATCACGAAGAAATGGTATATACAGGTATAACTAGAGCAAGGAAAAATTTGGTTATTTTTGATTGCTATGATAGTAAATATAAAGGATTTTTCAGTAGCAATATAAAACCGTGATGACCAATGTTACTAATTACTATTAATTTTGATTATAAACATGAAAAGAAAAAGTATAAATCAATTTAAGAAAGATTTTATTATATTTCCTTTCCCTGGAATGGGAAAAATTGATTTCGCTGATTTTAAGTTTGACATTTGCTATACTGCCATAGGAATACCTTAAACCAATAAAGGAGTTGGATCTTTCAATTAGTTCAGTTCGAGATTCAATAAGTGAAGCAATAATAAAATCAAACTATATTCGTAACAATAATAAATTTGTTTGGTTAATATTCTTAACCTTCGCATCACTTATGATGCTGTTAGCAATTCCGATTTTATTTGCTCACTTTATTTTCTCAGTTATCAAATTGTTCACTGCAATCATTAAACAGTTGACAAAGGGTATTTTCGTTGAAGAAAATGTGCTTGGTCATGTATCTCCTATCAAGGGAAATCTAATTTTTATAAATAATAAAGGCAGCAGGCGTGAAGAAAGAACAATTTCTCACGAACATATGCACTTAGTCCAATATTCAAGGGGCGATTTGGCTGAAGTTATATATGAAAATAAAACTAATCTTGAGAGATTATTATTGTCGAATAATCCTTCTTCTCATGAATTATATCTCTTCTCGAAGTTAGAATTAGAAGTTAGGCTTCATGAATTTATTAGATTTAATTACCATAATAATGGTAAAGTGCCTATGTCTCGTGATGAATTCTATAATGAGGTTCGTTTTTTCATGAATAATGAACACGACGAAGATGTACTAGGAAGTGATATTATAAAAATGTCTAATGTAATTAGTATTTCTGCATACGAGTTTTGTCGTAATAAAAATGGGCATATAGAATTGATGAGCGGAAATTTAAAGAGTTTCTTGACATTGAGAATAAACTGTTAGATAAGTTTGTGCTTGAGATACTTTTTGTAAGTTATATAAAGCTAATTCGGTATTATGGTTATGGTGATTTATCCAAAAAACTTGGTAGCGAGGTGATGTTTCCAAACTTATATAACTTTACTTACGGCTCCTAACTTTGAACTGCATTAAGTAATTTATTAGTAAGATTGTTATAGATTACTTACTCTTAGCTATTGTCACCAGGTTAAATAGCAAATTTTTACTGATATTGGTACCACTTATTCACTATTTCAACTTAGAAATTTCGTGCTTGTAGTTCTCTCCCTTAGCCAGCATCGGCAACAGGTGAAGCTCTAATTGATAGACTCTAGCCAGGCATAACAAGGTTTCGATGGTGCAAGATGCTGGTTCATTTTCGATTTTAGATATCCTTGCTTGCCGTAGCCCGCTTAACTCTGAAGCCTGCTTTTGTGTCAATCCACTGTTTTGCCTTGCTTCTCGCATCCAGTTTGCCAACGCTAATGGATCACTCACGTACATCTTCTATCTTCCTTTTACCCAGTAATTCAAATCCTCATATACTCTATGGCGTATATTTTCTATTTATACGCTAAAGAGTATATTTGAGCCGTCAGCCTCGGGCGGATAGGTACTTGTAATAAGTTGCTCTACCTACCCCCTGTGCTTTACATGCAGCACTGACGGTTTCACCGTCAGAAACTAGCAAATTAACAGTTCGGCACTTTTGTGCTGTCTCTGCGTTCACAGGTCGTCCTTTGTAGCGTCCTTCTACCTTTGCTTTTGCGATACCTTGCTGAGCACGTTTCTGGCGCGTTTCGTAATCATCACGAGCCATCGCTGCGCCCAGATCCAACATGAAGTTTGTTAACGCCTGCTGAATTGCCGAGACTGACACATCTGCATCAGATAAAGACTGGTGGGTCATAGGTTGATCTACAACTACGATTGATATCCCTTTAGCTTTGATTCGCGCTTTGAGGGTTTCCCAGATTTGGAACGGCAAGCGCGTCAATCTATCCATTTTTTCAATCAATAGGACATCGCCATCTTCAGAGTCTTCAATGAGCCGATCTAGCTCAGGACGCTCGGCTGCTGTACCTGATATATTCTCCTGATAGAAAGATGCAATCTGTAGATTATTGGATTTAACGAATTCTCGTAATTCCTGCTTAGCACGAGAAGAGTCTTGCTCATCAGTTGAGGCTCTTAAATAAGCTCTTATCATTTTCTATGTCCCTAGAATGGCATTTTGTCTGCGTTAAACTGTCTACAAAATAGTGTCTATTTTAAACTGTTTTTTAAATGAAGATTTGTGAGGAGTGACCTGTCTCTTTTGGGTATGGCTGTTTTAGGCGTTACTGGAAGTTTCCGCTTCTTCACAAAGAAGATGAAGTCTGTACAACGTTGCTTAAGCTGAACAGAAGATAGATGAGTAATGTTTTCAAGGCTTTTAGAGCGAATAAAATCATCTAATTCCGTTGCGAAGAACTTCGAGTCCTTAGATTGTTGTTCAGGTAAGGCTTCCACAGGAGTTGGTGGCGGAGTTTCGACGGTAACTGGCGCATGATGAGGCTCCATCTTCGAACTCGTCTTAAACTCCTCGCGTACACGCTTTATCAACACCAGGAGAATGGCTTTGAACGTTTTGTATGGCATGTACTGATTGAATGCTCTGTCAAAGAGAGAGCAGATAGCACTAGCTAACCGAGTATTGCGTTTAATCGCTTCACGACGCGTTTTAGTAAGCAAAGAGAAGCGAACTTCCTTCGGATAGTCATGGGAGTTTTGTAGAAAAGCAGGGGTGGCAATACGTGTGTAGTACACGCCAGAAGCCAGTTTTATCAAATACATATGTATCACCTATCTGTGTTAGGTGACTTTTCTATGCTTCAGATAGGAAAAAAGCCTTTGATAATCAAAGGCTTTTTTCTAAGAATAAGTGGCGGAGAGATAGGGATTTGAACCCTAGATACGCTATTAACGTATGCCGGTTTTCAAGACCGGTGCTTTCAACCACTCAGCCATCTCTCCGTTGCGGAACGTATAATAGGGAGCATAGTCCGACTTGTAAAGTGCTGAATTATAATAGAAGTACTGTTTGCTCGTTTTATAGTCGCTGATGTGATGTTAAACAGTTTGAAAATGGGGTAAAAAAGAGACAAATAGTAGCAATTTATAGAGTTTTTACTTTATATTGGCGCAAGTCAATAAAATGGTGTTTTATTGTTATCTTTATGATATTTAAGAAATAACTTGCTTTTAGGGTACATGTGTTCGCCCGAAAGTATTTGCAAGACTTTGTGAACTAATTCAAAATTAACTGGTATAGCCAGTTGTGCTTAAATTTTTTAAGGGTGTTTATGAAGGTCACAAATCTATTTAAAGACAAAGTTGATGCGATTTCTGCTCATCAATCCGAGTTTATGAATTGGATGTCTCCAACGTTACGCGATTATTGGAGTGACTTTTTGGGAAAAGCTCAGAATAGCTTTCTTTTCTCGAAAGTTCGTGATCACCAACAGCCAGCTGTTAACGAAGAGGTTGCACCTCAACCTGCACCAATCGTAATGGCACCTGAGGCTCAAAAGCTGTATGACGAGTTAAGTGAAAAAATTGGTGAAGTGATTCACACTGGTGACTGGGTGCATGTATCTCAAGAACGTATCAATCAATTTGGTGCGGTAACGGAAGACATGCAGTGGATTCACACAGATCCAGAACGTGCGTCAGTTGAATCTCCATTTAAGACAACCATCGCTCATGGCTTTTTAACATTAGCATTGTTGCCTAAATTGACTGACTCAGTGGACCCTGATAAGCCAATGTTCCCAACAGCCAAAATGGTCGTTAACTTAGGCTTAAACCAAGTTCGTTTCCCTTACCCTGTTAAAGCAGGAAACAATGTTCGTGCTGTCAGCACGTTAACAAAAGTAACGCCGATCAAAAAAGGTTTGGAGATCGAGCGTGAAATTAAAGTGGAAATCGAAGGTATTCGTCGACCTGGTGCTGTTGTCGTTTCTGTTATTCAACTGCATTTCTAATTCCAGAGCCAGATAGAAAACATATAAAAAGAGAGCATTAATATGCTCTCTTTTTGGTTTTATTGATTAAAGCTTTTTACTGGAGTGTAACCGTAATCAGCAATCGCTTTTTGTCCTTGTTCTGAACGAAGGAAGGTGACGAATCCTTTACCTGGTTCGCTAATCTTATTGACTTTGTAGAGTACTAGGAATGGCCGCGCCAATTTATACTTGTGATTGCTAATGTTTGCCGAAGTTGGGTCAATACCATCTAATTGAATCGCTTTTATTGAGCGATCTACTGATCCCACAGAAATAAACCCAATTGCACGAGTATTATGGTTCACGATGGTTTTTACCATGCTGTTGCTATTTACAACCAAGTTGTTCGGGCTGATATCTGAGACGAGGCGATCATTTACGATTTTGGTTAGTCCTAGCAGACTTTCAAAACTGTAGCGTGAGCCTGAAGACGCCTCTCTAGTGACAACAGCGATAGGTTGATCTGCACCACCAACCTCTTTCCAATTCTTGATTTTACCTTTGTAGATATCAAACAGTTGTTGTTGAGAAAGATTTTTTACAGAGTTTGTACGGTTTACAACAACAGCTAGGCCATCATAAGCGATAGGATATACGTTGAGATCTTCACCTTTTTCGCTTTCTGTCAGATAGCGAGAGCTCATCCCAATCTCGGCTACACCTTTATTAACCATTGTAATACCCGCACTAGAACCAATACCTTGAACTGCAATGTAATCGTCCGGGTGTGTTTTGTTGTATTCCTCTGCAAGTACATCCATTACGCGAGCAACCGAGGTTGACCCAGAGATATTAATTTCTTTTGCAATGGCGGGGAGGGAGACTGCTATGGCCAATAACGTCGCCACAGTAAAACGTAACATATTAAACTCCATATACGGTATAAAGCAGCGTTTATGATATTGCGTTCAGGTTACACTTTTGTGAACTGTCAGGTCTAAACAAGGGAATTCTTTCTAACCAAGAGGTGATGTAGGTAGCGTTTCCAAGCAGAGTGAGATGATAATCTGAGTAAATGAGAATATAGCCACCCTTTGTTTGAGGTAGGCAGATAATCACCATCGGTGGTGGTGTAAAGGTTATATACTAGGATCGACAGCTCTAACTATCATCCATCGGGAGAACGTTGATGTCAGTGTCCCAAATGGCGACAAGTCGTTTATACAAATCAGTTCAATCGCTCTGCTCTGCGCGTAATGCTAACCTGCCTGTCGAGCAGGGTAAGTGCTTATATGAGCCAGTAGAGAATGGTGTCGAACTTCATAGAGCGCATTTCCTTCTTGATTCACAGCACAGCGAATATACGTCTCCCGTCGCGAAGATCGTGTTTGATGAGGGCAATCAGCTTTGGTATTTCTACGTCCCAACGTACCGGAACGAATTATTAAGGTGGATACCTTATAAGCCACTTCCATACAGCCAAACGCTTGAAGACCTACTCACCGAATTGGAAAGCGATCCTCAAGCGTGTTTTTGGGAATAGGGAACGCTCCAATTCTAACAGCTGCCAATGTCGCCATAATTTATGCTTTGGATTTAACGACTTGGTTTCTAAAGTCTTTCGGTGTCATGTTGTAAACCGATTTAAATGCGGTACTGAAATGCGCAGCACTTTTAAATCCGGATTCAAACGCTATTTCTGTTATAGATTTTTCTGACATGCGCAGCTGGGTTGCGGCGAAGTTGATCCGCTTCACTTTTAATATCTGTGAAAATGAAAGCTCCTCTGCGGCGAGGCGGCGTTTTAACGTCGCGATAGACATACTCATATGAGCCGCTAAGCCTTCCAGAGTGATATCTTTCTCGATATTGTTCTCAATATACTTGATGGCCTTTTGAGAGTCGCTTAGGCTGCTTGCATCATCTATGATTGATAGGATGTTTGGCTCTGCCTCCACCATTAACGACAGCAGTGCCATTGCTATATGGCCTTGTGTGTAGTCTGGGGCATTGCGACTTGCTAAGTTGACCAATGTGTCTTTTAGCTGTGCTACTTCGCTGCTGGCTTGCGCTGAAAAAGGATAGAAGCGCCTTTCTTCAGTCTTGGAGCGTAGCATTGGGTGCGCTTTTTTAAAGTCACAGAATAGGTTTGGGTTGAAGACTAGAGCCAGTGCTTTAAAGCCTTTTTCACTAGGGATGGCTTCTGCGCTGCTCAAATCAGCGGAGTTGTAGAGAGTAAAATCTCCTGCTTTAAGTTCAAACTGTTCACCATTTGGTTGATGTACTAATAGGGCACCTTCTTCAACAACATATAAGCCATTATGTGTTGCGGTGTAACGCTCACTTTTGCGCGCAGTGAAGTGATTAAAGCGAATGATCTCAATGTTCGGCATATTCGTTCTTATCATTTTTACATAACAAATAAAAAAGGCGCTCAATAGAGCGCCTTTTAACTTCATTCGGTATTATTCACTTACAGTCTGTTCTGCTTGTGCTGCTGGTTGTTCAGCAAATACCTGGGTTGGCTTTGCAACTAAACTGCGGTTCTCTTGGTTTACGTCCGCAAGGACAATTTCCAATGTATCACCAAGTTTGTATACGACCTCTTTATCGATAGAGATGGTACCGTTGTCGCCATTGCACTCAATTCTTTCTTTATTATCAAGAATTAGTGCACCAGGAATAAAGGCTGCTGCACCATTTTCGAGAAGTCGGACACGTGCACCAGCACGATTAATATCGAAAATCTCACCTGTGAAACAAGTTTTCTTGTTCGGCTCATCAGCAAGCGTACGTGCATATAACCAATCTGAGACATTTCGCTCAGCAATTTTATGATGTTTACGGTGCAGAGCTAGTTCTTCACCGACTTGATCATCAGGTTTTTGCACTGGCTCTTTGCCTAGGATGACGGCCTTCAACATGCGATGGTTGATCATATCGCCGTACTTACGAATTGGTGATGTCCAAGTCGCATAGATATCCAGCCCCATAGCGTAATGAGGAAGAGGCTGATTACCTACTTCACTGTAGGCTTGGAACTTACGAATACGATTATCAAGATAAGAGGTTTCTTGCGCAGCCAACCAGCGACGCAATGCAGCAAAGCCTTCTAGAGTGGTAATTGACTCCGCTGTGAATTCCAGTGCACCTTCTGGATTGACAAGTTGAACCACTTCTTCAATCTTCTCAGTCTTAATGCCAGCGTGAGTATTGAAAACACCTGTTTCAAATTTATCGCGCAGTGTACGACCAGCACAGATGTTTGCGGTAATCATTGACTCTTCAACCAAGCGATTTGCACTGCGGCGCATATCTGCATGGATAGCAACCACATCGTTGTCTTCACTCAGCTCAAAACGGTAGTCAGGGCGGTCTGGGAAGACCACTGCGTTTTTCTCGCGCCATTCTGCGCGAGCAAGGGAAAAGTCGTAAAGGTCACGAACGATCGTCGCGATCTCTTCAGATGGTTGCCATGCTTCTGAGCTGCCGTTTTCTAGCCAATCAGACACGTGATCGTATGCTAGGCGTGCGTGTGATTTGATGTTTGCTGCGAAGAACTTGATATCGTCGCCAATTACGCCGTCTTTATTTATGGTTACGGTACAGCAAATAGCAGGGCGGATTTCGCCTTCAATCAGAGAGCATAGGTTGTCTGCTAGATCGCGAGGCAGCATTGGAATATTGCGGCCCGGAAGATAAATAGTATAGCCACGCTCACGTGCTACTTTATCCATTTCATCTTCTGGTGTGATGTAGGCGGTTGGATCTGCGATAGCGATTGTCAGTTCGAAATCGCCAGATTCGGTTTTCTTCGCGTACAGCGCATCGTCCATATCTTTGGTTGATTCACCATCGATAGTCACGAAAGGAACGTGTGTCATGTCTACGCGTTCTAGATCGGCGTCGTCTTTCAGTTCCCAGTTCTCGATGCCTGCTGGCTCAGAGTTTGGTAGATCGTTTTGAGCAAGCGTTACCCACCAAGGTGCAATTTTGTCGTTCGCGTCTGTTATTTTTTCAGAAATTTCCACGAAGAAAGAGTTATCGCCTTTTAGAGGGTGGCGAATAAGATGTGCGACAACCCAATCTCCCTCAGCGAACTCGTCTGGTTTTAGACCTTTCTTTAGTTTCGCTTTAAGAGAAAGCTTTTTAAGCTGTGGGTGGTCAGGTGCTACGTTTAGCTTGCCTTTGAACATTTTGACTCGACCAATAAAGCGAGTCACGGCTTGTTCTAACAGCTCTTGTGGCTCTGCAACTTCGCGTTCATTTTCTGTGCGGATAATGGCGACGACTTTGTCACCGTGCATGCACTTTTTCATGTACGCAGGTGGGATGAAGAAGCTAGTCTTGCTGTCCACTTCCAAAAAGCCAAAGCCTTTATCTGTGGCTTTTATTGAGCCTTCTTTTTTCGGCAGGTTTTCTTGGATTTGCTGCTTAAGCTGAGCGAGTAGTGGGTTATCTTGAAACATCTTTTCTTAAATTACCTATGGAGTTGGGCACACTATAATCATTGCGAGCTATTATTACTACCTGTGGAGCGCAATTTCGCCGTGAAATTTGCTGATCGAATTGCAGGAAATCGGCTTAAATATTGATGAAAAACTCATCTGCGAGCTGCGCAAATCTACGGGGAATGGTGGGGCTGGTGGAAAAATATGCTAAAAATGCCATTATTGAGAATAAATTGTGATGTAATTCAATTTTTTCTGGCTTTTTTTATGCTTTTAAGGAATAATCCGCCTCCCTTAGTCGTCCCTAATGGCTTATCGCGGTTGTGTACTGTGCTGTGTTCCTGTCTGAATGGAATCAGTAACTGGATGAATCAGTATCGAATTGGAAGAGCATATGGGACTGTTTTTTTGTTTAATTAAGTAGGATCCCAATGCAAGATTCTGTTATTCAATTCAGCGATTTATCTCTGAATGATTCTATCCTTTCTGCTCTAGACGGAATGGGTTTCGTGTCACCAACTCCAATTCAGGCTGCGGCAATCCCACACCTGTTGGAAGGTGCTGACGCGCTGGGTAAAGCTCAAACAGGTACAGGTAAAACGGCAGCGTTCTCTCTGCCTCTTCTAAATAAGATCGATCTCAACCAACGTAAACCACAAGCTATCGTTCTTGCGCCAACGCGTGAGTTAGCGATTCAGGTTGCGGCTGAAATGAAAAACCTTGGTAAGAACATCAAGGGTCTTAAAGTTTTAGAGATTTACGGTGGTGCTTCTATCGTAGATCAGATGCGTGCTCTTAAGAGTGGTGCACAAGTTATTGTTGGTACTCCAGGTCGTGTACAAGACCTTATCAACCGTGAACGTCTACACCTAGATGAAGTAAACACGTTTGTACTAGACGAAGCTGACGAAATGCTAAACATGGGTTTCGTTGATGACGTTACTGCGATCATGGAACATGCACCAGAGTCTGCTCAACGCGTTCTATTCTCTGCAACAATGCCTCCGATGCTTAAGAAAATCGTTGAGCGTTTCCTACGTGAGCCTGTAATGGTTGACGTTGCTGGTAAGAACCACACTGTAGACAAAGTTCAACAGCAGTTCTGGGTAGTGAAGGGTGTAGAGAAAGATGAAGCGATGTCTCGTCTTCTTGAAACGGAAGAAACTGATGCATCAATCGTCTTCGTACGTACTCGTCAAGACACAGAGCGTCTAGCTGATTGGCTATCTGCACGTGGCTTTAAAGCGGCTGCTCTGCACGGTGACATTCCTCAGTCTCTACGTGAGCGTACTGTTGATCACATCAAACAAGGTGTTATCGACATCCTAGTTGCAACTGACGTTGTGGCACGTGGTCTTGATGTTCCACGTATTACGCACGTATTCAACTACGACATCCCATTCGATGTTGAGTCTTACATCCACCGTATCGGTCGTACTGGCCGTGCTGGACGTAAAGGTAAAGCGATCCTTCTTGTTCGCACTAACCAAATCCGTATGCTTCGCACTATCGAGCGCGTAACTAAGTCATCTATGGAAGAGATTCAACTTCCTCTACGTGACCAAGTTGCTGAAGCTCGTCTAGCTAAGCTAGGCGCTGAGCTTGAAGCAGAGAAAGAGCACAAAGCTCTAGACAAATTTGCTGAGCTAGTAGAGAAACTACAAACTTCTCTAGAAATCGACCCAGCAACGCTTGCTGCTATGCTTCTTAAGCGTCAGCAAGGTAAACGTCCTCTGTTCTACATTGGCGAAGACCCAATGGTTGAAGCGATTGAGCGTGATAAGCAACGTCGCAAAGAGCGCCGTGAAGGTGGTCGTGACGGCGGTCGTAACTTCAACAACCAAGATTGGGATACTTACCAGCTTCAAGTTGGTCGCGAGCAAGGTGTTCAAGTTAAAGACATCGTTGGTGCTCTAGCGAACGAACTAGGCCTAGGTAAAGGCTCTATCGGTGCGATCAAGCTAGCACAAGGCCATACATTCGTTCAGCTACCAAAAGCAATGACTTCTGAAGCTGCGGGCAAGCTAAGCAAACTACGCATCCGTCAACAAGATGTTGGTGCTGTAGTATGTGACTTCGATGACTTCCGAGAGTCTCGTGGTGGTCGCCGTGACGGTGGTCGTCGCGATGGCGGTCGTCGTGATGGCGGCGGTTACCGTGGCAACCGCGAAGGCGGCAACCGTGGTGGTGATCGTCGTGAAGGCGGTCGTCGCGAAGGTGGCTTCCGTGGTAACCGTGACGGCAACCGCGATGGTAACCGTGAAGGTGGCGAACGTCGCTTCGATCGTAACCGTGGTGGTGATCACCGTGGTAACCACCGTGGTGAGCGTGGTCACGGCCGTGGTCGTCGCACTCAAGAAGCATAATCACGAATCAGTGATCAGAGCAATTGATTAAATTGCCGCAAGAATTGAAAGCCGAGCGAAATGCTCGGCTTTTTTATGCGCGTCGAATACGGCTTTGTTTTTCATCGTGCTCATTTACCCAGGTTATTACTTCGTTTAAGGGTAGGGCTGGACAAAACAAGTAGCCCTGAATGATGTCGCAGCCATGACTGCGTAAAAAATGCAGTGTATCCATGTCTTGAACGCCTTCTGCGACGACTGAATACCCTAGGCCATGCGCTAACGCTATTGTGTTCTCAACGATAGAGCGGGTGCCCTCTGTCCGGCTTGCGGTACAAAGAAATGATCGGTCGATTTTAATTTGATCAACTGGGAGATCTCTCAAAAGCGACAGAGATGAATACCCGGTGCCAAAGTCGTCCAAGCTGATCTTAATACCCAATCCTTTGATTTGGTGAATTAGGGGGTTGAGCTCAACAACTCTATCAATCGCCATCGTTTCAGTAATCTCTAAGCTTATAAGGTCAGCAAATTGAGGGTTTACCTTGAGCAGTGTTTCCAAACGGTTAAACAATAAATTAGACGAGAGATCTTTAGCAGATAAGTTAACGTGGACAGGAAGCTTGATGTCTTTTTCTATAAAGGTCTGGAGATCTTTTTCAACTTGGTTGAGGACCCACATGGTGATGTTGTGCACTTGATTACTTCGCTCCGCGATGGGGATGAAGTCGTTAGGCGAAATCGTTTTACCATTTTCATCGTGCCAACGGATCACGGCTTCAAAGCCGACAGCTAAGTTAGTATGTGCATCAATCAACGGTTGGTAGTATAGCTGGAACTCCTCTTTTTCCAGCGCACATTGAATACGAGAAGAGATTTCGAGCTGGTATTTGGCACCGACGTTCATGTCCTCATTATAAAATGCAAAGAGATTGCCATTTCGTTTGGCGTGATACATGGCAATGTCCGCGTGCTTTATCAATAGATCATTGGACAGAGCGTCATAAGGGTAGGTACTGACACCGAAAACAACGCGGGAAGAGACTTGAAACTCATCTAAATGGAAGCGATTAGACAGTGCCGAATCTAACTCTTCGATGAGACTTTTGCCTGTTTCCTCGCATGCTGACGAGGTGAGGATGACAAATTCATCGCCACCAACGCGGAAAATTTTGTCACTGCCTTTAAGTTTCTCTTGGAGACGTTGCCCAATTTGAATCAGCAGTTGGTCTCCACAAAAGTGTCCCATAGCATCGTTGACTTGTTTAAAGTTAACGACATCGAAAAGGATCACTGAGAAAGGGTCTCCAGACTGTATTCTATCTTCGATTAACTCAAAGCAGTATTTACGGTTAGGGAGTCCAGTAAGTGCGTCGTGAACGGCATTACGCTTCTCTTTTTCAGCAACGGTATGAAGTTCCAGTATGGAGTCGTTGCTCCATTTGATAACCAGCACCACAAAAATGCTGCCACCGAATAAAATGAGAGAAACTCCGGTTTCCAAGAGGGAAGCGATAGGTTTTTGCATTATAGCGTGTAAAAAAGCGGCATACGCAAAAATGAAACAGCTGATTAACAACAATAGGAAAGTCCACCCGGGTACATCAGTTCTCGAGCAGATGTTTTTTGTCATCTGCCATCCCCAGCAGAGCAAAATCAAACCTAAGATCACTAATAGAAATGCAATAGTGGGCACATTATTACCCCGATTTATTGATTGGTTTATTATTTTTGTTCACCCAATAAACAACGTAGCTCATATCTCTGAATTTGTACAAATTGACCTATTCATAAATTATGTTTAACAAGTCATATTTTTTAGTCTTCAAATAAAATCAAAACTTGCTACAGATCAACAAAATTTGTTCAATCAAATCGCTTTTACTAAAAGATTGTTGAAAGATTAAAAAATTATTGAATAATAGAGGGGCAAACAAGAAGTACGCAGCGCACAAGCGCTATTACAACCTCTGCTCTACAACAGGATAACTATTTCATGTCTAATTCGTTTGTACTGGTGATCAACTCTGGTAGCTCTTCATTAAAATTTGCTGTTATTGATTCTGAAACCGGTGAAGCTTTGGTATCAGGTATTGGTGAGTGTTTTGGCCTACCTGAAGCTGAAATCAGTTGGAAATATCAGGGAGAAAAAACCGTTGAAGCAATTCCTGCTGGCGGTAACCATCATCAGTACGCTGTTGAGCGAGTGGTAAAACTACTCGAGACTTTGGGTTTGAGCTCAAAATTTGTAGCTGTAGGCCACCGCATTGTTGCTGGTGGTGAAACCTTTAAAGGCACAGTAAAAGTCGATGAAAAAGTTATTCAAGAAGTTGAGCGTCTTGCTGAGCTAGCGCCACTTCATAACAAAGCGAATGCAGAAGGCATGCGAGCAGCAATGGCAGCATTCCCTTCACTGCCTCAATTCGCTGTGTTTGATACTGCTTTCCACCAAACAATGCCTGCCAAAGCGTTTATGTACGCGCTTCCTTACGAGCTTTACGAGGAGCATAAAGTGCGTCGTTACGGTGCTCACGGCACAAGCCACTACTACGTAAGCCGTGAAGCAGCGAAAATGCTAGATAAACCGGTTGAAGAAAGCAGCTTTATCACCGTGCACTTAGGTAACGGTGCATCAGTGAGTGCGGTTAAAAATGGCGAATGTGTTGATACAAGTATGGGTTTGACGCCGCTAGCTGGCCTAATGATGGGCACTCGTTGTGGTGACCTCGACCCAAGTGTTATCGAGTTCCTTTTCCGTAAAGGTTGGGAAAAAGACGAAGTGTTCGAGATGATGAACAAGAAGTCAGGCTTCTTAGGTGTATCCGGTGTAACAAGTGACGCACGTGGTGTACTAGAAGCCATGGAAGCGGGTAACACACGTGCGAAGTTGGCATTTGAAATTTTCACTTACCGTGTTGCGAAATACATTACTTCTTACCTAGCTGCTCTGGATTCATTAGACGGCATCATCTTCACTGGTGGTATTGGTGAAAACTCACTACCAATTCGTCGTGAAATCTTGAAAAACCTAAAACTGCTAGGTTTTGTTGAAGATGAGAAAGGCAACGAAGATGCAAGATTTGGCAACGCAGGTGTTATTGCAACATCTGAGTTGCTCGGTGCGAAAGCACTAGTTATTCCTACCAATGAAGAGTGGGTAATCGCTCAACAGTCGGTGGAACTGCTGTAAAACGGCAAAAATTTTGGGAACTAAGTCAAAGCCCTTTCCTTTATGGAAAGGGCTTTTTTTGATCCAAATACATCCTTTCTCCATACAACTATCCGCATTAATACGGATCTCTAATAGCTGCCAATTGCCTTAATATTGATAAATATATAAACAACTTGGGCGGTGAAGAAATTTCAGTATACTGCGCTTAAGTCATACCAAAGAAAAATAGCCTTATGTCATGTAGATGTCTCAGCTCGGAGACAGGAATTGCGTTTGAAGAACGATCAAACGAAATCGTATCTTTGCAGGCTATTGGGCATATAAATAATACACCGTTGACTAGTTCGAAGATTAGTCAAATGAGAGAAAGTTATGTTTTTTAATAAGTCGCTTCAGCAAGAAAACCAACGATTAAAGCAGGATCTGCAACGCTTGCAGCAAATCCAACACAGTTTAGATGAAGAAATGCTTCGCTTAACGCTGGATAAGAAAGGTTGCATTACCTCTGTAAATACAAAACTTCAGCAACAACTTTTTTTCACTGATGCGGATATTTTAGCGAAACCGATTACCGAGCTGGTTCCATCAAATTCGCGTAATACAGAGCACTTTCATCGAATGAAGAGAGCCGTTCAAGACAAAGTATTTTGGAATGGCGCGATGCAAGTACTTAAAGGCAACGGCGAAGAAGCGTGGTTACGAACGGTTATCCAGCCTGTTTTAAACGAACATCAAGAAGTCGAAAGCTTTTTTGTGTTTGCTTCTGAGCTTACGCGAACGATCAAAGCATCGCGTGAGCAAGAGGACATGCTGAATGCGTTGAGCCGTTCTATGGCGGTTATTGAGTTCACGTTAGATGGTAATGTATTAAAGGCCAATGATAATTTCCTTAGTACGATGGGTTATACACTGGATCAAATTAAAGGGAAACATCATCGTATGTTCTGCGATCAGGAAGAGGCTGGTTCTGAAGCTTATCGCGAGTTCTGGCAACGTTTGGCAAAAGGACAGTTTGCTTCAGACCGATTTAAGCGAGTTAACCGTTACGGTGAAGAAGTATGGTTAGAAGCCTCCTATAACCCTATCCATAACGATAGAGGAGAGCTCTACAAGGTCGTCAAGTTCGCGACTGACATCACCCAGCAGGTGATGCAAGAGCAGCAAATGGCTCAGGCTGCGCAATTGGCTAATGAAGTTTCTCAAGAGACCGGAACACAAACACTGCAAGGTCAGCAAGTGATAGGTTCGACGCTAGAAAAGGTGCAAACACTGTCTGACCAAATGCAGCAAGCGAATACGGCCATTGACGAGCTCAAAGCGCACTCATCACGCATTAGTGAACTGGTTAATAGCATCAGTGGTATTGCTGACCAAACTAACTTACTGGCGTTAAATGCGGCGATAGAAGCAGCTCGCGCGGGTGAGCATGGTAGAGGCTTTGCCGTTGTTGCTGACGAGGTCAGACAGCTTGCCACAAGAACCAATGCGACCACTGATGAAATTGTCACAATGGTAACTGAAAACTTAGAGCGAACCGATAATGCTGTCCAACTGATCGCCAAGTGCCAAAAAGAAGCACTAGATACGCTAGAGCTTTCAGAAAAAGCGGGGAATGTGATGAACGAAATACAAGATGGCGCTAGCCGTGTCGTAGAGGCTGTGGAGCAATTTAACCGCTCATTGTAGTGGGTTCTTCATGCTATCAATGGCTGTTTTCGGTTCCGATATAATCAACTTGTTTAATACTGCTGCTCATCGCCAATAAAGCGCTTTTTTTGGTGATGAGAAAGCTAATTATTTCCCTCCTTAATATTTCGTATTTCTATCTTAACGTGTCGCTATTTTACAACACTGTTAATAAAAAGTAGCGTAATTTAATCTCCTGTTAACTTGGTTGCGAATCACAGTTGGGGGAGACCTACTTGGACTTACTAAATTTCACCATAGATAACTTAGCGCTGCTAGGTACGCTTACCATGGAGCACATCTCTTTGGTCGCTCTGGCTGTTGGGCTTGCCATCCTAACTGGCGTACCTATCGGCATTCTTATCACACAAAATGAGCGCGTTGCGAAAGTGGTGCTTTACGTAGCGTCCATCATTATCACCATTCCTTCAATCGCACTGTTTGGTTTGATGATTCCTCTCTTATCGACCATTGGTCATGGGATTGGCTACGTGCCCGCCGTGATTACCGTACTGCTTTATTCTCAGCTGCCTATTATTCGCAACACTTATACCGCCATTCACAACGTAGAACCGTCACTCCGAGAGGCAGCTCGCGGCATCGGGATGACGCCTTTTCAGCGTTTGAAAATGGTGGAAATTCCATTGGCGATTCCGGTGATTATGGCGGGTGTGAGAACGGCAGTAGTAATGAATATTGGCGTTATGGCGATCGCCGCGTATATCGGAGCAGGAGGGCTAGGCGTGTTTATCAGCCGCGGCATCTCGCAAAGTGATCCTCGACAACTGATCGTTGGTGCCATCGCCGTCAGCCTTCTGGCTATCATCGCGGATTATGGATTGATTCGACTACAAAAAAGATTAACGCCACCGGGCCTAACTGCAGCTCGATAAAGGACAAATAATAGGGACATTCAAATGATCAAAATTGACAAGCTAACCAAAATTTTTGAAACGCCTAATGGCCCGGTGACTGCCGCAGATCACATTGAGATGGAAGTTCCCAGTGGTGAAATATGTGTGTTACTTGGCCCGTCCGGTTGTGGCAAAACTACCACGCTGAAAATGGTCAACCGAATTATTCCCGCGACATCGGGCAAGATCTATCTTGGTGGTGAAGATACTTCTGGGATGGATACGGTCACTCTGCGCCGCAACATTGGCTATGTTATTCAGCAAATTGGCTTATTTCCCAACATGACGATCGGCGAAAACATCGCGGTGGTTCCCAAGTTATTAGGGTGGGATAAGGCAAGGTACATGACGCGTGCAAAAGAGCTATTGGAGATGGTGGCTCTTGATCCTAGTGTCTTCCTTAATCGTTATCCAAATGAGTTGTCTGGCGGACAGCAGCAACGAATTGGAGTTGCTCGAGCTCTAGCTGCGGATCCTCCCGTCATGCTGATGGACGAACCATTTGGCGCGATTGACCCGATCAACCGTGAAGTAATTCAGGATGAGTTCCTTAAAATGCAGCAAGAGCTCAACAAGACCATCATGTTTGTCAGTCATGACATTGATGAAGCGGTCAAAATGGCCGATAGAATTGCGATTTTCCGTGATGGTCACCTGGTTCAGTACGATACGCCTGACGATTTGCTCGCACACCCGAAAGATGATTTCGTGAAAAACTTTGTCGGAGATGATCGCGCACTTAAACGTCTTCGCTTAGTGACGGCTGAATCCGTCATGCAGACCACCTTTGCACACGTGAAACCTAACGAGACGCTTGCCGACGCTTTAACCAAAATTGACGCGTATGGGTATCGCGACGCCGTGATATTAGTGAATGACCAACACCAACCTATCGGCTATGTGCCAAAAGCTACCGCAATCAATATGAAGGGGTACTGCGGCGAACATTATGTCGGCCTGAAAACAATCGCCCGAACCACGGATGATCTGCGTAAAGTCGCGTCGAAGATGTTCACGCACGACATTGTTTGGATGCCGTGTGTTGACGAGAGTGGCCGCTTAGTGGGCGAAGTCACACAGCGCGGCATTACTCATTATCTAGGCGCAACTTATCAGCGCGATACCTCTCCTAGTCAGCCGCAGCCATTGCATCAGGCTAAGGAGGCATCGTGACCAATCAGCTAAAACAAACTTACTATTTCGTTTTATTGGCGTGTGTCTTTGCATTGGGTATTTATTTACAAGGCGCGGGTACGATCGATGATTTTCTTTACTACCAAGAAGACATTGTTTATCTGACGGTTCAGCACATTGAACTGGTGCTGCTGTCTGGTGGATTGGCGATCCTAATCGCGATTCCCGTCGGCGTATTGCTCAGCCGTCCTCGTTTTCAGAAAGTCGCAGAATCGGCGATGCAGGTTTTGAATGTGGGGACCACGATTCCTACTTTAGCCATTCTCGCCCTGGCGATGAGCTTTCTTGGCATTGGCACCGTGCCTGCGGTATTTGGACTGACGATTGCCTCGTTGTTGCCGATTGTCAGAAACACCTACATCGGGCTGAAAGAAGTGCCCGCTCATTTAAAAGAAGCGGCGTCAGGCATTGGTATGACCGAGTTACAAATGTTGTTTCAGGTTGAAATTCCTAATGCGCTGTTCGTCATTTTTGCAGGTATCCGCACGGCGTTAGCTGTCAACGTGGGCACCGTTCCACTGGCCTTCTTAATTGGTGGCGGTGGGTTAGGGGAGCTCATTTTTACCGGTATTGATCTGGATGAACCCATCATGATGCTGGCAGGCGCTATTCCTACAGCGATGCTGGCTATCGCTATCGACAGTGTGGTAGGAGCCGTTTCTTATGTCACTGTACCTAAAGGCTGTAACCCTATTAGAGCTAGACAATAACAATCCTAAAAATTGAACACAGACAGGAGTCAAACATGTTGAAGCAAATTACTCGCCGCTTGCTGGCCGTTGGTGTACTGCTTTCAAGTTTTCACGCATCTGCGGAAATCGTCGTAGGTGGTAAAAACTTTACAGAACAACAGCTTTTAACGGAGATCACGTCTCAATATTTAACCAAAAAAGGCTACGACGTTGATAAGCGCTCGGGCATGGGCAGTGCGGTTTTGCGTAAAGCGCAAGAAAACGGCCAGATTGATCTTTATTGGGAGTACACGGGCACATCACTGATTATTTACAACAAAGTCAAAGATAAGCTCCCAGCAGAGCAAGTGTATCAACGCGTTAAGGAACTGGATGCCAAGAAAGGCCTAGTTTGGCTTAACCCTTCAAAAGCGAACAACACCTACGCGCTCGCTATGCGCAGTGACGATGCGAAACAACGTGGCATTTCAACCTTATCCGACTTCGCCGAGCAAATGCGCCAAGACCCGCCAATGACCATTGCTTTGAATGCGGAATTCTATGCACGAAAAGATGGCTTCCGACCTTTACAGAAAACCTACAAATTCAAAGCTTCACGAGACCAAGTGAAACGCATGGATACGGGGTTAACTTATGATGCGCTGAAAGGGAAAGAAGTCGATGCTGCGCTCGTATTCGCAACAGATGGTCGTATCAAAGCATTCGGTTTTACCGTTTTAACGGATGACAAACAGTTTTTCCCTGATTACGCGATCACACCTGTGGTTCGCCAAGAAACGCTAGATGCGAACCCAGAGCTTGCCGAGCAAATGAACGCGCTTTCTGCGGCGATCGATGGCGATACGATGTCGACTTTGAATCAACAAGTTGATGTGGAGCGACGTTCGATCTCAGAAGTCGCAAGCCAGTTCCTATCTGAGCATAACTTGGGGTAATACCATGACTATCCTGCAAGTCAGTGTGGCCCAAATCAACGCCCAGTTAGGCGATGTGAATGCCAATCTGAATACTCATCAGGATTACATAAAGCAAGCTGCGGCCTTGGGGTCGCAGCTATTGCTATTTCCTGAACTCTCCTTGACCGGATACCAGCTCCAATCTTCTGTGCGTGAAGTTGCCATGAAGCGTGATGATGCTCGGCTTAAAGAGCTTGCGCAACTTGCACCGCACATGTCCGTGATTGTCGGCTTTGTTGAACAGGCTGCTCCGGGAGAGTACTACAACGCGATGGCTTGGTTGCTCGGTGGTACGGTGGTTGCTGTGCATCGCAAAATCAATTTACCAACCTATGGTGGGCTTGAAGAGGGCAAGTGGTTTCATTCTGGTGACGCAACCACCAGCGTTTCTCTTGATGATAATTGGCGAGGCTCGGTTTTAATTTGTGCCGATTTATGGAATCCACCTTTGGTTCATTGCGCGCTACTCGATAAGCCTGAAATCTTGCTCGCGCCGATCAACTCGGCCAGCAGTATTGTCAGTAAAGACTTTTCCAATGAAGACAACTGGTTAGTTAACGTTAAATTTTATGCGGTGCTCTACGGAACTCCAGTTTTGATGGCCAATCGTTACGGGCCAGAGGGCGAAGCGTGGTTTTGGGGAGGAAGCTGTATTTTGTCTGCAACGGGTGAGCTATTGGCGCAGGCAGAAGATAGTGAAACCTTGATAACTGCGACCTTGTCATTGGACGATATTGATAAAGCCAGATTTGAGCTGCCTACCATGCGAGACAGCAATACACCATTGATCACAACGCTATTGTCGAAGGCAAAACGCTAAAACTGGAGCAGTAGATGATGCAATCTATTCATCGATTTATTCACGAATTAACCTTTGAACAGCTTCCTGCTGACGTTATTGAACAAGCGAAATATTGCGTCTTGGATTTGTTAGGTGTCGCCGCAGCTGGTAAAGCGACGCAGCTGCAAAACATGGTAGCCAAACTCGCGCAGAAGCAGTTTGCCGGTGATACGCCGATGCTGTTTTCTGATCACACGGCTAGTGGTTGTGGGGCAACTCTATATGGCGGCATGTTGATTGACAGTATGGACGCGCACGACGGCCAAGTCCTGACGAAAGGTCATGTTGGCGTCGCTGTTTTGCCGGGGCTGCTCGCCAGTATGCATGAGTCAGCAGTTACGGGAGAAGAGTTATTAACGTCCCTCGTCATTGGCTACGAAATAGCAACTCGCGCCGGAATCGCGCTGCATCAAACCGCTTGTGATTATCATACTTCTGGTGCTTGGAATGCGTTGGGCGTCGCTGCGGTGTCTGCAAGAAGAAAAGACTTAACGGATGCACAAACAGAGCATGCGCTCGGCATTGCTGAGTTTTATGGTCCACGCAGCCAAATGATGCGTTGTATTGAACATCCAACCATGCTCAAAGACGGCTCTGGCTGGGGAGCAATGGCGGGCTTTGCCAGTGCAGAGCTGGCAGAAGAAGGATTTACTGGCGCGCCAGCCGTGACTCTTCTGGACCAACAAACTCACGCTTTGTGGGCAGATTTAGGGCAGCGCTGGTATATTCTGGAGCAATACTTTAAACCGTATCCGGTTTGTCGTTGGGCTCAACCTGCGGTTGAAGCGGTGAGAGCACTGCAACAAGAAAATAAACTAGAACCTGATGAGATTGAACTTATCGAAGTTCACAGCTTTCATCAGGCGGTGTGCCTGCATATCAAGCGCCCAGAGACAACCGAGCAGGCTCAGTACAGTTTGCCATTTTCAGTCGCGAGTGCGGTTATTGATAATACGGTCACGGTAGAAGCCGTCACCAAAGGACTGAAAGATCCTGCTCGCTTGGCACTTACGGAGCGGATGAAGTTAATTGAAGAGCCCGCTTACAATGATAAGTTTCCAGCCGAACGCTGGGCGCATGTCGTGGTGACGTTGAAAAATGGCGACAAACTGACTTCGCCTCCCTGTATTGCGCGAGGTAATCCTGAAAATCCTCTCAGTCGAGACGAGATGCGAGGTAAGTTTCGCACTTTGGCAGAGAAAGAATTGTCCGCTTCACGCGTGTCAGCGATAGAAGAGGGCTGTTTGCAACTTGATAAAGCCAGTAAAGAGCAGGTACTTGCTTGGCTATCACTGCTTTACCAAGGCACGTTGTCTGATAAGCCGTCTGACACGTCGCCTGACACATCACGATGAGATCGAAGAGATCGAACTTCTTTTCTCTTACTCAATCTTAAGCTAAACGTCGCTCTTCACGCGGCGTTTTTTCATAGCGTTTTTTGTAGCAGCGCGCAAAATACGATGTAGAACTGAACCCACAAGCGGTGCTGATTTGGGTGATGGACAGCATGGTTTGCAACAACAAATGTTGAGCACGTTCTAAGCGCAATTGAAGGTAGTAATTGCCTGGTTTGTCTTGCAAGTATTGCAAAAATAACCTCTCCATCTGCCTGACCGATAACCCTACTTGTTCGCCAATTTCATAGCATTTTAGCGGTTCTTCCATGTTGGCTTCCATGATCTCTACAGCGTCGAGCAGGCGCGGGTGGCGGATGTTGTGCTTACGGATTAACGACATCCGCTGTTTATCATGCGCTGGTCGAATCGCAGGGTGAATGCATTGCTCAGCCACTTGATTCGCCAAGTCGCTCCCATGTTGGTTTGTAATTAAATGAAGCATCATATCCAAACCGGCTAAGCCGCCCGAACAAGTTGGTGTGCGTGGGTCGAATTCGTACAACTCACTGGTCACGTTAATGTTTGGAAACTCCTCTGCCAGGCTGTTGGCGGACTCCCAATGCACGGTACACGTCTTGTTTTTTAATAGCCCAGCTTTTGCTAACAACACGCTGCCTGTCGAAGTCGAGCCCACGGCGATGCCTTGACGAAGTGCTTGCTTTAACCACTGATTCACCGAGCCACTCGCAGCAGCAACATGGGCGCCAATACCTGCCACAACCAGCAGCAAGTCTAAATGAGCAATGTTGTTGATTGACTGTGTTGGCGAGAATGAAACGCCATTACTGGCCGACACTTCTTTATCTTCGAATCCATAAATATCCCACTGATACAAATCGCAACCAGCGAGGCGATTTGCCATTCGAAGAGGTTCGATAACCGCCGAAAAAGAGAGCATCGAAAAATCAGGAATAAGGAAAAAACCAATGCGATACGTGTGTGTCGTTTTCATTCTCTGTGGTCACCAAGTGGGCAGTTCATCTATGTCGTATTTCTGGATAAGAATGTCGCAATTGTTAAATTATTGCTATCAAAATTCGAACATGATGTGACTTAAGACAAGGACTTCTTTGTCGAGCATACACATTCATTTGGACGAGATAATTATGATTGAACAAAAAGCCCCAGTAATTAGTGATGGTCTACGCCTTGATGGCGCTTTCTTTACTGACGAGAACGTTAACAACCCAGACTTACCGATCGTTATTGTCTGCTCAGGCTTTACTGGGCAAAAAAATATTCACCCAGAGCGTTACGCGAGAGCCTTAACTGCGAAGGGCTTTACAGTATTCGGATTTGACTACCGTGGCTTTGGCGAATCTGAGGGTATTCGTGAGCGAGTTATTTTGGATGAACAAGTACGCGACATCGCCAACGCGGTTGCGGTTGTGAAAAAGCGCGCTGACGAGGAAGGCCGCAAAGTCGTACTGGCTGGCTGGGGCATGGCGGGGGGATTAATTCTTGATGCTTACCGCGTTTGCCAAGATGCGATTGATGGCCTTATCTCCATGAACGGCTTTTATGATGCGGTACGTGTTCAGGTTGCTCAACGTGGTGAGCACGGTTGGAAAGCGTTCCGTCAATTTATGTTAGAAGAGCGTACACGTCTTGCTCTTGGTGGAGAAAAGCAGGGGATTGATCCATTTGAAATCTACCCGCTTGATCCAGTAAGCCGCGAATATGTATTCACTGAACTGGTCAAAGCGCCGGGCTACGGCGTGACATCTGATCTGGATTTTGCGGATTCTCTCATCAATTTCAAACCGGAAGCTCTACTGGACGAGCGATTTGCAGACGCGCCAATCTTGATTGCGCACGGTGCAGAAAACGACCTTCACCCAGTGACCGAAGCAAAGTCGCTGTACGCGAAATACCCTGGGCCGAAATCTCTATTCTTACTGCCGGAAGGTGGTCACACCGAGTGGATGTTGGACGACGATCCTAAGTTTATTCAGTTCTCTGGCGTGATCGCGAACTGGTTGAGTGAGAACTTCAGTTAAGTCTTTAAGAGGTGCTTTCGTTGATGGCACCTCTACCTTTCTGACAGGATGATTTTCGATGAGCATAATTCCATTTTGTGAAGCGGCTGACCCATTTGTAAATAAACCAACAATCGCGACTCCTGAAGGCGCGGTTGATTGTCACGCCCACGTTTTTTCTTCACGTTATCCGTACTGTGAAACGCGAACCTACACACCACCTGATGCCAGCGTCGGCGCGTACCTGCATTTGCACCAGCAATTAGGCATCCGTCATGGCGTGCTGGTTCAGCCGAGTGTGTATGGCAATGACAACCAGTTGCATCTTGATACATTACGGTATTTACGCCAGCAAGGTTACGACTACAAAGGCGTCGCGGTCGTGGATGCGGATGTGTCCGAGCAAACGCTGGATGAGCTACAAGAAGCGGGATTTTGTGGGGTGCGGATGAATCTACTGTTTAAAGGTGGTATTGAGTGGCGTGATGTTGAACGTTTAGCGGCTCGCCTTGCAGAGCGACACTGGCACCTTCAATGCTTAATTGATGTTTCGCAGTTTGATGACTTATATCAGCGATTAAGGGCTTTACCCGTGCCCGTAGTGATTGATCATCTTGGACATATGCCAACAAACAAGCTTATTTCTCATCCTGGTTTTCAAACCTTATTGAAGCTTAAGGCCGAAGGGAAAGTGTGGACAAAATTGTCGGCGCCGTATCGTTTGTCGCTTCAATCTCCGCCTTATGATGACGTTTCTTCGTTTGCTCAAGCTTTGTTAGAAGCGAATGAAGAGCAATGTGTCTGGGGCTCGGATTGGCCTCATCCATGTTTTGCTGCTGAGATGCCAAATGATGGCCAGCTATTAGATACCTTGTGGCACTGGACGCAAGATACGACACTGTTTGGCAAGATTCTGGTCGATAACCCCAAGCGCCTCTACCACTTTTAACTCCGCATTCATGTTACGAACCTAAAAAGACAACCGTAAGGCACCGATTCAAATTATGCTTCCTGCACTTCCGCTACAGGTTTCCTCTGATCCTGTGGTTATCAAGTTCTTTAACACCCTTAAACAACTTGGTTTCAAGGGGGATACTGATGCTCGTTATACCACTCGATTGAGTATGGCGACTGACAACAGCGTCTACCAGCAACTTCCTTTGTCGGTCGTCTTTCCTGCCAACCATCATGATGTGGTAATACTTGGCAAGGTCAGTGCACGTGATGAATTTAAGCACCTGACCTTTTCGCCCAGAGGAGGCGGAACGGGCACCAACGGACAATCATTGAACTCGGGGATTGTGGTTGACCTGTCTCGCTACATGAATCGAGTGTTAGAGATTAACGAGCAGGAAGGCTGGGTGAGAGTGGAAACTGGGATAGTCAAAGACCAACTCAATGACATCGTTCGTCCTTATGGTTATTTCTTCTCGCCAGACCTATCGACCAGCAACCGCGCAACATTAGGTGGGATGATTAATACCGATGCATCAGGCCAAGGCTCTTTGCAATATGGTAAAACCTCGGATCATGTGTTGGCGCTCAAAGCGGTATTGGCGGATGGTTCGGTGCTCGATACCGAAGCTATTCAACAAAACAAATGGTTAAACAGTGATGTAGTATCGCGAGCGTTAAAAATTACAGAGAAAGTTTGTCGAGACAAGCGTCAACAGATTTTGGATAAGTTTCCTCCTCTGAATCGATTTCTTACTGGTTATGACCTAAAAAATGCCATCAACGACAAGAGTGAAGAGTTTGACGTCACGAGAATATTATGTGGCTCTGAAGGCACGTTAGCTTTTATCACTGAAGCCAAGCTCAATCTTACGCGAATACCTACCACGCGACGGTTAGTGAACGTTAAATACGATAGCTTTGATTCTGCATTGCGAAATGCTCCCTTGATGGTCGAAGCAGAGGCGCTATCGGTAGAGACGGTTGATGCAAAGGTGCTTAATCTTGCAAGAGAAGACATTGTCTGGCACTCGGTAAAACACGCGATCTCAGATGTGCAGGGCAAAGAGATGCAAGGGATTAACTTTGTCGAGTTCGCAGGCAGTCACAGCGATGATATTGAGGATAAAGTTGAACGCTTACTTTCAATTCTCGATAAAGAAATGGCTCACCGACGCAGTGGTATCATCGGTTATCAAGTCTGTCGCGCCCCCCAAGACATCCAGGCTATTTATGGAATGCGCAAGAAAGCGGTTGGGCTGCTTGGCGCGACTAAAGGTCAGGCAAAGCCGATTGCATTCGCGGAAGATACCTGTGTGCCGCCTGAAAATTTAGCGGACTTTATCGCGGAATTTCGTACGTTGCTAGACAGCAATAACCTGCATTATGGCATGTTTGGTCATGTGGATGCTGGCGTCCTTCACGTGCGTCCGGCGCTCGATATGTGTGACCCTGAGCAGGAAGCGTTGATGCATCAACTGTCCGATGATGTGGTCGCGCTGGTGGCAAAATACAATGGCTTAATGTGGGGAGAGCACGGTAAAGGATATCGCTCAGAATATGGACCTGCCTTCTTTGGTGATGAGCTCTTTACTGAATTAAGGCGCATTAAAGCGGCGTTTGACCCAGACAATAAAATGAATCCGGGGAAGATTTGCACACCACTGAATAGCGACGCTGAAATGGTAAAAGTCACAGCGACCAAGCGTGGCTACTATGATCGTCAGATCCCCGTAGAAGTCCGAGAGTCGCTTAAGCCCGTGCTGTCTTGCAATGGCAATGGGCTGTGTTTTAATTACGATGCTGATAGCCCAATGTGTCCATCATTTAAAGTAACAGCCGATCGTCGCCACTCTCCGAAAGGGAGGGCAGGGATAATGCGTGAATGGCTGCGTCGCCTTAATGACAGTGGCTTCGATTTGCTCGCTAACGAACAGCAACTTCTCAATCAAACGTTATCGGTTAAGCTTTTGGCTCAGAAGCTGAGTCAACTGATATCTCGCCCCGCATCTGATGACCTATCGCATGAAGTTTATGAGGTGATGAGCGGTTGTCTAGCGTGCAAAGCGTGTGCGAGTCAGTGTCCTGTTAAAGTTGATGTGCCTGATTTTAGAGCGCGTTTTTTACACCTCTATCACTCTCGTTATCGCAGACCGCTGCGCGACTATCTGGTGTCGAATATTGAGCAACTGCTGCCGATTATGGCAAAAGCCCCCAAGCTGGTTAATCGAATTGCATCTAGTAGGCCTGTTACGCAGGTATTAGAGACATCCATCGGTTTTGTTGATTCGCCAGTGCTATCGATCCCTACGTTGCAAAGTCGATGTCAGGCACTTGGCGTGAGCCCGTTTGACTTTGCGTATCTAGAATCGCTTTCCCCAGAAGTGAAGCAAAATTACGTCTTGATTGTTCAAGATCCATTTACCAGCTTTTATGAAGCCGAGTTGGTTGCGGACTTTATTCAGTTATTGCAGCGGTTAGGGAAACACCCTGTTGTTCTGCCTTTCAAACCTAATGGGAAAGCTCAACATGTAAAAGGTTTCCTTAAGGCATTCGCCAGAAATGCACAAAACACTTCGGATTTTCTCAACCAAGTTGCTGAGCTTGAAATTCCTATGATCGGTATCGATGCTACCTTAGTGCTTTGTTATCGTGATGAATACCATCAGGTTCTAAAAGAAAAGCGGGGCGAGTTTACAGTTTATACGGCTCATGAATGGCTGGTGGATACACTCAATGAATGGCCAGCTGTACGCGCATCAGATGAAGAGCCTTGGTATTTGATGGCGCATTGCACAGAAAAGACAAAAATACCGGAGACTGAGAAATCTTGGCAGTCTATTTTTCATCACTTTGGCTTAAAGCTGCATGTGATACCTACGGGATGTTGTGGCATGGCAGGGACATTCGGCCATGAAGTGGATAAGAAAAGTACGTCTAAAGCTATTTATCAGCTGAGTTGGGAACCGAATATAAAGAACCTGCCCACTGAGCGTGTGTTAGCCACGGGGTATTCCTGTCGCAGTCAGGTTAAGCGTTTTGAAGGGGAGGTCGTTCGACATCCGGTCCAAGTTTTAGCCAGTTTGTTTAATGCATAAGATGCTTAGGCAATTTAGTATACGAAAACGCTTGCCTTAAGACTTTGCCTGCCTTTAATGTATCCGACCGCAGAACTTCAATCTGCTTAACAACAACACAGGAGAGAATCGGGCTTTCACTTCCGCTCGACAGAAACTCCTTTCAAATTGATACAACAGCGCAGCAAACTTCCCTTGCTGCGATACTGTGTTCCATATTTTGTGAGTACTTATGTTTAACTCAGAACGCAAAGCGACGGTTATTCTGGTTGCGACAACGATGATCGCGGCACTTGGTTGGATCTTTTCTAAGGAAACAATACAGGGTTTACCACCTTTCGGCTTTATCGGGGCGCGATTTACTATTGCATCGCTCTGTCTGCTGCCGTTGTGCTATCGACCTTTGTTGAAAGCGAATTTGAGAGATGTGCTTTCTGCTGGTGGTGTCGGGCTACTGTTAGGTAGTGCCGTTATGACATGGATTTACGCCATCTCCATCAGCGACACGCTCGGGGAAGGCGCATTTATCATGAGTCTCTCCATGCTATTTGTGCCGATTGTTGCGTGGGTTATGTTTCGTCAACGACCACAACGAATTTTCTGGCTTTCTTTGCCTATCGCGGTATTAGGTCTCGCCTGTCTCTCTTTAGTTGGCGGTTGGAAGCAATCGGCCAGTCAATTTTGGTTTCTTGGGGCGGCACTGGTTCTTGCGCTTCACTTTAATGTGAACAGTAAATATTCTCAAAAATTGCCTGTGTTGCTGCTTACTTGCGTGCAGCTTTTTTCTGCTGGTTGTTTAGGTTTGTTGGTTTCTTTCTTTATGGAGTCTTTTCCGGCAGAGGTTGACTCTTCCATTTGGTGGTGGTTCGCGTTGAGCACTTTGCTAGCGACGAGCTTGCGTTACGTAATGCAAACCATGGGGCAAAAATTTGTTCAGGCAGGTAATGCTGCCTTGATCATGATATTAGAGCCAGTTTGGACCGTCATTCTAAGCGTGCTGTGGTATGGCGAAGTGCTAACGGCAAATAAGCTAGTTGGCTGTGTGCTTATCTTATTTTCTCTTATTATTTATCGTACTGGCGGTCGATTTCGTTTGTCTATCCCTAGGTAGCTTCAAGAAATGTGGGTAGGGAACAATTTAGGAGTGAAGCATGGCCAATACTGAGCATCAGGAATCACTAGACTTTTTAGATATTTTAAGTGTCTGTTTATACCGTTTAGGAATTAGCGTATTTGCCTTTGGACTTATCACGATGACGATATCGGGTTTGCACCTTATTGAAGGTTCGGAATTTTATGATCGAAATGTGTTGCTGATCATCGCTATTGCAGGTGTATTAACTGCAGCCAATATCCATGTCTACAGTAAAACTGTGCGTACTGTCATCAACTGGTCAACTTGGGTGGGACTGCTCTTCATGGTGAGCGATCCAGACTTATCCCGCGTGTGGCTTTCTCTTGGTTTTGTCTTTGTCACTTTTTCCGGTGTGGCGCTGAAAGAGTCCTTTTGTTTTAAAGTTCCAGGCTTGAAAGCGGTGCCAGTGCTACTTGCCATCGCAACCTTTGCGTTTTGTTTCGAAATACTGACGGTAGCGACTATTGCGACAGGGTTGTCTGGCTTAATTATGGGTTTCCTGTCTATATCAAAGTGGCGGATGCCACTTCATTTTGATATTGGTATTAAAGCAAACTACGAGGTTTAATAAACGTCTTACGTTAGAGATGTCATACGGTTACGCAAAGCTAGCGATACTTTTGACGTGGGTTCTCGATTAAGCTCTTCGCTGATCATCCAGCCAGCTTTTGCTAACAGCTCCAAGTCGATCCCCGTTTCGATCCCTAATCCTTGGCATAAATACAGTACATCCTCCGTCGCGACATTCCCCGAGGCCCCATGAGCGTATGGGCATCCACCCAGCCCAGCGACACTGCTGTCGATGGTATTGATGCCCATACTCAAGGCTTGATGAATGTTGGCGAGCGCTTGTCCCCATGTATCGTGGAAATGGACAGCAAGCTGGGGGAGAGGTGTAACCAACATGACGGCTTCCAGCATGGCTGCAATTCGATTTGGCGTGCCTGTGCCGATGGTGTCACCTAGAGACACCTCATAGCACCCTAAATCGATGAGCGATTTGGTCACGCTCGCCACCTGTTTAGGGGCTGTTGGACCGTCGTAAGGGCAATCGGCAACGCAGGATAGATAACCTCGAACAGGGATGCCGTGTTTGGTGGCTAATCGCATTACAGGCTCGAAGCGAGTTAAACTTTCTGCAATCGAGCAATTGATATTGTGTTGGCAGAATCCTTCTGATGATGAAGTGAAAATTGCGACCTGATTGACACCAGCCTCCAAGGCTTGTTCGAAGCCTTTTAGGTTTGGTGTCAGGGCAGAATAAGTAACATGATTTCGCCTTGTTATTGCTTTCATGACCTCTGTTGAGTCCGCCATTTGTGGCACCCATTTGGGCGAAACAAAAGAGCCCGCCTCAATATGCATTAGCCCAGTATCAGAGAGTAAGTTGATCAACCGGATTTTAGTCTGGGTCGCAACAGGAGATTCATTTTGCAACCCATCTCGTGGACCTACTTCGACAATATTTACTTTGGAAGGCAGCATTACTTGTCCTGTGATTTGGTTACCCAACTTGGGCTTCGTTTTTCAAGAAACGCTTGCAAGCCATCTTGGCCTTGTGGCGATACCCTAATGTCCGCAATGAGCTTGCTGGTATAGTGAATCAGTTGTTGATCGATGGGGTTTTGATGACATTGGTGACAGAGCGTTTTCGCTTTACGCATCGCATCTGGGCTATTAAGTAGTAACGTCTTGATCACGCTATCGACCGCACTTTCAAGTTGTTTGGCTTCTTTCACTTCATGCACAATACCAAACCGTTCGGCATCCTCGGCTGAAATGACTTCACCACTTAAGATATAGCGTCTAGCTTGTCGATTCCCCATCGCGCGCATGACGTAAGGCGCAATGGTTGCCGGAACTAAACCAAGCTTAACTTCACTTAAGCAAAAGTTAGCACATTGGCTCGCGATGGCGATATCACTGCAACAAATCAATCCCAGCGCGCCGCCGTAAGCGGAGCCTTGTACAACCGCGATGGTGGGTTGAGGGAACGAATCTAGTGTTTCCATGAGTCTTGCCAAGTTTTGGGCATCAACGAAATTATCTTGCCTCGTGCTGTCGGCCATCGACTGCATCCAATTCAGGTCGGCCCCGGATGAAAAGTGCTTGCCGTTACTTTTTAATACCAAGCATCGCACATCCGTTCGTAAAGCGAGATAATCTAGGCGGTGGATCAGCAAGTCGATCGTACAAGCGTCAAAAGCATTGTGCTTGGCTGTTCTGTTTAGAGTGATGGTTGCTACGCCATTGTCATCGACATGCCAAAGAACATCATCTTGCCTTTGGGCGTTGGGAATAATGCTTGGTTGCATTTCCTGCATACTAACTTCCTTAATTCATCTTTGGATATTTACATTCTGAAGACGCCAAACTCGCTATCAGGAATGGGAGCATTTAATGCTGCCGTTAGCGCCTGACTCAACACCTGACGCGTTTGTTTGGGGTCAATAATTCCATCATCCCATAGCCGAGCGCTCGCAAAATAGGGATGTCCTTGTGTTTCATACAAGTCTATGATCGATTCTCTAAAAGTGTGTTCTTCTTGCTCTGACCACGCTTCTCCCTGGCGTTCCTTCGCGTCTTTTCGAACTTGTGTTAAGACGCCTGCCGCTTGTTCTCCGCCCATCACAGAAATACGCGCGTTCGGCCACATCCACATCATGGTTGGATCATAAGCTCGGCCGCACATGCCATAATTGCCAGCGCCGTACGACCCACCGATGATCACGGTAAACTTCGGTACATCAGCACAAGCGACGGCCATCACCAGCTTGGCGCCATGTTTTGCGATGCCTTCTTCTTCCACCTTTTTCCCGACCATAAATCCGGTAATGTTTTGGAGAAAGAGAAGCGGTGTTTTCCGTTTGGCGCAAAGTTCAATAAAGTGTGCGCCTTTTTGTGCCGATTCAGAAAACAAGATGCCGTTGTTTGCCACAATGCCGATCAAGTGTCCGTGAACGCGAGCGAAGCCACACACTAACGTTCTGCCGTACAAGGCTTTGAATTCGTCAAAATCAGAATCATCGACGATGCGGGCAATGATTTCTCGAACGTCGAATGATAGTCGTAAGTTGGCATTCACGATTCCGTAGATTTCTTCTGCATCGTAGCGGGGAGGTAGCACGGTGTTTTCCGACTTAATCGGTTTCGCTCTATTGGCATTGGCAATGGCTTCTCGGGCAAGCATTAGGGCATGCTCATCATTTTCAGCGTAATAATCAGCAACACCAGATTTACGACAATGCACGTCTGCACCGCCGAGCTCTTCACCCGTCACGACTTCGCCAGTGGCCGCTTTAACTAGAGGCGGTCCCGCCAAAAATATGGTGCCTTGCTCTTTGACCATAATGGACACATCCGCCATGGCAGGAACATATGCGCCCCCAGCAGTGCAAAGCCCCATCACAACAGCAACCTGAGGGATGCCTTTTGCTGACATCCTCGCTTGGTTAAAGAAAATGCGACCAAAGTGTTCTTTGTCGGGGAAGACGTCGGACTGATGAGGGAGATTTGCGCCACCGGAGTCCACCAAGTATACGCAGGGGAGTTGGCAACGTTGGGCTATCTCTTGCGCTCTAAGGTGTTTTTTTACCGTGAGTGGGTAGTAGGTTCCGCCTTTTACCGAAGCATCGTTGGCGATGACCATACATTGAATCCCCGCTATGAAACCAATGCCGGCGATAACGCCAGCGCAGGGGATGGATTCGTCATACATTTGCCAGGCGGCAAACTGGCTGATTTCAAGAAAGTCAGTGTTGTCATCAAGCAAGCGCGCGATGCGTTCTCGGGCGGGGAGTTTTCCTTTTTGCCTCTGGTGCTGAATGGCTTTTTCACCGCCTCCCTGTTTGATGGTCTCGATGTGTTGATTCAGTTGAGTGACCAACGTTTCCATCGCCGCTTTATTGGAAAGAAATAACTCGTCAGTTGGCTTAGTTTTACTTTTGATAATGGCCATAATGACTTCCTTGTCGTATGTTCCTTTAGCGAGATTCTTCGAACAGTTCTCGGCCTATTAACATGCGGCGAATCTCTGAGGTACCCGCGCCGATTTCATAAAGCTTTGCATCACGTAGCAAACGACCAGCAGGGTATTCATTGATGTAGCCATTCCCACCGAGCAATTGGATTGCATCGAGTGCCATTTGTGTGGCGAGTTCTGCACTGTACAGAATCGCTCCTGCGGCATCTTTGCGTGTTGCGTTACCTCGATCACAAGCCGCTGCGACGGTATATACATACGCTTTTGCTGCACTCATTCGAGAGTACATATCGGCGATCTTGCCCTGAACTAACTGAAACTCGCCAATGGACTTTCCAAACTGCTCTCGTTCATGTACGTACGGGACCACAATGTCCATGCAAGCTTGCATTATCCCGAGTGGTCCGGCAGCGAGGACGACGCGCTCGTAATCTAGTCCACTCATTAACACCTCGACGCCTTGATTCAGCTCGCCAAGAATATTCTCTTTCGGCACTACGCAATTGTTAAATACAAGTTCGCAAGTGTTCGAGCCTCTCATACCTAGTTTGTCCAGCTTTTGAGCATGGCTGAAACCTTCGACGTTGCGTTCAACAATGAATGCGGTAATACCTCGTGAACCTGCATTGACATCCGTTTTAGCGTAAAGCACCACTATGTCAGCGTCGGGACCGTTGGTGATCCACATTTTGTTGCCATTCAGTACAAAATGGTCGCCCTTGTTCTCCGCTTTCAGTTGCATGCTTATCACGTCTGAACCGGCATTGGGCTCACTCATAGCTAGGGCGCCAACGTGCGTACCATCGATGAGTTTGGGAAGGTATTTCTTGCGTTGAGAAGGCGTGCCATTGCGAAAAATCTGATTGACGCACAGATTGGAATGAGCGCCGTAGCTTAAAGCGACGGAGGCAGAGGCTCGGCTGATCTCTTCCATCGCCACAACGTGAGCAAGGTATCCCATGCCTGCACCACCAAATTCTTCATCGACGGTGACACCAAGCAACCCCATATCTCCAAACAAAGGCCACAAATGCTTCGGAAACTGGTTATCGCGGTCTATATCTGCGGCGATGGGAGCAATATGTTCCGTAGCAAAGGCATTAACGTGGTCTCGGAGCATATCGATGGTATCACCAAGTCCGAAATTGAGTGGGGCGTAGGTGCTTTTCATAACGTCTCCCGATATCAGAGGTAAGGTGGAAAAGCCGATTGCAGTGTCGCTATTTGAGTATAGCGGTTATGTCTCTTTGCTTTTGAGTGTTTGAATACAGCGTTCTTTAGCGGCATTCAACTCTGCCATTACGACGCTGATGTCATTGAGTTGCTGTTGTAGGACGGCTTGTTTCTCTTCAATGATATTGAGCATTTTCAATAACTGTCCTTCGGTTTGTTGCATGTCATAGAGCTCGAAAAGTTCACGAATTTCTGCCAGTGAAAAACCGAGCCGTTTCCCTCTTAAAATCAGTTTGAGACGAATTTTATCTCTGCGTTGATAAACGCGCATGTTGCCTTTTCGCTCTGGTTCAATCAGACCTACGTCCTCATAAAACCGGATACTGCGAGTGGTAATATCAAACTCCTTGGCGAGGTCACTGATCTTGTATTTTTCCATAACATACTTACCTCGAATAAAAATCCAGTTTCTGGAAATCGAACCTTCAACGGAAAGGCCGAACGCAAATTTTGAAAGATAAACGCCTACTTGGTGTGTTTTTTCATCTCATTGTAAAGGCTAGTGCTATGCTTACGTAAACGTCAAGAAATCGCAGTATGAAAGTTTGTCAGTGAGAAAGGGCGACAAAGACTGGCTTAGCACTTGGTAAGCAATGTCATGCAAGGGCGTTATCAGTCAGTCTAGTGTTCACATATACCTCAAGGGAATGCGAATCATGGAAAAAGACATCTGGATTGTCAGCGCGAAGAGAACGCCGATCGGGCGCTTTCAAGGAAAGTTGCAAACTTACTCCGCTCCCCAATTAGGTGCACAAGCGATAAAAGCTGCGATGCATGAAGTGAATGTGACATCTGTAGATGAAGTTTTCATGGGATGTGTGCTCCCTGCGGGTTGTGGGCAAGCCCCGGCGAGACAAGCGGCAATTGGTGCGGATTTACCCATGAGTGTAGGGTGCACGACTATCAATAAAGTGTGTGGCTCGGGCATGAAGAGCGTCATGTTGGCGCACGATCTTATCAAAGCTGGAATGATTCGAACGGCCATTGCTGGTGGTATGGAGAGTATGACCAATGCGCCGTATTTATTGAAAGAGGCGAGAAAGGGAATGCGCATGGGCCACCAGTCGACGTATGACCATATGTTTCTCGATGGATTGCAAGATGCGTACGAAGGGCACTTAATGGGTGTTTATGCTCAGCACGTCGCAGACAGGCTTAAGTTTACCAGAGAGCACATGGACGAATGGGCAGTGATGTCGGCAAAACGTGCGTTGGAAGCTCAAGAGCGAGGCTTATTTGCAGACGAGCTCTCACCGATTGAATTCAACACCAAGTCTGAACAAGGAACGCTGGATTACGATGAGCACCCGCGCTCGATTGATCTGGATAAAATCCCTCAACTCAAACCTGCATTTGATAAAAAAGGCACGGTGACCGCTGCTAATTCGAGTGCGATTTCCGACGGCGCTGCAGCGCTTGTTCTAATGGATGAAGAGACTGCGCTCCACCAAGGTCTTGAGCCACTCGCCGTTATCAAGTCTCACGCCACACACGCCAGAAAACCTGCTGAATATACTTTGGCTCCTGTTTATGCGATTGAACAGTTGTTGTCCCAGTTGGATTGGTCAATTGACGAAGTGGATCTGTGGGAAATCAATGAAGCCTTTGCTGTCGTGACACAAATCGCGGTAGCAGAACTTGGGCTTGATATGAGCAAAGTCAATATTAAAGGCGGAGCGTGTGCACTCGGGCATCCGATAGGCGCAAGTGGCGCACGAATTCTGGTGACATTGATTCATAGTTTGCGTCAGCTACAAGCTTTAGGTACCGACGGTGATCTAGACGCCAAAAAAGTGATGCGAGGCGTTGCGTCACTTTGTATCGGTGGTGGAGAGGCAACGGCGATAGGCATTGAAATACCGCTTTAATTGAAATCAGAAAGGAGTAAATGATGACTCGTTTAGTTCCCTTGTTTATTGGTGGAGAGTTTCGTGAATCTCAAACTTCGGATTGGATCGAGGTGACCAATCCTGCCACTAATGATGTCATTGCGTACGTTCCCTGCTCAACGGATCACGAGATGGAAGCCGCCATTGATAATGCGAAAGAGACATTCCAATCCTGGAAGGAAGTGGCAGTATCCGAGCGTGCTAGAGTCATGCTTCGTTATCAGCACCTTCTCAAAGAACATCATGACGAGCTTGCCACACTGCTTTCTCATGAAACGGGTAAGATTTTAGTGGATGCTAAAGGCGATGTGTGGCGAGGCATAGAGGTTGTTGAGCAGGCTGCAAACATTGCCAGCAATATGATGGGCGAAACCGTCGAAAACGTTGCCACGGATATTGATAGTTACTCAATGATTCAGCCCCTAGGTGTGTGTTGCGGCATTACGCCGTTTAACTTTCCTGCCATGATTCCGTTGTGGATGTTCCCAATCGCTATCGCTGCGGGCAATACGTTTGTGCTTAAACCCTCCGAACAAGTGCCGTTGACCTCTATTCGTTTAGCCGAACTATTTGAGCAAGCTGGCGCGCCGAAAGGAGTGTTGCAAATCGTTCACGGTTGCAAAGACCAAGTCGACTTTCTGCTGGCTCATCCTGACATTCGAGCGGTGTCATTTGTTGGCTCGGTTCCTGTTGCCCGTTATATCTACACCACGGGTACGAAACACTTTAAACGCGTTCAAGCTTTTGCTGGTGCTAAAAATCACATGGTGATCATGCCTGATGCGAACAAAGAACAAGTGGTGAATAACCTAGTGGGGTCCTCCGTTGGGGCGGCGGGGCAGCGTTGTATGGCGATTTCTGTTGCGGTATTTGTCGGCGATTCAAAACAATGGATTACAGACCTCAAACAGGCAATGGCGAAAGTACACCCAGGGCCTTGGGACGATGAGCAAGCTGCTTATGGTCCTCTCATCAGTGAGCAAGCTAAACAACGCGTATTGGACTTAATTGAAGATGGCAAACAACAAGGCGCAGTGTGTGAACTGGATGGCAGTCAGTGTGAAGTGGAAGGCTTTCCCGATGGAAACTGGATTGGCCCAACCTTGTTTAGCGGTGTAACAGCGAATATGTCGATTTACACGCAAGAGATATTTGGCCCCGTTTTAGTTTGTATGGAAGTCGAAACGTTGCAAGAGGCCATTGAGTTGGTGAATCGTAACCCTTACGGGAACGGCACTTCCATTTTTACGGCTAATGGCGCTGCTGCAAGAAAATATCAGCATGACATTCAAGTCGGTCAGGTCGGGATCAATGTGCCTATTCCGGTACCTTTGCCATTTTTCTCTTTTACAGGCTGGAGAGGCAGTTTCTATGGCGATTTGCATGCGTATGGTAAACAAGCGGTACGTTTTTATACCGAGACTAAAACGGTGACGGCACGTTGGTTTGATGACGATATTCCAACGGGGCCTAATTTGACCATCCAACTGCGCTGAGTGAATAGAAGGAGCTTTTATGGACTTTGAACTTAATGAAGATCAACGTGCATTTGCCGATACCGCTCAGCAATTTGCCGATGAGCGTTTAGCACCGATGGCGGCGGAGTGGGATGAAAAACAGATCTTCCCCAAAGACGTATTGAGAGAGGCGGGAGAACTGGGGTTTCTCAGTCTCTACACTCCAGAAGCGCAAGGTGGCCTAGGGCTGAGTCGCTTGGATGCTTCAATTATCTTTGAACAACTGGCCATGGGATGTACGTCCACTACGGCGTTTATGACGATTCACAACATGGTCAGTTGGATGATAGCCAGTTTTGCTACCGATGAAGCCAAAACGCAGTTCTGCCCGAAGTTAGTTACGGGGGAATGGTTAGGCTCCTATTGCTTAACCGAGCCCAACGCAGGATCAGACGCCGCTGCACTGACCACTTCCGCTACAAAAAAGGGAGATAAGTATGTCCTCAACGGTGGCAAAACCTTTATCTCTGGCGCAGGAGAGACAGATGTTTTGGTCGTGATGGCGAGAACTGGAGAAGCGGGTGCCAAAGGCGTGTCTGCATTTGTTGTTCCAGCTCAAACAGATGGTATCAGCTATGGGCGCAAAGAACCCAAAATGGGTTGGAACAGCCAACCAACACGAGCGGTTACTTTTGAAAATGTCGTTATTCCAGCTAGCCATCTACTGGGCGAAGAAGGGCACGGTTTTGTCTTTGCGATGAAAGGGCTTGATGGAGGGCGTATAAACATTGCGACCTGCTCCGTCGGTACGGCTCAACAGGCCCTTAATCAGGCGACACGGTACATTCAAGAACGTAAGCAGTTCGGCAAGCCGCTTGCGCAGTTTCAAGCCTTACAATTCAAATTGGCAGACATGGCGACAGAGCTAGTGGCTGCGCGGCAGTTGGTGCGCTATGCCGCCAGTAAGCTCGACCGAAATGACCCAGATGCCACTGCTTATTGCGCGATGGCAAAACGGTTCGCAACCGATGTGGGCTTTCATGTTTGCGACCAAGCGCTGCAGCTTTATGGCGGCTATGGTTATATCAAAGAGTATCCAATGGAACGTCATTTCAGAGATGTGCGTGTGCATCAAATTCTGGAGGGAACGAACGAAATTATGCGTTTAATCATCGCGCGCCGTTTGCTCTCTGAGGAGTCGACCTTGCTGTAGCGAAGTATTGGATTTGTTCATTGAGAAAGGATTCATATATGCCATTAACCCAAGAAGCCATTCAACATACGATCGCTAATCACGTTGCGGTGGTCACGATGAACAACCTGCCAGCCAATACGTGGACAGCAGAGAGCCTCAAGGCACTGAAGTCGCTGATACTCACACTTAACGATGATAAGCAGGTCTACGCACTGGTTTTAACCGGCAGTGGAGAAAAGTTTTTCTCTGCTGGTGCGGATCTCAAGCTATTTTCTGATGGTGACAAAGCGGTTGCGTTAGACATGGCGCGATGCTTTGGTGAAGCGTTTGAAACACTCTCGGAATTCCGTGGTGTTTCCATTGCCGCCATTAATGGTTACGCCATGGGCGGAGGTTTAGAAGTGGCATTAGCTTGTGATATTCGAGTAGTTGAAGAGCAAGCGGTACTTGCTTTACCTGAAGCCAAAGTCGGACTTTTGCCCTGCGCTGGCGGTACCCAAAACCTCACAGCGTTAGTAGGAGAAGGCTGGGCAAAGCGCATCATTTTATGTGGAGAACAAGTTAGCGCTGACAAAGCAAAAGAACTAGGCTTGGCTGAGGAGTTGGTTCCCAAAGGCGAAGCGTTAAGTAAAGCGTTGGAGCTTGCTGAATCTGTTGCGAACCAGTCACCATCTTCTGTCGCCGCATGTAAGGCGCTCATTCAAAATATGCGCTCTGCGCCACTTAAGCACGGCTTAATGAAAGAGCGAGAGTTGTTTCTGAATCTTTTTGATACGGAAGATCAAGTTGAGGGTGTTCGCGCCTTTTTAGAAAAACGCCCACCGCAATGGAAAAACCGATAGGAGGCCACATGGCAGGGATGGTAACCATCAGTGAAATAGAGTGCTTAGATGGCGTGCACCGCATTGGTATCGCAACGTTAGACAACACCGCTTCATTGAATGCATTGACGTATGACATGTTGGTCCAACTCAACGATCAGCTTATCAAGTGGCAAGATGATCCGCATGTGACTTGTGTGGTACTCACTGGCGCTGGAGAAAAAGCATTCTGCGCTGGTGGCGATGTTCGAGCTATGTATCACGTCATGCATAACGAGAGTAAAGAAAAAATCGTAGAGTTCTGTACGGACTATTTCTCGTTGGAGTATGAGTGTGACTATCTTATCCACACTTACAACAAACCTATTATCGGCTGGGGAGAAGGTATTGTCATGGGTGGTGGGATGGGGCTTTTTATGGGAACCAGCCATAAAGTTGTGACAACAACATCACGCCTTGCTATGCCAGAAATCAATATCGGACTGTATCCTGATGTGGGAGGTACGTGGTTTTTAAGCCAGATAGATCCGCAAGTGGGTTTATTCCTCGGATTGACAGGTTCAATGGTGAATTCAAGTGACGCTGTCACTATTGGTTTGGCCGATTGGTTACTGTTGGAAGAGCAGTATCCCACCTTACTGGATGAGCTAAAGCGGCTCCAGTGGGGCAAAGAAGATGCGAAAGAGTTGGTAACTGCGCTACTACAATTAATGGAAGAACAGGTTATTGATAGCAAACCAACCACGCAAATTTGTCCATACTTAGATCAGATAGAGGAAGCGTGCAAAGGCTTTGATCTTAATGCAATAGCACAGCGAATCATGGCTATCGAAGGGAACAGTCAGTGGATAGAAAACGCGAAACAAACGTTCGCCGCGGGCAGTCAAATCACCGCGCATATTTGCTTCAGACAAGTGAAAGAATACCACAGCTTACCGCTTGCAGATTGCTTCCGCTTGGAGCTGAGTTTATCGGTTCGCAGCGCCTTATTAGGTGAGTTTAAAGAGGGCGTCCGTTCTCGGCTTATTGACCGGGATGGCGAACCTAATTGGATGTTTAACAGTGTCAGTGAAGTCGATGAAGATGTCATCGATACCTTGTTTACCTCACTTTGGCTGGATGACGAACATCCGCTTGCTGATTTGGGTGAACAAACACCAGGTCAATAAGGAGAATGATCATGAGTACCATCGCATTTATCGGTTTAGGAAGAATGGGGCATCCGATGGCGCAGAACTTATTAGCGTCTGGGTTTAACGTGCAAGTATTCGATGTCGATAGCGAAGCGGCAAAGCAACTTGCACCTTTTGGTGCGGTGGTGGCGAGCTCTATTGAGGAAGTCGTGGATGGTGCAAGCACAGTCATCACGATGCTACCAGCAGGATCTCACGTTCGTTCCGTGTATCTTGGCGACTTACACGGCGGCGTAGGTGTCCTCAACCTTGTCTCGCCAAGTACCTTGATGATTGATTGTTCAACCATTGATCCGGACTCTGCGCGATTAGTCGCCAATGAAGCGGCAAATAAACGCGTGCTGTTTGTCGACGCGCCCGTTTCGGGTGGTGTTGCCGGCGCTAAAGCGGCGACATTAACCTTTATTGTTGGTGGCTCGGATGAAGCATTTTCTAAAGCCAATGCCATTTTGCAGTACATGGGAAAAAATGTTTTCCATGCCGGTAAAGCGGGCGATGGTCAAATGGCGAAAATCTGTAACAACCTTATGCTCGGCATTTTAATGTCTGGTACGTGCGAGGCGCTAAATCTAGGTATCGATCATGGGCTCGATCCCAAAGTGTTATCAAACATCATGCTGCAAAGCTCCGGCCGAAATTGGGCATTGGAGCTTTACAATCCTTGCCCAGGAGTGATGGACAGTGCACCAGCCAGCAACGATTACCAACCGGGCTTTATGAGCAAACTCATGTTGAAAGATCTCGGTTTGGGGTTAGATGCGGCGTTACAAACACACTCTTCGGTTCCGATGGGCTCACTGGCGCGTAATTTATATTCTTTCCACAACGCGAGCGGCCACGGCGAGCTCGACTTCTCAAGCTTGTTTGAGTTTTACAAGAGTAAGAAGGGCTAGACTGAGTTTTGCTACAAAGCCGTCTGAAATGGTGAAGTGAAACTCATCATTTCGGACCACCGAAACAGGCTTGAAATAGGGAACATTATTAGCGACGGAGTGCAGTAACTATGGATATTAAAAATAGTGTCATTGCCATTACAGGTGCAGGGCAGGGACTTGGGCAAATGATGGCAATTACGCTTGCTCAAGCCGGTGCAGATTTAGCGTTATTAGATGTAAACGCTAGCGGCTTAATGGAAACACAAGAGCAGTGCCGAATGCTGAGCGCAAAAGCGTTGACTTATCAAGTGGATGTAACGAGCGAAATCGATGTTGAAAACACGTTTGAAGCGGTTATCCAAGATTTTGGCCAACTCAATGGGCTAGTCAATAACGCTGGCGTGCTAAGAGATGGGTTACTTGTAAAATCAAAAGACGGCGTGATCAGTAAGATGTCTTTGGATCAATTCAATTTGGTCATGAACGTCAACGTTACGGGGACATTTTTGTGTGGGCGTGAAGCTGCCGTCAAGATGATTGAGAGCGGTTCACAAGGCGTTATCATCAATATTTCTAGTGTCGCGAGAGCAGGGAATATCGGTCAAACCAATTATTCTGCATCTAAAGCGGCGGTCGCAACCATGGCGACAACGTGGGCCCGTGAGTTAGCAAGATACGGTATCCGCGCGGCGGCGATTGCACCAGGTGTGGTACATACCGCGATGGCAGAGCAAATGAAACCAGAAGCCATAGAACGGCTAGAAAAGATGATCCCAATTGGAAGGATGGGTGAAACAAGTGAAATCGCACATGCAGTAAAATACATTCTTGAGAGTGATTACTTTACTGGCAGAGTTTTAGAAGTGGATGGAGGCATTCGTATGTAAAGCCCTAGGGTTAGACCCCACAGACCGGAATGACAAGCTTCTTTCCCTTTCAACATTTCCTATTTTTCCGAGAGCCAGTTCTGGGCAACGTAAGTGTGTTTATTACTCATGTTTGGATTCGCCCTGCGAATGGTTTGCCAAAAGTAAATAATGAGAAGTAAATACCACTCAAATACTAAGTGAAATCATTAATTTGATATTGATCACAATTTTCAACTTTTAATTCCCCCTTCGTACTCAAGCTATCTACGTAAATGCAGTTGATAGTCAGTCTCACCAAAATAAATTTGCAACTGTCTGTTTCAAAAGACATTAACTGTGAAGCACGTGAAATTCGTGTTGAGGTTAATCTCCTATTTTAAGTGTGTGGGTTTCATTAATGGAAGGTTAGTTTCCAGTTGTGGCTAATGAGCTTTAACTTTTTACTCCTCATAATGCGCCAAATGTAACATTGTGTTTCAAAGTGTAACAATAAACTCACACTAACAGTGTGGTTTTGATCTCCACTCAATTCCGTTTTGTTTCGCTCTGATCCCGACGTTACTCATGCTCAACACATAAACATTCTAATGACTATAACAACTGGTTCTTAGCTTGATACCAATCGTAGCAAGTAATTGTTCATTCTAGCTGGTTAAGATGCTTGATAACGGCGCTGAAAAATTTGTAAGTAGAATAACTACTTATCAAAATTTTTGCCTTTTTATCAAACATTTCCCCTGCGCTGTTTCTGAGCTCTTATTTACTGTGATTGGCATTTGTTTTGACACCAGACAACCATCGAGAAAGTTAATGGAAGCCTCAAGATATAAACGCATCTTGTCGAGGGGAAGTTTGGCGTCCGTCATACTTATGCTCTCAGGATGTAATTCAGCTTTACTTGACCCCAAAGGTGCCATTGGTGTGCAGGAAAAAGAGCTAATTATTACTGCTCTTTTGCTGATGTTGATCGTTGTAATCCCTGTGATTCTAATGACGATTTACTTCGCTTACCGATACCGCGCCTCTAACACTGAAGAAGAGTACGCTCCCGAGTGGTCACACTCGACCAAAATCGAAGTGGTGGTATGGACAATTCCAATCATCATCATTGCGATTCTTGCGACGATCACATGGCGTTCGACTCATGAACTAGAGCCCTCCAAACCATTGGAAAGTGATGTTAAACCAATGACCATCGAAGTGGTGTCACTCGATTGGAAATGGTTGTTCATCTATCCAGAAGAAAACATTGCGACGGTGAACTATGTGGCGTTCCCGAAAGATGTGCCAGTACAGTTCAAACTGACTTCGGACAACATCATGAACGCGTTTTTCATCCCTCGTTTAGGTACACAGATCTACGCGATGCCAGGAATGGTAACCAAGCTCAACCTGATCGCGAACCACGAAGGTGACTACAAGGGTTTTGCATCGAACTACAGCGGCGAAGGCTTTTCGCAAATGAAGTTCACAGCTTCAGCAATGTCTGATCGTGCTGCGTTCCTAAATTGGGTGCGGAAAGTGAAGGCGAGCCCTGATCGTATTGAAGATTGGGAGCAATACAGCTCACTGGCAGCGCCAAGTATCGCAGAGCCAGTCACTTTGTTCTCTAGCGTTCCTCCGTTCTTGTTCACCGACGTTGTGACTCAGCATCCTGGTTCAATGAACTGTTTGCCTGAAAACCAAGGATAATCGTAATGTTTGGAAGATTAACTCTTGATTCAGTTCCATTCCACGAACCTATTATCGTCATCACCTTAGCGGTTGTGGCGCTGGTTGGTTTAGCCGTAGTTTACGCGGTAACTAAAGCCGGAAAGTGGCAATATTTGTGGAATGAATGGTTTACTTCAGTAGACCATAAAAAACTTGGCTTCATGTACATCGCAGTAGCGATGGTGATGCTTGTTCGTGGTTTTGCTGACGCAGTCATGATGCGTAGTCAGCAACTCCTTTCTTCTGCGGGTGAAGCAGGTTACTTGCCACCGCATCACTACGATCAAATTTTTACTGCCCATGGCGTGATCATGATCTTCTTCGTAGCGATGCCATTGGTTATTGGTCTGATGAACATCATCGTGCCATTACAGATTGGTGCGCGTGACGTAGCTTTCCCGTATCTGAATAACTTGAGCTTTTGGCTGTTTGTTGTTGGTGTCATTCTAACAAACATGTCTCTCGGCTTAGGTGAATTTGGTCGCACCGGCTGGCTAGCGTATCCGCCGCTTTCAGGTATTGAGGCCAGCCCAGGAGTCGGGGTCGACTATTGGATTTGGGCGCTGCAGATATCAGGTGTCGGTACGACGTTAACAGGCGTGAACTTCTTCGCGACCATTTTGCGTATGCGTACACCGTCTATGCCAATGATGAAGATGCCAGTTTTCACTTGGGCGTCTCTGTGTGCAAACATTTTGATCATCATTTCATTCCCAATCCTAACGGTGACTATCGCTCTGCTAACGCTGGATAGATACCTAGGCATGCACTTCTTTACCAATGATCTTGGCGGCAACGTAATGATGTACGTCAACCTGATTTGGGCTTGGGGCCACCCAGAAGTGTACATTTTGATCTTGCCAATTTTTGGTGTGTTCTCAGAGGTCACCGCAACCTTCTCACGTAAAAAGTTGTTCGGTTACACATCGCTAGTTTGGGCTACCGTAGTTATCACGATTCTTGCGTTTGTCGTTTGGCTACACCACTTCTTTACGATGGGATCTGGCGCGAACGTAAATGCCTTCTTCGGTATTGCCACGATGATTATTTCTATCCCAACAGGGGTGAAGATCTTCAACTGGCTATTCACCATGTACAAAGGCCGCATCCGCTTTACGACGCCAATGATGTGGACGGTGGGCTTCCTGATCACCTTTACTGTTGGTGGTATGACAGGCGTACTAATGGCTGTTCCGGGTGCAGATTTCGTTCTGCATAACTCAGTATTCCTGATTGCTCACTTCCACAACGTTATCATCGGTGGTGTGGTGTTTGGATGTTTCGCTGCGATCACTTACTGGTTCCCGAAAGCGACAGGTTTCACCATGAATGAAACTTGGGGCAAACGTGCGTTCTATCTTTGGATTATTGGTTTCTTAATGGCGTTCCTACCGCTTTACGCGTTGGGCTTTATGGGGATGACTCGTCGTTTAAGCCAAGACATCAACCCTGAATACTTCCCACTGTTGTCGATTGCCGCAGCAGGTACGGTTGTGATTGCACTGGGCGTATTGTCTCAGTTCATCCAAATTTACGTGAGTATCCGCGACCGCGAGCAAAACCGTGACCTAACTGGTGATCCGTGGAGTGGTCGTACTCTTGAGTGGGCAACATCGTCTCCACCGCCGTTCTACAACTTTGCACACCTGCCAAAAGGTGATGTGCTGGATGCCTTCTGGTACCAGAAACAAAGTGGCGAGTTCGATCCAACTAAAGAAGTGGAATACGAACGTATTCATATGCCAAAAAACACGGCAACAGGCATCTACGTGTCGGCTTGGTCGCTCCTATTTGGCTTCGGCATGATTTGGTACATCTGGTGGCTAGCGGCAGCAAGTTTGGTCGGTATTATCGTGACGTGTATTCAGCACAGCTACAACGATGACGTGGATTACTACGTGGAAGTTGAAGAGATCAAAGCAATTGAGGCCGAGCGTCGAGCTCAGCTTGAAGAAGCGAAGAAAAACTCAGTGAAAGACAGCGAAAGTAAAGATGATCTGGAGGTGACGTATGCAAACTAATATCGCAGCACATCACGACCATGATCACCACCATGACACGAATGGCAACAAGCTATTTGGCTTCTGGGTTTACCTGATGAGTGACTGTGTACTGTTTGCGACCTTGTTCGCGACATACGCTGTGCTGTCGAGCAATTCAATTGCGGGCCCAACAGGTAAAGACATTTTCGAACTGCCATTCGTGTTTGTCGAAACCATGCTGCTGCTGTATAGCAGTATCACATTTGGTTTTGGCATTATCGCGATGAAGCGCAACAACGTTGCTGGTCTCAAACGTTGGATGTTAGTAACGTTCGCGCTTGGTCTTGGCTTTATCTGTATGGAGGTCTATGAGTTCCATCACCTGATTGAAGAAGGCTATGGCCCACAAACAAGTGCATTCCTATCGGCATTCTTTACGTTGGTTGGTACGCACGGCCTGCACGTAACCTTTGGTCTGATTTGGTTGGCGGTAGCATATCACCAACTGTCGACGAAAGGTCTGAACGACAATATGGCAATGCGCTTTAACTGCTTAAGCCTATTCTGGCACTTTCTAGATATCGTTTGGATTTGTGTCTTTACCATCGTTTACTTACTGGGGGTAATGTAATGGATCAACATGTAGAAACCAGTGCGTCAGATTACGTGAAAGGCTTTATTGCCTCACTGATTCTGACGGTAATTCCGTTCTACTTTGTTTGGACGAAATCATTACCAGATACAACGACCTATGCGATTCTATTTGGATGTGCATTAGTGCAGATATTTGTTCACTTTAAATACTTCTTGCACATGGAAACAAAAACATCCGACGGACGTTGGAACCTTGTATCACTGATGTTTACCGCCATTGTTGTACTTATCCTTATCGCTGGCTCGGTATGGATCATCTACAACATGAACGTCAACATGAAGTTGTAGGCCAAGGTATGCTGAAAAGTTATTTGTCTATCACCAAACCGGGCATTATTTTCGGCAACCTGATTTCTGTTGCGGCGGGGTTCTTCCTCGCCGCAAAAACAGAACCAGCCAGTCTAATGTTGTTCGTTACGACGTTAGTTGGGGTTGGGTTAGTCATCGCTTCAGGTTGTGTGGTGAATAATATTTTCGATCGTGATATCGACCAAAAGATGGCACGTACACGAAATCGTGAAACAGTGAAAGGCAACATCAATATCGATATTGCGTTTGTTTATGCACTTGCTTTATTGCTGGTAGGCACCGCACTGTTATTTATCCGAGTGAACCCACTATCCGCTGTCGTCGTTTTGCTTGGCTACGTGTATTACGTGTTCTTTTACACGATGTGGTACAAACGTAACTCGGTGTATGGAACTTTAGTGGGAAGTATTTCAGGCGCAGTTCCGCCATTGGTGGGTTACTTGGCGGTAACAAACTTCATTAGCTTGGAAGCGATTTTACTCTTTACCATGTTCTGTCTCTGGCAAATGCCGCACTCGTATGCCATTGCCATGTTCCGCATGCAAGACTACCGAGAAGCCGGGATTCCCGTATTGCCAGTTAAAGAAGGCATTCATAAAGTGCATCGACACATGAAAGCGTATGTCGTGGCGTTTGGAGCAGTATCGCTGGGGTTATTTTTACTTGGTGAAGCCGGGTATGGATACTTAGCGGTTGCAGCGGTCGTTTGCTTTATGTGGACGAAAGTGACCTTTCGCAGCATTGATGACAGCAACTACATCGCTTGGTCAAAGTCGGTGTTTAAAGTCTCACTGCTAGTGGTGATGGGGATCAGTGGTGTACTAGGATTAGAGCTTATTCCGTTGCCATTTATTTATTGAGTTTGAAATTCTTTAATATCACTTCCATGTAGCTCCTATTCTGAGAGCTACATGCTTTGCTAGACTCGAATTCATGCCTAAAAGAGATAATATGATTATCCCTTTTAACTATGGTCGTGGTTCATGTTTCGTCGTTTTACTCTTCTTTCAATTGTTGCAATGTCTTCATGCGTATTAGCCCAAGTTCCGTCCTCGGTTAGCTCCGTGGAAACTTATCGCGTTGGAGATATTCTTGTCAGGCTTATTATCCACAACATGGAGATTAATCCAGTGATTGAAGTCGATACAATTAATCGTTCAGATTATGAAATAAATGATGTATTTCGAGTTTCCTCCATTTCTCTAGATAATGAAAAACTGGATTTCAACCAGAGTGCTGGCGTTTTTGTAGAAGAGTATGGAGAGCGTGATAATAAAGTATTTTTCGTGTTTGATTACTTTTACCTACATGGGGGAGGAAGCGTTCTTGTGGATTGTGAAGTCTCATTCGAAAAAGAGAAGATCTTACCCCCAGAATGTAGAGTGAAGGTAAACTGAGAAATCGGCCGAGTTGCTTTGCTTACAAGCTTATCTCACTAAACCTTAATCCAGATTAAAGTTTTGTCACCCACGAGGCATTAAGGTGCGCCTGTAGTTTGCAGGTCTCACGGGTTCAGAGAAGGAACAGCCATACGTTGTGTATCGCTGTTCCTTTTTTGTTCTTGGTTACTTGGGAAAAGATAGAACCATAAAGACAACATTAAGAGGACTGGTTTTGAGCATTTTGTTTTCCGAAGCCCGCATTGGCAACATGACCCTAAAGAACCGTTTTGTGCGCAGCGCAACGTGGGAAAACATGGCGACTGAAAATGGCCACATGACGGATAAGCTTTACGATATTTACGAAGAGTTGGCGAAAGGTGAAGTGGGTCTAATTGTTACCGGTTATGCCAATATCGTGGAAGAAGAGAAACCCAACGCTGGGATGATGGGGATCTACAACGACTCTTTTATTGAAGAATACAAAAAGCTAACAGAGCTAGTACATCAACACGATTCTAAAATCGTAATGCAAATTGCTTACGGCGGAACCAAAACCACCTACAACGTCGGTGAGCGTGTCATCTTCGCTCCGAGTGACGTGCCTGAGCGTGGCACGAATACGCAAGGCAAAGCGATGACTAAGGACGAGATCGATTACATCGTAAAGGCATTCGCATTGGCGAGTAAACGTGCTCAAGACGCTGGTTTTGACGGCGTAGAGATTCATGCGGCACACACTTACTTAATTAACCAGTTTTTAAGCCCGTACTATAATCGTCGCGAAGACGAATACGGTGGTAGCTTAGAAAATCGCATGCGTTTCCTTTTAGAAATCTTTTCTGAAACCAGAAAGCTGGTTGGGAGCGAATTTCCCATCCTCGTTAAACTGACGGCAACAGAGTTCTTTGACGGCGGTTTAACGTTCGATGAAACTCGCGTCGTCTGTAAGAAACTTGAAGAAGTAGGCGTTGATGCGATCATCGTATCTGGCAATGTTCACGGCAAAGCAAACGAACTTGTTGGTGAAACGTTCGATGGTTATACACTACAAGAAGAAGGTTACTTTCACGAATATGGGCACGTGATCAGTCAGGACGTTAACATACCGGTGATTACTGTCGGCGGATTGAGTGACATTGATGCGATTGAGAAAATTGCAGAAAACACAGATATCCAATTTTTCGCTGTGTCACGTCCTTTATTGGCTGAGCCTCAGTTAATAAAGCGCTGGAAAGAGGGTAATCGAGCGCCAGTGGATTGCGAACGTTGCTCAAAGTGCCGTACCAAACGTGGTAACTTTTGCGTAGTGTATAAGAACCGAAATCGTCGTAAATAACCCACCTTAAGTGACGGTATGTCACTGATTAATAATGCAATAGTCTTCTAAAATACTAAGAAGGCTATTCTATTTAATTCAATATCACTGCCTCTAACGGCTATTCACTATTCGCAGTCCGAAATATTTTTATAATCCTATTTAATTGATAAATAAAGGTAATATAATTAATTATTAAAAATATTAATTATAAGACAAAGTTTCATATCTGAAACTAAATTGCATTCTAAACTTACAATGAACTTATTAATAATTAGGTGCGAGTGTCACGCAGGGTAAAGAATACAGAAGGTGCTTTGAGGTGCGGTATCATTGCGATAACTATCTGATTTTTATAACTGTGTTTCAGCTTTATCGAACCCAAGAGAGTAAGGGAATTTGTGACCCTGCGGTATCGTTACTGTGGGGCCTTGTTTATTTGCTGAAAATAGCTACTCAAACGTCACGTTTAATTGTGAGGGACTTGTATTAGCTTGTCGTTGCATTGTGCTTTGCAAGCCTCATGTAAAACGTGAGAGGCAACTAATATGAATAGTCTAGAAAATGCAACCATTGAACACTTCAAAAATCAATTTCAGGGTGATGTTGTTTTGCCCGGAGATCCTACGTACGACGAAGTTCGTCAAATCTGGAATGGCATGATAGATCGCAGTCCCGGTGTTATCGCTCGCTGCAAGTCTGCCGATGATGTCGTGATGGCGGTTAACTTTGCTCGGGATAACAATCAGCTACTTTCGGTCCGAGGTGGTGGGCATAATATTGCGGGCAATGCGGTTTGCGATCATGGTGTGATGATCGACTTGTCGCTTTTGAATCATGTTCAAGTGGATGAAAGCGAAAGAAGGGCTTTCGTTGAACCTGGCTGTACGTTGGCTGATGTCGATGAGGCCACACAAAAATATGGATTAGCAACGCCTGTCGGCATTAATTCAACCACGGGAATTGCGGGGTTAACGCTTGGTGGTGGTTTTGGTTGGTTGAGCCGAAAATATGGTATGACGATAGACAACTTGGTCTCTGCAAATGTCGTAACTGCAGATGGTCGTCAACTGCTCGCGAATGAGACAGAAAATGCCGATTTGTTCTGGGCGTTACGTGGGGGCGGCGGTAACTTTGGTATCGTTACGCGTTTTGAATTCCAGCTACATCCTGTCGGTCCAGAGGTGTTAAGTGGTCTCATTGTCTTTCCATTTGAGCAAGCGAAATCCATTATCACCCAGTTTGCGAAATTCACTGAGTCGGCCCCTGATGACCTAAGTGTCTGGATGGTGAGTCGGAAAGCGCCGCCACTCCCATTCTTACCTGAAAGCGTTCACGGTAAAGAAGTAGTTGTACTCGCGATATGTTATGCGGGTGACCCGGCTGAAGGTGAGAAGTTAATTGCACCGTTGAGAGAGTTTGGTGATGCACATGGTGAGCACGTTGGTGTACAGCCATTTGCGGCGTGGCAGCAAGCGTTTGATCCATTGCTTACTCCGGGCGCACGTAACTATTGGAAATCGCACAATTTTAACTCGTTAAGCGAAGGTGTGATTGATGCAGCGATAGAATACGCAGGTAAGTTACCATCGCCTCAGTGTGAGATTTTTATCGCCTCTCTTGGCTGCGCTGCCTCTAGACCTGAGCCCGAGTCTATGGCTTATTCTAGCCGTGATGCAAACTATGTATTAAATGTACATGGAAGATGGGATTTAGCAGAAGATGATGAAGCTTGCATCAGCTGGGCAAGGGAATTTTTTGCCAAGACTAAGCCCTATGCAAGTGGCGGAGCGTATATCAATTTCCTTACACAAGACGAAGCTGAACGTACAGAGTCTGCCTACGGTCCAACCTTTGCGCGTTTACAAGCAGTGAAGAAGATGTTTGATCCAAATAACTTGTTCAGAATGAATCAGAATATCAAGCCAGAATAAGTGCAATAAGAGCGTCGTCATTTCATATGACCGGATCTGTCACTTAATATCAAATAACAGTGGCTCTAAAATCTAATGGAGCCACTGTTAGCTAAAACCTTCGAACTACGTCTCTTCATCTTGATAGTTTAGATAACGTACACACAAATCATGAAACGCTTTTGCTTGAGGCGAGATCGTGCGGTCGGTCAACGTAAAGATACCAATTTGCCTTTCAAGCGGTGGATCGATAAGTGGGATCCAAACCAAGCGTGTTTCATTGGTTGGGAAAGCAAGCTTCGGTAGGGTCGTGACACCAATCCCAAGTTCTAAGACAGAAAACAGCGAAGTGATATTCTCGACCGAATAGAGCGCTTGCTCACTCAGTGCTCTGGCTGGGGTTGGATCGAGAAGCGTACAGGTGCCGTTACGAATAAAAGGTTGTTCGAGCAAAGTTTGCCACTCGATTCCCTCTGTTTTATTGGCAATCGGGTTATCTTTTAAACACACCACGCCAATGGGGTCGGACAACAGCGGTGTAAAGTCAATGCCGCCCTCATCAAGGTGAGAGGGGTTACCGAGCGCCAAGTCGACTTCACCGGAGAGTAAGCGAGCCTCGACGCCCGCCGCGTTATCATCGATCAAGCTTACTTCTACATTTGGATACTGCTCGCAAAAGGCACCCAACACGCTCGGGATGAGTTTCGCTGCAACAGAAGGAACGCTCGCAATTCGCACTCTCCCTTGCTGTCCGGCCGCGGCAGCTTTGAGATCGTTGTCCAGCGCACTGTAGATATTGAGAAACTGAACCACCTTGGGCAAACAAATCTCACCAAAAGGCGTTAATTTGGTTTTGTTGCCGGGCTCAAACAGCGTTTGTCCTAGCATTTTCTCTAGCTCTTTTATCGACGTGGAGAGCGCAGCCTGAGATCGATTTGCACGATGTGAAGCGGCTCGAAACCCACCTTCCTCGACTACCATCACAAAATGCATTAATTGTTGAAGCTTAATACTCATCCCTAATGCCTCTTAATCCCTTTATTTACGTTATTCTCAATGAGGTGATAAGTTTTATTTATCAAATGTAAAAAAATTACCGTTAGATTTATCGCCTGTCAATGTGCATCATTTAACTATATTGAAACAAAGCTGTTACAAAGGTTGAAAGGCACGTGAATACTCCTACTAAAAAACACCCAGTTAAAACCAGTCTATTTGCTTCTAAAGCGCCGCTTGAATGGGCGATAGTCAACAACGGAACCCTGTATACGGCTCAAATTCCTATTGATGACACAGGCGCGGTTGTGGAAGGCGGCATCGAAGCACAAACACGTCAAACCTTTAACAATCTCATTCATACCCTGGAGTGTGCAGGGGAGTCTTTGGACTCTGTATTGCAGGTCCTGATTTACGTGACCGACAGAGAATACTTAAAAACCGTTAACCAAGTGTACGCGGAATATTTTGAAGCGCCGTACCCAAATCGCGCCGCCATGGTGGTTGCAGGGTTAGCACGAGAAGAAATGTTGGTGGAGTTTGTCGTCTACGCGTCGGCAAGCCAACCAGAATAAATCCAACAAGAATAATTGAGATCAGTGAGTGGGTGGCTTGCCATCACAAATCGGAAGAACAAGGAAAGAACCATGACTTTTATTAACAATGTTCAAGCAGAAAAATCCCTCTACATAGCAGGTGAATGGCAATCGGGCATGGACACCATCGCCAATATTAACCCTTCTGATATCAGCGAAAACATAGGCGATTTCGCACAAGCGAGTGTGTTGCAAGTAGAGCAAGCGATTCAAGCGGCTAAATCAGCGCAGCCAGAGTGGGAAAAAACACCAATCGAGCGTAAACAAGCAGTGCTGCAAGCGATTGGTGATGAGCTCATTGCACGATGTGACGAATTGGGCACCTTGCTTTCGCGTGAAGAAGGCAAGCCATTTGCTGAAGGTCGAGGTGAGATTTACCGTGCTGGCCAATTCTTCCAATATTTTGCTGCTGAGGTACTGCGTCAAATTGGCGATAACGCTGCTTCCGTCCGTCCAGGTGTCTCCGTTGAAGTTACTCGCGAAGCCGTCGGCGTTATCGCCATTATCTCTCCTTGGAACTTCCCAACAGCAACAGCGGCTTGGAAAATCGCGCCAGCACTTGCGTTTGGCAACAGTGTCGTCTGGAAGCCTGCCAACCTAACTCCAGCAAGTGCCGTTGCACTGACTGAGATTATCCATCGCCAAGGTTTACCTGCTGGCACGTTTAACCTCGTTTTGGGTAGCGGTTCGCAAGTAGGTAATACCCTTATCAATTCGAAAGACGTGAACGGCGTTAGCTTCACTGGTTCTGTGGACACTGGCCGTAAAGTTGCAGCGGCTACGGCACCAAACTTTGTGCGTTGTCAGCTAGAGATGGGCAGTAAAAACGCGCTCGTAGTGGCAGATGATGCAGACATTCAAGTTGCCGTTGAAGCCACAATCGCAGGCTCATTCTCGGGTGCGGGTCAAAAATGTACTGCGTCTTCTCGTCTTGTGGTTATGGACGGAATTCACGACGCGTATGTTGAAGCGCTAATCAAACGCATGAGCGAACTTAAAGTGGGTCACGCGCTGGAAGAGGGCGTATTCATGGGTCCTGTTGTTGATGGTAACCAGCTGAATGCGAACTTTGAATGGATCGAAAACGCTCGCCAAGCGGGCGCAGAGCTGGCTTTCGGTGGTGAGCGTCTGAGCCTAGAGCATGACGGGTACTACATGTCACCAACCCTGTTCTTGAACACACAAAACAGCTGGGAAGTGAACCAAGAAGAAGTCTTTGCACCAATGGCAAGCGTGATTCGCGTTTCTGATCTGGATGAGGCAATTGCGGTCGCGAACGATACGCGCTTTGGCCTGACAGGCGGCATTATCACGCAAAGCCTGCGCAATAGCGCGATCTTCAAACAGCAAGTCCAAACGGGCTGCGTCATGGTTAACTTGCCAACTGCGGGTACAGATTATCACGTCCCATTTGGTGGCCGTAAAGAATCTAGCTTTGGCCCTCGTGAGCAAGGTCAGTACGCCAAAGAGTTCTACACCGTGGTGAAAACCGCTTATCAGCGCCCTTACTAAGAACAGCAGGGTAGCTGATGGTGTCAGCTACCCGCACTGAAAGGCTAAGAAATTGTTTAAGGAGTGGTTATGTACCAACAACGGATTGTGATTGACGGATTGCAGTACTGCAATTGGGATCGAGAGTACTTCCAAACGCTTAAGGCGAGTGGCATTACCGCCGTTCATGCCACCATCGTCTACCACGAAACTGCGCGCGAAACCTTAACGCGTTTTGCTGAGTGGAACTTGCGCTTCGAGCAAAATGCGGACCTCATCATGCCTATTTATTCAATGGCAGATGTAGAAAAAGCCAAAGCAGAAGGCAAAGTCGGCATCTTCTTCGGCGCGCAAAATTGCTCACCAATTGATGATGAAATTGGCCTGATTGAAGTGATGCGCCGCCAAGGTCTGCTGATCATGCAACTGACCTACAACAACCAAAGCTTACTGGCGACAGGTTGTTACGAACAAAACGATTCCGGCGTAACTCGCTTTGGTAAGCAAGCGATTGAAGAGATGAACCGAGTCGGGATGATCATTGATATGTCCCACAGCGCGGAGCGTTCAACGTTGGAAGCTATCGAGCTCTCTTCGCGTCCAATTTGTATCAGCCATGCTAACCCGACATTTGCGCATGACGCACTGCGTAACAAGTCCAACACCGTGATCAAAGCACTGACGGAGCGCGGCGGTTTGATTGGATTCAGTTTATATCCGTTCCATTTGCCAAATGGCAGCCAGTGCACGCTGGATGATTTCTGCCAGATGGTTGCGAAAACCGCAGACATGTTTGGCGTTGACCATTTAGGTATCGGTAGCGATTTGTGCTTAAACCAGCCGCAACAAGTGTTGGAGTGGATGCGCAACGGTCGTTGGTCAAAAGCGATGGATTACGGCGAAGGTTCGGCAAGTAACTCGGGATGGCCAGATGCGCTGCCATGGTTCTGCGGCAGTGCAGGGATGGAGAACATCTACAACGGATTAATGCGTCACGGATTCAGTGAATCTGAGGCAGGAAAAATATTGGGTGAAAACTGGTTCAACTTCCTCAAAGAAGGATTAGAGCCTATTTCATAGTACTCCCAAAATTAGGAACCGCCTGCCTACATAACAACAATACGGCAGGCGTAAAACTCACATTTGTAGCCAGTCTTTGGCAGCTGCAAAGAACCTCTGGAGCCAGAGTATGTCTGATTTAACCAATAGCATGAAAGCTTCCACGATGAGCGTGTCATCGGGCAAGTCAAAAGCAACACACAACACATCAACAACAGAAAACACGACGGACAAATTGGGACTGAATAACCCGGCCTTTTGGTATAGCGGTGGTTTTATCGCGTTGTTCGTTGCTATTGCACTTTATGACGGCGAGTTGTTATCTACGATCGTTAACGCCGGCTTTGGCTGGGCAGTTCAGGTGTTTGGTCCTTACTGGCAGTTACTGCTGCTTCTCACTTTTCTTATTGGTCTTGGCTTGGCTGCAGGGCGAACAGGCAAGGTGATGTTGGGCGGGATTGCTAAACCAGAAATGGATTCTTTCCGCTGGATGGCGATTATTTTCTGTACCTTGTTGGCTGGTGGTGGCGTTTTCTGGGCCGCGGCTGAGCCTATCGCACACTATGTTAGCCCACCCCCTTTGTACGGCGCGCAAGATAACCCGCAGCAAGGCGCGGTGAATGCGTTGTCGCAATCCTTTATGCACTGGGGCTTTCTGGCTTGGGCGATTGTAGGTAGCTTAACTTCCATCGTAGTGATGCACCTGCATTACGACAAAGGTTTACCACTAAAACCCCGTATTTTGCTTTATCCAGTGTTGGGCGAACGAGCGCTTAAAGGCCAGCTCGGTGCATTGATTGATGCGTGCTGCATTATCGCGGTAGCCGCGGGCACCATCGGCCCAATTGGGTTTCTCGGCTTGCAGGTTAGCTATGCGTTAAATGCACTGTTTGATATTCCTGATGGCTTTACCACTCAGCTCATCATCATTTTATTTGCGATTGCGCTCTACACCTTGTCTGCGCTCAGCGGATTAAGCCGAGGCATGCAACTGCTTAGTCGTTATAACGTGATTCTGGCCATGGCATTAATGGTTTACATCCTGCTTTTTGGTCCGACGAACTTTATCTTTAACGGATACATTCAAGGCGTAGGTAGCATGCTGGATAACTTTATCCCAATGGCGACCTATCGCGGTGACGAGGGTTGGCTAAGCTGGTGGACAGTATTTTTCTGGGGCTGGTTCCTTGGTTATGGTCCGATGATGGCAATCTTTATTGCGCGTATTTCTCGTGGTCGCACTATTCGCCAAGTTATTTCAACCATCAGTATTGTGGCTCCGCTCACCACCTGTTTTTGGTTCACGATTGTAGGCGGCTCTGGCCTTGCGTTTGAAATTGCTGAGCCGGGTAGTGTGAGTGCGGCGTTTGAAGGCTTTAACTTGCCAGGTGCTTTGCTTGCGGTGACTCAGCAACTACCAATGCCAATGCTGACTTCAATTCTATTTCTGATTTTAACCACGATCTTCATCGTCACGACGGGCGACTCAATGACCTACACAATCAGTGTCGTGATCAGTGGTGAAACGGAGCCGAATGCGATCATCCGTACCTTCTGGGGCGTAATGATGGGTGTGACAGCTCTGATCCTGATTTCGCTTGGCTCTGGTGGCATCTCTGCACTGCAATCTTTCATTGTGATTACCGCGGTTCCGGTTTCTCTGATTCTGTTGCCGTCACTTTGGAATGCACCGCAAATCGCAATCAAAATGGCGAAAGAGCAAGGGCTATAACAATTATCTAATTCAAACAACGTGGAGCTTGTGCGGGTGTTTTCCTCCTGCATCCGCACAAACCCTAGTATTCTTACAATAACAAATAGGTGGTGAGCAAAATGGATGCACATCGTTCTACTTATACGGAAGCAACTATGCGCGACGCAGCGATTGTCATGGCAGCCGAAAGGCTTGGCGCAATGCACCAAAACCGAATCAGCTTTGTTCGTAGTCTGATTCGTAATATGGCAAGCCAAAATTGGCAAGTAACCAAGCATGAGTGGCAACTTTGTCCGCGTGGTTATGGTCACGTTATTTACAAGTTGACCACGCCAGAGCACGTTTATCATTTGGTGGTGTTCTGTGATGAAATTGCTGATGACGAGCGTAATGACCGCGTCATTGCTGAAAAGTGGGACGTCACATTCGCACTGGTTCAAGGCGATGTTGATGTTACTTTGTTGGAAAGATTGCGAGCAAATGTACCGCTGCAAGAAGCGGGACGCAATCCAAACAACGTACTTGTTTTGGCTCGCGCAAACAAAAGCGTGCGCGTGTTTGAGCACATTGTTAGCGCTCTTTCTCAAGGCAAGCAGCCCGAGCCAAAAGAGCTGGCGGAAGTGGGGTATATCCTTCGTACCACTGCTGTGTATGGTAACGGAAAGTTTGGTATCGCCGATTTCAAACTGTTAGAGAATAACCCAGATTTCAGCCAGTCTTTTAGTGCGCAAATGTGTGCCGTATATATGTTGCGTGAATTCAGCCTGGATTGGGTGCACTACCTGGCACTTCAGCAAGGAGGCGACAAAGCGGTGGCTTTGCATCGTGGCTTGCAGCGCTACCTTGGTGTCGGCAATGCTACTGGCTTAGGCATGGCTCCATACTTGATTAATCACCCGTGCATCGTTGACCAATGGATGACCTCTCGCGAGCGTGCGGTAGCGCGAGTTTTTGCGATGCCATGTGAAGCTTCATTCCATGCTCCTTTGCAAGGATTACTACAAAAAGCGCAGCGTCATTTAGAGCAAGTCATCACCATCAATGAACATCAAGACAGGCTCAATCATCAAGCGACAGTAGACATCAAACAACTGCTATCGGAGCTAACAACGTTAATGGCATCACATCCGAACTGGGCGAGTTTGGTCGAGCAAAAGAAAACAATGAGTGTGGAAGCCCAAGAAATCCTCACCTCTTGCTTGATCGAACTCTACCCATCTTTGGTGGACGAATTTGCCAGCCAAATGAATACGGATGAAACGTTATCTATTCCGGGCGGGAAAAAGATCCATGACTTACTTGAGGTGCTGCAAAGCAAATACCGCTGGGCGATTAATGCGGATTACTCACTAGCCGAGAACAACTACTGGTTCTGGTATCGCTCACAAGACAAAGAAGAGCCAAGGCTTGGTGTTCGTGGGGAAGAGGCAGGAGAAGAAAAAGAATTGCCGCTTGATATCGGCAGACAAGTGAATCGCTTGTACCACGCCTTGCTTGGTTGTGATGAAGAAATGTCCGTAGCAGAGTTTCTATTGCAAAAACCGGCTTATCGTTCGATCACACGTCGCGTATGGACGTTAGGTAACCGTGCGATGGGGGATATTCAAATGAACGTGCTACGCCAAGATGCACTGCCAATGCACTTACTGCGATGTAAATTGGCGATCTTTGGTGCGACTAAGTTTGATCCGCGCTCGGATCGTTGGGTTCGAGTAACTTTCTTCCAAGGCGCGCCGTTGTTGGATGAAATTCACGATCCTAAACTGGCGGACACATGGATTTTCCCAAGCATGCCGGAACGAGAAGAAATTGCGCAAAGTGACAATCTAAAAATCAACGGAGGATTTGCATTATGATCGTCTCTCACAACGAATTGGTGGCCGCGGTTAATAAGGCATTTCTTGGCATGCGCCGTCACTGTGGTGAGGCGGATGTCATTGCGAACATGGTGGCGGACTTGCAAATGGTTGGCTTGCACGGGGTGCGTCACTTTAATAACGCCAGCCTGTTTCTTGGGTTAGATTCGGACTGCGCCGTATCGGTGACCAACAGCACGTCAGCGAGTATCGAGATGGATTTGCACAATGGCAGTGTGGCGTGCCACTTACCCGCCGTGTTGGATTTCGCACTTGAGAAAATGATTAACAGTAAGTCGATTACTATCACGTTGAAGCAGTGCCATAACCGTTGGCTAGGTTTTAGTGAGTTGTTGAAGCTCTCTGCAAAAGGCATCGCGTGCCGTGCACAATGGGTCAATGGCTCTAGTCCAAAACGAACGCTTTATGTGTTAAACCGTGGACGAATCGCGCCAGAAGTCTTTTTCTCGGATCAGTTTGATGGGCATGATACGGATTTGCATAGTATGGTTATCGAACTCTCTGTGAACGATTTCGATATCGAGAAAAGCGCACAGGGATACACCATTCACATTGAAGGCGATGAGTTAAGCAACACGCAACAAGCCTCTTGGCAAAATGGTATTTTTGTCGAAGACCAAGAGTGGGAAACACTGAAACAAACCGCAACCGCGTTGCTAGTGGAGAACAGTGAGCGTTCCAAGCAGGGCGCTGGTGGTGTGGTTTAAGCTCTGAAGGGACGGTGATTCCAAGTTTCAAGTGATGAAGGCTGCGGTTTAACGGCCTTTTTTGTGCGCGATGTTCGGTCACTTCTTAGGTTCTAAGACTATGATTATCGTTAAATACCAAGTAGAGCGACATAGGGAAGAAAAATGGACCTGCAAGAGAACAAAAGAAATGCCATTGCGTTTTACGAAACCGCCTATCGAGGTAATCCAAGAAAGGCGGTTGAAGACTACGTTGGCGATGAGTACATCCAGCACAATCCATTAGTTGGAAACGGCCCCGAGGCTTTTATCGAGTATTTTGAGCGGATGCAAAACGAGTATCCAAATAAAGACATTACGTTTGTGCGAGCCATTGCTGAAGGGAATTTGGTGGCACTACACACTCACCAAACATGGCCTAATGATATTGAATACGTGACGATGGATTTCTTTCGTTTTGATCATAATGGGAAAATCGTCGAACATTGGGACGCTCTGCAAGAGATTCCTAAAGAAACATTGAATGGTCACACCATGTATTGACGAATCGTTGATTAGCCTCCAATACTATTTATTCAAACGGTATGGGAGGCTAAATTATTTGGTACGAGTTAGACGTCAATCACTAGAGCGCTTTTTCGATCTTCATCGCTACGTCTTCAGATACCCAACCTTTCCATAAGTCAGGGTAGGTATTAAAGAAGTAAAACATCGCTTCTTCACTATCTGCGTAGTTATCTTCCATCCAGGCCAGCATTTCACTCATTTGCTCGTTGGTAAATCCGCGTTTCTGCAAGTACGCGAATGCTTGGGGTTCTTTGTTCGCAAATGCCTCAGTTGTTACTGTGCGAACTGGAGAAGGTGGGTACATTGTTACTTTGGGAGAAGTACAATCAGGCTGGGTGGTACAGTTGCGATACTCTTCCAGATCCGTTCCGCTACCAAAATCCACTTTGACCATATCATACTTGCCCAATACGGGTGTTGGTGACCAGTAGTAACCAAACCAAGGCATTTTGCGATCATAGGCTTTGGCGATGGTACCAGCTAGTGCAGCGCCAGAGCCTGGGTCAACCATCTCAAAGCCGTGCTCACTTAACCCTAATGCATTAAACAAGTGACCGGAGGTGATTTGGCATGTCCAACCAGCAGGGCAGCTATAAAAGGCGAACTTGTCATCATCCTCTGGGTGTTCAAATAGTTTGGCGTGCTTGATGACGCCTTCTATCGTCGCGAGCTCTGGATACTGTTTTACCAGATAGGCGGGAACCCAAAACCCTTCTTCACCGCCATTGACAAGCGATTCACCAGCGATACGCAAGCGTTTATCCGCAATCCCTTTATCAAGTGCTTCTTTAATACCGTTTGTCCATAACTCTGGCGCAACGTCAGGCTGCCCCTTTTCAATCATAGAGGTGCCTGTAGGAACGCTATCACCAGGGATCAATTCCGCATCGCACTGGTAGCCTTCATTTAAGACAAATTGGTCGATGTGCGCCATTAAGCTGGCCGAATTCCAATTCATATCCGCGATGGTTATTTTTCCACATTCATCCGCATTTGCATGAGTTGATAATGCTGATAGCAGCAGAACAGAGAGCATTGAAGGTGTCGTCTTCATGTGACTGAATTTCCTTGTCGTTGTCATTTACTTCAGTATATACATCGGTTTATAAAGATTCAGTGAACAAGGTTTTTTCAGTGACGTTAAGCATAAAAACGGCGATTTATGAAGCGTTGAGTGAGAGTGTTTGAAAGGGAGTTAATACAGCAAGAACACCCCTTCGTAGCCGCCGATCTCAATGTGAGAAACATAGTCGCCGATGTTACCGTCTTGATCTACAGGTTGCATAGGCTCTGGAAGCTTGATCGTCATCTTCGGTGAGGAGAAATAATCGATATTCTTGCCAAAGAAATCAGTCCGATACAACACTCGGCCTTTGGTGAATTCGCGGGCTAACACCATCTCCGTAGGGCCATGCATCACTACCGTATCGTCTGAGCGATACGCAAAGTACGTATGGGTTGGTAACAAATCGATAGCGCCATTAGGCAAGTCAGGATGAGCCACTTTGCTCATAGAAGCATCTCCAATCACCGTGTAATCGGCGGAATAGGGCGTGCTGGTGGACATCATTAGCGGAGTCGCCTGATACCCATCTGGGATTTGATTGGCTGGTGTACCTAAATCAACGGCAAGCAAGGTGCTAGGTTGATAAGCAATATTCTTTGGTACGCCTGCCTTCCAGAAGTTGTCACCTGTTGTGTTATTACTTCCATATAAGTAGCCATTGTTCCACTGATTAAAGTAACTGCGCTCAGGGTGATAGTTTAAGTAGAACACCGCTAGTGCAGAATATTGGTCCTGCTTCCAATTGTTTTCTGTGTTACCAAAGTATTGAACGCGACCATAACGCGTTGTTGCTTGATAAATCACTTTCTGGCCAACTTTGGCGAGAGAAGAGTTGTCCCAAAACTTAGCCAAGCCAGCATAGCCACTAAAGCCGGTAGAAGGGAAAAGGTAATGCTCGCGCAAGTACAAGGAGCCAGCACCAACCAAGTGGTTTTGGCCGTTACGACCGAATAAGTTGGCCGCGCCTATGTTGAGGCCAATTAACGCATCCGCATCCAGCGTCGCCAATTTGTTTAAGAACGCCGAGAATTGCGCTTGGTACGCATCGTCAGCAGCTTGGCTACCCGCCACCAAACCAAGCTCATCCACCGTACCACCGGAATAAACGTAGAACTGATTTTCTCCGAGTAACTTATTCGTGTCGTCGTTGTACGCACCATTTAAACCTTGTTTCGCCCATTCAGCTTGGTAATAGTGGCGCATTGTATTGGTAAAAACGGGATTGCCGAGATTGGTCAATGCCCAAGAAGAGGTTTGATTCCACATACGACCAAATGGAATAACCCGTGACTCCCAACGAAATCGTGCCGTTGCATTCTTATTCGAACGGTTTTTGTATTCATGCCAAGAAAGATAATTGTCTTGGTTTCGATCTGCAGATTTGTCGAAGCCACGAATTTGTCGCCAGCGTTGAATGGTTTGACCTTCAGGTGTCTCCGTTGGTGCTCCTGAGACATTGACGACAGGGAAGCTATCTTTGAGTTGAATGTTTTCGAGACGTGGGCGGTTTTCTATGTTGTCGTCATGCCAAGTCACTCGCGCCACGTATAGACGGCCACCATCGCGTAAAAAAGTGGAACCAAAGTACTGACCGCCACCATAGGTTTTTCCGCTACCATCATGCGTTGTTGCGCGAACCCAATCCGAAGGAACAGACCAGTTTACTGTTTGGTCTTTGGTCATGCCCTGTGTTCTATCTTTCTTAATATCAAAGGGCTTCCACTCCGATACCTGACCAAACGAGTCGATAGCAGAAGGGTATTCAATTATGAAGTTGCCACCTTGAGCAAACTGGGAAAACGTAAGGGTTAGGCGGTCGAACTTCTCTGAGTGATAAACATAGAGGGCACCACCATTATTCGCCTGACCGAATACATCAGCATCCCATGGCGGTGGTTGATATAGCCAAAAACCGGCGTGGTCAGCACTAGCCGTATAACCAACAATCATCGGTTTTCGATTGAGTAAGGTATTTTCACCATGGCTTGAGTCGACTTCAGCTAGGATAGTGTCTTCCGAAAAATGAAGAAAAAAGTCCTCATAATCGATGTTATTTATTTCTGCTTGGTTACGTATATCGTTTTCCAGCCAACCTGAGTTAAGTTCCAGCTTTTGGTTGTACATGTAACCAAGCGCTTTTACACGCTCGTTATCACTCTTATTTTCGTAAGCTCCAAACACGATATCGGCATTATCCAACTCCCATTCAAGTGCAGCGGCAGCAGAGATAGGCTTATCTTGAAGATCAATACCCTGTTCATGCAACCCAGGTAACACGATTGCTGTGCTACTCCAAACGTTGGGTACAGAAAGCAAGCTCAAAGAAATGAGTGTAACGAGAGAAAAACAATGCGACTTCAACATGGAGTTATCCCATTAATACTTAGATGACTCAAATTAAGAGTCAGATACAAAAAGAAATTATAGTCCATTCGCGAAGTCGTAATCAGGACCCTGCCATAGAGGACTTTACAGGAAAACTAACAGGGGATGCTGTGTAAAAATGAGCGGCTGTACTTGGAATAGATCATCCTCATAGACTCAAAACTTCCTCTACACGTCAGCACAAAAATAACCACCATTTTAACCTTGTTTCGGTCGTCACCATGTTGTTGGATTTTTCTTCAACAAATTCAGTTAAAACTAACTCTTCAAACCAGTCAGATACTCTGTCTTGGTGGTTGCAGATCATACAAAAAATTAACAAATTAAATTTTTATACATTTTTATTGCATAAAAAGTCCAGTTGAGTAATATAAATACCAAGTGACAATTAATGCGGTATGTCAGCATGACTATTCAGGTAAGCGGAATCAATAAATCCTACGGTGAGACACAAGTGCTTCACGATGTCAGCTTTAAGTGTGAAAGCGGGGAAACACTGGTGTTACTTGGTCCAAGTGGCGCAGGTAAGAGCTCTCTACTGCGTGTTCTTAACCTTCTTGAAGGGGCGGATAACGGCAAGCTAAACATCGCAAATGATGTTTTTGATTTCTCTACTGAAATCAAAGAGAAACAAGGTTTAGCACTTCGTCGTAAAGTAGGCATGGTGTTCCAGCAGTACAACTTATGGCCGCATATGACAGTAATGGAGAACCTGATTGAGGCTCCGGTAAAAGTATCTGGCATGGATAAAGAAGAAGCGAAGAACCAAGCAATGCAAATTCTCGCAACACTGCATTTGGCAGACAAAGCGGATGCATGGCCGATGCAGCTTTCTGGTGGTCAGCAACAACGTGTGGCGATTGCTCGTGCATTGATGATGAAACCGGAAGTCTTGCTTTTTGATGAACCGACCGCAGCGCTTGATCCGGAAATTACTAACCAAGTCGTTAAGATTATTAAAGATTTAAGCGAAACTGGCATCACCCAAGTCGTAGTAACGCATGAGGTCGATTTTGCTAAGAAAATCGCTAGCCACGTACTGTATCTAGAAAAAGGACACATCGTCGAGCACGGCACAAATGATTCGTTTTCTAACCCGCAAACCGCCCAGTTTGCTGACTACCTAAATCACTAAATTACGTTTTTAAAGTTCAGTCTATTTAACAGATAAGCTCGGCTGTCATTGCGAGTGTCAGCCCACTAAGTACACACGGAGTATTGCAATGAAAAAGATTCTACTAGCTTCACTAATCGGCCTTTCTTCTGCAACTATGGCAGCAAACGCAGCAGCACAAGAAGAGATCAAATTCGCGATGGAAGCGACGTACGCCCCATTCGAATACATGGATGAAAATAACCAAATCCAAGGTTTTGACGTGGATCTGGCGAACGCACTATGTAAAGAAATGGAAGCCAAATGTACCTTCCATAACCAATCTTTTGACAGCCTGATCCCTGCATTAAAATTCAAACGTTACGATGCGGCTATCTCTGCAATGGATATTACTGAGGCGCGTTTGGAGCAAGTGAATTTCACGAATGCATACTATGAAAACTCAGCAGCGTTTGTTTCTATCAAAGAAAAAGTTGCTGATCAAAAAGCACTAGAAGGTAAGCGCGTTGGTGTTCAAAACGGTTCAACACACCAAAGTTACCTGATTGAGCAAATGCCGGGCGTAACAGCGGTTCCTTACTCAAGCTACCAAGACGCATTCATCGATATGAAGAACGGTCGTATTGATTCTGTATTCGGCGATACAGCTGTCGTAGCCGAATGGTTCAAGAAAGAAGACAATCTAGCATACGTGGGCGAGCACGTAACCAACCCTAAATATTTCGGTAACGGTTTCGGTATCGCAGTAAACAAAGGTAACGATGAGCTAGTGAACAAGCTGAACACGGCACTGAAAACAGCGAAAGCGAACGGCGAATACGACGTAATCTACAACAAGTACTTCGGTAAGTAATATGGCACTAACGGGTTACTCTTTATCGCTTGTTCAAGCTAGTTGGATGACTGTCCAGCTAGCCTTCACAAGCCTTTTAGTCGGTTTGATTCTGGCAGTGGTATTCGCCAGTGGTGAAATGTCTCGCCGCGTTTTCGTTAAATGGCCAATGACGGCATTTGTGACGATTGTGCGTGGCTTGCCAGAAATCCTTGTCGTGTTGTTCATCTATTTTGGTTCGACGCAGGTTCTGTTTTTAATCACCGGCGACTTTATTGAAGTTAGCCCGTTCTTGTCTGGCGCGGTGGCGTTGTCATTGATCTTCGCTTCTTATGCTTCTCAAACTCTACGTGGCGCGTTAAAAGCCGTTGGAAGAGGACAGAGAGAAGCAGCAAGTGCACTCGGCATCAGTCAGGCACATGCTTTTGTTCGCATTGTTTTGCCACAGGCAGTAAGACACGCACTACCAGGCTTAACTAACCAATGGTTGGTTCTGTTGAAAGATACCGCACTTGTATCACTGATCGGCGTAACAGATTTGTTGAAGCAAGCGCAGCTAACGTCGGCAGCAACTCATGAAGCCTTTACATGGTACGCAACCGCTGCGGCGATTTATTTAGGCATTACTTTGATTACGCAACGTGCCGTCAAACTGATTGATAAGAAGTTCTCAATTCAAGGCATGAGCATGGGACAGGAGGCAACCGCATGAACGAACAACACGTTTGGCAAATGCTGAATGGCTTGGGCACTAGCCTTCAATTAACCGCCGCTTCCTTGGTTGTCGGCTGCCTCTTAGCTTTGATGATGACGCTGACTCTGATCCTACGTACTCCGGGTTTGCATTGGGTAAGCCGTGGCATCATCACCTTGTTTACTGGTACGCCTTTGTTGGTACAGATCTTCTTGGTTTACTACGGTCCGGGTCAGTTTGATGTAGTGAGAGAAAGTGTTTTTTGGACATGGTTAAGCCAACCTTGGTTCTGTGCGATGTTAGCGCTAGCACTGAATACCGCGGCATACAGCACTCAGTTGTTCAAAGGGGCGTTTAACGCGATTCCTTCTGGTCAATGGCAAGCGTGTCGTGCTCTAGGGATGAACAAAACCGCAACGCTAAAAGTGCTGCTGCCATACGCTATTCGTCGTGCCGTTCCGGCTTATTCGAACGAAGTGATTTTGGTCTTCAAAGGCACGTCATTAGCGAGCACGATCACGATCATGGATCTGATGGGTTACGCGCAGCGCATTAACGCACAAACTTACGATACGTTGACGGTATTTGGTATTGCGGGCGCATTTTATTTAACGGTAAATGGTGTGCTAACTCTCATTTTCCGTCAGGTAGAGAAGAAAGCACTAGCCTTTGAAGCCGTTTAATTATTAGTTGCTAATTTGTAAATGCCTCTGTTCAAGCGTTGCCCTGAACAGAGGCATATTTGTTTTAGTGTGCTGCTATGCTGGAAAAATCATCAAGAATCACCAAACTTAAGTAAGGTAAACAATCACTGGTGATAATATGGAACGTCGACACTTCTTAGCTTTATGGTCGCTAATATTTGCGCCTTCGCTAAAATCCGCTAGCCCAATGAAGCCGACACCGCCTCAAACGGAAGGGCCATTTTATCCCGTGGTTCCAGTGCCACTTCGTCAAAATTTGATTTTGCAGTCGAAAGGTCTTATTGGTGAGCCCATTTTTCTGCAGGGTAAGGTAATGGATACAGCAGGAAACCCATTGTCTGAAATGAAAATAGAAATATGGCAATGTGATGGACAAGGCATCTATGATCACCCGAATCAACCTAACAATAATAAGTTTGATTCTCACTTTGCAGGCTTTGGTGCAGTTTTAACTGACGAAGATGGGAATTACCTTTTTCAAACGTTATTTCCGGTTCCATATAGCTCTCGACCTCCCCACATCCACGTCAAATTATGGCGTGGAAAGAAAGAGCTGTTAACGACTCAGCTTTATTTGAAAGGGCGAACTGGTAACGAGTGGTGGGGCGGAAAAGCCCGTGATTATTTGCAGTTTGAGCCTGTCAACATTGATGGTCGAGTCGTCGGTGAGTTCAATTTTGTGCTCGCGTAGTGTGATTAAGCATTATTTTGAAAACTCACATCGTAGATTACAAAAGTAATTAGCAAACAGGAGCTTCTAACAGATTAGTCTTGTCCGGCTCTGACTCTTAGTTTGTAGAAATCACTGTACCCAGATTTACGGAGTTGAACACCGCTTACACCTTTCGCTCTGGTGATTTTTTCTTGCCCCCAGAACAATGGCAAGATTGTTGTATCAGCTCTGAGCTCCGAGAGTATTCCCTCCAAACGTTTTTCAGGCGTGGGATCTGAGACTGCATCGTGTACGTGATTAACATGCTGTTCAAATTCATCAGAGTGAAGAGCAAATCGAATACCTGTACCTGTTAATAGCCACTCATAAATTCCATAGGTTAAAGGTGGCTCAATGACATCTTCGACAAAGAGCAAGTCGGCTTGTTCTTTTACAAGTTGAGGATTACTAGCGTCAGTTAGCTCCACAAATTCTACATGCAACCCAGTTTGACGGATTAAATCTACGATCCATTGGTTCGCTTTACTTAAATAATCAATCGTCCACTTTGGATGGGTTATGACTAACGTTCCCTCAAGCTGAGGAACACTCTCGTTGTGAGAGTTATCATCGAGAATGTGCATCGTTTCCAAGCCATTCGCTTTGGCAAATTCAAATCTACGACTCTCGATAAAAGAAAATAGGCGCTGCCAAGTTTGCTCGCTTAGTGAGCACTCGGCGCGACGATTACGTGCTAGAAAAGAAAATGCCTGAATCATATAACATTCGGTATCGTCAGTTTCCTGATTATAACTGATGTATTGATCCAGCTCAGTCCCTTGATGAGAGAGCGTTATTTGCTCCAATAATGCCTTTTTTGCGAAATAGTTATGATGTTTCTTCAGTACTATTTTGTTGGTATCCCAATGCCTAAGTACAAACGGGCCAGTACCTATTGTGATACTGCGACCTTTAAAGCTCTTCTGACGTCGAGTAGTGATAGACGCATTTGCGGTTGCTAAGCAGTAAATGAATAAGTTATTAGGCTGCTTTAAGTCAATACGTATAGCTTGTTTGGCATTATCGAAGCTGATACGAGTGACTTGCTGAAGTAATTTTTGGACGGGGCCATCTGTTGTAACGAGCTTATTTAAAGAGTGTACGACATCTTCTGCTTGTAATGTTAGCCCATCGTGACAGCAGATATCAGGGCGGAGCCAAATATATATACAACTGCCTTCATTTTTGTACTCACAAGCGAGGTGATTTTTTAATTGACCGTAGTGATCAACGGTAAATAGGGTGTCATACAAGCTGCGTATTACCTGCAGTTCTGAAAAGCGATAAGTCAGTGAAGGGGTTAGCTCATCTACCCAAGGATACTGGCTGACGATGAGTGTATTTGAATCTTTGTTTTCTTCTGAAACTTCTGCGAGTGCTTGGCTAAGTGCGCTTACAGCGGTGCTACGGTAATGCTCAAGTAACCTCGAGATGACGTCAAAGCTACCATTGTTGATTTCATTACGAATCGTAAAGTAGAGGGCTTGATGTATTGTTACCGTCACTTTTAGTGTGCTGGCTTTCCCACGACCACGACCTGGCTCCCAATGGATCCAATTGTAGCTGTCAAGTATTCTCAGTATATTAGATATGTTGCGTCTAGAAGTTGAAAAAACCAGTTCTAAATCGTCGAGGTTTACCTGATACGTTTGAGAGTGTTTGTAATGTTTTAATAACTGGCTCAATCTACGAAGACATGTTTCTGTCATGTTTTATTATGTTTCCTCAATAGATGATTGATTTATTAAAGCTATATAATAAATTGATTTCATATTGTGGTGAAGAAAGGTGATTGCTTAAACCCCTCAGTGTTATTGATTGGCTTATCTTCTTCCCATTTAAAAGTATTGGTGGTTTTCATTTTGACTCTAATATATTACTACTAATATAGAGTAAAGGCTCACTTTTTAATTTTTGCCATAATATTAGTAAGTTATGATTAATGTTAGTGTTTGTTTTATTAGTTGTGTCTAATTAGTTAGGCGTAATGACATGAAAATACCCCCACTCATCTATGCAAATAAGCAGGGGTATAAGTTTATTTTACTTCTGGGAAGGTAGTGAATATCGTCCACTCATCTTTAACCATTCCTTGCTGGCCGACAACAGTGGCAGTAACGCGGCGGTTTAATGCGTGGCTGACACGATCCATACCCGGCTCTGCTAACTGTGTGTCGCCAAAAGCAATAATTGCTAGGCGGTCACCCGGGATTCCTTTTTCTATCAATAGATTGCGTACATTCTCTGCACGATGGCGAGATAGGTTTAAATTGTATTCTTCACGTCCTACCTTACTTGCGTATCCTTGTATCTCTATAGAAGTGGTTGGATACTTTTTAAGAAATGCAGCCAACTCATCTATCTTGTTTTTAAAAATTTGGTTAATAAGAGCAGAGTCATTATCAAACAAAATCTTAAGTTGGTATTGCTCTTCTTTATGCAAATAGGTTTCACAACCATCATTGTCCACTTCTGCCCCTATTGGAGTACCTGCGCAAAGATCACGAGCGTTTATCACACCATCTTGGTCCAAGTCGTTTAGGTCAGCAATCTGATTCGCCTTTGGTATAGGAATGTACGCCAGCTCATCTTTTGCGTATGCACTATGATGACTCATTATGACTAAAGCCAGAGTGATTAGAAGATTCTTTTTCATTGTATTTAGTACTCCACCGATTGAGTCCACTCTTCCGGTATGTCGACGCGCAATGCGTCTAAAAGCTGCCCGGTTGAAGTCAGGGTTCGATATTGTGCGTATTGCTGCGCAAATTGTGTTTCTAAGTAGTTTTTGCGTGATTCAAACAACTCGTTTTCAGTGTTCAGCAGATCAAGTAGGGTGCGCTTTCCAATACGATATTGTTTTTGGTATGCAATAACGGTGTTTGACATGGAATCAACGTGTTGTATTAAAAAAGACTTTTGTTGTTTAGTCAGCTCAAGAGCGCTCCAAGAAAGGCGGAGCTCTTGCTCCACACTTCGGTATGCTCGCTCTCTGAGGTCTTTCGCTTTATTGAGTTGGTAGGCCATACTGTCACTGTTTGCAGAGTCTCGGCCACCGTTGTAAAGGTTGTATCGGACACGGAGCATTGCTTGTGTTTCAGAGTTGAGACCATTTACTCCTCCTACATCATCGTTCCAGCTTTGTTTCGCTTCAAATGAGATGACTGGGAAATAGTTTGCATCTGCTTGTTTATATTGGAACCTGGCAGAATCGACATCTGCGAGTGCTATTTTTATGACAGGATGATTGTCAAAAGCCTGCGATTGGGCCTCGTCTAGAGAATTGGGGATAAAGTTTTGGTCTGCGTGCGGAAAAATAAGGTTAGTTGGTGCTTCACCAACTAAGCGAAAGAATGCTGTTTGAGCGTCTTTATGGTTATTTTGTGCAGCTAAAACATTACTTTGAGCTTTTGCTAAACGAGCTTTAACCTGGTTAAGGTCGGCAACTGAGCCAATTCCTGACTCTGTACGCTTTTTAATATCAGTATAAATTCGCTTATGTGTGTTTAGGTTGCTAGTGGAAAGCGCAGTCAGCTTTTGTGTTTTTACTACATCCAAATAAGCTTTGATGACTTCTAACGCAACATTTTGGGCATCTGCAAGTAACTGATAACGCACAGACTCTGCATCTGCAGAGGTACGATCAATGTCATATAGGGTTTTTGAACCATCCCAGATCAACTGGGTAAGAGTAATTGCCATATCTTTGCGGGTCATCTCGGTATCACTCTTACCAGTAGAGTCGGAAGGGTGAATGCTCTCGTAACCGATACCCGTGTCAATATCGAGACTAGGTTTATATGCTCCACGTGATTTATCGATAATATAACGACTACTCATATACTCGTTAAACGCACTTTTGATATCAGGGTTCGTTGCAAATGTTGTCGCTATTGCTTGTTCTAAAGTTTGTGCGCTAGAAACCAGTGGTATTAGCAAACCAAAACACGCGATACTAATATTACTTAGCTTCACTAAAATCTCCCCAAATAATTTAACGCCAGTTATTTTTCAAAAATAAATATTAAAGATTACTAATGTTACCCAAGGCAAACGTTTCCCTTTGCTTGCTTTTTTGGAATGTAAGCTGCTATTTCAATGAAAATTTAATGACAAGTTTAAAGAATATTAAAAATAGGTCGCATAACATATGTTTTTACGGTGCAAAATAAAACAAATTTAAAACATGAAAATTATTGATAGGATAATTGCGTGTTTTAGGTGGGTTAATTGATGCTAGCTTACGCCCAATTGTGTATATCGCTTCTTGAAAATAAGTCTTATTACTTTCTTAGTTTTATGGACTTTGAGATTTTTGTATTTACTAAATGAGGTATAAGCTCTTGGTTGGACCATCAAAATTAACCGCACAAACCTATGTTGTAATCGGCCTAGATGGTCAAATTAAAGCTTTTGCGTCTAAAGAAAACTTGTTACCGGGAGAAGTGGTCGTTGAATTAGTAGAGGGGAAGATCCAACCTCAGCATGTATATATTGCTGACACAGAAGGTGAAGCTCAAACTGATTCTACCGACAAGCTTGCGAAAATATTAGAGGCCATCGAAAAAGGACAAGACCCGAGTCAACTAGGTGATGAATATGCTACTGAAGCTGGTGAAATTACGGGTTCAAGTTTGACGGCCTCTGGTACTGTTGAACGAACGGGGGCAGAAGTACTAGCAAGTACTTTTTTTGAAACCGCCGGCGTGACGACAGAGCAAAGTACAACGCTATTTAATATTTCTCGATTCACAACCTCAGAGCTTGGTGAAACTGAAGCGTTGATTGATGGTGAAGATAGAGGTGCCGTTCAAGAAGATGTGACGCTTGGAACTTCTGGCAACCTCAGTGTTACTGATCCAAATACAGGTGAAGCGTTATTCCAATCACAGAGTGAGGTTCAAGATAGTTATTGGGGCGTCTTCTCAATTGATGCTTTCGGTAACTGGAATTATCAGCTGAATAATGAGCACGAAGAAGTGCAGGCTTTGGATCATGACAGTGACCCAATCATCAGAAGTATTACCGTTTTATCTGTAGATGGCACTGAGCATGAAGTTGTGATCTCTATTACGGGCACTGAAGATGCGCCAGTCGTGACGGGCACGTTCACGGGCAAGGTGACTGAAGGCAATCTCGGTGATGTTGCGACCGCAACAGGCACCATTGTTATTACTGATGTCGATAATGGTGACGATCCGATTTTTGCAAACACCAACGTTACGGGCACCTACGGTGAGTTGGTATTGGTGGATGGTCAGTGGACGTATACGCTGGATCAAAGCCAGGTTCAACAGCTGGACGAGGGTGATCAGGTAAAAGACACCATCACTCTCACGGCGACCGATGGCACCCAACAAAACATCGTGATTGATATTACGGGCACCGAAGACACGCCAGTCGTGGCGGGTACGTTTACGGGGTCGGTGACCGAAGGCAACCTCGGTGATGTTGTGACCGCAGCAGGTACCATTACTATCTCTGATGTTGATAATGGCGATGAGCCAGTGTTCAGCAACACTACCGTTACGGGCACCTACGGTGAGCTGGTATTGGTGGATGGGCAATGGACGTATACGCTGGACCAAAGCCTGGTTCAGCAGTTGGACGAGGGTGAAAAAGTACAAGATACCATCACTCTCACGGCAACCGATGGCACCCAACAGAACATCGTGATTGATATTACGGGCACCGAAGACAAGCCAGTCGTGACGGGCACGTTCACAGGCAAGGTGAGCGAAGGCAATCTCGGTGATGTCGCGACCGCAACAGGTACCATTACTATTTCTGATGTTGATAATGGCGATGAGCCAGAGTTTAGCAACACCACCGTTACGGGCACCTATGGTGAGTTGGTATTGGTGGATGGTCAGTGGACGTATACGCTGGACCAAAGCCAGGTTCAACAGCTGGACGAGGGTGATCAGGTACAAGACACCATCACCTTGACGGCAACCGATGGCACCCAACAAAGCATCGTGATTGATATTACGGGCACCGAAGACACGCCTATTGTTGACGGTACGTTCACGGGGTCGGTGACCGAAGGCAATCTCGGTGATGTCGCGACCGCAACAGGCACCATTGCTATTACTGATGTTGATAATGGCGATGAGCCAGAGTTCAGCAACACTACCGTTACAGGCACCTACGGTGAGTTGGTATTGGTGGATGGAAAGTGGACGTATACGCTGGACCAAAGCCAGGTTCAGCAGTTGGACGAGGGTGAGCAGGTGCAAGATACCATCACTCTCACGGCGACCGATGGCACCCAACAAAAGATCGTGATTGATATTACGGGTACCGAAGACACGCCCGTCGTGACGGGCACATTCACGGGTAAGGTGACCGAAGGCAACCTCGGTGATGTTGTGACCGCAGCAGGTACCATTACTATCTCTGATGTTGATAACGGCGACGATCCGATTTTTGCAAACACCACCGTTAAGGGCACCTATGGTGAGCTAGCATTGGTGGACGGGAAGTGGACGTATACGCTGGACCAAAGCCAGGTTCAACAGCTGGACGAGGGTGATCAGGTGCAAGATACCATCACTCTCACGGCGACCGATGGCACCCAACAAAACATCGTGATTGATATTACGGGCACCGAAGACGCGCCAGTCGTGACGGGCACATTCACGGGCAAGGTGACCGAAGGCAATCTCGGTGATGTTGTGACCGCAGCAGGTACCATTACTATCTCTGATGTTGATAATGGCGATGAGCCAGTGTTTAGCAACACTGTCGTTACGGGCACCTATGGTGAGTTGGTATTGGTGGATGGAAAGTGGACGTATACGCTGGATCAAAGCCAGGTTCAGCAGCTGGACGAGGGTGATCAGGTACAAGACACCATCACTCTCACAGCGACCGATGGCACCCAACAAAACATCGTGATTGATATTACGGGCACCGAAGACACGCCCATTGTTGACGGTATGTTTACCGGCAAGGTGAGCGAAGGTAATCTCGGTGATGTCGCGACCGCAACAGGCACCATCACCATCTCTGATGTTGATAGCGGCGACGATCCGATTTTTGCAAACACCAACGTTACGGGCACCTACGGTGAGTTGGTATTGGTGGATGGTCAGTGGACGTATACGCTGGACCAAAGCCAGGTTCAACAGCTGGACGAGGGTGAGCAGGTACAAGATACCATCACCCTGACGGCAACCGATGGCACCCAACAAAACATCGTGATTGATATTACGGGCACTAATGATGCTCCTGAATTTGTTAGTGGGAGTAATGACAACTTTGGTCTGGATGCTCAAGGTAAAACCGACATCGATAGTTACCAGTTTAGCGTTGATGAAAACAGTCAATCGGGTGTAATTGGAAAAGTAAATGCATTCGATGTCGATCAGGACAGTCAGATAACGTATCACTTAAACGGTCATAGCGAACTGTTTGAAATCAACAGTCTTACTGGTGAGATCCGTGTCAAAAATGGTGCAAATCTGGACCATGAATCTATCGATAACTACCAGCTAGAAGTGGAAGCTCGTGACCAGTTTGGCGGTAAAGACACCGCTCAGGTCGAAGTGTTGGTTCGCGATATTAATGAAGCCCCTATTGCTGAAGATGATAAGGGCATTGAAAAAACAACCAAGACACTTGACCAGAGCAACTGGGATGATAGCACTGATATCACAGTTGATTATTATGTGATTGATACTCGATCTGGAAACAAGGTTTCTGATGCATCGAAAGCTGATTATGTTGGTGACGGCGACCACAAATATGGCGTTAGTTCTGCGCTAGACAGCGGCTCAGACCGGGTTCAAGATGGTCAGATTCGATATGATGATGCAACTGGACAAAGTGAAGCAATGCGCTTCTCCTTCGCTAATGGTCAGGTTGCCGATCATGCTGAAGTTGAAGTGAAAAACCTATGGACAGACACTTCGAACGGTAGCTGGGAGCCTGGTATTGAGCGCGGTGTTTGGAAGGCTTACTACAAAGGTGACTTGGTTGCGACAGGTGTGTTTGAAGGTACCCGTGGTGGTAATCAAGTAGTCAACATCAATGCAGATGGGCGTTTCTTCGATAGTATTGAAATGTCTACTACCAGCTATAAAGACGGTGTCATTGATCCTAAAGGCTCAGAGTACTTTATTACTCAGGTATCAGCGGACCTGACGACCTTTGATGAAGCTTACCAGACCAACGGCTCAGGCACGTTAGAGCTGGATGTTCTGGCGAATGACAGCGACCCGGATGGTGACGCTCTGACTATTATCGACTATCCATCAGAAAGTTTCCTTAGTCTGCAAGATGGTAAATTGGTCTTTGATGCGGCCAAGTACCTAGAGTCACTGCCAGCTGATCAACAACCCCTGAAAACGGGTGAAGTGAAAGATTATACCTTCGAATACACCATCCGTGATGACGACGGCCTGACTGATAAAGCAGAAGTTACCGTTAGTGTGATGGGTGAGCCTATGTCGCTCAGTGATGCACACGCAGCATTGGATGAATCTCAAGTTGATACGGATACTGGCGTACATGCTGAAGGCAACTTTATCGCAAACCTCGGTTCTGCAACGGAGGCTGAATATCACTTCAACGCCGATCAAAACCTAGGTGGTTTCACCAGTGATGGTAAAGAGGTTGTGTTTGAAGTGAGTGCAGATCAGAGCACTCTAACTGGTTATACTGGAACAGGTGCCGACCGCATCAAAGTGGTTCAAGCAAACATAGATAGCAAAACGGGTCATTTCACAGTTGATCAACATATGCCTCTTGATCATGCGGAGCAGGGGGCGGACATGCTGGATATCCGCGCTAGCGTCGAGGTGGATGCCGGAGGTCAGTCTGAGAGTGCCACCTTGCATCTGAATGTGACGGATTCATTACCGTCATCGTCTTCAGCTCACTACGAAATAAATGATGTTGATTCACAAAGTAATAGTGTTGTGATTGCACTTGATGCGTCAGAATCAATGCTCGACTGGGTAACAGATGCAGACGGACAATATGTTACTCGCTGGCAACTTGCTCAAGACTCTATTAAGTCAATGTTTGAGCAATACCAAGATTTGGGTCCAGTAAGTTTTAGAATTGCAACTTACAGCGGACAACCATCTGGCCAGATTTCTGAGTGGCTAGATTCTGCCGAGGCCATTGATGCCTTTATCTCTGGTATACATCCATATGCATCGACGCCATATAACCAGGCCGTTGACCAAATAAATGAAATACTTAGTGATCCAGAAGATGATGCATTGCTTAGTAATACCGATACCCAGCTTTACTTTATCTCAGATGGTCGACCTTCCGATTTTACCTATTGGACAAATCAAACGAACGTGGGAGAAATTCAAACCCGTGAAAACTTGATTAAGTGGTCAACATCAGATGATTTTGAAAGTGAACAGCGTTATCAGGACATAGTGAATGGTCGGGTTCAGCCTACTTCTGAAGAAGAGGGCATCATTCTGCAAAATGCGATGGAAAATGGCATCAGCAGTAGCGGTCAGGATGTTGAAAATATCTGGTCTGTCGGTATCGGTAATGGTGCGTCTCTGGAACACCTGGAGTCGATCGCGACAGATAAAGGCAGTGCTATTGTCGTTGTAGATGATTCTCAGATTGGGGATTTGCTTAGCAAAACGGTCTCAGGCCAGTTGCAAGGTAACCTTCTGGATGACAATGGCGGTGATGCTCAGTGGGTAGATCACATCACTATCGATGGCGAGATATATTACTACAACAAAATAAACGGTGATGTCACTACCAGCGATGGCACGAAAATATCGGATCATTCTCTGGCGCAAATTGATACCAACCACGGCAAGCTGACCATTAACTTTGAAAATGGTCACTACGACTATCAAGCGAGCAATGTTGTAGGTCATCAACAAGAGAAGCTTGACGTTACGGTTATCGATGCTGACGGTGATACTACAAATAGTGAAGTTACCATTGATATCCGAGATCGCGCACCAGAATTCATCAGTGTCGGTGATACAGACCAAACCCATGGCACCGATGCCAACGGTATGCCAACAGAAGATACAACAAGCTTTGACGTCGCTGAGCAAGAAGTTGGGGTATTAGTCGGCCAGGTGGAAGCGTTTGATCCGGATGGCAGTGACACCATAAAGTATGAATTGAGTGGTGGTGATGCTGATCTATTCCGTGTTGACTCTAATAGTGGTGAGATTTGGCTGAAAGATGGTGTAAAACTGGATCACTCGACTCAGCAAACGTATCAGTTGGAAGTGTCTGCAAGCGATGGTGTGGATACCGATACAACTCAGGTTATCCTGAATGTCACTGAGAACCATGCCCCAACCTCATCTCCAGTTCAGGGCTTTGCTCAGATGGAAGACTTACCGATCAATAAAGTGACGGTAGTGTTCGACCACTCGAACAGCATGACCCGTACCTTTGACGGTGAGAATACCGTGGGTCGTGATGCAACCGCACCGAAAACTGAATCGAGAGCTTACAAAGCAGCAGCAGCGTTACATTCCATGGTTGAAAACATGATTGCCGATGGAGGAGAATCAAATACCTATATCCGCCTGGTACGTTTCGACGGTGATACATCCACACATAGCTGGCTGACTTTGAGTGAAGTTGAGTTGATGACACGCCCACCAGAGATGAATGGCCGTGATCCAAACGATTTAAGTTTCCAAAATGAAGTTTCAGAATATGTGCGCAACTGGTGTGACGTAGAATACGGTACCAATACGGATTACGATAAAGCTTTAGAGGCTGTAATGGAGCCTGGTGAGGCAAGTAATGCCGTTTACCCTTGGCAGGATGGTTGGGACTATTTCGGTCCAGAAAAACCGTCAGAGAGTAAGGACACCATATTCTTTATCTCAGATGGCGAACCCAACCCTAGCGAGGACGCTGTTACTTCTCCTGATCTAGACGAGCGCTGGGAGGATTACAAACAGACTCATGACGCCAAGGTATATGGGATTGGTATTGCTCTCTCTGATAATGTCAAAGCAGCAGAGGCTCTAGATGAGCTTAGCGACAAAGTGGTGTTTATCGACTCAGGTGAAGACTTGGGGCAGTACCTAAACCAGTTCTCTCCCGATCCAATTGCCGGTGAGTTACTGGCGGGAAGCCAGGACGCTGATGGTGATAGCATGACCGTTTCTTTGGCAGAAGGCGATTTCACTCTGTTGGGCGCAGATCTGCACGGTGTAACCGTAAATCAGCCGTTAGTTTCTTCAACCAGTGACGTAGATGGTCAGCTTCATATCCAGACAGCGTTCGGCACTTTGGAAGTGTCATCCAATGGCAGTTATAGCTTTACTCAAAGCGATGAGCTTACTCTACAGGGAGACCAGCAGGCGGATTTGCATTTCTTGTTTAAAGTGTCTGATGGTAAAGGTGGCATAAGTGAAAACGTCTTTACACTTACATTGAACGATTCTGGCACCGATATTGTGCAAACTGAGCGTCATGCGTCGGTGGGAGATGAGTTTGCGAATAGCATCACCGGTGGCGAAAGCATTGATATTTTGCTAGGACAAGCAGGTGAAGATACGTTGAATGGTGGCGCAGGCGATGACATTCTGGTTGGTGGGCTTGGAAACGATATCCTGACGGGAGGTCTAGGCAGTGACATCTTGACAGGTGGAGAGGGTATTGACACCTTCACCTTTACTCAAGAATCACTGGACATGACGTCATCAAGAGATGTGATTAAAGACTTTAGGCTGGATGAAGACAAGTTGGATTTGAGTGACATTCTTGAGTTTGTCGGTGACGACACAACGGATATGGATAACTTGTTGGAACACGTAAGCGCAGACTACGATAGTGCCCAAGATACTCTGAATTTGACGATTACTGGAGAAGACAGCAACACAATGTCCGTGGCATTAGAGAACTTTGATTTATCAGGGTTGGAGCTAGGGTCGTCAGCGACATCTCATGAAATCGTTGATCAGCTGTTCCATCACCAAGTTTTTAGCGTGGATTAATATTACCTGAAGATAAAGTTATTTTAGTAAATAGCACCTGATTGAATCATCAGGTGCTATTTTTTATTTCTGCCGCGGCTAGCTACCGACTTTTTGTTTAACCACTTTAAAAATTAGCAGTAGTAAATGCACTGCTTCTGCACTTTAAGTGGTTCTTTGATTACATGTTTTGATAGCTTGGTCCGCCACCACCTTCTGGCGCTTTCCATGTGATGTTCTGTGAAGGATCTTTGATGTCACAGGTTTTGCAATGCACGCAGTTGGCGGCATTTATCTGAAACTTCAACTTACTCTCAACTTCCACCACTTCGTAAACCCCTGCAGGGCAATAGCGCTGGCTCGGCTCGTCATACATACCCAAATTCACATCAATTGGAATGTGAGGATAAGTCAGAACAAGGTGGCAAGGTTGGTTCTCTTCGTGCTGTGTTCCCGACAAAAATACCGACGAAGGCTTATCAAAACTGATTTCACCATCTGGTTTTGGGTATGTAATTGGTTGGCACTCTTGTTTAGGTTTTAACTGTTCGTGATCGTACGAATAGTCCTTGATAGTCCAAGGTAACGGCTTCTTAACCAGTGGTTGCCATAGGTTATGCTCAAAGGTCGAAAGTGCACCGCCCAGTATGCTGCCAAACTTGTGGATGTTCGCACCAAAGTTACGTGTTTCGGTGAGCTCGTCATACAACCATGATGATTCAAACAATGACTGGTAGTCTGGCTCAGAAGCCCCAGTTTGTAGGGCAGTATGTACTGCTTCTGCTGCAATGATTCCGGACTTCATGGCTGTGTGGCTGCCTTTAATTTTAGCGACATTCAAAGTTCCTGCATCACAACCAATCAATAAACCGCCGGGGAATTGCTGTTTCGGCAGAGAAGAAAGCCCACCTTTTGCAATGGCTCTTGCACCATATGCGATACGTTGGGCACCTTTTAGGTGCTGCTCGATAGCTGGATGATGCTTAAAGCGTTGAAACTCGTCAAACGGGCTTAAGTAAGGGTTGCTGTAGTTTAAATCTACGATCAAACCGACTGCGATTTGGTTGTTCTCCATGTGATATAGAAAACCGCCGCCAGTGGTATTTGTCTCGCTCAAAGGCCATCCAGCGGAGTGGATAACACTGCCAGATACATCCTTGCTGTCAGTGGGTAATTCCCATATCTCTTTTAGGCCAAGCGCGTAGTGCTGAGGTTGCTTGCCTGCGTCTAGGTCGAACCTTTGAATAAGTTCTTTACCCAGATGTCCGCGACAACCTTCAGCAAAAAGGGTGTATTTTGCCTTTAGCTCGATACCTGGCTCAAAGTTAGATTTGGCTTGGCCGTTCTTATCTAGTCCCATATCGCTCGTATTAATGCCTGTCACGGCGCCAGTCTGATCATAATTGATGCTTGCAGCGGCAAAGCCAGGAAAAACTTCCACCCCAAGACTTTCTGCTTGGTTAGCGAGCCAACGGCAAAGGTTGGCAAGGCTAATTACATAATTATTTTCGCCATTTATCATTGGACGTGGCGTAAGGAAATGAGGGACGCGAATATGGTTTTGCTCAGTAGTAAGATAAAGGAAATGGTCTTGCTGAACTGAGGCTGATAGCGGGGCGTCCATTTCTTTCCAATCGGGGAAAAGTTCATCCAAGGCATTAGTTTCAAAAACAGCGCCAGATAAAATATGTGCGCCCACTTCTGAGCCTTTTTCTACAACGCAAATTGAAAGTGCGTCACCTTCACTGTCTTGGTTGAGTTGAGCTAGGCGACAAGCGGCACTTAAGCCCGCAGGTCCGGCTCCCACGATCACGACATCAAACTCCATGCATTCTCGTTCCATCTATCTGCTTCCTTTCTATTATCGTCATCTGCGTGACAGGTTTTTGGTTTCTATACAGAAAACTATAGCTCAGTTGACGTTAACGTGAAGTGAACTAAGCTCAAGTAATGGATCTGACGTGTTATACGAGGCATGACCATGGACGACCGACCATTAGCAACACTTGTCATTGCGGAACATGACAACCAGTCGTTGGCTGTAGGGACGCTGTGTGCAATTAAAGCGGCATTTGATATCAAGGATGATGCTAAATCGCTTCCTATTTCTGTATTGCTTATTGGTTATCAGTGCCAATCGGTTTTGGATGAGTTGAAGTGCGTTAAGGGCGTTGCAGAAATTATCTGGGTTGACGCGAAGGAATACGAGCATGGGTTAGCGGAAAATATAGCTCCTTTGATCTCACAAGTAGCCAAAAATTACTCACACATTCTTTCTCCTGCCAGTACGTTTGGTAAGAATGTGATGCCTCGCGTGGCGGCGTTGCTCGATGTAGGGCAACTTTCGGACGTGATGACCATCGAGTCTATCGATACGGTGATTCGTCCAATTTATGCCGGGAATGCATTGGCTACAGTCACGTCGAACGATCCCTTTAAAGTGATGACCATACGAAGTACGGCTTTTGATGCCCTAGAGCTGTCAGACACACCAGTTATCCCTAAGGTTACTCAAGTCGATACAGTGATTATCAACAAACTTAGTGAGTTTATTTCGCAGCAAACGCCAGAAAGTGAGCGACCAGAATTGCCAGCGGCTAGAGTGGTGGTATCGGGTGGTCGTGCATTCGGGAGTAAAGAGAAGTTTGCTTTAGTCGAACAATTGGCTGATAAGCTAGGTGGAGCGGTAGGAGCGTCCCGAGCGGCGGTTGATGCGGGGTATGTGTCTAATGACCATCAAGTCGGGCAAACTGGTAAAATTGTTGCACCTGAATTATACATTGCCGTCGGAATTTCTGGTGCTATTCAACATTTAGCGGGAATGAAAGACTCAAAGGTGATTGTCGCAATTAACAGCGATCCCGATGCGGCTATTTTTGACATCGCTGACTATGGGTTGGTCGGCGATTTATTTGAGGTGATGCCGGAGTTGCTAGAGAAGCTGTAGATATAATCTGTTCTCTCAAACAAAAGGCTTCCGAACTGGAAGCCTTTATCATTTGGTTTTTACCAGTTACTTTTCGCTCGGGCGTTGCAGGTGTTCTGCAAGCACTTTAGTAAACCTTGCTGCTTCACCACCAGTACAAGCGCGATGATCAAACGTTACGGATAGCGGCATTGCTTTCACCGAAATTGCTTGACCATTTCTTATCACCACTCGGTCGAGTATTCGACCAGCACCAACAATAGCGACTTGCGGAGGTGTGACGACAGGTGTCGCGTAAATGCCGGCAATCGCTCCGAAGTTGGAAAGCGTAATCGTCGCGTGCTGTAATTGCTCTCGACCGATTTTTCTCTCTCTGATCCCTTCAACAGTTTGATCGAGCCAACGACGAACATCCTGTGGCTCGTATTCATCTGCGTGGCGCAATACGGGTACGTACAAGCCATGACGGCTATCTACAGCAATACCAAGGTTAACTGTATTATGCACGCAACGCGTCATGGTTTCTGCATCAAACCAAGCATTTAAAGCGGTCTCTTCCTGACACGCATGAACAATCGCTTGAACCAGACGGATACTGATGTCTTCGTTCGGCAGCCAGTCTTCCAACAACGCTTCTTCTGTAATGGTCACGGCAGCAACGTGCTCGTGTGACTCAGTCATCGAGGACACCATGGTGCGTCGAGCACCTTTCAATACTTCTGTGCCCGGACGCTGTTTTCCGGCTTCGTCGTAAATGTCGGCATCAACGATAAGACCGTTTGGACCACTGCCTGACACGAGATTAAGATCTACCCCAAGTTTTTGTGCCAATAGACGAGCCGACGGTAGAGCAGTAACTAGATTACTCTCAGTCGGGTTGTGATTGCCTCCAATCCAGAAGTCATCGACGTTAACGTGATGCGCTTGATGAGAAACGTTGCCGACAACGGTCGCGGCGTCAGCGGTCTCTTTTTTATCTACCGTTGCCCCGCGCTCTGCGCCAGTTTCGTCAATTTCGAGTAGCAATGCGCCAATATTGACGATATCACCTTCTTCCCCATGGCGGCTGACTACACGGCCCGAGTAGGGGGCGGGAACGTCGACCGTCGCTTTTGCTGTCTCGACAGTTAAGATCACTTGATCCAACTTAACCATGTCACCGACATTAACGTGCCATTTTACAATTTCTGATTCAGCGAGGCCTTCGCCGAGATCGGGTAAGTTAAACGTCTTCATTTCCAATCCTCCACGAGTTCGCGCGCTGCGGTCACAATGTCTTCTTCCTGAACCATGAAATAATCTTCGTTACGGTAATAAGGCATAATGGTGTCCATTCCAGTTACTCGTTTAGGTGGGGCTTTTAGTAAGCACATGGCGTGTTCGGCTGTTCGAGCTAAAAGCTCAGAGCCCACACCACAAGTTTTACTCGCTTCATGAACAACGAGTAAACGTCCGGTTTTTTCTAGTGAGCTGAAAATCGTTGCGGTATCAATTGGCTTAATGCTCGCCAAATCAATCACCTCGACTTCAATCCCTTGACTAGATAAGGTCTGTGCGGCTTGAAGTGACTCTACGACGCATGCGCCCCAAGTAACAAGCGTGATATCGCGCCCCTTACGTAAGGTGAAGCAGGTGTCGAGTGGAAGTGCTTCGCCATTATCAACGACTTCAGATTTTACGGTTCGATAAATGCGTTTCGGTTCGAAGAACATGACAGGATCATTACTTCGAATCGCGGCGAGAAGCAGGCCGTATGCGCGTTGAGGTGAAGAAGGAATCACTACTTTAAAGCCAGCAGTGTGCGCAAATAGCGCCTCTACACTTTCTGAGTGGTGCTCTGGAGCGTGAATACCGCCGCCAAATGGCGCACGGAAAACCGCGGGGCAAGTGAGGCGACCGCGAGTTCGGTTACGCATGCGTGCCGCGTGGCACATTAAGTGCTCCATTGCAGGAAAAACAAAACCTTGAAATTGAAATTCGGCGACAGGTCGTAATCCTTGCGTTGCCATACCGACCGCAACACCGCCGATTAACGCTTCAGCGAGGGGCGTATCGATCACTCGTTTGAGACCAAACTCTTGTTTGAGCCCTACGGTGGCACGGAATACGCCACCATTATCACCTACGTCCTCACCTAACACGACAACATTTTGGTTTTGTTGCATTTCGTGGTGCAGAGCGAGGTTTACTGCTTCAACTAACGTTAGTTCAGCCATGTTTGCCTCCCTGCATTCGCATTGCTTTGTTGATGAGCTCATCTCTTTGTGCATGAAGCTCTTGAGGTAGCGATTCATACAAATAATCGAAACCGGTTTCTGGTGCTTGTGGCGGTAAGCTCAGATAGCGTTCAACAGCTAACTCTACTTGCTCTTTACAGTAATCTAGCCATTGCTGTTCTTGTTCGTCGCTCCAAGCGCCTTGATTAAGGAGATACGTTTTAAGACGTGCGATAGGTTCGTATTGCCATGCGGTTTGAACATCATCTTCTTTACGATAACGAGTCGCATCATCGGCCGTAGTGTGGTCACTCAGTCGGTAACTCACCGCTTCGATGAGTGTTGCGCCTTTCCCTTTTCTCGCTCTCTCAAGTGCGGTCTTGGTTGCATCATAAACCGCGACGACATCGTTACCATCTACTGTAATGCCCGGTATACCAGCGCCTTGCGCTTTTTCTGATAAGAAATCGGCAGCACATTGAAGGCTACGCGGCACTGAAATTGCCCACTGGTTGTTATTCACAACGAAAACAAGTGGAATATTCCAAGCACCCGCACAGTTTATTGACTCTAGAAAATCCCCTTTGGATGTACCGCCATCGCCGCACATGACTAGCGCAGCTTCATGGTTACCTTGAATTTTCAATGCGGAAGCCACCCCGACAGCGTGTGTACATTGCGTCGCAATGGGAACACAGAATGGAAGATCTCGGCTAGGAATTGGGCTGCCCTCAGGAGCAAAATCACTACCGCGCTCATCACCGCCCCAGTATTGAAGATTCTTCTCCATGCCAATACCACGACACCACATTGCAGGCATATCGCGATAATAAGGGACAAATACATCATCGGCTTTCAGCGCTCTGCCGACCGCAATGCCGATGGCTTCAGCACCTAGGTGCGAAGGGTAGGTCCCTAACTTGCCGGTGCGTTGCAACGCAACGGCTTTGTTGTCGTAAGTGCGAGTTAATACCATGTCTCGGTAAAAACCGACCAAAGTTTCAGTGTCAGCCCAGTTGGGTAGTTGGCCGACTAGGTCCCCATGATGGTCGATAAACCGATGCATGGGTAATGCCTGAACGTTCATCTCAAGCTCCTTTTGACGCTGCGTGTCTTTTGGACTGCAGCTGTTCATATCAAACCAGAGTTTGTATGGGTACTCAAACTCTGATATCAGCGCAAAGGCCATACCTAAGGTTGCTTGTGTTTTCTATAGCTGTAGGCATCTGTACGTCCTTTAAACTATTTTTCGATAACACCGCTGCGGCTATTTCATCGCAAGACACAGAGAAACATTTTTTCTGCATCTAACCTCTAACTAAATCGTGGTATAGCCAGATACAATAAGTGTAAACAAATTGTTAAATTGTGCTTCATTTTGACTTTTGATCAGTAGTAAAGTTTTGCTTACACCCTGATTTTGTAGAGTAATATGCTAATTTTTAATTGTTGGCATTTTTAAACTCGAATTTAATTGCTATTGAATGAAACATATTTGCAACAAAATTTGGCTGTAAAATTTGACAAAGTGAGTCATTATTAATGAATCAACTCAAGTAGTTGTTATGTGTTGTATTGAGATTTTTTGTTGTGCCCGAAACTCCGGCCTTATGAGAATACATAACTTCTTCCCAACAGAGTGGAATCAGGGTAGGGTGACGACATTACAAATGTATACCCTCGGCGGTCCTTGAGCTTATCAACAGTAGATGGTGCTCAAGTCGAAGTGATTATGGAGAAATTATGTATCACGCTCATGTTTATTTTCCTTTAAGAGAACAAGATAAAGCGCAAGCCTTGAACGAGATCATCCGTCAAGAGCGTCAAGATGTGCTGCGTGTGTTTCCTTTGGTTGGAAGATTGGTTGGCCCACATAAAATGCCGATGTTTGAAATTCACCTAGAGTCATTGAGTGAAGAGTTTTTGGCTTGGCTCGATACGATTCGAGGTGATTTTTCTGTGCTTATCCATCCTGTGAGTGAAGAAGAGTTGCTCGATCATACGGAACGCGCGATTTGGCTGGGTAGAGAGATTGGTGTATTTGAAGAGAAGCTAGAGAAATAGCTGTTCCTCCCGCATGTATGACCGCTTTGAATGCTTCTCCCCTCATCGCGGTCACCGTAGCAAGTTAGTGTTTTCATGTTCGTTAATAAGTCGCGATTTCCTTTTCTCCATTCTGCAGGCCCTGTTTTTGTGTGCTAAACCTACAAGTAGGTTTTTGAGCTTAAGCATCAAGTGAGACCATGTTTCTGTTTAGCATGTCGTTAAATAAGTTTTGGCAGCAATAAAATAATAAGTTCAGATAAATGAAATAGGTATAGCAGGGAAGTGCAGTTTACGACCCCAACGCCATTGGCAGTGGAGCCGATAATTTCTGAGGGGGAAGGGTATGCTTTCGATACTCTTGGTCATACTTTCACTGTATATATTTTGGTTGTTGTTTCGCAACGGACCTGCATTCGCCGAGCGCGTCGCTCATCAAAAACGTAACTGGGTTGGACCTACAGCCAACAAAGAAGAATGGCGAGGATATTGTACGGATGTATTTCAGCCGTTCAGTTCTCAAACGACTTTTTACGCCATCGCTTATTTTGCGAATTATATTGCAGCAGCAAATGCGATATCTTGGTCAACAGTATATGAAGGGGATTACCCGATCATCATAAGCCGATTTGGTAGCTACTTTATTTTAAATACTCACGATTCACTAGTGGTTGCAGGGTTTATTGCGCTTGCTTTCTTTATCATCAATTGGCAGCTTGCCATGCACTGTTCTGGTATTCTTAGTCAGTATCTAGTGCGGATTCTTATTATCAATCGAACGCGCTTTGTTGCGATTAGCTTAGTGTTTTGCAGTTACTTTGCGTATCTCTTGACAGTTGGTATTTTCTGGTTGTTCCATGACGGTTATTCGATCTGGCACGGGTTAACGCTTACTCCTGTATTCTTATTATTAGCGTTATTGGTTGCGGTTGTTTTGCCATCTATGAAAAAAGAGAGCAATAAACCTTAGATAGACTTGCCACGTTAAATTACACACGATTTTAGGATAGTAATTCCTATGCCATTAAGTTAGCATTGCCGGCTTTTTAACGGTCTACAGGCCCTTATTAGTGGGAGGAACTATGTTTATCGGCTTTGACTATGGCACTGCAAACTGTTCAGTGGCAAAAATGGAATCGGGTGAGCCAGTAATGCTTAACCTAGAAGGGAGCAGTCCATTTATTCCTTCCACCCTTGCTGCACCGACTCGTGAATCGGTATCCGAGCACTTATTTCGCCATCGAGATATTAAACCATTAGATCAAGTTGGTGAGCAGGTTTTACGCCGGGCAATCAATTTAAACAGAGAAGAAAGTATTGATCTCGAATCTGACGACATTGCATTTGGTCAGGCGGCGCTTAATCTCTATTTGGAAGATCCTCGTGATATCTATTACGTAAAGTCGCCGAAGTCTTTTCTTGGCGCTTCTGGCTTGCGTGACATGCAATTGGCTTTCTTCGAAGATCTTGTCTGCGCGATGATGGACAATATTAAGTCGCAAGCCGAAAACGATGCGCAGCAAAGTATTACCGATGCTGTTATCGGCCGGCCAATTAACTTCCATGGGCGTGGCGGTGAAACGGCTAACATTCAGGCTGAACGCATTTTGTTGCGGGCAGCGAAACGTGCGGGCTTCCAAAATGTGGAGTTTCAGTTTGAGCCTGTCGCGGCGGGCCTAGAGTATGAAGCGACACTCAGCGAAGACAAAACCATTCTAGTGGTCGATATTGGCGGTGGTACAACGGACTGCTCGTTGATTCAAATGGGGCCGTCTTGGCGTGGCAAAGCGGATAGGACCGCAAGCTTGTTAGCTCATAGTGGCCAGCGCGTCGGCGGGAATGATCTTGATATCGCGTTAGCATTTAAGCAGCTCATGTTCCCGTTTGGCATGGAAAGCAAAATGGAGTCAGGTATTGTGATGCCGACCACCCAATTCTGGAACCCGATAGCAATCAACAATGTAGAAGCGCAGAGTGATTTCTATTCGCGAGAGAACCTATCCGCGTTGAAGTTGCTTCAAAAGCAGGCTCAAGAGCCAGAAAAGCTTGCTCGTTTGCTAGAGGTGTATCATGAGTCTTTAGGCTACAACATTGTTCGCCGTGCCGAAGAAGCGAAAGTGGCGCTTTCAGAACAAGCTTCTTACCGAACTGGCATCAACTTACTGTCAGAACTGATTGAAGTCGATGTGCAACGAGACGAAATGATCGAAGCGATTCAGTCGCCGAAGAATAAAATGACGGCGTTGGTGACAGAAGCGGTAGAGCAAGCTGGGGTGAAACCCGATGCTATCTTTATGACTGGTGGTACGGCACGCTCGCCAATTTTGCGCGATGCGGTGCAAACCGTACTGCCAAATATTCCGGTTGTCAGTGGAAATTATTTTGGCTCGGTAACTGCTGGCCTAGCTCGTTGGGCTGAGGTCTGTTTCAAGTCGAAAGAAAACTAATTGCGCTATGGGCGCATTGTTACCAAATTTATGACTTCGCTTAGGCTTATCAAATGATGGTTGGAAGACTTCGCTGAGAGATTGAGTTTCATGCGAGTAGGGAACCTTGTTAGGGTTCTTAAATCTTTCAATGTCATTCTGAACAATGAGGGACGAGCGTGATTCAGAATCTATTGTCCGAGCATGCTGTTATGTATATGACTTCGTCTCGCTAAGCGCTACTCGCTGCCGTTATTCTGAAGAATCGGGTTATGATCTATCGGAATAATGATTTTTACTAAGCTGAAAAAATGCCCGCTAAATCAGCGGGCATTTTTGTTTACGTCATTAATGGTGCATGTGTTTTTCCATGTGACCTTGTTTTTCAACCGCCATTTCTACTTCCACTTTACCCGCGTTTTTGAATGTTAACGTCATAGGGAAGCGGTCACCTTCTTTGAGCGCTTGTGTTGGATTGAAAATCATTAAATGGAAGCTGCCTGGCTTAAACAACACAGAGTCATTGGCTGGAACGCGCACTTCGTCAATCTTAATCATTTTCATCACACCATCTTCTTTCTTATGCGTGTGAATTTCGACATGTCCTGCGATTGGGCTTTCTGCTGCGATCAATGCATCTTCACTGTCACCGTGGTTGGTTAATTGAAAAAAACCACCGATAACAGGTGCGTTTGGTGGCGCTTCGCGGCTCCATGGATGGTCGATATGAATTTTTCCTGCTTCATAATCGTGCGCTAAACTCAATGGGCTAGCGATGACAGCAATAAGCGCGATAGCGGCGGTTTTTAATGATTTAAGCATGTGTTTTTCCTTTTGAATGAATAGCTTCTCTGAATGGACAACAAACAGAGTCATCGTTATTTTTGAATAAAGTTGTCAATGATTAGATGCCTGTTAGGCAGGAAAAACACTCGGCGGAGAGTGCTTAGGCGCGATGTGTTTGTAAACGAGCCTATCGCATTTTGAAAATCGGTAAGGCGTCAGGGCATTCTTGACTCGGCGCAGCCAATGGATGGTAGTCAGGTATAGCCCAATCGCAACCAAAAGAAAGAATTGAACCGCTTGAAGAAGCGGACACTCAAACTGAAAGCCTTCATGTAAATTAAGATCTTGAATGAGCGTAGAAGAAGGTTGAGCGTTAGCTTCAATCAGCGTATTGATGTCCACCCATTTGAAACCATCTGCGGTACACAGTAAGACCTTTTCACTTTGAACTTTGTTAAGCCAGGTTGTGCTGTGAACTTGTGTTGGGTTAAGAGTCGCTGTGGACGCTAAATACAACTGAAACAACACCGCGATAATAACCGCAATAGCGTGCAAGCGATGGTGTTTATGCTGTATTAGAGTGTTTTCCATACAATTGAGTGCTTATCTTCTTCGGCGCGGGATACTAACAAATTAACCAAACAATGTAATTATCAGTTTACTAAAAGGTGATGCAAGTGTGCATTATTTGTTTTATTGCCTATTTTTAACGCTTTAATAGCTTGGCTTTTTACGATTTAAAGCAACGTGTTACGGCAGATGGCATGTCTTGATTCGGCTGGCATTCATAACCTCCAATTCAGCTTGTCTGTCTTGCCTAGTCGCTTTTGAAGATACTGAATTAATCTCTCTTATATGTCACTGAAACTTCGGTTAGTGGGTGCCGAAGTGATGTTTTTACGTGCTAGATTTGGCTGATATCGATTCAAAATGCACACCGAATCTTCACTTGTTTTCCATTAACGGAATTATGACAGTAATTTAATAAAGGATACGGTATTCTGCGCTCCTTTGTACATGCCAGAACGTCCGTCCTACTTAGTCGGAGGGGCGATTAATCTTAAGAAATTTCTCAAATGAAATACGAACAACAGATTGGATATCGATACCCTAAAGGTCGATTTGCCATGGTGAGTGTATACGCATTCACTGGTGCTGCGATTTTAGCATCGACTATTTTTTCTCTATTGCTGTTTTTGTCGATCGACGAAAACCCGATGATGCAAACCTTATTTGGTGGTTTAGCGATTATTTTTGAAGCGGGTAAGTTCTACGCTTGGTATGAATACGGTGAGCGCCGAGCCCATCGCAACTATACAGGGGCGGCCACCGCTCTCGTGTTTTATTTAGTCTTAGCTGCGATCTCCATTGGCGGTAGTATTGGTGGCATTAACAGTGCAACAAACAGCGCACAAAGTCATATTTCGGTAGAGCAGGCGAAAGTGGAAGCGTTTAATCGCCAAATTGCGGCAATCGATAAACAGATTGAGCTCAACAATATGGCAGCGCAGAAATACATCGAGATGGAGCGTATCGCGACCGGTGTAACTCGCATTCAGGAGCAAAACAAAACCTTACGCGAAGAGCAGCAACGCTTGGCTATGGAACGTGATAGTTTGCCACCGGTCACGCAAGGCTCAGTGATTGGTTTGATTGATAGCCTAGCCAACGCATTTGGTACCACCTCTCAGCAAGCTCAGCTTGGCTTGGTTGTATTTCTTTCGATTCTGTTGGATTTCTTTGCTGCATTTTTTGTCGGCCTGATTGGTGAAGAGCAACGGTTCAGACATTTCTATCGCCGAAATGAGGGCATGATACTGAAAACGGTTCGCGATATCGATCCAGAGCCAGCGGGATATCTTCCTCATATCAAAGAGGAAGAAGAGCAAGAAATACCAGTAACGCCGGAGCCAGAAGAACCAAAGGAACCGAAAACGTTGTTAGAGCAAGTGAGCGATGCACTTAAAACGCATCAAATTACGTGCACAAAAAAAGCCGTTGCCAAACAATTTAGGCTATCTGCGGAAGAGGTAGACAAGGTGTTTGAGGAATTGGCAGAGCTCGGTTTAGTGGGTAAAAAAGCCAACCACCATTATCATTGGATAGGTCAGACAGAGGCCGCATAATTGGTTATCAATTAGAGATCGGAAAGAGCGTCAATCGGCGCTCTTTTTTTACTGTAAGGTTTCGCTACTAAAGTGAGCCAAAAGAAGAGAGAGGATTTAAAAATAGAAAAACAAAAAAGTGCCACCGAAGTGACACTTTTTCTTTAGCGTAGAAGGGATCAGTTGTCGTAAACGTCCAACTCCACTTCACGGGCAATATTTTGGTCGTTGATGATTACACCATCGACTTCGACACGAGCACCATTTAGGTTAAGTTCTTCGATGCCTTGGAAGCGTGTTTGTGCATCAATCACAACGGTAGTGTTGTTTAGCAATTGATCTGCGTCGTTTTCGCAACGCTCGATGTCAAATGTTCTTGCTTCAGCATCGTAGTTTGATACGTATCCTTCACATTCAAATTCTTTACCTTGCCATTGGTTGTTATCGTCAAAGTCTGGTTGCTCAAACTCAATAACGGTAGCGATGCGTTTGCCATTTTTCATGACAGACGTTACTTCCACTTCTCGGCCTTGTTTTAGGTTCGCTTTGCTGCCATCTTCAAATCGTGTTGCGTTATCGATGAAGAATGCACCTCGGTAGTTTAATGAGAACTCACTGTAATCATTTGCAACCCAAGTCACGATGCCTTCCACATCGCTGTCATTGCTTATGACGTCGTAGCCTTCAACTTCTACCTCATTTGCCATGAAGATGCCGTTTTGCATTTCACCTTCTACTTCCACCCATTGGCCGATGCTAAGTTGGCTAATGTTGTCGTAAGATACGGTTATATTTGTACCAAGCTTAAACGTGCCAGCATTTTCATCGATACTAGTAATGCGACCTTCCAGTTCGTAGTAGCTTCCAAGAGTTGGGTAATCGTTATCTACGTCGATTTCGACCACAGACAACACTCGATAACCCGCATCAGCAGTCGGCAAGGATGACACCATCACCCAGTCGTTGATCTCTATATCATCACTTAAACCGTCAAACTGCAGATCTACGCCGTTTACCGCAAATGTTTTCTTCACATAATCAATTGCTGTAACACGTCCGGTAATGGTTGGCTCAAGTGTTACTAAGAAGCCATCGTCAGACGCTTTACGAACATCTGTTCCTACTTGAACCATCATTTTTGGTTCTACATCGGCCAATTGCATTGATGTATCGCCATAAACCACCCCAGACACATGGTATGTATATCCATTGACGGTTAACGTGTTTTCTTCAGCGTTGACCGCTTCAACAGAGCCAATCGCTACACTTGGTTTCACTACTGGTTGAGTTGGTGTGCTATCGCTATTGCTGCCACCACCTGAACCACCACAACCAGACAATGCCAAACCTACTACAGAAATAAGAGCGAGTTTTTTCATTGTATTAACCTCAATTTACGAGCTAGTTTAGGAAATTGCCTGTATCTTATTGGGCATATCGTGAAGAGATCGTGAAGAAATGTGATTTTTATGAAAATTTTAATTGTAGATGACAACCACAATGTCTCGGAGACGATTGCGGACTATCTTGAGCTTGAAGGCGTGATTATCGATTGTGCGTATCATGGTGAGGCCGCACTGAAGTTAATCGAGGATAATCATTACGATGTAATCATCATGGATATCATGATGCCTAAGCTCGATGGCATTAGTACGGTACAGAAACTTCGACAAGATCAGCTCTGTGGAACTCCAATCCTCTTCCTAACCGCAAAAGATACGTTAGATGACAAAATCGCGGCATTTAAAGCGGGAGGCGATGACTATTTAATGAAGCCATTTGCGATGGAAGAGCTTAGTTTGCGTGTTCATGCTTTGGCTAATCGCGGTCCAAGGCAAGATATTGGCACGCTCAAGTTTGCGGACATTTGTTTAGATGCGCGCACAGGCAAAGTGACGAGAAAAGACAAAGAAATTAAGCTGAGCCGAATTCAAACCAAGATTTTAAAGTTACTTCTCCAACGTGCTCCAGCATCGGTTTCGCGCACAGAAGTGATCGATAGTGTGTGGGGAGACGAACCACCCGGAAGTGATGCACTTCGTAGCCATATTTATGGTTTAAGAACCGCGTTAGACAAAGGTTTTGAAGAATCACGATTAGAGACTATTCATGGACAAGGTTACCGACTTAAAGCATAACGAATATCCAAGTATTTATCGCAAGATCCGTTGGGGTTTTGGGGTGATGACGCTTGTGATGTTTACTCTTTTTTGGTCGCTGATTTATGTGGCAGAAAACAAACTTGAAGTGCTGAGTTTACATCACTGGCTTGATACTGAAGCTGCGCTTTATAGTGAGAATTTCGAGAAACAGGGCTGGGATGCGCCATTGCCAAACGTATTGGAGTTCAACTCATATTGGAGTGAAGCACCGACACCGGATTGGTTGCTCTCTTTTACTTCGCCCGGTTTTTACGAATATCTGCTTGGTGAAGAAGACAAACACTTTGTCGTATTGAAACACCCCTCAGGGAAGGGGCTTATGTACATTGTGTTTCAAGATGACTCCGATGATTACCTCGACGAATACGAAAGTTCGCTGCATCAGTTTACGCTACTGCTCGGTGGCTTATTTTCATTTGTTATGGTCGGGTATGGCATTTATATGGTGCGAATATTGTCTCGACCACTAGCGCAAATCGAAGACAAAATCAGCCAAATGTCACCGGATCAACCCGCTTTCCAAGTTGAAACTAAGTTCAGCGAGACACGCCAAATAGAGCAAACTTTGCTGGATAATAAAAACGATATCGCAGGCTATTTCAAACGAGAACAAGAATTTAGTCGTTTTGCATCGCATGAGTTGAGAACGCCAATCATGGTGATCAAAGGCTCAACAGACATTCTAACGCGTATTCCAGAACAACCTCGAGTCGCGCAAAAAGCCATCGCGAGAATGCAGTCAGCTTGTGAAGAAATGCGCGTACTGACAGAAGCGTTTCTCTTGCTCGGTAAAGAGAAAATAGAGCCTCAGCATTACGGAGAGCATCAGCTTCTTACTTGTTTACAAAAACAACTGGAAGAGCTGGCTCCTTTATTTGCCAAGCAAGATTCGAATTACTCTTTGCACGAACAACATAGTGGTGTCGTGAATGCACCAGAGAGTTTTGTGACCATTGTAATCAACAATCTGATTAAAAATGCCTTTAGCTATAGTGTGGGAGATATTGAGATTGAGTTGGATGGTCATGCTCTTAAGATCCTGAATCGTCACGATGGTAACGAGACGTACAACGCTGGTTACGGTTGTGGTCTTGTTATCGTACAACGCATATGTGAACGGATGGGATGGGCGTTAATACTGGACGATGATGGTGTTCGATTTAGTGCGAAAGTGGAATTCCGTTCCTAGCTTTGTGCGTCTAACCCACAGTCAAACAAGAAAAAACTGGAATTTGAATTAGACTGAAGTTAGTGAAGCGGAAACTCGAGGAACCGTTATGCTCTCTTATCAGGTCAGCCGAAGTATTGAAATTAATAAGAATCAAAGTGAAATTATTGGCTATCTCAAGAACTTCAATAACTGGCCAAGCTGGTCACCATGGATCATTCTTGAACCAAGCTGCGAGCTGACATTCAGTGATAATCAGGGCCACGTTGGGGCTGGTTATCAATGGAATGGTCAGCGTATTGGGACTGGCGCGATTGTACTGGAAAGTACTCAAGAGCATCGATTAGATATGGAGCTGCATTTCTTTCGCCCAATCAAGAGCCATGGAAAGGTGACTCTAGTCGTGACGCCGTCACAAAATGGCTGTTTAGTCGAATGGCAAATGCAATCACGCGTTCCTTGGTATCTGTTCTTTTTGAAAAGTATGTTTAAGTCGATGATAGAGATGGATTATCAACGTGGGCTACGCATGCTCAAAAGCAAACTTGAAACCGGGCAAGTGCTCTCAGACTTGGTTGAAATTGGTAATCGAACCCTGCCTCAGGTTCACTACATCGGAATAAAAGGCGAGGCCAGCATTCCAGAATTAGGTCCGGTAATAGAAGAACAAGTTCAACAGTTAAAGCAGATAGTTGATGACAAGGGCTTATCTGTGAACGGCGAGTTATTTTGTTATTACCAGTCGATGGATATGCAGAAAGGCACGTTTGAGTTTATCACTTGCTTGCCACTTGATAACGCAGTAACTGCGCCAGAGGGAGCGGTTTCCGGTACCATACCTGAGAGTGAAACATTTGTCGTCGAGCACCGTGGGGAATATCAGTTTTTGGGAAATGCATGGGCTTTAGCGATGAACTTGGTTCGTCAGAGTGGTATGAAAGCCAAAACCAGTCCATTAGGGATTGAGCGCTACTTAGATAACCCGCAAGAAACCACGCAGGATAAACTAAGAACCGAAGTTATTTTATTTAAGAAATGACAGGCGTTGCCGGACACGCTCCCCTAAATATCATGCTAGTTCCGTAGTAATCTACAAAAGAAAAAGAGGGTTTCTATACCCACCTATAAAAATGCCTCAGCAATTGCCGAGGCATGGTTTTATCAGCCAACTTCTCTTGCTAGAGAATTATTGTGCACGGTACTTACCGCTGTTTAGTTCAATTTTAGACGCTTTTACCCGGCTGTCTGCGTTTAGATAGTCGCTAATGCTCAGTAGATCTTGATCTTGAGATGCTTTTAACACCGCAGATTCTCCCTCTGCGAAGACAACTTCCAGCTTTAGCTCTTTGGCGACCGCTTTCGCTTCGTTAGGGTTGTTTACCGTGATGTAAACCAGTCCAGTGGCCTTGGATACATTGCTAAATGCATTCTTAAACACTTCATCACCGGCTTGAAGCTTTACTTCTTCGGATAGGCTCCTAGCTGTACCCGTTTGCACCTTGCGATAATCTTGGCCATTAATCTCAACCGCTTCTGAAGGCACGAACAGTTCAGGTGCGGGTTGTTGAGAGAGTTGTTGCTCAGCGTATGCGCTAGCCGTCATCATAGAAAGAGCCAGCATAGAAAATGATATGTATTTCATGTAATTGACTCCTTAGTGTCCAAAGATGCGCATCGACCAGTTCTTAATAACACCTGGCTGAGTGTTGTTTGCCATCGGAACATCATAGATGGTTGAAGAGTTAAAATATGCAATGTAAGAAAAGACTTCGTCGCCATTCGTATCGATTGCTCGTAATGTCCATTCGCCTTTTGCATCTTCGCCATAGAACTGGTTAGACAACATTAATTGGTCTTTGTAGCCAGTAATCGTTGGGTCAAGAGATTGACCAACAAGACCATTACGTGGTGTTTGCAAAACGGAACGAGTCCCTGATGGCGAAACGAGCTCGATAGCTAAGTCGGGCAGGCGAGAGTGGTCTAATGTCAATTTCACTTGAACGGATTCTACCTTCAGATCATCGGCAATAGCGATACTTGATGAACCGCCAGCCAGACTCGCATCGGGTACACTGACTTCTTTAGCATTATTAACCCAAGGCGTAATAACTTGAGGCGGTAAAACACGATTCGTCATGCGAGCACGTTGCATTGCTTCATCCAAATCGACAGCGCCGAAGCCATAAAAAGTATGGAAATCTACGCCTGCAGCGTTTTTCTGCCAAGGAGAAATGGCCTCGTAGCTAACCTGTTCACCTTTGTGGTTAGTAAATTCAAGTTGTACGCCTGGATGCGTTTTATCCGTTACTTTTGCTGTCTCTGCTAGCAAAGCACGTACATCACGAGCAGAAAGTGCATGATTCGTGGACATGATTGCCGCGATGGCACCGGACGTGTTTGGCGCAGCAGACGAGGTTCCGTTCATTGTACTGGTATAGTTACAGTTCGGGTCTAGCTCCGTTCCGCCGTGTAAGCCATTGATACCAAGTCCGTCGCTGGTATTTTGCCCTTCTTCACAACCCATCAAATCGGTGGTGACCATGGCAGGGAAGTCTTGCCCATATTCACCTGCTGGTGCGGCAACCCACACGTTAGAGCCCACCGATGAGTAACTCGCTCGCGTGCCATCCGCACGTAGTGCACTGGTGATTAAATTAAAATAGTTGGCGTTGTCATAAGACTGAGCGGAGTTGTGCATCGGCAAGCCTTGGTTGTCTCCACCAGCAAAGAAGTTACTTGGTAATACGAAGAATCTTCCCGCATTGAAATAGCGATAACCATTGCCTGCTGACTTAACAAATACAGCACCGCGTCCCCATGAGTTACTCTCGCTGACATTTTTTATCACGTCCATTTCAAGTTTAAGTTGAGGATCGCTTTCATCAAAAGTTATTGGGTTGATCGGGCTGAAACCGTAGCTTTGGTTAAATACACGAACATCGCGTGTGGCTGGATCCATGCCGTGAGAGATTAGCCAGCCTTCTAATGTCTGGTTGGCTAACCAGTTAAAACCAATAAGAGAAGAGTGAGAAGCAACACCGCGTCCACCTTCACCATTGTTGCCGACTGCGCTGATCAAACCGGCGACAGCAGTGCCGTGACCATTGGTATCAACCGGATAACTTAATGGGAAAGAAGAGTCTTCGACGAAGTTTCTGCTACCTGTAACTATATTACCTGCAAGATCTGGGTGATCGATCTGCACTCCAGAATCAATGACCGCGACTTTTACACCAATACCCGCAATACCCATTGCTTGAGTGAGCTTGGTGTTTAGGTCGTTCCCAGCAACAGCTGGGTTAGCTGCAAAAGCAGTTTGCCCTGTGTTGTCTAAGTGCCATTGTTCAGAATAGAGTGGATCAAACGCCGAGACGGCAGGTGCAATGCCTACTGCCAACATAGCAGCAAATAGGCGGTTAATGCGTATTTCCATTTTTGACCTCATGTCTTTGTTTGGAATTTTTTAGCTCCTGTTTCATATTCCTCTAACAGGAATAAACAAAGCTAACGACAAAGAATAAGGACGAAAACCATTTACAACTTGTTTACGTCAAAAGTTCGACGAACAACATGAGTCAGTGTTAATTCACTGAAATTATAGGGTTTTTTAATGTCGAATAGCGCATGCATGAAAAGTAAAAAGCAGAAAATACGGTCGTACTGTCTGCTTTGAGAGGAAGGATTATTTAGTTGAAGCTGGTTGAATTGTCGCCATTGGTTTCTTCGGTTTGGCCTTTTCTTTGGGTAACACGTTATCAATCCACTTTTTGATGTATAGCTTATTGAACTCACTATCACACCACTTCTTGTTTAAACCACGTCGGTTAAACTCAGCGCCAATCGCAACTTTGGTTTGGTTGGTTGCACGGTTGTAGTAGAGGGTCTCGCACAACTGAGTGTTACTCATTTGCTGGGCATATACGTTAACACTGCTGCTGCGCATTCCCAGTTGAGAGGCTTGATGGTTACTACACGCAGTGAGAAGTGCAGGCGCAAAAATAGCGATGGTTAGGATTTTTTTCATTTTGCTCTTATGACGTCGGGTGAATAACGAAGCGATTTCTTCCTGCTTGCTTTGCGTCATACAAAGCTTGATCTGCGAAGAAAAACCATTGATCCCATTCTTGTTGAATAGTTTTTACGGACAGTCTGTCGACAGCCCCGAGAGAAATTGTCGCGTTTAATGACTTAGAGTCAACCACTAGTGGCGTGTTTTCCACGATATATCTCAATCGCTCCAAGAATTTAGCGCAATCTTCAGTTCTGTTTACTTCAAATAATAAGACAAACTCCTCTCCACCCCAACGGATGAGTAGGTCCCCAGAGCGAGTCGATTCATTAAATAACCTGGCAATATGAATTAACATCTTGTCGCCAATATCATGCCCATATTCATCGTTAAACGTTTTAAAATGATCGATATCTAATACGGCTAAGGCAAACGTTCTATCTGGGCTTCTACGAGCCATTTTATCCAGCCAAATGGGAAGGTAGCGACGGTTGTGCAATTGAGTTAATGGATCGGTAGTATTTTCTTGAGTGAGTGCTTTATTAATACGCCTAACGCGTAGTACGTAACGAAAGCCAACGACACCAATCGCTGCGATAGCGATAAAGTAGAACATTTCTCTATAGCGTTGTGAACGCAGCTCTGAAGCTTGCAACGCATTTTTCGTTTCTAGTAGCTTGAGTTCTTTCTGGGCTAACTTAGCTTCGAGGTCAAACTTAATGTTAATCATCTCTTCGCCGTGAATATGATGAGAAAATTCAGCTTCTAGCTCTCTTAATTGAGTTAAGTAACGAAAAGCCGCTTCAAAATTATTAAGGGTTTGATTCGCGTTTACTAGGACCGACAGCATATCAATGCGCTGTCGTATTTCTAGCTCATCGGTTGATTTAGTTTGCTCAAGTACGTTGATAGCTGTCGAAATAGCTTTATCGTATTGTTCATCTGCGAGGTATGCTTCTGCATATGCTTCATAACAAGGCATTTTCTTCGCCTCTACGTTTCCCGTGATAGGGAGAGCTACGCAACGTTGTGCAACCATCAACGCTTCATCAATTTTCCCTATCGAACTTAACATTTGTGAGAAGCTGGATAATGAATAGTGTTTGATGACGTCTGACCCCGTTTGCATTGAGAGTCGGATTGCTTCATTAAAATAGTATTCTGCCTTTTCGCTATCTCCACTGCTTAAGTGAACAATACTTAAGTTTGCGTAGATAACCCCAATGAAAAGGCTGTTGTCATATTGATATTCGCTGTTTAAATAGGTATCGAGTGCTTGCGTAAGGTAGCTACTGGCGCGAGCCCAATCGGATGCATCGATATAGACGGTACCGATGTTATTCAGCGTCATGGCAACTTGCATTTCAAATACGGTTCTCTCTAACAACTCATAGGCGGTCCGGTAATACTTGAGTCCGCTACGTAGTTGATTCCGTGAAACCTCTAAGTTCCCTAGCCAGCGATATGCTCTTCCTTCTAGCGCTAAATAGCCGAGATCGCGGGCTTCAGCGATGATGTCATGGAGTACAAGTTCTGCATTCCAATTGTCGTCTAGTTCAATCATGGTTACCGCTTTATTAAGCTGTGCTTCAGCGACTACCCACGGTAAATGATGCTCTGTCCCAAACTCAATTAAATCAGGCATATCTTTGGGCAGCGGAACGCCTTCGTAGCGCTTTAGGTATAGGCGCGCAAAGTAATAAAGCGCAAGAGATTCCGCTGACGCATTCTGTGGCGCAACTAATTCATCTTCTTCAATTGAGCGCGGCTTACCCATTGAACGAAAATAGAGATTGAGCATGGAGCTGCTTTGAGGAGAAATGTGTTCTTCCAGGTAGCTCTGTTTTTCTGTGTTGGCAAGTACATGGGTTGGATGGAAGAAGAATCCAAGTACTGAGAACAGCGCGCAAGTTAGCGTTTTAATCGGAAAGTGCATGAGCTTATTAATAAAATGTGATCTCGTTTAACCCTAATACTAGGTAAGTCTATCACTTCTTATTGGCTAAGTGCGGATGGATTCCGAGTTACAAACGGCTTGTGAAGAAAGTTTCGCGAAAGGTGAGGCTAATATTATGATTTATAATGATAAATCTGTTCAAAAGTGGAAAGATTGATTTAACGACAAGATAAACAGTACGACGAATCTAGTGTGTCGAACATTGTTAGTGGTGTAAGTTTCATCATTTAGTCGGTGCGATTCGCATCTCGAAAGATGGCTGGTTCGCTAAAAAATTATCTTTCTGTCATAAATATTTAATGTTTGTATGGGTTGTTAAAAAACTCGATATTAGACATAGTGTTATTAAGCCAATAAAAAATGGCTTTTATAATAAACAGGAGATTAACTATGCATAATGAAATGATTCAACCTTCACACTTCGGTATTATTGGCCGCACTTGTATCGCTTCAGTACTTATGATTGCGGGCGTTTTTGCTCTTATTTAAGAGTCAATGGTAACGATGGTTACCCGCTTAAGAGTAAGAAAATTCAGGGAATCACCTTAATCTCGTATAAGGTATTCCCCTGAAAATCCAACCTAATAACTACTTTTTAGCTGAAGAAGCTAAAAATCAATGCACTTACCGCTACAATGCCCGCAGTTAAAACAAAGTAAGTTGAGCCATTTCCACGATATTGTTTCAATGCATCGATTTTGTATACCGCTAACATTGGCATAATAAATAAGATCATCGCGATAACAGGCCCTGACAACGCTTCCATCATACCAAGAATGCTTGGGTTCATGATCGCTGCTGCCCAGATTGAAAAGAAAAGTACTGCAACGCTGATACGATCAACTCGCTTTTCAGACAGTTTAGAGTGTTTAGTAATTAAACCATTTAAGCTTTCGCGTGCACCTAAAAAGTGCCCAAGAAAAGAGGAAGTGATAGCAACAAAAGCCACCAAAGGACCAAGCGTTGCGATAAATGGGTTGTCTGTTGCATTGGTTAAATAAGACAGCACCGACACGTTTTGTTCTTTAGCTTGAGCCAATTGCTCTGGTGACAGCGCTAATACACACGAAAAGACAAAAATAAGCACAAACGCAATTAACATGATGCTAGTGCGTCGAAGAATTACTTCGGATTTCGCATCCGCTTGATCGCCATAATGGCGACGTTGCACATTTGCAAAGCTTGAAATCGCAGCTGCGTGACTAAACGAGAAAATAACCACAGGAACCGCTAACCACATAGTGCTAGCAAAAGCAGACGCTTCAGGGGCGTCCATGATTGGCATGGTCCAGTTTGGTATCAAGTAAAATGAAAGAAAGGCAAGAATAGCCACTAATGGGTAAACCATAATGGCAAAAGCCCGTAGCATGACTTTTTCGCCCGCCATCATAATGGCAATTAATGCAAACACTAGTACACCTGAAAGCAGAGGGCGAGGCAAAGAAGCCATATCAGCTTGGTTAACCATAAAACTGTCTACGGTATTGGTAATACCGACACCGTAAATTAACAGGATCGGGAAGATCGAAAGAAAATACAGCAGTGAAATAGAGCGACCCGCTTTTGCGCCAAAGTGCTCTTCCACTACATCAGTAAAGTCTGCATTTTTGATCTTGGAAGACAGTACAAAGCGAGCTAAACCACGGTGGGCAAGATAAGTCATTGGGAAAGCAAGCACAGCCATTGCGACTAACGGCCAAAACCCGCCAATACCAAGGTTGATCGGCAGAAATAGAATGCCTGCACCAACGGCTGTTCCAAACAGACTAAGGACCCAATGTGTGTCGTGTTTTGACCAAGATGTTGTTGTGTTTAATTCACTGGAATTTAACGCATTTCGAGATTCTTTCACTTAAAACTCGCTTTTATAAAAATAATAATGCGGAGAATGGTATAGGTTTTGGTGTTTGTTATCACATCGGAAGTGTGGTGAATCATGCTGAATATAAGGGGTGGTTGTAACTTATCAAACTATGAATTTTTTTAAAAACTAGAGTTTTAATCTAAAAATTAAGTAATAAATTGGTGTTATATTTCAAATTTTTACTGATGGATGGTTTTTGATTTTGTGGTTAAAACTTAATCATGGATGTATATGCTAAAGAAGCGTGCTCTTACTTAATGTGCCATGGTGCATATTGGAGAGTTAGCAAGTGTCAGGTCTATGAGTCCTGCATTTAGATGAGTTTTAGGTATATACTGCCGCCACAAATGTTAAAGGAGGAATTATTGAATGGACATTCTGTCTGCACATAAAGACGACTTATTGGCTGTGTATACGCTTGAAAATACTTTATTTGGAGAACATGCCTATCCTCAATTTTTCTTTCGACAAGCTTTTGATTGTTGGGGGGAAAGCTTACTAGTGGCGAAAGAGGGGGAGCAAGTCGCAGGGTATATTTTGCTGACGACAAGCACAAATGCGCAGCAATATTGGATCATGTCACTGGCTGTCGATACTCAACATCGTGGTAAGGGTATTGCGCGTTCTCTGATTGAAAGTGCCATCGCGCCGTTGAAGTTGGGCTCAAGTGTGAAGTTGACGGTCGATCCGAATAATCAGCCTGCATTGTCTTTGTACCTCTCCCTTGGCTTCAAAGTATTAAAAGAAGAAGCGCATTATTTCGGTGACGAAGAGTCTAGATTGGTCATGGAATTAGTAAAGTAACCCTGCACGATAATGAACGAAACTTGCACTCAATCAGTGCGCGGTATTACTTTGCAATAGTTTTTTACGTTCTAACGTTTTGTAAATTAAAGATTTTCAATCTTGGCACCTCGTTTGCTTTGAGATAAATGTTCATCGTTAACTCGATGCACCGCTCTCTATAGCAGGCGAGAGCGGGATAGGGTATTACTTTTGAAAATGTACTAACAGCGTTAAAGGCATTGCTGCCTCTCTCGATTCGGGAGAGGCTTTTTTTTGCCTGTAATTTAGGATTAGTCGCGCAGGAGGCGTTATGTCACAAGGGTGTAGAAAGACAACTTGTCCGTATTGCGGAGTAGGCTGCGGAATTGAAATCAGCAATAACAAGATTATTGGAGATGCGCTTCATCCGGCCAATTCCGGTTCACTGTGTGTAAAGGGTGTCGCATTAGCAGAAAGCTTAAAAATGCCTTCAAGGTTGCTCTACCCCAAGCTAAGGGAAAAAGAAGTGTCATGGCAGTCGGTCACAGACTTAATTGCACAAGAGATCCATCAAGCGAAAGCGGAGTTTGGACCAGATTCTGTCGCGATGTATGTTTCAGGGCAGTTGCTTACTGAAGATTACTACGTCGCGAACAAACTCATGAAAGGTTACGTGGGTAGCGCGAACATCGATACCAATTCCCGTTTATGCATGTCTTCGGCGGTTGCTGCTCACGTACGCGCATTTGGCGAAGATGTGGTTCCTGTCAATTACGACGACATTGATAATACCGAGCTGTTGATCATCTGCGGTGCGAATACCGCTTGGACGCATCCCGTGTTATTCCGTCGTGTTCAGCAAACGCGAGAGAATAATCCAAACCTTAAATTAGTGGTTATTGACCCGCGTGAAACGGTCACCGCGCAGCAAGCGGATTTGCATCTACCGATTAAAAACGATGGGGATGTGTCACTTTTTAATGGGCTGCTCAAGTTTCTTATCGAGCAGCAATGTATTGATTCTGAATACATAAATTCCCATACCGACGGGTTTGATGCGCTTGCAGAAGAAGTTTCTGATTTGCGTTACGATGTCACTAATCTAACCTCTTCCATTGGGATTTCAGAAGAAAAACTCACGACATTCTTCCAATGGTTTGCACAAAGCCCAACCGCAATCACGTTGTTTTGCCAAGGGGTTAACCAAGCCGAAAATGGTGTCGATAAAGGCAATGCCATTATTAATGCCCATTTGGCGTCAGGTAAAATTGCCAAGTCAGGTTGTGGGCCGTTTTCTATTACAGGTCAGCCGAATGCGATGGGTGGGCGAGAAGTTGGTGGATTGGCCAACCAGTTAGCGGTTCATCGTGCTTTTGACGCAGAGTCTATCAAGCAAGTGCAGGCGTTTTGGGATTCACCCGAAATTGCCACTCAGCCCGGTTTAAAAGCCGTTGAACTGTTTGAGGCGGTAGAACGTGGTGAGATTAAAGTTCTGTGGATCATGGCAACCAATCCCGTGGTTTCTTTGCCTGATAATCAGATGGTTAAGCGCGCGTTAGAGGCTTGTCCTTTTGTGATTGTGTCTGATATTACTGCGGAGTCGGACGTTGCTAAATATGCAGATGTTTTATTGCCAGCGGCTGGTTGGGGTGAAAAGCAAGGCATGGTGACTAACTCTGAACGTAGAATGTCTCGTCAACGTCAGTTTCAAGTACCACCTGGTGAAGCAAAACCAGATTGGTGGGCGATAAGCCAAGTCGGGCAAGCTTTGTGTACATTGGAAAAGACACAAAATGGCTTTGCGTTTACTTCTGAGCGGGCGGTATTCAGGGAATATGCGGCGATGACAGGTATGAATGCAGATTCGCCATTGAAGCTCGACCTGTCTCAACACGCGAACTTAACCGAGCAAGAATACGAAGAGTGGGTGCCGACACAATGGGGAGGAGAGCGCCCTTTTGCTGATGGAATCTATTCGCACCCAGATGGTAAAGCGCGTTTTGTCGTGACCAGTGAATTGCCTCAACGCTTAGAGAGAGCAAAAGGCTGGTGGCTCAATACGGGTAGACAACGCGACCAATGGCATACCATGACGCGTACAGGGCATATCGCACACCTTGCCGCCTCTGAGTTAGAGCCAACCGTGTACATGAACACACTCTCCGCCACTCAAAATCGCTTAAAAGCAGGACAACTCACCAAGCTGTTCCAGCCTACTTCAAACACCAGTATTTATGCCAAAGTGGCCATTGATGAAGGTTTGGGTTTTCAGGAGCTGTTTATGTCAATGCACTGGGCGGGCCGATATGGGGGTGAAAGCAGTGTTAACGCGATAATAAACAGCGCAAAAGACCCTATTTCTGGGCAACCTGCGTTTAAGTCGTCTTATGTTGAAGTGCAAGACGCAGCGGTAAAAACCTACGGTATGTTCATCGGGACACAGTTTGATTCCGGCAAGTTTCTCTACAGCGCATTTCAGGCAGAAAGTAATTTGGGCATCTGGCGCTTCGCACACGATAAACGACCAAAGAAGCAGAGTTTTTGTCGAACCGAAAAGAGTCGCAGGATCACGATTGATATTGCCCAAGGTTGGTTAGCGGTAGATTACGATCTTGTTGGAGACGTTCGTATCATTCGTTCTGTTTTGGTGGTGTCTAGTGAGCCGATTCAAACCGACTACACCAACTTTACAGGCTTGATTGGTAAGCCGATGGAGCTATCGCAACTGCTTACCATCACTCAATCGCAAAGCAGTGCCAAACTGGTTTGTAGTTGTTTCCGTGTCACCGATAAACAAATACATGACGCGATGGAGAAACAAGATTGCACGTCACTGACCCAGCTTCAAAACAAACTCAAATGCGGTACTAACTGTGGTTCGTGCGTTTCTCAAATCAAACAAATGGTCGACAGACTTCAGCATCAAAAGGGCAAACAGCAAGCGAGCCAGCAAAGTCTGGCGATGCAAATAAAGTAAATCATAAAGAGGATAAGCACATGGAAGCGCCTTATCAAAAGTCTTGGTTTAAGAAAGGACAAGCGAGTCAGAATCAAGAACGCTCGTCTCGCTTTTCTAAGCATGACCAAGCAAGCAAACTGAACCAACTTCTAGAAAATCACTCCGCAGATCTAGATGCGAACCACAAAGGTTTTGTCTCGATTGTCGGAGCAGGACCGCACGATCCAGACTTGTTAACCGTGAAGGCAGTGAAAGCGATTATATCGGCAGAGGTATTGCTATACGACCGTTTGGTTAACAAAGATATTTTGGAGTTGGCTTCGCCACAAGCCGATTGGATTTACGTGGGCAAACGATGCGGACAACCTAGTATTGGTCAGGAAGAAATCTGTAATTTGTTGGTGTCGCTCGCTCTACAAGGAAAGCGAGTTGTGCGCTTAAAAGGGGGAGATCCTTTTGTATTTGGTCGTGGAGGCGAAGAAGCATTAGCACTCGTCAAACACTCTATCGCTTACGAAGTCATCCCCGGTATTACTGCTGCGATTGGATGTTCAGCAAACAGCTTGATTCCGCTGACTCATCGTGGCGTTGCTCGCAGCGTTACCTTTGTTACAGGGCAAGTGGTAACAGGCGCATTTGAAGCGTGGAGCCAACTGATGCAAAGCGGACAAACATTGGTGTTCTACATGGGATTAGAAAAATCGGCAGACATACAAATCGGTTTAGTCGGCGCTGGTTTGAACCAAGATTTCCCTGTTGCGGTCATCACTCATGGTTGCAGCCCTCAGCAGCAAGTTCATGTGACCCAACTCAATCAGCTCAATGAGTTATCGATTACACTTAAAGGCATCAGCCCAGCATTGATTGTGATGGGAGAAGTTGTCAAACTGCGCGAACAACTAATAGAAACCGTACAGTCAGTGACGGAATACGAGGGAATATGAGCAGCATTTTGGAATGTATCAGAACAGTCGGTCGTGGCGAACGTGGTAGAAAACCACTGAACTTTGATCAAGCGTTTCGAGTTATGGATGAATACCTAAACGGAGAGTGCGATGATGATCAAATGGCAATGCTGCTGATGCTGATCCGCGTACAAAACGAGACTCAACAAGAAATCGCTGGCTTTGTAAAAGCATTCCAATCCCGCATGCCTGCTATTGGTGCAGACATCGACTGGCCATGTTACGCAGGCAAACGTGAAGCGGCAGGTCAGCCTTGGCACCTGTTGGCAGCGAAGATCCTTGCCGATAATGGTCATAAAGTGCTGATGCATGGCTATCACGACCGTCAATCTGGACGTTTACACGCCGAAGATTACCTCGGCAAATTTGCTATTACGAAAGCGGAATCAGCAGAAGACGCAAAGCGTGTGTTAGAAACACAAAACATCGTGTATCTACCGCTCAGTGCATTTGCTCCTCAAGCAGAAACCATGATCGGTTGGAAGAATCGTTATGGGCTTAGAACGCCGATTAATACCGTGGTTCGAGCATTGAATCCGGGGCAAGCAACGGTTGGTATTCGTGGTAGCTTCCATCCTGGTTTCCAACAACTTCATGCAGAAGTCGAATATGAAATCGGTCAAACCGCTCACGCCGTTGTGTCATTCAAAGGGCAATCGGGCGAATCAGAATACAACCCGAAAGTAAGCCAAACGGTATGGTTAAGCCAAACAAGCGGCGTGACATCGCACTACTGGACGGAGCAAATGCTGTCTGAGGTGCCAATGCCTACGAACTGTCCGTTTGGGACGTCAGAAGATGACATGAACCAAATGGCGAATACGGTTTTGGCAACGATGACAGTTGTACTCTTTGCTCAAGTGCACGATAGGGAACAGGCCTTTGAACATGCGTTTACTTATTGGGAAAACTATTGTTGTGGCAGTTAATCCTGTGACGAGCTAACCGCGAAACGTTGTTGGATCGGAATCCTTTATCTATTGTTTGTGTAAGCTTGTCAGTGATGTATTTATCACTTGAAGTGTCTCACAGCTGATTGGGGCAAACATCAGTGAGGCCTGATGAGTTTACTTTTCGATAAGAAATGAGGACAAGGATAATGGTTCTAAAGCACTCAAATTCTAACAACAAGGCGTCACATCCCATTCCACAAGAAGCTTTCGATTGGTATGACGAATACGCACATGGCAAAATCTCTCGTCGAGAGTTTCTCAACCGTCTTGGTGGCCTCGCTGTTTTAGGTTTTAGTATGACGGCCCTGGTTGATGCTCTGACTCCAAATTATGCACTCGCAGAGCAAGTTTCCTTTAATGATCCTGAGATCAAAGCAACCTATGAAACCTTTGCTTCGCCCAATGGACATGGGGAAGGTCGCGGCTATTTGGTTGTGCCACAAAAGAAGACCTTAAAATCGCCGACAGTGTTGGTGATTCATGAAAATCGAGGTCTAAACCCATACATCAAAGATGTCGCCAGAAGACTCGCGAAAGACGGCTTTATTGCTTTCGCTCCTGACGCGCTTTATCCACTCGGTGGCTATCCGGGGAACGACGATGAAGGTCGCGCCATGCAGAAAGAGATGGACAGAGCCAAGATCGAACAAGATTTTACTGCTGCTGCTAATTTCATTAAACACTACGAGGGTGGGAACGGTAAATTGGGCGCAGTTGGGTTCTGCTTCGGTGGATACATCGTCAATATGCTTGCAGCGGTAATGCCAGAAGAGCTGGATGCAGGTGTGCCTTTCTACGGAACACCAGCGGCGCAAGAGATTCAAAAGCAGGTCAAAGGGCCGTTGATGATTCACTTCGCAGGGCTCGATAAGCGCGTCAACGACACATGGCCTGCCTATGAGCAGCAATTGATCGCGAACGATGCGCAATATCAGGCGTTAATGTATGAAAACGTCAACCATGGCTTCCATAACGACTCAACGGCTCGCTACGCACCAGAAGAAGCGGCGCTCGCGTGGGAACGCACACTAGGTTTCTTCAAAGAACATCTCGCCTCTAGTTAAAACGCTTCAACTTTAATTGGCACAGTCCTTGTTATGTCTCTCTTAGTGAGTGAGATATAAACAAGGAATGTGCATGACTCGATCAACGTCAAAAACACCCATCATAGTGTGCTGTGATAGCCTTCAAGAGCAGGCTCGACTGTCCGGCTTGTTGAGCAAAGATTACGACAACATCGTTGGCTGCCAATTGGCACAACTAGAAACTTTGATGCAGCGAGAACCATCGGCACGCGTTGTTGTTGGATGGCAGCAGCCGACGGCGGAACTGCGTTTGATTGTCGATTTCTGTCGCAGAAAATCGGCACCACTCCTTATCGTGCTGAAGCAACTATCATCCAATGATATCAATCGGTTATCAGAAAAAATGGATTATGTTCTCATGCCACATGATAGTGAGTTTGCACTTCAACCCTGGATTGAACATGCGACATTAGTGAGAGCGAAATTCGAAAGTATGCAATCGGAAATTGAATCGCTGACCCATAAGATTGAAGAGCGCAAGCTGGTGGAAAAAGCCAAAGGTCTGCTGATGAAGATGCACAGTGTTGATGAAGATCAGGCTTATAAAGCGCTTAGAAATTCAGCCATGCAATCGAGCCAAACGCTCTCACAAGTGGCGAAGAATCTGATTACGGCATTGCAGTTAATGGATTAACTTCTCTACTACTTTGGGGTTATGGCAGAAATTCTACCGTGGTGCGTGTTGCACTAACAGCAAGCAAAAACAGTTGCTTGGTTACGAGGGTAGACTCTAATGTGCTGTATTTAAAGTAGAAAATAAGTTGGCACAGTACTTGGATTAGTTAAAACGGGTTTATTGTTGAATCGCTTATCTCAATTATCAACGGCGGTAATTGTAGACTTAGCAACGGCGCTACTGCTCTTCGGAGTAGTGGCGCTTTTTTTATGGGAGCAAACCAATGAAATGGAGTTCGATGCTGAAAGTGTCAGCAATTTCGTTATCGGTATTCACCACGGTCAGCGTAAAGGCAGAGTTGGGTGAGCCAGAAATTGAAGACCTGAAGTTTGGTTTTATTAAGTTAACCGATATGGCACCGCTGGCGGTTGCTTATGAGAAAGGCTTTTTTGAAGACGAAGGCTTGTACGTCACTTTAGAAGCGCAAGCAAACTGGAAGGTGCTCTTAGACCGAGTCATCGATGGTGAGCTTGCTGGCGCTCACATGCTTGCTGGTCAACCATTGGGCGCGACGATTGGTGTCGGCACAAAAGCAGAAGTGATTACCGCGTTCAGTATGGATTTGAACGGTAACGCAATCACGGTTTCCAATGATACTTGGGAGCAGATGAAGCAGTACATTCCAAAACAACCAGATGGCAAGCCTGTTCACCCAATCAAAGCAGATGCCTTAAAACCAGTTGTCGACAGATATCTGGATAAAGGCAACCCGTTCAACATGGGCATGGTGTTCCCTGTATCGACGCACAACTACGAGTTGCGATACTGGTTAGCGGCAGGTGGGATTCATCCAGGCTTTTATGCACCAGAATCCGGTGACAACAGTGGCCAGTTGGATGCTGACGTTCTTTTGAGTGTTACACCGCCACCACAAATGCCAGCGACAATGGAAGCGGGCACGATCAAAGGGTACTGCGTAGGCGAACCATGGAACCAACAAGCCGTATTCAAAGGCATTGGTACGCCCGTCGTGACCGACTACGAAATCTGGAAGAACAACCCAGAGAAAGTATTTGGTGTTTCCAAAGCTTGGGCTGAGAAGTATCCAAACACGCACATTCGCGTAGTGAAAGCCTTGATTCGAGCTGCACATTGGTTGGATGAAAACGACAATGCCAACCGCCAAGAAGCAGTGAAGATGCTATCAAAAAGCGAGTATGTGGGAGCCGATGCCGAAGTTATCGCTAACTCAATGACCGGCACATTTGAATACGAGAAAGGTGATAAACGCGACGTGCCAGACTTCAACGTGTTCTTCCGTCATAACGCCACTTATCCGTATTACAGCGATGCGATTTGGTACCTGACCCAAATGCGTCGCTGGGGACAGATCTCAAGCGAGAAATCCGATGATTGGTACATGGATGTGGCAAAAGAGGTTTACCGTCCAGATATCTACCAACAAGCAGCTCAAGCGCTAATTGAAGATGGTGTGTTGAGCAAAAAAGACTTCCCAGATTTCAGTGCTGAAGATGGTTTCCGTGCGCCACAAACACACTTTATCGACAACATCGTTTATGACGGTCGTGAGCCAAATAAATATCTAGAGAAGTTCTCTATCGGGCTTAAAGGAAAAGACAAGGTTTAACCATAACGATAAACGCCACAGGCGAGGGGATTCGCTTGTGGCAACAAGGATGTAAATTTCTTAGGAGTGAGTATGTCTAGTAACGTCATTTCCCTTTTTCCTGCTAAGCAGGTAGTGAACCGAAGTCGGTTGGTGCTTTTACCCGTCATTGGTTTGCTGATCTTTTTGGCAATGTGGCACTTAGCGGCGAGAGAAGTGCAAACCTCATTAGGTACGCTACCGGGACCAGTGCAAACTTTTCAGCAGTTCAGCAACCTTGTCGATGATCATTGGCAAGAGCGAGAGAAGGAACAAGCGTTTATCGAGCGTCAGGAAAAGCGCAATGCTGCGAAGTTAGCCAAGAATCCGGACGCCGAAGTGAAGATTCGTCCTTACACAGGTAAGCCTACGTTCTTCGACCAAATTGTGACGAGCTTAGTGACTGTGACAGCGGGCTTTTTGCTGGCGACGGTTATCGCGATTCCACTTGGCATCGTGCTTGGTCTTAATCAAGGGCTGTATCAAGCCTTTAACCCAATCATTCAATTGCTCAAGCCCGTATCACCTTTAGCTTGGCTACCCATCGTTACCATGGTGGTGAGTGCCACTTATGTGAGTGATGACCCGATGTTTGCTAAGTCGTTCATTAACTCTCTGATCACAGTGGCGCTGTGTAGCTTATGGCCGACGCTGATTAACACTGCTGTGGGTGTAACAAGCGTTGATAAAGACTTAATCAACGTGAGCAAAGTGCTCCAACTTTCGTGGTGGCAGCACATACGCACCATCGTTTTACCTTCTGCCATTCCAATGATCTTCACAGGTTTACGTCTCTCTTTAGGTATCGCTTGGATGGTATTGATTGCGGCAGAAATGCTCGCGCAGAACCCAGGGTTAGGCAAGTTTGTTTGGGATGAGTTCCAGAACGGCAGTTCAGTATCACTGGGGCGTATCATGGTGGCGGTCATCACCATTGGCTTTATCGGTTTGATGCTCGATAGAGGCATGCTGCAACTTCAAAAGTGGCTTTCTTGGAATAAACAACAAGCGTTGAGATAAGGGAAAAGATCATGGAAAAAGCATTATTAGATCTAACGCGATTAGGGATGCGATTCCCAACGCCAGATGGTGAGTTCATCGCGCTTAAGAACGTCGATTTGCAAATCAATAAAGGCGAGTTTGTATCGCTGATTGGTCACTCTGGTTGCGGTAAATCAACGGTATTGAACTTAGTCGCAGGGCTACACATGCCAACAGACGGTGGCGTGATCGTCGATGGACGAGAAGTAGCTGGACCGGGACCAGACCGCGCAGTGGTGTTCCAAAACCATTCATTATTGCCTTGGCTCACCGTGTATCAAAACGTTGAGCTCGCAGTAAAACAAATTGCCGGCAAAAAGGGCAAAGCGTGGATTCAGGAACAAGTGAATCACTACTTGGAGTTGATTCAAATGCAGCATGCCGCGCACAAAAAGCCGGATGAAATATCGGGCGGTATGAAACAGCGAGTCGGCATCGCCAGAGCACTGGCACTTCAACCAAAGGTTTTGCTGATGGATGAACCATTTGGCGCGTTGGATGCGTTAACACGTGCGCACTTACAGGATGCATTGATGAAGATCCAAGCCGAGCTAAACAACACCGTCATCATGATTACCCATGACGTGGATGAAGCGGTGTTGCTATCCGACAAAATCGTGATGATGACTAACGGACCGGCAGCAACAATTGGTGAAGTGTTAGAAGTGAATCTATCGCGCCCTCGTGAGCGTGTGGCACTGGCGGATGATGTGCAGTATCAGAAGTGTCGACAAGCGGTGCTGAAGTTCCTTTACGAGAAGCAATCCAAAGTCGAGATTCCTGCTTCGAAAGAAGACAAACCCAAAACCGCAGCGCAAACGGCATAAGGAGGCAGCGATGAACAGTCCTTTAACGATTCCAGTAAAGAACGCATTGAGCCACATCGTTGTGGTAGGCAACGGTATGGTCGGGCAACACCTCGTCGAGCAATTAGTGCAGAAAAACGCGCATTTGGAGCACCGAATTACCGTTATTGGTGCAGAGCGTTTTATCGCGTATGACCGTGTACAACTCTCTTCTTTATTTGCGGGTAAGTCCTATGATGATTTGATGCTGAGTAACCAAGAATGGTACGACATGCATGGCATCCAACTAGTACTTGGCAGCCAAGTAACAGGCATCGACAGAGAGCAAAAGCGTATTCTGCTTGATGGTGAAGATGTGCTGGGTTACGACCAACTTGTGCTCGCGACCGGTTCCTACCCATTTGTGCCGCCAATTGAAGGTAAAGACCGCGACAACGTGTTTGTCTACCGTACGCTTGATGACCTTTCACAAATCAAAAAAGCATGTGAAGGCGCAAAAACAGGCGCAGTAATTGGCGGTGGCTTATTGGGTTTAGAGGCGGCAAATGCACTCAAACTATTGGGGCTAGAAACTCACGTTATTGAATTTGCGCCTCGTCTGATGCCCGTACAGTTAGATGATGGTGCTGGCTTAGTGCTGAAAGAGAAGATTGAAGCGCTAGGGCTAACAGTACACACCTCAACGGGTACGGAACGAATCTGCGATGGTGAAACGGCTAAGCATCGTATGGTGTTTAAAGACAAAGATCCTCTCGAAGTTGATGTGATAGTCTTCTCCGCAGGCATTCGCCCTCAAGATGAGTTGGCAAGGCTGGCTGAGCTAGAAGTAGGTGAGCGAGGTGGCATTGTGATTAACAACCAATGCCAAACCAGCGATGAGAATATTTACGCGATTGGCGAATGTGCCCTTTGGGAGCAGAAGATCTTTGGTTTAGTCGCACCCGGTTACACCATGGCGAGAACCACCGCCGATGTCTTGACTGGGATGCCGAGCGAAGGTTTTAAAGGTGCAGACATGAGCACTAAACTCAAGCTGCTTGGAGTGGATGTGGCGTCTATCGGCGATGCACAAATGCAAACCGAAGGCGCACAAGAAATGGTATTGCAAGATGCGGTTGCAGGCATCTACAAAAAGCTGGTGGTTGATGCGAGTGGCACTCAATTGCTTGGTGCGATTCTCGTTGGTGACAACAGCGACTACGATGCGCTCTTACAGTGTTATTTGAACAAAACTGTCCTGCCAGACCACGCGGCGAACCTGCTGTTTGATACCGGAATGCTGGATGGAGAGATGCCAGACAGCGCCATAATCTGTTCTTGTCACAACGTCACAAAAGGTGACTTAGTTGCCGAGATTCAAGCTGGCACAACCAACCTGACGGACCTTAAAGCCAACACCAAAGCCGGTACTGGCTGTGGTGGCTGTAGCAATATGGTGAAGTCGGTATTGGATACGCAATTGGCAGCCATGGGGGTAGAGGTTAACAACCACCTTTGTGAGCACTTTGAGTTAAGTCGCCAAGAGATGTTCCATATTTGCCAAGTGGAACAGATCAAAGACTTCGACACCTTAATCGCACTGCATGGCAAAGGGCATGGGTGTGATATCTGTAAGCCGACAGCAGCATCTGTGTTTGCTTCTTTGTGGAATGAACACATCATGGAGCCACAGCATCAATCTCTGCAAGATTCTAACGATGCCTTTATGGCTAACCTGCAAAAAGACGGCTCTTACTCGATTGTACCTCGTGTTCCGGGGGGCGAAATTACACCAGACAAACTCATCGTACTTGGTGAAGTCGCTCAGCAATACGATCTGTACACCAAGATCACTGGCGGTCAGCGCGTGGATTTATTTGGCGCGCAGTTAGAACAGCTTCCTGAAATCTGGCAAACCTTAATTGATGCTGGTTTTGAAACAGGGCACGCCTACGGTAAATCGGTGCGCACCGTGAAATCGTGCGTGGGTTCTACTTGGTGTCGTTATGGTGTTGATGATTCAGTTGGATTAGCCATTGAGTTAGAGAACCGCTACAAAGGATTGCGAGCGCCCCATAAGCTTAAGTTTGCCGTATCGGGCTGTACTCGCGAGTGTGCAGAAGCGCAAAGTAAAGACATTGGGGTGATCGCCACCGAAAACGGCTGGAATCTATACGTTTGTGGTAATGGCGGCATGAGACCAAGACACGCTGATTTGTTTGCATCCGACTTATCCAAATCAGAGTTGATCACCATGATTGACCGAGTATTGATGTTCTACGTCAGCACCGCAGATCGCTTGCAGCGTACGTCAGTGTGGATGGAGAACATGGAAGGGGGCTTAGACTACCTTAAACAAGTGATTTTGGATGACTCTCTGAATCTATGTGATTCATTGGATGAGCAAATGGCACGAGTCGTAGATACCTATCAGTGTGAGTGGAAGAGTACGTTGGATAATCCTCAAAAACTGCAGCGCTTCCGTCCTTTCTTGAACAGCACGTCGGGCAGCAAAGTCTTGCCGTACCAACGTGTGCGCGGTCAGCGTATTCCGGTGAAACAGGAGGTGTAAATGGCAGCTTTAACCAAAGTGAAATTGTGTCAGTTTGATGACCTAATGCCGTTCATCGGTGCCACTGTGTTGATTGAAGGCGAGCATGTCGCGTTATTCTACATTCCTGATAGCGGTGTTTACGCCGTTCAAGATTGGGACCCAATAGGCAAGGCTTACGTGATGAGTCGAGGGATTGTCGGCGATATTGATGGTGAGATGTGTGTTGCGTCACCACTGTACAAACAGCATTTCAGCCTAAAGAGCGGGCAGTGTTTGGAAGACGAAGCGCACTGTCTAAAAACGTGGCAAGTAACGGTCGACGATAATCAGGTTTGTTACTTAGTCGAAGAATGATCCTCGAAATTAGCTTGCTCGATATGAATAAATTATTGGCGTAAGAGACAAGCGAATAAGGCTCCAGAGACAGCACAGTGTGGCTCTGGAGCTTTTGACTATTTGCAAGAATTCACTTGTAGCTCGGTATAGCCAGTCGAGTCGTCCATCGCTCTGGTAAACTCAAGTTCTGGATAAGAATGGATGATCAATTCTGCGGTGGTGTCTATAACCGTGCCTTCCATTAAATGCCCGCCCCAGACTCGTCCATCACGATCAGACACCGAGATATGAACGTGCTGATGTTCAGGCGTCAGTGTTCCCATCACAGAGACGATTTCAAATGGCTCTTGTTTGGTTAACGTACACTCTGCACCTGCCAAACGAAGATTGAGGTCAGAGACACAGCCAACGCATGAGGCAATAGAGCCTGCTTTGATACCGTGCTTCTCGACCAATTTCGCTAGGCTCAGCTTTAAGTCCATGCCTTTGGTAAGACGAACTGCTATCACTTCAATCGACATATTACTTCCTAATTAAAACCAGCAAGCAGGAAAGCGCCGTATCCAAGTCTGCATAACGTTTGGCTTTGCCAAGTACGCGCATACCTTGCATGTTGTTGAGAACGAAACGAGCGAGCTCTTCTGGTTTCAGCGTTTTCGGCACTAAGGTTTCTTTTTGCGCATTGGTTAGTGAATCCGCAATGATGTCGATAAGATGGTCAAACAAAAAATGCCCTTTGCGCAGCACGTCATCGTCTTCGCCAGCGTGCTCAATCAACGCATTTTGAATAAAACACCCACAGTTGCGTTTGCGTTGCAGCTCAGCAAAAGATTTAAGGAACGATTCCAATTCAGGTAAAGACGCGTCGTCTTTTTCCAAATCATTCAGTGACGGTAGCGAGACCTTCTTCAAGTAAGTATCGAGCGCCTCGTAGTAGAGCTGTTGCTTGTCACCATAGGTGTTGTAAAGACTGAAGCGGTTGATGTTCAACTCGTCGGTGAGATCAGAAATGGATGTATTAGCGAAACCTTTGCGCCAAAAAACGTCCATAGCGACTAATAGTTTTTCTTCTCGATCGAAGTTGGCTTTTCTTGCCATATGCGTACCTACCTGAGCGGTTTTTCTCAAACCACTCCTAAACTTATTGAACAACTTTTGGGAAATGAAGTTCTTGACTGATCGTTTATAAACTGGCTACAGTATATCCTAACCAATCGGTTAGAAAAAGAAAAAAGGATATAAAATGAAGCTCTACGAAACCGCGATAACTCCAAGTTGTAAGCGAGTTAGCATTTTTTTAAAGGAAATTGGTGGCGATGTTGAACGCATCGCTTTAAATGTGCGTGACGGCGAAAATCTAGCGGAAGATTTCAAGAAAAAAAGCGTCAATGGAAAAGTGCCATTGCTTGAGCTTGAAGATGGCACGACGATTTGTGAGAGCGTCGCAATTTGCCGCTATCTCGATGAAGCGTTTGAAAACGATTTGGCGTTGTTTGGGGCAAACCAACTTGAGCGAGCGCAAGTGGAAATGTGGCATCGCGTGGTGGAGTTTCAAGGTCTATATGCCGCTTTTCAAGCATTTAGAAACATCACAGCTATCTATGAAGATAGAGAGCGTTGTGTTAAAGAGTGGGGCGAAGAGTCCAAGCAACGCGTGCAAGAGTTTTTACCGTTGTTAGATAAGCGACTTGGTGAAAGCGAGTTCATTGCCGCTGACCATTTTACTATCGTCGATATTACAGGCTTTATTTTGATTGGTTTTGCAATTAAAGGCCTAGAAATCGATGTGCTTACTACTGCACCAAACATTGCGCGTTGGTATGAGCAAGTTTCAGCTCGGCCTGCATTTCTAAGTTGATGTACCAGCAGCGAGTAGATCATTGCTCGCTGCTATTGCCTTTCGAATTCACAAGGATATTCAAATTCTTCAGCTTTTTTCTTATTTTGTCTCCTATCGCCTATAATTGGAAAAACAACCTCAATGGGCTTCAATGCGTTTTAGAGCCTAGCGCTCTTAGTCTGTAGACGTTCTTTTCATAGTGGGAAGTCTATTAATAGACAAGGAGAGGTCATGCGTATTCTAGTTAAAACTATCAATAATGTTCTTATTGCTCTTTTAATGGTTTCGGTCTTTGGTCTCGTCGCGCTGTACCTCAATAACACACAGCAGAATGAGCAGATTGAAAAACTGCAAAGTCAGTTAATAGAGAAAGAGCATCAGATATTAATCTCCAATGAGGCGCTGTCTTACACTCGATATCAACACCAGTTATTAGCTGAAGATTATAGTCGTTTTAGAAATGAGCAATCAGTGACTAGTGTTCTGCGTTAGCGTGCCCGACTACCGTCTTAAGGAGGCGAATGAAATCCATTCTTTTGGTCGATGACAGTAAAACAGTACTACTTTATATCAGTAGTGCATTAGAAAAGCAGGGCTATGAAGTTATTGCTGTTGAAGACGGACAATCCGCACTTGAAGTGCTGACTTATCGCAAAGATATTCAGTTTGTACTTAGTGACTTAATGATGCCTGGCATTAATGGTATTGAGCTGTGTCGGCAATTAAAATCGCAAGTTAGCGAACGTTACATTTTCTTTGTTTTATTGTCCTCTAGAAATGACCAAAGCTCGATCGTGAAAGGCATCGATGCTGGCGCAGATGACTTTGTGGATAAGAAAACGTCTGTCGAAGAACTTCAAGCGAGAATTCGAGCAGGTTTTCGCACTCTGCAGCTGCACAACAAACTCGTTGATAGAAATAAAGAGTTAGATGCAGCCTATCGAATGATCCATCAAGATTTACAGTCTGCTAGTCACCTGATGGAGCAACTACTCCCAGCGGAGTCGTCTATCCAGAACATGCAATTTAGTTACGCCTACAAACCGTGCTCCCAGATTGGTGGTGACATGTTGGGGTATTTTGAGCTTGATGAACAACATGTCGCATTTTATGTATTCGATGTTTCAGGTCATGGTGTTTCGTCTGCTTTGATGGCTTTTTCTATCCAACAGACGTTATCTCAAAATCTGGGACCTGATTCGATAACCATGGAGCTAAGAGATGGCGACTACTGTATCAGTGAACCAGCAGCCGTTATTGATCGGCTAAACCGACGGTATCAGCAAACTAGGAACAGTCAGCTATATTTCACCATGGTTTATGCCATTCTTAATACAGAATCAGGACAACTTCGCTATTGTACTGCTGGTCATCCTAAGTTCCTTGTTTGGCGAGCGAGCACCGAAACTACAGAGCTGGCGGGTGAAGACAACTTTATGATTGGCGCTTTGCAGCCGATGGAGTACGTTGGTAATCAAATTATTCTGAGTGAGGGGGATGTAGTATGGCTTTATTCGGATGGTTTGATAGAAGCGAGGCGAGGCGAGGCGATGTATTCAGTACAAAGGTTGGCATCAAGTATAAAAGCTGTTTGTACTTCGCAATTAGAAGCAGAAGTGCAGGCTAGATGTGTCTTTGAACAAGTACAATCGTGGCAGAACAAAGATGAGTTTGATGATGATGCGAGTCTTTTACAAGTAAGGTGGCGTGACTGATAGCCTAGGGATAAAGGAAAAGAATGTTCCAGAGCGAGTTTAAACGAACTTACGGCGGATCCCTTACTCGCTCTCGAAGTGCGAGCAAAGAGGTTGCTAAGTTTTTAATGGATAATCAAGTATCGTTAAGTACGGCTCAGTCGTTGGAGCTTTGTGTTGTTGAGCTTATGAACAATGCTTACATCCATTCTTACAGTGAAATTGAAGGCAAGCCGATAGACGTGGAGTGTAGGATTAGATGTGACCAAATGTCAGATTTCATTGAACTTAGGGTTTCTGACTACGGAGCGTCAATCAATGAAATGACATTCAACCAACATAAAAATAAACAGATTGAGGCTCCTAACTTAATGGATGATGATAGTTGGTCTGCTTCAGGTCGTGGACTGATGTTAGTCGCTCAATTATCTGACCAGTTCAAGTTAGAAAAAGAGATTGGAAAAAACACGTTTGTTTTAGTGAAGAAGAACGGAGAAAAACTCACAACCAAGCAAGATCTATTCACCCCACCTGGTCCCTAGCGTTAATCTGACGGTTACGTTGTATATTATTGTTATTTTGTATTTGTGGTTGGTGAAGGCGACAATAATGCTTCCAACTCTTCTGGTGTCAGTATATCACTGATGTTTAGCATATTGCTCTCATCATCTAACGCCATCTTTGTACGACTAAGCAAGTACCTCTTTTGAGTTGGCGTTAAGTCTTTGAGAGACTCAATCAGCTCCTTGAAATTGCTATTGTTCATTGCCATATTTCCCCCAGTTAAGCCTTAATTTGTTTTATTGCATATTCTTCAAGTAAGCAAAAATTTGTTGATTAATGGCAGCTAGCTCTTTAGTAACTATAGCTATATCTGAGCTATCTGGCTTGTTATCGTTTCTTGTTTCTGCTTCTATTTTGGTGAAAACAATGACAGCGGTTTCTTCACCAAAGCTCTCTAGAATGCCCTTTAGACTGTGAGCCAATAAGTAGAGTTCCGGCCAACATTTGTTTGCGTACAACTCATTGATACGCTGTATGTCATTGGCGTGGTCTTCTAAGTATGTGGAAAAAACGGTGACGATAAGATCTACGTCGTTCTCCATGTATTTATTGAGAACATCAAAATTAATCATGTTTACCTCTGACTAACCGCGAGGTAGAAAAATGTATCGGATAGGAAGGTTGAAGTTGGGGGAGTTGAGCGCTGAACAGTGTGCTTATCACTTGAGCTAGACTCATAAAAACAAAGTTATTGTTCGGTACACTTTGCCTTATATACAAGTGTCTATGATCTAATCTTTTGTGCAAAGCATTTTGCACTCGTGTCGTGGCAACACAAGTTACGTGATAGTGGGCTCCAAATAAAATGCTGGGTTGGGAACAATCTTGTCTACCTAGTTTAAAGCAATCATCAAATAAGTAAGCCAAGCGCTCGCCAACTTTGACTATTCCTTCAGTCAAGGTTAACTCTCCTAATCGAGTACAAATACAAGCTAGCAACCTAGTTGCATAATAGCAAGTAGCTTGACGCAAAAAAGGGGCCTTGAGCCCCTTTTGTACAATTAACTTTGCTTGGAGTCCTGTTCTACCTGCCTCATTAACTCGTTCGCTTTCTTCATTGCGCGCCTTGCGCTTGTGGTCCTTCTCTTATTGAGCAGTATGTCGGAGAAGCGCAGGTATTTATCTGCAGTTTTGAATCTCAAATCGTTAATATCTTGAAAACCGATAGGAAAGTTCTTCGAAAACTGATCAACATCTTTCACTAAGTTATCGAGGTGAGTTGTTGTTCTTGCCTTTTCTAGGCGGTAATAGAAGTTTTCAAATTCCTCTTGGAACAAAATTCGAGCAGCCTCGTCTGGAAATGGTAGAGGATCGTTAGAGTCTAGCGCGGTCTCATACAGTTTCATCTCGAGGACTGCATCTTTCATCGCGTTGCTTATTTTTAAGTTGTTTTGATGCTCTTCAACGTTCGAGAAGAAAGTATTCCCAACCTTAATTAGCGCAACAAGTGCTGCAGCATCTTTATTTTTGAGTGCTTCAGTTAGGTGTTTACCAAAAACATCGCTAGATAATGAGCTTGGTGTAAATGGGTAATCCTGATGAATTTGATTTAACTCATCTTTCAGTTCATAGATGGACTTACTGTCTTCTTCTTTACTGTATCGAGACTTTTCCAGTTGGCTATTGATTTGTCTGGCTATCGAAAGCAATGTGGAGTGCTTGCTTGATTGAATATCTAACGCCAGAACTTCAATTTTATGTGAGTCAGGGTAGTAGGCTTTTGCTTTGTTTAGTACAGACTCGATTTCATCATAATTTGGATAGTTGTTAGCATCAGAATTCAGAACCTGATCAATCTCAGATTCAAACTCACTTAGAAGGTAGCTCTTGTGCTGTCGTAGTAAGCCAGCTTTAATCACCGGGTGTAAGTTTTTCTCACTATTAATCAGTGACAAGCTTTTTTCTGGCGGTGTATCAAGCAACCATTCCTGCCCATTAATCTGATCATTTTGCTTGTTAATAGCTATTTCTAAATCAGAGATGGTTTCTTGTTGTTGTTGATAGCCAAATACGATTCCGGTAACCAATAGTACGCTTGCAGCTACACCGCCAACGATAGGCCAATATCGCATGTTCAACTTTTGTTTTAACTGCTCTGGGGTAAGGTCTTTAGGGATGATGCCAGTTGAAAACACGCGTGCAAAGATAGGCCACTTAGATGCTGGCATATTAGCAGGTTTCGAGACCTTCACTTTCTTTTTGAGAGCTTCATTAACAGGAGTTCTTGAATAAGGATGCTTGCAACTCAATAACTCGTAAGCTATACAAAATAGCGCAAACATATCGTCGCTTAAGTTTGGCTCTTTACCCGACAACAAGTTGAGCGATGCGTAGTTTGGAGTATAACCAAGAGTCTCCACATTTTCGGATTTACGTTTAGCTGCGTATTGATCTTGCTTTAATTGATGAGTTTTAGATACACCAAAGTCGAGTAATTTAACATTACCTTCAGACGTTAAAATGACGTTAGCAGGCTTTAAATCGGCATGCACGACACCAAGTGAATGGGCGTAAGACAGGGCGTCAAGTACCTGATTTAGAATCGATAAAGTTGCATTAAACTTCAGCCCATGCGGCCTAGATCGTTGTATTAAATTCTCTAATGTTTCCCCATTAATATATTCCATCACTAAGAAATATATTTCGCCATCGACACCAAAATCAAAAACCCTAATAATATTAGGGTGACTTAATCTTTGTGTTTGCTGAGCTTCACGTATCAACATGCGTGCAGTCTCTGGCTGAGATGCAAACTCTTTTTGTAAAATTTTTAATGCTACGTAAGGGGCTTCTGAACCTGAAGATTCTAATATCTTATCTTTTGCCAAATAAACATCACAAAGTCCGCCATGGCCAAGAACCGACTCGATTTCATATCGATTTTTGACAGTTGTGCCTATTAAATTTTCATTAATAACATCTTTGTCATTATTTGATGTGTTATTTTTATTGTTTATTTTCTTATTAACTAACGGAGTGTTTTCTTTTTGAGACAGTTTTGTATTTGTTTCATTTTTATTTTGAACGGAGCCTTCATTGCTAGCAACTTTATTTGATTGAATTGCATTGTCTCGTTTTTGAGTCTTTACAATTTTAGTTTTGTCTCCGCTATCTTTATTATTTATAGAATTGTTTTTATTGCTGTCTTCCATCACAAGAACTCCGTATAAATGATGGGGGAATATATACCTTTCTGCTCAATGAAAAGTCATTATGTTAGAATTTCTCGGCCAAACTAACATTCGTTTTTTTATTGATGAAAGTCTAAGTGTCAAAAATTTGAACTTGGTTGGATAATTAAAATTGTTGAACAATACGTGATTGCTTTGATAAAAAAATGATTCATTATTCCGTGCATGATTTTCAATGGCAGATTTAAGGTTTTTATTAATCTTACTGTTAATAAGAAAGTGACTAATAATAAAATTAAAAATAATATTTAGCAGGTCTTTGGCGAGGTTTACATGAAGTTGGTTTTAACCATAACAAGTTTTCACAAATTTACTCCAGAGATTGAGAGTGAGTTTGTGTTTGAATCAAGTGATGAGCATGCCAAAGTTACATTTGGTCGGTCTGAACAATGTGATTGGACACTGCCAGACCCTGAAAGAGTAGTATCCGGAACTCACGGAGAGCTCATCAAGTTTGGTGATAAATACTTGATAAAAGACTTATCAACTAATGGCACGTTTGTTAATAACGCTGTGACACCTGTGGGCCAAGGAAATGAGATTGCACTAAGTGACGACGATACGGTTAGTTTAGGGGATTACCAAATTTCAGTAAGTATTCAAACTAGCACTGAGGCATTCAATAATCAGGAAAGTAACTTTCGTTCCAGTTCAGAACCTGAAGCATTCTCGAGTTCATCTGAAGCAGAGTTTGTAGACCTCGGCCTTAGTGCCAGTGAGCTTTTGAATGAGAGTGTTCCTTCGGACTTTCAACTAGATATTGGCTTAGTCGATGATTTTATTGATATCCCCAAACCAGAAAAACAGAGTGTAGATCCTACACCTGTACCGGAAACCCCACGACAGCTAGAACGTCAATCAACTCCCAAATTTGATAGTAAAGGGAGCGAGCTTGCGGCGTTCATTAAAGGAGCGGGTATTGATCCAACGATGATTCCCAGCGATAACAGAGAGCAATGGTTTGAACAACTGGGGGAATCATTTTCTTTGATGTTAGTTGGTTTAATGGAAACGCTGCACAATCGAGCGGTATTTAAACAAACAAATCGACTTAGTCATACTGCGTTTCGGAAGTCAGAAAATAATCCTCTGAAGTTCTCTGCGAATTTAGAAGATGCAATTCATAACTTATATAACCGTCAAACTGCAAGTTTCCTAAAACCAAGTGCAGCCATTAAAGAAGCGTTTAGTGATATAGAAAATCATGAACAAGCGTTAATGAAAGGTGTTGAGGGTACGGTTTCAAGTGTTATGTCGCTTGTTGAGCCTACGTCGATATACTCAGAAGCTTTAGCTAAAGACACGGTTATTAATAAGGTTATTCCAGCAAGAAAATATGCTCAAAGTTGGAAGCGGTTTGAGGATATTCATGAAAAGCTATCCGATGACATTATCAATAAAGAATCTCCATTTTATTTAGAAGATTTCGCTAAACACTATGAGTTAGCATTAAAAAATAAAAGCTAGGAAATAGGGTGATGAAAAGAGTTTATCAGTACATTTTGGTATTAATTTCAATGGTTTTATTTGGATGCTCAGCAGCCAATTTAGTTGTTGACCCATATTCAGATTTAGAAATAACAGCAAATCACAATATTAACCCTGACTCCAATGGTAGGCCATCCCCTGTAGTCGTGTATGTTTTTGAATTAACATCAAATACCCTTTTTGAAAGTCAGGATTTTTTTTCAATTTATGAAGAAAGTGAAAAAGTCTTAGGCCCTGATTTAGTGAATAAATATGAAATATCATTAACTCCAGGTCAGAAAGAAACATATCAGGCAAGTATGTCTCCAAAGACTGAATACTTAGGCATTGTCGCAGCGTTTCGAGATATTGAAAATTCAAATTGGCGACAAGTCATTGAAGTGGATAAGACCGGTTACAACACCTATCAAATTCTGTTAGAAGATCTGTCTTTGGTCGTAAAATAACGTTTAGTTGGCTAATTATAAATGACGCAATACTCCAAGACGGCTTGGTGCGAAGGGATGTTTTTACGTCCCCAGCACTTTCAACAACATGAACGCGCAACCTCTCAAGAATTCAAAGGCTTACATCAGTTTGGTGGGGCTTATAATTGGGGGGTTTGGAAATGTCGAGTAAAAGAACATGCATTAAAAGATGGTCTGATTGAATTAGATCACTTTGAGGCAGTTTTGCCAGATATGACTCTGGTTAATACCTTAACAGCCAGCGATTCGGTTGTGCCTTTATTTATTGATAAAGACGTAGAAAATACGTTAGTAAAAATCACTCTTCCCCTTTCAAATGTCAAAGGTAAAAATGTTTCTGATGTAAGTGAGGCGATCGTTTCTCGTTATGTACTTAAAGACGTTGACGTTATAGATAATCTCACTGGGCAGGATGAAGAAACGATTCAAGTCGCAGCCCTAAACCTGGAACTGAAAGCCAGCAATGACAAATTAGCGGGTTATGTTGAGTTACCGATTTTGAAAATAAAAGAGGTAACGGCAGAAGGCGAAGTAATACTAGACGATTCGTATGTTCCACCGCTTATCAACTTACTTAGCGACAAAGTTATGTCGGCTTACTTGCGTAACGTTATTGCGATGACAAAGATGCGTGCCGACGTTATTGCGCAGCGATTGATTAAGGGCAAAGCCGCATCTGCATCTGCTGTTGATTTCATCATGCTACAAATGTTGAACAGGTATGAGGCGATGTTAAAGCACTTTAGTGACCTAGACAGGCTACATCCATTGGAATTAGCTACGACCCTGAAAGGTTATATTGGTGAATTAGCTACGTTTTCTGACAAAACTAAGAGGATGCCAAGCTTACTTACATACGATCACTTAGATGTATCAAGTGTTTATAGCGAATTGAATCAAGTTCTGAGTCAATATCTGAGCGTTGTCCTTGATCAAACAGCAAGCAAACTTCCTTTGGAGCCACGACAATATGGAATTCAAGTGACGCCACTTCCAGATAAGCGTTTACTTGAATCATGCCAGTTTGTGCTTGCGGTCAAAGCTGATACGACAACAGATGAAATCAGACGTTTAGTCCCGGCGCAGCTCAAGTTTGGACCAGCGGAGCAGATTCGTGATCTGATCAACAATCAGATTAATGGCATAAACGTAGCGCCATTGAGTGTAGTACCGAGGCAGATCCCTTACCAAACGGGTTATGTCTACTTCGAAGTAGTCAAGAAAGGCCCGTTTTGGATGAGGCTGAAAGACAGTGGTGGTATTGCGCTGCATTTATCGGGGCATTTTCCGAATGCTGACCTTGAGCTGTGGAGTATTAGTCAATAGGTGTGCTCAGTATGGAACAAACGATCGTAAAACCAACACCGGGTGGAAGAGCGCCCGCACCGAAACCACAATCAGAAAAGTCAGCAGATAATACGGTAGTTATCTCAAAAAGTCCTGAATTGGTGAATAACGATTCAGTGGTCGCTTATGGGAACAACCCTTTATTGGCAGAAGCGAATGGTCTTTTATCCATTATTGGTCAAATTCGAGCGACAGCGACTCATTCTGACCCGTTGTTTCTAAAAGAGACGTTGGCACAAAAACTTAGAGATTATGAGAACCGACTACGCCACCACGACGTTGATTTGGACACTATTGATACGGCTCGTTACTGTTTGTGTTGCTCGTTAGATGAAGCGGTGCTCAATACTAATTGGGGGGGGCATTCATTTTGGAGCCATGACTCATTGCTTAGTTCTTTCTATGCCAGCAGCCAGGGTGGGGAAGCGTTCTTTAAGTACCTTGATAAGTGCATGGCGCAACCAGATACAAATTTAGATTTGCTTGAATTGATGTACGTGTGCCTATCGCTTGGGTTTCTCGGCCAATATCGTTTGGAAAAAAACGGACTGGAGTCTCACCGAAAACTGAGAAGGCAGATTATCGCTATTCTTAAGTCTTACGGAAGAGGGATACCTCAAGAGCTAAGCAATAGTATCGAACAACACATTTTGAATGGCTCTAAGGCTTCCGACAGAGCTCCTCTCTGGGTTGTGTGCTCTGTAACGGCTGCATTATTGGTTTGTATATTTATGTATTTTAGCTATGAGCTAAACAAGGCTTCCAACCGCACCTTTTCTCAATTAGTCAATTTGGTTCAACCGCAACAGCTTAATCAAGATACAACGTCAGAATCAAAATCAGCGCCAATTGCAGAAAGGATCTCTATGTATCTGGCAACTGAGATCGGGAAGGGGCTAATTAACGTCGAGCCGTTGCAAGACAGGGTAAGAATTTCGTTAAAGTCGCAAGATCTATTTGAATCAGGTAGTGCTGATGTTGTTGCGTATATCCAACCCGTAATTTCTAAACTCGCTAGAACGTTGGAGTCGACCCAAGGCAAGATCATTGTGACAGGTCATACCGATGATAGGCCAATTTTCACGAGTAAATATCCTTCGAACTGGCATCTATCATTAGCTCGAGCTACTGCTATGTCTGAACAACTTATCTCGAATAGCGCACTAGAAGGTCGAGTCATACCAGAAGGGCTGGGTGATGCAAGACCATTGGTTGAAAACAATAGTGACGAAAACCGAGCTATTAACCGTCGAATTGCAATCGACCTCCTTGTCGCGAATTAATAACAGGTAGATAGAGATGCGTATTAAAGAAATTGGCAGAATATTTACTCAAAGGTGGTTTCTCGGTCTTATCGGTGTCGCTGCTTGTTCAATTTTTATTTGGGTTGTTGGTCCACTTATCACGATAGCGGGATATGAGCCACTAAAGAGCGACTTCCAACGACTCGTCACGATTTTGGTGCTGGTGTTTGTGTGGGCTTTATTCAACGTGACTAAGCAGCACAAGCAAAAAGTTAAAGAAGACGAAAGTATTCAAACGTTACTTGAGGTTGATAGTCAGTCAGATAAAGAAGCGGCGAGTGAAATTGACTTAATGCGCGAGCGTATTGAGCAAGCTGTCAAAGTAGTAACGAAAACACATAAAGGAAAGCGAAGCTTATATGACTTGCCTTGGTATGTGTTGATCGGCCCTCCAGGGACAGGGAAAACAACAGTGTTAAAGCAGTCAGGGCTGGAGTTTCCGTTAGCGGATAGCCTTGGTTCTGACTCTATTGCTGGTGTCGGTGGAACTCGTCATTGTGATTGGTGGTTTGCAAATAAAGCCGTTCTGATTGATACGGCCGGTCGATACACGACACAAGACAGTCAAGAAAAAGTCGACTCTAAAGCATGGCACGGCTTCTTAGGATTGTTGAAAAAATATAGAACGCAAAGGCCAATTAATGGTGCAATTGTCACGATCAGTTTAGCCAGTGTGATGTCGCAGACAAGAACCGAGCGAAGCCTTCATGCTCGAGCTATCAAGTCGCGCCTTCAAGAACTGAAGAATCAGTTAGGGATGCAATTTCCTATTTACGTACTACTGACCAAAATGGATTTAGTTGCGGGTTTCAATGAGTTCTTCTCTGATCTAAGTAAGGAAGAGCGTGAGGAATTGTTCGGTTTCATGTTTCCGCGTGAAGTGGCTGATGAAAGAGGGGTTATTTCTTTATTCAATAAAGAATTTCATGGCATGTTGGAGCGCCTTGATGCGCGAATGCTGAGAATCCTTGAAACTGAAGATGATTTAGAGAAGCGAGCACTTATTTTTGAGTTTCCTAAACAGCTAAGGGTATTGCAAGCTAACCTTGATGAATTTTTAGCGGAAATATTTGCACAAAATAGTTTTGAAGAGCCAGCCTTGATTCGTGGTGTGTTTATGTTGAGCTCGGTCCAAGAAGGCTTACCAGTCGATAAGTTAATGAATGAATCGACCAATGGACTAGGACTAAATCGCCTCGCTCTAGCAAAGAGCCCAACAGGGTCTCATAGTTATTTCGTGAAGAACTTGTTTGATAAGGTTATTTTCAAGGAACAACTGTTAGGAACGGTTAATCGTCACTATCAAAAGCAGTCAGGATGGATGCGCCGAGGTGTTTACATTGGCTGTGCTTCTCTACTGCTAGGTGCGTCTGCACTTTGGCTTATGAGCTACAAGTGGAATTCTCAGTTGATTGTCGATACCAATGAGCAAGCCGGCCATATTGAAGCAATGATTGGTGCTGAGAGCCTAGATTTTGAGGCGGATATTATCTCAGCCGTAGAGACATTAGACCGATTGATGACGCTTCCTCTAGGAAAGCAAAGCAACTACGGCGATGCTGATTCCGTAAAAAGGTTTGGTCTCTATCAAGGAGATAAAGTCTCACAGGCGGCAAACAATGCATATTCTGATGCGTTGACCCAATATTACGCTCCCTTGCTTCTTGATAGCTTGGTGACGGAAATGGAAAGTAATCAACAGCATCGAGAGTATTTGTATGAAACGTTGAAAACTTATTTGATGTTGTTTAATCCAGACAAATACCAACAAGATGAAGTGTTGGCTTGGTTTAACTTCTATTTTGAACGTCAATATCCGGGTGAACTAAATATAGACTTAAGAAAAGGTCTGTTACAGCACACTCAAAATTTATTAGAGAATAATGGACAAGGCTTTTCTTATAATACTGCTGCCGTGACTAATGCTCGCGAGGTTTTGACACAAATGTCTCTACCAGAACGTGCTTATCAGCGAATGAAGATACAATTTTCGAAGAGTCATGTTCCTTCATTTCGTTTGACTGATGTCTTGGGGCCTAAAGGGCTTGAGCAGTTTGAACGAGCGAGTGGAAAGCCGTTATCACAAGGCATTTCGGGCTTTTATACGTACAATGGCTTTCATAGCATTTTTCAGATTCAGATCAACCGTACAGTAAAAAGCCTAATGGAAGAGAACTGGGTTTATGGTGACGATCTTAAGGCTCATGAAATTGATCAAGATAGCGCTATTCAAGGAGTCCAATCTCGATACTATCAAGATTATGTGAATGAATGGAAAACTCTGATCGAAGATATTCAACTTAAGCAGGCTCCGAGCCTAGAGCTTGCAACAGAACAAGCTAGAGTTCTATCTGGAGTTGAAAGACCAATCGAATCGTTGTTGAGGGCAATCCAAAAAGAAGTTGGTTTGTCGAAAGTATCATTGTCAGAAAATCAGAAGGCCGCTTCTGAAGTTGCTGGTAAGGTTGCCAAAGTTAAATTTTCGAATACGGCAGATAGACTAGACATGTACTTGCCTGAAGAAAATGGTTTCAATGTTGCACTGCCAGGTAAAGAAGTCGAATCTCATTTTTCGGAGATCTTACGTCTCGGCGAACAAGACTTTGATGATATTCAACAAGCTATGGTTAACTTGCGCTCGTACTTAAGCGATTTATCAAGCTCAGGTAATAATCAGAAAATTGCTTACAAAAGTATTTTAGATGGGACCGTTACACAAGATGTGGCTGCTTCCTTTGCTCGCGCTAAAGAACTTTTGCCTAGGCCATTTAATCAATGGCTAGGTGAACTTTCTCAAGAGTCAGTTAAGTTTGCGGAGAGAGGGTCGAAAGATCATCTAAATCAGCTTTGGGTTACGCAAGTGGTGCGCCCTTATCAGCGGACGATTGCGGGCAGATACCCATTCGAGCCAAATGCGAGCAGAGAAGTAAGGCTGAAGGACTTCAAACGTTTCTTTGGTTATGGAGGTACGCTTGACTCATTCTTCCAAGAGTATCTTGAACCGTTTGTCGATACGTCGAACAGTCGTTGGCGATTAGAAAAGGAAATTGGAGTTCGTCCAGAAACGCTGATGGTCTTTCAAAGAGCGAAGCGTATCAGGCAGTCTTTCTTTGAATCTGATAATTCATTGCGCGTAGAGTTCGGTATGAAACCAGTGTATCTGGATCAGCACATTACTCGGTTTGTTCTAGAGTTAGGTAAGCAAGATTTGGTTTATAAGCATGGACCAGCACGAGCTAAATCCTTGACCTGGCCTGCGGGTCAAGACCAGACTCGAATAGTGTTCACACCACCTGAATCTAAACGTGAGATTGCCCATACTTATGAAGGTGAGTGGGGCATATTCAAACTGCTAGATCAATCACTTAAAGCAAGACCAGAATCACGTAAAGACAACATAGTTATGATTGATTTAAAGGGAAATAAGGTGCAACTAGAGCTTATTCCGTCTAGTGCTATTAATCCGTTTTGGTCAAATGAAATGGAGAGGTTCAGATGTCCACGAACCTTGTAACATCAGCCTGGGGTTATATCGGTAAAATGCCTGCAAAAGGCGACTTTGTGAAAGATGGCTTATCACAAGACTTTTCAGAGCGCTGGCATGACTGGCTGCAGGCTGTTATTGCAGTCAGCAGAGAACAATTGGGTGAAAGTTGGAATGAGCACTTTTTAACCGCGCCTGTGTGGCACTTTGCTCTGGATGTTAGTTACTTAGAAGACTCGACATACATTGGTAGCATGATTCCTAGTGTAGATGCATGCGGTAGATACTTTTTCTTTACTATAGCTCGTGCCGTAAAAGGTGAAGCTGCGCAATATTGGGAGGACAAAGCTTGGACCGAGGACAGTGCATCTCTTGCCCTAGCAGTACTTGAGGACGACTTTGTATTTGATGTTTGGCATAAGAGCATGCAAGAAAAAAACGATTTAGTGGCGAATGTAAAAAGTGAAGTGCGGCCTCTTAAGTTTCTTTATCAAAGCCAAATATCTACGATTTTTCATGATCAAGGTGGAGCAGATCAAAGCGCACTTTTGAATTACCTCATTAAAGAAAAATTGAGTAAGCCATGCTTTTGGTGGACTGAAGGCTCTACTCTAGTTGAACCATGTATGTTTATGACCAGCGGTTTCCCTTCTATTGGTCAATTTTCTGCCATGCTTGATGGCGGTTGGAAAAAGTGGAATTGGTAGGATAGAAGAATGAATTGGAACTATTTTACCTTTGCTAAATCGCACGCAGGAAAAGTACGCCCTTATAACGAGGATGCTCTTTTAGATATGACAGAGCAGCATATTTGGGTTGTAGCCGATGGAATGGGTGGGCATAGTGCTGGCGACATAGCAAGCCAGATGCTAGTGGATAGAATCGCGCGCCATATGCAGGATGTCCCAAATACCAATATCGATGATATCCGGAGTGTGGTTCAAGCCGCGAATTTAGAAATTTATCAATACGCACAAAATCACTTAGACGGTAAAACGATGGGAACAACTCTCGTTTTGTTGTTTATCCAGGACGGGTATTACCACTGTCTTTGGGTCGGTGATAGCCGAATTTACCAGCTTAGAAATGGTCATTTTTCTCAAAAAACACGCGATCATAGTCAAGTTATGGATTTAGTCGATCAAGGGTTATTGGCATTTGAAGATGCTGAGTCACATCCTCTCGCAAATGTTATTACCAGAGCTGTTGGGGTAGATGAGAGTATCACTATTGATCAAGTTTCGGGGCAGTTGGCTGACGGAGATCAATTTCTTCTGTGTAGTGATGGGCTTTCTAAAGAATTAACGAGTGATGAAATTCACCGGACATTGTATGCGGACTCAGTAAATCAAGCAGGATTAGCGCTCATGCATTCGGCGTTAGTGAGAGGTGCAAGTGATAACGTTACTTGTGCGTTAGTCAAAGTTCGCCAAGCGCAGACAGAATTTGAAGCAGTAACGAGAGAAGACGCGACGATCCCCGTTTTTCTTAGAGGGAGGTCTTATGAATAGTGAGATGTTCGATTGGTATGAACAAGCGTTGGCTCCTATATCTCAAGAGAATCCCACAGGTGTTGATCCTAGAGAAGATGTCTCGCCACAGTCCGCTTATTACCGATTAAAAGATCAGCGTATGGCTGCGCGAAATGCAGAGCGCAATGCGCTTATAGAAGAAGAAAGCATTTATACCCACAGTAACTTATGGCGTGTATTTATTGAGGAAGTACCAGAGATACTTACGAATCAGTCTAAAGATTTGGAATTTGTTGCTTGGCTTATAGAAGCCCTAACTCGATTGCATGGTTTTCGTGGTATGGGCGTTGGGTACAAACTCGCAACCGAGTACATCGAGAAGTTTTGGGATGCTCTCTATCCAATGCCTGATGAGGATGGCATTGAAACAAGAATATCGGCGATTACTGGCCTCAATGGTATCGATAGCGAAGGAACACTTATTTTCCCTATTGCTTGTATCCCGCTTACTGACGTAGGCGTTGAGCAAGCGTATGCCTACTGGGAATATCAGCAAGCTATTGAGTTGGAGCGTTTAGATGAAGATAAGCGCCGAAATCGAGTCGATCTTGGCGCTACAGAGCTATCTGATATTACAACTACAGTTAAATCTACCTCTGATGCCTTTTATCGTGAGCTAATCGCTGATCTGGAGTTCGCCACAGAGTCATTTAATGAATTCAGTCAGCGATTAGATGAAGCGGTAGGTGATGTTACTCCTAGCTCTTATATATCAAAAAGGCTTGAATCAATACACTCGGCATTAAAGCATCTCCTTGGAGAGCGTTTTAATCAACCACAAGCTGTGTTTGAAGAACTGGAGGAGGTGGATGAATCTTCTTCTTCGGAACAACAAGTGAGTTCACAAAGTTCTGATGCACTATTAGCGACAAACATGAAATCACGAGAGCAGGCGATTAGACAATTGCAGCAAGTGGCTGATTTCTTCAGAGAGAGTGAGCCTCACTCACCAGTTTCTTACTCCATCGAACAGATCATTCGTTGGTGTGGAATGCCTCTGCCGGAGTTACTGGCGGAACTTATCTCCGACGGAGATGCAAAGAAAAGCTACTTCCGTTTGGTTGGCATAGCAGAACAAAATGAAAATTAATAAAGGGAGAATGGTATGACGAGTATCCACTCGAAACTGTCACGAGTACGGAAGCCTCGTGTCCACATTACCTATGATGTTGAAACTGAAGGTACAACTCTTAAGAAAGAGCTACCTTTTGTTGTAGGTGTAATGGGTGACTTCGCTGGTCAAAACACTGAAGCGTTGAAGCCTTTGAAAGACCGCCGTTTTATTCAGATCGATCGAGACAACTTCGATGATGTGCTCAAAAAGATGAACCCATCGGTTAAGTTCAAAGTTGCGAACAAGCTTGCGAACGACGATTCACAGTTTGAGGTGGATTTGAACTTTAAATCAATGCAAGACTTTGAGCCCGCTGCGATCGTAAATCAAGTTGATCCGCTGCGCCAACTGATGGAAACGCGTAATAAACTGCGTGATTTGATGACAAAAGTTGACCGTTCTGAAGAGCTTGAAAACATCTTAGAGGATGTTTTGAACAACACAGACAATCTGGCAAAACTTGCGGGCGAGTTAGATCTTGGCAAGAAAGCGAAGTCAGACAGTACTGAAGGAGCGGAATAATGACGACTGAAGCTGAAAAGCAGTTAGATCCAACTGTTAATGAACAAACAACTTCATTTTTAGATCAAGCTATTGGTGCAACTAAGCAGACAGAAGCCTCTCGTGCTGAAGAGCTAATTAAAACGCTCACTGAAGAAGCGATGAAAGGGACGGTTACTTGGAACAAAAACCTAACGGTAACTTTTCGTGAAGCGATTAATTTACTTGATAAACAGATTTCTGATCAGTTGTCTGAAGTAATGCATCATCCTGAATTACAGAAACTTGAAGGTTCTTGGCGTGGTTTAAATTATCTAGTGATGAACTCAGAGACGAGCTCTACTCTGAAAATTCGCATGATGAGTATGACTAAGAAAGAGTTACATAAAGACTTGAGTAAAGCGGTTGAATTTGACCAAAGCCAGATCTTTAAGAAAGTTTACGAGTCTGAGTTTGGCAGTGCAGGTGGTGAACCTTATGGTGCATTAATTGGTGACTATGAGTTTACCAACCACCCAGAGGATATTGAGTCGCTGCGCCTAATGTCAAATGTAGCCGCTTCAGGCTTCTCCCCATTCTTGTCCGCGGCCTCACCAGCACTATTTGGCTTTGATGAGTGGACTGAACTGTCAAAACCACGCGATCTAGACAAGGTCTTTGAGTCGCTAGAATACGCTCAATGGCGTTCGTTCCGTGAGAGTGCTGATTCACGTTTTGTTAGTCTGACTATGCCGAAAGTTCTGGCTCGTTTGCCATACGGACAAGCCACTGCTCCAGTTGAGGAATTTGGATTTGAAGAGTTCGAAGTAGATCCAGTGTCAGGTATTGCTGTCAATGCTGAGCATAATGACTACTGTTGGATGAACTCTTCGTATGTTCTTGGTGTTAAGTTAACAGACGCCTTCTCAAAATATGGATTCTGTACAGCTATCCGTGGTGCAGAAGGTGGTGGTCGAGTGGATAATTTGCCAACACATTTCTTCATGAGTGATGATGGCGATCCTGATATGAAGTGTCCAACAGAGATTGGTATTACCGACCGACGTGAGGCAGAGCTGGGTAAACTTGGTTTCTTACCGCTTTGTCACTACAAAAACACCAACTATGCGGTGTTCTTTGGTGCGCAAACCTGTCAAAAACCGGCGAACCACGAATCTCCAGAAGCAACGGCTAATGCGGCGATTTCAGCACGTCTACCTTACATGATGGCGACATCTCGTTTCGCGCATTATTTGAAGGTAATGGCTCGAGATAAAATCGGTAGCTTTATGGAAGCAGAAGACGTTGAGTCTTGGTTGAACCGCTGGATTCTAGGCTATGTAAATGCTTCAGAGGGTGGTGGTCAAGAGATCCGAGCGAAATACCCTCTAGCAGATGCTCGTGTCCAGGTTAAGGAAATCCCTGGCGCACCAGGTTCTTACAATGCTGTAGCATGGCTTAAGCCTTGGCTGCAAATGGAAGAATTGACGACATCTTTGCGACTTGTTGCAAAGATCCCTCAGTCGGGTGGATAAGAAATGAATTGGCTGGTCGTAGGGCCAGCCATACCAAATCGTTATGTTCTAGATGGAAATAGCAGTGTCACTTAACTTTCGCGATCCCAGCAAGCTAAAGCATGAATTCAGCACAGGAGGCTATGCTGAGCTTGATAGCCCGTGGTTGACTCGATTCAATGAATCTTCTGCTCTTTTAGAGTCAGCTCGAATTTGGCTAGAAGGTACGCGTTCAAGAGATTTGGACAGTTTTCGTCATAGTGTGATGAACACGATAAACCGAATTGATGAGCTATTAGAATCTCAATTAAACGAAATAATACATCATCCTGAGTTTCAACAACTCGAAAGAGGTTGGATCGGCGTGAGGTATTTATGCGAACAGGTCGACACTCGCTCATCAGACTCCGTCAAAGTCAAGGTGTTGGCGGCAACATGGAATGAAGTCAGTAAAGATGCACTAAAAGCCATCGAGTTTGACCAATCAGCACTATTTAAGCTGCTCTATCAAAATGAATATGGCATGGCCGGGGGAGAACCCTTTGGCGTGGTAGTTGGCGATTATCAACTTCGTTGTGATGCGAGTAAAAATTATTTTGATAGAGATCTGTCTGTGCTCAGCAAGATCTCTCAGTCTGCAGCGGCAGCATTCAGCCCGTTCATTATGTCAGCATCGCCGGAGATGTTTGGTGTTGACAGTTTTTCACAGCTTTCTGCGATAAGAGATATTGCGGCCCAATTTGAACAGGCAGATTACGCAAAATGGCGCAGTTTGAGAGACAACGATGATACCAAATTTATTGGCCTGACTGCGCCGAATGTTTTATTCCGTCAGCCATATAAAAGTGATGGTTCACGCAACGATCAGTTCGACTTTCAAGAGCATGTCTACGACTCTAATCGCGATTTGCTATGGGGGAGTAGCGCGTATTGTTTTGCGGCCGTATCAATTAGAGCGTTTCAGGAGCATGGGTGGTTTACGCACATGCGAGGCATTAAGCAAGGGGATTATAGTCAGGGTATTATCGTTGCTCCTACTAGGAACAAAATGCGTGTTAATGGCAAGAATGACCGTGAAAGATGTCCTTTAAACTTAAAGATCTCTGAGAGAAAAGAACAAGAGTTGTCTGAATGCGGTTTCATTTCTATTTCTCCTGTACCTGAAACCGATATGGTAGGGATGACCTCGAATGTATCTCTCTACAAGCCTAAGCAATATGCAGAAAAACACATTTCAACGAATGCAAAGCTCACGTCGATGTTGCAATACACGTTGTGTGTGTCGCGAGTCGCACATTATCTCAAGGTTATGGGGCGTGACAAGATTGGTGGATATCAAGATGCAGAAAGCCTTGAGCGAGACTTTCAACGATGGTTGCATCAGTACACTACCGCGTCGGATGAAGCATCTGATGAACTTAGGGCGAAGTACCCCTTAAATGAAGCGAAAATTACGGTTCGAGAGAAAAGAGAAACTCCAGGACACTATTACTCTGTTATCCATTTGCGACCGCACTTCCAGCTCGATCAAATGGTATCTAGCATTAAATTAATTACTGAATTATCACCAGAGCACTTGGTGTAAGGAAATAACAATGACCCAATGGAAAAATGCTTTGTCCCAAGGCCAATTGCAACAAGCTCTAGAGCTATTAATCGATGAAATTAAAGCGGCGCCTAAAGATGCAAGCTTGAGAAGCTCGTTCATTGAGCTGCTTTGCATTGATGGAGACTTCGAGCGTGCGGATGAGCAACTTATGCAATCGATCAAATTGTTTCCTGAGTATCTACCTGGTGCAAGTCAGTTGCGACATTTAGTGAAAGCGGCCCAGGCTAGAAAAGATTTTATCGACGGTGCGGCTAGTGCCAAGGTATTAGGTGACGAGGAATTCACTAAAGAGCTTGTTCGCTTTAACCTCGCTCTCAAAAATCAAGACTATGCAGAAGCGTCACACCTAGCGCATAGCATTGAAGAGCATCGTACTATTAAAGGCTTTAACATAAACGGTACAAACTATGAAGATGCTAGGGATATTGATGATCGTTTAGGTGGTTACATTGAACTGTTTTCCACCGCGGGTAACTATTTTCTTGTTCCAATTTCTAGCATTCAAGCGCTAGAAATAAAAGCACCTACCTCTTTATTAGAAAGTATTTGGCGACCTGTAGAGTTTGATATTGACGGACTTGGCGAAGGAGAAGGCCATATGCCATTGACCTATGTTGACTCAGAAACTGACGCACAAAAGCTAGGTCGAGAAACAGATTGGAAACAGCTTGGTGAGCAAGAATCCTTCGTGGGTTTAGGCCAAAAATGTTGGCTAGTTGGTGATTCAGCCCTCCCAATCTGTGACTTGATTACATTGTTAGAGTCGAAACAAATAGCGTAACAATAACATGTCTTTAACCGTTTCTCTGCTCGACAAATTGATGGATAGTGATCCTTCAACTAGAGATGAAAAAGACTTCCCTACGAGCCAACAACAGATGTTGAACAGCTTGCTTAGAGATCTGGAGTCTATGTTAAATAGTCGTATCGGATGGAAAAACATTCCTGATGACCTTTTAGAGGTTCGCTATTCAATATTGAATTATGGTCTGCCAGATTTTTCCTCGATGCCTTATAGCAGCCAAGAGGGGCAGAATCAGCTTTGTGACATTGTTCATGATGCAATTAAAGAGTTCGAGCCTAGGTTAAGGAATCCTTATGTCCAGATTTCGGACGAGAAAAACGCTATTGATAGGGTGTTGAGGTTACAAATTAGCGCCACTTGCTTAATCGATAACAGCATTCATGAAGTGCGATTCAATTCTGAAGTAGAGCCGGTAAATTTAGGTATGAAACTGAGTAGAGCGAAATGAGTGAAGAGTTTCTCAAATACTATAATCGCGAGTTAGCTTATTTACGTCACAAAGGACAAGAGTTTGGGGAGCAGTATCCTAAGATCGCTGCGAGACTCCGTATCAGTGAGGAGCAGGTTGACGATCCACATGTAGAAAGATTGCTAGAAGGCTGTGCATTTCTAACGGCAAGGATTAGACAAAGTTTAGACAATAGTTATCCTCAGTTCACTGAATCTTTGATGGGGCAGTTATATCCGGATTTTCACGCACCAATTCCATCAATGTCCGTCATTAAGATGAACTGCTCTAGCTCCACTTCCTCTTTTTTTGACGTAGAAGAAGGTGAGCGAGTCGTTATCGGTGCTCCTGGATACCACGAATGCGAGTTTAGAACCTGTTATCCGGTCAGAATGTACCCTGTTGATGTGACCTCTGGCGCTTTCAAAAACGCACCGCTTAAATCGGTGGGCTCCCAATGGGAAAGCCATGCTCATTCAGTTTTGAAAATCCAGCTCACCGCCCAAGATGAAGAGACATCTCTGAGTGACATGGGATTAGAACGGTTGCGCTTTTATTTAAACGGGCAATCTCAGTTGACGTTTAAACTTTACCAAATGCTATTTCAAAATCTAATTGGTTTATCTGTCGTTGCGGGTGGCAAAGAAGTTCGTTCTTTAACGAAAAGGCATCTTATTGAAGTGGGATTTTCAGAAGATGAGAAGGTTGTTCCATACAGTAAGAGAAGCTTTTCGGGAGCAAGATTACTTGTTGAGTATCTGCACTTTCCTGAGAAGTTCATGTTCTTTGATATCACTGAACTTGGATTATCAGAGCTAGCTCTTGGAGAGCAAGCTGAACTGTATTTTTACTTTGATACCAATGATGATTGGCTTCCTAAGCAAGTGGATGAAGAGAGCTTGATGGTTGGTTGTGTGCCAGTCGTCAACTTATTTAAAAGTGTTATGGAGCCCAAGCGTATTCTACCAACCGAGTACGATTACCACTTATCACCGCAATACCAGGAAGCCGAGAGTAACGAGGTTGTCTCTATTTCTGACGTAACATTGAGAAACTGGAACAAAACGTATCACAACCTGCCATGTTATCACGCTGGTGAGCACACGCATTATATGAACGCCAGTGAAATTTATTGGTTGATGAGACGTGAGGATAAAAATTGGGCTGGTGGATACGATGAACCGGGCAGGGAAACTTACATTTCTTTTGTTGATAAAAGGCATCAATTGTTCAGTCCAGAGAGCCGAGAAAACTGGCTAATGTACGTTGAAGCGGAGTGCTGCAATCGTAATTTAGCGCAGAAGCTTCCATTTGGAGGCGGTCTTCCAAAAGTCTCTTTGCCGAAAGTAAATGACAACTTCGAGTCAGTTCGTTGTTTAGTTTCTATATCAGAAACCCTCCGGCCAGAAATGGATGAAAGTACACGATGGCAGTTAACTAAGCTTCTAACTTTAAACCACTTTACCGAAGAAGATGGATTAACAACTTTGAAGCAAACTCTGAATCTCTATGCATTTTCTGGGACCGCAGAAACGAAAGCGGTAATTGATGCTTTAGCGAAGTTAGAGTTCGAGCCGACTACAGGCAGAGTAAGTCAGAAAGGTAAAGTTGGTTTTGCGCACGGTATAAAAATCATTTTGACGGTTTCTGATCAAATTTTACCTAAAGAGCAAATCTTCCTCCTAGGTAGTGTTTTATCCGTTTACTTTGCACAATATGCTGAAATTAACATTTTTACGCAGCTAGAAATAAGACTTAAGTCAACGGGAAAACCCTTCCACTTATGGCCTGCATTAACTGGCGATAAGGTGTTGCTATGATCGCGGAGCAATTTTATCGAGATCTAAAGCAACATCCGTTGTTTGAAGCAATTCACCTTATCGAACACGAGATCTTGCAAGCCGAGGCACAAATAGGGACAGATGCTCTGCCTAAGCATGAAAAACTAAACCTAAAGGTCAACCCATCGTTAGGTTTTGAAAATGCGCAGCTTTGCGATCTGAAACATATTGATAGCCACAAGCTAGCACTAGAAACTAATCTGATAGGCCTAACGGGTGAGCAGGGGGTGCTTCCTCAGCACTACAGCGAGTTAGCTTTGCATCGTCAAAAAGAAGGCGATACAGCAATGGTGGACTTCTACGATATTTTTAACCATCGTTTACTGTCTCTTTACTATCGATGCTGGCAACTAAGTCAATTGACCGTTCAGTCTCGTGCTCATGCACAGGGATTACGTTCACCTTTAGAAGATTGTAAATCGGCATTAACTGGGCAGGGTAGTTCTTTGTCCCTGCACTATGGTGGTGTTTTTGCTTCACCGACGAGAAGTAAAGCTGGACTAAAAAGTGTTCTTGAATGTTTATCTGGATGCCAAGTAAAGATTCATGAGTTTCAAGGGCAGTGGCTACATCTTGCAAAAGAAGAGCAAACACGTCTTTCATCTCGAACTATGCCAGAAGGGCAGTTTGCTCAACTTGGTTCCGGAGCATCCTTAGGCTCGAAAGCTTGGAATATAAACGCAGGAACAACGATCGAGTTTCTGCCAAAGCACAAAGATCTGGTTAGTAAATTACTGCCTAACCATCCAAATGTAGAAATTATTAAACGTGCGGCTTATGAATTTATTGGTAAGCATAAGCAAGTGAAATGGCAGCTCACCACCAAACATAGTTTATTACCTCAAGTTTGTTTATCAAAAAAACATGGTCAGTTAGGTGTTGGTTCTGTACTTAAAAAACATAAACGCACAAAAGATCGAACCATAACAATTACTATTTAAAGGAAACATAATGGCTTCACTCTCACTTTCAGCGTTGGTCGAAAGATTGTCTCCTCAGGCTAAGGAAACACTTGAACAAGCAGCTGCGATGGCAAGCTCTCGAACCCATCACAGTATTGAAATGTCTCACTGGTTAATGACGATTATTCAACACCCTGCCGATATTTACTCGGAAGTTTTCGACGAATTTGATGTCGATAAAATCAAGGTTGAAACTGATCTTCAAAAGACACTTGAAAAATACAAAACGGGATGTCAATCGGTCCCAGGTCTTTCAGCTCACACAGTGACTGTGATGCAAAATGCTTTGCTATCGGCAACGATTGAATTCAATCAGGAGCAGTTGGATTGCATTCATCTTTTATTTGCCTACTTGTCCGATAATACGTTAGTCAACATGGCTGGTTCGATTAGCCCTGAGCTAAACAAGATAGAACCATCTCGGTTATTGAACTTTAAAGAAAGTAATACGCGTCAATCAGGATCGAATGACCTAGGGAAATCAAACGCGAATTCTGCGCTGAATCAATTTACAACAGATCTTACTGAGCAGGCTAGGGAAGGTAAGATAGATCCGGTTATTGGTAGAGACAATGAAATCCGTTTAATGATCGACATCTTATTAAGACGTCGACAAAACAACCCGATTCTAACTGGTGAAGCTGGCGTTGGAAAAACAGCCGTTGTTGAAGGCTTGGCGCAAAAGATTATCGATGGCGATGTACCTCCTGCTCTACAAAATGTAGCGATTAAGTCTTTGGATCTGGCGTTATTGCAAGCTGGTGCTGGCATGAAAGGTGAGTTTGAAAACAGACTTAAAAACCTTGTGAAAGAAGTTAACGACGCACCACAACCCATTATTTTGTTTATCGATGAAGCACATGGTCTGATTGGTGGTGGGGGACAAGCAGGACAAGGTGATGCAGCGAATATTCTAAAGCCAGCGTTAGCGAGAGGTGAACTCAGGACGATCGCAGCAACAACTTGGGCAGAATATAAAAAGTATTTTGAAAAAGACGCGGCTCTTACCAGACGCTTTCAAGTAGTGAAGGTCGACGAGCCAGCGCCGGAGCTAGCGATCGAGATGTTACGTGGTTTACTTGACGTAATGGCACAACACCATGACGTCCACATCACTAGCCAGGCTCTCAATGCTGCCGTTCAACTCTCAGCTCGATACATTAATGGCCGACAACTGCCAGATAAGGCTGTGTCTGTTTTAGACACAGCCTGCTCGCGAGTTGCGTTAAGTCAATCGTCTACACCGGGAGGTCTAGATGCGAAAAGGAATAAACTAAAAGCCAAGCAAGCTGAGTATGAGCACCTAAGCCAAGAAAGTCAGCTAGGTACACCTCTTGATATGCAGTTGCAAGATGTCAGAAAAGAGATTGATGTTCTATCTAGTGAAATAGTTGAACTAGAGACGCTGTGGGAGAAAGAAAAAGAGTGGGTAAGTGAAGCTAAGTCACTTAGAGCTCAAATAATCAAGGAGGGTTCTGAGACTGCTAGGGACAAGTTACAGGAGCTCGAAAGTAGCCTCTCCGCTAACTCGCAGCCATTAGTATTTTCGCATGTCAATGAAGCGCTTATTGCAGAAGTAATTTCAGATTGGACCGGGATACCACTGGGCAAACTCCAGGATGATGAAATCCAAGCAGTACTGAGTTTGAAAGAGAGTTTGTGTAAACGAGTTGTCGGACAGGAGCACGCTTTGGAAGTCATGTCTGAAGTGATAAAAACTGCCAGTGCACAGCTCACGGATGAGACACGACCAAATGGTGTATTTCTTCTCACGGGACCAAGTGGAGTGGGTAAAACTGAATCTGCTTTAGCTATTGCAGAGAAAGTGTACGGCAGTGAAGAGAATGTCACAACTATCAATATGTCCGAGTTTAAAGAAGAGCACAAAGTTTCCTTATTATTAGGCTCGCCTCCAGGTTATGTTGGGTATGGCGAAGGTGGTGTACTTACTGAAGCCGTCAGACGCAAACCTTATAGTGTGATTCTCTTGGATGAAATGGAAAAAGCACACCCTGGAGTTCAAGATATTTTTTATCAGGTATTCGATAAAGGCTCAATTAAAGATGGTGAAGGTCGCGATATAGATTTTAAAAACACTATTATTATTATGACCGCGAATACAGGGACCGAAACGACGATGTCGTTGTATTCTGATCCTGATTTATTTCCAGAACCTTCAGCACTAAAAGATGCTTTGCGTGACGATTTGTTGGTTGACTTTAAGCCTGCATTTTTAGGACGTGTTAATGTATTACCTTATTTGCCTCTATCAAGAGAAGTATTGATAGAAATAACAAAATTAAAATTAGCCAAAGTTACGAATCGCATTCGTAAAAATTACGGCGCTGACCTATTTTTTGATGAAGAACTAATTAATGATATTGTAGACAATAGTAATGAGTCGGGGAGCGGTGCACGTGTGGTACAGACAACCATAGAAAACACATTACTTCCTAAGATTTCTCATGAAATATTGCATGCAATTCTTAATGATAAGACGTTTGATGAAATTATTGTTAAAGGTACAACTAGTGGACTTGATGTCTCAATAGTTTAACATCCTTTACACTCTCAATAATAATTGGGAGTTGGTTCATATTAACTATTATTTTTTATAAAAAACGCTTAAATTAAGTCTTATTTAAAGATATAACAGGGCGTATTTAAAATGAAGTTTTTGATACATTAATCACTAATTATCATCAAACGTCAGATAATTAAATTACTACGATATATGTCAATTAATAATGCTATAGGAGATTAGCATGCAGTCTAATACGTATCTTAAATACGCAGATATTAAGGGTGAGGCAACTGCCGAGCAATATAAGGATTTGATTACACTACTATCTGTAGATTGGAGTGTAGGTCGTGAGATCTCATCATACACTGGTACAGCGATGGACCGTGAAGCGAGCGCTACTCGTCTATATGATTTGACTATCACTAAACTTCAAGACCGTTCTTCTCCTGACTTATTTAAAGAAGCGACAATTGGTAAAGGTAAACCTGCGGTTTTCCATATTACTAAGCAAGGTGAGAAAGTTGAAGAAATCATGAAGATCGAACTGACTGATGCGATGATTTCTAACTACTCAGTTTCTATCCAGGATGATCGTCCAGTTGAAACCATCACTATTTCTTACACTGAAATGATGATGACAGTGACTCCTACTGACGATAAAAACAACACTTCTGCGCCATTGGTTTACGGCTACAGCGGTGTTAAAGGTCAACAAATGTAATTTTTATGCGGGGGGATATTCCCCCGCATTTTTTGAAAGAAGTATTTAATGAAAAGAGCAACTCAAGATAACAATTTCATCCGAATTTCCTCTCCATTCGGAAAAGATGCCATCATACTAAACTCATTTGAGTATAGAGAAGAGATCTCAGAACTTTTTTCATTGCGTGCTAAAGCTTACTTTAATGATCAACGAAGTGAGTTAAACGAAATAATTGGTAAAGAAGTAACAATTATCCTTGAAAATAGTGAGGATGTTTCTTCAAAACCTCGTTATATACATGGTTATGTATCTGCTGCAAGATTGGAAGGGCAACGAGTTTCTAATGCTCATAATGGTGAGAATTATAAAAATATAGAGTTATTAATAGAGCCTAAATTACGTTTCGCCGATTATAGAAAAAATTGCAGAATATTTCAGCATAAAGATATAAAAGAAATTGTCTCCGAAGTACTCTCGGAGCATAGTGTCGCCTTTAGTTTTGAGTTAACTAAGTCGTACCCTAAATACACATACAAAGTGCAATATGAAGAGTCAGACCTTGAATTTGTCCGACGCTTATTGTCAGAAGAAGGGCTATCGTTCTGTTTCACACACACTAAGTCTGTCCACACGCTTAAGATTTTTGACGACATCAGTTTCTATAAGCCGGGTACAGAGTTTTTAGTCGATTTTGATACAGGTACGGCTAAGTCTAGCCATATTTCTTCTTGGCATGAAACCCAAGTTTTGACGACTAAAGCAAGCCAAAAGTCTGGCTATAACATGCTTAAGCCTTCGTCTAATCCTAAAAATACTGCCAAGGGTGAAAGTGATTTTTTTACCGTGCCTGAAAGCGAGTATTTTGAATACATGGGTGAAACGGAAAGTGATGACCAATACGCACTTAGAAACACGCACGCTATAGAAGCACTACAGCAAAACGCATATCTGTGCCGTGGCGAGGCAACGTGTCGAACGTTCAGTGTGGGAAAGTGCTTTAAGTTTAAAAAGCATGAAGATAAGTCTCGAGTCGGCAAAGAATACGTACTGTCCTCCGTTTTTTTATCTGCGGCTGTTTATAATCAGACTGGTCAAGGTGGCACTGCTGCGCAAGGTGTTAAAGTATCATTTAGTTGTGTTGACTCAAAAACAATCCTTCGCCCTTCAGTGAACTATCCGAAACCTCAGATGAAAGGTTTGCAAACCGCAGTGGTAACGGGAAACAAAGATGGCGAAATTTACATAGACAAACACGGTCGTATTAAAGTTCAGTTTCACTGGGATCGTGTTGGTAAGTACGATGTAAACAGCTCATGTTGGATTCGTGTTGCGCAAAATATCGCGGGTAACGGGTGGGGCTCGGTATTTCATCCTAGAGTAGGACAGGAGGTCATCGTCGAGTTTGTCAATGGTGATCCTGACCAGCCAATTGTTACGGGGTCACTGTACAATGGTAGTCAACTCCCTCCCTACACGTTACCAGAGCAAAGCTCTCAAAGTGGTTATAAATCGCGTTCTGTACAAAAAGGCACATCTAATTTTAATGAGTTGCGCTTTGATGACAAACCCGGTGAAGAACACATCTATCTTCATGCCGAAAAACTTTTCCAAATGCTAGTTGAAGACTGTGTTGATATTGCCGTTGAAAACAGTAAAACCGAAAAAGTGACGAATGATGTCAATCAAGAGATTGGCAAGAATGCGACCTTGAAAGTAGGTAAAAACTTTTCTAATGAAACGGGTGAAGTGTTGTCTTTTAATGCAGGAAAGAGTATCGAGATCAAAGTCGGTGGCGCTTCGATTCAGATGTCTAGTTCCGGAGAAATCAACATCAAAGGCAATAAAATATCTATTAACGGCTCTGCTATCGCTCTTAAAGCTGGGCAAATTTCATTGAACTAAGGTGATTTAAAGTGGGTAAACCAGCCGCGATATTGGGCAGCTTTCATCTTTGTCCTAAAAAAACAGGAAAAATTCCTCATGTAGGTGGCCCCGTCGTAGTTGGCTCGCCAAACGTGACAATTGGCGGCATTCCAGCGGCTAGGCAGGGAGATAAGCTTATATGTATAGGTCCTCCGGATAGCATCTCAGCAGGCTCTTCTAGCGTTACAATCAACGGTAAGCCAGCGGCAAGGGTCGGGGATTCAACGTCTCATAGTGGTAAAATTCTGTCTGGCATGCCTACGGTTTTAATCGGAGGCTAGATGCCACTCGCATTTCAAACTCATCTTCTTGCCATTAATGGCAGGCCATACACTGTTCGTGATATAGCTAACGAATGTTTTAGATTGCCCGCAGAAACACCAAGATCCTATCCTGATCAATCACTGTATGAGCAGATATTAAATCTTGTGCGCTCTAAGCGCGAGATACTGGAGCAAAGTGATATCAAAGGGAATATCTGTGTTCTTTTACCGTCTTCGGTAGATAAAAGCTTGCTTAAGGCATTGATAAACGAGTTTTCTCTTATCCTTGGTAACTCTGCCAACAGAGAAATTTATTTTTATCCTTATGGTCAAGCGGCGTTCTTGATGGCGCTAAATCGGATAAACCGTGAAGTTAACGAAACACAAGCAACTTGGATACTGGCTATAGAAATTGCTCGCGATGCAGAAGAGCATGCCAAATCTCAAAACTCGATCATTTTGACGAAGTGCTTTTTTCAACAGTCCGGCCTTGTTACTGATGATGTTCGAATTGATTTAGATACCAAACAACAAAGCATTGCTGTCGATAAAGTGTTTAAACAACTTGGAGTAGGGTGTGATCACTCACTTAGTGAGTTGCATTTATCCATTGATGGAGATGAGCCTCGATGGTTAAATGCTATGCAACTCTTGTCTCCCTGGGTGACCGATCAAACTCAGTATCAATTTATTGATGTTAAACTAGGAGGGCTGGGCGCATGCGGAGGTGTTTTAAAAGTGTTAATGATTGAGGAGCATCAAAGAAGTAGCCTCAACTCAGACTTCCACGTTTTGCAAGCTGATATCGAGCCAGATGGTTATACAGTGGGAGTTCTATACAATTGGCATAACGAGTAGTTCTGGATCTAGTTTGTCCCTTCTAAACGTTGGCTTTTAATGGTTTAAATGTGACGGTTATGTTTACTCGAGACCATCACTTAATGTTGCTTAAAAGGTGTTTATACAACGTTCTTCTCGCTTTCCGGTGAAATAGTGAACCATAGAACATAAACTACATGAAAAGCTGTTCGACTCAAGATATCCTAACCCAAATTAAATAAATTGAGCTTTGGTTTGTGCCAGATTCAGCCAGTCACGTAATACTCTGATGTTTACACGGCTGAAATTCGGATTCTTGCAGGAGCAAACCTTGCTTAAAGATTTGGCGGAAAGTGAATTCGAATGAAGTTTATCCACACCTCAGATTGGCATCTTGGTCGACAATTCCACAATGTATCACTACTCGAAGATCAACAAGCAGTACTCGAACAACTGATTAACTATATTGAACACAACCCCGTCGATGCCGTTGTAGTGGCGGGAGATATTTATGACCGTTCGGTGCCACCAACGGTTGCAATAGAACTGCTAAATCGAGTCGTGAAGCGTATTTGTACTGAACTGAAAACACCGATGATATTGATATCTGGCAACCATGATGGTGCAGAACGATTAGGTTTTGGCTCAGAGCAAATGAAAAATGCAGGCCTTCATATTGTTAGTAACTTTGAAGATATGCTAACTCCCATCATCATAAAAACGGACTCTGCGGGTGAGGTAGCGTTTTATGGCATGCCTTATAACGACCCTGAACAGGTCAGATTTGCCTACAAAACCTCGGTATCAACTCATGATGAGGCACATCAACTGCTTGTAGAGCAAATAAGAGAGCATTTCATTTCAGAGCAAAGGCGTGTTCTCGTTAGCCACTGTTTTGTTGATGGTGCTATTGAGTCTGACTCTGAACGACCACTATCTATTGGTGGCTCTGATCGCGTAAGTCATGAGCATTTCTTAGATTTCGACTACGTCGCACTTGGTCATTTACATCAGCCTCAAAAGAAAGGCGCAGAGCATATCCGTTATTCTGGTTCACTTATGAAGTACAGTTTTGGTGAACAGAACCAGAAGAAAGGCTTCACGTTAGTCGAACTAGACAAGAAAGGATTTGTCTCTGCTAAACATATTGAGCTAATTGCCCCTCATGAAATGCGCATTGTTGAAGGAGAGCTAGATAAAGTCATAGAGCAGGGCAAGACTGACCCTAAAAATGAAGATTATTTGTTAGTTCGTTTGATGGATAAACATGCGATTTTAAATCCAATGGAAAAGCTTCGTTCGGTTTATCCAAACGTTTTACATCTTGAGAAACCGGGTATGTTAATTGGGGTAGAGCAGGAAATGGCGCAAGCAAAGTTGGCCCGAAGCGAAATTGATATGTTCCGAGACTTTTTTATTGAGGCACAAGATAGTCAATTATCCCAAGAGCAAGAACAAGCCGTTACTGACATTATTAAGCAATTATCACAGCAATAGGGACCAAAGATGAAACCAATTAAACTTACCATGCAAGCCTTTGGTCCGTTTGCAAAAACCGAAGTCATTGACTTTGAAAAGCTTGGCCGTAACCCTCTGTTTTTGATTAATGGTCCTACAGGCTCAGGTAAAACGTCGATCTTAGATGCCATTTGCTTTGCCCTTTACGGTGAAACTACCGGTAATGAGCGGCAAGGCATCCAGATGCGATGTGACTTATCGGCGCAAGACTTACCAACCGAAGTCGCTCTAGAGTTTTCGTTACATGGCAAACAATACCGAGTTGTGCGATCTCCAGAGCAGGAAGCGCCCAAAGCGCGTGGTGAAGGGATGACGGTAAAAAAGCACACTGCGGCTCTTTATGAACTCGGCGAGACCGAAAAGCTCATCACTAGCAAGACGACTCAAGTTAAAACAGAAGTGAGCAATATTATTGGTTTGAATGAAACGCAATTTCGCCAAGTAATGGTATTGCCTCAAGGAAAATTCCGGGAGCTGTTGCTTGCTAGTTCTAAAGAGCGCGAAGAAATTTTTGGTCAGCTCTTTCAAACGGACATATATAAAAAAATTGAGTACGCGCTCAAAGATAAAGCGAGCGCAATCAGTAAAGCGAAAGATGAATTTGATAATCAAATTCGAGGCGCTTTACAAGTTGCAGGAGTGAGTTCAGAGCAGGAATTATTACACCAGCTTGAACAAGCAACTGAGCAGCTAGAGGTCGATAGAAAGAAAGAACAAGCTTCGTTAGATAAGCTAAATGTTGCTAAATCTGAATTGCAAAAAGCGGAAACTATTAATGGAGAGTTTTCGAAACGAGAGCAAGCAGAAAACGCACTCAAGCTGCATCTAGAACACTCAGACTCGATAAAAGTTCGTCAACAGCAATTAGAAAATGCTAAAAATGCCAATAAGATAGAATTACCCTACGTCTCATTACAAAATGCAAAAACTCAAACTCAAGAGCTCAGACAAAAAATCGTAGCTTTGAAAGAGAGCCTTGATAAAGCCAATGCTGTTACGAAAGAAAAAGAAAACTTGCAGCAAAGTGCAAAAGAAGCCGCGGCAAAAGTCCCACAGTTAACGCAACTGCAGTATCAACTTGAAAGCATGAAAGACAAGTTGGTTGAAAAAGCCAACTTGGAAAGAAAAATAACGGCAGGTCATCAACAAAAGCAACAATTTGAAGCAACGTTAAAACAGTACATAGAGCTGAAAGACAAGTTGGCGTTTCAGGCGCAACAGGGCCAGAAAGATCTAGAGCAAGCCCGAGTAGATGTTGCGCTTGTTGGCAGCATCGATGCGGAAATAAAACAAAAACAACGACTACTACAGGATCTACAAAAGCTGCATGGTCTTACTTTGGAACTCTCTAAACTCACGGCGTTAACCGTAAGCAAGCAGCAGTCATTACAGGAAGCCAGTCAGCGCTATATTCAGTGTCAACAAGCCGCTGATACGATAGAGCTTAAGTGGCACAACGCTCAAGCGGCAGTATTAGCGCAGCGACTAAAGGCAGGTGAAGCATGTCCGGTATGTGGCAGCCAAGCGCATCCTAACCTTGCGACGTTTGTTGAAGAAGTCGTTACAAAAGAGCAAGTTCAGGCTGCCAGAGTGAAAGAAAGAGAAGCTCAAACCTCACTGAACCAGCTAAGTAATCAGCTAGAACAACATAACGTTGTCATTATTCAGCATCAGAATCAAATCGACCAGTTGAAAGAAGAGCTTGGTGAGCATGCAGCGTCTGAGATCTCGACGGTTCAAACTGAGTTACAGGCGCTTAATGATCAACTTCTACGTCTACAATCTATTGATATTGAAAAGCTAGAAAAGAACGTTGAGCAGCTTAATCAACGCTGCTTAGTGGGTGAAAATAAAATTCATGAGCTGCAGAATCAAATGGCGGCAAATGAATCAACCGTTCAAGCAAACCAAGAACAATTGACTAAATTACAAGCTTCCATTGATCCGAAATACAGTTCCGTTGATGCGCTTGAGCGTGACATTTCGCTCACAAAAGAGCAAATTCTGACCTTGAATACAGGTTTAGAAAAGGCACAAAACGCTTTGCAGCAAGCGGTATTAGCGCAATCGAATGCTGAAAGTCAGTTAGTGACGAACAAGCAGTGGCTATCTGAGTCAGAACAAAAGCTTAGCCAAGCAGAATTAGCGTGGAATGAGGCGTTACAGGCGAGTAAATTTGAGGATGAAAGCAGTTATCTAAATAGCAGAGTGACAGATGATGAGCTTCAAGTGTGGCAGAAAGAAATAGACAACTTCAAACAGGCACAAACCAAGCTTGAACAAACACTACATGATTTAAACCACGCATTGAAAGCGCTTGAAAGACCGGACTTGGATTCGCTTAACGACAGCTTAACCACTCTGCAGGCGCAGTATATTGAAGTAAGGAATCAGCTCGATACCACGCGCTCAACCTTTGAGCGAATTGAAAAAGTTCGTAAAGATATTGCTACGCTGCATGAAAAAAATAGCAAGTTAGAAGAAGAGTACAAAGTGTTTGGTACGTTATACGACGTTACCAGCGGTAAAACAGGCAGCAGGGTTAGCCTGCATCGCTTTGTTCTTGGTGTACTGTTGGATGATGTATTGATTCAGGCCTCTCAACGTTTAAGCCTCATGAGTAAAGGGCGCTATATCCTTGCTCGAAAAACAGAGGGCTTCAAAGGCGCTGCGGGTCGCGGCTTAGATTTAATGGTTGAAGATGGCTACACAGGAAAAACACGTGATGTTGCAACACTTTCCGGTGGTGAATCGTTTATGGCAGCGCTCGCTTTGGCGCTTGGCTTGTCGGATGTTGTGCAATCCTATAGTGGTGGTATCCGTTTAGACACTTTATTCATTGATGAGGGGTTCGGTAGTTTAGACCCAGAATCTTTGGATCTCGCGATTCAAACGCTAGTGGATTTACAACAGACTGGACGCATGATCGGTGTTATTTCTCACGTTTCTGAGTTAAAAGAACAAATGGCGCAGAGGATTGATGTTGAACCATCAAGAGTCGGTTCGACAATATCGGTCAAATCTCAATGTAGCTTCGCTGTCTAATTCAGTTGCTATCACAAAACCCAAAGCCCCTATCTAGGGGCTTTCTTACTTAATCGCTACTGTTCGCAAAAGTGGCCTTCTTTTGGCGACTGGGTAATCGCATACTCACCATCTAGGTTGCGATAAACAACTGTATTCCAAATAGAGCCATCATCCAATTCAAACTCAATGGCATAGTTGACGCCGCTAACGATTTGCGCGTGAACGTTCAGTATTTGTTTGAACGACGCTATTGTGTCCATTCTTTTCAAAACAAAAGCCATTGCCTTTTGTGCATCAGGGGTAGCATTAAACTCATTCCACCCACCTGGCATGTTTCCTTGTGTATTACATACATCTGCCGAGGTTGTTAATTGTGTCGCTTGGCTTGGGTTTTCCTGCTGGCAACCTGCAAGCAATACCAAAAGTGCACAAACTGACACTGTTTTTAATTTCATAACAATAACCTCTGTCTATATCGCGACGTATTATAGGAGGGTGATATGACAGCGTATGTCTATATTGTGCAAAGTTTCTATATGCATACGGTTAAATGCTGACAAAATATACAAGTATGACCAACTTGTAAGTCAAACATAGAACAATATTGTTAGGGAATTGCTGACATAACGAGGTTTTGGTGTTCAGCATGCTATTGATAATGAAGAACTGTGATGTGTAGCTACGTACCTTTGGGACAGTGGTGCGACTTAGTGATCGATTTGCTACCTTCTACAGTAAAATCAATCACTAAATCAAATTTAGGTGTTGTATGAAATCGCTAAAAACATTATTACTTTTATCACTTGTAACTTTATTTGGCTGTACCTCTAAACCTGATGGGGTGGAGCCAGTTAACAATTTTGATTTAGAGCCTTATCTAGGCAAGTGGTACGAAATCGCACGGCTCGATCATTCGTTTGAGCGTGGTCTATCCAACGTTACGGCCGAGTATCGGCTTCGCGAGGATGGTGGGGTTAAGGTGACAAACCGCGGATATTCAGAAGAAGATCAACAGTGGTCCGAAGTTGAAGGTAAAGCTTATTTTGTTGAAGACGAAACGGTTGGGCACTTAAAAGTCTCCTTTTTTGGGCCAATCTATTCTTCTTACATTGTGTTTGAGCTAGGTGAAAACTACGACTATGCGTTTGTCTCCGGTTACAACCACGACTACTTGTGGCTATTGTCTAGAACACCCAACGTTGATGAGAAAATCCTGGAGCGTTTTAAGCAGGTTGCTAAAGAGAAAGGTTTCGCGTTAGATGAGCTAATTCTCGTTGATCAAGAGAGTGGACGCCAGTTTTAAGTTCATCAATGTGACTTCTAAAATCAACAGAAGCGAAGTTTCTGTCTAAGCGGTTTTGAGTTTTGCTTGGAATATTTTTGTTACCTTGTAACCTCATGTAACCAAAAATATAGCCCCATCATTTGTGATTACTCGTGATGGGGCTTATATAAATTTGAGTGAGCGTCGAAAGGTTGATTTATCGACAAACGGTTATGGTTTACTTAATCAAACGAACGATCAGAGAGCCAGGCGCCCGAATAGATTCCACATTGTGGCTGAGCACTGTACCACTTGTAGGGGCGGTGTAGCGCTCAACTTCAGTGCCAAAGCTGTCGTATTGAATCGCAACCAGTTGGCCTTGCTCGACAAAATCCATCAAACCGACATGAGGTAGTACAAAGCCGCCATGTGTCGCTTTCATACTGACGATCTCGTTTCCTTCCAAGCATGAAGTGATAGGCTCTATCTCACCTTCTACGACATTATGCTGCTTCAACACATTTAAAATGCCTGATACGGTTCGACTAATGAGTTTTTGCTCTGTGTAGCGCCCCATACCCACTTCAACCGTAATGCTTGGGACACCATGGTTATTCCAAACGGTTTCAAGGACGCCAGCATCTCCGGGATCATTTAAAATCGCATCAGGATTAATGAGACGAGCCATTTCTAATGATTGCTCAATTCGGAAGTCTGCAAACACGTATAGTGGATAGGCCGCACCACTGGTTTGAGTGTGAAGGTCAATGGCTAAATCAGCATTTGGCTTGAGCAGATCATTCCACAATGCATATAAGTAGCGTTGTGCCTCATTGCCGTTTTGGTCACCAGGGAAAAAGCGGTTTAAGTTTGCAGGAGACGCATCCGGGTCTGCGGAATAGAAATCGCGGCTGTGGTTTAGCATACCTGGCATGTTAATGGTTGGAACAATAGTGACAGTACCAGCGACTTCAGTGCCAATGAGTTCTCTAGCGGTCTTCTGCGCTGCTAACACACCATTATATTCATCACCATGAACCCCTGCGGTGATCATGATTTTCTTGCCAGGTTTTTCACCTTTGAATACCAAAACAGGAAGATGTTGCCACTGAGAGAGCGCGTTGGTCGCGATGCGGAACCAAAACTTATGCTCACCCGGACCTAGGTCTGCTACATTGAGAGATTGAATCACTTGATGACCTTGAATCATGTCATCGAGAAGTTGTGTTGCCATTAAAGTTACCACTCCAAAACCATAAGCCAATCTAAAACCTTAACGTCGCCATACGAAGAGTATTAATAAGGCGAGAACGTGTCTCGCCTTAGTGCCAATTGATTTCGTTTTACGCAAACCCCATCATATGAGCTGCGATAACGACGACACTCGACAGGGTAAAGAGTAATAGGATAAATCGCCAGCAGAATTTTGCCCAATCACCCCAGTCGATGCGGCAGACACCAAGTGTTGCCATCAAGGATGCTGAAGTAGGGACGATAACGTTGGTAAAACCATCTCCAAGTTGGAATGACAAAACGGCAACTTGGCGCGTGACACCTGCAATATCCGCCAATGGTGCTAATAAAGGCATCGTCAGTGCCGCTTGTCCAGATCCGGAAGTAACGAAGAAGTTGAAGATAGATTGGAATACATACATTAACCAAGCCGCAGCTACGTCAGGAAGCCCACTGATCACGCCGCCAGCACTGTTCAGAATAGAATTCAGTACACTCGCTTCATCGGTCGTACCGCCACCTAGGATAAGTAACACACCTTTCGCACAACCAACCAATAGAGCAGGAGCAAGCATAATAGCCGCCCCCTCTTTAAACGCATCGGCTGCGCAGTTGAGCGTCATACCGTTTAAGCGAAAAATCGTACCGATGATCGCGACAACAAAGCCCATAGTGAAAAATTGAGAAGCGATTTCTGGGATGTACCATGCGTTAGCGACTACGCCCCAAACAACCCATACTGTGGTCGCGATGACCGTAAGAATGACGAGTGTATCGCCGATATTCCAACGAGAATCTTGATTGCCAAGCTCTTGCTGACGGAAGTATTTGTCTGTGCGGTGACTGTAAGAAAGTTCTGGGTTTGACTTTACTCGAGCGGCGTAGAGCATTGTGAAAGCGATACCGATTAACGTAAAGCCAGCCCATAACCCCATGCGCACTGTCATGCCGGATAAAACAGGTACACCCGCAATGCCTTGCGCAATAGCGACGGAGAAAGGGTTCATCCAAGAAGTAGCAAAGCCAATTTGAGTCGCAACATAGGTAACCATTACCGTAGTGATACCATCATAACCAAGGCGAACCATAAGCGGCGCGATAATAATCGCAAATGCTACGGCTTCTTCACCCATACCAAATACCGCACCGCCTAGCGAGAACAGCAAAAATAGCACTGGAATGAATAGTGCTTCGTTACCTTTGGTCTTATCGATAAGGCGCAAGATACCGTTGTCGATTGTGCCTGTGCGCATTACAACGCCGAAAGCACCGCCGATAACCAACATGAACATAATCACGCCGATCGCGCTGCCCCATTTAGAGCCAGAAACTAGCCCTTCGAAAGGGAAGTTCATCAGGCCAATGCCACCACCAGAAGCAAACAGGCCAACCTTGTTGTAAACCAATTCACCGTTTTCATCGGTTGCATAAGAGAATGAAGATGGATCAATAACCGTGCGTGTTTTTTCCGCACCATCGACCATATAAGTCACTTGCTGACTGTCAAAATGGCCAGCAGGAATTAAGTAGGTAAGAATCGCAGCGAGAATACCAACAATGAAGATCAAAATGAGGGTATCTGGCATCTGCCATGATTTGGGTGTAGCAACCGAGTCTGCTGGTTGCGCATGTGTGTGAGACATAACTTACTTCACGTTAAATTCAATGAAGCATGAAATATCAATAAACCAGAATAAAAAGTCAATATTAATGGAAATATTGAACTATAAATTCATCAAATATTTGAAGTGAAGTCATTGTGATTATTTTACAAGCAGAGTTTGGTTAAATATTTTTTCTCGGTTCGGGGGCTCACAAGCTCTTGTTGTGAGCCGAGATAAACAAATCATTTGTCTTGCGTCTGTTCTGCATAAAATGCAGCGACATCACGAAGATCCTCATCATTTAACATTCTTAACTGTGCGCCCATCATTTCGGCAAGCGGCCCTTTACGTTCGCCTGCTTGGTAAGACTTCATCGCATCGTATAGATACTGAGCATTTTGACCTGCAAGATTTGGGTAGGCATCATTACCTGCGACGCCTGTGGCACCATGACAATAGACGCAGCTAGGGGATTTGATTTTACCTTTATCAGCATCACCAAAAGGCGCGGCATGGCTAGCGGAAGAGAAAATAAGAGAGGTTAGAAGTACAAATCTGAACATGAAGATTGTCTATTCGCTAAAAAGTCATATCGATACAATAAAGCTTCCCCTTAGGGGAAGCTCAATGATCAAAATCAAACTAAAGCAGAGATTTAATGCTTGATAAGAAATTGTCGATATCTTGCGCTGAAATGTCTTTATGAGTCACGAAACGAATGGGGTTTCCAGGTGTTATCGTGATATTTTGTTCCTTTAGTTTCGCAGCGATATTTACTATGTCCACTTGAGGATCAAGCTTCGCGAATACGATATTCGTTTGAACAAATTCAGGGTTGACTGAAAAACCAGGCAGTTCAGCTAAACCTTCCGCTAAGGTTTTTGCGTTGATATGATCTTGTTTTAGCTGTTCCACTTGTTCGGTAAGGGCGAGTTTGCCTGCTGCGGCAAGAATACCCGCTTGACGCATACCACCGCCGACCATCTTTCTTAAGCGACGTGCTTTTGCGATGTACTCTTTGCTACCAAGCAGTAACGAACCAACAGGGGCAGCCAAACCTTTCGACAGACAAATCGTCATTGAATCAAAATACTGACCGATTTCTTTTACCGGAACATCAAGCGCAGCGGCTGCATTAAAAACGCGAGCGCCATCTAGATGCATCTGCAAGTTATGTTTATTCACGAAGTCACGTGCTTCTGCTAAATAAGACAGAGGTAATACTTTACCATTAATCGTATTTTCTAAGCTGAGCAGCTTGGTACGAGCAAAGTGACAATCATCTGGCTTAATCGCCGCTGCCAGTTTATCAAATGGGAGTGTGCCATCTGGGTTATTTTCGACTGGTTGAGGTTGAATTGACCCAAGTACTGCTGCGCCGCCAGCTTCGTACTTGTAGTTATGTGCTTGCTGCCCACATAGATATTCATCTCCGCGTTCACAATGCGCCATTAGGCCGAGCAGATTGGCTTGCGTGCCTGAAGTGGTAAACAAAGCCGCTTCGAATCCTGCAAGCTCTGCGGCAAACTCCTCAAGCTCATTGACCGTAGGGTCATCACCATAAACATCATCCCCAACGGGGGCCTTAAACATGGCCTCTCGCATGGCTTGGGTAGGCTGTGTAACGGTATCTGATCGAAAATCCATGAATGTCTCCTTGGTCAAAGTCCTAAATATATCCGCAAAGGCGCGCTTTGCTTAAACAAGCGATCGTTTTGGCATCGGTAATTGTGCCATCAATAATCTTGTCTTCGAGTTGTTGGAGTGACAGGGTAATAACCTCAATCACTTCATCTTCATCACATTCGTAACGGTTGGTTTGGCTGAGCTTCTCAGCGACAAATAGGTACTGTATTTCATCACAAAATCCGGCAAGGGGAGTGACTTGGCCGAGAGAGGTAAATTTCTCTGCACTATAGCCCGTTTCTTCTTCTAGCTCTCTTTTCGCGCAGCAGAGAGGGTCTTCATTGCTTTCTCTTGTACCAGCAGGAAGCTCCAAAAGCCATTTATTAAGTGAAGGGCGAAATTGATGGACAAGAACTACCTCACCTTCCGTTGTAATAGGGAGAATCACCGCAGCGCCCGGATGATGGATTGTGGTGTGCGTAATTGCCTGTCCTGTAGGAAGCATAACCTCTTCTTCAATCAGAGAAATTTGCTTCCATCTATGAATTATTTTGCTCATGCAGTTATTAACCCTAGCTGTTACCGCATTTTGACGTTTTTCGACATTAACCACAAATGGTGGGAAACAAAAGCAAAAAATGTTGCAACACGACGAAAGCGTTTGCACTTTCAGTGAGCTGTATCTCATAAATGGAAACTTTGATTGCTGGCTAAAGAAGGGGGTAAGCATCTGCTATAAGGGGAATTCAATAAAATACATTTGTAACAAAGTTATAACAAGTGTATAAAAATGTTAACGCAATACCAGTTCAGCAGCCGGAGAACGTATGACACAAACCTTATTTGCCTCAAATGCCGAAAAAGCGCTTCTCTCAGAACGCATCAACAAGTTGGCTAAAGCGTTAACGGACGGCGTTTATGAACGCGAACATACCATCAAGCTCTGCCTCCTCGCTGCACTTGCTGGTGAAAGTGTTTTTCTTTTAGGCCCACCTGGCATTGCAAAAAGCTTAATTGCCAAGCGACTTATCCAAGCGTTCGATAATAGCAGTTACTTTGAATACCTGATGACTCGATTCTCAACACCTGAAGAAGTTTTTGGGCCACTGAGTATTCAAGAACTCAAAGATAACGGTCGTTATGTTCGCTTAACTAAAGGGTATTTGCCAACCGCACAAGTCGTATTTTTAGATGAAATCTGGAAGGCGGGCCCCGCCATTCTGAATACATTGCTGACAGTGGTCAATGAGAAAACGTTCAAAAATGGCAGCGATATTGAGCGTGTGCCAATGCGTTTGTTGGTATCGGCTTCCAATGAACTGCCAGATGAAGACAGCGGTTTGGATGCACTCTATGACCGCATGTTGGTGCGCGTGTTTGTGAATCGAATTCAGAATAAACAAAACTTTAAGTCGATGTTGACGGTAGGCACGTCACAAGAGGCACAAGTGCCAGAAGGGCTAGCAATAACAGATGAAGAATATCATCAATGGCAACAGCAGCTCGACAAGCTGACGCTAACCGATAATGCATTTGAGAAGCTTTTCCAGCTTAAAACGATGTTAGAAAGCAAAGTCGAAGCTCAGTTTGGCGATGTCGCCAATACCGACATGTATGTCTCTGACCGCCGCTGGAAGAAAGCCGTGAAATTGCTAAAAGCGAGCGCGTTTTTTAATGGACGCGATGAAATCAACCCACTTGATCTACTGTTGCTGCAAGATTGTTTATGGAACAGTCCTGAATCGCGAGATGTGGTACGTGAAGTGGTTCAAGAGTTCGCCTTAAAACATGCATTTGATCAACAAGACGCCGAACAGGAAATTGAATACTGTCGCGAGTCTTTGGTCGATGTTCAGCATGAGCTTGAAGATGCCTACCGCATGACGTTAACGTCTGAAGCGGCAACGGGTATTCTGCGCAAAGAAACCATGCGTTTTGATACCTCTAAAGCTAAGACCTACAAAGTTGGCGCAGCCGTTAACTTAGTTAAACTGGTTATTTTGCAAAGCAACATGTCGGTTTCAGAATCAGAGAAAGGTGATAGCCGCTGGGTTTACGTGCCAAAAGATGAGCTAGACCGAGTCATCAAAGAGGGACACGGTGATGTGTATGGCTACGTCAATCAAAACACCAACATGTGCCGTTTACGATTTGATGTTGATGCCGCAAATAACCTAGTTATCCGTGATATAGCAAACCGAGGCATTCTGGTGAGCTTAGTGACTCAAGAGGGCTTGGATATAGAGCTTTACCAAAAGTGGTTAACGCAGAGTGAAAAAGCCGTAAATCAACTCAGTGAAGCAGAGCACCATATGCGCAAGGTAAAAGCGAATTTTCATGATGCGCTTCCGCATAGCTTTGTTGATCCTGAATTACCACGCCTAATGGAGTCGAGTCTGCAGCAGGTCAGTCAGAGACTTGAGTCTATCCAAGCTGAAAGCGAGAAAGTTATCCAACGCTTTAAAAACTTACATCAGTTTTTCTCATAAGGAGACGACATGCTAGGTGCAGACGGACTTAACCTCGCGCTGATGGTAGCCGACTCTGGCATCATCGATAGTGCAGTTAATGATTTAATGGCGCGTTCACAAGTCATGATGATGGCAGAAAACCGAGGCGTTAAATCTTCAGTCAAAGGCCACTTATTAAAGTGGAGGGGCAGTGTTAAAAAACGGATTACCAAGGTATGTGAGACAGAGCGTTTCCAACAAGAGCTGTCTTTATATCAAGAGGTCATTCACTGGGATGAAGAGGCGTTTTTCGAAAACATCGAAGATGTGATTAAAAAGCTTGAGTGGCACTCCGCTTTTTATATGCAGGCTCGCCGAATGATGGAGAAGAACAAGGGGATGAATAATCCCATGTTCCCACATTACTTCTGTGATCAATGGTACCAAAGTCTAGCCGATGCGATTAAGCAAGCGCAAGTAAGCGAGCTTGAGGCCAATAAAGAGAAAGTGCTGAATGACCTGTATCAGCGTATGGAGACCATGCGTAATATGGATAAGGTCACGGAGTCGGGTGATGCTGAAAGTGTAGGGCGCTTATGGGATATGGCATCTGCCAAGTTGAGCAAAACTGACTTAACAGTGATGAAACGCCATGCGGAGTTTCTGAAGAAGCACCAAGGCTTGCAAGAAATAGCCGAGCAACTTGGCCGTATGGCGGGGCAAGTGAATGATCCCGAACTTAACCGCGCGCCTACTGAAGAGCTACAAATGATCGAAGAGAAGAGTGATGAAGCGACAGATGATATTGTCGGCATTCACGAAAGCGATGATTTAAATAAGCTACTTCCCAACGAAACGATGTTTTTGGCGTATCCCGAACTCGAGGTCGTGTTCTATAAACACTTAGTCGATAAACGACTTATGAACTACCGTACACAAGGCAAATCGCGCACGTTACGTAAAGTTAAAGCTCACCGACCTGACAACAAAGCGGTAGATATCGAAAAAGGACCGTTTATTGTGTGTGTGGACGCGTCCGGCTCCATGAGCGGGTTTCCTGAGCAATGCGCCAAAGCCATGGCTTATGCTCTGATGCAAATCGCATTAGCGGAGCAACGTGACTGCTATGTCATTATTTTTTCGACGGAACACATTACGTACGAGCTAACCAAACAAGATGGTCTGCGCGAGGCGGCGGACTTTTTAACTTATAGCTTCCATGGTGGTACAGACTTAGAGCCAACTTTGATCAAATCTATCGACTTGATGAGCGGTGATAAGTACAAAAATGCCGATATGGTGGTCATTTCCGACTTTATCGCGCCAAAACAACAAGACGAGTTGCTTGCCAAAGTGGATGCGCTTAAAGCGAAGAAAAACCGTTTTCACGCGATCAGCCTATCTAAATACGGAAACCCAGCATTGATGTCGATGTTTGATCACACGTGGTCTTATCATCCTAATGTTGTGGGCAGGTTGCTTAAACGGGTCGGTAATTACTAAGTGGCATTGAAATTCTATTGAGTAAAACGTACAGAAAGCTAGATTTATATTGCTTCGTTTTAAGCCGATAAGATCGAACTTTGGTCTAATTGGCTTAAAAGAAATCAAACAAACAGAAAATGAAAGATTTTTGTTTGACTATCTTCTCTCAATCCGTAAAGTAGCCACCAACGCAACGGGGAAGAGCCCTGAAGCGAAGTAAAAAAAGGCGCCTTGGCAGAGTGGCTATGCAGCGGATTGCAAATCCGTGGACCTCGGTTCGACTCCGGGAGGCGCCTCCATTATTCTTTGAGAGTGAATGGCTTTCGAGAATCAATGCGACACTAGCTCAGTTGGTAGAGCGCAACCTTGCCAAGGTTGAGGTCACGAGTTCGAACCTCGTGTGTCGCTCCAAATTATTCAGATATGGCAATTGCGGTATCTCGATGCCAAGCGCATCAACTTAAAACCAGCGAAAGCTGGTTTTTTTGTATCTGAATATTGATAAATTTACGCCATCTCAATTTCTTGAACTGTCGGTATAACCCTTGTTTCTTTCGCGAGTTATGCTGTTAAGTGTGATCCGATATTTCGTAGATTGACCAATATCCGTTTACAATATCGGTCTACAAAGGATTTGACGAAGACGCATGAGAAATACCGACGATTACATCATTTTCTATCACCTGATCGAGCAAGGCTCATTCAGTGCTGCTGCAAGACACATGTCATTGACTAAATCGGTTGTCAGTAAACGCATCGCGAAGCTTGAGCAAGAGCTTGGTGTACAGCTTCTTTACCGAACAACGCGAACGTTAACGTTGACGGAGGCAGGGCGAGCGTTCTTTACTCATGCAAAAGCCGTTTATCAAGCGGTGGCAACGGCAGAAGAATCCATTGTGGGGTTAGGTAAGAATTTATCTGGAAACATTAAAGTTTCTGTACCCACTATCTCTGGTGAGTTAATTCTTCCTCAAGTGATCAATGAGTTTAATCAGAAATACCCTGACATCAATATCGATATGGATCTAGATAATCGTTTCGTCGATATCGTGAATGAACGTTTTGATCTGGCAATTAGAACGGGTGTGTTGCCAGATTCTAGCCTGATCGCAAGAAAGCTGGTGGATGCCAATTGGATTGTTTGTGCGTCACCTCAATACCTTGCTAAACATGGCATTCCTAAGCAACCTCAAGCCTTGTATAAGCACAATTGTTTGGTTTATTCCTACCAAGAAACCGGGGCGCGTGAGTGGGCGTTTAAAGAGGGAGACGAGGTGTATCAAGTTACAGTCGACGGTAACCTCTGTACCAACAACTCTTCGGTATTGAGAAACGTCGCACTGTTGGGGCAGGGAATCATCTATGTGCCACGTGTCTTGGTTTATGAAGACTTAAAGCAAGGCCGCCTGATTCAATTGTTCAAAGACGAAACCGCCAAATGTTTGGGTATTTATGCAGTGTATCCTTACACTCGTCAACAGCCAGAAAAAATTAAGATCTTCATTGATCATCTATACACCAGCTTTCAAAGTCAAAATCATCGATTTTAAGACAATAACTCAACACCAATCGTTATGTTGGTGTTGAGTTATTGTTTCCATCTTCATTTCTAATAATTCTTATAAATTTAGAAGCTTAAGCCTTCTCCTTGTTTTATCACTAATATTGATAACAAGATGCTGCGCACAACTGTTAACAAATGGTTTTGCTATTGTTTCTTTTAAGAAACGGTCTGTTTCTTGCGTTAAATTTTCCGAATGTGAAAGATAAGTGACAGAAAAATAAAAGAATTATTTTGTTTGTTGTCTGTTGGTTAAGTATTGCTCGCCTGCCTGACATAGACGCCGAGAAATGGACTGCTTATAGTGGCTCAGACGCCCATTACCGTCACTAAACGGTGATGTGAGCGAAGTACAATAACTAGAGATACGGATATGAAACAAAAGCAGCTGATTGACGAATTTAAAACTATCGTTGGGGAAGAAAATGTCCTAACCGACGAGGTTAAAACAAAATACTACCGTTCGGGTTTTCGCTCAGGTAGTGGCACTGCGCTTGCTATCGTGTTTCCTAATACTCTTGTAGAACAATGGAAGATCATTAAACAGTGCGTTGAAGCAAACTGCATTATTATTATGCAGGCTGCCAAAACAGGTTTAACAGAAGGCTCAGCTCCAAGTGGTAATGATTATGACCGTGATGTGGTCGTGATCAATATTACCAAAATCAAGAAGATTCACTTATTAGATGGCGGTAAGCAGGCAGTATGCTTGCCTGGTGCAAGTTTGCACTCATTGGAAAAAGAATTGAAGGCGGTGAACCGAGCGCCGCACTCTATCATCGGTTCTTCATCATTAGGTGCCACTGTGGTTGGGGGTATCGCCAATAACTCAGGCGGTGCGTTAGTCAAGCGTGGTCCTGCTTACACGGAGTTGGCGATTTATGCGCAGGTCGATAAGCAAGGCCAGTTACACCTGGTTAATCACCTTGGTATTGAAGGTTTAGGTGAAACGCCAGAAGAAATTCTGACAAACCTGCAAGAAGGAAACTTTGACCCTGCGAAGATCATTCATGACGAGCGAATGGCATCAGACAAAGAATACGATGAACGTGTTCGAGACGTGACTTCTGACATTCCTTCTCGCTTTAATGCCGATGAACGTCGTTTATTTGAAGCCAGTGGCTGCGCTGGTAAATTGGGTGTTTTCGCCGTTCGAGTTGATAGCTACCCAGTACCCGAAAAAGAGCAGGTTTTTTACCTTGGCACCAATGATCCTGCGAAACTGACGAAGCTGCGAAAAGATTTCTTATCTACGTTTGAGAACTTGCCTGAGATGGGAGAATACTTGCATCGAGATATCTTCAACATGGCAGAGAAGTACGGCAAAGACGTCTTTTTATCCATCGACTTGCTAGGCACAGATAAGCTGCCAAAAATGTTTGCACTTAAAGCTAAAGTAGAAAATGTCTTAGAGCGCGTCCCGTTTGTTAGTAAATACCTGCCAGACACCATTTTGTACTACGCGAGTAAGTTGTTCCCACAACATTTACCAGAACGAATGCTGGATTTCCGCGACAAGTATGAGCACCACCTGGTATTGAAAATGAGTGATGGTGGTATTGCTGAAGCGCAAAAATACCTCAAAGAAGTTTGGGCTGTTGAAGACGACTGTGATTTCTTCGAGTGTACGCCGGAAGAGGGTAAAAAAGCTTATTTACATCGCTTTGCAGCAGCAGGTGCAGCAATTCGTTACGAGACGATTCACCGAAAAGACGTAGAAGACATCGTTGCACTTGATATCGCTTTGCGACGTAATGATGAAGAGTGGTTAGAAACTTTACCAGAAGAAGTGAGTAAGAACCTTGTTCAAGCGCTCTATTATGGCCACTTTATGTGTTATGTATTCCATCAAGATTACATTTTCAAAAAAGGGACCGACACGAAGTTGATGAAAAAGCTGATGCTAGAACACCTCAATAGCCGTGGTGCTAAATACCCAGCAGAACATAATGTGGGTCACTTGTACGAAGCTGAAAATTCGCTGCAGAAGTTTTACCACGAGCTAGATCCAACCAACACCTTTAACCCTGGTATTGGCAAAATGGACAAATACAAGCGCAATTGTAACTGCTGTGCGTAATTTGCTATCTCACCGTGATTAATATCGTTGATCATCGTTAAAATAATGAGCATAAGATAAGCCCTGATGACACTCGTGACATCAGGGCTTCGTGTTTTGGGGCTTTTTATTGATGACTGGTATTGACGTCGAAACAACGGTTAAATAGCGCGTACCGCGGCGGCTGCGATGATGCCAGCTGCAATTGCGGGCAGAGGCTTTTTCACGATGAACATGACGACAGCAGTAGAAAAAAGTGCTGCTCTAGCACCGTAATCACCCTCAACCGCTAGTGGGGCTAAAAGGGCAACCAATACGGAACCTGACATCGCAGTAATGAAACGTTGAACCCGTTCGCTAATTGGAATGAATGACATGACATATACTCCGCCCCAGCGGGTTATGAGCGTGACTAACGCCATAGCGATGATGATAAGCAGTGTTCCACCTACGCTCGTTTCGATGTTCATGCTTTTTTCTCCTTCCAACAAGCACCTAAGACTCCACCAGTAATGGCGCCAACCACTACGTGGCTATTCTCTGGTAAATACCAATACGCCAACATAGAAGAGGCTGCTGCTGTGGCCCAAATCGCAAAGATTCTTAAGTCTTTCGGCCCAGCCACCACCATAGACAGCAGGAAGCATCCCATAACCATATCGAGCCCGAGGCCCACCGGGTCTTTGATTGCGTTACCAAAATAAATGCCGATCCAGGTGCCAACAATCCAAAACGACCACATCGCCAAGCCGCCACCAACAAGCAAGCCAAAACCTGGTTCTTTTCTACCAAATGCATTGAGTGCCATTGCCCAGTTTGCGTCTGATGCTACCAGCATTACGCCGTAACGTTTTGTCGGTGGGAGTTGTCGTAACCATGGATAAAGCGTAGCGCCCATCAAGAGGTGACGAGCATTAATAGCAAATACAGTAATAAGCACTGGAATCAGAGGTACTTCTGCTCCCCACATTTCTAGCGTGGCAAATTGTGAAGCACCGGCGAAGACCAGTGTGCTCATCAACATAGTGGGAAATACATCTAGTCCAGTTTGTACGGCGGCAACACCGAATGCGAGGCCAAATATGACCACAAACATGGACAGAGGTAAAAGTTGGGTGAAACCGTTCCACACGTCGATCCGAGTAAATTCGTGCAACTCAGATGAGGAACGCTGAAGATGTTGAGTATTTTCTGTCATAGAGATACCTAGCCAGCAGGCAAAAAGGGCAGTGCCATATGAATGCGTTTGTTGTTCTTTTGTAAACTTAATGTTTAACATCAATTGAAATGGCTTTCAAACACTAAGTGCTATATAAAAAAACAAGTATACCTGAACGATTTTAAGATGAAGGGGTTAGAGGATTTGTCACTTGCCAGGGCTCAAGGAAAGTAACGCAAATAGCAAGCTCTGCTCAATTGAGAAGAGCACGGATTGTTACAGATTAGTATATGAGTAGGAAAGCGAGCACGAGGCTCGCTTTTTCGTTCTGTTACGAATAACTGAAAGGGTTTATTTTACGTAGACACGAGGGTTCGCAGTACCCCAAACCGTGTATAGTTCTGGGAAGATGACCTCTGCATGTTTTTCCATTTCTGCTGCCGAAATCGTTTTGCCTTGCTGAGAGCCAAACAGTACAACTTCAGAACCAGGCTCAACATCTTTGATACCTGTAATATCAACCATGGTGGTGTTCATTGAAGCCACACCTGCCACTTTTGCTCGTTGGCCATTGATCAGTACTTCTGCCGTATTGCCCATTTTTCGTGGGTAGCCATCAGAGTAACCAACAGGAATGTTCGCCATTAGGCTTTCTTTGCTCGTTTTGTAGCTGCTGTCGTAACCGACAGTGCTATTTTTTGGCAGGTGGTGAACGGATGCCACGCGTGTTTTGAAAGACACGATAGAAGGGTACTCAGGGTTGGTTGGCAGATCACCATATAAAACGCCACCAGGACGAACCATATCAAGCTGTGCTTCAGGAACATTAAGTGCAGTGTAAGAGTTGGCCACGTGCAGCAAAATATCTTCGCGTTTTAGGCCCGCTTCTTTAATCAGCCATGCAGAGCTGTCTTTGAACGAAGATAACTTTTGACGAACTTCGTCTGCATTGTAGTTAGGGAAATGAGTCATGATGCCAACAATATTAACGCCAGCTTGTTGAGCGATTTCTAGCGCTTCTTGCTTGCCCGCTTTTGTCGTCATATCAACGCCATTACGTCCCATACCACCGTCGTTAAGAGCAAGGTGAACTTTGATTTCTTTACCCGCTTTCTCTGCTAGCTTAGACAGTACTTTGGCTTGCTCTGCAGTGCCAATCAGCTCTTCAATATTTAAGTCGATTGCAGCTTCGATCTCGCCAATATCCGCCGAGCGTACACGCATAAGTTGACCTTTAAAGCCACTGTCGCGAACGGTCTGTGCTTCGGCGTTACTTGCAACGGCAACGCAAGGGATTTGTTGTTCGATAATAGTCGGCATCAGGCCCGCGATGCCATTACCGTATGCGTCGGCTTTCATCACGGCGCAGATTTTCGTTTTGCCATCCATGTGCGACTTGAACTGCTCAATATTATCGCGGAATTGACCTAAGTTTATTTCCAGCCAAGCGTTAGCGCCTTGAACTTGCTCTGCTTTTACTACAGTGTTGCTAATTTGAAGAGGGGCAGCAGTAGCTTGCATCGCAGGAGCAACGGTTGCAGCAGCGATAGTCAGTGATAGTAAGGTTTTATTTAAGCGCATAAAGTCTCCGTACGCGTTTTTTGTATTGGTTATGTTATTGAGTACTTGGGGAAAGTACCTGACGAAGTAAAACGCTCCAAGTAGTGCTTTGGAGCGTTTTTGAAGATCATGATTCAATATACCTAAATATATCTCAGTGATTGCACTCAATTTGCGCAAATCGAGGTTGATTCAATATCAACTAAGGTATCAACTGAGTTTAACTCAGTTTAAAGCGGCTCATTACATCTTTAAGAGAAATTGACAGCTGGCTTAGCTCACGACAAGCCTGTGCGGTTTGCTCTGAGCCCTGTGATACTTCTTGAGATGCCAAGTGTATGTTTTCAATGCTGCGGTTAAGCTCTTCTGCAACAGAGTCTTGCTGGTTACAAGCCGTGGCGATTTGGGTGCCCATGTCTGAGATATCAGAAATCGAGTGTTCAATGTCGCTCATCAGCTGTTTTGATTGAATGCCTTGCTCTGCACATTCTGAGATACTGGTTCTAGAAAGTTCTGTCGCAGATTTCGCGTCTTTTGCAAGCGATTGTAGCTGTTCAATGATCGACGTAATTTCGCTGGTTGAATCTTGCGTACGGCCTGCAAGCGTTCGAACCTCGTCCGCAACCACGGCAAAACCGCGACCAGACTCACCAGCACGCGCAGCTTCAATGGCTGCATTAAGCGCAAGTAGGTTGGTTTGATCGGCAATGTCACGGATAACATCAACAATAACGTTAATTTTATTCGATTGCTGTTCAAGCTCTGCCACAGTATCGCCCGCAGCACCAATTACGTTTGAAACTTCATGAATCGCATCAACCATGCCTTGTGTTTCACGAACACCGTGTTGTGTACGACGGTTTGCTTCGTTAGCTTGGTTCGCTGAATCTTCAGTATTACGTGCAACATCGGCTACTGCTGCTTTCATTTCTGTCATTGCCGTAGCAATGTGTGTGATTTGCAGTTGTTGATCTTTCATACCAGACGCAGAAATATCAGAGATTTGATTCATCTCTTCTACTGCACTGCTTAACTGTGTGACCGCAGCAATCACGTTGTCGATAACTTGGCGCAAGTCATCTTGCATCTTAGTGGTCGCATCTGCCAGCTCACCTAGCTCGTCATTGCCGATGGCTTTACGATCGATGTCGTTTGATAGGTCACCTGTTGCGATGGCATTTGCTTGCTCGACAACAAGTTTTAGTGGGCCACAAATAAGGCGTGTCAACACGTACGTCATGCCTACCATGATAAGCAGAATAATCACGTTGCTTGCAATTGACGAGTTACTCAATCCATTTACAGAAGAAAGAATATGAGTTTTGTTACTGTCCATAGCATTTTTAAGTAGACGGATCAGTTCACCGAGCTCAGAGTCAACCGCTTCGAAAGCAGGTAAAGAGTTCGCCAAAATAGGGTGGGCTTTGCTTTTGTCGTTGGCTAGCATCGCTTCGTTGTACTGATCCATAGTAACCAAGTACTTTTTCCACTGACGCATAAGGCGCTGGTAAGTTTGTTGCTCTTCACCTGGCCAAATCGTTTCACCGTAAGAATCGAGCTCTTTGCTGATCTTTTCACGTTCGCGAATGTTGCTGGCAATTTTGTTTCTGATTTGGTCTGCGTCTTCATAAGTGTATGTCGCAAACTGAGCACGGCGCCAGCGAGACAAGTGATCTCGGATCGAATCTACTCTTTCCATAGCAGGAAGCGTATCATCGGTATAGTTTAAAAGCTCAGATTTAATGCTTTTGAGCTCTGTAGATAAAAATACGCCAAACGCAATGTTGACGATGGCAATGAGTAAAAACGATAGCGATATCTTTTTCGCTATAGAAAGATTCTTGATAGACATTAGTGATATACCTTGTTTTTCTTATGGTGTGTCGCCAAAGTAAACCACGTCCTTATATGTGATATATGTCCATTAAATTACTGCAACGAGTGTAAGCTATCATTATTTATTGATATTTTCGATAATGAATTGAGCTTTTTTTGAAAATAAAAAATGTCAATGATTTTATAAAGGTACGACCACATTCGATGCAAAGTTATCGGTAACAAAATATGATATTTCGTGTGAAATAGTGCCAAGAGTAGAGTCTCCAATTGTTACAGATGTTATAGAGCTGAAGAGAGTGGTGACTACGATCCGTGTTAGTCAGGCGTTTACAAGCTAAGCAGTTACGGGCATCAACATGTGTGTGACTTAGAGTTGATGAAAGCTAACGAGTGTTTCTTGGCCTAATTGAATGCCAATTGTACCGTCTGGATCGCTTTTTAAGCACTTAAATCAAAAAGATAAAATTTATTGTTGACCAGATAAATTAATCCGTTAAAGTACGCCTCGTTCTCACGGCAAAGGTCGCTGAGACAGATGGTGTCTAACCCATCGCATGATTGCGTTGCCCTGGTGGTGGAATTGGTAGACACAAGGGATTTAAAATCCCTCGGCGTTCGCGCTGTGCCGGTTCAAGTCCGGCCCGGGGCACCATCAAAATCTTTGGTAACAGAGATATAAAAATCAGAAAGGCGCCTTGGCAGAGTGGCTATGCAGCGGATTGCAAATCCGTGGACCTCGGTTCGACTCCGGGAGGCGCCTCCACTATTTCGAAAGCCAGTCTTAAATGACTGGCTTTCTTCGTTTTAAATCCATCAATCTATACTCGTTCACTCTTCTCTAAATTCCTCCCATGTTTTGATCACCATTCAATATTTTCAATGCGCTAGTCATTGATTTTATAAATGTTAAATAACTCAATAATTGTATAGGGTGATTGGTGCTAATTTCTCTTCGATTGTAATCCGAACTTTTTGTATCACAGGCAGCAACTTGGCTAGCGTGACCGTTGGCAATGCTTGGTGTGTATGAGCAGAAAGGAGGATTTTAGTCCTTAACGTGAGAGAAAAATAATGAAAACATTTAAATTAAAACGCACTATTTTACCTTTAACCTTGTTGCTAAGTTCATCTGCATTGGCTGCTGAGAATGGCACAATGATGCAGTATTTCCATTGGTATGTGCCTAACGATGGCACACTGTGGACTCAAGTGGAAAATAACGCTCCAACGCTAGCAGAAAACGGATTCACAGCGCTCTGGCTACCACCTGCATACAAAGGAGCGGGTGGCAGTAATGATGTCGGCTACGGCGTTTATGACATGTACGACTTGGGGGAGTTTGATCAAAAAGGATCAGTGCGCACCAAATACGGCACGAAAGATCAGTACCTTAGTGCTATCAATGCCGCTCACAATAACAATATCCAGGTTTATGGTGACGTGGTGTTTAACCACCGTGGTGGTGCGGATGGGAAATCTTGGGTTGATACTAAGCGGGTAGATTGGAACAACCGCAACATTGAACTTGGTGATAAATGGATTGAAGCGTGGGTGGAGTTTGATTTCCCTGGACGCAACGACAAGTACTCTAACTTCCATTGGACTTGGTACCATTTTGATGGCGTGGACTGGGACGATGCAGGTAAAGAAAAAGCCATTTTTAAATTCAAAGGTGAAGGTAAGGCATGGGATTGGGAAGTCAGTTCTGAAAAGGGGAATTACGACTACCTTATGTATGCTGACTTAGACATGGATCATCCTGAAGTTAAACAAGAACTGAAAGATTGGGGTGAGTGGTACATCAACATGACTGGTGTTGATGGCTTTAGAATGGATGCGGTGAAGCACATCAAATACCAATATCTTCAAGAATGGATTGATCACCTACGTTGGAAAACAGGGAAAGAACTCTTCACGGTCGGAGAGTACTGGAACTACGATGTGAATCAGCTGCATAACTTTATCACCAAAACTTCTGGCAGCATGTCTCTATTCGACGCACCGCTACATATGAACTTCTACAATGCGTCTAAATCGGGTGGTAGCTACGATATGCGTCAAATCATGGATGGTACGCTGATGAAGGACAATCCAGTCAAAGCGGTAACCTTAGTAGAAAACCATGATACTCAACCTTTGCAGGCGTTGGAGTCGACGGTCGATTGGTGGTTTAAGCCGCTCGCTTACGCGTTTATCTTATTGCGTGAAGAAGGTTATCCATCTGTGTTTTATGCAGATTACTACGGCGCGCAGTACAGTGATAAAGGGCATGACATCAATATGGTCAAAGTGCCTTACATCGAAGAGCTCGTAGCACTGCGTAAAGACTATGCGTATGGTAAACAACATTCATATCTCGACCATTGGGATGTAATTGGCTGGACTCGCGAGGGCGATGCAGAACATCCACATTCAATGGCAGTGATCATGAGCGATGGACCAGGTGGCTCGAAGTGGATGTATACGGGCAAGCCAAGTACACGCTATGTCGACAAGTTGGGCATCCGAACTGAAGACATTTGGACAGATGCGAATGGGTGGGCTGAGTTCCCTGTAAATGGTGGATCTGTCTCGGTTTGGGTTAGCGTTGAGTAATCCATTCTTGTGATTTTGATACAGAACAGGCAAATTTTGATGAAACTTTGCAGTGAATCAATACGTTATTTGATATTCATATAACAAATGAGTAACTTATATTTGAGCATTATCTAGAGGAAGATGAAGAATGGAATCTATTGCTGATGTATTGGTTGTGGCTATTGTGTTCGGTGCCATATTTGGGGGCGGGATAATTAAGTTAATCTTGAATCATCGTAAAGAAGTAAGAGCCTTGGAGATATCTGAACGTAATACGATGAGCCAAGAAGAACAAGATAACCTTAACAAGCAAATTGGTGACTTGAAGCGACGCGTTGAAGTGTTAGAGCGCATAGTCACAGATAGCAAATATCAACTTGAAAAAGAAATTGCCTCTCTGTAATTCACCACAAAAACGTAAAGCCGGCTGAGTCCGGCTTTTTAGTGCCTGTACATCATAGTTTTAGGGTACTTAGCTCAGCGTTCGTCAAAGAAGTCTTTATCGCGGATGTATTTACTCATAAAGTGATAAGAGAATGGTCGCATCAACCAACTAAATAGAGAACGTCCAAGTCGAATGAACGTTGGCGTATTCTCGTATATTTTCCCGTTATACAACCATAGCATTTTGCCTACATGCCAATAGAGAAAAGGCACTGGCGGCATGAATGTCACGATGTCGATGTCGCAACAAATCCGGTAAGTTTTGTGCCCCAAACGGTAGCGTTTTTTGAAGGTCCAATCTCCAACTGCGGGCTGACCGAAAGTCACAACGCGTTTAATGCTCTTTGGGTATTTTTTCTCTATATAATCGGCAAAAACACTGCCAATCGCGCCACCTGAAGAGTGACCAGTAATGGTGATTCTTTTTCCCTTAAGAATGAGCGGTACAACGATACCTTCGAGGCGCTCGATCACGGTCAACCCCAACCGATCTTCATTTCGGCTCGGTAAACTTTCTTGAAACAGCAGATGATAGAAACCCGCGTGAATGCGGTAATTCAGTCCCAACCTTCGACAACTTCTCGTCCACATCGCGAAGTTTAACAACCAATCACTGATACTGTGTGAGCCTTTAATTACTACGACCACTTCACTCTGTTTTTTACTCCAGAGCACGCGAATCATAATCTTACCGTGTTCATTTCTAATGACTCGTTGCCCATTAGGATCGAATCCATATTGAGTTTGTCTGAAGACGCGAGGATAGGCGAGATTACAGAGTACGGCATAGCGCTCATATTGGTATCGTTTTAATGGTTTCACGTTATCTTTCTTTATGGAGCCTAACGACTGACTGTAATTAATGAATATTAAAAATACGTGAACCTAGGTTAGTGCTGGTAGAGACTTTGTGTGTTGGTATCGTGGATGAAAGCCTCAAATTGATCTAAGTGCGTTAAGATGGTCTGGCGCGAAGTATCGTGATGTTCACTAAGCACGTTAAGCAGCTTTTTCAGGGTCTTACGATCTTGTTCATTGAGGTTTACTGCCTGTTTGAGCCGAGTGAAAAATTCAATTTGACTTGAAGTGTCGTTAAAATCACCGAGCTTGTCTTGTAATAGTTTTAATTGTTTCACGTTGTTTTTGTGCTGTGGGGAAGGGTAGAGTGCGGAAAACCCTTCTAACAAATAACGCAGCGCTTTGCACTTTATCCTCATTGAGTGGATCACGCTGTCACGACTTTTGTCCGAGATCTTGCGCCGTGCTTTGTCGACCTTTTTAAATTGTTCGGAGACTTTTTGGTTTGCGAAGAGTAACGCAGGTACGTTGTTATCCACTCGTACGTGCTTTGTACTTCGCAGCAGACTGTTCCTGACCAAAGTGCAGTGCGTTGTGTATTCTTTTGTCGCTAGCCAACGCGCAACTTTTGCCTGTTCGTAAGCACGTTCGGATTCTATAAAGCCCAAAAGCTGCTCAAGAGAGGGTTTGTGGCTTGGGAGCATTTCAATGTATTGGCTTTTGTCCAAGATAAATACGTCCAAATCACGCAGCCTATTTGTTTTCTTCATCATTATTTTTAAATGAGGTTTCAAAATACGCAGTTCAAAAGGAGGTATCAGTTCGCGAAGTAGTACGCATAGTGAGCGTATGCGCCTTAGTGTGACGCGATACTGGTGTGTGTATTCAGGGTCCAAGTCATGGACGATCCCCTGTTCCAGAGAGCGTGCATAATCAAATTCAGTAAGTAAGAAGTGGGGCACTACGAAGTCGAGTTCGGAATCAGTATGTAGCGGTAATTGAAATGATGACTTTCGAAACATGATGAGCGCTTATTTGTCCCCTGCAGTACGAGTTAAGTTTATACCCATATTGTCTATTTGTGCGACTTGTCGATTCCTCGTTGACATGAAGTGATGAAGCAAAGCAAACGAGAGCAAAGCATGCTGATGTTCTTGTGAGCAAAATGATCGCCCTTTGTTCGTTTGAGTTGGCTTTTTAACCATTTGAATAAAAAAGACTAATTTTTTGTTGACCAGATAAATTAATCCGTTAAAGTACGCCTCGTTCTCACGGCAAAGGCCGCTGAGACAGATGGTGTCTAACCCATCGCATGATTGCGTTGCCCTGGTGGTGGAATTGGTAGACACAAGGGATTTAAAATCCCTCGGCGTTCGCGCTGTGCCGGTTCAAGTCCGGCCCGGGGCACCATCAAAATCTTTGGTAACAGAGATATAAAAATCAGAAAGGCGCCTTGGCAGAGTGGCTATGCAGCGGATTGCAAATCCGTGGACCTCGGTTCGACTCCGGGAGGCGCCTCCACTATTTCTAAAAGCCGGCCTTGTGCCGGTTTTTTACTATCTGGTATTGTCAAACTATTCTAATACACAATTTTTTATTGAATAATTAATTTTTGTACAAATACCAACCTCAATTATCAGTTAATCACCCTTTAACTGGTTTTCCTGAATTGCTATCTATAGCGTTATATTATCAATGTGATTTTAGTTCAATATTGAAAATAAAGTTGCGCATATATCCTGCTTGTTTCTCTATATGTCTCTAGTTGATATTGCACTGTATCGCTCAGTCTGTCTTGTAATCGAGTATAAAACTAGGTGAGCAAAAAACTTTTCACCACTTTAATTTAACTTAAATTTAACAATTAAAGATGGATAATATTACTCAAGCGTTGTTGAGGTATATTATTCGAATGACTCGTTATTAAGTTAATGAATTTAAAGGTTATAATTTCATGCGATGAAATTGAGGTTGTTTTAGTTGAATTTCTACTTGTTTGATTTTTAATGATTTAAATTGGCTGTAGTGCAAGTGATTTATTAAAGTCATTATTGAATAGAAAGTTTGTTCATATAAAACAATCATAAGGTTATTTTAAGTAACTGACAAAAATGGACAAATTTATTATTACACAAACTTAACCTAAATTACTTATCGCTCTGGTTGAATTTTGACCGGTTGCTTTGCTATGATTCCGGCTCTTATATTTTTGGTGGTTATCCTTTTATAACCATGTTGATGTATATAGGAACATATTTGGCTTTATAGGCTAGGGCATTTTATTGCCTAAAATTTATATTATTTTACCCTACCATTTCTGCTTATATTGGCGGGAAGGTGAACTAGTTATTAATTTAAAATTAGGTGAAGCAGTGATAAAAAATATTAAAATAAATAGAACAATCCTAAATAAAGGGTTGTCATTTTTATTAGTAATATTCGCTTGTTTACAGAGCATCCATTACGCCAGTGCAGCAGGAAGTACGACGGGACAGCAAAATACATTGGTTATCCTGCTGAACTTCAAAGAAAACCCAAATGAGCAGCCATTAACTTTGTCAGAGGCAAATAATCTAATCTTTGGCACAGTGAATGACTTCTACCGTGAAAGCTCTTTTGATCAAATGTGGCTGTCTGGGAAAGTCGTAGGTTGGTTTAATTTGCCGTTGTCTAATCAGGTTTGTGATTTTACCGCTGTTCAAGATGCAGCGGATCAAGAAGCCATCGCTGCGGGAGTGAAGCTTGAAGAGTACGATCGTATTGTTTACTTGATGACAAAAACGGAATGTGGTGTCGCTGGATCGGCAACTATTGATGGCATGCCTTCACGCGCGCACATCAATGGTGATTTTTCTCCGATGAATATCGCTCATGAGCTTGGACATAACTTTGGTTTGCATCACTCTCGTGCTCTTGATTGTGGCGAGCATACGCTTTCAGACAACTGTACGTTGCGTGAATACGGTGATACCTATGATGTAATGGGTGGTCCAGACATCGGCTATTTGAATACTTTCCAGCGCGAGCGACTAGGATGGCTAGAGGGAGAGCACGCCTCAAAGACACTGGAAGTTACTCAAAATGGTACTTACTCCATCACGAATTACGAGACGACTAGTGAGCAGCCAGTTACGATAAAAGTACCTCGTGGTACTGATCCTTCTACAGGTGCAAAAAAATGGTTTTACATTGAATACCGCCAGTCTATTGGGTTTGATGACTTTTTAGATGCTCGTTCTTACTCTTTCTATCGTGGGGACGTTACGGATGGCATCATCATTCGAAGCGCTGTAGAAGGCGATGGACGCAGCAGTAATCTGCTTCACTTTAAAACTGATTCTGAATATCGTGCGGTTTTTGGCCGAAATGACTGGTTTGACCCATCTATGCCGGTCGGTGGTAGCTATACTGACCCAGACTCAGGTGTAACATTGAGTTTGGTGAGTGCAGCGAACGGCATCGCCGAAGTAAGCGTTGTCTTTGATGGCTCTGACAACGGTAATATCGGGACTTGTACTGTAAATGCTCCATCAGTGACTGCGAAAGCTGCAACAAACAACTCGGTTGCAGCCGGCGATGAGGTTCAATATCAGGTCACTATTACTAACAAAGATAGTGCAGATTGTTCTGCGAGCAGTTTTTCTGTAAACGCGTCAGTGCCAACTGGTTGGAAAGCAAGCAGCAATGCAATCACGCTAGCAGCAGGTGAAACCGGACAAGTAATGATATCAGTCGTATCTTCGGTGGACGCTAGTGATAAAGACTATGCTTTGAATATGATCGTGACGCACGGCGAGGACTCAAGTCTGCAAACCGCAGCATCCGTAAATTACTCTGTAACCACTGAAATCTCGCCATCACCAGAGCTCGTTGCTGTTGATGATCAGGTGACTATGTCTTCGAAACAGTCGGTGATTATCGATGTGATGGCAAACGATGTTGTTGGAGAGCAAAACTCTGCAAGCGTGGTTTCTTTTACTAGACCAAGCAAGGGGCGACTAGAGCTGTTATCAGATGGCACCCTGCGTTACACACCTGAGAAGAAATTCAAAAATAACGACAGCTTTACCTATACCATAGGTGATGGTCAAAGCAGCTCGACCGCTCAGGTCTCAGTGAAGTTAGAGTCTTCATCTGGTGGCGATTCTGGCAACTCTGGTAACAATGGAAAAGGTAAGAATAAATAGAACGATATAGTTCGAAAGAAAACGCCTGACGAGTTAACGTCAGGCGTTGTTTTATTAAGTTGTAAGTAGACCTTATTCAGGGCAGTTAACAGGCTCTGGACAAGTTGGACATAGCGTACATTCTGCAGACGCTGTTATCGCTTCTACGACAACATTACCGAAGATAGTTTCACCACTCGCATCCACAGTATCTGTAAACGCTCTGACTTCTTCACCCGGTAATGGAAGGCCTTCACCATCTCCTGGGATTGGCTCGTAGTTACCAGTAAAGTCGTAACACTCAGCAGGCGCAAGCATACCAACCTGGATTGGATTCGAGTCTTTGTTGTCGATTACGACAATGCCGTCAATGGTGACATTGGAGGTATTACATACACTACCACTGTAATTGACTTGAAGACCGTATTCATTAATACCAGTATCTTCAAATCGATTCACGACGACGACACTACAGTCTTTCTCTAGAGACAATGAACCAGGGATGTTTTGGCTTGGGCATTCCCAATCTGCGTTGTCAGAAACCGCAACACCACCACCAGTTTCAAGTGCCGCGCTTACTTCTGCATAGTTAGTGATACCGTTTTGGTCAATAATAAACGAACCATTAAACTCTTGCGTTTGTCCAACGGCGAGCATCGCTAAATTGAACACATGGTCACCAGCAGCCATATCGTTGTCAACGGCTGTAGTGTCTGTTGCCACAACATCATACAATGCAAAGTCACCGGTGTTTTCTACAGTGAGTTTATAGTTGTATTTCAAAGTGTTACCATTGACAACATCACCAAATGTACAAGTTTTAGTGATTTTAATGTCAGGTACGCCAGGTGTGTAACAGAATGAAATATGACTTAAGCCATAGTATCTACCATTGTTACCCACAGGTGCATGTAGTAAGGCATCATCTTGATACAATAATCCATCTGTAAAGTAGTTATATAGGTTTCCGTCAGGACCACCTTTTACGAAGATAGCTTGCATAATCACAGGGCTATCACCTTGATCCCAACTGAAGGTTTTTGCCCCAGGTTGTTGATCAATAACCACTTCAAGCATGCCATCACCGAAAGTGCCGTCTGTAACTGGCTCAAGCTTGTATTCTATCAAACCATCGATCCCTGGAAGTAATTGTTGACAGGTGTTATTCCCTTCAACAAATATTGGTTGCACGCCTCGGCTTGAAGGGTCGCCAGCGGATGCGTAAACAATTTGAGAGCTCAGCACTAAGCTAACCGCTATGACCCAAGTAAACAGCTTAAACATGCTGCTGATATTGATCGCTGTAAGTATATTCTGGCTACATAAAGTGGAACAACGGTAACTCTTATTGCCCCACCAAGAGTTAAATATGGTTTTCATAAAACCTCCTTGTGTAAGTGGGCTCGCTACGTCCTTGAGCCCACATACGTGATAGTTTTCTCACAGAGTTAAACTGCGCCAGTTGACTAGCATAGAGTGTTCCATATTTAACCTTTTGTATTTGTTGATTATTTTTTATTTTTGTACAGAGGGGTGAACAGTTTGTTTATATTTTCATAAATGGTTGAGCTAAAACTTATTCGCTAAACGACTGAATATGTTTTAGTTAAATGAGTATTCAATTAGATGTGTAAAGGATGTAACACTATGCAAACAGGTGTTACACATCACCTTCACATTAGTTGGAGCAGGTGAGTACGCGTCTATTTCATATTCATAGTGGACAGTTTCAATACCGTCGCTTTTGCGCATCTGTCACAGGTGTAAACAATAAAGTGTCAATCTGTAACATTATCCTAGAACACGTATATATCTTTGTTATCGTAGGTTTTTTTGTCTCTTTTGTTTTCTTTCTCTTTCTTTAAAATTGAACACTCTGTTCATTCTCTTCGCTGTTGAAAATATTTAGTTTAATAAAATCATAACCTTAAGTAGTGGCATGCTCTATGCGTTATACGAGCTCGAAACGAAAGTTGTATCTCGCTTTCACTCTTTCTTAAAAGGCAATTAATGACATAGGGACCTTCGTCTAGCTTTAGAAGCGTTCTAAGGAGTAGGTTATGAATTCTTGTAAGTCAGGTATCTGGCATACGATGAAGAGCTTTCTTTATGCAATATTTACAAGTTTGCTAATAGGTAGCTCTGCATTTGCAACACCAACAGATGGCGTATTTGAGTTAGAAGCAAATGCTAATGCGATAGATGACTCTGGAGTAGGTGCTCCGGATGACTGGTCAACGCCGCCAAACAGTGGTGGAGCATTAGTATTTAGCTTTGAGAATGACACGGCAACACCGGATACAATCTTTACTGGTGGTAATAAAGACATCAAAGACATACCGGAACTTGGTTGGAAGACTGGTACGGTACTTGATAAAGGGGACATTCTTCATGCGTATGCAGCGGCATACAACATTAATAATGACCTTGTACTCACCTTTGGTGCAGACCGTTTTGGTAACAGCGGTGATGCCTTCTTAGGTTTTTGGTTTTATCAAGACTCGGTCAGTACAAACCCAGACGGTACATTCACGGGTCAACATATTGCTGGCGACCTTTTGATTCAGGTGAATTATTTGCAAGGGGCAAATGAGGGGCCAGAAATTTTGGTTCTTGAATGGGACACAACTTGTGCGAAAGCTGATAACAATAATCCACAAGATGGTCAGTGTGCTGCGACAAACTTACGTTTGAAAGTTAAGACAAATGCACTGTGTTCACCAGGCGCGCAAGATGTGTGTGCTTCAACCAATACAACTGACTCACCTGCACCATGGGCGTATACGCCAAAAAGTGGTGTCGAAAATGTCTTCCCTCCAGAAACCTTCTTTGAAGGTGGTGTAAACCTTACTGAACTTCTACAAACAGACACCTGTTTTAGCTCGTTTGCAGCCGAAACAAGAGCATCAAGCAGTATTACCGCTCAGTTGAAAGACTTTGTGGTTGGTGACTTTGAGTTGTGTAGTGTTGATATCACTAAAACATGTAATCAAGCGGTCGTGAATGAAACAGAAGATGGTTACGTTTACTCATACAGCGGCGACGTGATTAATGATGGTGTCGGTACGCTCTACGATGTTGTTGTAGAGGATTTAGAAGCAGGTACTACACATAGCTTAGGTGCCATTGCTTCAGGTGACAGTGCTTCATACAGCGGCAGTTTTGAAAGTACAAGCAATGGTCTAACTAATACGGTGAAAGTCACAGCAGCTGCGACTCCGGGTGGCCAAGCGACCATTAGTGATACTGCAAGTGATCCATGTGAGTCATTGAGCTTGTCTCCAATGATTAGTGTAACGAAATCATGTGAAAGCGGCTTCAAACTTACTGAAAACGGTATAATTGCAGAAGTGAGCTTCTCGGGAATGGTATGTAACACAACGCCTGGACTTACTTTAGTGAATGTTTCTGTGGTGGATGACTCAGGTACGCCTGAGGATGCTTCTGATGACGTGACAGTAGTGGATAATATCGAACTCGCTTCGGATCAATGTCAGTCTTATACTGGTAGTTATATCCCAACGGCATTTAGCAATGCAGAAACACAATCTTTCCGTGATACTGTGACAGCGGTTGGTTTCTTGAAAATCGATAATACTCAAGCGACGAATACAGCTTCTGCAGACTGTGATATTTGTCCTGCACCAAGCAACTAATTGACGTCTTGTGAATAAAAAGCCTGGAGTATTCTCCAGGCTTTTTCATATTGAATTGCGTGATTTAGTTCGGTTTCCCTTTACCGTTTCCACCACCATTCCCACCAGAAGTCGATTGTAAGGTGATACTAATCGTCGCGGTTGAAGAAGATTGACCGTCACTGATCGTATAAGTAAATGAATCATTATTCTTAAACTTCTTCGAAGGTGTGTATTCAATGGAGCCATCACTCAGTACACGGGCGCTGCCTTTGTTTGGCTTAGCGACCGTAATCGCAAGAGAGGTCGATTGTTCAAACGAGTCATTATTTAACTGCTCGATGCGAACGACGGATTTATCACTGATCGTTACGCTATCATTCACCGCCTCAAGTGGTGACGTTGACTCAGATAACACTGTGTAAGATAGCTCGGTTTTGGCTGATTGTTCATTTTCAGCATCTATAACGTCAACGGCTATGCTGTAAGAGTTCGGTTGAGCATCGCTGTTTGACGTAACCATGACCGTCGTTTCTGCACTCATGCCGGAAGGAACCGTCAAGGCGCTTGCGTCATAATTCCATCCGTCAGGAACGCTTAAAGCCGTTGTATAGGTCGCGTCTGCACATTCTGTATTGTTCTGGTTCGTCACTTTAAGATTATACGCTAACGTTTCTCCGGCATTAGCATCAGAACCTGATAGTGGGGTTAGAGAGAGTAGAGGCGATGTCGCAACGCATTGCCCTGATTCACCACCAAATATGACACTGACCTGTGCGTTTTGACCATTAGCACTTTCCAAAGTAATCGACACGCCTGTTTTTGGATCGGTGAACGTTCCACCAATTGGAAGAGCAGGGTCTTCCCAGTCATTACTCCCAAATAATTGTTTGAAAGTGGAGTCAGGCTTCATGTGTAGCAAGCGGCTACTTTTAAGATCACCGTCTGTCGCTAGGCGCACAACTACACCTTCTGTCACATCTTGGCGGTAAACGATGTACGAACGGTCACGTAAAAAGCTGTCGTAGCCAAAAGCTTGTCGATATTCAACGTAAAACCATTGGCGCTGACCTGTAATTGGATCGGTACCTCTTGGGATTTTTAAAACTTTTGATGAAGTACTTTCAAAGTCTTCATAGGCATCAATAGAGTAAACACCATCACTAGAAATGATTTGAGCAGGGGAGGTCTGCCACCCTAAGTTTTCCAATTGGAAGGCGCTAAAGTAACCCATATCGTAGTTACCCATTGTATCGTAGCTATCACCGTACTCTATGACACGGCAATCACCAGCCAACGTACCGTCTTTACAGTCGAGTGCGGAAGCGTGATGCAATCCAAAATTATGTCCTAATTCATGGGCGATAACTCGAGGCTCGAAAACCGCATTTATTGACGCTCTAGAGGGAGTTACTCCTTGGCTACCAGAGCCTTCTGATGCACATCCAGTTTTGGTTGTTAAGTAGATAAAACGGTCATAGTTTGATAGTTGATATCCCGCAGTTTCAGCCATTTTGTTGGCTTCCGCTGCTACAGCATCATCATCACAAATTTGGTTTGATATCGGCAAGGTGAATGTTCCAGCAACATCACCAGATAGCCAAAGTTGCCCCTGGGACATTTGCGAATAGAAGTCGCTAACGGTATTAAAAACAACATTATGGGCGTCTTCTTTAGAGATCGGGGTCTCTTGAGGGTTTTCTTGGAAATTGACGAGTACAACTAATGTTTTTTGTTCACCACTAGCCACTTGCTCAGCATAAGCCTCTGATGAAAAAGAATATGCTGACACGAGGGTTACAAAGCCAAGAGCTAGCAAGCGTAAATTTGACGCAACAAAGCCCAATTGAGGGAGGATGACCTTCTTCAATTTATATACCTACTTAATATTTTGATATTAAATGAAATTACAAATTCATAATGTTTTAAATAAAATAAATACCGAGCTCTACCTAAATAGAACCAGTAATGATCAAGTGTGCATTATGTTTTATAAAGTTTGTTTTATATTTGTGTGTGTTTATTACTTTTAAACACGAGGCGAGATATTAGCAGAAGGGGTGGTTAAAATTCAACCATGCATTTCGGTTTTTATAAGCTTATGAATTATAATGTTTAACTGCTTTTTACTAGTGGTTTTTATAAAAATAATAAGAAATAATATTGTATGCAACAAAAGCAGTCACAAAGACAGTAATAATATTACACCGTGTAATATGCAACATTCTTAATTGTTTGTTATTTCTTTTGTTTCCTATATAAATGACTTATTAAAAATAAGACGCTATCAATTTCATAGAGAAAATTGTCAAATTAAAGAAATATTAATTTCAAAAAACAAGAGACTTATTATATCTGGATATAGGCAACGCCATTTTTGCCATTTTTCTTTATCTCATACATTGCATGATCGGCTTTTTGATAAACTTCATTAAACTGTTGTTTTCCTTTATCAAATAGACAAACACCGATGCTCATTCCAATCGTTACTTTATTTAAGTCCTGATTTATCGCTGGAATGATGGAACTTAAGAGTCGATCACAAAGTTGAGATATTTCTTCTTGATTTGAATAAGAGCTTAAAACGACAAACTCATCTCCTCCTATGCGTCCGACTTGAGACTTGCTTGGCGCAAGCTCTGTTAAGCTATTGGCGATATTAATGAGGAGAGTATCACCAGAATGATGGCCTAGCTGGTCGTTAACTGCTTTAAAATTATCTATGTCAACAAACACTAAGGCAGACTGCTGAGACGGCTTGGTTTGAGGTTGATGATTAAAGTTTTCCTCAATTGCTTTTCTATTTAACAATCCGGTCAATGGATCACTCGAAGCTAACTTAGCCAGTTGCTGCTCATATCGCTTTTCTTTTGTAATATCGATATGAGTGCCCATCATGCGTAGTGGTTCGCCATCAGAACCATACTCGACGATGCGCCCTCGATCGTAGACCCAACTATCACTGCCGTCTTTATGAATCATGCGATGAACTACCTCATAAAGGTCGGTTTTGCCAGCTAGGTGATCTTCAAATGCACCCACCGCAAGATCATAATCTTCAGGGTGGAGATTGTTTTTCCACGTTTCAACCGTCGCGGTTAACTCATGGGGCTGATAACCTAGCATTTTGCCCCACTGCATATTGAATATCGTCAAAGTACCTGAAGGAATATGCTGCTCCCACAAACACAGTCCATTACTGTCGAGTGCAGCATTCAACTTTTCTTGTAGTCGCGCATTCTTCCGCTTCAGCTCTTCATTTTCTTTTTCTAAGCAGGCAATTCGAGTTAGATATTCTTCCATTTTGCGCATAATTTACGTCGTTTTCGGAGCGACAATATACGAAAAATACTTTGCAATTTCTATGATTGAGCTTGGAGATATAGGTATTGAATATACGGTAAATAATAAAGAATCGGTGATGTTACTTAAGAGCAGCAAAGTAAATGCTTGGAAAAACAAAGAAGGAAATAGGGGATAAGCGAGGGGCTCTCCTGGTGCAAAGTCATAAATGAGGCCTTTGCACCGGGACTACTGAGGGTTAGCGGTTTAGTGCACCACAACGCTCAGGCTGGTAGGTGATATCGACAATTTCAATTGTCTTCACTTGATTATTTGGCATTGGCCATTCAAGTTTTTGACCAACAGACAAACCGATCAGTGCGCTGCCTACGGGCGCAAAAATGGAAATATCATCACTGCTTTTCAGCTCAGATGGGTAAACCAGTGTCTTTGTCATGGTTCTATCTTCACCTGCAAATTTAAACTCTACAGTTGAGTTCATCGTGACCACATTATCTGGCATTTGTTCTGGCTCAAGAACCGTCGCACGGTCTAGCTCTGCTTCTAGCTCAACAAGCTCCGCCGCGATGTTTGGCATTTTATCCAACAAAGCCGTGATTCGGTTCATATCTAAGCTTGAAATGTAGATAGAATTGTTTTCTGACATTTTATGACTCCCAAATAAAAGGCCGCCTCACAAACATGGGACGGCACTCTATATGTCAATTACGGTATCAATCATATGGATTTTATTCCATATGAACTAAATCAGATTCTAGTCTTTATAGTGCGACTTAGCTAGTAAAAGATTTTTGTTGTGAGACTTGATTTTTCTAAAACTTTCAGTCACTTCAGTTGTTCACCTTTAATAGCCTTGAAACGGCTAGGTTAAAACGAATGCTTTGTTTTTAAACAAAGCAGGGTTTATCGTTAGCGTGGTTTAACTCGACAATCATTGCCATTCTGTAAAAGCCAAAACTGTATAGCCCTTTGTGAGCATGACTGCGGTTATCTCATTTTGTAAAAACTACCAACATCCGTTAATAAATTACCTTTTATTCTTCAATATCAAGATAAAAACGTTCATCTACCCCTTTAGGGTAGTTTGAAATTGTAATTGATTTACATCATGTATTAATTTTCTTTCACAATTAACAATGAGCTCAGTGATAAGAACCTAACCCTTAGGAATTATAATGAGCAAGTTGAAGCTAGTAGTCATCGGTAACGGTATGGTAGGGCACCGTTATATTGAAGACTTAGTCGAGAAAGCTGATATCTCTAATATGGAGATTACCGTTTTCTGTGAAGAACCTCGTGTCGCATACGACCGTGTGCACCTTTCCTCTTACTTTTCTCACCACACTGCAGATGAACTTTCTTTAGTGAAAGAAGGCTTCTACGAGAAACACGGCATCAATATATTGATCGGTGAACGTGCGATTAACATTAACCGTGAAAACCGCATTGTTTACTCCAGCACGGGCCGTGAAGTTCAATACGACAAGCTGATTCTTGCTACAGGCTCATTCCCATTTGTCCCGCCTATCAAAGGTCATGAAAGCAAAGACTGTTTTGTTTACCGCACGATCGAAGATCTAAAAGCGATTGAAGCGTGTGCGAAAAACAGCAAATCAGGCGTGGTTATCGGTGGTGGTCTTCTAGGTCTTGAAGCGGCAGGCGCACTAAAAGCATTGGGTGTAGAAACACACGTTGTTGAGTTCGCACCAAAGCTGATGGCTGAGCAACTTGACCTTGCTGGTGGTAATCAACTTCGTCAAAAGATCGAGCGTATGGGTGTGAACGTTCATACTAGCAAAAATACGCTTGAGATTGCGCCAGAAGGTAAAAGTGCTCGCAACGTTATGCGTTTTGCTGACGGCACTGAGTTAGAAACAGACTTCATTGTATTTTCAGCGGGTATTCGCCCACAAGACAAACTGGCTCGTCAAATGGAGCTAGAAGTTGGCCCTCGTGGCGGTGTTGCCATCAACGACCACTGCCAGACTTCTGATGAGAACATCTACGCTATCGGTGAGTGTGCGTCTTGGAACGACATGTTCTACGGCCTTGTTGCTCCTGGCTACAAGATGGCGACGGTTGCCGTTGATCACCTACTAGGTAACACAGAAAGCAAATTCGAAGGCGCTGACATGTCTGCGAAGCTGAAACTTCTTGGTGTAAAAGTAGGTTCAATCGGTGACGCGAACGGTCGTACTGAAGGCTGTAAGAGTTACGTTTACCAGAACGAAGAACAAGAAGTTTACAAACGTCTTATCGTTTCTGAAGACAACAAGAAACTGCTTGGCGCGGTAATGGTTGGCGATACGTCTGACTACGGCGATCTGCTTCAACTGATGTTGAACGAAATCGACCTACCAGAGCATCCAGATGCCTTAATCCTTCCTGCACACGCAGGCGCTGAGAAACCAGCACTAGGTGCAGACGCACTACCAGAGAGCGCGGTGATCTGTTCATGTTTCGATGTAACCAAAGGCAAGATCGCACAAGCGGTTGCTGATGGTCACCACACATTGGGAGACATCAAAGCTGTGACTGGCGCAGGTACAGGCTGTGGTGGTTGTATTCCTCTAGTGACCTCTGTTCTAAACGCAGAGCTTGCTAAATCGGGTATCGAAGTGAAGAACGACGTGTGTGAACACTTTGCATACTCACGCCAAGAGTTGTTCCACCTAATCCGTATCGAAGAGATCAAAACGTTTGATGAGCTTTTAGATAAATACGGTAAAGGTTACGGCTGTGAAGTTTGTAAACCACTGGCTGGTTCTATCTTGGCTTCTTGCTGGGGTGAGCACATTCTTAAGCCACAACTGGTTAAGCTGCACGACACGAACGATAACTTCCTAGGTAACATTCAAAAAGATGGTACTTACTCCGTAATCCCACGTATGGCGGGTGGTGAAGTTACACCTCAAGCACTGGGTGCACTAGCGAACGTTGCTGCAGAATACAACCTATACACCAAAGTAACCGGTGCTCAACGTATTGGTCTGTTCGGTGCTCAAAAAGACGATCTTCCAGAGATCTGGCGCAAGCTTATCGACGCTGGTTTCGAAACAGGTCAAGCGTACGCAAAAGCACTTCGTATGGCGAAGACCTGTGTTGGCTCAACGTGGTGTCGTTACGGTGTTCAAGATTCTGTTGGTCTAGGTTCCTACATCGAGAACCGTTACAAAGGCATTCGTACACCTCATAAGATGAAGTTCGGTGTTTCTGGCTGTACTCGTGAGTGTGCGGAAGCACAAGGTAAAGACCTTGGCATCATCGCGACTGACGCAGGTTGGAACATGTACGTATGTGGTAACGGTGGTATGAAGCCTCGTCACGCAGACCTACTTGCAAGTGACCTAGATAAAGAAACGCTAATCAAGTATATCGACCGCTTCATGATGTTCTACATCCGTACTGCTGCGCCACTACAACGCACATCAGTTTGGATGGAAAACATGGAAGGCGGCGTTGACTACCTACGCGAAGTGATTGTTGAAGACAAACTTGGCATTAACGCTCAACTAGAAGCAGACGTAGCGAAGCTTGTAGATGAGTACGAATGTGAGTGGACTGCAACCATCAATGACGAATCACAACTGACTCGTTTCGCACACTTCATCAACTCTGACAAGCGCGATGACAATGTTGTGTTTGTTCAAGAGCGCGAACAGCACCGTCCAGCGACCTTCACGGAGAAACATCCTGAAGCGAAAGGCGACATCCTACACGTAGCGATCACTGAAGCATAAGGGAAGGTTGAACATGTCATTTGAAAAGATTTGCCAAATCAACGACATCGTACCGGGCACTGGCGTTTGTGCACTGGTTGATGGTCAGCAAGTTGCGGTATTCCGCCCAACACAAGCAGAAGAAGTGCTGGCGATCAGCAACACAGACCCGTTCTTCCAATCAAACGTGCTTTCTCGCGGTTTGATTTGTGAGCACCAAGGCGAACTTTGGGTAGCAAGCCCACTTAAGAAGCAACGCTTTAACCTGACAACAGGTGCTTGTATGGAAGACGAGCGTTTTAACGTGAAAGCGTACAAAACGCGTGTAACCAACGGTGAAGTAGAAATTTCTGCATAAGCTTGGTTCGCATTCCCTCCTCCTTAAGGGGAGGGAATGCACTGAGTACTTAGATTCAATAGACAAAGGCTTTCCAAGCGTCATCTTGGGGGAACAGGGAAGCGAGATGATGTCGACAGCAGTGGGTGTCAACGGGAAGCCTTTCTCTATTCAATCTTTAACTTTTTAACTTTCAATTTTGAATAAGGACACATTCATGTCTACAGACTTTAAACCTGCTGAATTCGTGCAAACCATGATCAACGTGGGTGAAGCGAAAATTAATACCAGCACTCGAGATCTTCTACTTCGTGGCACGATGGCAGGCGTTATTCTGTCTCTTGCAGTGGTGGTTGCTATTACCGCGATTGTACAAACAGGCATTGGCCTTGTGGGGGCGCTTGTTTTCCCTGTGGGCTTTGTGATTCTCAGTGTGATGGGTTACGACCTTGTCACAGGTGTTTTTGGTCTTGCGCCTTTGGCTAAGTTTGCTAACCGTCCGGGTATCACTTGGGGTCGTATTTTCCGTTGCTGGGGATTGGTAGGTTTGGGTAACCTGATTGGTTCTCTAATTGTGGCTTACCTAGTCGCAATCTCTCTAACCGGTAACTTCTCTCTAGAGCTCAACGCGGTAGCGAAGAAGTTTGTCGCTGTATCGACTGCCCGTAGCCTTGGTTTCGAAAACATGGGTATGGACGGATGGATCACGTGTTTTGTACGCGCTATCTTCTGTAACCTAATGGTGTGCCTGGGCGTGATCGGCAACATGACGGCACGTTCAGTATCTGGTCGTGTAGCGATGATGTGGTTCCCAATCTTCATCTTCTTCGCACTCGTATTTGAGCACACCGTGGTAAACATGTTCCTATTCCCACTGGGTATGATCTTAGGTGCGGATTTTGGTATCGCGACTTGGTTGAACTTCAACCTTATCCCAACCATCTTAGGTAACATCGTTGGTGGTCTTGTAATGACTTGTCTGCCACTGTACCTAACTCATGCGAAAACAGCGCCTTCTATCAACGTAGTTGAAGAAGAAGTAAAAGCAGAGCCTGCAATCGCAAAATAAACTGCTTTTATCTGGCCCTACCTATGGAAGGTAGGGCTACTCAACTCATTTAACTTTCAATAGATATTGTATTGATTTAGCTATAAAAAGTAATAACTCCTTGGGGTAGTTTGAACCTTAAGTTAATAACGTGAGTGTTACTCTTTATATCCAAATTTCCGATAGGCGTTGATATGACTACTGCGAACTCATCTTTAAACAGCGGCTTTGTTTCTTTAGTTGGTGCAGGTCCGGGCGATCCAGACTTGCTGACGGTCAAAGGTTTGAAAGCCATTCAAGCGGCTGAAGTTGTGGTGTATGACCGATTGGTGTCGAAAGACATTCTTGAACTGGCTCACGCATCTGCTGAGATGATCTATGTAGGCAAGAAACTGGACTTTCACTGTGTACCTCAAGATCAAATTAACCAAACCTTGGTACAAAAAGCGCAAGAAGGGAAACGCGTTGTGCGCCTAAAAGGTGGTGATTCTTTCATCTTTGGACGCGGCGGTGAAGAGTTAGAAGAGCTTGCAGAATACGGCATCAAATACGAAGTGGTGCCAGGGATCACCGCTGCGGCGGGTGCAACGGCTTATGCTGGTATTCCATTAACACACCGCGACCATGCGCAAAGCGTTCAATTCATCACTGGTCACGTACAAAAAGATGGTCGTGAGATTGAATGGCATTCACTGGCGCAATCCAACAACACGCTTGTGTTCTACATGGGTTTGAAGCAAAGCGGCCACATTATGGATAAGCTGATCACTCATGGGTTAGATCCAGAGATGTCATGCGCCATTATTGAAAATGGTACGCGTCCAGAGCAGCGCGTGTTCCAAGGAAAACTGAACGAACTTTCTGAAATGGCTGAGAAGGCGATCAGTCCAGCATTGATCGTCGTTGGCAGCGTGACTCAGTTGCACAACAAACTAGACTGGTTTAGAAAATAAGTTCGTCTAATGGTTAGATTTTGCAGGGGCTGTGACGTCTCTGCATTTCTTGCTTACGCATTGGCATTTGATCAATCAAGCTGTTGATAAATGGCCAATCCGTTTCTGCGCCCCATCGGTATTTCTCTTGGCCATCTTTACCCAGTAAAATTGCGGTATGTGAGCCTTTTTCAATTTCATACAGCTTGGCAAGCATTTTCAAATCAAACTCTTCTTTGAGCCAAGCTGGAGACGTGTAACCTTGTTCTGTAATGACTAATGTGACCACGTCTCTGTCTTCCAACTCGCACTCATTCATGAGTGTTTCTAGTAAGAATTGTTTAACGTATTCATCGTTTTCTGGAGCGAAGTAAAGCACACTCCGATGCGGCCAGTACTTTGAATGTGCTGGATAACCGAATGCTGTCGATGACAAGATACAAGAAAGTAGTATCACTAGTAACTTTCCGCCCATGACAGTTCCCCTAGAAACCCAAATACCGTTTATACGTTAAGTTTAGTGGAATTGGCTCATTGTGCTTTTACCAAAACTGACTTAGGGTAGGCAGCAAATAAATCAAGCGTAGAAAAGATGAATTCAGAAAGAAAACAAAAGATCGCCATTTTGGTTGATGTACAGAATGTGTATTACACCTGTCGCGAAGCGTATCGCAGTAATTTTGATTACAACCAGTTTTGGTATGTTGCGACGCAAGGGAAAGAGGTGGTGAGTGCTCGTGCTTATGCCATCGCGAGTAACGATCCAAAACAGCGTCAGTTTCATCACATTTTACGCGGTGTTGGGTTCGAGGTAATGCTTAAACCCTATATTCAGCGTCGTGACGGCAGCTCGAAAGGCGACTGGGATGTCGGTATTACTCTTGATGCGATTGAAATTGCCCCTGAAGTTGAGGAAGTGATTCTCGTTTCTGGAGATGGGGACTTTAGTCTGCTGGTGGAACGAATTCAGCAGCGCTTCAATAAAACGGTGACTGTTTATGGTGTGCCTAAGCTAACATCCCAAACTCTGATTGATTGTGCCGATAACTTTGTCGCGATTGATGATGACTTCTTACTGTAATCACTAGCGTGACAAAGAAAAGGCGAGTCATTCAGGCTGTACGCTAACGTACAATGACTCGCCTCTAATTTATTGTTGATTTGGCTAATTATGAAGGAATGATCATTTGTCCTAACAAGTAGCCCAGACAGCAGGCACCAATCACACCAATCAAACCGACCGACATAAATGAGTGGTTGAAGTACCACTTACCAATCTTAGTGGTACCTGACGTATCGAAGTTCACTGTCGCGATATCTGAAGGGTAGTTCGGAATAAAGAAGTAACCGTATACCGCAGGCATTAGGCCGATAAGCAGTGCCGGATCCAGACCCAAGCCAAGACCAACAGGCAGCATCATACGAGCTGTTGCTGCTTGAGAATTCACCACAACCGATACAATGAACAACGCAAGCGCGAACGTCCAAGGATAGTTGGTTACCATCTCAACGATGCCAGATTTGAACTGAGGCATTGCGTATTGGAAGTAAGTATCTGACATCCAGGCGATACCGAAGATCGCAATGGCAGCCACCATACCTGATTTGAATACTACGCCGTTTGGTACGTCACGTGGGTCAGTTTTGGTTGCAAGCAAAATGATACCGCCGAAGCAGAGCATCATCATTTGAATCACAACGGCCATGCTGATTGGTTTCGCGCCATCCACGATGGTACGAATGTCCGGCCACATCGCGATAACGACGATAACCAAGATAGACGCGATGAACAGCAACACAGAGTTACGAGCACTTGTTGGTAGCACTTCATCAAGAGACGTTGCAGTGGTGTTGAGGATCTTTTCACGCCACACCGGATCTTTTAAACGCTCTTGGTATTCTTCATCGTCTTCCAGTTCTTTACCGCGTTTTAGGCTGTAAAGTGACATCAGCAACGTACCGAATAGCGTCGCTGGAACAGTAACGAGCAAAATAGAAAGCAGAGTGATCTCGTGCTGAATATCAGAGAGTTGTGCCAAGTAGTAAACCACTGCCGCTGAAATTGGAGAGGCCGTAATCGCGATTTGCGAAGCGACGGAAGCGGCTGCCATTGGACGTTCCGGACGAATGCCGTTTTTCAGTGCAACGTCGCCAATGATTGGCATGATGGAGTAAACCGCGTGACCTGTGCCGAGCAAGAAGGTCATAAAGTAAGTAACAAAAGGAGCGATCAGGGTGACGCGTTTTGGGTTCTTACGAAGCACACGTTCGGCAACTTGCAGCATGTATTTCAAACCACCAGCCGCTTCAAGAATGGATGCACATGTTACCACTGCTAAGATGATCAACATAACGGTGACAGGAGGGGAGGTTGGCGGCATCTTAAAGATGAAGACTTCAATCACCAAACCAATACCAGATACGACCCCAAGGCCTATACCACCATAACGTGAGCCGATATACAGCATCACGAGCAAAAATAGAAACTCAAGATACAACATGTGGATTTCCTTATTCAAAACAGGGGGCTATATAGCCAAATTACTTAATTACATTGTCCCGATATTCAGAAAGAAAATACTTCATGTTGTTCACACTCCTTTGGATAAGAAACAGCAATATTCAATTATTGGCAATAACTCACGCTACACAGGGAAACTGTTAACACAGTTTTATCAGGGTGTTTTTATGCTGTGTATTTTTGCGATCATGTCAGCGCTAAATGCGAAGAGGTTTAAGAGTTTGTTGCTATTCATCGCATACGTAACCAGACCTTACGGGCGCAAAGAGCTTGAAAATAGAGACAGAGACCACAGATGAGAATAGGTTCTTGTTATGTGAACACAAAAGATAATAGTTTGCATTGCGATTAGTGCTTGGGTATAAAGGTGTCAGAATGACTACACCAACAATAAACCATCATGTCTGAGCAATTTTTCCCGCAACTATTTCAAACTTCGAGTGAGATTACGCCTTACCTTCACGGTGATATTGGCGAAATAGGGCAAGAAGTTATTCATATCGAAAATGATATCAATCCGATCATTCAAGGCCTTTACCAACAGTTGTCTGAGGCTCATCCGGAAGCGGGAAAAGCGTATTGGTTGACGAGAACGTGGGATTTGTTGTGTTGGCAGCCTGTTTATGTTGCGTTCATTTCTATTTACGGTTTCCACACGTTGCCAAACATTCGTGAGATGGCGCAGCAACTCAAGCCTTGTTTTGTGTCTGGATATCGATTCGCTGACGAAACACATATACATGGTAAGCCAGAAGAATTAATAAAAGAGGCCGGACGTCAAATTCGAGAGTTGTTCGATTTCTACCAACAAGAAATGAGTCAGTGGACGCGCATTCGCCCAGGCTTCACTCATCAATTGATGTCGGATGGGATCATGGCTTGTTTGATTCGTCTTCAACAGCGTTTTCCGCAAATGACCAACACGACATTGCGTGAGCATGCCATCTTGTGGTTACAGGCATTGGGTTTAGATGCCAACAATAGTCATTCACTTTATGAGACATCACTGGATCAGCCGCTCAAATTGGTCAGAAAAAGCTGTTGTTTAGTCTATAAGTGTGAAGGCAGAGAGCTTTGTGAAGATTGTCCTCGTTTAGAAAAAAATCGACGGCTTATGAGCAAGCATAATCCTTATTAACATTTGGTTAACTTATGTAACAGTGCTCGATTTGAGAGTGAGAATAAGTATCATTGCATTCTCTTGTTGACAACAAAAAGACAAATACAATGATAAAAAGGACGTTTTCTCTTAATCTCATCGTACTTGCGATGAGCAGTGGATACGCAGTTAGCTCAATAGCTGCGGAAGAACTTCAACAAACATCAACACCAAGTGATGAACAAATGGTGGTCGTGGGCAGTGTGATGCCGAAATCGATCTCTGATATTCCAGGAACGGTTTGGTTTGTAGGGCAAGAGGAAATTGCTCAGCAATATCGCGCGGGCAAGACACTTGGTGACATTCTTTCTGCGACCATTCCTTCGTTAGACGTTGGTACGGGTGGTCGAACTAACTACGGCCAGAACCTGCGTGGCAGAGCGATGTTGGTGATGATTGATGGTGTCTCACTGCAGTCTTCTCGCCCAATTAGTCGTCAGCTTGATGCGATTGACCCATTCAACATCGAGCGAATTGAAGTACTATCTGGTGCAACCTCCATTTATGGTGCTGGCGCTACAGGTGGTGTTATTAACATTATCACCAAGAAAGCTTACTCGGATGACTTATCGTTTGAATCGTATGTCAGTGGCACTACAGGTTTTAACAGCAGCGATGACTTTGATTACAAACTAGCTCAGTCTATCTCCGGTGGTAACGATCGAATTGCCGCTAGGGGTTCGGTTGTGTACACCGAAACACAAGGCGCATTTGACGCAAATGGCGACATTGTCACGCCAGATATCTCCCAAGGCTCTCTGCAATACAACTCGACGCTTGATGTAATGGGATCGACAGAGATTCAAATCTCCGAAGCCAGCAAGTTAAACCTTCTCGCACAATACTATGACAGCCAGCAAGATTCGCCATACGGCTTGTACATTGTTAACAATAAATTTGTTGATGTACGAGAGGGATTCGATTCCGATCGTGAACACGGTACAGAGCGAGTTCTCTTAAGCGCGAACTACGCTCACGACAGCGTATTCGGTCATCAACTGATTGGCGAGTTGTCTTACCGAAGTGAAGACCAAACGTTTACTCCTTATTACCAAGGTGCTTCTCAGCAAAAGACAGAGGTTTTTGCTGGACGTTTGGCACTGGCAAAAAACTGGGAATCATTCAACCTTGTTTATGGTGTTGATGCGTATTTAGACCGTTTTGAGAGCAATCAAGCTCTATTCGATCCAAGCATTGCAAACAACTCTGGAAACTTGATTAATAAAACGTACGCCGAAGTTGGTCGTTACCCAGGTGTAGATGTAACGTCTTACGCAATGTTTGTTCAAGGTGACTATCAAATTAATCAAGATTGGTCCGTTCAAGCAGGTTACCGCTATCAATACATGGACAATAAGATTGATGACTTTGTTGCCTATAGCGTACAAAAGAAGATTGCCTCGGGTAAGGGGGTGTCAGCGGATGCGGTACCAGGTGGCAGCACCGACTACTCTGTAAGTCTGTTTAATTTGGGCACCATTTATCACCTTAATGATGAATCTCAACTTTGGGCAAACTTCTCCCAAGGTTTCGAACTTGCTGACCCTGCGAAGTACTATGGTCAAGGCAGCTATGATGCTGTAGATGCAAACGGTCATTATGCGTTGAACAACAGCATTAATGTGTCTGACTCAAAAATGTCAGGTATTAAAACGGACAGCTATGAGATCGGTTACCGTCTTGATACCAACTCTCTTGCGCTTCAGGCGGCAGGCTATTACTCGCTTTCAGACAACTCCATCAAGTATGATAGAAAAACGTTGTTGATTACGAATGTTGACGACGAGCAGCGTGTTTACGGTGCAGAAGCAAACATCAATTACTGGGTGACCCGCGATATCCTGTTAGGGGCATCAGGACACTACGTAGTTTCTGAGCTGAAAACCGATGGTAAATGGGAAGATTTGAGCGCAGGTAAAGCCAGTACGTCTAAGGCTAATGCATGGGCTGCATACTACCAAGATTCGTACTCGATTCGTCTACAAAGTCAGACGATGTTTGATTACGAAGATGACGCCAACAATAAGTTGGAGGGCTACACCACGTTTGATCTTCTGGGTAATGTAACACTACCTGTTGGGCAGTTAGGCTTTGGTATTCAAAACCTATTTGACGAAGACTACACAACCGCCTGGGGTCAACGTGCGCAGATTCTCTATGCAGCACACTACGATGCAGCAGCGTACGACTACAAAGGAAGAGGTCGCACATTCACACTGAACTACAGTGTTGAATACTAAAGCTAACTCTCTTCGAGTATCAAAAAAGCCGCTTAAAGCGGCTTTTCTTTTAGGCTTGATCTGTCTGCGCTGTGTCTACAACGTTTTCCGTGTGCTCTGAAGCTTGGTTTTGCTCTTCAGCTTCCATTTTTGCACGTTCAGCTTTGGAGATATAACGCGGCTTATTGCTCTTATGTAGCTTAGCGTTGTGCTTCTTCTGCTTCGCTTTTAAGATCTGATTGATTTTCTTCTTGCGGTTCATGGTGGTGGTCCTTTAATTTAGCGGGGCAGGATAGTTATTTTTTTATCAAGTTACAACTAAATAAGCCCTTACGTCGGTCGCAAGATTCAAGTACGTTTCTATGTCCAATCATCTCTCGCGTTTTAATGGAGTCCAAATGAAAACACTGATCACTGAACGTTTGATACTACGTCTTGTGAGTGTAGATGATGCACCATTCATATTAGAACTTTATAACCAACCAGACTTTTACCGTTTTGTCGGAGATAAACAAATTCGTACTGAATATGAAGCGGCGCGTTATATAAAAGAAAACATGCTACGCATGCAAAAAGTTAAAGGCGTGAGTTTACTCGTAGTAGAGAAAAAGGAAGATGGACAGCCGATCGGTATTTGTGGGCTAGTTAAGCGTGACACATTGCAACACTACGATCTCGGGTATGGTTTTTTACCTTCTGCTTATGGTTGCGGCTACGGAGTCGAGTCGGCAACCGCGGTGCTGGAATATGCTCGAGGGGAAATGAAACTCGATAAGTTGGCTGCCATCACCAACAATGACAATATTCGTAGTATAAGTTTGCTCAAAAAACTGGGCTTTGAGTTTGAACGAGTTGAGCAGCAATACGATAATGGTCGAATGTTAGAACTTTACACAATGACGTTGTGATTTTTGGAAGCTCATGAGCGATATTTTACTTGGCAAGCTCGCCACTGAATTTAAGACGGTAAAAGCCATGGTAGAGGTTTACTGTCACGATCACCATGGAAAAAAAAGTGACTTGTGCTCAGAATGTCGTGAGCTGCTTGAATACGCAGAAGTTCGTCTTGACCGCTGTCCTTATGGAGAGAATAAACCTACGTGTAACAAGTGTCCGATTCACTGTTATAAACCGGATCCGAAAGAGCAAATGCGTTTGGTGATGCGTTACTCTGGCCCCAGAATGCCACTGAAACATCCCATCTTGGCGGTTCGTCATTTACTTCATGAAAAGCGCGCGGTACCGGAAAAACCTGCAGCGAACGCGTCAAACCGTCACAAACGTTTATCTAAACAAAAAAGCGAAGAATAAAAAACGAGGGCGACATGCCCTCGTTTTCGTTGAGTAGAAGTTGCGTGGTTAGAGGCCAGCGGCCATACGCTGCTTAGTTTTGCTCGCTGCAAGTAGCATGTATACGCCAGTCGCAACCAAAGCGGCAAACAAGTAGCCTAGTAAGCCATGTTCTTGGCCCATAAATTTATCAGCCACAACCGGGCCAGCAACAGAGCCAATGCTGTAGCTGAACAGCATGACTTGTGTGGCAGAGACAATAAAGCGCTCATCAAGTCCTTCACAACCTAAGTTGATCGCAATTGGGTACAAGGCAAAAGTAGCTGCACCTAAAAAGAATAAAGCAGCAGCTAATACCACGGCTGACGATGAAATAAAGGTCAAACCGATCGAAAAAATACCCAAAATACAGAAGAACGCCATTAGCACTGTGCGGCTCATGTATTTGTTCAATGTGGTCACCATTGGTTGAACCAACATGCCACCTAGGATCACTAGTGCCATCAATGTACCAATGTCTTGATGGTTGATCTTACGGTTAGTGAGCTCAACAGGCATTAATCCGTATATCGCGCCTAAGGTCAAACCTGATACAACACAACCAATAATTGCAGCATGGTTTAGCTTGGCAATTTGCTTAAATGACAAAGCGGTTGATTCATGGCTGTTTGGTTGTTCACACTCAATAAACATCAGCACCAACATCGCCATTAGGATCAGCGTTGTGATTGCAATGAACGGAACACCGCCACTTACGCCAAGTACACCAATGCCAAATTGGCCTAATGCAGAACCGCCATAAAGCGATAGCATGTACAAGCTCAAACGTTTTGCACGTGATGCTTCGTCGCCAGACATTAGCCAAGATTCAACAATGACAAAAACGCCCGCAACGGCAATACCTGCGATAAAACGAGCAGCAAGCCACACTAACCCATTAGCAAAAACGGGTAGCGTGACAATCGTTAGCGAGAATGCCGCTAAGCAGCCAATAAACGCTTTACGGTGACCAACTTGACGCACGACACGCTCAATAAACATCGCGCCGACCAATAAGCCGCCATAAAAAACACTCGCCAACCAACTCGCATAATCTGCTGAGATGTTGTATTCACCGAGCATGAGAGGGATCAAGCTCATTAAATAGCCCGAAGCCACCGCATAAAGAGACAGTGCGACGACTGGAACTGTAACTCGTGGTGATGCTGCAGGAACGACTGTGTTTTCCACTGTTTTGCGCCTATAAGTTAAATGAAATCTATGGGTTATTCGGCGCGAATATGAGGCTAATAGTTAGGCAAGTAAAATGATTAATTTAAGTCGTTTCGACAAATAATATTTGTTAAATAGATAGGTCGATAAGTTGCATAAAAACGCCAACCTACCAGTGAGGTTGGCGTGGAGGATTACTTATTAAGTGCTTGATTTAACCATTGATCAAACTGACTTTTCGGTAGCGCACCATTGATCATATCAACGCGTTGACCGTTCTTGAAAACCATGATGGTAGGAATGCTTCGAATGCCAAATTGTGCAGCGAGCGCTTGTTGTGCTTCTGTATCAATCTTTACAAAACGAGCCGTTCCTGCTTGTTCATGAGCGACATCCGAGAAAACAGGGGCAAAACCGACGCACGGATTACACCAAGGGGCCCAAAAGTCGACGACAACAGGCGTATCACTTTGTAATAGGGCAGAAAAGTTATCTTGCGTTCCTTCGATAGGCGCGCCATCAAAAAGTGCACTTTTACATTTACCGCAAGTTGCAGACTCTGCAACACGCTCATTAGGGACACGATTCAGACCGCCGCATGAAGGGCAGCGAGTTTTAAACGATGACATGACTTCTTCCTTTATTACGTATTGATGAAAACATGACTTACCAGTCAGCCTCATTATTTGTATACTTATTTTTTAACCTGCCGAAATAACGCAGAGCAGGTTTGTATTTGAGCCTAAGGTTCTAAGAAATTTTATTAAAATACAACAATAAATAGGTCTGCGATGACAAATTACTACGCTGAAATTACAGGTTGGGGGAAATGTGTTCCTCCTGCCGTGCTCTCTAACGATGATCTTAGCACTTTCCTTGATACTTCAGATGAGTGGATTCGTACCCGCACCGGTATCGAAAACCGCCGTATTAGCCATGTAAATACTTCAGACATGGCAACCGTTGCTGCCAAACACGCATTGGCGCGCGCGGGCGTTGACGCCAGCGACGTTGATTTAATCATTGTGGCGACTTGTTCTCCGGATTCACTTATTCCAAACATCGCATCTAAAATACAGCAGAACTTGGGCATTCGCTCTGCGGCGGCCTTTGATTTAAATGCCGCATGTACGGGATTTGTCTACGGCCTTGAAACGGGCACACGTTTGATTCAATCAGGTAACTATCGCAACGCGATCATTATTGGCGCGGAAAGATTGTCTTTCTACATCGATTGGGCCATGCGAGATACCGCTGTTCTATTTGGTGATGGCGCGGGCGCCGTTGTGTTATCAAGAACAGAAAAAGAAACGGGTCTACTGCAATCTCAAATTGGTTGTGACGCTAAAGGTCGCGATATTCTTTCCGTACCAAAGTTTGGTACTTGTATGGACCGTTTTGCGGAAGACAACGGTTACTGGGATTTCAACTTTGTAGGACAAGAAATTTTTAAACGTGCGGTAAAAGGCATGGGGCTAGCTGCGAAAACCGTGCTTAAAGCATCACAGTTAACTACCGACCAAATCGACGTTGTTATTCCTCATCAAGCGAATATTCGTATTATTCAAACCCTATGTGACCTATCTGGGATCCCACACGACAAAGCGTTTGTGAACATCCAAAACTACGGCAATACTTCTGCAGCGACGGTGCCAATTGCATTGTGTGAAGCGGTAGAGCAAGGCCGAGTTAACCCAGGTGATAACATGCTTCTTGCTGCATTTGGTGCAGGTTTGACATGGGGGGCGGCAGTATTGAAATGGGGTGACCGCGTAACGCCAATTGGTGAAAGTGATGCGGCTCTGCCTGAATGTGAGCAATCCGCGCTAGAATTACTTGAGCGTGCCATTAAGCTGTGTAACGAGCGCCGTCGCGACGAAGCGTAACGGACACTCAGCGGGAATGATATTGAGAAGGGAGCGTAAATGCTCCCTTTTTCATGACATGTTAAATAAGAGCTCATTAAAGCAGCTTAAGCCATAAAACCAAGGTTTGAATTAGCGAAGTTGCGGATGTTCGGGAACACGTATTCCAGTGCCGCGTTATCACTCACACCCATCCACTGCGCGAGGGTTGAGCCCACTTGATCAGCTGCAATTTGGGGTATGAGTCGACCTTGAGAATAGTCATCGTTTCCGCCCAATACTAGTTCAGGCCATGTGCCGATAGGTCGCTGACCATTCACCGCGCCCCCAATCAATAGTTGATGACCACCCCAGCCGTGATCGGTGCCGTTACCGTTGCTTGTCATCCGTCGACCAAAATCAGACATTGTAAAAGAGGTGACTTGCTTGTTTAGCCCCAACCCTTCAATCGCACGATACATTGCTAAGAGGTTAGTCGCTAGATCTTCGAGTAGTACGGGGTGTCGAACTAATTGAGAATCGTGTAGGTCGTAGCCAGAGTGTTTAACGAAGAAGACTTGTCGTTGTTGCTTTAACACATCTTGGCTTGCTATCAATTTGTACACGGTTTGCATCTGCTTGCCGAGTGTTGATGAGGTGAACAGCGGCGCGTCATCAATATGATTGAGTTGCTCGCTTAGCACACGGCTCATCATCATCGACTCATCAACCATCAAATTAAAGTGACCACTAAACGGATTCTCTGTTTGATGAGAAAGAAGTTGGTCATAGATCCCCTTGTATAGCGGGTTATCAATCGCGGTAAGCTGAACCGCACGGTCTTTTTTCAGCACGGTTTGGCGGTGTTCCATCGCGCGTAACCAAAGCGAGTTCCCATGCACACTGTATAGTGGGGTTATTTCTGATTCAGAAGTTAATACGTCCAACATTCTTCCTGCCCAACCCAAGTTGCTAGATTCTTGCATACCACCAAGTAACCAAGCGTCAGTTTGTGAATTGTGGGAAAACAGTTGCTCGGGAAGTGACGCTTCACCTAACTCAATCGCTTGTTTTGTAACGGGATGGTTGAGAATGCCGCTATTGAGCACGATATTGGCATCGCCTTGTTCGAAAATTGAAGACAGCGCTTTTAGTTTGGGGTGTAAGCCAAGTTCTACCAGATTATCCGAGCTATCGGTGGTACGCAAATTGATAGGGAGTATGTCGTCTTTGGCGACAGAAAGAGCCCCTCTGACTTTGGCATATTGGTTATAGTGCGCGTCAGACAACGGCAGTACAGTGTTGAACGCATCGTTTCCACCTGCTAAATAAACACATATCAATGCTCGAAAGTCATTGGATGGCGCCGCGAGAGAATAACCCGGTAGACCAAGCGAAGCTAAAGCGCCCATCGATGCAGTGCTTTTTATAAAATGTCGTCGTGAAATATCCATAATCCACTCCTAATCCTGAATATAGAATTCATCGCCGGAAATGGCGGTAAAAATCACCAAGGCGAGCTTTGTTGTTGGCACATAGTCCTCACGATATTCATCTAACACGGTGAGCATGAGTTTTTTTAATTCCGCCGAGGCCGTTCCAGCAAAGAAGCGTGCGTTAACCAGCTCGACTAAGGCATCGTGATCATCCAAAAGAAGATAAAACTCGCCGAGATCGAGAGTGTAGGAATCACCGCCGCCTCTGCGAGTGCTGGTCAACATATAGTTGACCAAATCGGTATAAACAGACCAGTTCAGTAGCTCATACTCCGGAGAGCTAATACCAGACTCTGTAAACTCGTTAGATGGTTGGTAGTCAGGAGAGTAAAAATTAAATACGGAAGGAGAACGAAGAGGTCCTTGATTGGCGATATTCATCATCGTAGTGGCGTCTTCGTAACGTGTAGATTTGATTGTAAAACCCGCGGCTCGATGAAAATTAGTTAGGACTAGTATTGGCTCTTTCACTTTTATTGGAGGGGTATCTGTCATGCCTAGAGCCTCAGAATCGAGCAAGATGGCATGAATGACCGCGTTTAAATCTCCTTTTTCTCCTTTGCCATTGTTATTGAATACCGAAGCAACACGTGCGATGTACTCCGGACTTGGATTCGAAGTTACAAAACGTTGGATAAGTAGCTTAGAAACAAACGGCGCCATGTTTGGATGAGACATCAAAATATCGATCACTTTTGAAAGCTCTTCTTGCGCAGTTAAACCAGCAGGAATTGTGTTACCAAGCAATCGTTTCTCGCCATCATCGTGTCGGTGGCTGATGACTCGCATCGGTTCGACAAACGCTAAATCGGCATTTTTCCACCCAGTTAATGCTCGAGCGAGTTCTTGAATATCCGTTTGGGTATATGTGGGGATAGGCTTACCCGTTTTACGATCAAGCTTTTTACTGCCATCGATATTCAGTTCATACAAGCCTAGGGTGAATAACTGCATCAACTCTCGAGCGAAGTTCTCATCAGGTAATGCACCCGTCGTGTTGTTCTCTTTTGCGCTACCGAGCATTGACAAATAGCTGCCCATAACAGGATGAATGGAAACGTCATATAATAAATCTCGGTAGTTGCCAAAAGCGTTAGCAATCAATACATCATAGTAGTCGACTAGACCTGTGGGCTTACTGGAAAGAACACCGCCATAGCGAGAGACCACTAAGATCTGGCTTAATGCATACGCCATGCGTTGTCTGAGTTGATCATCAGCAGTAATAACAATTTGATACCAAGCGTTTTCGCGATTGGATTGTGCGCCTTTGGAAAAAGGTGTCCGATAGAGCGGTTGATGATAGGTGGCAGGAAGGTAGATTTGTTGAGATATCCAACTTTCCATCCCGACTTCTTCTACCTCATCAATTAATGTTGGTGTTGGCCCAAAAGTGCTCTGATAGAGGAAACGCGCAACGGTTTGATCGGAGGGCGTTAGTTCCATTTCTGCTGGTACTGAAGGGACGTAACTTAGTAATACGATAATCAACCCTAGTACCCAACAAGAGATTTCATACTGTTTCTGACGTCTCATAGTTAACTCGCTTACCCGAGGGAACGACTTAAATCCATTTAACGGGAGTGATTAAGCTCATTTGAGCTAAATAATAAATTTAGAAAAATCAAGCAGCTGCAGGAACGAGTATAGTCTCTATAAGTGACTAACAAAAAACTCAATCTATGAATTTGGTACTTTAGTGCTAGATGTTTTTGATATTTATTTAGGTAACGTACTGATATTTAATATCGCGTGAGAATAGGGTCAAACAGTGATATAGCGAGGAATGTGTGGTGATACTGCAATAATGCGGTCAACGTGAGAGTGATGCAATTATTAAGTCTGCAATATAACTTAAACTAATTTATGAGCTAATAAATAAAGTTGCTTTATTGGCACAAGAGAAAACCGCATGGGTGTTCTCTTGTACAAAGTAAAAGGATTATTTTCTAGCAAGTTTATGGTGAGCCCGGGAGAAGTGATCGGCACAAAATGCGCCCACAATCGAGAGTTCGCCAGCCAGACAAAGCGCGGCCGCGACTTCGGCTAAGGCTTTCGCATTGCCGTTGCCGTGCAACCCCAAAATATCCAAACATGCCTTTTGCGTTGGAAGGCCAGTGCCCCCTCCAACCGTGCCAACCATGATGTTTGGCAAGGTCACGCACGCGTACAAGTTGCCTTGAGCGTCCACATCCATACGAGTGATACCAATGGCAGACTCTGCAACGCAAGCGGCATCTTGACCACAAGCAATGTACAGCGCGGCAAGGGCATTCGCGTAATGCGCGTTGACGCCAATTGTCCCGCTGAGTAAACCGCCCACCGTGGTCATTTTGCCAAATTGAACCATAGACTCCGGCGTTGTATGCAGATATTTTTCCACCAACTCTGCTGGAATGGTCACTTCGGCGGATACTTTCTTACCGCGTACCGAGCGCAGCGTGTGCGCGTTTGGTTTTTTGTCGCCTGATAAGTTGCCATCCAAGAATGCTTGCGTTGGTTTGATTGGGCTGGTCGCCAAAATATGATGGAACACTTCGTTTGTTGCGATGGTCACCATGTTTTGTCCGGAAGCGTCACCAGTCACGTATTCAAAGACCAAATAAACGTGGTTTCCTTCGATATTTACATTGATGTCTTTGAGTTTGCCATGTGAGGTGGTGGATTCCGCTATTTGACGAAATGCGTCAAAATGGGTCACAACCCAACTGACGAACTGGCCAGCGTCGGCAAGGTTATTAAAGGCGAACACTGGCGTTCGGCTCACCCCTTCACTCAGCAACAATGCGCTCGCGCCACCAGCGGCGGTAATAAGATTTGCGCCACGGTTGTAGGAAGCGACTAACGCGGCTTCTGTCGTTGCGAGCGGAACCAAAAAGTCATCGTTCGCATACAAACCGTTGACGCGTAAAGGGCCTGCGATGCCGACCGGCACATTGACAGTACCAACGAAGTGCTCGATGTTGTTGGAGTAAGCGTCGCAATGTGACTGCGTGAAAGGATCAAGAAGATGATCTTTATTGGTCACGTGTTCCAATACTTGCCAACGGCGCGCCAAATGCTTATCCGATAGGCCAGGGCTTAAGCAGAGACGTTTCTCTGGCTTGTGAAACTTCGGTTCTAATGCCGATTGAATCTTACTGCTGGTTTCGATATCGGAAAGGGCGGAGCTTTGAACAGGGTTATCTTGGTTTAACTTCGGCATACAAACGTTAACTGAAAAATCGAACCAGAGATTGTAGTGATTGGGGCTTTGATTACAACGTTGATTATACGTTTTGCAACAAATACCACTGTGTGAGCGCCTTTGTTATCCAAGTAATTTGATATTGGAGCGGAGGATTTACCGGAAATAAATGGGTTTTGACAATGAGTGCTGTAGTGAACAGAAGAATCGGGGGTAGAGAACTTAGATGGCTTAGGCCGCTGCGGATTTGAGTCGAAAAAGTGCAAGCATGAGTACCTTAAAAGCGGACTGGCTCAATCTATGAAAGGAATAAATTGTCTAACCCAGTCCCTTGGGTCAGACGCTAGTTTGAATCAGTTGTTCAAAAACTAGTTGAAGGCGCGAGCCACACGTCCCGCACTTTGAATGCGATAATGGCCAACGTAAGCAGGAACAAATACAGATTGTCCTTTCGCGGCGGTTAATGTCTCACCGTTATCACTGATGAGTGTCAGTTCGGCATCAATCGCCATCAAAATCTCTGCGCTGTTTGCCTCAACCACGTCGTGATTCGGTTGGTTAAGAATGCTGAAACTAAAGTCTGCGACTGGAACGGGGTAAAGGCTCTGGCAACCATTGGCATTGGGTTCTAAAACAAGGCTGTCAAAAGGCTTAGGCACAAAATCTGTGCATTTAACCAGTTCTTCAACATCCATATGTTTCGGCGTGAGTCCTGCACGCAAAACGTTATCTGAGTTCGCCATGATCTCTAATCCCGTACCTTTAATGTAAGCGTGTGGCGTTCTTGCGCTCAGGAACATCGCTTCGCCAGGCTGCAGCGTGATGACATTCAACAGTAATGGCGCAAACAAGCCGACATCGCCGGGATATTGAGTGGATAGGTCCAAGATGAGCTGGAAAACATTGCTGTCAGTGCCTTGCTCCGAGTCAGTGCCTTGTTCCGATTGACGTGAAGCGTGGGCAAGAAGCTGTTTCAGTGCTCGCTCTTTTGTTTCTCCTTCCATGGTCAGAATGTGCACAAAGAAATCTCGTAAACCTTGTGAGTTGATTTCGCGTTTGAATGTGTCAAGAGGCGCGCGTAGCTCATCGATATCGCAAAGGCTAAATGCCTCAATAATCTCGGCATACGAGCGAAAACCGTTCATGGCTTGGTAACTTGTCAGCGCGTACACCAATTCAGGTTTGTGGTTTGGATCTTTGTAGTTACGATGGCTCGCGTTTAGTGGGATGCCAGCACTTTGCTCTTTTTCGAAGCCTATTTCGGCATCTTGTTTGCTTGGGTGAACTTGAATCGACAGTGCATGTTCGGCCGCTAAGATCTTAAACAGAAAGGGCAGGTCGCCAAATTTCGCTACGGTTTCTGCTGATAAGTAAGCGGGTTGGTTTTGTTTGATCAGTTCAGACAAAGGCAGCGTGTTTTGCTCAATCTGAACTTCAGAGCAGCCGTTTGGGTGAGTCCCCATCCATACTTCTGCTTGAGGCTCATTCGTGTCGTTAGAAAAGCCAAACAAATCGTGAATAGAAGAGGTGCTTCCCCAAGCGTAGTTTTGGATTTTGTTGTTCATTTGAAAGAAGCTATGCGATGAAATAGTGTTCAAATTCATGAATTTTTCCCATAGTTAACCCTCCGAACTTAATCGGAAGAAAAATTGAGCAGAGATACGTTAAATAAGGATGGCGAGCGCGGTTAGGTCACTCGCCAATTTGCCCGAAGGGCGATAAGTCGATTTACAACCGAGGTTTTGGTTCGAGTGGTTTTCGTGATGGTTGCGCTTGCAAAAATGGCAGCAATAAAAGGCCAATGACGGCTGCACAAACTGAAATGGTGATGAAGAAACCCGTCCAATGATATTCTTCAAGAATTAACGCCAGTGGATAGCCAGACAATGCTGCGCCCATGTAGGCGAACAAGCCTACGAATCCTGTTGCCGCGCCGGCAGAATCTTTGTGAGAGCACTCCGCCGCCGCCATACCGATCAGCATTTGTGGTCCAAAGACAAAGAAGCCGATGGAGAACAATCCCGCCGCTTGGAATGCAAAGTTGGTCAGGGGCATAAGCCAAAGCGCAGAGACAGATAAGAAAATCCCAATCGCGAACAGCAAGTTCATTGGCCCACGGTTACCACCAAAGAGTTTGTCTGAGCCCCAACCCGCAACCAATGAACCAACAAAACCGCCGATTTCAAACATAGAAAGGGCAGCATTGGCGTTAATCAGGCTATAGTGATGCTGCTCGGTTAAGTACAGGTTTCCCCAGTCATTGATTGCGGTTCGGACGATATAAACCAACACATAACTGAACGCGAGCAGCCAGATATATTTGTTGTTAAATACGTACGATTTCAGAATTTCGCGGTAGGTGAGGCCACGTCCGTAATTTTCTTGCGCAAGTTCTAGCGCGTCGTTGCGCCATTGTCCGACACTTGGTAAACCCATTGTTGTGGGTTTATCGCGCAATCGCCAACAAACGAATAGACCGAGTAATACACCGATGATGCCGGGTAGAATAAAGCCTTCACGCCAGCTGTAGTGCAACGTTAAATAGCCCACTAAAATAGGGATCAGCGCGCCACCAACGTTGTGTGCGGTGTTCCAAATCGCCCATAAGAAGCCACGCTCGGAGCGTGAATACCAAGTGGTTAGCAGCTTGGAGCATGAAGGCCAGCCCCAGCCTTGGAACCACGCGTTTAAGATCCACAGAGTAATGAAAGCCGCGAGTGAGCTAGAAAAGCCGAACGCGATATTGACCAGACCTGTCGCAATCAAGCCTAGCCCCATGAAATAACGAGGGTTAGAGCGATCCGAAATCGTGCCAGAAATAAACTTCGAGCAGCCGTAGGTAATGTAGAAAAGCGTGCCTATAAGACCCAAATCGCCTTTATCTAAGCCAAGATCGGTAATCATCGCTGGTGCGGCGTAGTTAAAGGTCTTACGGGTAAAGTAAAAACCTGCGTAGCCGATGTACATCCCCAACATAATGTGCAAACGCCAATGGTGGTAACGCTGGTCGATTTGCTCGTTGCTCAGACTCGGTTGAGTAAATTTAGGTGAACGTAAAAATCCAAACATCTTGAGTTACACCTTAGGTAAAGTAATGCTGATTTGTGTGCCGATCACTTGATCGCTGGTGGAGTAGATAACCATTTTTCCACCTAACGCGTGCACACGCTCTTGCATGCCGCGAACGCCCATGCCTTTCATGCTGTCCTGAACTTTGAAGCCGACACCATCATCGTGAATCATCAGTGACACCGCAGCTTCTCCAATTGTCAGTTCAATATTGATCAACTGCGCTTCTGCGTACTTGGCTGCGTTATTCAATGACTCTTGGCATAAACGGAATAGGGTGACTTTGAGTGTGTCACTCAGGCTGGTGTAATCGCCCTGCCAGTTCAGTTGAACGTTGGTTCCGTGATTGGCGAACTCCATCTCTCGCGTTAGTTGCTCGACGGATTCTTTTAAGTCCAAATCATCCAGCATTTTTGGTCTTAGCTTGCTTAACAGTCGCTTAGTGGTGTCGTACACGTTGAGGGAAAGCCCTTCGATCATGTCGGCGCAACCCACGCTTGTTTCTGCGTTATTTACCCGCTTAATGATGTTGGCTTGTGTGCGGATTGCCGTGATGTTCTGTCCAATTTCGTCATGTAGCTCGCGCGCAATATCGCGTCTTACAGACTCTTCCGCTTTGATAAGCTGGCGAGACAAATTCTGATTGCGTGCAAGCTCGCCGCGCAGTTTTTGATTGAGGTCTTTTTGTTTCTGAACCCCTAAACCGAGCATAATGCCAGTAACGGTTTGCGCTGAGAGAGATAACAACAAATCGGTGATTTCTAGATTCGACACGCCGCTGCGAGCCGCAATCAGCGCAATGCTGTTGAGCATGGTGGCGAGTAGGGCACCTTGCCAGCCGTAACGCAGAGCAAGCACGATGATTGGAATCGCCATACAAAATGGCGCAAATCGTTTTAGCTCTTCAGGCAAACTGGTTTGCACTAAAATACTGCCGATCAAAAGCAGCGCATAAAGCACGATATGACGCACCTGAAATACAACGGCATTACTAAGTAGGAGAGAGCTAAGCGGAGACCAACGACTTTGGAACAAATAACTCCATAACAAGTAGCACATAGGCACCACGAGCAAGCCTCCAGAGATGCTAGCCAGCCACACCATGTAAACCGAAGGAACGTGAAAGCCAACGGCCATCACATTAATAAACGCGCTAATGATAATGACAACGCTCATCACGGCTAAATGGCGGTTTTGGTCTCCGTAGTAGTATTTTTTCGCAATCAGAGTGACCGGGATACTGGCAATGCTCGCAATCAGCACGGTAAGCCACTGTGGTTGACCCAGTAACATCGCAAGTGCGATGGAAAGCCCCCACTCCGAAAGGTAAATCGTCGGCCAATAAGCGGTGCGAGTGTGCAGGGCGACACCTAATCGTAAAGCGAAAGGAAACAATAAGATCGCCAACTCGGGATCATTGACAAAGTAATAGGCAATCACCCACAAGCAAAACCAGGCGCAAGCCATAACAAATAGTCCGCAAATGGTGGTAACAGCATAAGCTCGCATTAAAAGGACTCTTGAGAAAATAGTTTGGCGAGCTCAACGTTGTTTTTCACGCCGAGTTTGTCGATGGCATTCGCACGATGCACGTGTACGGTCTTGTGGCTTAAGCCAAGCTCTGCCGCGACTGACTTTACATCTAGCCCAGTGGCAAGTAGCTGACATACCTCGTTTTCACGTTTTGTCAGCTGGCATAGAGAGGTGGTGTTGTCGCTAGGCGTTGCAAGTTTAAGTGCAATATCTGATGTGAGGTAACAGCCGCCAGAAGCACTGGTTCTCACGGCTTGAATAAGTTCGTCTGGGCTACAGCGTTTACTAAGATAGCCCTTTGCACCTAGCTTTAGTGATTTTTCCACCATCGCAGGGGAGTCATGCACGCTAAGCATCACGCAGGCAATGCCAGTTGGTATTTCGCTAAGAAAGTTTAAGCCGCTTTCATCTGGCATAGAAATATCTAGGATGACGACGTGTGGGTGTACCGCAGGCAAGCCTGTGCGTGCTTCTGCGACAGAGCCGAACTCACCAACAACGGTAATATCACTTTCTAAATTTAATAATTGTGCGAAACCTGAACGCACGATGACGTGATCATCAACTAGAGCAACATGAATCATTATTACAACCAAATAGAGCAGACGACTAACAACAATAAGCTCCAACAGGAGCCAATAGAAAAACCTTTAATGATACTGAATTGAACCATGCTTTTTAATGATCTCGCGCGCTTTACCGAAGTAAAGCGCGCAGAGAAGTTAGGCTTGGTTTTGTGCAAGTTGAAGCTTCTTCGCGTGTCGAATCTTCTTCTCTTCCGCGATAGCGACGAAAGCAAGCAAAACAATACAAATCATGGCGGAGGTATCTAGGGCTGCGAAGGTACCTTTCCAACCTGTTAAGCCGAAGATAGGTGTACCGTCTGCAATCATACCGAGACCAAGTTTCGCGAAGCTGTCACCGATTAGGTAAGCGAATGTACCTTTTACGCCGTCAGCCACACTGATTGCTTTTTTAGGGACAAAACCAACCGCGGCAACACCGATAAGAAGTTGCGGACCAAACACCAAGAAGCCCAATACAAATAGAGAGGCTAAGTACATGAACTCGCTAGTGGCGTGTTGGTAGAACTCAAGCGATACGATGATCAAACCAAGAGACACACAAGCAACCAATGCGCGGCGACCGTTTGCTAAGTCAGATAAGTAACCCCACATCAACGTACCCACAAGCGCACCGACTTCGAATAGAGTAAAGCCAGAGATTGCCGTTTCTTTTGACAGACCAAGCTCTTGGTACGCGTATACCGTTGACCATTGGTCGATACCAATACGCACGATGTAAAGGAAGATGTTGGCAAAGCAAAGTAGCCAGATAACTTTGTTTTTAAGAACGTATTCAACAAAGATTTCTTTTTTGGTCATCTGGTTTTCTTCAGCGGCGGTGTCTTCTTCACTCACTGCTTCATCGAAAAGTTCTTCTACTTTACCTAGACCATAAGCTTCTGGAGAGTCGCTACCAAAGCGCATACCGATAAAGCCAACGATGATCGCGATGATAGAAGGGAACACGAACATGCCGATTACGTGGCCGTCGAATAGGTAGTTAGCACCGAAAAGGGCAACACCCGCTGCGCCCGCACCACCAACGTTGTGAGACATGTTCCACAAGCCTAGGTAAGAGCCGCGCTTGTTACGAGGTGTCCATTTTGTAATGGTTGAGTAACTAGAAGGGCCACCAGTACTTTGGAAGAAACCACTCAGAGCGTAGAAAGCCACCATCAAGAACAGGCTTGCACTACCGCCGCCCATGCTGAAGCTGAAACCAAGCATGGCAAGACCAGAAAGGATCAGCATAAAAGGGAGGAATTGCTTGGTGTTCTTACCGTCAGCGTAGTAAGACACAACGGTTTTACCGATGCCGTATGTGATGGAGAAGCCAAGGCCAATAAGACCTAGGTCTGTCATGCTCAAACCGTAAGTTGAGATCATATCGTTTTGCGCGACATTGAAGTTCTTACGAATCAAGTACATGGTTAGGTAGCCGATAAATACGACCAAGTAAGATTGGATGAACGGTTTAAACCACATCTTTCTTCTAACTTCGACAGGAAGATCGAGGGTCGGCTTCCGCACCTGTTCGAGGAATTTTAACATGATGAACTCTCTTGTAATTGTTTTAGAAACACAACGGAGACCGTTATGCGCTCTTGTTACCTTTGACTGACCGGAATTCTAGAGAGTGGTTTTGTGAGGCACATGAGATGGTTGCCTAGATCGGCTAGGAAAAATTCCTAGAAATGCCTAAGAAGGCGGAAAAGCGTGAAAAGAGTCACACAAAACCCTTACTAATATATGGGTTTTTGACTGAGTTTTTATCGATTGGAAAGCGTTCAAATGCAAACGGATTAATATGCGTAAGCTTAGTGGTGACAAGGGGTGAGCACGTTTGGTTGGAGAGAATAGTGTCTTGTCGCTAAGTATCAATTGGGAGTGAGAAGCAAACAAAAGAGACCCAGAGGTCTCCGTTAGAAATATTAGGAATTCGGCTAGGTCGACGTGTTAAGGCGCAGGGCTGTATAGACGCGGCGAGCCGTGTTTTGGCAAGTGAATTAGGTTCAAATGGTTTCTTCTTGCCCATTCGACGGTTAACGCTGTAGGTGCAGATAAGCAAACCAGAGTGTGGATACGCGCGCGAACGGCTTTGTGGATCAACTCCAAGCTGCAACGGCTGGTCATGATTGCGAAGCCACTTTGAGGTTCGATGTGATTGTTGGCCAATGCGCCAATCAACTTATCTAGCGCGTTGTGGCGGCCGATGTCCTCTCGGCACAACTTGATGTTGCCTTGTAAATCAGCAAATAAAGCGGCGTGTAACGCGCCAGATTCACGTGCGGCTTCTTGATGCTGTGCGACTTTGTCTCGCAGCCCTTCGAATACATCGGAGCGCGGAGGAAGAGACGGTGTTAGCGGCGCCAAATCAGGCAAAGCTTGTTCAAGAGCCTCGACGCCACAAATGCCGCATCCGGTTGTGCCAGCAAGATTTCGGCGTTGTGTTTTTAACGCCCAGAAAGCGCGGTTGCTGATTTCCACTTCCGCATAGTGAGATTCGTGATCGCCACCCATTTCAATGTCTTTGATCTCTTTGAAGTCGTGGACGATGCCTGTGCTTAAGCTAAACCCTTTCACGAAGTCTTCCAGATGGCCTGGCGTCACCATCATGACCGCTTGGCTAATGCCGTTGTAGCTGATAGCTAAAGCGGATTCACTCGCCAGCGACATTTGTTGCACTGGGCGGCCATCAATCAATTCTCGATAATTGAACGCACTTGGTTGAGGTGGTGCTTGATTGAAATCGGACAGTTCAAAATAAGACTGAGTAGTACATCTCATGAAATCACCTCATAAGCCGTTGTCTATGCCAAAAATTGACGTGTGTATTCTTGTTATCGATTGAATATGTTTTTTGCTTCTGCAAAGCACTGATCGGTTAGCGCGGAGAAGGGTTCTTGTTTTCTCTTTAACAAACCTAGCGGGGCGTGAACGGCGGCTTCTTCGATAGGAATAATGCGAAGCGTATCGTTCAACTCTTCCAATCCACAATTCAGCGGCATAATGGCGCAACAAAGGCCACTGGTTACTGCTTGGATCAAGTGAAAGGTGGAGTTACTTTCAATGACGGTTTGCGGAACTAGCCCTTTACTCACAAAGCTAAGATCAATTGAGTGGCGATAGTGCATGCCCTTCGAAAGCAGCCCTAGCGGAATGTTATTGAGTGACTCCCACAACACTTCAGATTCGGCAAAATCAAAATGACGCTCATCGAATAAAACGCCAAGTTTGGTCGAATCTAGCTCGATAACATCGAAGTAAGCGGTGTTAACTTGATCGACATAACACATCCCCAAATCAAGTTGATTGCGATTGAGTTGGTCTATGATCTGTTCGGTCGTCATGGAGAGTATTTGAAAGCGTAACTCAGGGAACTGTTGAGCTAATGGTTTGAGCAATTGCATAGGGTTTTGGCTGGCGAGTGGCACCATTCCAAGCCGAAGAGAGCCGACCAATTGACCACGGCAGTTGGCGGCTTCGGCTTGCAATCCATCATGAGCGGCTAAGACGGTTTTTGCCCAAGCTAAAATGCGTTCTCCGGCTTCAGTAAATCCTTCAAATCGTTGACTTCTTTTGATTAATTCGAGATCGAGTTCTTCCTCTAAGCTTCGGATTCTCATCGACAAGGTAGGCTGCGTAATGTGGCACAATGCGGCGGCTTGACCAAAGTGTTTGGTCTGTTCAAGTGCGATGAGATATTTAAGTTGTTTGATATCCATAATGGCTTGTTAACCTTGCGTTGTGAGTCACATGTACGGGGGAACTCCCTAAATAAGGGCACAGCACTACCGTACTTTTTAAGCGCTGGAGCGTTTTAACTGGGAAATGGAAAACCAAAACCAAGTCAAGAATAAAACCACACTCAAAATTGATCTGAATCAAGGCTATTCCTGATATTAATTAGGGTCAAATTTAAAGTATCTATAGTGTGATAGATACTATCTATTATCAAGAATGCCGATTTTATTGAGTTCGTTAAGCTAACTAGGTGGAATCGAATGGGAAAACGATTAACCTCATAAACTGTATTGATTAAAAATGTGATGAGCGTCAGTGGAAAAATTCGTCATAGATTTTGTTTATCACTCGGTCAGGATTATCAATTGGACGCATATTGAATAACGACTTAATCTTTGATTTAGATCAAGGCGCAACAATGCGAATTGAATCTAACAGTCTTAGAAACAGTAGGCGGGTATCCGATATCAAGAATCTAGATAAGTAAACGCTCGGACAAGCGAGAGCATGTTGAGTAGTTACTTATTTGGATTAAAAAATACATGGATTAGAAACTAAGCCCTTCAATACTTCCGCATTATCTCAATAAATAACGCGCTTGTTTTCACGGGCACCCTGCTTGCTGGTATATCTGCGAGGAGTAAAGTCGTGAGCCAAAAAGAACAAATAAAAGCATACAAAGGTCCAGCTGGTGGTTGGGGTGCACTGAAAGCCGTAACCAGAAGTTGGTGGGGCAGTGAAAATGCAGTTAAAAACATTCGCACTATGCTCAAAACCAACCAAAATGGCGGTTTCGACTGCCCTGGATGCGCATGGGGCGAGTCGCCAGATAGTGGTAAAGTCAATTTCTGTGAGAATGGCGCGAAAGCGGTAAACTGGGAGGCGACCAATCGTCTGGTTGATCCTGAGTTTTTTGCCAATCACAGCGTTTCTTCTCTCTCAACGCAAACCGATTACTGGTTGGAATACCAAGGCCGTATCACGCACCCAATGCGATACGATGCTGAATCCGACCACTATGTGCCTGTCTCTTGGGATGAGGCTTTTTCTCTTGTGGCTAAACATCTCAACCAATTGGATTCACCACACCAAGCTGAGTTTTATACCTCTGGCCGTGCAAGCAACGAAGCGGCGTTTCTATATCAGCTATTTGTACGCGCATTCGGTACCAACAACTTCCCAGATTGTTCCAACATGTGTCACGAAGCCAGTGCAATCGGGATGAAAGACACCATTGGCGTTGGTAAGGGCACGGTGATCTTTGATGATTTTGAAGAAGCTGATGCGATTTTCGTGATTGGTCAAAACCCGGGCACTAACCACCCACGAATGCTTGAACCTCTGCGCGAAGCGGTAAAACGCGGTGCACAGGTTATCTGTCTAAACCCGCTTAAAGAGCGCGGATTAGAGCGTTTCCAAAACCCACAAATGCCGATTGAGATGTTGAGTAACGGCTCAGAGCCTACAAACACGGCGTATCTGCGTCCTGCTTTGGGCGGAGACATGGCAGTGTTTCGTGGCATCGCGAAATTCTTGTTGCAATGGGAACGCGAGGCATTGCAAAACGGTGGCAAAGCGGTATTTGACCGTGAATTCATCAAGCAACACACGATAGGTATTGATGAGTATTTGGCTGAAGTGGACGCAACCTCTTGGGAACACATCGCGGAACAATCGGGTCTTGATTTAAGTGAAATCGAGATGGTGGCGAGCATGTATCGACGTGCAGAACGTGTGATCATGTGTTGGGCGATGGGGTTGACTCAGCATCGTCACTCTGTACCAACCATTAAAGAAGTCGCAAACGTGCAAATGTTACGAGGTAATGTTGGTAAGCCGGGCGCGGGTCTTTCACCAGTGCGTGGTCACAGTAACGTTCAGGGCGACCGTACTATGGGCATTGATGAAAAACCTTCAGATCTGTTGTTGGATCGCATTGAAAGTCGATTTAACTTTGCCGTCCCGCGTGGTGAAGGCCACAACACTGTGCAAGCCATTAAAGCGATGGAAGAAGGGCAAGCGAAAGTATTTATCGGTTTGGGCGGTAACTTTGCACAAGCAACGCCAGACACAGAACGTACGCACAACGCGATGCGAAACTGCAATTTAACCGTACACATTTCGACGAAGTTAAATCGTTCTCACCTTGTCACAGGTAAAGATGCGCTTATTCTTCCGTGTTTAGGCCGTACCGAGATTGATCAGCAAGCGACTGGCCCACAAGGCGTGACGGTTGAAGATACTTTCAGCATGGTGCATATCTCATTTGGTCAGCTAAAACCGCGTTCGGAGCATTTGCGTTCAGAACCAGCGATTATTGCCGGTATTGCCAATGCTACACTCGGGGCAAAACCAATTGATTGGTTGTGGGCGATTGAAGATTACGACCGTATTCGCGATTTGATTGCCGACACGATTCCGGGCTTTACCGACTTTAACCATAAGCTTAAACACCCGGGTGGATTCCACTTGGTAAACCCAGCTGCCGAGCGTCGATGGAATACACCAAGCGGCAAAGCACAGTTCAGCTCTAGTGAGTTGCCGAAACAGTTGATCAGCGAAGCGATACTCGAAAAAGGCCAAAAGCCAGATTTGATCTTGCAAACCATGCGCTCACACGACCAATACAATACGACACTTTACGGCTTAAATGATCGTTATCGTGGTGTATTTGGTATGCGCGAAGTACTGTTTATCAATGAAGCGGATATTCGTAAACTCGGATTTGAAACGGGCGACAAAGTGGACATGGTGTCATTATGGGAAGATGGCGTTGAGCGCCGTGTTAGCGGATTTACGCTTGTTGCCTATGACGTACCAGCAGGTCAGGCGGCGGCTTACTATCCAGAAACGAACCCATTGGTTCCTTTAGATAGTTATGGGGATAGAACGTTTACGCCAACCTCTAAGTTTATTGCGATCAAATTGGAAAAATCGACATCCGATAAGATCGCTTTGGTGGAAGCAGAATAGTTTCCAAACCAGCACAACGACATTCCAGATAAGCAAACGGCTGATATCAATTATCAGCCGTTTTTAATTGCTCACTTTGCCTTTAGATCATTTCGTCGAAGGCGTATAGAGGCTGAATTAAAAAATAGTTATTTTGGTTAGTAACGGGCTTATTGGATAGCGTTCTTAAAGAAAGGCAGCAGTTAAGGCGCATTGGCCCTGCTTGTGTATAATATTAATGAAATTAGGCTATTGGACGTATAACCTGACGGATGTCTGTATTTGATCCGAAATCTAAGCTGATGAAACTAACAAGAAGATAGATGACCTTGAAAAGTATAATTAAATTAACGTTAAGCCACTTAGTGGCTGTTGCGATTGGTATTGCGATAGGTATCTATACTTTACCGATTCTTATTGCACCGCCTGCGCCGACCGATGAGCAAGTTTCTGAGCGCATGCAAGGTGCAGAATACAGGGCAGTTGTCACGAGGGACCTCAAAGATAGCGACGCTTTTCATTGGGGAGAAGGTGAAATTCATTTGAGTTCCCAAGCTATTACGCTGGTAGGAAAACTCGCTCCCGGGCCTGACTATAAACTCTATTTATCTCCTAAATTTGTCGAGACTGAACAAGCGTTTAATGGCCTTAAATCTGAGATGAGCTTGGTTGGTGATGTCAAAACATTCAATAACTTCGTTGTTGAGGTTCCTCAAGGGATTTCCATTTCTGAATACAATACTGTTGTTGTTTGGTGTGAAACATTCGGTGAGTTCATTACTTCGGCAAAATACCAATAAATCCCATCAGAAGAAAAAGTGGTTTCTTCTTAGTTAATAAAGGTTTACTGCTCAAATAACTGGTGCAATACATTACGTGGTACAAATGCACTAAGCGCTGCTAATGGTTCTACAGTAGTTGATAGAACTTAAGGATATTTTGTGGAAGTTAAAATTTTTCAGGTCGACTCGTTTACATCAGATGTGTTCAAAGGCAATCCTGCAGGTGTGTGTATCACAGAATCAAGCCTTGATGAGGAAATGATGTTGGCCATAGCGGCAGAGATGTCACTATCTGAAACCGCGTTTCTGTCATTAAACACAATGCAACTTCGTTGGTTTACACCTGAAACGGAAGTCGCTTTGTGTGGACATGGCACATTGGCCACGGCGCACGTGCTGAGAGAGCAAGGGTTATATAGTACAGGTGATACCATTGAGTTTGGCACGCTATCCGGCGTTTTAACTGCACAACTTGATCATGACGACATTCATTTGGTGTTTCCTGCTCCTATTTTAGATATGCGAGCAAGTATTAACACAGACTTGCTTTACGGCTTAGGGCTCGATGTGGCTGATGTAAACGCTTATGGTCAGTTTGATAATAAGCAGTTGATCGTCATCAATGATGAGTCTTTGATAAAGCAACTCGAACCTGATTTTAGTGCGCTGCTTAAACAAAAAGGCCGTGGAGTCGTCATCACTGCTCAATCAAGCACTGACGCTGATTTTGTCTCTCGCTATTTTGCCCCTTGGGTGGGTGTTGATGAGGACCCAGTAACAGGTTCTGCTCATTGCGCTTTATGTGTTTACTGGGCCAAAGAGCTCGGTAAAGCGCAATTAAAAGGCTTCCAAGCATCCAAGAGAAGTGGAGTTGTTTATACAGAACTATTGAGTCCGGAATACGTTAAGCTTTCTGGAAGTGCGGTAACAATGTTGCGAGGAGATATGAGAATCGCGTAGTCGTCCTTTTTGGTTCTCGTTTTTTCTGATTGCAGGTTTATCCAGTTTTCACTAGTGAAAAAGCTAGAAGGCTGTCTATTCACGTAGTTGATTTTGTTTGTAAAAACACCCCTGCCACGGTGGTGTATAACGATTGGAGAGTTATATGAAAACTATCGGTCTTCTAGGCGGCATGAGCTGGGAGTCGACGCTTAGTTATTACAAATTGATCAACGAAGGAGTCAAAGAGGCGTTAGGCGGCCTAAATTCCGCAAAAATTTGTATGTATAGCGTGAATTTTTCAGAGATAGAGAAACTTCAACACCAAGGTAAATGGGAAGAAACGGCAAGTATTCTATCTGATGCTGCATCTTCAATAGAAAAAGGGGGCGCTGATTTTATTCTTATTTGTACGAACACAATGCACAAAGTTGCTCCTCAAATTGAAGCCAGCATTAATATCCCCATACTACATATCGCAGACGCGACTGCTGAGTTACTTCGTGAGAAAGGGGTTCAAAAGGTCGGACTCCTTGGTACTCAATTCACAATGGAGCAAGACTTTTACAAAGGACGGCTTTCCGACCTCTATGGGCTGGATGTCATAACTCCTGCTCAAGATGATCGCTCTATAGTGCATAACATTATTTATAAAGAGTTATGCCAAGGTGAAATCAAAGAGGAATCGAGAACGATATACCTGCAAATTATTGAAAAACTAAAAGAGCAGGGAGCTGAAGCTGTGATTCTCGGGTGCACTGAAATTGCCTTACTTGTAAACCAAAGTCACACCGATGTTACGCTACTTGATACCACTTCTATCCATGCTCAAGCAGCAGTCCGTTTGGCGATAGAAGGTTAATGAGTTAGATTTGAGTCCATGTAAATAAACAAAAGAGAAAACCAATCCCTCGGTTTTCTCTGTTTTTATTATCCCGTTATAAGCGCGAGAATTTGAGTGTTCTGTATCCACCAATCAAGTTACGAGCTTTGTAACCATTGTTGACCAGTTGACGGTATGCCACGTTACCGCGTAAGCCTACTTGACAGTAAATCACAATCTCTTTGCCTTTTGGTAGTTCACCCATACGATGGCGCAGTTGATCAACCGGAATGTTGATTGCCCCTTCAAGATAACCAACAGACTCCAATTCTCCCGGGTTACGGACGTCGAGGAGAATTTGATCTTCAGTCAGGTTGTCGATTTCATCGTAATGAATCGCCGCTGCGTCACCTTTGATGATGTTATTTGCCACAAACGCCGCTTGGTTGATCACATCTTTTGCACTGCCGTAAGGTGGCGCGTAAGTCAGTTCAAGATGCTGTAGTTGTTCAACCGTCATGCCAGCACGTTGTGCAACAGCCATAACGTCAATACGTTTGTCGATACCGTCTTTACCAACTGCTTGAGCACCTAAAATCTTGCCTGATTTTGGATCGAACAACATTTTGAACGACACCACTTCTGCACCAGGGTAGTAGCTCGCGTGGCTTGCGGTATGCACGTACACTTTTTCGTATTCAACGCCAGCGCGTTTCAATTGTTTCTCGTTTTTACCGGTAGAAGCCACTGCAAGGTCAAAGATCTTACAAATCGCTGTCCCTTGTGTGCCTTGGTAGGTTTCTTTGCGGCCAAGCATATTGTCTGCTGCCATACGACCTTGACGGTTTGCCGGGCCTGCAAGTGGCACTAGAGTTTGCTCGCCTGTCACGAAGTCTTTCTCTTCTATCGCGTCGCCGACAGCGTAGATAGATGGGTCGCTGGTTTGCATGTATTCGTTCGTGTAAATACCGCCTAGCGCGCCAATTTGAAGGCCGGCTTCTTGCGCCAGTTTTGTCTCAGGACGTACACCGATTGCCATGATCAGAATATCGGTAGTGAGTTTTTCACCGTTGTTCAGTGTTAACTCCAATTCACCTTCTAGGTGTTGGTGTTTCTCACTCTCACCAGAGTCGAAACTTGCAACGTGTTCGTTAGGTACGAATTTCACAGATTCAAGCGCGACGCCAAGTTTTAGGTCGATACCTTTGTCACGAATTTCTGCATGAGCAAAGCCTGCCATTTCACGGTCTACTGGCGTCATGACTTGGTCTGCCATTTCGATCAGAGAGGTTTTAATGCCAAGTTGGTGGAAGGCTTCCATCATTTCTAAACCGATGAAACCGCCGCCAACAACCGTCGCATGTTCTGGCTTGTTCATTTGGATCGTTTCGATGATGCGATCCATATCTGGAATGTTACGTAGCGAGTGGGTGAGCGGGTTATCGAGACCTAGGATTGGCGGAACAATAGGGCCTGCACCTGGGCTAAGCAGTAGGAAGTCGTATGATTCTACGTATTCAGACTCATCCAACAGGTTTTTGATCGTAACGGTCTTGTCCTGTCGGTTAATAGAAACCACTTCATTCATCACGCGAACATCAACGTTAAAGCGTGCTAAAAAGCTTTCTGGCGTTTGTAGTAGTAACTTACTGCGTTCTTGGATATCGCCGCCGATGTGATAAGGCAAGCCACAGTTAGCAAATGAAACGAACGGGCCACGTTCAAACATGATGATTTCGGCATCTTCGCTCAGACGACGAGCACGCGCCGCCGCAGATGCACCACCTGCAACACCACCGACGATTAAGATCTTAGTCATTTTTAACTCCAAGTTTTAGGGCGAACTGACCTTTCACGAATAGCCAGTGTGAAAGGTCACTACGCTCTAGATTATCTAAAACCAAATTTCTTTAAAAAATAAGCAGCAGGGCAGATTCCCGTGTAAGCACTTTGAATAAGATTAACGCCGATAAACACGGTGAACCAAATGAAGTTACTGTGAACGAACACGGTTAGTATGACCGAGATCAATACCATCGTGCCTGCAAAAATTCGTACTGCATTTTCTAACGTCATAACTCTTCTCCTTCGTACTCTCAAACTGAGAACGCCATCCTTTGATATTCATCACTATAATTATCTAAATTAGAAATGTCTAATGTTAATTTGTCTAAATTCATCATTGCTAATTTAGTGTTGACTAAATATATTACTTTAGTAATATCTAATTTAGTTTTTAATATAGAGGTGAGTCATGAGCTATACAGATATGGATGTAGCAGCAATGAAAGGCAATGCCAATGAAGCTGCTGATCTCCTAAAAGTAATGGCACATCCGGAAAGGCTAATGGTGTTGTGCCAACTGACCCAAGGTGAGGTTGGTGTTGGGGAGCTGCAAAAGAACTCGTTCCTTAGCCAATCCGCCTTTTCACAGCACTTGACGGTGCTTCGCAAACACAAATTGATCAAGGCTCGTAAGGCATCACAGCAAGTGTTTTATTCGTTGTCAGAACCGAGAGTTGAGTCATTAATCAAGGCGCTTCATAGCGTTTTCTGTAACTAATTCGTAGCTAAGATTTTAGAGGTAAATAATGTTAAACGTTATTCCATGGGAATCGTTGTTTGGTGGCATTTTGTTAGGGATCTCCGCCACTATATTGTTGTTGGTTAACGGGAAAATTGCCGGAATCAGTGGAATTATGAATGGCATTATGTCACCGAAAAAAGGCGATTATTCGTGGCGATTGCTTTTTGCGGTTGGAATGATAGCTGGTGGCTTGATTAGCGTTCTGATGTTGGGCGTTGCGGTTCCTAGTACCGCGAACCTTTCTTTAGGGATGGTGATTGCCGCTGGTTTATTGGTAGGAATCGGAACCAGACTGGGTAACGGATGTACTAGTGGGCACGGCATTTGTGGCATGGGCCGTTTGTCTAAGCGCTCTATTGTGGCGACCTGTGTATTTATGGCTGTCGCTGGCCTAACGGTATTCGTTCGACTTCACCTAGTTTAAGAGAGATTCCATGAACAAGACTATTTTTCGTTTTTCTGCTCTTTTGAGCGGTGTGTTATTCGGTATGGGCATGGCGGTGTCTGGTATGATCGACCCAGCTAAAGTCATTGGATTTTTAGATATTTCTGGTAGTTGGGATCCAAGTTTGGCTTTTGTGATGGGCGGCGCACTCGCGGTATTCATGCCAAGCTATTTTTTAATCATCAAGCCGAGAAAACAATCAGTTAGCGGTGAAGCGTTTTGCACACCAACCAATAAGAACATCGACGGACGTTTGTTATCTGGTGCGGCCATCTTTGGTTTAGGTTGGGGTTTGGCAGGTATTTGCCCTGGCCCTGCGGTTGCGAGTCTGGCATTAGGCAACGTGAGCATTGTGGTGTTCTTCCTTGCGATGTTACTTGGATCTCTGTTCGCGAAGGCGATCATTACTTACCGTAACGCGAAGAAGATGAAAACCGCGAACGCGTAAACAATCAATCTGATATGGAGGGGAAAGGATGCCCGACAAACTAAAGCGAAGTTTTGTTCAGTCCGTGATGAACAGCTTTTTCCCTCCGATCATGATTTTACTCGCGCTTATGGTCGGTGCCGCGGCTTTGTGGCTGACCCCGAAAGAGGAAGACCCGCAAATCGTTGTGCCGATGGCGGATGTATTGGTTTCGGCTCCCGGACTAAGCGCTTCTCAAGTCGAAAATCAAATCACTGAACCATTAGAAAAGCTTGTTAGCCAAATTGACGGTGTGGAATACGTTTATTCCTCGTCCATGGAAGGTGCAGCGCAAGTCATCGTTCGCTTCTATGTCGGCGAAAACCGCGAAGATGCTCTGGTTAAGCTTTACAACAAACTCTATTCCAACCAAGACAAAGTTCCTCCTTCTGTCACTAACTGGCTTGTAAAGCCTGTTGAGATCGATGATGTACCCATTGTTGTTGCCGCAATTTATTCCACCGATCCAGACATTCTCGATCGCCATCAGCTGAGACGTATTGCAGACCAAGCCACGTTAGGTGTTAAATCATTGGATGCCACCAACAAGGTGGAAGTGATTGGCGGTGAGCCGAGAAAAATCCAGATAGAGCTTGATTCCGTTGCGATGGCAAACTTCAAAGTAACCATCGATGACCTCGAACAGACCATTCAGCTCAGTAATAGTAAAACCCAAGGCAAGAACATTCGTGTAAACGGGCAAAATTACACATTGGAGTCGGGACGGTTTCTGACCAACGCCGAAGAAGTTGGCGACCTTGTTATCGCGGTGCTCAATGGCAAACCCGTTTACTTGAAAGATGTCGCGCGTATTTACGACGGTGAAGGTGAGGCAACATCCGATACTTGGTATCGCGATAAAAACCACGATGAAGCATACCCAGCGGTGTTCATTTCTGTCGCTAAACAAAAAGGCTCGAACGCGGTTAACGTGGCTCAGTCTGTTCGGGATAAACTGGCGGAGCTTCAATCCGAGCAGTTTCCTCCGCAAGTACAAGTTGAAGTCATTCGGGACTATGGCGAAACAGCGAACGCAAAAGTAAACAATTTGGTATCAAGCCTTGGTATTTCGATTCTAACGGTCGTGGTGTTTGTTGGTTTGTTCTTGAACTGGCGAAGTGCATTGGTGGTTGGCATCGCGATTCCAATTAGCTATGGTGCCGCGCTCGGGATGGACTTGGCATTTGGCTATTCCATCAACCGAGTCACGCTCTTTGCATTGATTTTGGCGCTAGGTTTGATCGTGGACGACCCGATTGCCAGTATCGATAACATTGAACGCTACCTCAAACGCAAAAATCTAACACGAGCCAATGCGATTGTTCTCGCCATGGCAGAAATTCGTAGCGCCTTGTTAATGTCGACGGTCGCAATCGTGATCGTGTTTACGCCGATGTTTTTCATCACTGGGATGATGGGGCCTTACATGGCGCCACTGGCGTTCAACGTTCCGATCAGCGTTATCTTTAGTACCGTTGTCGCGTTTATGATCACGCCTTGGCTTGCCAAGAAGCTACTCAAAGGTGCTGAGGAAAACGGCCACTATGACATCCAATCTTCGCCGATGTATCGCCTGTATCGCGGTGCGTTAATTCCGCTACTTGAAAGTCGTAAGAAAGCGTGGCTTTTCCTTGGTTTGGTTGCCTTGTTGTTCGTCTTGGCGGCATTGTTACCAGCACTTCGCTTAGTTCCACTTAAGTTGCTGCCTTATGACAATAAGAACGAGTTCCAATTGGTATTAAACATGCCAGAGTCTTCAAGCTTTGTGGATACCTCTAACGCGCTGTCGAGCTTTACGGACTATTTAATGACGGTGCCGGAAGTGACAAGTGTGTCGGGCTTTGCAGGCACCGCTTCCCCAATGGACTTCAACGGCATGGTGCGCCACTACTTTATGCGTAGCGAACCATACCATGGCGAGCTTCGAGTCGTTCTTGCAGAGAAGAATCGCCGCGCAATGCAATCACACGAACTGGTGACACGACTCAGGGCGGATTTAGAGCAGATTGCAAATAAGTTTGACGCTGACCTGCAGCTAGTCGAAGTGCCGCCAGGCCCGCCTGTTATCGCCACCATTACGGCAGAAGTTTACGGTGATGAAGCGACATCTTATGAAGATCTGATGATCCAAGCAGAGAAAGTAGCGGATAGGCTTCGCAAAGAACAGTTGGTTTCTGAGGTGGATACCAGCATCCAAGGTGATTTAGAAACGTGGCAATTCATCATTGATCAAGAAAAAGCGGCGCTGTCTGGTATTTCCGTTGCTGATATCAATAACACGCTTATTACCGCCGCGAACGCCAAAGTGCTCGGTTATATAGCCGATCCAAGAGAAGTGGACCCACTGCCTATCGAAGTGCAGCTCCGACGCGAAGACAGAGATAACCTGAATCAACTAGAGCAGCTTTATGTGCGAGGCCGTCCGGGCATTGCAAAAGTAGAATCCAATGGGGCGGTTGTGGATGCTCCTCAGCCTATCGTGCAGTTGTCTGAAGTCGGTCATTTTGTGAAACGCGCAGCGGACAAACCGATTTTCCATAAAAACCTCAAGCCTGTTGTGTATGTCTACGCTGAGGTAGTTGGGCGTGTTCCGGGTGAAGTGATTGCCGATGTGATGGCTGACCAAGATACAATTCACGAGGAAGAAGCGCATCGTCACTGGCAAGATCGCACGTACTTGAGCAATGGCGCTGGTGTCACTTGGAGCGTGCCAGACAACATCGAGGTGGTTTGGAGTGGCGAGGGGGAATGGAAAATCACAGTAGACGTATTCCGAGATTTAGGCATTGCTTATGGCGCTGCGCTGCTTGGCGTATTTGTGGTGATGTTGATTCAAACTGGTTTACCTGCGGTATCGGGCATCATCATGCTGGCGATACCCCTGACCGTGATTGGGATTATGCCGGGGTTCTGGATTTTGAATGTGTTAAGCAGTGACATCGGTAATTACCCGAACCCGGCGCTGTTCACGGCGACCGCGATGATCGGCATGATTGCGCTAGCAGGGATTGTGGTGCGTAACTCACTCGTTTTGATTGAATTTGTTCAGCAATCGCTGGCTGAAGGTCGTAGTTTACATGATGCGTTGATTGAATCTGGTGTTGTTCGTATGCGGCCAATATTGCTGACCGCGGGTACAACGTTACTGGGTAACGTCGTGATTACGTTAGACCCAATTTTTAACGGTTTGGCTTGGGCAATCATATTCGGTATTACCGCCTCGACCATCTTTACGCTGCTTGTGGTTCCGGTGGTTTATAACCTTGCATACCAAAACACCAAAGGACATGGATTACCTCAGATGGAGGAAGAGCAATGAAATTAGATACCAAATGGTTAGGCGTGATTCTGTTTGCCATACTCGCGCTTCTTTTTCTCTATATGGCTGGATTTTTTACAGAAAAGTTGCCGACAGAACATGACGCGAAAACCAACCAGATTGATGTAAATAACGCAGAGACACATCAACTGATGTTAACCAGCGAATCGGTTGTTCGAGAGTTTCCGGGCGTCGTCGTTGCAGAGCAGCACGCCGATATCGCGGCACGGTTAACGGCATCGGTGATGGAGGTATTGGTGAAGGTTGGCGATAGAGTGAAGCAAGGAGACGTGTTGGCGCGGCTAGAAAGCGATGATCTCGACGCGCGAGTTCGTCAAAGTGAGCAGGCTTTATCCTCTGCACAAGCGCAGCTCAATGCGGCGAGAAAGGAGTTTTCTCGTGTCAGAGCGCTTTTAAACAAAAAACTGATCCCTCAATCGCAATTTGACCAAGCGGAAAGTGCGTTGCAAACCGCACAAGCCAACTTCAATAAAGCGCAAGCGGCGGTCTCCGAGGCGGAAACGACCTTTGGCTACAGCATCATTACTGCACCGTTTGATGGTTTGATCACGCAAAAGCCCATCAACAAGGGTGATACTGCGACGCCGGGGGCTTTGCTTTTATCAATGTACAATCCAAACTCGTTGGAAATAGAGGTGAACTTTGCTGAGTCTGTCATGCCTTATGTGACTTATGATAAAGAAGTGGACGTTGTTTTTCCGTCTTACAACCTCAACGCGCAAGCGGCAGTAAAAGAAGTGACGCCGTCGGCAGATGCCAACTCGCGCAGTTATACCGTAAAGCTTCAATTTGAGCCGCCAACGGCTATCTATCCAGGTACATACGCCAAAGTCGCGTTGACCTTGACCGACGATGTTGTACTTCGCGTGCCAAAAGAGGCGGTTTACCAAGTTGGCCAATTGGACTATGTAAAAGTGGTGCAAGACAGCGGTGAGGTAGAAACTCGGCTTATTCAGCTTGGAGAGTTGGGGAGAGTGCGAACGGGGTTGAAGCAGGGTGACGTAGTGCTGCTGAATCCAAGAGCGCTTTGATAGAACGGTTTCTCTTGTTAACTAGTTAAACGTCTATCTGGCAAACAACATAAAATAGCCCAGCATCATGCTGGGCTATTTTGTTCGTTCAGTTAAGCGTTACCGTTGCGTTTACAGGGCAATGGTCACTCAGTTTGTAATCCAAAACATCTTGTGAGCTAAACAGCGTTTGATGCGCGTTTTTCGCTTTTATTTGCGGGCTAACAATAATGTGATCAATCAAAGAGCGGAATTGGTGTGTTTTGCTTGGGTTCTTATTTGAGCGAACCTTGCAATCGGCTTGAGTATCTCGCGTTACCAATTGTGCATCGTTACCGAGCGTCATGAGCGCCCACAACCAATCACGTTGATACGACAAGTTGTGATTGAAATCGCCCATTACGGCATACTGCTCTTTTTTCTTTTCTCTCTCGCTCATCCATTTCGCAAGTGCTTCTCCTTGTTGACTCAGTGTCTGGCAATCACGACTGTTTTTGTACGCTCCGCTGCATCCTGCTTTTAGATGCACAGAGAGCAGGTGAAGCTCGTCCTTTTGGTTTGGATTAACGACGATGTAGCTGGCAAAGCGCAACTTGCTATTACCACGCGTGATTGAGAAGTCTGCTGGGTCAGACACTTCAATGTCTTTACGCACAGCAAAACCAGTGTACTGATTGGTATCAGAAAACTGAAGGTGCTTATTGTTTGATTGAGCTCGATCAGAGAGATAAATCGCGTAGCCATCGCCTACAGCTTTTTGAACTGCTGCTTTGGAGTCGACCTCCTGAAAGGCGATGATGTCGGCTTGAGTTTTATCCACATATTGGTTGAGTTTGACGAAATCGTCACTGGTTCTCGAAACCTTACCTCCATTTATAGACAGCCATTCTATATTCCAACTGGTTAAGTTGATGGAGTTTTGAGCAAGTGACGTTGAACTAAAAATTAATAAGGCAGTAACAAATAGTGATCGCATATTGGCTTGTTTCACTCCTGGTTTTTAGCGTATTCCTTTCCAACCTTTATTCTATAAGACATCCCAAAAAAGCAAGTAGATTTAGTTCCAATTTTGCAATTTTCACGGTTTTCTTCGCAACTGAGATCAGTACCAATAAGATCGATTTGTTCTTGTCCGCTAGCCGATCTTTATTGATCAAAATCAATGTTTTCAAGTGGTGCTTTTCGTTAAATACGCCACAATATATTGTGTTAGCAGAATAAAAAATAACCCCATATAGTGTGTTTGTGGATAACTCTGTGAGTATGCTGGGGTAAGGAGAAGAAAGTGAAACCAATCGTAATCAAGCGTGACGGCTCAAGAGCTCCGTTCAACAGGGATCGTATCCAAGCAGCAGTTGAAGCGGCAGCGGAAAACAAGGATAAAGATGTCGCCATTTATGCTCTTAATGTCGCTCTTGCTGTCGAGTTACAGCTAAAAGATCACGATGAAGTTCACATCCATGAGATTCAAGACTTAGTCGAGAATGAACTCATGCAAGGTCCTTACAAAGCCCTAGCACGTTCTTACATTGAATACCGCCATGACCGCGACATCGCGCGTGAAAAGCAAAGTGCACTAACTCGTGAAATCGAGGGGTTGATTGAAGAAAGTAACCTTGATTTGATCAACGAAAACGCGAACAAAGACGGCAAAGTTATCCCAACTCAGCGTGACCTTCTAGCGGGTATCGTGGCGAAGCACTACGCGAAAACGCACATCCTTCCTCGCGATGTGGTTCAAGCACACGAAGTGGGTGACATTCACTACCACGATCTGGATTACGCACCATTCTTCCCGATGTTTAACTGTATGCTTATCGATTTGAAAGGCATGCTAACGCACGGCTTCAAAATGGGTAATGCAGAAATCGATACGCCTAAATCGATTTCAACTGCGACCGCAGTAACAGCGCAAATTATTGCTCAAGTGGCTAGCCATATTTATGGCGGTACAACCATCAACCGTATCGACGAAGTGTTAGAACCTTACGTCATCACGAGCTATGAAAAGCATTTAGAAATCGCGAAAGAGTGGAACATTGCTGAGCCAGAAGAGTTCGCTAAAGCTCGCACTGAGAAAGAGTGTTACGACGCATTCCAATCGCTAGAGTACGAAGTAAACACACTACACACGGCAAATGGTCAAACGCCATTCGTTACGTTTGGTTTTGGTCTTGGTACAAGCTGGGCGTCTCGTCTTATTCAGCAATCGATTTTGAAAAACCGTATCGCTGGTCTTGGCAAAAACCGTAAAACCGCCGTATTCCCTAAATTGGTGTTCGGTATTAAAGACGGTCTAAACCACAAGGCAGAAGATCCAAACTACGACATTAAGAAGCTTGCACTTGAGTGTGCTTCAAAACGTATGTACCCAGACATTCTTAACTACGACAAAGTCGTGGAAGTAACGGGTTCATTCAAAACACCGATGGGTTGTCGTAGCTTCCTAGGCACCTACGAAGAGGATGGCGAACTTATCCATGAAGGTCGTAACAACCTTGGTGTAGTTAGCTTGAACTTGCCACGTATCGCGCTTCGCGCAAAAGGCAGCGAAGCGAAGTTCTATGAACTGCTTGATGATCGTCTACGTCTTGCTCGTAAAGCACTAGAAACACGAATTTCTCGTCTAGAGAACGTAAAAGCGCGCGTTGCACCAATTCTATATATGGAAGGTGCATGTGGTGTGCGCTTGAAAGCAGACGATTCGATTGCAGAAATCTTCAAAAACGGCCGTGCGTCAATTTCTCTAGGCTACATTGGCGTGCATGAAACTATCAACGCGTTGTTTGGTACTGAAGAGCACGTTTACGATGATGCCGTACTGCGTGAAAAAGCGGTCGCGATCATCAAACATCTAAAAGATGCGGTGAACCAATGGGCTGATGAAACTGGCTATGGTTTTAGCTTGTACGCAACACCAAGTGAAAACCTATGTAGTCGTTTCTGCCGCATCGACACCAAAGAGTTTGGTTTGATTGAAGGCGTAACAGACAAAGGTTACTACACCAACAGCTTCCACTTGGATGTTGAGAAGAAAGTTAACCCTTACGATAAGATCGACTTCGAGATGCCTTACCCGGAAATCTCAAGCGGTGGCTTCATCTGTTACGGTGAGTTCCCGAACATGCAACGTAATGTAGAAGCACTAGAAAACGTGTGGGACTACAGTTACACCCGCGTTCCTTACTACGGAACCAACACTCCGATTGATGAGTGTTACGAATGTGGTTACACCGGCGAGTTTGAATGTACAAGCAAAGGCTTTACTTGCCCAAGTTGTGGCAACCACGATTCAACCAAAGTGTCGGTGACACGTCGCGTATGTGGCTACTTGGGCAGCCCAGATGCACGTCCGTTTAACTTCGGCAAACAAGAAGAAGTTAAACGTCGAGTGAAACACCTATAAGGTTAATTACCACTCGATTCAACACTTTGAAAATCAACCTGCTTTAGGTTGATTTTCTTTTTCGCGATAACAAAGAGACGCATTATGAACTACCACCAATATTATCCAATTGACGTTGTTAACGGACCGGGTACGCGCTGCACATTGTTTGTGTCGGGCTGTGTACATCAGTGTCGTGGCTGTTATAACCAGTCGACGCAACGCTTAGATTCGGGTGTGTTGTTCACGCAAGAAGCGGAAGACAAAATCATCAATGACTTGAATGACACGCGCATTAAACGTCGCGGTTTGTCGTTGTCGGGCGGAGATCCGCTTCATCCTGCTAATGTGCCTCATATTTTAAAGATCGTGAAAAGGGTGAGAGAAGAGTGTCCCGGTAAAGACATCTGGGTTTGGACAGGCTACACGCTGGCTGAACTGGATGACGCGCAAAGAGAAGTGGTGCAACACATCGATGTTTTGATTGATGGTAAGTTTGAACAAGACAAGAAAGATCTCAATCTCGAATGGCGTGGCAGTTCAAATCAAATCATTCATCGCTTTACGGATATTTAATCAAGTATTCTCCAAACATAAAAAGGGCTCACACGTGCATAACGTGTGAGCCCTTTTGGTGTGAGTTCGTTAGTGTATTTCCAGTTACGCTGTCACCGCTTGGTCATCCTCGACCATATTATTTATCCAACGTTTAGATTGGATACGATAAGTCGTAAGTACGCCTTTCACAAATTCTTCAGCTAGCAGAGACATCAAGACAAAATGCAAAGGCAACCCGAGTACCATACCAGTGTAATAGGTAAGGGGAATACCAATAGCCCACTGACCAAACGTATCAATGAAAATACTGTAGCGAATATCTGCGCCGCTCTTTAGTACGCCGCCAATCCCTACCATGTTAAAAACTCTCAAAATCATACCCAGCGCCATGACTAAGCATACGTTGAGTGCCATTTCTGCATCGGTTAATGGGCTCAGTACCAATAGATGATGAATCAGAGGCGAGCTCAACCACACTAGGAAAAACAATAAGGTGGCTAAGATTGCGCTGGTTAACACATACCACCACGCCGTTTTCTCGACCCGATCATAATGTTTTGCGCCAATATCATTCCCAAGAAGAACGGATGCAGCGACCGCAAATCCCATAAAGGTTGAAATCAGTACGCCTTCAATCGGGGATAAGAATGAGATGATCGCAAGTTCTGAAACGCCCAATTGACCATAGATGATGCTGTAAACGATCAGCCCACCAGTCCAGAGCGCATCGTGGACCAACATGGGTAGAGAAACCTTAAAGTATTTTTGACGATACTGCTTTAAACGGCCTTTCGCCCAATCGAACTTGGTCGGAATAAGGTATGCGTAGCGTTTACAGAAAAAGTAAATCAACACTGCCGTTTGGAAAAATCGAGAAACAAAGCTGCCAACGGCTGCACCAAATACGCCCCATTGAGGGAAGCCGAATAAACCGAAAATCAAAACATAATTAAGCACGACGTTCACGACAATCGCGGAGACACTGACGTTGGTTGCCAGTTTGGTTTGGCCTACGGCGCGCAATACCGCTTCTATTGGCACCACTATCGCGGTTGCAATGAGGCTAAAGCCCGTAATCACAAGATAATCACGCGCATAAGCGACGTATTCAGGATCGTCTGACATGAAAGAGACGATCTCTTTATCAAAAATCGCGTAGAGAATAATAAACGGCAGCGTCACTAAAATGGAAATACACCAAGATTGCGCCAATGTTCTGCGGATTCCTGCCAGGTTCCCTGAACCGTAATATTGAGAAGCCAGCACTGTTACTGCACCGCAAAGACCGAAAATGACTGCAAGGTTAAAGAAAAAAATGCGATTTCCGACTCCAACGGCTGCAGTGGCGGATTCGCCGAGTTGGCTCACCATGAAAATATCCACGACGCCGAGTAACGCAAAAAGCATGGATTGAAGTGAAACAGGAAGGCCAATCGAAATCAGCTTTTGCCAAAATGCTTTATCTATGTATTCGCGTGTTAAGAGCATCGCATTTCTCCTTAAAGATTAATGCGAGTAGTTTATCCCTATGATTTGGCGGTGTATTTTTCAAAGGCATCCAAAACCTTTGTAAAACTCTCCACTAGTGTATATGTGAGCCAATAAATCATGGAAGATAAACAAGAACGCTACGCGATTTCAGAAAAAACCTATCAAGAGTTTATTGATCACAGTCGAGTACTGGCATTGGAGGAGAGAGGCATTGTGCAGTGCGGAATTGCAACCTGTCGTGACTTCTTCTCTGTTTATCGTAAAAACCAAAAAAAAACACATGCTGCTTTACACCGTGCGCGGTAAAGGTTGGTTAGAAAGTGGGGCGTGTCGATATGATTTGGAGCCTGGCTCGTTGATCACGGTGCCTGCAGGTGTTGAAAACGGTTTTGGTATGGAAGAGGAACCCTGGCAGATCGCATGGCTTTTTCTTACTCCTGATAGAGCATGGCCAATGATAGAGAGTAATATTAGTTACCAGCTCACATCTGCACCTGAGGTGATGTATGCGTGTATCCAAACGTTGTTACGCAGTATTAATCTTCCTATTGATTATGGTGGTGCGGTTGGTGCACATAGCGTGGCTCAGTTAGAGCTGATGTTAAACATGCCGCCCTCAGAGTCGATATCACGCAGCCAATTGAGGCTTCGGCGCGTATTCGATCTTGTCCAGCGTCAGCTCCATAAGGATTGGAGTGTCGAGCAAGTGGCAGCTTTATATCCATGTTCGGAGCCACATTTGCACCGTCTGACTCAAAAGCAGTTTGGTCGAAGCCCGATGGCACATTTAACACGTATGCGCATGGAATACGCTGCTAGGTTACTTCGTTCAACAGAATGGCCGATTCAACATATTGGAGAGATAGTCGGATATCCAACTAGTGCCAACTTTAGTACACGTTTTAAAGCGTGGTCGAGCATGACGCCAAGAGAATTTAGGAAAAACGGAAGAGTGGATTGGTATATTGAGGAGTGAATCGTTCTTTTTATAACCGATAGAGCGCACAAAACTTATCGTAACCCAGAATTTTGTTCTCTAATTGATGAAATAAGTGAAAAATCATTTCGCCATTTTTTGCGATGGTGTTAACGTGAGGTTCGGTACTTGAATTTCAAAGGGTTATGACTTTCATGTTTTCTAATCTCCCAACTCCCGTATTAGATCCTATTTTATCTCTATCCGTTGCATACCGTAACGATGACCGTCCAAACAAGGTTGACCTTGGTATTGGCGTCTATAAGAACAGCGCAGGCGAAACGCCGATCATGAAAGCCATTCAAATGGCGCAGGATGTCGTTGTTGAAACTCAAAAAACCAAATCGTACGTTGGTCTTGCGGGTTGCGAAGAATTTAATAAAAGCATGATCGATTTGCTACTGACGGGAACGTCAGCAATGGATCGTGTTGCAGCCATTCAAACGCCAGGTGCAAGTGGTGCGCTGCGTATGTTAGGTGACCTGATGAAGGTCGCACAGCCAGATACGACGGTTTGGATTTCAAACCCTAGCTACGTAAACCATAAACCAGTGATGGAAGCGGCAGGTCTTAAAGTTAAGTTCTACCATTACTTTTCTCCAGAAACGAAACAAGTAGACACTGCAAAAATGATGGATGACCTTGCGAAAGCAGGACCTTCCGATGTTGTATTGCTGCATGGTTGTTGTCACAACCCAACAGGCGCAGATATCGATTTTTCTGCTTGGCAAGCCATTACGGAATTGTCACAGAAGAACGGTTTCACCCCATTTGTTGATATTGCCTACCAAGGCTTTGGTGATGGCTTAGAGGAAGACGCAAAAGGGCTTCGCTTCATGGCAGATAACGTTGAAGAGATGTTAATTACGACATCATGTTCGAAGAACTTTGGCCTATATCGCGAGCGCACAGGTGCGGCGATTGTCGTTGGTAAGAACATGCAAGACGTGGCCAACGCAAAAGGCAAGTTACTTACGTTAGCGCGTTCTACTTACACGATGCCACCCGATCATGGAGCGGCTTTGGTTAAGACGATTCTTCAAGATGACAACCTGACTTCCGTTTGGAAGCAAGAGTTGAGTGAAATGCAACATCGTTTGGTTAGTCTTCGTCAAAGTTTGTGTAACGAATTGAGAAACAACCATAATACCGATCAATTTGACTTCATTGAGGGTCACAAAGGCATGTTTACTGTGCTAGGCTTTAGTGAAAACCAAATGGCGCAACTGCGTGAAGATTATGGCATTTATGGTGTTGGCGATGGTCGAATTAACATCGCTGGACTTACCGAAACTCATATTCCATACGTAGCGGACGCAATTAAGAAAGTATCTCAAGCTTAATTGGAGTGTGGATGAAAAACTGGAAACTGATTCTGCCGCTTATGATGAGCGGCAGTTTAATTGCTTGTACGTCAACTCAAACGACGCAGGAACCTGTTGAGCCTGAGTCGCCGAAGGTCGAAGAACCTGTCAAAGTAGAGCCAGAAGTGAAACCAGAGGTTGATCCAACGCCTGAGGTTGAGCCTAAGCCTGAAGTAAAACCTGAGAAAAAGCCCGAGCCAAAACCGACAAAACCAGCCAAAGTGACAAAGACACCAGACGGCATGTTGATTCTTGGTTCTGAAGAGTGGGTTTACGTTCCTGAAATTGATCAAACCTTCAAAGCTAGGGTTGATACAGGGGCGACAACATCATCAATTAGCGCGACAGACATTGTTCCGTTTGAGCGTGATGGTAAAGATTGGGTTCAGTTTAAGATCGACTTGGGCGATAAAGAAACTAAAGAGTTTAAAGTACCTGTAGAGCGCTGGGCTAAAATCAAGCAGTCATCGTCAGAAGAGGTGGATAAACGAGCGGTAGTAAAAGCGTATATTACCGTCGGTGACCACAAAGAAAAGACAGAGTTTACGTTAGCTGAGCGTGGGCATATGAAGTTTCCAATTTTACTTGGTCGAAGCTTTTTTAGAGATATCGCCGTTGTGGATGTATCGAAAAAGTATGTCCAAGATAAACCTAAAAAATCCGGAAAAAATTAAAGCCTTGTTACTAGTTCCTGTTAACAATCGGTACTTAACAAAAATGGCCTCCGAAACCGGAGGCCATTTTTATTGAATCACACACTTATTAATGCAACTGCTTAGTTACTTAATTAAAATGCAAAACGAGCAGACATCACAATTTGTTGGCCATAGACACCATTATTTTTGAAATCCGCGCCAAGTGATAGTTGCTGAGTAGAGTGGAATCTTGCGCCAAAATTATAAACGGTATTGGAATCGTCGTTATCCATTATTTGACCGATACGGGCATGTAGCTCAACATTTTGCATGAACCAAATACGAGTACCAATATTCACCTCAGTGCGCCACTCGTCACCCACTTTATCACTGCCGTTTTCTTTAATGTTGTGTACTAACATTTGGCCATAAATATCTGCAAATTGGCCTGCTGGGCCGTTAAAGCCAATACCACCAGCAATGTCCCAGTCTCCGCTGAATTCACTGTCTGCGCGAGCAATGAAGTGGGTGTTTTCCGTAAAGTAGGTATTGAACTCGCCACCAAATGTACCAGGGCTAGTGCCCATGCGAAATTCCATCGTGTTGTAGTTGAAATTATTTGCATGTGCGGAAAGTGGCAAAACAGCGCACAAACCAAAGGCTGCAACCTTTAGAGCTTTACCTAGCATGGTGTCTCCGGGCAAGATGATTAAAATGAACAAAAAAATGGTCTGCAAAAAGCAGACCAAGATTGATAAAGCTATCATTTTAAGTGCTTGCCGTCACCATTTAGCTGTAATGCTCACCACATCATGCTGATATCCAAAGCAAGCGGGGTTGTTTTACATGATCACCAGTTGCTCGACTTCAATTTCTGGCTTATTTCCGCCTTCAAATTCACCAAACAGACGGACTTTAGTCGTGTGATCAATCGGAGAGTTTAGTCGGATATCGTCATCCAGTTCGACCATGACTTCACCGGAACCATCGCTAAAGACAAACTTATCCGCGCGAACTTGACGTAATAAGTTACCTTCAACGACTACATCTTTTTCAGTAAACATATTGGAGTCGTTTAGCAAGGCGTCCAATTTTTCCACAGTGACAGGACCATTAAACTGCAAGTTTGATTGGTTTTGAGCGTGATCTTTCGCGAATGCGATAGAAGGAGCAATAACTAAGGCGGCGATTGTTGCGATAATTGTATTCTCTTTCATGTTACATCCTCATCGGTTTGCTTTGATGGATTCATTAAAACAGAGCTTGTTTGAACCAATGATGATTTCAACATTCATATTCTATTCATTTGCTTGAGTAAGTGGGGACGATGACGTTATGATTGTTCATCTTCCTCTATTCCTTACAAATGTTCATGAAATCAGCGATCCCATCTTTAATGGTTCAAGGCACCACTTCGGATGCCGGAAAAAGTGTCCTTGTGGCAGGTTTATGCCGTGTATTAGCGAGAAAAGGGATAAACGTTGCCCCATTTAAGCCACAAAACATGGCACTAAATAGTGCGGTAACCAAAGATGGCGGTGAAATAGGTCGAGCTCAGGCAGTTCAGGCACAGGCGTGTAATATTGAGCCAACCGTGCATATGAATCCGGTTTTGATTAAACCCAATAGTGATACAGGTGCTCAGATCATTTTGCAGGGCAAGGCAATTTCCAATATGGATGCGGCTGGTTTTCATGATTACAAGAAAGTTGCGATGGACACGGTGTTAGATTCCTTCTCTCGTCTTACTCAAGAATTTGATTCGATCATGATCGAGGGTGCAGGGAGTCCTGCTGAAATCAATTTAAGAGAAGGCGATATTGCGAACATGGGTTTTGCGGAGGCCGCTGATGTTCCGGTGATCATTGTTGCTGATATTGATCGTGGTGGTGTGTTTGCACATTTGTACGGAACACTCGCGTTACTTTCTGAATCTGAACAAGCGCGAGTAAAAGGATTTGTTATCAACCGTTTTCGAGGTGATATTCGTTTATTGCAATCGGGCCTCGACTGGCTAGAAGAAAAAACAGGCAAACCTGTACTCGGCGTGCTTCCTTTTCTTCATGGTTTGAATTTAGAAGCAGAAGACGCGATCACCGCGCAGCAAGAGTTGCACTCTGAGGTAAAACTGAATGTCGTTGTGCCTGTTTTAACCCGGATTAGTAATCATACTGATTTTGATGTGTTGCGATTGAATCCCGACATCAATCTACGTTATGTAAGCAAAGGCGAGAAAATAGATAAAGCCGACCTTGTTATTTTACCTGGGACCAAATCAGTTAGAGACGACTTAGAGTATCTAAGAAGCCAAGGGTGGGATAAAGATATCTTACGTCATATTCGTCTTGGTGGAAAAGTGATTGGTATCTGCGGTGGCTACCAGATGCTTGGAAGCTTGATTGATGATCCAAATGGCGTCGAAGGCCAGCCGGGTCAAAGCGAAGGGCTTGGCTTACTAGACATCACCACGACGCTAACTAACAGCAAACAGCTTACAAATACACAAGCACAGCTTTCTCTTAATGGCAAAACAGCCAATGTAAAGGGGTATGAAATCCACGTAGGACAAAGTGAAGTGCAGGGCGTTCAACCTCTTACATTGAGTACCGGTGAAGCAGAGGGGGCTATCAGCAAGTGTGGCCAAATCATGGGAACCTACCTTCACGGGTTCTTTGATGAGGCAGATGTCTTAAGCCTGGTGTCAGAGTGGGTAAACGGCACTCAAATCAAACAACAAGACTTTGAAGAGTTAAAGGAGCAAGGAATTAATCGTATTGCAGATGCGATAGAACAACATATGAACCTTGATTTTTTGTTTAAATAGCACATTAACTGATTGAACTTTCTACCCAAATAACCAGTTCTTTCGCTTGCCTTGTATTGGAGTTTCTCTATGAAAGCATGGAAAACGCATGCTTGCCTCGCGGCAATATTAAGCATTTCATTTTCAGCTAACGCAGCTACGAACCTCAAAGTGTATGCGGCGTCTTCGATGACGAATGCGATCGACGAAATCGCCCAAAACTTTGAAGAAAAGTATGACGTTTCTATCACTCCCGTTTATGGTGGTTCTTCTTCTATCGCTCGACAAATTATCAACGGCGCACCAGCGGATATATTCATTTCTGCGAATACTAAATGGATGGATTATTTGGTCGATAAAGACGTTATTTCTCGTGACAATGTCACAAGCTTGGTGCGCAATAGCTTAGTATTGATTGCGCCTCAGTCTTCAGAATTAACCTCATTTAACTTCTCTGATGCAACAGCATGGGAAAAGGCATTGCATGGAAATCGCCTTGCGTTAGGCAATCCGACGTCAGTGCCTGCTGGTATGTACGCGAAAGAATCACTGACTACACTGGGTGTATGGGAAGAGATTCAAACTCAAATCGCACCAGCAAAGAATGTGCGCCTAGCGTTGGCGTTGGTTGAACGTGGGGAAGCACCTTTAGGCGTGGTCTACAAAACCGATGCGCAGTTAACCGACAAAGTCAAAATTGTTGGTGAATTCGCGAGTGATACGCATGCGGCTATTGTTTATCCGGCTGCGGTTGTGAATGATTCTACTGAGTCCGAGCAGTTCTTCCAGTACCTAAAATCGGACGAAGCCGCACGCGTTTTTGCTCAATATGGCTTTCAGCAATAAACCGGCTTTCAATCATAGGAACGAAGCGTGACAGAACTGGAATACCAAGCCTTAATGTTAAGCCTCAAAGTGGGCGCGTACGCAGTACTTTGGCTCATTCCTCTCGGCGTTTTTCTTGCTTGGCTACTTTCTCGAAAAACGTTCTTCGGTAAATCGATTCTAGATAGCTTAATTCATTTACCACTGGTATTGCCGCCAGTGGTTATCGGCTATTTGTTGTTGGTTTCTCTAGGGCGGCAAGGGTTTCTTGGAAAGTGGCTCTATGAACATGTAGGGCTAGTCTTTAGCTTTAATTGGAAAGGAGCAGTAGTCGCTTGTATTGTCGTGGCCTTGCCTTTGATGGTTCGGTCTGTGCGGTTAAGTTTAGAGAACGTTGACCCTAAACTGGAACATGCCGCTTCAACGTTAGGCGCTTCTCCTTTAAAAGTTTTTCTCACCATTACGTTACCACTGACCATTCCCGGAATTATTACTGGGACGATGCTGTCTTTTGCTCGTAGTCTTGGTGAGTTCGGGGCGACGATCAGTTTCGTCTCTAACATTCCGGGAGAGACCCAAACGATTCCACTGGCAATGTACAATTTTATTGAAACGCCAGGCGCGGAAATGCAGGCGGCTCGCCTATGCATCATTTCTATCGTGCTAGCTTTGTCTACATTAATGATCTCTGAATGGCTAAATCGCAAAGCGGCAAGTCGATTGGGTGCGAAGTAATGACGATTAAAGTTCAATTTAAACAAATGCTTGGTGATACTGATTTCGATATCAAACTTGAGTTACCTTGTAACGGAATTAGCGCTTTGTTTGGGCGATCTGGTGCGGGAAAAACCACGTTAATTAATATCATCAGCGGATTAGTTGCACCAAAACAGGGACATGTTGCGATTGGTGATCACGTTTTGTTTGATAGTGAAAAGGGGATCAACTTACCAACACACAAGCGCGGTATTGGTTACGTGTTTCAGGATTCACGTTTATTTCCTCACTATTCGGTTCAAGGCAATTTGTTGTATGGCGTTAAAGAAAAAGATGACGAGTACTTTGATGCAGTCATCGAACTCTTGTCTATCAAACCGTTACTAAAGCGCTTCCCGATCTCACTGTCTGGTGGTGAAAAGCAACGTGTTGCGATTGCGCGCGCATTACTATCAAAACCCAACTTGCTTTTGATGGATGAACCACTTGCGTCGCTTGATATGCCGAGAAAACGTGAGGTGATGCCATTTCTGGAGGAATTGTCGGATAAGGTTAATATTCCGATTATCTATGTCACGCATAGCCTGCAGGAGATCTTAAGGCTCGCTCAACACCTCGCTATTATCGATCAAGGTAGAATTACGAGTTCAGGTAAGCTTGAAGACGTGTGGGCTTCTCATGCGATGCGTCCATGGCAGTCTTTCTCGGATCAAAGCAGCTTATTTGAAGGCCGAATTGCTGAGCATCATGAGCGCTATGCGCTGACTTGTGTCAGCCTTGCACCTAATGCATCACTATGGGTGCAAAAGATTGATGGTGAGCCAGAGACGCCAATTCGCTTACAAGTGCGTGCCAACGACGTTTCTATTACGCTAGAGCAACCTAAGGCGACTTCTATTCGAAATATCCTGCCTGCGACGGTCGATTCAATCGAGGTGTTTAACGCGGCTGATGATAAACAGAGTATTAATGTATCGCTAAAGCTAGATGAGGGATGTTATTTGTGGGCAACGATAACACCTTGGGCGCTTGATGATCTCGACTTAAAGGCAGGTGATAGTGTATTCGCACAAATTAAAGGTGTCAGTGTCACGCAGAAAGACGTGGCATTAGCGCCGCATTAATCATTTAAAGCTACGCACGCTTAATGATCAAAAAAGGCCGCAAACGCGGCCTTTATTTTGTCGGAAAAACGTTATTTTGCGAACACTTCTTTGAATTCGCGTTTAAGAAGTGGGTCGCGACGTGCTTTCTTAAGTTGCTTAACCATGTCTTTCACGCAGTTGTGAAGCACATTATCAAGTAATTGAGCGCGGTATTCTTCTTTATCTTCATCTGTCATGTTTTCTGGCAGATTAAGAGTAGGGAATTCTTCCATCACGTTGATACCAGCAAATGCTTGGCCAACAGAAACTAGAGCATGAAATTGCTCGAAGTTATCTAGAATGTTCTGAGCACTTGCAGGCATTTCGTCCCAAGACTCACGCACTGCTTCTTCAGACACTTCATGGATAGAGGTAACCATTTCGAACATTTGCTCTGGAACTTCGTCAAACTCAATAACTTTACGTAGTTCAGGAGAAATGGTTGCTAGATCGATTTTTTTGCTTTCGCTGTTAGTTGCTTCTGACATGGTGTGTCTCTCATTACAAAAAGGCGGGAATATTAATACCAAATGCATCAAATAGCTATACCCATGTGTCCGTAAGATGACCAGAACACGTGAGTTTATTGAACTAACGTTCGTTGGTCATGTTTTGGTAGGGCAATTCTCAGTGTAATCGTTATAGACAATTGATTCCGTGATATTTAAACAAAAATATAGCACTTAATTATGAGTCGAATGCAACAACTCTATGAGTATGGTATATGTTTAATAAAGACAAAATAAGAAATGGAACGCGTTATGCAACCGACAGGGACATCAATGCGAATCCTCCTGGTTGACGATGTTCAGCTAGACAGGATGCAGTTGGCTATTCGTCTTAAGCAACTTGGACATATTGTAAAAGCGGTGGGGAGTGGGCTAGAAGCACTAAACACCTACGAGAGTTTTGATCCTGAACTGGTATTACTCGATATATCGATGCCAGATATGAACGGTTTTGAAGTCTCTCTTCATATCAGAGAAACCTTTCCCGACTGGATCCCAATAATTTTCCTGAGCAGTCACGAAGAGCCAGAAATGATTGCAAAAGCCATAGAGGCCGGCGGTGATGATTATTTAATTAAACCCGTAGATAAACTCGTACTGAACTCTAAGCTTATCGCAATGCAGCGTATTGCCCATATGAGACGAGAGCTTAAACAAGCGACAGCTCAATTGGAGAAAGTGAACCAACTTTTGACCCAGCAAGCGAATGAAGATGGCTTAACCAAACTCTATAACCGTCGTTATATCGATCATAAGTTAGAATCGATGGTTGCATGGCATGGCCGTCACAACATGCCAATGGCTTTGATTTTATTGGACGTCGATTTTTTCAAACCTTTTAATGATAATTACGGTCATATAGAAGGAGATCGTTGCTTGCAAGCCATTGCGAACCAACTTAAAGCAACATTTTGTCGCTCTGGCGAATACGTAGGGCGCTATGGCGGAGAAGAGTTTGTGGTGTTACTGGGTTGCACAGATGCCCAAACCGCAGAGAGAGAAGCAGAACGTATACAAGAGGCCATGTACTTTCTGGATTACCCACATGAGTATTCTAGTGCGTCCAACAGGGTGACAGTGTCACAAGGTGTTTTTGTTTTTCAACCGACGGGAAAAGAGCAGCAGTCTGATTTGTATGCGACGGTGGATAGAGCGCTGTATACCTCAAAGTCTTTAGGAAGAAATACACATACGGTGGTAAATACAATTTGAAACAAGCTGTTATCAATAGTTACGCCTTAGCTACACTGTCACTTTTTTCATTATGTTCTAAGGCTAATTCGATTCAAGATCAGATACAAAAAGAGTATGAAAGGAACTTTGCTATTGGGATCGTTCTGTCAGATAGCGATGTCTTTACGGTAGGATTTCATGATTTCGATCCGAACGAATACTTCAACATAGATAACGAAGACATTGGTACTCAAGATTCGGTTGATCTCAGAAAGAAGATCGCTGTATCAACGCTACCATTTAGTTTTGATTTGTTTGAACAAGAGGGAATACAAACTCATTATCTATTAAATGGCCGAGTTTATGCCTTAAGTACAGAGCAAGATGTGTATGTAGACCAACAAGGACAGATTCCAGATAAAAGTAAAGAGTTAGTCATGGGCGGATATATTGAGTTTGCTGGAGAAAAATACCTCACAGACAAACTAACGCTTAGCGGCTCAATCGGCTCACACTTAATGTACTATCAAAACGATTATAGTTATCGTAGTAATGCACTGAATGACCTAAAACCATTTCTAGAAGGTGTATACCTAAACACCAGTGCTTGGGCCGTTGTCGGAGAAGTCAACACAAAGCTTAAATACCTAGAGCATGAATCGTGGGGGAAATGGTACCTCTGGTCGGCTCCTCACTATTTTTATGGCACTGGCTGGGGTAAAGCAAATAATGGTGATATTGGCAATCCGGAAGGCTGGTATTGGGTCAATGGAATAAAGGTGTTTTATGATTTTACCCACATTGGAGATACTGTGCAGTCAGTGTATTCGAGCTTCAATCGAGTTGATATTGGTGGTGATACAAGAAAACCCATGAATACTGTGCACTACTACGAAGCCAGTGTTGGATGGTTAATGACACCACCATTTGACTCCGATTGGATAGATAATATCGGGATCGGATTAACGATCAATTATGGCAGTGCGTTAAAAGGAGGAAGCTTAGTCTTGTTCTTTAATCAAGATTAGTCAGCTAACTTTCGCTCTGGGGTATTAATGAAGCCTCACGCAATTGCGTCCAGCTTTTTTCGCTTTGTAAAGCGCTTCGTCCGCTAACTTAATCACGTCCTGAGGTGCTTGCCCATTTCTGCTGTCGGCCGCTCCGAAACTTGCGGTAACATAGACCGACTTTCTCCTCGAACTGTCGTTACCACGCTTTTTTTGGCCTTGTTTATGGTTATCTGGGCGGGATTCTTCATCACGTAAAATCATCTCATACTCTGCGATGGATTTACGTGCTTCTTCTAAAAACTCTTTACACTCATCTGCGTACTTGCCTTTAAAGACGATGGTAAATTCTTCTCCGCCAAATCGATATACTTTTGCGCCACCGGGAGTTTTAGTTAGACGCGAAGCGACCATTTTTAATACGTCATCACCCGTATCGTGACCGTAGGTATCGTTAAACTTTTTAAAGTGGTCAACATCAAGCATTGCGATCGTGAACTTTTTGCCCATGTGTTTTAAGTCAAGGTCGAGTGCGCGTCTACTCGGGATCCGCGTTAAGCTATCTGTGAAAGCCAATTGATGGCTGGCAGAGGCAGCATAAATAATGATAAGCAACCCCGTTAGCGTAAACATGGTGCTAGATATGTATTGCACATCAAAGAAAATGAACGTCGCGGACGCCAGCACCATTGCAGAGTAGGTCATCGCATGGATGATTTCATTCTTCTTTAAAACAAGAATACCGAGGAAGCAGACAATACCCACACAATATAAAACTAGAATAAAAGGCAGTTTAGAAACCGTAGGTACGATAAATAAAATGCCGCTTGTCCATTGTTCAAACCCACCTTCAACGTAATACGCTAACGTAAGGTAAGACCAAAGAACGAACATCGTTAACATCAAGAGGTAAGTAAACATGGCTCTTGAGTCGAAACCGTCTTTACTAAACAAAAATACCGCAAGAAAAGAAACAGGAAGTAGCGTGGCTAAAATGGTCAGCTCAAGTAAGGCTGTACCACTTTGAAGTGGAACTTGTAGCCTGTGCTGTATCACGAAATAGGCCAGTAACGTCGCTAAGCACACCATTGACTCCCGACCTTGCTTAAATGAATAGCAAAGGAGCAGTGCACAGCCTAACAGTATGTACGGCAAATTTGCGGCAATACCCCAGTTTGACTGAGTCATCTGAATGATGTTGTTCATGCTCGAACTCACTAATCCCAGCAACATAAATGGGAAAAGGAATCGAAAGCCTGATGAAGTCATTGATGATGAGGACATCTATTACAAATTGCCTGAAAATAGTTGATTATATAATTGGTTAGGTTAAGCGTTTCATCAATATAGATATTAATCTGCTATCGATTTTCATGCTTCGAGAACTAGCAAGAATACGTCTATTTGCTCATTTTCCCAAGTATTTTGGGAGACATTACGACAAAAAGAGAGAGATTGATTAAATTAAGAGCAATCAATAAGTTGTTATAAACAAGTCGTTGCTATACTTGTTTTCATAGAACAAGGGAGATTTGCCAATGCAGATAAGTTCAGATGTGCATAACTACATGGAAACACTTGTTGGACAAGTGCTCAGTTTGCCTCAGTTTGTAGAGCAGTATAACAACGAGCAGCTCGCAGATATTGCGTGCCTTGCACTTATTCAGCTTAAACCTGTCTATATTCGTCATGATATTGATTTTCTATCTTCGCTTCCGGAACAAAAGCTCACCCAATTTAAGCAAAGTGCAGATATCGCGGTGAAAAACGCGGCAGAAATGGTGAAAGAAGACCGGCGTAAAAACCGAGATTATGATGTACCTGTAATTTTTACCCATACCAGTTATGATGAAGACAAAGAATTGGACTGGTATGAAAAACCAATCCTCAATGTCAATATTAAGTGATACAAGCTTAATCTATCGATGAGCTTACCCAAGGAGGAACCGTGGGATTTTTTTCGCGTTTGTTTGGTGGTAGTGAAAAGACTGCTGAAGTAAAAACTGTGGAACCAGTTGAGTACAAAGGTTTCCTTATTTACCAAGAGAGCCTTTCAGAGGGTGGGCAATACCGCATTGCTGGTCGAATAGAAAAGCAATACGACGATGAAGTGAAAACGCATCGATTTATTCGTTCAGATTTGCTCGGCTCGGAACAAGATGCCAATGAACTTATGTTGAAGAAATCTCAAATGTTTATCGATCAAATGGGCGATAAAATCTTCGACTAACAATTCACCGCAACTTGATTCCAATCATCTTAAAAAGAGCCATTAGTGTATATGCTGATGGCTCTTTCTTTTTTTAGAGCTTAAATGTTTGTTAAGTCAGCATTTAATTATGATCTGGTTAGACCTCAGTCTAGTAAGGCATGGCGTTGTTATTTTTCGTGCTCAGAGCGACAATCATTCATTACTTAGCGTTATATGTAATGAAATTTAGTATTTAAATTACAAAACACTTGAAGTAATGAGACGCGTTCGATACAAACAGAATAATAACAGGGCTGTTAGTCAAGGTGTTATTGTGCAAATGGGTGGCCCCAAACACCATCTTTCGTTTGCAATTGTCTTGCGTGGTAAACAGATAGAAATAAAAAAGAGTTAGAGTAGAGCGACGCTCTGTTTTGGGACTAATTTATTGATATGTATACAAGGAGTATGCGTTTTGCAAATCGGTGTACCTAAAGAGATACTTGCGGGTGAATCGCGAGTAGCTGCATCGCCGAAGTCGGTTGAGCAGTTAATAAAGTTGGGATTCGATATCGCGATTGAATCCCAAGCGGGGGTGCTTGCGAGTTTCGATGATGCTGCTTATGAAGCTGCTGGTGCGAAAATCGTTTCTAGTGAAGAAGTTTGGGCATCTGGTCTTATTCTAAAAGTTAATGCGCCAATCGTAGATGAAGAACAAGGCATTGACGAAATCGCACTACTACAAGATGGTGCAACACTTGTTAGCTTTATTTGGCCTGCTCAAAACGCAGAGTTGATGGAACAACTTTCAAGTAAGAACATTAACGTTCTTGCCATGGATTCCGTTCCTCGTATCTCTCGTGCACAAGCCTTAGACGCGCTCTCTTCGATGGCTAACATCGCTGGGTATCGTGCGGTTGTTGAAGCAGCTCATGAGTTTGGTCGTTTCTTTACAGGTCAAATCACGGCTGCCGGTAAAGTACCACCAGCGAAAGTATTGGTCGCGGGTGCGGGTGTAGCTGGTTTGGCTGCAATCGGTGCTGCGGGTAGCCTAGGGGCTATTGTTCGTGCATTTGACGTTCGCCCAGAAGTGAAAGAACAAGTTGAGTCCATGGGAGCAGAGTTCCTGACCGTGGATTTCCAAGAAGACTCTGGTTCTGGTGACGGCTACGCAAAAGAAATGTCCGATGACTTCAACAAAAAAGCGGCAGAGTTATACGCAGAGCAAGCTAAAGATGTTGATATCATTATTACAACGGCACTAATCCCTGGCAAACCTGCTCCGAAGCTGATCACCAAGGAAATGGTCGACAGCATGAAAGCGGGCAGTGTCATTGTTGACTTGGCAGCTGCTAATGGCGGTAACTGTGAATACACAGTGAAAGACCAAGTTATCATGACAGATAATGGCGTAAAAATTGTTGGGTATACTGACATGGTCGGCCGTTTGCCAACGCAATCTTCTCAACTTTACGCGACAAACCTTGTTAACCTTCTAAAACTGCTGTGTAAAGAAAAAGACGGTAACATCAATATTGATTTCGAAGATGTTGTTATCCGTGGTGTCACCGTGGTTAAAGAAGGTGAAATTACATGGCCTGCGCCACCAATCCAGGTTTCAGCGCAGCCGCAAGTGAAACAAGAGCAACCTGCGAAACCAGATCATAAAGTAGAAGAACCTACCTCTCCAACGAAGAAGATTATTGGTGTAGCCGCGGCAGTAGGTGCTTTTGCTTGGATTGCATCGGTTGCGCCGGCAGCGTTCCTTTCTCACTTTACTGTATTTGTTTTAGCTTGTGTTGTCGGCTACTACGTGGTTTGGAATGTTACCCATGCACTTCATACTCCGCTTATGTCGGTAACGAATGCTATCTCCGGCATTATTGTGGTTGGTGCATTACTGCAAATTGGGCAAGGTAATGGGGTCGTTTCATTCCTATCCTTTATTGCTGTATTGATCGCCAGCATCAATATCTTCGGTGGTTTCACCGTCACCAAGCGTATGCTTGAAATGTTCCGCAAAGATAAATAGGAGTTACAATGTCTGCAGGATTAGTACAAGCAGCTTACATTGTTGCTGCATTATTTTTCATCATGAGTTTGGCGGGGCTTTCAAAGCAAGAGTCCGCTCGTAATGGTAACTACTATGGTATCGCAGGTATGACGATCGCGCTGATCGCGACGATCTTCAGCCCTGATGCTCAAGGCTTTGGGTGGATCATTATTGCGATGGCGATAGGTGGGGCGATCGGTATTTTCTATGCGAAGAAAGTAGAAATGACCGAGATGCCAGAACTAGTTGCGATACTGCACAGCTTTGTAGGTTTAGCTGCGGTTTTAGTTGGCTACAACAGTTACCTTGATGCGCCAGAAGCAGCAACTCATGCTGAACATGTTATCCACCTTGTAGAAGTATTCTTGGGTGTTTTCATTGGTGCCGTAACCTTCACGGGTTCAATTGTTGCATTTGGTAAGTTACGTGGTGTGATTTCTTCTTCGCCGCTTAACCTTCCTCACAAGCACAAAATGAACCTTGCAGCGGTTGTGATTTCTACGCTTCTTATGATCTACTTCGTAAAAGCAGATGGCAGCATGTTCGCTCTGATTGTGATGACACTGATTGCGTTCGCGTTCGGTTACCACTTAGTTGCTTCAATTGGTGGTGCTGATATGCCAGTTGTCGTTTCAATGCTGAACTCATATTCAGGTTGGGCAGCAGCAGCAGCAGGTTTCATGCTCGCAAATGATCTATTAATCGTAACAGGTGCGTTGGTTGGTTCTTCAGGTGCGATTCTTTCTTACATCATGTGTAAAGCCATGAACCGTTCGTTTATCAGTGTTATTGCTGGTGGCTTTGGTCAAGAGATTGTAATTTCAGGTGACGAGGAGCAGGGCGAACACCGCGAAACAACGGCAGAAGAAGTCGCTGAAATGCTGAAAAACTCAAAATCAGTAATCATCACTCCAGGATATGGTATGGCTGTAGCGCAAGCGCAGTATCCAGTGCATGAAATTACTGACGTACTTCGTTCAAAAGGTATTGAGGTTCGCTTTGGTATTCACCCAGTAGCAGGTCGTCTTCCGGGACATATGAACGTGTTACTTGCTGAAGCGAAAGTACCGTATGATATCGTTCTTGAAATGGATGAAATCAATGATGACTTCGCTGAAACAGATACCGTACTGGTTATCGGCGCTAACGATACGGTAAACCCAGCAGCTCTGGAAGATCCGAACAGTCCGATTGCTGGTATGCCTGTACTGGAGGTTTGGAACGCGAAAAATGTAGTGGTATTCAAGCGTTCAATGAATACTGGTTACGCAGGTGTACAGAACCCACTGTTCTTCAAAGAAAATACATCAATGCTATTTGGTGATGCGAAGGAAAGTGTTGAGTCTATTTTTAAAGCACTCTAACTATTCTTGATTTAAAACTATACAGGGTCAGCAATCGCTGGCCCTTTTTTGTTCCGTTTCAATGTTATAGTAATGCAAATCCTTCTGTTAGCAGATGTCAATTGCTTGTAGATTGATGTATAGTTTTGGCTAATGTAACAAGTGACGGTAACAGTTTGATTAAAAAGTTTTTGCTCGGTTTTGCAACTGTATTGCCGCTTTTTTCGGCACCTGCATTTTCCGATTCACTACCAGAAAGAATAGATACGTTTACAGAGCTATTTAATTATGAAGTAGCTCTTAAATCGTATGATATTCGTATTCTGCAATCAAATTATCCTACCAAGTTACTTGCGCCAGATTCGCTTCTGCCGCAAACGTCTGACTATCCGTTAAAAGATATACAACAGCTTTACAGCTTAGCGAATACTTGTCGTGGTAAATTGCCACTAAGTCCTTTAATTACTGAGCCGTTAGTATTTACAAGAGCTATCTGTAAAGGGACGCAACTGACACCACGTTGGTTCTCGCGTAGTGGCCTCATTCACCCTGGTGGTGGGACTTATGCTGCACGCTATGTGGATAAGTATCCAGAACTCAAACCAAAGCTTGCTCAATACATGCATATTAAAGAGCGTGACAATGAGGAAGGGGATGAGTTGTTAGAAAGCTTGAAAAACATGGACGACGACGCCATTAATGCTTTGATTGCAGGCGCGAGCATGTTTATCGAAGGTAACGAACTTTGGTTACGACGTGGTGACCGTTACTTTGTTTTCGAGAAAGATATCTGGGAAGAAAACGTCGCTAATGCGGGTCTGTCGTACGCTCTAGCGTCTCAAAGCAAAAGTTGCTTTGTTAAACGAGGCAATATTTGTTGGGATGTAGAAGATCACTCACAAGTTTTGCGGATCAGTATGATCATACTGGTAATCGCAAATATTCTTCTAGTGATTGGTTGGGCTGTATACCGCTGGAATAGTAAGCGAGAAGAGCTCCGTAGTAGAATGCTTGTGTTGCAAATTTTAACGCATGAGCTCAGAACACCGATTGCATCTCTATCACTGACGGTTGAGGGCTTTCGCCGAGAGTTCGAGCATCTACCTGAAAGCGTATATGACGAGTTTCGCAGATTGTGTGAAGATACACGTCGTTTGCGTCAATTGGCAGAAGCGAGTAAAGATTATTTGCAATCTGATAACCAAATGCTTGCAACAGACTGGGTTCCGTCTGTCGCAGACTGGTTAGAATTTAAGATCGAAGAAGAATTTGATAGTGCCGTGCTTTTCAACATCAATGAAGATGTGGCTGCTAAAGTTAATGTGTACTGGTTAGGAACTTGTATCGATAACTTGCTTCGTAATGCACTTAAGTACGGTATTGCACCAGTTGAATTGGATGTTTCAACTAGTGAAGAAAAAATAGTATTCCAAGTCCGAGATGCTGGTGGCCTAACGGCTAAAGATTGGGCAAATTTGAAGAAACCGTTCGTCAGTAAGAGCGGGTTAGGACTTGGGTTAACAATCGTTGAATCTATGGTAGGCCGCATGGGCGGAAAAATGTCCCTGATGGGACCACCTACAACCTTTATATTGGAGATACCTTGTGAAACAGACACTGCTTCTCGTTGAGGACGATAAAAACTTGGCTGATGGCCTGTTAGTAAGCCTGGAACAAGCAGGATATGAGTGTTTACATGTGGAACGTATTGCAGACGTAGAACCACAATGGAAAAAAGCTGACTTGGTTATTCTCGATCGCCAACTCCCAGATGGTGACTCTGTACAATGTCTCCCAGAATGGAAACAGATTAAAGACGTACCAGTTATCTTGCTAACGGCACTTGTTACCGTAAAAGATAAAGTTGCAGGCCTTGATTCCGGCGCGAACGACTACTTAACGAAGCCTTTTGCTGAAGCGGAACTCTTTGCGAGAATCCGTGCACAGCTACGAGCACCGGATTCAGCAGAGCAAAGCAGCGCTGATAAAGTGATCACAAAAGACTTAGAAATTGATCGTTCAACTCGTGAAGTTACCTATAAAGATGAGCTAATTACGTTAACTCGTACAGAGTTTGATCTACTGCTATTTTTAGCGTCGAACTTAGGTCGCGTGTTTACTCGTGATGAGCTACTTGACCACGTTTGGGGTTACAATCACTTCCCAACGACACGTACTGTGGATACGCACGTATTGCAGCTTCGTCAAAAACTGCCAGGACTGGAAATTGAAACACTTCGCGGTGTTGGCTACAAGATGAAAGCATAAGTCATAATGAAAACACTACTCCCCGTAGTTCTCTCATTAGCGTTAGTGAAACCAGTCCATGCAATGGACTGGTTTCAAACCAACACGCCTTTAACGCAGGCACATCAACACTTACTTGAAGATGATCTTGCCGGTATGTTCAACTCTCTTGTTGAACTGTGGCAAACGGAACCAAGTAAAGATTTGACTCCTCATCTCAATGACCTTCTTGGTCAGTCTCTATCTAAAAACTGTGGCAAGTCTCTCACTGGTGTAACGCTGCCTGAATGGATAAGTGGCGTGAACGTTATTCGTCAGACCATCCAAAGCCCTGGGCGAGATACATTTAGATTAGTGATCAAGCTAAGAGCTACAACTGACATCGAAAATATTTCATTTAATCGATGGGTGGATGATTCTATATCCGCAGACAGTTCATTCAGTTATGAAGAACAGCCGAGCGGTACGGAATTAGCCAATGAGCGTAGTTATTCGAAACGCTATAACCTCACGGGTAAGCTTGAAGCAGGCTTGTATCACTTAACTATTGTTTCTAAAGATAAACAAGAGTATCGAACTTGGGTAATATTAGGAGATTCCAATTCTTCGCAATATGTTCGTTGGACATCTAAAGAGAATTGGAAAGTAGAAAAGAGCGCACTTCGTAATCCCCATTGTCCATTACCGCAACTTGAAGTTGGTTTATATGACTACATTGATGGTCAATACGAGCAAATGTGGAAAAAGACGTACGAGTCTAACTATCCCAATTCACTAGAGCTTGCGGGTGTCCCAAATGATAGATACGTGCTAGCAGTGAGTATCAACAGTCGTCGTTGGCAGGGCGATATAATTGTTGAGCAAGCTCAAACTATTAGCCGAACCTATGATCTTTCCCAAGAAGAATAGTTAAAGAAATACCATTTGTGCCGATAAAGGTTCAGGAAGAACCAAAATCACAAGTGTAGTATGAAAACCAAATATAAAATTCTAGCCACCTCAGTTGCCACCACACTTTTCGCAAACGTTGCTTCGGCTGCCACTTATGCGATAGAAGCTCGTAGCGATGCGATGGGTGGCGTTGGTACGGTATCAGCAACTTATCTGACTGCTCCTTTTTTCAACCCCGCACTTACTGCAATTTATCGCCGAAACGACGATGCAGGAATGATCGTGCCAAGTTTTGGTGGTAACTACGATGATCAATATGATCTTGTCGATGAAATCGAACGCATCAGCAAATTGACCGATGTCGATGAAATCAAAAAATCGATGAATGCCATAGATGGAAAAAAAACTGACTTTGATCTTGGTGGCGTTGTCGCTATAGGTATTCCTAATAAATTTTTATCTGCAACTGCATACGGTAAGTTATACACTGAATCATTCGTACAACCAAAAGTAGATACGTCAGGTACTAATCCGTTAGACGATAGCTACGTACAAGGTGTTTCTATTGGTGTTGCTGAAGCAGGTGTATCACTTGCTAAATACACCAACTTTATGAATCAACACCTTTCATTTGGTGTTACGCCTAAACTTCAGCGTATTTATACGTACTCTTACGCCACGAGTTTTCAGAATTTCGATACCAAAGACTTACGTGAACATGAGACAGCGGAAACGATGTTTAACTTGGATGCGGGCGCGCTTTGGTTCTTTGGCCCATATCGTGTCGGTATTTCAGCAAAAAACTTGATCGGAAGAGACGTTAAAACAAAATCGTTCATGTATGGCAGTGATACGATAAAATCATACGAATACAGCATGCGTCCCGTATATACGGTCGGGGCAGGGGTTGTTGCCGATTACTTTACTATGAGTGTCGACTACGATCTTAATGAAGAAAAACGTTTTTCATCCTTCGATGATAATACACAAATGATTCGAGCTGGTATTGAATTTGATATCTTGCGTCAAATGGCATTGCGAGCGGGTTATATGAAAAACTTAGCTCGAAGTAGCGACGAAGGTACCATTACTGCAGGTATTGGACTGTCTCCACTTAAGTTGATCGAATTAGATATTGCTGCTCAGTACACGAACGAGAACGCAATGGGGGCATCCATTAATTTCCTTGCGACCTATTAATTGAATCGTTATAGTCTGCTCCTCAAAATGAGGAGCTTTTTTATGTTTGACGATTTACCCCCTCTATCTCACCAAGAGCAACAACAAGCTGTAGAGAAAATTCAAGAATTGATGGCGAAGGGCACAAGTACAGCAGAAGCCATCAAAATTGTTGCCGAACAGATTCGATCCGAGTACGCAGAAAAACAACAGCAACAAAACTAATTAATTCATATCAGGGCTTTGGCCCTGTTTTTTTGGTCCTCATATTTATCCTCAAATATTTTCATACCTTAACGTAGTTACGTCGTAACGTTATTTCTATACCTTTCAATTTATTCAACTTCCTCTATTCTGTACTAAGCAGTTAGTAAAATTTTACTTATTTAAGTTAACCTTGATGCCTTCTGGCTTGAACGAATATGGGGTGAAATGCTATTTTTAAATTAAAATTAATAAAATCAGTAACTTGTGTTGGTTTTTTGTCTTGTGGTTATGTTTCGATTATCTTTTTGTGTAATTAAATTACAAGATGGTGATTGGGTATGTTTTCAAGTAGAGGATTATGCTGTGAAGATAAAAAAGACACGTTGTAACAGAAAAATAAAATCTGAATATAGTTATATAATTGACCTTATAGAGACAGTAAGTGCTCGCAGACGTATGTCGGTTTTAGGTTGAACATAGGAGTGTTGGACTCTGTTTTAACTCTAAATCTTGTCTTTAATTCAGTGTTGTCTATGAAATAACTCTTAATCTTGATCGATGGATTACACGAAAAAATTACTTATTGCCAAGTGGTTTTACTAAACTAGGCGACGTTGTAATTAGGAATATAAAACAAGCTGCAATAGAAATTGACAGGGTTTAGAAGCGTAGTGACGGCGTAACGTGGGTTTGTTTGCGTTAGTTACATAGTTATGTACATCTTAAGGAGGGAGAACAAAATGGGCCACATATCAATAACTGGTTCCTAAGTCACTAGTTGACTTCACGAGCCTTCAATGGCTATTAGATAGCTGATCGCTCGGCTGTTTCCACATTCTTATATCAAACTCCCATATTTTCATGAAATATGAGTTTAGACATTGCATTCGCTCTTAGTGAACTAGACTTACTATAAGCACATGAAAACTAACTAGGAGAGAAAGAATGAGTTACAAGCACGTTTTAGTCGCTGTTGATTTATCTCAATCTAGCCAAGTCGTTATCGAAAAAGCAATAACTCAAGCAAAGAACTCGAACGCCAAACTTTCATTCGTTTATGTGGATGTTGATCGTGTGATCATGGAGCCGAAAGAAGAACAAAAGTTGCAAAAGGAGCTACAAGAACTCGCTGATAAATGCCTATATCCAGTACACGAGACGATGGCAGTTATCGGTGACCTTCATATCAAATTGTCGGGAATCGTAAAAAAAGAGGGAATAGACCTAGTTGTCTGCGGTCATCATCATAATTTATTGAGCCGTTTCTTTTCATCGGTACCAAGGGTAGCGAATGAGGTTGAAGCGGATTTATTGATTGTTTACTTGGATGAGTGACAGTAACGCAGGTTTGTGCCGCATCTTTTGTAATCCCGTTTTTCGCATATTAAAAAGCCGAACGTTTGCGTTCGGCTTTGCGTATGATTGACAACAAAATAACTAACCAGGAATAGCAGATGCCTCTTGGGATAAAATAGATGCAGACTCTGCGTTTGACTGTAAATCAAAATGCACGTTAACTTGCACACCTTCTCGCTCAAAAGTGACATCATCAAAATCGGTCATAGCAATTTTGAATCCATTTCTAGCAAAAAAGCCAGTCACCATAGTTCGCTGCTTAATTTCTAGTGCAGACGCGAGTAGCTTATCCATGGCATTCTCCTTGGTTATTGTGGGGATATGGGTAGAAGATACACGCAGAATGGTATGAAATCAATTTAATATAAAGCTGCTTTCGATTAAATTTTTAATGTAAGTCAATCTATCGTTTCACCCGCGTGATTTATTCCACGCAAAGCCTTGATAATGAAACGGTATAGCATCTCATGTTGTGATAACAAGCATAAAGTTGGGGATTTTCATAAATGCCTAACGAGGCTCTTTGAAACAATACGTTACAAAGCTTCTCGCTAGACCTCATGAGTTATCAAAGGAAAATTATAAACCTGAAAAGCCATCCTAAAGTGATTCATTTTTCAATATTTTTGATAACTCAGACCTAATAAAAGTAGATATTTCAGCTAGCTTTCTTGGTAAAGGGTTTTGATAAGGGTAGGCGATATACATGGAGCGTTCTATATCAAAATTTTGTGAAATTTTGATATTTTTGTCTATATGGTTACCTTTTACAAGGTAATTTGGAATGACGCCAACCCCAACCCCCTCAGAGACAAAGTTTATTAAAATAGAGGTGTTATCAACTTCGATAACGTCAGTGTACTGCTTTTTAATTGATTCCTTATTCGAGTGATTCTTGTAGATTAATAGCGTGTTGTTATTGGCATTGTTAACTGTAGATATTAAAACATCGTTATAATCACCGATTTTATGTGCAATCAGATTGTCATCAATAATATTATTAAGCCTAATCGCTAAATCTACGTTGCTTTCTAATAAATTCTCAACATTGTTACTTGATGATATTTCAAAGTTCACTGCTGGATATCGCTCTTGTAAGCCTTTAAGAACAGAGCCAAAAATAGAAGAGGCTATAGAGTTGGGCATTGTAATTTTAAACTTTCCATTAATGCATTCACTCAACGAGTTAGCTCTGTAATTTAACTCCTGCAAGCTCTCTAACGTTTTTATGGCAAGCTCTCTAATGCTTTCACCATGATCAGTTAAAACGAGTTTTCTTGTTGTCCTGTGGACGAGTGTTACACCAAGTTGTTTTTCTAATGCCGCTAGCTGCCTGCTGACTTGAGCTTTCGACTTTCTAAGTTCTTTTGATGCCTCTGTAAGAGAGAGGTGTTTACAAATGGCTGCAAAGCAGATCAGCTCATTGTTCATCAATTCCATGATTGTTACCTTTTTGCAACTCTGAGTCACGTTGTCTTTTAACGGGAGGGAAAGTATAACTTGCATCAACGGAGGGGGACAATGATATTTAAAAGCCGTCATGAAATAATGGCAGACTACTATCTTAATAAAACCATATTGGATATTAAGTTAAACAAATATCCTGAAGAAATTAACTCAATCGACTTAAATAACGAAACAGAAAATTTAAAAATAAAAATTCTCTCTCGTGAAATTACTAAGTTAGATTCAGGTGATTTAATTGTCGATTGCGCATCATTGATAATGACTCATTCAAAATCGACAAAAGCAATAATAAAGATCGAACTTGAAAATAATTCTTTAAATTATAAAGTTAAAAATGTGAGAATACTTAAATATGAAGACTGCAATACAAAATTCGAAAAGATCTGTTTATCAGAAAGGTACATTGTATAGAATAATAAATAATATTAGTGCTTTGTATACAAAATCGTTAGTAAAATTATTTGGTGAAGAGTTGAGAATCCATCATTGCAAACATAAAATTAATGTAAGAACCACTAGTGAGTTGAGTGAACATATGAAGAAAGATCTAGGTATAGATTGAAAAGTAGAGAGTTTACGTTCCTATAAAGCTAATGTAATAATTACACTTTTGGGGATGAACAATACGTGCCCATAAGTGAGAACATTGAATTTTCTCATCCTTTCGATAACTTAAAACATAAGTTATCGAAAGGATATAATGAGATTTGAAGACAAAGGCTTTAAGCAATCGTTAGGTTGCTTATCTGATATAACTTAAACACTAGCTCATGCCCAGCAGAGTTAGTATCGAACTTCAAGAACGCCAGCCAAAGATCTTGTTAACTCAGAAAGTTGGAGAGAAATAATGGAATATCCAATCCAGTTGTTCGGTTACTTGAATGAGCAAGATGCAGAACCAACGTGCATGGTGTCGAACGTAACCAAAGATACAGTGCAGGAACTTAATCAGCTACACGGTTTTATAGTTGATGACAGGTTCTCATCAAGTGGCCGCTGCGGTGAAATAGAAGTTCATGGCCCATACAAGACAGCCGATGAAGCCTGCAAGGCCGCAAAAGCCAAATACGGTGTGTAACTAAGCTGACATCGCCACTGCTAATCTCCTAACTCTAAGGTGCGCATTATGTATAAGCTGGTAAATGAGAGGTTAGGCTGGCGCCCCTGCTTGTAAGGCATTGATTAGGCGGGGGTTTATAGACTTATCTTCGAGTAAACCGTATACCACATCTTGATCATCTAACCCCAATAAGTCGGCGATTTTAAAGGCAATTTCCCAATCAAGAACACTGCGACCATTGCGGTAATTGCTAATTCTACTTGTGCCAACGTCCAAAACTTTAGCTAACTGATAGTCAGAGGTAAGCTCTAACTGGGTTTTCAGTCTATCTAAAAGCACGTTTGTGTAATTAGTCATGTTCCCGCATCCTTTCGCAATATTGTTAAATTTTAGTGGATAGTCTGGCTTCTTTCACTACCGCAAGCCACTTGCGTGCTTAAAAAGATTTCCTTAACGTTATTTTTGAGACAGGAAATCAATAGCTTGCGGAGGCTAAAACATGGAACGTATCGTTACCGACCCAATTCACTTACCTTGCCCAGATATGGCAGGGTGTACCAATCCTGACCCAGCTAAAACAGCAAACTCACTTCTTAAGATTGCACAATTACGCGAAAAGTTCGCTGAACAATTCCCAAAGAAGAAACAAACCTACATTCCTACACGTTTTCGTCAGGGGGTTGTAGCATGAATTTGAGTATCTGGAAAACGCGCCGCAATCAGCGCCAACTTGTTGCATCCCAATGCAACGGAACTCATATTTACTTCGACAGTTTTGAGCTTGAAGCCGTTGAAGCCTCTCTTTGGCTTTATCAGGGCATGACTCTTGTTGCTTGCATTAAAGCGAAAGATGCCACGCTCGCTGATATTACTAACGCCGCTTATCGTATGGCGACACTTGGCGCGCAAAACAACGGCCAACCACTACACGAAATCCGCAAGCAAGATGAAGCGCCCCAAGTGGGCGCGGATTCTTCCACCGAGCTTTGTGACGGTTGTAAAAACACGTTCAAACAAGACCACGTCGTTTGCCCTGATTGCTCTCAGTTGGGGGGTGTATGAAACATCTGTACGACGTGCAATCGCCACGCGAATTTACCCAACTTTTAAGCCCGCATGATGTGGGCTTTATTACGGCGTTAGCGCAAGACGTTACCGTTACCGAGAAAAACATTGCCGCTGTCGAAAGCGGTTTTTTTAGTGCTCCAAACCGTGATTGGATGGAAAGTGAACTGCAAAAGTTCAAATCGTTTGACCAAATCCACCATTTACGCACCTTAAAAAGTGCTGAACTTGGGCGCGAAGCGCTGGACGAAGTCCAGAAAAGACTAGGCTCGTCAAAGGGCGCAAAAGTCGGACACGGAAAACGCAAGCAGATAGACCGCTTAATGACCCGTTCTCGACGTCTGCCGCCGCGCCATAAAACGGAATCGTTTTGTGGCGACAACGTGACCGATGAATATCGGGCACGCTCACAAGCGCAAACAGGTTGGATTCGTAACGAAAACAACCGCCTCGAATGGCAACCGATTGGCACTAGCCGAGCATATTTGATGTCCCGTGCTTGGGCGCAACAGATGAAAATGCAGGTGAAATACCACCCAAGCCCGTCCGAAGCACCCGCGCCGCAAAGTGGTGAGCGTTTCACTGACAAGCTAAACCCACGCGCTGTAAAGAAAATCTTTGAATCGGGCGCGTATGTCGCCGCGTGTCACGGTGGATTCAGCACGTTCGTCACCCTGACGTTTACTCAAAAGCAACGCGAGCGAATTTTTGGTGGCGAAGCGGTCACCGATGAGGGACTGCCATATTGCCCAATCCAAACCACGATTGGTGCCGAGGTATCCCGTTTTCTAAATGGCCTCAAGAAAATGTACCAACGCGGGTTTGAATATTCCGCAAGCGAGGCGGGGTCACTTGGGTTAGACGGTGACAAAGTCAAAGTAAATGGCCGAATTGGCCGTCCGCTTAAAGCCGCTTGGAAAGATGACGACGGTATCAAGCACGTTAAAGAAATTCATGGACCAACCGCCAACCCATTTGATTTTCATTACATTTGGGTTGCGGAATCTCCGGCGAATGAAGATGGCGAGCCCAATCCTCATGTGCATGTGCTGCTGAACTGGCGAGTGGAACAGCACCACTTTGCAGGATGGGCGAAGCGCATCGAGCAGCTTTGGGGCAATGGCATGGCGCATCTGGAGAAAATCAAATTCAGCGAAGCGGCGGCGGGCTATCTCATCAAAGCCGTAGGTTACGCGGCCAAGGGCGATAACGCCGACCAAGGACTGATAAAAGGCAACCGCTACAACATTGCACGCTGTAGCCGTGCCCCTGATTGGGATGTCTTGGCATCGTTCGAAGTGGACAACATGACGGGCATCATCAAAGAGTGCGGTTACATGTTGGAGCAATGGCGCAAACCGATGCAGCGCGAAATCCGACGCAAAGAAACCAAAAAGCAAGATGCGATTCGCGCTATCGACATCAACCGCAAACAAGGCAATCACGATGCCGTTCAAAAGCTTAACCATCTGATTAAGAAGCTAGACCACGAAGCACGCCAGATTCGCAACCAAATTAAGAGCCGCGGCACGTTCGCCAGTAGCTTAAACCAATTTTCTATCGTGTTTGAGGGCGAAAAATTCAAACACAAGGCGGGGGCGTTTTTGTATTGGGCACGCGGTGCGCGTGGTTGGTCGATGAAGTGTACCGCCGAGCGTGATGGTAATGATTTGACGTTAACTCGTGACGACGCCACCGACCTTTACAAAGAACAGTTTGAACGATTTCAACTACGACAAGCTGATTGGAAAAGTCAGTTAGCACAAGAGCGGCCGCCAGAGCCGGACATCAACTTAATCAAGAGCAATGACATGGCGATTTACCATGATTATTGCCACTACGTTCATTAGCCCGTTTGGGCATTGCTTGCGACAACGATTTTCAGCAACTAGGTAAGGACAACCCAATGAGCACCATCGACAAAATCACCCAAGAAATGGAAGCCGAAGTGAAGCGCAGCAAAGGCGGCGTGTTTTGGCGTCTATTGCTGGTCTGGATGAAAGAAGTCAACAAACAGATTCAGAACAAACCGAACACCGATGAAGAACTAGCCGAGGCTTAAATAATGGAAATGCTATCTCTTAAAGAATGTCAGCAAGCAATGGCCGCGCTCGATGCGGCCGATAAACTCAACGCCAGTGTCGAAAAGGAGTTGAGCCAGTTCAAAAACATGGACACCAACGCGATTATCAAACGCGCAAGCAAGATGCTCATGACGGGTAATTTCTCGCTTGAAGCGTTTGGTTTGAATCCGACGCTGTTCGACCAAATCGAGCAGTTAACCAAACTTAACAACAAGGTGCGTGAAAAGTATCGCGGTTGTGTCAAAGGCAATATGCAGCAATTGGAAACAGTCGAGGCGGCCGCCGATGAGTAAACACCCAAACCCAATTCGCGGGCACGTATCGTGCCCCGTTTGCCAAAGTCCCTCAACCGTGCATCGTGTCGGTGAGGGCAAGCTGATTGCTGAGGGCGAGCCAACCAAAAACGGGCGCAACTTAGGACTGCTGTATTACAAGTGTCCGAGCTGTGGCAACAGCCCAATGAGCAAGAGCATTAACGCTTTTGTAGAAACCAACATGGTTGACTCGGTTGAACAGCTAGAAGTGAGTGACACCGTCACAATTGAGGCTGAATCGCCAACGGTTGAACCAGTGCCCGACATCGTTGCAAGCACTGATATGCCTAGCATTGCGGCTGCTGAACCAGTGGAAGCGCCAAGCGTTGAAACCGAGCAAGTAACCGAACCGGAACCCGCTCCAACGCCCGTTAAAAAGCCGCCGTTTCCGGTTAAAAAAGTCTTAGCGGGGATAGCCTTTGTCGCCTTGCTGATTTGGGCGATTCGTCAACTGATGCCAACCAAGAAACCAACCGAACCAGATACCGAACAAGGGGAACCAATCAATGCAGGATGAAATGGAAAACCAACCAGAACTAGATGATTGGGGCGACTTTTCCGCGGTTATCAGTGGACTGGAACAAACCGAAGTCAGCGAACTAACCGACTTACCAACCGAAGCCGCCAACGAGGACAACCACCAACCCGCGGGTGAAATGTTCGAGGGTGCGTTGTCGGTGTTGTTCACCATTGCTGAGCAAGCGACGTCGATTATTTCCGGTGTGGATTTTGAGTTTGACGAAAAAGGCAAAGCGGCGGTGATTGATGCGGCGTTGCCTGTGTTGGAAAAGCACAGTGACAGCGTGTCGTCGCTGTTTGGGGATTACATGCAAGAGGCCGTTTTAGGCTTGGCGGTGTTGTCGCTGGTCTACAGTGCCAAGAAAACCATGGCATATCAAAAAGAGCTATTAGCGATAGAGGAGGAAAAACAGCGTGAGCAAAAAGAAAAAGACGCCGCTTAAATTCCCCAATCCGGTCAACTCCAACCCGTCACACGATGCCGAACATGTCATCTACGTGGCGGGCACGGGCGGGGGTAAAACCTCCGCCGTTAAGCACTTGGGTTTAGTGCCAAAAGCCGCGCAAGCGGTTTTTTTTGACCCATATCGCAACTACGCGGGGGCGAAATTCCGCGGCCAACAATGCCTTGAAACCAGTTCTCGCGTGGCGTTCGTCAAAGCTTTGGTGATGGCACGTAAACGCGGCAAGTCGTTCAAACTGGCGTACATCCCCAAAGATGGCGCGTGTAGTGAGGAACTCGAATTTTTCAGCGCGGCAGTGTGGGCGGTGGGTAATGGCGACGCCAAACAACTGCATGTGATCATCGAAGAGCTTGCAAGCTGCGTGGAAACGTCCGGCAAACTCAAAGGCAAAGCGGGCGAATTGTGGCGCGGTGGGCGTCAATATGGGCTTGTGCTGCATTCTATTTTCCAACGCGGGCAGGAAGTCCCCAAAACCGTGACCGAGCAATCACCTGTATGGTGGATTGGCGCGGTGAACTCGATGGCCGATGCACGATGGCTCGCCGATAAAAAAGGCTTGTGCGTCGATACCTTAGCAGGATTGAAATCAGCCAAGAACAACAAAGCCGCAATTGGTAAGCCGATTGCCGAATATATGCTCGTTCGTGACGGTATCGGCAACGTGGAAAAGTCCTCATTTAACTGTCTGACGGGCACCATTCACCGTTAATTTCAACGCTCATTCAACCTATAGGTTAACCGCTTAACCTATAGGTTGCTCTCACTTCCAAGCCTGTCCGTTTCCCTGTTTCATGAAATCACTTTTTAACCGTGTACAACCGAAAGGGACAACATGAAACAGCAACACAAAAACCTATTGATGGCACTGATTATCACGTTAATCGTGATTGCCGCTATCAACAATATCAGCGTGCTCAATCCAGTGCGTGAAACTCTTAACGGCGAAAATGGGTGGTTCTAATGGAAGCACTAAAACAACCTTTTAACCCGCGTCCACGTGAGCTTGACCCTGTTGAGGGTGTGAACTGGGGTAACCAAGCCACCTTACGCTTGGTGTCGGGTCCAACTTATCAAAACATTGAATTGGTGACGGACATTCTCGATGCGGCAGACATCGAGCGCATCACGGTGAAAGTGAACGGCCGTGAAATCGTCAACGTGACGGGTCAAGACCTTATCGACTTGCAAGAGCACAAGAAAGAATACGTGCAAGCGGGTCGCTACGTGCTGAACTTCTCCGATATGTCGATGCGTACCAAACTGGGTATCCGTACAGGTGAGCTAGTCACGCTGCAAGGCGAAATCTGGTTCATGTACATCCAGCTAAAAGCCAAAACGGGTGCCGCGGCACCAATGATTCGCGCTCGTGCTCATACCACGGCGGCGCAAAGCCAACGCATTTACATGCCGCGCATCTATTCCCAAACGTGGTACGCCGCATCGAGTGGTCGCACACCGTTTGACTTTGCTGAGCGTAGTGCGGCGCTGTCTATCAAGCGTTTGCACCTCAAAGACAACACGATTGAACGCGTTCGCGTCCTGCGTGATGAACGTGAAGAGCTCAACGTCAACAAGACCGATAACGCCTACGACTTAGCTGCGGCGGGTCGTGAGCAGAATGCGGGCTTCTTCTCGATGGACTTTACGCGTTGCGGTTTTGGTAGCGAAGCACGCTTGCCAACGGCGGCCATGAAACAACTGGCGTTTGAAGTGGAAAAAACGGCACCGGGCAGCATTCCGGTTCTGATTGAAGCCATCGAACAAGTGGCGGTGCCTACCGCGCAGTAAGGGGGCGTTATGGCGCAAGAGCAAAGCATGTGGGGTTCCATTTGGGATGGCGTCTTAGAAACGGGCGGCGAACTGATGACCGACGTCACCGATTTGGGCAAAGACTGGCTCGGCGTAAAGATTGAGAACGAAGCTCAACGCGTCGAATCCAGCAATCCAGATGAACAGCGAAAGCACAATAACGACTACCAACAACCCACAGGTGAACCTGTGTACACCTCCGCGTTTGCGGGGGTGACCACCACGCACCTGATGATGGGAATGCTGTTCGTACTGTTGTTATTGGCGATGTTCTACGTCGCTAAGGGGAAGAAGTAATGCCGTTTATTCCATACCTGATTGCAGGTGCGGTGGGCGTATGGGCGGGCATCAAAGTCTCGGGCGGTTTTGACCGCATCGGATGGGTGCTCGGTCTGCTTCTGGTGTGTTATGTCCTGTACAAGAAAGGATTCAAATTATGATTGGTGGGCTTTTAGGCAATTCCGGCTCGATGCCAATTAGCGCCAACGGTGGTCCCGCGGTCAGCGGTGCCGATGGTGAATCAAGTGGCAGCCTATCGGTAGGCAATATCAATATGGGCGGGGGCAATTCCACCACGTTGATAATTCTTGTAGTGATTGTGATTGCGGCGGTGTTGCTATGGAAAAAGAAGTAATTGAAGTCGTGACGCAATCGAAACGTGCGCTTGGTGAACTCAAGCCCGCGTTTCGCGCTTGCCCTGATGCGTACGTTGAATTGTGCAAAGCGGTCAAGGATGGCCGCGTGAGTCTGTATCGCCTAATCAGCAATGAAAATGATCTCATCATTGCGGGTGAGCGAGACGGGGATAACTACTTTTTGTGGGGCGTCGCGGGTCGCGGTCTGCGTTCGGGAATTGTCCAGTTATGCAAAGTGGTGAAAGCGGCGGGCATGTCATCCATGACCGCCGACACCGCCTTTGATGGCGTCGCCCGTTTGGTGCGTTCGATTGGTGTGACCGCCAAGCAAGACGGTGACTTTATTCGTTTGGATTTGGGAGTGCAGTAAATGGGTAGTTCTAAATCAAAATCGAGCAATACCAGTAACACCACTAACGTCAGCGGTCAGAATGCCATTAGTGGCGATAACCTTGGTGTGGCGATTTCGGGGGTTAATAACTCGACCATCAACACCACCATGACCGACCACGGCGCAGTGAATGCCGCCATGGAACTTGGCGAACAGGCCTTTGAGTTTGGCGGGGAAATGCTCAACAGCAATGAGCGCATTTCGCTTGAAGCGATGGACACCACGCACGACATTGCCGAAACCGCCATTGATGAAGTGGCCGATTTTGCGGGCGATTCCTTGGCAACGTACGCCTCAACCAACAGTGAAAACCTCGATATGTTGGCGGGACTGGCGGGCAACCAAGCGGCGCAGAACTCGAAGAATCTGCAAGCCATGATGGACTTGGCGAAATTCAAACAGGACGGCGGGCAAGTCGAAACAAGCAAGATGATGGTGGTATTAGCAATCGTGCTTGTGTTGGTGCTTGGCTACGTAATGGTGAAGAAACGATGAACACGCAACTATTAGCGGGTCAAGCCATCCCGCTGACGCCAGATGGCAATTGGCTGTATCTGAAAGCGGCGCAAGCTGAAATCGAAATCTATCGGGAATCGTCCGGTGAGCGCGTCACTCTTGGCAAGTCGTCGGTGTTTAACGTGGGCGAGGGTAAACACCTTGGGCGTTTGCTTATCTCAAGCCGCACCGACAACCAGATTGAAATTCAATTTGGTTTTGGGACATTTACGCCGCCTGTTGAGGGTCAAGGCGTTGTGGTTCAAGCCCTGCCGAATGTGGTAATTGAACAGCAACCCGCGGTAGAAATCGCGCCCAATCAACAACTGGCAGTGAGCCAATTACCTGCTGTACACATTGCAGCAAATCAACAACTGGCAGTGTCTGCGCTGCCTGCTGTTGAACTGGCAGCCAATCAGAAATTGGCGGTGACGTCATTACCATCGGTGGAAGTGTCCGCATTGCCCGCGGTCACGCTCGAAGCCGCGCAAGTGGTCAAAGTGGATGAGCAAGTCAGTGGAAATCTCATCACCGAAGCGGTGAGCGTGTTCCCGCACAACATTGCACAAAACGCCACGCGCAAAGCCATCACGATTAAGGCGGCGAAAGCTAACACCGCCTCGGTGTTTATTGATGCGTTTGAACTGGAAGCGGGCGAACGCATCACCATTGAAAGCACGGCCGACATGACCTTAACAGGCACGGCGGGTGACACCGTCACGACTATGGAGATTTAACGCATGGGACAAGTACGAGAGAACCTACCCAACGGCGACCCACGCAACAAAATTGAATACTTGGCCGATTGCATCGACGACGCCAAGGCCGCCAGTGCAGAGAGCGCAAGCGACGCACCGCAAAACCTATTGGTAAACCCTGAGTTATCGCATTCCGGTGTTGATTTGGCGATGGGCTCACCGCATCAACTGCGTTGGCTCACCAATGCCTACACCTACAAAGACCAAGCCGCCAACCAAATGCACCTTGGGCGCAGTTTTGGCCGTCCGGCTCCCGTGGGTTGGGGTGTGGAAGTCGTGCCGATTGATGGCGTGAGCGACTATCACAGCGTGGCGTACTCAAGTCTGGGCGGTGATATTGAGAAGTTCGATTACACAGCCAAAGCGTCCTATTTACTGGCGACAGGCTCAAACAGTCGAGTGTTGCATTTCAGTGTGTTCAGTGCGCCTTTTGACCGAGAGCTACGAGCACTCAACGATGAGGGCACCGCGTGGGTGCCGGAAAATCAATCGTATAGCTTGTTTTTCCGTGGTGAAAAGAACACCGCCGTGCGCTTTGGTTTGCTTGAACTTGATGCAAACGGCGATTTCGTCGGGTATGTGGCACAAGCGCAGATCCCCGCCGAAGCTGGGTTTAACCAGTTTTCACAAGCATGGTTGCACGGCATCAAACTCCAAGCGGGCGGTTTATACGCTTACTTTGTGGAGTCAGATACCAGCTTGGGCGAGTTCACTTCAAGTCCAGTCAGTGCGGGCGTGTTTTTAAACCCTGATGAACTGGACACCATTCCAGACCTGACGCCGAGCGATACCGCCACGCGCCGCTTTCGATTAACGGAGTCGTTTGGCGAATTCAGCAAAGCAGATGTTGAAGCGGGCGTCCACCTCAACGTGAGTAAGTTTCTGATGCCGTTTGGCATGGAAAAGCACCTTATCTTTGCGAGTTTAAAAGGCACGCCAGGATATTACACCGTGCAGAACTTACCCGCCGAAGTGGTGAAAACTCGTTATGACCAAGTCAGTGTGCGCGGAGCGGTTGCCGATGCAACCACCGTCATCATGGCGTACTACTCGGAATCGCCTGTGCACTTGAATTACTTCAGCTCAGCCAACTATCAAGCGGTGTAGTTATGCCGCTGTTTATCTTTGTCATCATACTCTTAGGGATTGGAGCCTTTACTATGACAACCTCAACCACATCAAGCGTTCGCGGGATTCGCATTCATAACCCGCTTAACATTCGCATTGCACCTAATGCGTGGAAAGGCAAGGTGACGCCGTCACGTGATAAAGCCTTTGAAACCTTTAAAGCGCCCGAATGGGGCTTTCGTGCGGGAGCGATTTTGCTGCGTAACTACCAACTACGTCATGAACTGCACACGCTAACCGAAATTATTCACCGCTTTGCGCCACCAAACGAAAACCACACGGCCAACTATGCACGCTTTGTCGCGGGTCGTGTGGGCGTCGGTATGGATGAGCGCATTGATTTAGTGAACAACAAGCCGCTGTTGGTCGAAGTCCTTCACGCCATGAGCATCATGGAAGTGGGTCGCCACTACAGCAAACACACGGTGCTGAAAGGCGTCAATCTGGTTTAAGGAGAAACATAACATGTTTGAACGTTCAACATTAAAAGGCTTAACGCTTCTCGGCTCTGTTATCGCTGCGGCAACGGGCTACGGCCATTTATTCAGCGTGGAAATGACCGACACAGGCGTGAATTTCGGCGGTGCGGTTGGCTTGGCGATTCCTGCCGTGATTGGTGCCTATGAATCACTGCCGGACAAGTGGAAGCCGAGCAAAAAAGTAGGGGGCTTGGATGGAAAACGCCTTAATTAACGCCTTATCGGGTTTGGGCTTTTCGTCTGAGTCGGTGGCGATGTTCTTCTTGATGGCCGTGAACCTCAAGTATCAAATAAGCATCAACCGAGCTCTTACTCAGGGGCTTCAAGAAATGCGAGAAAAAGTTCTCGTTATTGAAGCTCAAAATATGCGTAAGTAGTCATATTAAAAACAAAGGCTTTCATGGTACTTTGTCCACGAAAAATGGAGTGGATTTAAGAACATGAAAGCTTTTTTTATCAGAATTTTACTTGGCATATCAGACAGGGTTGAATGGGCATTAAATCATAAAGAGCATTATGTTAGTTGGCGAAAAGCGGGGATATTTATTCTGACACTTGCCACACTATCCTTTATGCAAATCAGCTTGGTGATCTTACCTGTAGAAAAGGATGGAAAGTACAACCTCTTTGAGGCGGAAAGAATCGAGAAAATACAGATTGAAAACATACTAGAGTTTGATTGCAAAACGCTTACGAATGCCTACACGCAGTGTTCAATGGCCAAATACCAACTTAGATACGTTCAGACGTTGCTTCCCATATTCCAGCGAACCACAGAGATATCTTTAACGCTCGGAACCATACTCCTTATGTTATCCGTCTTTGGAGGTTGGGAGGCTAAATCGGTGGAGTTTCGAGAGTGGAAAAAGATTAACGGCTCAAATTCGACTGATTCAACGAATAGTAATGAGACACATGAAAGCGAAAACGAAACCTCGCGACAGATTTCAAGTGATAGCTAATGACGATTTACACAGCGAGTAGGGAGCCGATACTTTTGGCGGGTCGATTGACCTCGACAGGCTTCAAACGAATGCCACCAAAGTAGAGGCCTAAAAAAGCCGAACCCTTAGCGATGGGGTTCGGCTTTTTAGGCTTCTGATATACAATTAGTCAATTACTTCCGCATCTATACTTCAAGCTAATGAAAATATCTGATTTTTTACTAAAAACATTCTGTCAAGCTGTAAATAAAGTCCCATGGTTATTTAGCAAAAGAATACAGTTGGCGTCAGCGGGTTACCTTGAGTATGAGAAAACAAACAATAAATCTAGAGAGCTAGTAACATACAGTTTTCTTGACCCGAAGTTAAAATGGCAAGCAAAGGGGGTTCACTTTTTAATTGAAGTCAACGTTAAAGATATTGACAAGATAAAGAAGTGGCAAAAAAAGAAGGATAGATACACAAGCCTAGAAAGTCAGTTTGAAATCAAAGCTTCGTCTGAATTTGAATACTGGTCCAATTTTGGTTTCTTTGCTCCAGAGGGGGAGAAACTACGTATTTACCCAGACGTCACCAGCCTTAATTTTAAGAGTCGATTTTTTCATGATTGCTCAGTTTATTTTTACTCTATGAGCAGAGGCGTTCTTTTCCTTTCTTTGTATTTAGGATGCAAAGAGCATACGACAGCTCTGTTAAAGGATATTAATGTCTCTGACATTAAAGAGAAGCAAGTCCCTTTATGTTACAACCCTTTTAGCAAACACTTTGGCTCAAGGACCTATGCACGACCAGAGCACCAAGCCCTTAAAAGATTAGAATCAAACCTTAATCAAGTGCATGGTGAGGCTGTTCATTTCATGAAAAGTGTCGCAAATGAGCTTGGTATAAAATCTGAAACTCTCGATAAGGCCATTTCGGGCATGGACTTCTGGCTCGATGCGGAAGAAGACTACTTAACCTTGTGTAGTGAGGAGCGTGAGGGAGATTACAGTTTCAGTTTTGATGGGAGACCAGCAGAGCTTTTAAGGGTGATGCCGTTAGAGAATGAGGTGATTTTTGATGACTTGCACAGTAGATTTAAGTCACCATTCCATTACTTTTACTTGAAGTCCTTACTAAAAGAAAAGGAAAAGCAAAGTCTAGGAGGCCTGAGCTTTTCTTATATCACAAGGAGTTGTAATCTAAATGAATCACACCACATACTTTCTTTTATAAACTACCTACATGATTTTTATACAAGAATTGACAGTGAGCACTCTAAAATCCTAGAGAAAAAACAATCGTCAAATCAAAAGTACAAATCTCTATACAAACTAAGCACTGAAATAAGCGAATGCAAAAAAGCGATAACGTCAATTAATAAAAATTGTGACAGCATGTATTTCTCTGAAGGTACTGATGAGTATTTACCTATATTAAAGAAGGAGCTGGATAGAGTATCAATCCTTTTAGGGAAGCTAGAGCTTGACATCAACAACGAAAAACTGATGACTAACGAGCTTATACAATCTGAAAACCTTGAATACCATAAAAAGTATTCAAAGTATGTATTCGTTTTAATTATTATTCAGGTTGTTATAGGCATACTAACCGTAAACTGGGAAGAGCATTGGAGTGCTCTTCAAGTCTTATGGGGCGCGATATTAGGAAAGCTAGCTTTTTAATTTACTGGGTATCCATTCGGCGGCTTTCATTCGACGGCCGCCACGAAACGGTAAAACGTTTTCTTTAGCAGGATAAACCTTGGGATACTCAAAGTGTCCGTACATTTCCACAAACTGACGATGTTCGTCACGCCAAAACACAAAACTTTCCAATTCTTTAGGGCTGAACTCACGGCCAGACGGTGTGATTAACACCGCGCGTTTCTCATCAACACGAAATCCAGACCAACGAATGTCATTAGGCAAGTAACCAAGTGACTTGATGAGCAGGAGTTTTTCTGCCATTGGGTTGATTGGAACCGTGCCATCGAGCCAACGGGTAATCGTCGGTTTAGACACATGAAAATATTCAGCGCCTTGCTTGATAGAGGTAAACTCACGCCAAAAGAGTGTGCGGAATGATTCGTGAAACATGACAACGCTCGCATATTGAATAACTGACTAAAAATATTTTTCTTGTTGTTTTGGGCGTTACCGAACGCAACATTATGTGGCGGTCAGGGTTTTAGTGGTTTTTCGTTGATTGCACAAAACGAACGTCACGAATAGTACAAGTAACTTGCGTTATGAAAATCGACAAAATAAAAAATTACGGCTTGGTTATCAGACACTTATGAAACGCTTAATCAAAGAGTTAGCCTTTGTTAACAAATTACCCCTTAGTACGCATTATGTATATTATGTTAAATTGAATGTGCTCGTACGCCAAATGTTGCCAATGAGCACTCCTATTCCTCTGTGAATTTGAAATTTAAAGCCTTTAATGTGAGTATTAAACATAATGGCTATTTACCATAAAATAGCTAATATCGATCTATCAATCTGCGATTGCTTGTTCTTCAATTAGCGTATTACTTACTAAAATAAAAAATGGCGTCTATTTTTAGACGCCATTCTGAGTTTTCCTGAATATAAATTAACCACCGGCTAATTTGACTGTCATGCCTTTCTTTTCAAGATGCGCTTTGATCTTGTCTCTAGCATCACCTTGAATTTCGATATTGCCATCTTTTACCGAGCCACCACAGCCGCAGACTTTTTTGAGTTCTGCAGCCAATAATTTTAAAGGTGCATCATCCAAGTCTAAACCTGTAACGATGCATACACCTTTACCTTTACGTCCTTTCGTTTGGCGCTGAATTCGTACAATACCGTCGCCTTTGGGGCGAGATGTTTTCTCTTCTTCCGGCTTAATTCGACCGGTTTCTGTTGAATATACCAGAGTCATTCTATTGTTTCTTTTGTTGTTGAGCTTGCATCGCTTTTTGCTTTGCAACTAAATAAGCTTCGATATGACGTTGAATAGCAGTTTTACTACCCTTAATCAGTTTACCATTAAACATACAGTACCAAGAGTTGGGCTGACCTGTATCATTTTGAATCGTATAACCGTTAAAGACTTCTGATTTTGCACCACCAACTTGCTGCGCTCTTTGTCCAAGCGCAGCAAACTCTTTGGGATCAATAATTGATGCGGTATCGCACCACCAATCAATGCTTTTCTTTACCGCCGTCAAACTACCTTGTAAGACGTGGTTCTTGATTTTAACCTTCCAAATACTGCCATCTGGTCCGCCTGACTGCAGGTTAAAACCTCTATAGTTTGAAATCGCCATACCACTGAGTCATCTGTTTAATGCGTTGATATAATCATAATTGCTACTGAGCAATATTCAAATACGGCTTGAATAAACCTTGCTCTAGAAAACAATTTCTATCATAAAACGCGCCTCGATAACGTTAATCACTTTGCACTGTTTATACAATCTTCCAAGAACTCATGGAATTTGTGCCCGTTATTTTGAAGCATTTTAGGGAACATCGAGATAGGAGTCATACCTGGGAATGTGTTTACTTCGTTTAAGTAAATCTCATCATCTTCCGTTAAGAAAAAGTCGATACGAGACAAATGGCGAAGATTCATTTGCTTAAATACCCTTTCAGATGCGTGCTGAATTGCATCTAATTGTGCTTGGGTTAGATTCTTCGCTTCAACTTCGGTGAGCGAGTGACTTGAACTGCTGTACTTTTCATCGTACGAGTAAAAAGCACCGTCAGGTGCAATAACCTCGCCTGGCTTCGTTATGTGCAGCTGGCCATTCATCTCATATGCAGCAACTTCAAGCTCTCGTGGTTTTACTGATTTTTCAACCAACACTTGGTCAGAAAACCCAAACGCATCATTTACTGCATTGGAAAGCTTATCTTTTTCTGTGACGCTGTAACATCCAACGGATGACCCTTGACGAGCGGCTTTGACAAAGACTTTTCCCCATTTTTCAAACGCTTTATGAGCTTGAGCATGAGCTTCTTCATCGTTGCGCGTTAAGAATAAGTATGGCGTATTGGGAATGCCGATAGCGTCGTACCAAAGCTTAGATGTGATTTTATTGAAGCTATTGCTACTTGCTTCTGGCCCGCAACCCAGGTAAGGAATGCCTGCGATTTCAAACAGAGATTGAATATCACCTGTCTCGCCTGGAAAACCATGTATACAAGGCACAATGAAATCGATGGTTTGATTAGATTCACTTGAGCACAACTGCTTGGTATTGAGATCTAAGTAAACCAACTCACCTTGGTTGGTCATCCAACCTTCGTTTTTTATTTCTACGCGTGTAACGTGAACGTCTTCAATAAGATTTAATTGTTGTTCGACAAAGTTTGCAGACAATAATGAAATCTCGTGCTCAGAAGAGCCGCCGCCGCATAGTAGAAGAATATTTTTAATCATGAATCAATCTTTCCGTGACCTACAAAAGATACTATTTATTATGATAAACCTTTGAAGTGTGACGTACAGTAATTTTAGTGTGAGGAATTTTGTTCGAGTAGGATTTGAACAAATAAATAAGGGAGCTATTCGCTCCCTTATTTGATGTGTTAGTTTAATTTGTTAAGCGTTGGGTAAGCTGAGTTTTTAATGGCGTCAATGCTTTTAACAAATGGTCTTAACTGCTGAAATTGAGCAGGCAAAGTCGAAATCGCTTGCTTGGCTTCCGCGCTTGTTGCGTAGTCTCCGTATAAAACTGAGAACCACTTAGTACCGTTGACGACTTTGTAGTTTTCCCAAATTGGCTGTCCGTTCTGTGGCAGCTTATTTGCAAACTGATCGACTTTCGCTTGGCTACCCACAGCCGCGACTTGAATGGTATAGCCGAATCGTTGAATGCCAGCTTGCTTTTTACTCGGTGGTACGATCTTAACTGGCTTCGCCTGCTCTTTTGGCGTTAGCTTGACTACTTTCTTCTCTTCAGGCTTTGCCGTCATTTTCACAACAGTTGGTTGTACGTCTTTTTCTACTACAGCGTTTTCAGACGCCATAATTGGCTTAGAGATACGATCTGATTTGTAGTCCTCTCGATAACTTTCAGAAGTTACGTCTGTGATGTAAGTTTCAGATGCACAAGCAGAAAGCAGGACTGACAAGCCGATGATTGCGATTTTTTTCATGAAGTAACAAATGCTCTGGATAAATATTACGATAAATCATGCCGATAGCAGGGCCGTTTATCAAGCATCAAATACAATAATCTGTGATTTTGATGTGATGAATAACACAAACTCCATAAGCATCGTCCACATTTTATGCAATGTCTGGTCTGAAGGCGTTTTATCAATAAATTATTCGTTTATGATTGATATGAAACCGATAGGCAAACGTTACTTGCAAACGGCTAGGAGTCAGCATGAATAAACTACATAAACTCTTTAAACCCAACTCTGTGGCCGTTATTGGTGCATCTCAAAAAGCATTGCGAGCAGGGCATGTCGTTATGCGTAACCTTCTACAAAGTGGATTTGGTGGCGCGATTATGCCAGTAACGCCGCGATACAAAGCGGTATCCGGAGTTATAGCCTACCCGGATGTGGCTTCCCTACCCTATACGCCAGATATTGCGATTTTATGTACGAACGTTTCACGCAATGAGCAACTGCTTAAAGAGTTAGATGAGAGAGGCACGCCGTTTGCGATTGTTATCTCTGATGACGCTCAGCCTTTAAATATTTCATCATTGAATATTCGAGTTTTAGGACCGAACAGCTTAGGTATTATCTTGCCTTGGCACAAATTTAACTGCACGTTTTCTCCTGTTGCGGCTAAGCCCGGAAAAATTGCGTTCATCTCACAATCTGCGGCGGTTTGTACCACAGTGTTAGACTGGGCAAATGATAAGAATATTGGCTTTTCTTCGTTCATTTCGATTGGACGCGGACAGGATATCGATTTTGCAGATTTGCTTGATTACTTAAGTATGGATGGGAATACGGAAGCTATTCTGCTTTATGTGGATAATATCCAGGATGCTCGACGATTTATGTCTGCTGCGCGAGCTGCTTCACGGAACCGCCGTATATTGGTATTAAAAGCGGGCCGCTCTAAAGAGATGAATACTTTCGAACAGCAAGATGGTGATACGCTTGATGTAATTTACGATTCTGCCATTCGTCGAACTGGTATGTTACGAGTCAGCAATACGCATGAGCTCTTCGCTGCGGTAGAAACACTCACGCATTCTGTGCCACTTCGTGGGGAGCGTTTAGCGATCATCACCAATGGCGGCGGCCCTGCTGTTATGTCCGTTGATACTTTGATTGAACGTGGTGGCCAGCTCGCAACGCTTGATGACGCTTCCATTGAGCAGTTACAAACTGTACTCCCGTCCAACTGGCGCGCTCGAAATCCGATTGATCTGTCAGGTGACGCAACAAAAAAACGCTACATTGAAACCATTAACGCACTGATGAATAACGACTGTGCAGATGCGATCTTGATTATGCACAGTCCTTCTGCCGTGTCTGATTCTTATGAAACGGCTTTGGCGGTTATTGAAGCCATCAAGAATCACCCTCGACATAAACATTTTAATGTCCTAACTAACTGGTCTGGGGAACAAACATCTCGAGATGCTCGACTGGCATTCACTCAAGCGGGGATACCTACCTATCGTACGCCGGAAAGCGCGGTCGTTGCGTACATGCACCTCGTTGAATACAGGCGAAACCAGAAACAGTTGATGGAAACGCCAACAACAGCAGAGCCGCTGCACTCAGGTAGCGTAAATTCTGCAAAAGAATGGGTAGATGAACGACTACTGGATAAAAATACAGTTGCACTGGATACACACCAAACTAGCCCATTATTTAAGCTCTTTGGCTTTAATGTTTTGCCTACTTGGATAGCATCGGATGAAATCGAAGCTGTTCACATGGCAGAAAATATTGGATACCCGGTCGCCGTGAAGCTTCGCTCTCCTGATATTCCTCACAAATCAGACGTACACGGCGTGGCGCTTAATTTGAGAAATAGTCGAGAAGTTTCTAACGCTGCACAATCGATTTTAGATACCGTCAAATTCAGTTACCCATCTGCAAACGTACACGGCCTGCTAGTTCAAGGCATGGCGAAGCTTGGCAGCGCGGAGGAGTTGCGAATCAGTATCGCGGTCGACAAGGTATTTGGGCCTGTCATTTTACTTGGTCAAGGTGGATCTGAATGGAACATCGCTCAAGATGCCGTCGCTGCACTTCCTCCTTTGAACATGACGCTTGCACGCTACCTTGTCGTTGTTGCTTTAAAGTCTGGAAAGATTCGCCTGCAGAAACACAAAGATGCGCTCGATATTAGTGAGTTGTCGAAATTCTTAGTTCGTATCTCCCAAATGGCGGTTGAGTTGCCAGAAATACAAAGACTGGATATCCATCCAGTATTAGTGTCGGGAAGCGATTTAACTATCCTCGATGCGGACATCACACTGTGTAAATACGAGGGAGATGCGCAAAAACGTCTGGCGATTCGTCCTTTTCCGGCAGAATTTGTCGAAACTGTAACGCTTCGAGATGGCCAACCTATCCTGCTTCGCCCTATCCTGCCTGAAGATGAGCCGCTGCATGCTCAATTCATTAATAGCGTATCGAAAGAAGATCTCTATAAGCGTTTCTTTTCTGAGGTTGGTGAGTTCAACCATGAGGCTTTGGCAAACTTCACTCAAATCGACTATGACCGCGAAATGGCGTTTGTTGCGGTAGCGTTTAATACCGACGGACCGTCTATCATAGGCGTAGCCCGCGCATTGATTACCCCAGATAATAGTGATGCTGAGTTTGCTATTTTGGTTCGTTCAGATTTGAAAGGAAAAGGCTTAGGTAAAGTGCTGATGCAGAAAATTATCAGCTATTGCAAGATTAAAGGCACAAAGCAAATGTCTGGAATGACCATGCCTACAAACAGAGGGATGTTGATGTTAGCTCAAAACCTGGGATTTGAAGTCGATGTTCAGTTTGCCGATGGTACGGCAGATATGGTGCTTCCTTTAAATTGAAAAATAAAGCATTAGCGATAACTTTACTTCTTAGATTCGATAAGCAATGGGAACCTAAGAAGTAAAAGTTACGTTGTTACTTTAGTTTCCAATTCTTTTTCAAGTATTGAATACACCAGGATTTCGCCTCACCCATGGTATTTCGGCGCCATGCTAAGATAATATCCATCGGCTGCTCTTCTGTACCTTCGATTCGCTTCAATACGCCACTATCAATCAAAGGTTGTGCAATTTGGCTTGGTAACGTACCAATGCCTAAACCTGCAGTGAGCGCATCTACTTTTGCCGTAAAGTTGGTGACGGTCAAGCGAGGCTGTTTTTGAATGATATTAATTGAGAGCGCAGGTTGTTCGCGTGCAGTGTCTGCAATGGCAATGATTCGGTACTTTTCTCGCGCAGCCTCATCAAACTTACCACTACGCTTGTGAACATAGTGATCAGCTGCCGCTACCCAAAACATGCTCATTTTACCAATTTTTTCTGATTTGACTTCTTGAGGAAGTGTATCCAGTGATGGGCAAATCAGTAAATCCGCTCTACCTGTATTCAGCGATTCCCAGCTACCAGCCAAGATCTCTTCTTGCAGTCTGACTCGTGTTGAGCTTACTTCAGCCAATGCATCAACCATAGGGAAGAAATTGGATATAGGAATAATGCCATCAAAGGCAATGGTAATATCCAGTTCCCAGCCATTCGCCAATAACGTTGCATCATTCACTAACTTTTCACTGGCTTGTAAAATGGCTCGTCCTCTTTCAAGGATGAGCTTTCCTGCTTCAGTAAAATGGGCTTTGTGACCAGAGCGATCGAAGATAATGATGTCTAAGTCTTGCTCGAGTTTCTGGATCTGATAACTCAGTGATGACGGGGCTCTATCTAACTCATTCGCAGCAGCTGCAAAACTCCCTCTTCGGTCAATGGCATCCAGAATATGGAGCGCTTCTAACGTAATTGGACTCTGCACATGGCCTCTCTTAATGTGATTTTTGTCACATTGATTGTATTTGGATGATCTTATCAAGAACTAACGTTAAACAATATAACACACTGATAACTAAAGACTAGAAATGCTCATAACCTAAGAGTTCTACTCAAGACAAAACCATAAATGACAATGGTAATGATAGTAATTATTATTTAGATCCATTAATATCCCGTTTGTTGTTACCTATTATGGATCTAAGGTATTGAAGCCAATGTATAAAAAATCAATTTTGTCAGCCTCGATTTTAGTTGCCCTTTCCCAGACTGCTTATGCGGAAGAAGTTTCTAAGTTTGAAGAAGTCGTTGTGTCGGCAACCCGTACCAACCAAACCATGGATACGGTTGCTGCGTCTGTTGCCGTTATTTCTGAGAAAGAAATCGAAGAAAACATGGTAAAGGACTTGAATGATCTATTCGAGTATACGCCAGGAGTTACTGTTAATGGCACTCAACGCCAAGGCGTTCAAAGTATTAACATTCGCGGGACGGAAGGTAAACGAGTTAAAATCTTAGTAGACGGTGCATCTCAACCAGGTGTATTCAGCGGTGGACCATATTCGTTTATCAATTCTAGTGCCGTTACTGTTGACCCTGATATGCTAAAGAGTGTCGAAATTGTTAAAGGTGCAGCTTCTAGTCTACATGGTAGTGATGCAATTGGGGGGGTTGTCGCATTCGAAACAAAAGATCCGAAGGATTTCCTCAAAGATGGTAAAGACTTTGGTGGTCAAGCAAAACTTTCTTATTCATCGGAAGATAACTCTTTTAGTGAGCATGTAGCTTTAGCAAAGCGTTTCGCTAATACAGAAGCACTTATTGCCTTTACACGACGTGATGGTGGAGATCTACAAAATTTCTCTAAGGCACCTTACGATAACTATTCTGTGGACAACCAAGATTATTACAAAAACGATCTATTGGTAAAACTTCAATCTCAATTGAATGACGCTCATCGCTTGGAGTTCTTGGGAGAAGTTATTTACAACGAGACTGACTCAGAGATCGCACATAAAAGTTACAAAAACTTCAACGCTGAAGACACAACCAAGCAAAATCGCATTGGGCTCAAGCACATTTGGTTTGCAGATGCAGCTATCTCGGATACGATCACGTCCAAGCTTACATGGATTGGTAAAGAAGAAAACGGCGTGTCTAATCGCTTTATCGAAGCCAGCCCAGGTTATCCACCTTACGTACCGCCTAGTGGTGACAACCAACAGAAAAAAGATTATGAATATACTGAAGACAAATTTGAATTCGAAACTCAGTTAGATAAAGAGATTCAAAATCACTATATTGTTTACGGAATATCGTATAAACATAGTGACATCAGTAATACCAATCGCGAGTTGAATTCCGATCCCGGCACGCCAGATACCGTTTACGTTTACACTCCGGATGCAAAAGAAGAAAGCTTTGGTTTATTCTTGCAAGATGAAATTTCACTTCTTAATGACAAGCTAATTCTGACTCCAGGTGTGCGTTACGATTACTTCTCTACTAATCCTTCCAACACCTCTGAAGAGTCATTCGAGAAGTTTAGCGACTCTGCATTAACTGGTCGTTTAGGAGCAACTTACTCTATATCGCAACCTGGCACGATCTTCGCGCAAGTGAGCCAAGGGTTTCGAGCGCCATCGTTCGACGAGCTTTACTACACCTACGATAATCCGTCTCATGGCTATATTAACCGCCCTAACCCAAATTTGGGATCTGAAAAGAGTTTGTCTTATGAGCTTGGTTACCGTCATAACACTGCAGCGTCTGCAACTGAAGTAGCGTTCTACTACAGTGATTACAGTGACTTTATTGAGCAAACGTCATCAAATAATGGTGGTTTAACTGAATTCACAAATATCAATATTAATGAAGCAAATATTAAAGGGGTTGAGCTCTCTAACCGTCTTGATTGGCATGCTATTTCCGGTCTTCCATCAGGCGTGACAACTCGTTTTGTTGCAGCATACACAGAAGGTGAAGATGGTGATGGTAACCCATTGAACAGCGTCAACCCATGGAATGCAGTGGCAGCGGTAAATTACGATTCACCAAATGCACTTTGGGGGACAAGCCTAAAAGTAAACTACACGGCTAAGAAATCGAACAGTGATATCAACTCTGATGGTGATAAAGGCGGAATCAAAGACCAAGTTGCTTTGCCGTCTGCGACAGTCGTTGACTTAACGGCGTACTACAAACCAATGAAAGATATAACCATTCATGCTGGTGTTATGAATCTGACGAATGAAGAATACCATCTTTGGAACGATGTTCGCGGTAAGACTGAGTTAAGTCGAGATAAAACGCAAGCTGAGCGTAATTACAACATTAGTGTTAAATACGAGTTCTAAACCTTAAAAACACAAAAGCCAGCGTAATGCTGGCTTTTTTTATGGCTTTCATTTCAAAAATGTAAAGAAAAGTATGAAAAATGAAAGTTTACTGTTTTGCCATCTCTTTTTTCACCATTACTGCTGCTGCAATGATAAAAGTGATGATCAGACCGAGTTCCATGAACTACCCCAATAGCTATGAGAAAATTTATAACCCAAATTAAGAGTCGGACATAGTTTAACAGCTCTATATAGACTTGCTACCTTTTAACCAGTAATTTACGATTTTTTCCGATTTGGATCAAAAAAGACGCAATTATGCGTCTTTTTGTTATTATTATGTAAATCAAAATTAGACGTCTGGGTAACCTTGAGGGTTGTTAGATTGCCAACGCCATGTATCCCCCGTCATTTCTTCTAGAGTGCGAGACGCTTTCCAACCTAACTCATTCATTGCTTTTGATGGATCAGCCCAGCACTCCGCAATATCGCCTGGACGACGTTCAACAAGTTGGTATGGAACATCTTTACCACTTGCGGTTTCAAATGCTTTCACCATTTCAAGCACACTGTAGCCATTGCCAGTGCCAAGGTTGTAGACATGAAGCCCAGCTTTGTTACCTACTTTTTCCAAAGCAGCGACGTGACCATCGGATAAGTCCATCACATGAATGTAGTCACGCACGCCGGTGCCATCTTTCGTTGGGTAGTCGCTACCGAATACAGAGAGGAACTCTCGGCGGCCCACTGCAACTTGAGAAACAAACGGCATTAGGTTATTTGGAATACCTTGAGGATCTTCACCTAACTCACCAGTTGGATGTGAACCTACAGGGTTAAAGTAACGAAGAAGTGTGATGCTCCAATCTGGATTCGCCTTTTGGAAGTCTGTTAAACACTCTTCCACCATTAATTTACTGCGTCCGTAAGGGTTAGTTGCGCTAGTTGGAAAGTCTTCTGTGATTGGAACAGAAGCAGGATCGCCATAGACAGTTGCTGAGGAGCTAAATACCAACGATTTAACTCCAGCTTCGCGCATTGCATCAACCAATACCAAAGTGCCATTCACATTGTTGTCATAATACTCTAGAGGTTTTGCTACGGACTCACCGACGGCCTTTAAACCTGCAAAATGGATAACCGCTTCTATATCGTGCGATTTTAGAACCTCTACCATTGTCGATTTATCTCTGATATCGGCTTGGATGAAGGTTGGCTTTACGCCACATACCTTTTCAATGCGCTCTAAGACCGTAGACTTACTGTTGTACAGGTTATCTAGAATCACTGGCGTCATACCAGCTTCGATCATTTGAATACATGTATGGCTACCAATATAGCCCATACCACCCGTAACAAGTACTTTCATTTTATCATTCCTTCTGACGCGAATGGGTTTAGTTTAAAGCTTTGACGTTACGATTTAAACTGTCTCCTGCAATTCACATCCCATTAATATTGCTTGGCCTTTTCCGGCTTTTTTAGCTTGATACATTGCAGTATCTGCACTTTTTAACACTCGAGTGGCATCTCGCTCATTAACACCGACCAATTTTACGCCGATGCTAACGCCAACCTTGAGCGAGTTACCTTTGTACTCGATTGGTGTGCATACGCTTTCGAGCAGTTGTTCTGCAATTCGGGTGACGACTTTTTGGTTGGCAGGATTAACCAACATGACAAATTCATCACCCGAAAGTCTTGCGATTAAATCACTATGTCGAGTCGCAGATGTTAGACGCTCGGCTACTTTTTTCAGAACTTCATCACCTGCGTCATGGCCATAGGTATCATTAACCTCTTTAAAACCATCGAGATCGAGGTAAAGCACCGCAAATTCGTCACGTAAGTATCCCGACCGTTGTACTAATTCTTCCAACTCTAAATGGAACTTGGAGCGATTCGCTAACCCCGTTAGTGCATCGTGATGAGCTAAGTACTCAAGTCGTTCCATCTCTTTTGCACCAGAAAGATCGGTAAGAACAATGACTAGGTCGTAGAACCCATTGTCTTCACACTTAACGATACGATTAACCCTTGCAAACATCGGCACAAACTGGCCAAGATGGTTCTGTTCAATAACTTCCCCTTGCCATACCCCGTAGTTTTCTATCGATTCAATGATGCTAGGCATCATTTCCTGCAACTTGCGCCACTTAAGTGTTTGGATAAATGACTTCCCAATAAGCTGATCCATCTCTAGTCCAACTAACTTAGTGACCGCAGGGTTAGCCATTGTGATAACACCTCGATGATTAAGAACGATGAGGCCATCTTGGCTGCTCTCAAAAACACGCCCCGCAACACGCTGCCTGCTCATGGCCTCTTCAATTTCGGTGATATCTTGAATCGAAAACAATAAGTGTCCATGTGTGGACAAACGACGACTGGTTAAACTCAACTGCTGTTCGTTGTCTGCATTTTTGAGGTGAATGTCATCGCATTCTAACCCCCTACTTAGGATTTGGCTCAGCTCATTCGGTGTTTTCGTTTTAATTAGATCACGGATATTGGCATGTTCAAGTTCCTCTGACTTTTTTTGAAATATCTGCCGAGTCGCAGTATTACAGTAAATAACACGCCCGAAGTTGTCGGTAATAACTAATGCATGTTGAATAGATTCAATGACTTCTTCTGAAAACGCCCGCTTTTGTTCTAACATTTCTAATGAATGTTGCCGCTGTTTCTCGCGTGTTGTTAACTTGTTCATCATTTGATTGAAGGAATGTGCGAGTTCTCCAATTTCATCCTTGGAGTAATAGCGAACTTGAGTATCCGTATTTTGTCCGTGTGTCACACTCTCTATCGTATGACTCAGTTCTATAACAGGTTTGAGAACAAGCCTATTGATACTTATGTAAAAGATAGTGCCACCAGCGAACAGCAACAGAAGAAGTACAGCACCATCTTGAAGTAAAGATTGTTGGGCTTCTATGATTGGACGATGGGAAAGCGTAACCCTCATACTGCCAATAACACGACCATCGTGAATAATCGGTTCTAGAACATAAAGAAATTTGGCTGATAAGGCATAACCTAGCGCGTGTAACTTGCTTCTTTCAGTTTGATTAGGGACGGGAGCTGATACCCCACTTCCTTCAAGAACAACGAAAGGTTGATCATCTTGGTCGTAAAGTTTGACCCGCGTAACATTTGGCTGGTTTAAAAAGTTGATGAGAGTAGTTTGAGCTTTTTGCTTGTTCTTTGTCGTTAGCGCATCTTTAATTGAGAAAGAAACATTGTTAATCAACTTTCTCGTTTGTTCGACCAACTCATGCTTAGACGATTGGTATGCAGTATACGAGGTATAACCTTTTGAGATAACAAAGATAGCCGTTATAAAGACCAAAATTGGCCAAATAAGCTTTGCTCGTAATGACATATGTATTCCTGTCGCAGACAACCACTAAAAATGACAGAAGCGTTGTTATGCAATCTATTACCCATTAAGGGCGACAAGATTAACACGATGCCAATGCAAAATAACCTTAAATTCTCAATAATTGGATGGAAAAGGAACGAAATACCTTAAAATTCGGATCAACTCAAATAACGGCAACATCTTTATGGACTAAAGTGATCTTTTTCGTCAGCCATCAGATCATAAACCTCGCTTTCATGATAGAAGAATGAAGTGAGTCACTGAACCTAGATGCATTTTCCTGCATCGTGAACCCATTGCTTGTGTAGAAATAAAACGTATGACATTGAATAAACAGCAACTTACATTGAACTGCGACATGGGTGAGAGCTTTGGCTCTTGGATTATGGGGGCAGACGAAGATGTTATGCCTCATGTTGATATGGCAAACATCGCGTGCGGTTTTCATGCTTCCGATCCTAATGTCATGCACGACACTATCACTCTCGCCAACGACAACGATGTTGATATTGGAGCACACCCGGGCTACGCCGACCTCCAAGGCTTCGGCAGGCGCAGTATAAACATGACGGGTGATGAAATTACTAACATGGTTATATACCAAGTAGGCGCTTTACAGGCACTTTGTCGGGCTCAATACACAGATATCAGCTATATAAAGCCTCATGGCGCGTTATACAACGACATGGTGAAAAGTGATGCGATATTTAGATCAGTCGTAAAGGCGGCAGCTTTGTTCAAAGTGCCGTTAATGATTCTAGCGTCACAGGAAAACGAAAAATACTTAGAAATCGCAGATGATTATGACGTTCCCTTGCTGTTTGAAGCATTTGCAGACCGTTTGTATCAAGATGACGGATTACTTACACCTAGGACACAGCCTAATGCCGTATTAAAGAGTGAGCATGCGATACTTGAGCAAGTCCGTACGTTAGCAGATTCTGGACGTGTCAAAACCGCTTCTGGCGGCTACATTTTACTGGAAGCCGATACGATTTGTGTTCATGGTGACAATGAAGAGTCGATCGCGCTGATCCAAAAGATCCGTCAAAGCCTATACGCGGGAGGAAATTAATGCATAAAGAGAAATTTAGTATCTCTTTGATCTCTGAGTGCAGTATTTTCATTAAGTTTGACGAGAATATCTCTGAAAATGCGATCGGAGAACTTGCTCGAAACATCAAAGACACTTTAGCGTCAATCATTATGAACGTGGTCCCCTCCTATCAAACCATCCTCATTGATTACTTGCCTTTTCGAATCAATGAAAAAGATTTAGTGCATAAACTGCATCAAATGATCTGTCAGTTTGATACTCAATCGCTCAGCCTTGTTCAACCTAACCACATCACTATTCCCGTATACTACTCCGAAGAAACCGCGCTAGATTTGTCCCGCTTTCAAGATCGTGGACTATCATTAGACGCGCTCATTTCTTTACATACTCAGGCCGAGTATGCGGTTTCAGCGATTGGTTTTGCTCCAGGTTTTGCATTCCTCTCCGATGTCGATACTCAATTACATATGCCAAGGTTAGCTACACCAAGAACGCGAGTACCAGCCGGAAGCGTGGGAATCGCAGACTCTAAAACGGCCGTCTATCCATCAGATAGTCCTGGCGGATGGAACATTATCGGTAGAAGCCCGCTTCCCCTTTTCTCTGATACGCCACCTTTTATACCGTTTGAAGTAGGTGACAAGGTCACGTTTAGTGCCATTTCCAAACAAAAGTTTATCGAGTTAGGAGGTGTTCTATGAGTTACGCTGGATTGCTGGTAGAAAAGTCAGGGCCACTTTCTTTGATTCAAGACTTTGGTCGTTTTGGCTTAGCGCATATTGGCGTGACTCAAGGTGGCCCCGTAGATGATTACGCCTACAGTTGGGCAAACCATTTACTTGGGAACGTAGTCAATTGTGCTGCGATTGAAATTACTTTGGGTAACGCTTGCTTTGTCGCACTACATAACTGCCATCTTGCAATATGTGGTGGTGATTTGAATGCAAAAGTAGATGGTGAGCCTATCTCAAATTGGTCTGACTTTATATTGAAGAAGGGGCAGAAGCTGCAGTTCGGAGTCGCAAAAAATGGACTTCGATCCTATCTTGCGGTTAAAGGTGGGTTCGATATTGCTCAGCACTTAGGAAGTGCCTCTACAGTCACGAGAGAATTTCTTGGTGGTTATGACTCAAATGGTGGCGCTTTAAAAGCAGGCGATATTCTTCCCTTTTTTCCTCATAACTTACCGAAACACAAACCAAGGCTGATGACATTTCGCTTTAAGCCCGATTACAACTTACCTATCAAGCTGAGAGTGATTGAAGGCTATCAAAATGAGGACTTTGATGAAGACGCTCGCCAAGCCTTTTATAGCAACGCATTCACCATATCCCCTGATTCAAATCGTATGGGCTATCGTCTTGAAGGAAACAAAATCAAACCGCCTTACGAAGGCGTACTGTCGGAAGGAATTGCGCTAGGATCGATTCAAGTTCCTAACGATGGTAATCCCATTGTGTTGCTCAACGACCATCAAACCATCGGTGGCTATCCTAAGTTTGGCTGTGTAGCACGTATTGACCTGCCAAGGTTGGCACAGGCGAAACCCGGGCAAAAAGTGAATTTTGTGAAAGGAGATAGACAAGGCTTGCAAGAAGTATGGTGCCAATGGGCTCAGTTTTTTGGATATTAATACAACCTCTGAGCCCATACGTAACTATTATGCCGGCATCCCATAACGCTCTGCTAACGCTTGCGGATAGTCTCGCTCTTGCGTGAGTTTAATCGCGTACTGCTCAATTTCTTGCTCAGACCAATGCACAGCGACTGGATGTTGGGATTCCACGTTTTGGTTAGGTTCGATATCAAACCAGAACTGAAGCATTTTTTGCGCTGCGAGTAGTGTTGATGACGCTTTTACCACTTCTATTCGTGCGTAATGGTTGTCTTCAAAGGTCACGTCGGCTGCCCTGAGTACCGGATCCGTTCCAGGAATTTGCTGGGCACCAAACAGGGCTTTTCCCCCTTTGATAGCAGAGTGATAGTCGGGAATGAACTGCGCCATGTGTTTGATAGCATTATTGGTTCGTTCTGCTAAGACTTCTTCTCGCCAACCGTTACGTATCTTTGAGAGTAAAGGAACTGGCAGTTCAGGCTGAGCTGAGAACGGTGTACTCTCAACTAAGCCATCTTCAAATAGCGTAATGCCTTTCGTCATGCCGTGAAGCTGAAAATAACCATCACCATAAGGGGTTAGTTGGGCCATTCCTTTATCAGTTCCACGCGGTCCATGGAAAATAACTTCTGGCCACAGTTGTTGGCAGTCTGCCCACTTGGTTACGTAAGCGGCTTTAAACTCAACTAACCTATCACGCTTGGCACCGATGGTATTGTCAATGGATCCTGTTTCAAAACCACATGCATTGACCAAGTAGTCACATGTCATAAGATAATCAATGCCATCTCGTTCGTAACCAAGTTGCCAGTGATTACCCATCCAGTCCGCTTGTTTGAGCGTTGCTTGTGTGCATACTGAGGCGTTTGGCAGGGCGTTCAACGTTAAGTTGGCGATTGCGGCAAGGCGAAAAACACTCCAGCCATATTCCTGAACCGCCACAATTGGGTACTTTAGCGCTTCTAGATCAGCATGTTGAGCAAAAGGAATACACCACTCATCAAAGGTTGCAGGGTGACTTGGTTGAGTGCGTTGTGCGAGTGCTTCTAGATCCTCTTTTGAATACAATTTGTAGTATTCACTTGGCTCACCAAGCACTTTATTGCTTTCATCTTTATCAACGAGTGTTTGATACGCATTTTTCACCACCTCTAGTCGAGGAATAAGTGCGAATGGGTCTCCACCATCAGAATAAGGGACTGCAATGATCGTCGGGCGAATATTCAGTGAAAGCGGATATAGGCGAACGGTATCAATGGATTGTGCTAACAAATCTAAACATTGTTGCTCAGAAATCTCTCGATATAAGTTGCCACCTGCATGTAAATGGCAAATGGGCGGACCATTTACCAGTGATACGCCCTTCTCTATTACGGAAACTTTAAAACCCAGCTCCGCAAAATGAATTGCTGCTGTTGCACCTGCGACACCGCCACCAACAACAGCGATGTGCTTATCTTTGTAATTTGGAAACTCAGACTTCATTGCTTCACTAAAAATTTTATAAGGAAAATTCTTTACTAACGGTGGATTCTACTCGTGTTTGGGCTTGATTAAAATCACAAAAAGTTCATGGGTTTGCGAAATATCCAACTGCGCCTTTATGGTGCGTTAAAGTAGAAAAAAATTGCAAAAAAAGTACTTGACGACATGGTTAGGAAGACACTTTTTTATGCCTATGTGAATAACAATTTCACTGTAAGACCCATGGCGCAAAGCCTGCAGAAACACCCCACTTTTTACCCCATTTAGTTATCCCAAAAGTTATCCACTGTTTTTGTGGATAACTAAAATAAAAGTGTCATGGAGTGTTCCACATTTAATAACATTTGCAGTGATTAAGTGTTTACTGGCGTTAACAATCTTTTCAACAAACTCATTACGACAAGTGCCAACGTAACAAATGTTGCCAGTGGTAAAGCTATCCACAATTCGGGGTGAATTTGTGCGTTTAGGTCGAAGCCATATATCATTACCGCGGCAACACAAACTTCGGCAGCGAATACCGCGACACCGCTAGCTATCAACGCCATAATGCCGTATTCGGCCCACAGAGTTGTACTGATCCGTTTTTTACTTGAACCTAATGTGCGATACAAACGGATCTCCTGCTGACGTTGGGATAAGCTTAATCTCAATAGCGTAAAGATAAGTAGCAACCCCGCAACCACGCCTAAAAGAGCAAGAATAGTGATTGCCGATACGATTTGTTGAATCAAATCCTGGATTTTTTCGCCCATGGTACGAATATCTAAAACAGATACCGTTGGGTGAGATCGAGACATAGACGTTAATAGTGCTTCGTTCCCTTCATCAATTCTATAACTGATGAGGTAAGAACCCGGTAGATTAGCCATCACGTCGGATGAGAAAATAAAGTAAAAGTTAGGCTTCATATCACGCCATTCAACATAACGAATGGTATCTACTACCGCATCGTAGTTCTGGCTATTAATAACAAAGCGCAGTTTGTCACCAAGTTCGATGCCCAAGTCATTTGCTACATCGGCTTCTACGGAGACACTCCCTTTATTTGTCCATTCACCCGCAAGCACATCATTATACTCTGGCAGGCTGTCTCCCCACGTAAGGTTCAATTCACGACGTATTGCGTCAGAGCCTTCTCCTTCGTATTCAATCTCTTTGACGTTTTGACCATTAATCTCTGTCAATCGACCACGAATAATTGGATATGCTTGTGACCGTGTAACCCCATTTTTATCTAAGGTTTCTAGGTAGCTATCGAGTTCGTAATCACCAATATTTAATGCGAAGACATTTGGCGCGTCTGCAGGTAAGGTTCTCTCCCAATCCGCGAGAATATCGCTGCGCACAAGCCAGATAATAGATAGCAGCATCAAAGACAACGCCAAAGCACCAAACTGCAGGCCACTGGTTACTGGCGTGCGGTTGATACGACTCAACGCAAGCTTCATGGCAGGTTGTGTCGAAATACGCGCAAACAATTTTGTGAGTGCGACGCTCACTGCAGCAAGCACAACAAAAAGTACTGCAATACCAATAAGAACAATCCAAACTAAGGTATTATCAGCATAAAGCAAAAGTAATGGAACAACGGGGACTAGAACGAGCAACATTCGCTTCCAAGAACGTTGAGCTTTGCCCTGCTGTAGCACTTCTAAGGCTGGAGTTTTAATCAAACCTAGCAATGGTATACCAAGAGCAGGAACGGTAATCAGAACCGCTGAGATAAACGACACCAAATATGGAGTGACGCCGTAACTAGGTAGTGGTTCGGGTAATAAGTCTTTGAGTGGAATGCGCAATAAGTACTCCAGCCCACTCCCCAACAATAACCCAACGACACTGGCGCTAATGAGCAGGATTGTGACTTGAATAAACAGCCATTTTTCAATCCATCGTCGACTTGCGCCAAGGCTTTTTAGCATCGCAATGGTTTGTGTTCGACTATTCACATAGTTTTGGCAAGTAAGAACCAATGTTGTCGCTGCCATAATGATGACAATCGCAACAGTTAGAGACAAATACTGCGTCGTTCGTTCAAAAACTTCATTGCTACGACTGGCAGTATCTTGCGTGCGCCAGCGATCACTAGGAGAAAGAACCGTATCTTCTTGCAGGCCTTTTAGCGTTTTATCATCGGCTTGTAAAAACAGACGGTATTGAACTCGACTCCCGACTTGAATCGCTCCCGTTTTCTCAACGTCTTTTTGATGAATGTATGCAGAAGGCATTTGTTGAAATGGGTTAAAGCTTAATCCAGGTTCCATCAGCACTGCACCTGAAACCGTAAAATCGGCATCGCCTATAGTGACGCTGTCACCCGACTTGACGTCTAGTTGAGCCATAATCCGCTCATCAAGCCAGAGTTGGTTCTCTTTAACGCGACCGGATGGGTTGTTGTCTAGTACCAGTTCTCCCATTAAAGGGTAATTGTCGTCCACTGCCCTTACGGAAATCAACTGCATACCATTGTCGCTAAATGCCATCGTGGCAAATCGTGTCATCGTCGAACGTTCTAGGTTTTCAGTCGAGGCTAACAACGTGTCAGGTATAGGATTAGCAGACACAAACACCGCATCCGCTGTCAATGCATCCTTCCCCTGTTTGACGATCACCTGCTCCATTCGCTCCGCTAATGCAGAAAGCGCAAAGATGCTCGCAATCACAAGAATAAGAGCAACGCTAATAGGCCAAAGGTTCCCCTGTCTTATTTCGCCGAAGCTCCAACGTATTAGGCTTTTGTTTGACGAGTGTTTTATTGCACTGCTTCTTTCTGTCGATGTTGCTTCGCTTGATGATACTGCAGACATTACACCTCCTCCTTAAGCTCACCCGCCTCCATACGATAAATACGGTCACATCTACTTGCTAGATGACTATCGTGTGTAACTAATATCAGCGTTGTTCCATGCTGCTCATTAAGATCGAATAGCAGCTCAATCACTTTGTCTGCGGTTTGATGGTCAAGATTGCCGGTAGGCTCGTCGGCGAACAACAGTTCAGGCTGTGTCATAAAGGCACGTGCTAGCGCGACACGTTGTTGTTCACCACCAGATAATTGACTTGGAAGATGATCGACACGTTTTTCCAATCCAACAGCGGTTAATAATTCGGCTGCTCTTGCTTCATCTTCGGCTTCACCACGTAAAAGACAAGGAAGCGTAACATTGCGTAATGCACTCAAGCTCGGGATTAATAAGAAACTTTGGAAAACAAAACCCAGAGAGTCAGCGCGAATTTTTGCGCGAGCTTCATCGTCAAGTTTTGATAACTCATGTCCCAACAAGGTAATCTCACCTGATGTTGGTGTATCAAGTCCAGCTAACAACGTCATCAACGTTGACTTACCCGCACCGGAAGTACCGACGATGGCGATTTTTTCTCCTTTCCTGATGTCAACATTTACATCTTTGAGGATTGTTAATTGCTCTTGATTAGTAGAGACTTGTTTAGAAACCAAATTGGCTTGAACAATAGGTGCATTAAGTACAGGTGTTTGCATGATTCGTATACTTTCCTTAGTTCTATTTTTTTGTTTTTCCGCTACTGCACATGCGAGCGAAAAGCTACTTGTCTTAGGTGATAGCCTGAGCGCGGGCTATCAGATGCCGATCGAAAAGAGTTGGCCTAGCTTACTCCCTGATGCGTTGTCAGAACATGGTCAAGATGTAACAGTTATTAATGCCAGCATTTCTGGCGATACCACGGGCAACGGCTTAGCTCGATTACCACAGCTACTAACCCAACACAGCCCAGATATGGTGCTCATTGAGTTAGGTGCCAACGATGGCCTGAGGGGGTTCCCTCCTAAACTTATTACGTCGAATCTCTCAAAAATGATTACCATGATAAAAGATTCAGGTGCGGACGTTGTCATGATGCAAATTCGAGTGCCACCTAATTATGGTAAACGCTATAGCGATATGTTTTACGATATCTACCCTAAGCTTGCACAACATCAACAAGTTACCCTGATGCCATTCTTCTTGGAGCATGTGGTCATCAAACCCGAGTGGATGATGGATGATGGCCTTCACCCAAAGCCTGATGCACAGCCTTGGATTGCTGACTTTGTTGCTCAAGAATTAATTAAACATCTCTAATTTTAATGGTCTAGCTCAATAAGTTTTACTTAACTTTACGTTAATCTATTTTCAATTCCACTCATCGAGGATAGATAACAACATGCGAATAGACCCTTTAATTCAAGGTGTTGTTGCTCGCTCTGCTCACCCACACGGGTGTCATGCATCCATTAAAGAGCAAATTGAATACGTAAAACACGCCCCGCAGATCAAAAGCGGTCCAAAACGGGTTTTGATTATTGGTGCTTCCTCTGGTTTCGGGTTAGCGGCTCGTATTGCCCTCACCTTCGGAGGTGCTAAAGCTGATACCATTGGTGTCTCCTTCGAGCGCGGGCCTTCAGATAAAGGCGTTGGAAGTGCGGGTTGGTATAACAACATCTTTTTTAAACAAGAAGCAAATCATGCGGGGCGTACCGCCATCAATATTGTTGGTGACGCATTCTCTGACTCTGTCCGCAATCAAGTGATTGAAGCCATTGAAACGTACTTTGAAGGTGAAGTTGATTTAGTCATCTATAGCTTAGCGACGGGTGTTCGACCTAAACCAGAGTCTGATGAGTTTTGGCGCAGCGTCATTAAGCCTATTGGTGAGCCTGTCACTGGCGCTTCAATTATGCTGGAGAACGATCAGTGGGTAGAAACCACTTTAACTCCCGCAACAGAGGAAGAGGCCGAAGCGACTATCAAAGTGATGGGCGGTGAAGACTGGGAAAGCTGGATTGATACACTGATTAATAACGACTCGATTGCACAAGGCTGCAAAACCATCGCGTTTTCTTACATGGGACCAGACGTTACGCACCCTATCTATCTCGATGGTACGTTAGGTCGAGCGAAAATAGATTTACACCAAACAAGTCACTCGTTGAATCTAAAACTTGCCAACTTTGACGGCGGTGCTTACGCAACAGTGTGTAAGGCGTTGGTGACGAAAGCCAGTGTGTTCATTCCTGCGCTAAGTCCCTACCTATTAGCACTTTATCGAGTGATGAAGGAAAAAGGTACTCACGAACGTTGTATTGAACAAATGCAGCGACTGTTTACCACTAAATTGTACGATCAAGATAAAGTGCCTGTTGACGGTGAACGCTTAATCCGAATAGACGACTTAGAGCTTGACCCGCAAGTACAACAAGAAGTCCATGCTCTTTTAGAGCAAATGAACGCCAATAACTTTAAAGAGATTGGTGATTACCAAGGCTTTAAAGATGAGTTTATGAAGCTAAATGGCTTTAACTTTGAAGACGTCGACTATTCGCAAGACATTTCTATTGAGTCGCTAAAATCGCTTAAACCTTAATGCTTGTTATCTGTTTCAAGTATGAGATATGTGATAACTATTCCTAGTCCTGAACACTTTTCAGGACTTTTTTTTGTTTCAAGCCCCAGCCACCCTATACTTAATTAAAAACCGAGAACAAGATAGAGCAGTCTACATTTTAAATTCACAGGAAGTGAAACCACGTAAAGGATGACCTATATGGGGAGATTGCAAACATTAGATTATGAAATCCCTGAGTCTATGCAAAAAAGTTGGCAGGAAATCGTCAACTTACTGGCTCAAATCACGCACGTACCCACCACATTAATCATGCGTATCCATCCAGATCGTATTGAAGTCAACACATCCAGTGAAACTCAAGGCAACCCCTATCGTACCGGCGATACTGAACTGCTCGGCAACGGTTTATATTGTGAGCATGTCATTGAGCATAAGAGCGAACTCATGGTTCCTAATGCGCTCGAGGATGAAGAATGGTGCAATAACCCTGACATCAAACTAGGCATGATATCTTATTGCGGTTTACCGTTATTCTGGCCAAACGGAGAGACGTTTGGAACCATCTGCATGCTTGATTCCAAGAAGAATGAATACAGCGACACTTACCGCCAATTGCTCGGAACTTTCAAAGACTCAATCGAAGCGCAGCTCTCCGTCGTGTATCAGCAACACAAACTCCAGCGTCTCAATAATGAACTCAAAAATCGAGTTGAGAACCGTACTACGGACCTAGCGCAGTTGAGTTACTCCCTAACAAAAGAGATTGATCGTCGTAAGGCCGCAGAAAAACAAGTGAGCTATCAAAAAACACACGATCAGGGAACCGGGTTCTTAAACCGCGCAGCACTGGAAAGTGTTGTCGGAGAAACGCTCGGAACGTTGGATCATAGCCAGCAATCACTGCTCGTGATAAACATTGGCTTTAGTAATGCTCGCAGTATCCAAACCCGTTATGGCTTTGAGGCCTTTGACGAGATATTAAAGGAATTTCGGTATCGCCTTGGTAAACGAGAATCGAGTTATTTTGTTACCGGGAGGCCGAGTTCGAATGACCTTGTATTACTCATTTGGGGCAACGATATTGATATGAAATTGCGTAAGCTACTGGATGATATCACCAATATTGGCTTGGGAAGCTTTTATATAAAAGACACAGAGGTTCACCTCAACTCTTATATTGGTGTTGTACAAGCCCACCAAACCAGCAATGCCAAACAACTTCTTCAAAATGCATGCTATGCCATGCTGCTGTGTAAAGAGTCTGGCGAAGCGTATAGTTATTTTTGTGAAAGTCATTCGAATGAGCTAAACAACCACAATCAATTGGAAAGCTACTTATTGCAAGCGGTAAGAAATGACGACCTGATGCTGTACTTTCAGCCCAAAGTTCATCCCCATACTCATAAGTGGATTGGCGCAGAAGCATTGCTGCGCTGGAGACACCCAATACTGGGCGACGTCTCTAACGAAGCATTAATACATATGGCTGAACAAAACGGACTTATTTTTGAAGTTGGCTCTTTTGTTCTTCGTACCGCGATAGACAAAGCTAAACAGTGGTCGGAGTTAATTGATAATTTCAAAATTGCCGTTAACGTCTCTCCAATTCAATTACAAAACGTGAACTTTGCGGAGCAAGTGCAACACCTACTCGAATCCTTCCATTTACCAGCACATTTTCTCGAACTCGAGGTGACCGAGAGCGCTTTAATTGCCGATGAAATAGTAGCACGCACAACGCTAAACAAATTGCATGAACTAGGTGTGACATTGTCACTTGATGACTTTGGTACAGGATACGCCTCTTTCAGCTATTTGAAGAAATACCCATTTGATGCCATCAAGATTGATAAGAGCTTTGTCCAGCAAATGGAAAAGTCGGACGATGATCGTGCGATCATTTGCTCTATCATACACATAGCTAAAAAGCTGGACCTCCAAGTGGTTATTGAGGGCATTGAATCCCCCCAACAAGAGCAGTTTCTTATTGGTGAGGGGGGTGATATTGGGCAAGGCTTTCTCTATGGTAAACCGATGCCTTGTAATGAATTTGAGCAAAGTTTGTTTAATCAGCGTCTTTCAGGCGGACAATACGCCTACTCTTCCTAAGCATTCTCTTTACTAAGGTGGCGGTGGTTTCTATAATCGCCGCCCGCTTCTATTAAAAGGCCAATATCTTCATGGATCAGTTGACTGCCACGCTTAAGAAAATTGAAAAGCAGAACTACCGCGCTTATCAGCAAATCAAAGGTCAATACGACTTCACTGATTTCACTTTGTTCATCGATCACGTACAAGGAGATCCGTATGCTTCCGCGTCACGTTTTCGTGCAACTCGCGCCTGGTCCTTGACTGGTCTGGAATGGTTAAAAGACGAGTCCCCTGCTTTTCAACGAGCAGCACGTGATTTTATTGCGCGCAGTTTTGAGCAGTTTGCTAAACAAGAAAACTCCGTATCCATTTCATTGAATGGCCAAACTGTGTTGGATAGCACCGCAGTATTGTTTACCGAGGAAGGTATTGAACTGCGTTTTCGAGTTAACTTGCCTGCTGAAGGTCGTTCAGTGTTGGGGAAAAAAGCCAACAACATACTGACTTTCCATTTGCCTAAGTTTATCCGTCGAGCGACCTTAGAACGTGAACTCGACAAAGCAGCATTGATTGAGCATTGCCAAGTTGTTGAAGACCAAGATGCCCTGCGTGCACAGTTGGAAGCCAATAACCTAGTTGCGTTTGTCGCAAATGGCAGCATTCTCCCTCGAATTGCTGGCAACTGTGATCTCCCAATGAAAGAGGCGGTTGAGTTCAAAGCCCCTGAATCGCTGCAAGTGACTTTACATGCACCAAACAGAGGCCATGTCACGGGATTAGGGATTCCAAAGGGCATTACGCTAATCGTAGGTGGCGGTTTCCACGGTAAATCTACCTTACTGAATGCTATTGAGCGTTCGATTTACGACCATATTCCAGGAGATGGTCGTGAATACATCGTAGCTGATGACAAGGCAATGAAGATCCGCGCCGAAGATGGTCGATGCGTGCATCATTTGAACCTGTCGAATTACATCAACCATTTGCCAATGGGTAAAGATACTGCGGATTTTTCGACTCAAGATGCATCAGGCTCAACATCACAAGCCGCTTGGCTTCAAGAGTCTATTGAAGCGGGTGCGAGCACGTTATTGATTGATGAAGACACCTCTGCGACGAACTTCATGATTCGAGATGAACGTATGCAGGCATTGGTGGCAAAAGGTGATGAACCAATTACCCCTCTTGTCGATCGCATTGGTCAATTGCGAGATGATCTCGATATCTCTACCATTATCGTTATGGGTGGTTCAGGCGACTACTTAGACGTTGCCGACACAGTCATTCAGATGCACGACTACCAAGCGGTTGATGTGACAGAAAAAGCGAAAGAAGTGATCGCTCAGCACCCTACTCAACGTCATAACGAATCGGAAGAACGTTTACAAACCTTCCCGCCTCGCGCCCTGAATCGCGTTGCTTTGATGAATATTCTCACTGACGGTAAATTCCGTGTGAATGCGAAAGGCAAAGAGTCACTTCGATTTGGCAAAGAGTTTACTGACCTTAGCGCTTTGGAACAGATTGAGTCCGCTGATGAAGTCAACACGATTGGCTGGTTATGGTTTCAAATTGCTCAGCTTCCAGGCTGGTGTAATCATCCAGCGAAGGAAATTGAAGAAATGCTGTCTGGAGAGTGGCATGCATCGCTTCCTAAGCAAGGGGACTTAGCCAAACCACGCACACTAGACGTAATGGCTGCGCTTAACCGCATGAGAAAATCTCAGTTTAAGCCATCATGCTAGTTTTGATACGCTGATTGAGTGATTGAGATAGTCCAATGAAAAGGCAGCTAATAGTTAGGCTGCCTTCCTTTATTTTTATTCATACCGAATCATTCGTTTCTCAGTACATTCCACGCTTCGCAAAGAATTCTAAACCTTTCTGCATCACCATTCTCTCTATCTGGGTGCCAACGAAGCGCGAGTTTTCGCCACTGCTTTCTAATTTCTGCGGGTGTTGCATCAGGGTTAAGCTCAAACAGTGAGAGTGCTTTTGTTTTATCCACACTGACTGTAGACGAACCACCAATGAATTTTTGATAAGTGGTCCAAAATTCATTCAACAATCGACGCACTTCATCTTCGTCCGCTTCGTAGTTGCGCCAATCCAGATAATATTCACGCAAAGGGTCGTTAATATCAACGATATGCCTCGAAGCTTCTAACGAAGACATCAGCTGGATATTCATCGCTTCAACTTGCAGCCAGGCATCTGGGTAAAGCGTTTCTTGCAGTTGGTATAGCGCGTTCATGATTAAGAAATTTCGTTTGAATAAATCCTTATCAGGAGAATCATCCAATTTCGAAATGTAGCCCTGTTCACTCAACTTGCTTGCTAAGGTGTGAACTTTCCAATCGGAAGGCTGCTTTCTAAGAATTTCTAGCATTGGCCAAAGCAACGGGTTTTCTATTGCATGAGTCTCAATACTACTGACCGTGCGTTGTCCTTCCATTCATCCTCTCTGTTTAATATTGAAGCATCACACTAATCTCACTCATCTGTACTGGTAAAAATGCTTGCTGACGCGTGTTTCAGGCCTAATTTCTGTGGCACCGAATGAAGCGTGGGTATCATTTTGTACCATAAACAACAAAAGGCCGATAGTCATCAACCATCGGCCTTTGTAAGGAGATCACGTAAAGGTTAAATAACCCCTAGTTCACGTAAACGTTCCATAAGGTAGCTATGTGCGGTGTAGCGCTCTGACAAAACCACTTCTGGCTTTGGATGCAAGAACAACGGCAATGAAATACGCGACTTTTCTTGACGGCCACCCGTTGGGTTGATTACACGGTGAGTCGTTGAAGGAAAGTAACCGCCCGACGCTTCTTGAAGCATATCACCAATGTTGATAATTAAGTTACCAAAGTCACAGGGTACATCAATCCAATCACCTTCTTTGCTCTTTACTTGCAGCCCCGGCTCATTAGCGGCTGGCAGAACCGTTAGCAGGTTAATGTCTTCATGCGCGGCAGCACGTATAGCGCCTGGCTCCTCTTCCCCTGTCATTGGCGGGTAGTGAAGAACGCGTAGTAATGTTTTGTCGCTGTTATTGATCATTTCTGACAACGCGATAGAAAACTTCTCTTGAACGTCTTTAGGTGCGTACGCTTCAACCCAGCCTAATAGCTCCTGAGCAAATGCATTCGCCCGCTCATAGTACTCTAAGATTTCAGCTTTAAGTTGCTCTGGGATCTGACCCCAAGGGTAAACATGAAAGTACTCTTTGATGTCTTTCACTTTGTACCCTTTCGCTACTTCAGACACAGAAGGTGGAAAGTAGCCATCTTGGGTGTCTACGTTAAAGTGAAAATCATTCTTTTGATCTGAACAGAAAAACTCATGCCAGTTTTTGTAAATTGACTCTACAAGCTCTTGTGGAATCGGGTGGTTTTTCAACACACCGAACCCTGTTTCGCGCAGAGAGGTAACGAACTGTTGAGCAGCATCGTCAGCAAGATAATCGACAGTTTCCAGTTTCATGGCTTTACTTCTTTTTTATTAGACTGAATCACGGATTCTATGGATGGCCATGTTGTAAATCAAACTTTAATGAAAGGTGCACGCGCAAACGTTTTAATGTTGAGCAGTTTGGCAATAAATCAACATTTTCAGTGATCAAAAACACCATCAAAATAACAATTGCACACCGTTCAATTAAGTGTAATCATTACCCAAGTCTATGGAGTCCCACTGTAAGATAAATTGAAGGATCAAGTAACTCTATGAAAAGCACCTCGACACTCTTAGGATTGACGATTTTTTATGCCATCGTGTTTTTATTTTCTGCGTTAGAACCTAACTCACGTGCCGTTTGGTTTGCGGAGATTATCCCAGCAATTGGTATTCTTGTTGCTATTTGGGCAATCTCGATTCGCTATCAATTCAGTAATACGGCTTACTTTTTAATGTTCATCTGGCTCTGTTTGCACACTATCGGAGCGAAATATACGTTTTCCGAAGTACCATTTGACTGGTTTAACGACATGATTGGTTCAGATAGAAACAACTTTGATCGCGTTGCGCACTTTTCGATTGGTCTTTATGCGTATCCGATAGCTGAATACTTGATACACAAGAACAAGTTCAACAAAACGTTCTCTTGCTGGTTTGCTTTGTTTGCGATCATGTCGCTTGCAGCAGGCTATGAGATTATCGAATGGTGGTATGCAGAATTGGCTGGCGGCGATGAAGGAATCGCCTTTCTGGGCTCGCAAGGTGACATATGGGACGCCCAGAAAGATATGTTGTGCGACACCGTTGGTGCAGCGTTGTCGCTGTTTTTAATGTCGGCTCAGCGTCGATTCTCTCAGCCACTCTAAATAAGGGTTAAACCCATCAACAATTGGAACCTGTACGATCTGTGCTACTTCATATTCGTGCAGGTTTTCTATTTTCTCTTCCACCAATTCATAGAGCTCTCGGCGAGTTTTGATCACCAGCAACCATTCGTTGTCAGTACAAATCTCCCCTTTCCACACATAGTGGCTTTCAATAGGCATCGTTTGAATACACGCGGCTAATTGGGCATCTAGCAAACCTTTAATGATCTGATCTCGATTTTTTTCGTTGCTGGTTGTGCTTAACACCATGCAGTAGTCATGTTTTATACTCATTTTCTAGCCCTTCATTATTTCATTGTCACTTTGCCGCCAATCATTTTGTAAGCGGGCGTTCCTCTCACTAGGGTATCTCTTGCAAACTCTTGCCCGCAACTGGGACAGATGCATGGGGTTTGTGTGAAATCGTCAACAATGCGCTCTTTGAAGCATTTGACCAGTGCGCCTTTTCCGCCTTTACGGTACTTGAATAGTTGAGTTTTACACTTTGAGCAATAGATATCGACGGTTTTCGTCGGCTGTTTCTTATTCGGTTTCGCCATGATTATTTTCTATATCAGGTTTTACCCATACGTTATTAAAGTCAAACCAACCTAAGGCATTACACTTTGCATTTTGCAAGGCACCGCTGTGGTCTTTATTGACACCCAACCAGCAGTGAAACATCGGAATCACCTGACAACTTTTTACCAACTGACGTCCTAACTCACGTGCAGGGAAGTCTGGATAAACACCAGCACGCCACTGATCAACGAGCTTAGCCCATTCGCTAAAATCGTAACCAGAACTGAATTTCTCAATATCACTGTAATCCAGAAGCCAGCCCGCTAACGCGTCATTTCGGTTCGTTGCAATGCCCATGGCTTTCACCCAAATATCCACTTCCTCAGGTGCGGGCGGTTGAGAATCATAACGAATAAACTCGACCTCTATACCATGCGGTTTTAAGAGTGTCTTGATGGCCTTGGCAACTACTGGAAACATCGGATGCTTTTTCTGATACGCTACGGAAATCACCTTATCAGCCTGCGGCACGGTGCCCGCCTCTGCTGGCCTAAGGTCAATCCAACCTGGCTTAAGGCCAAAGGCTTGCAATACACCCAATTCCATCACTTTATCTTGAGGAACATGCGCGTAAATCTGGTGACTGTTGAGAGTTTGTGATAGGAATTCTGCCCAGCGTGGGTCTTTTGCAATCCCGGTGTTTTTGTTTAGTAATAGAAATGTACAGCCAGGATCAAGCTCGACTTCATCAGATGAACCTTGTTTATCCATCTTTGGCTTAGACAAGCTTGGATAGACCATTGAAGAGTACGCTTCATCAATTACCCACACCTCAACTTGGTCCAGTAAGGGACGAAAGCCAAAGTAGCCATCAAAAGCAGTCAAAATGAGACGCTTATCATCATTTATTTTAACTTGGAACGGCCCAGTCCCTATTGGTTGTCTATCGAAGTTTTCTGAACGCAAAGCGCTTGGTAGCAAAATTTTTGCTTGCGACTCACTCAGCGCCAAAGGCAGGTAGCGATCAGGACGGACGAGTTCAATATCGACGGTCCATTCCTGTGGTGAAGATACCTTTTTTATATGAGAAAACAGGTTCAGGCTACTTAGTGCAAGCACACTTTCAAGTACACAACTGGTTGATAAGGGTTCACCATTATGAAAACGCACCCCACGACGAAGATAAAAACGCCAGTGCGTATCAGAAATGGCTTCCCATGTGTGGGCTAAATCTGGCTGAAGTTGTTCATTTTCATCAAGGCGAGTTAGCCCGCTAAAAATTTGTCTGGCGATGTGCTGTTCTGAACGCCGCATCGGTTTCTGTGGGTTTAACATCGCCAATGGTCGATAATATGGCAAACGTACCACCTGTTCGCCCTGCCGATGCTGAAGCCCTAAATAACCCTGAATAACCTGCGTTAATCGAGCCGCGTCGTTATCAAGCGCATCTAGAGCCTGGCCAATTTTCCCTTCGTCAAGATAACGTCTGGCGAGGTTTTCACTGACATCGCTACGATTACGTTTGAAAACGAGTTTTGAGAGTTTTCCTCGACCCGCCGCTGGATGCCATTCAATCCAGCCCTCCTCTTCTAATTTATTGAGAACAATACGGGCATTGCGACGTGTACAAAACAGCGCTTCGGTAATGTCTTCTAGCTGAACGTCCGTATCGTGACCGGCGAATTTTTCAAACAGTGTTTCGAACTGAACACGTAAACGAGGGCTACTCATAAAGAGGAAATTCTTATCTTATTGTTGATAAGCTAAGTTTCCTCATTTTTATCAAAAAGTGCAAACGTCACGCAGTAAATTATTGAATATCGATGCCAATTTCTCGTGCAAGATCGGCAAGTTGTTCCTCATTATCCAGCTTGATAGACCATTTACACTCTGCACCATGAGATAAAACAACGTTCGCTCCTCTACCCAGTAACTGGATAGAATCGGTTTGCGCTTGTAAGGTTACCATTGCACTGCCGGAGAGCTTAATCACGATTTCACGCTGGGTAGCAATGATTTTTCCTAATGAAAACTCAATCACCATCTTGCTTTATACCGACTTCGTTTTATGTTGCTTCACTGCGATAGTTAAGCGACTAGTACACACTAATCGGCCTCGTTCATCAGTTATGTCGATTTGCCACACTTGTGTTGAAACGCCAAGGTGTACGGGTTTTGCCGTACCAATCACATGACCACTTCGCATTGCACGTACATGGTTCGCGTTGATATCCAAACCGACACAGTAACTCCCCTCATCAACAGAGAAATTCGCAGCTAAAGAGCCTAATGTTTCTGCAAGTACAACAGAAGCGCCACCATGAAGCATTCCTAAAGGTTGATGAGTAAAACTACATACAGGCATGGTTGCTGTAAGGGAGTCATCCGTGAAATCTGTGTATTCAATTTGTAGGTGCTCGATCAGGGTATTTTTTGACGTAGCATTCAGAATCTCTATGCTAACGGGCTTTTTCCATATACTCATTGTTTTACTCTTAATTTCACAAACTGGTTTGTCGGATTGTAACGATTTATTAGAGAGCTAGCATAGACTTTACTTAGGTCTAACTTCAAGGTGTAACATCTTGGCCTCCTTGCCAGTTGATGAATAATTTGATCTATGCATCGTGTTACTATTTGGGTATATACTATTGCTTCAAAACAAAAATAATTTAGATGGAGCCTATTATGAAGGTATGGATGAAAGCCTCTGCTCTTTTAACTATCGCGGGCTTAACGGCATGTAGCGCATCACCGACTGGCCGTAATCAGATCCTGATGTTTTCAGATCAAGAAATGTCATCGCTTGGCGCCAAATCTTTCGAACAAATGAAGAAAGATATCCCAATCAGCAAAGATCGCAAAACGAATGCCTACGTACAATGCGTTGCCAAACACATCACTGACACCATCCCTGCTCAATCTGGATTTAAAGATTGGGAGGTGGTTGTTTTTGATAGTGAACAAGTCAATGCGTTTGCTCTACCTGGTGGGAAGATCGGCGTTTACACAGGGCTTTTAGGTGTCGCGAAAAACCAAGATCAGTTGGCAACAGTCATTGGTCACGAAGTGGCTCACGTCCTTGCTGACCACAGTAATGAACGCCTTTCACAAAGCCAGTTAGCAAATGCGGGATTGTCTCTGGCAAACGTTGCTATAGGAGCTTCCGAGTACAAACAGTATCAGCAAATGACGATGGCGGCACTTGGTGTCGGTGTCCAATACGGTGTTATTTTACCATACGGTCGTACACAGGAATCCGAGGCTGATATTGTCGGGCTTGAGTTTATGGCAAAAGCAGGCTTCGACCCACGTCAAAGTGTCGATTTATGGAAAAATATGAGTGCTGCATCCGGCGGTTCTCAACCGCCTGAATTCTTCTCAACTCACCCATCGCACAGTACGCGTATTAAAGATTTACAAGCAACCATAAATAAGTTGCCTGCGTATAACGCGAAAACGCCAAAATGTGGCTAAACTTCTGCTACCAGTGTCTATTTTTCGCAAAAAAGCTCCCTAGGGAGCTTTCTTAATGGGTATAAGGAATAGTTTAAGTACCCAGTATCTGTAGTGGCAAGCTCAACAGGCTATCTCCAAGGGTAGCAAAATACCAAATGATAGCGACAAAACCACCGACAGAAACCAAGTACCAAGCAAGTGAGAAGAGTTGTCCGTAACGGGTTAACGGCAATAAATGACTATGATGTCGACCTCTCCATTCCATGACCACTTCTAGCATCCCCATTAACAATAAAAACCCTAGCAACGTCAGCCCGAAAGAATAGCTGATAAAAATACCCAACAAGGCAGCAGCTATACTGCCGACTAATCCAACCCAAGTGTTCATCGAGAAGGTAATGCTTTTGAGTACATGACCACCATCTAGTGGCAGAATAGGCAACAGATTAAACAGGTTTAGTAACGCGTTAAACACTGCTAGGCCAGCGAAGAGCACCTCTCCAGTCATCCAATAAAGCAAAGTAAACGCGATGCTAAGAACTAAACCAAAAAATGGTCCCATAATCGAGATAACCACATCTTGCCAGCGTGTGTTGATCTTTTCATCACTCAGCGCTAAACCGCCAAGAAATGGAATCAAATAGATGCCCTTGGTCTTCATTCCAAAGTACTTCATCGCTCTAATATGGCCATACTCATGGAAAACTAAACAGGCGATCAAAGCTAACGCGAACTCGATAGAAAATAGCCAAGAATATGCAGCAAGACTTGCAGATGCTAGCGCCACTTTGATTACTTTCGCACTCTTGAGTGCTTTCATTCCAAGCGATACTAGCCCTATCACACTTAAACGCTTTTCCGTTGGCGGCTCAACTTCTGGTACTTGGCGTTCGATGTCTTTTTCATTTCGGCAACCTTCGCTAATAAGCTCATCGTTAATTGTGACCTTGTAACTCAATTCAAACGGTTGCCATGTTAATGAACACTCCAAATGGCATACCAGGACTTCCTCCCCTGCAGAGAGTCTAAACTGGTGAAGACAAGTGTCTGCAACATTATCACTGGCATCTATTTGGGACACCAAGGTGTTATCCCAATATAACTGCTGCCAACCAGCCATCGATCCTTCGAGCCTTAACGAACGACCTAAAAATTCAACATTCAGTAATTCCAACACGATTCCTATTGCGTCTATTGAATAACAACAAAGCGAGGCGCGAATTATGCCTGCTAAGTACAGAAACGGCAAAGCCCGCTATCTCTTGGTTTGAATGCCATTTAACCATAAAGCCCGTAAAACAATTCTGGTCGTACCATTCTCTTAAAAAATATAACGATAATACATGCCCTTACGAATCACCGTTTGACCTATGCATCATATTTAAAACGCAAAATACGCTCAAACTTTGACAAGTTATTAAACATACAATTAACATTACATTTACATCACAGTTGTATTTCACGTATTAACAACTGGTGTAAGTATCACACAACAATTACAAGGACTTCGGTCCAACACTATGACACCCTAGGAGGGTCAAGGATGAACAAGAAGCACTGCTCTCTGCTTACAATTTCGATATTGTTTGCGTGTAATGCCCATTCAGCGGGCTTCCAGGTAGCTGAGCATTCAGCATCTGGTCTTGGTCGAGCATTTTCAGGTGAAGGAGCGGTCGCAGACAATGCCAGCGTTCTTGCACGAAACCCAGCAGCGATGACGCTTTTCAAAGAAGCTCAATTCTCGGGCGCGTTATCTATCATCGATCCTGAAGTCGATGTGTATGACACGGTTAACAAAGAACATGCGAAAGATGTTGCCCCTTTACAAGTCGTGCCAGCGGGTTATTACATCAGCCCTATCAACGATAACTGGGCTTGGGGTATCGGTATGTTCACAACATACGGTGTTGCTACTGATTATCCAGATGATATTTCTGCGGGTGACATGGCGGGTGACACTTCCCTACTTTCAGTAAACATTAATCCTAATGTCGCTTACCGTATTAACGAGTCTTTCAGTGTCGGTGGCGGTATCAACCTAGTGTACGCGGAAGCGGAGCTGACTCGTCACAAAGGCGCACTCGCCGGTATTTTAGGTGGTAATAAGTCCGATAACCTTGTCGGCATGGAAGGCGAAACTTTTGCTTGGGGTTGGAATATTGGCGCTTTGTACGAGCTAAATGAAAACAACCGTTTTGGCTTTGGTTACCGTTCTAAAGTTGATCTAGATTTTGACGACGGTGAGTTTAGTAGTTACGACTCAGGCCGAGCTCCATCACCAAAAGTGGATGGCCGTTTAAAAATCTCTCTCCCTTCAATTATCGAATTATCGGCTTTCCATCAACTGAATGAACAATGGGCAGTACATTACGGCTGGCAACAGACCGATTGGAGCACATTTAAAGAACTGAAAGCGACGAGTCCTCAATGTAATGATGGAACTGCTGGTCAATGTTTCTACAAACCAGAGAAATACGAAGACAACAACCGTTATTCTATTGGTGCAACTTACACCCTCAATGCGGATTGGACATTCCGTGCAGGCTTTGCATACGACGAACAAGCAGGTGAAGCCACATTGAGCATCCCTGACAGTGACCGTTTTTGGTACAGCGCGGGCCTAACTTACGCAATGAATGAGAATTTAACTTTCGATGCAGGCTTTGCACTTGTTAAGAGTAAATCAGGCTCTTTCACCGAGACAAATGCTCAGGATGAAGAGATCAAGTTCGACTCTGAAGGTACTGCTTACATCAGCGCGGTACAGATGAACTACACCTTCAAATAATGGGATTACGGAGTAAACCAATGAAACACACGTTTAAATTATCAATGCTTTGTTCTGCAATCCTTCTTGCTGGTTGTGGTGATAATACATCAAGCTCTGGTACTTCCGACAAAGTTCAATTTGAAGATGAAGTCCAAGCACTGCTCGACCGTGAAACATCTATCAGCTTTACGCTTCAAGGGGCGAATGCGGATGTACCTGCGCCCTCTTACTTATTAATGGACACAACAGATGGCACGCTTGGTCTGCCAACTGACGGTGATGATGCCTTAACCAACCCTAGAGCCTCGATGAATACGATGGATGGATGGTCAACGTCTATGCCAATCGTTCTGAACTTTAAAGGCGATGGTTTTGCAACGGGTATGCTGCCGTCTGGTATTAAAGTCATCAAGATTAATCAACGTTTGACCGAGTGGGATGGTAAGTCTAACCCAATCGAAGACGTTCTCGTTCAGAACCAAGACTACGTTGTTCAAGCAAAGGGCAACTCTCTATATATCCAGTTCATGGATGCGCTTGATGAGTCAAGCGAGTACATTTTTGCAGTAACACAAGATGTTACTGACGTGAATGGTGAGCCAATCGGTACATCAGCCAGTTACGCGACAGGTAAATCGAAAGAAATCGTTTATGAAACTGGTGCTCTCGCTTCTATTCAAGCGGTGACACAAGCGGTGGAAGGCATTTTTGGTCTAGCTCAAGTTAACCCTGACGACATCGTTTACTCCTCCTGGTTCAGCACTCAGTCTGTAGGTGACACTTTGGCGGCGGTTAAAGGTGTAACTGCAACCGGTTTCTCAACGGGTGCAAATACACTAAACGCCGTTTACAAAAACGATGCGAACGAAGGTTCAGTAGATTTATCAACAGCCTACACAATGACACTTGGTGCAACCCAAGACTTTAGCACTGCGCTAGACTCTGACGATGACTTTAGTAAGTACGTTAGTGACCTAGACGCGGCAAAAACGGCAATTAAAGGCCTTTATGCGAAGTCAGGTGCCGATGTAAATGTGACTCAAGGTGTGGTCAGACTGCCTCATTATCTAGAAAAAGGGGCAAACTGGAACATGCAGCCAATGGTATCTGCGATGCCAAGCCTAGCGAAGCTAAGTGCAGCACTGGCGGATCCGAACGAGCAAGCGAACATGGTTCAGCAGCTATCAACTGGCGTTTTCGCAAATAACCCTGTTGACGTGACAAAGCTTGCAACCGATCCTACAGAGCAGCTAAAACTGGTGGGTGCTAAACTCACATTAAGCGATGGTACCCAACTCGACAGTGAACGTATTGTGACTCGCTACTCCCCAGTTCCAGTCGTTAAATCGGTAGAAGATGTCGAAGTACTTATCTTCACACCTAAATCTGGTGTCGCGACCGACGTTGTGATTTATCAACACGGCATCACTTCAGCAAAAGAGGATTCATATGCCTTCGCGTTTAATATGGTGAAAGCAGGTGTGGCTGTTATTGCTATCGACTTACCTATTCACGGCACACGTAGCTTAGATGAGCAACGTTCAGCTAATGCTAATATCTTGGCGTATCTAAATCTTTCTAACTTGGCAATCGCTCGTGATAACCTACGCCAAAGTGTACTGGATGTATTGGGTTTACGCGCGAGCTTAGTGGTATCGGCGCAAGGTGGTCTGTTGGCAGAAGGGCCTCTGCAAGGCTTTAACCCAATGACGGGTTCTAAAGTCAAAATGTTAGGTCATTCACTTGGCGGTATTGTGGCTACATCTGCCGTGGCAGCAGCAAATAACACGCTAGGTAGCCCCAACGCAGATGCACTTTACACATTTAGCTCTGCTTCTGTACAGAACTCTGGTGGCCAAATCGGCAATTTGTTACTAGGTTCAGAAGCCTATGGCGCTCAGATCAGGCATAACTTAGCATATGCTGCGTCTGCAGACTACGCGAGTTATGCAGATGCGTCATGTACACAATTGGAAGATAAAACGTGTTACGAAGCTTTTGAGGCCGCAGCAACAGAAACTCAGTTAGCAACACTAGAAGCTGGCTTCTCGCAGTTTATCTACGCGGCACAAACCACGCTAGATACCGTAGACCCGTTCACAAACGCGTCAGATTTAGTTGCTTCTGGTTCACTAACAACACCATTCCTGATGACCGAGGTTGATGGCGATGGCAATGTACCAAACAGCGTTCCAAATGCACCGTTTGCCGGGACTGAGCCTCTAGCAGCTAAGCTAGGTTTAACGACCGTAAACAGTGCTAATACAGCAGTGTCTCCAATGGCAAGCTTTGTGCAGTATAACGCTACTGCATCGCACATTACGTTTGTTTCTCCAAATGGCACACTTTCTGATATTGACCATCACGTTGAGATGCAAATGGAAAACACTGACTTCTTAATGGATGACACTTTAACGGGTGTGACTAATACTTCCGTTCTGAAGTAATCGTATCACCTTTCTTACCAAAGCCCAGTTTCGACTGGGCTTTTTCGTTCTCTATCATAAAAAACCGTCCCGTATATCCTTTGCTATAGTTAAATCGGTGTCGTACCTAACTTACTTGTTTGAAAGGAAAACTCTATGCGCATATTCACTATAATGGTCACTGCTTTACTTCTTGCTGCATGCGGAAGTAGCCAATATCTTATGTCGACAAATGAAGGAAAAATTATTACTTCTTACGGTAAACCAGACCTTAACGAAGAAACGGGTATGTACGAGTATGAAGACATGGATGGGAAAGAAATGAGCATTTCAAAAGATCAAATTGTGCAGATTATTGAACGCTAGCAACATGCCCTCTATGTATTTAGAGGGCTCTCCCCATACTTCTGAGCGCAGTTAATACTCCCAACGAACCTCTAACTTCCTCAAGAAATGAAACAACCAATTCATCACCCAAAGCAATCAATGCATTTTCTTATATACAGGTATTATTTGTTTAGCGAATATTTTACATCTTCACCCTAATCAGGTTGGAATATTGTAAAATCTCGGCTTTAATTCGCTAACACCCTTTTATTTCTCAGGATAAAGTGGATAATACCGCCACAAAATAACATTACTAAGGTGAGTCCTTATGTCTATTGAAGCTACTCTGCTTGCGCGCTGCGAGTCAAAATGTGAACTGTGTTCTTCTGAATCTCAACTAACAGCATACGCTGTCCCACCTCACGGTAACGTGACCGTTGATACTGCTATCATGGTTTGTGATAAGTGTCTGGGTGAGATCGATGAGCCAAAAGACATTAACCACTGGCGTTGTCTAAACGAAAGCATGTGGAGCCAGGTTCCTGCAGTACAAGTGACAGCATGGCGCCAACTCACTCGCCTAAACTCTGAAAGCTGGGCTCAAGATGCTCTTGACATGATGTACATGGAAGAAGAGCAAATGAACTGGGCGATGAAGGGTATGTCTGATGATGACAAAACGCTGGATTGCAACGGCACTGAACTTAAGAAAGGTGACGATGTAACGGTAATCAAAGACCTACCAGTTAAAGGCACTAACCAAGTAATCAAACAAGGCACAGTGATCCGTGGTATCAGCCTTGGTGATGATCCGAAACTAGTTTCGGGCAAGGCAAATGGCGGTCAGTCAATGTACGTGATCGCAGAATACTGCCGTAAGAAGTAATATCGTATTACTCTACAAGTCAAAACGGGGCACTATTAGTGCCCCGTTTTCATTTCTAATGAACACCAATTTGGAATAAGCTCCTCTACTCCGGTATTGACTCTGTATAGAGTTCTAGCTCCGTTATTCGCGTTTGAGCAGCTAAAAAAATACCGGCTTATAAGCCGGTATTTTCATTCATTATTTCAAGATTAACGGTACATACCGATATCTTTTTGAATGTGAGCTGACAAATCTTCCGCATAGTAACTGCGTGGTGCAGTATTATCTACGAATAGAATGTCTAGTAAGTGAGCAATCAGTCCTTTGAAGTTAACCGCGTAGGTTTTCTTATCCATAGAGGTTGGTAAAGCTACATTTGTCATTTGCATTGCTTGTGCCATGATTGCCTCTCTTTAAAGCAGTAGTCTGTTTTGTTGGTTGTATATTAGTCAGTTTCTTATTGTTTAAGAAATGACAAATTTTACCTATTCGAATTAGATTATCTAATAAAACAAGTCCATTACAAACATCAAAAATACAAATGAATAATAACAGCATAAATAGTCACAAACTGTCTAATTATGTTGAATAACTTAACGTTACCTGCATAAAGCCATCTCAACTAACAACATATTCTTAACATTAAGTTTCGTTATTTATTTTATTTTTAGCGCTTTACTTATATTTTTTGATTAGTAATTTTAACGCTAGAGCGACTGTTCGACTTATTTTTGAGGAGCGATGCCACAACCGCTGATGTCATCACAACGATTAAGAATGTGAGTGACCACGTTGTCGGAATCTCATACTCTGTTCCTACCAATAACATCTTTACACCGATAAACATCATGATCACCGATAATGCTGGTTTTAAGTACACAAACTTGTCTAACATCGCTTGCAGAACAAAGTACAAAGATCGCAAACCCAACAGTGCAAACACGTTCGCGGCTAAGACTAAAAATGGCTCTCGTGTTACCGCGAATATGGCTGGGATAGAATCCAGTGCAAACATTACGTCCATCACTGCAATTACACCGACTACGATCAGCATTGGTGTTGCCACCCACTTACCAGCTTGCTTTAAGATTAAGTGATTTCCTTGGTAATCATCCGTAACTGGCAATATTTTGCGAATAAACTGCTCAGGATATGGGTTAACTTCTTCTGCTTCACCTTTGTCGCGAGCAAGCTTAATACCTGTCCAAATAAGGAATGCGGCAAAGAGGTACAACATCCAGTGGTACTGCGCAAGTAACTGAGCACCAACCACAATCATGATAGCCCGTAGAACTAACGCACCAATCACGCCCCAAAGCAGCGCTCGCGGACGCAAATGCTCCGGCACACTGTATTGTGCAAAGATGATGGCAAACACAAACAAGTTATCCACGCTTAGCGACTTCTCTAGTAAGTAGCCTGTTAAGAATGAAACCGTTGCTTTATCGTTCGTATAGGTGCTGTGCGGTGCGTAAAGGTCCCAGAATAAATAGATAGAACCTGCAAAAACAAAGGCAAGTAAGAACCAAAAAACACTCCAAAGGATGGCTTTTTTCATCGTTATTACGCCACCACGCGTTTGATAGATATCAAGCGCAACAAGAACAAGCGTAAAAAGACCAAAAGCGCCATACATCGCTAATGACTCTTGAAGTGGTGCCGATTGGCTCAATTGGGTGGTACTTTCGATAAGAGACATGCTTCCTCCCATGGCGGAAGGACATGAGTTTGGTGACCTTCCGCAGACAATAACAACAAGCAGTCACATAGTAATCATGTGCTGCCAGTCAATGAATGCGTTGGTCTCGTTGAAGTGTCGGCGTGGATGAATCACGCAACACCTTTACTTACCGGATAAGCTGATGCTTAACGAGATGACGATAAGTAAACTTGCGCTAACTACTCCCCAAACGCCGCAATGATAACGCCGAATGTAACGCTTTCCAACAAAAAAGCTTTGTCCAATCGAAATAAAATTCTTATTAAAAATCAGAAAGAAATATAAAAACAAAGGAATTGGTTCAACCTCGTGAACTTTTGTTAGATGTAAAGATCAGCAAGTGACTCAAGGTGATACATTTAAGAGTCGGAGCGATGTCTCTGAGAGCATAGACACAAAAAAAGGAGCATAACTGCTCCTTTCCTAACTTCCGTGTTATTAGCAATTCAAAAACCGCTCAAAGGTACAAAGTAAACTAACGTTGACCAAATTGCGACCCAAGCAACCACCACTGCCGTATCTGTCCAATCTTTATTCCACATACTGCCACCCTCATCATCGCATGTAGCAATTGAAAGACAGCAAAATCGATACCAATATCTACTACCTGTGTTGCTGTGTATAAAGTTTGTGACTTTGATTCAAGCAGTTTGGCTCATCGGTCAGAAGTTCAATAAAACAGTCTGCCATGGATAAGTTGGTTACACGCCCCTCGCCTTTCATCTCCAGTAGCGCATCGTAACCTTCTTTCCCTTTCATGGTATAAGCGGAGGAAGTGCCTCGATACCAGGTGTCGTCTTGAACGTCGACCCATTGTTGACCATCAAAAATTGCTAATGACTGAATTCTTTCACCTTTAGGGGCATCAGCTCGGTACTCAAAGTTTAAATTGTAAGTGTATGGATAACTGCCAGAGCCAGTACCTTCCACATCATTGTTGAGTGCATTGTTTATGGCGCCTTCAAGTGCTCGGCGAATAGCACTGCCTTTTACGTCGTAAAAGCCGATCGGAACGGCAAAAGGCAACAACCGTCCGGCAATATCTGCCACTGTGATATTGCCAGGATTCAATGATGTTCGCACGCCACCCGCATTATGAATCGCAAATTGAACCTCATGCCCGCGTTTATTTAGGCTGTACAAAAATGAACGCGCAACAGAAGAAGCCAGCTCGCTCTCACCAAACTCATCTGGGATTCGCACATGACGCTTTTTTGTGTCAATACTAGCAATGACTTGTGACTGTAACTGTCTTACCCGAGGGATGTATTTATCACTTAGGATCGATTGAGTCTCCGGGTGTTTCTTACAGACCACCACATTAGGTTGGCCATGGATAAAGTCACACGCGGTTTCGAATACGCCTTGGTCAAGCTGTTGATTTAGTGTCGAGTCCCAAAAAATACGTCGGCCAAGTAACAGTTCATTTTGACCACTCAGCATGGTTGCTTTGCCGTTTTCATCAAATTCAATGACGCAGTGCCCCATGGTCAAAGCATGAAAGCCCGCTTGCACAACGTAGGTATCTTTTACTTTGACACCATAAGGGTCATCTTGCCCTAAACCTATTGATGAGAAATCGCCTTGCAGTCGGTGGCTATGTCCACCAACAATTATACCAATCCCCTCAACTTGTTCAGCCAACTCTAAATCACCTTCATAACCTAAGTGGCTCAGAAGAATGATATTTTTAATACCAGAGGAGTGAATTTGTTTTACGGTCGCCTTAGCGGTTTCAATTGCAGACTTAAATGGCGTATCTGCATCTGGGTTCGCGATATCGCTCATTTTATCAATGGATAATCCGAAAATCGCAACCTGCTCACCATGAAACTCTTTGACGATGTATTGTGCGCTTTGTGTCTCCGTTTGATAACTATACACATTGTTGCTATCGCTGACTCGGTGAGGCTTTTGAAGCGATTCATTTGATAGATCCCAGTTACCAGCAAGCAATGGAAACTGAGTGCGTTGACAGAATAAGGCAACAGGTTCATTACCCATATCCAGTTCATGGTTGCCTAACGCCATCGCATCAATCTTTAACGCATTCAACAAATCGGCGTTGGCTTTACCTTTAAATAATGAGAAATAAAGTGTGCCTTGGAAGCAGTCTCCAGCATGGAGAAATAACATCCCATGCCCTTGACGTTGCGCGTCGTCTCGTAGCTGCTCTACTCGGGTTGCGATGCGAGAAAACCCGCCAGCACTCACGTATGGCTCTAGCGTGAGTTCATTGTTGATCTTAAGCTTTAACTGTAATGACGTTGGCTCAAAGTAGGAATGTGTGTCATTGATGTGTGCCAGTTTGATTCTCACTGGCTTATGATTGTTATTCATCTTCATCTTCTCTCTTTTCATTCCTTATAATAATAAGAAGTGAATCATGACAGAATCATGAATTTTATGAAACTGTGATTTTTTGATTTCATGTTTAAGTGATCACGATGCTATCTACACTACTTTTGAAAGCAAGCGTCGCTTGTTGCGGTCTCTATTCAGTAAGGGGCTCTCGTAATTTTGTGAACTGAGCTTAACTCCAATATTTCGAATTAATATATGCTTAGGAGTAGCAAAATAACTCTCTATAATTCAAATAATTGCAAGGAGGATTGAGATGAGACTAGAACGCATCGAAATCTCCGGGTTTAGAGGCATCAAACGCCTTTCACTCTCTTTTGACGAACTCACTACGCTCATCGGTGAGAACACGTGGGGCAAATCATCATTGCTCGATGCCCTTTCTATCGCGCTACCTGCTAATGGCTCATTGTATCAATTCGAATTAAAAGATTTTCACGTTGATTATTCAATTTCTCATCCACAAACCCAACACTTGCAGATCATTGTTTGCTTTAAAGCACAAGACAAGAACGAAGTAAAAGCTGGGCGTTATCGACGGATAAAACCTGCATGGTGCACAAACGAGGATGGTGAGCAGGTCATTTACTATCGAATTAGTGCGTCTCGCGACGAGTATGATATTAAAACTGAATACGCATTTTTGGATCATAACGGTAAGCCGAAGAAACTGCACCACTCTGAAAAACTCGCCGTAGAGTTGATGACTCTTCACCCTGTTATCCGCCTACGAGACTCCCGACGCTTCCCAGATCTAAACCACGTAAACGGCGACAGCAAAAATGCTCGGATTGAAAAACGAATCAACAACACCTGCCGACGGCTATTGGCGATGCCTGGGCACGTAAACAAGGGTGAGATTCGCAGTAGTCTCGATTCAATGCAAACACTTGTCGAACACTATTTTGCGTTCCGCAGCGTCAGCAAAGGTAACCCACGAAAACCTCGTGATGGTCTTTTTTATACGAGCCCTTCCTCTGATAAAGGATTAAGTCAATTCCTTAAGGAAACAAATGATAAACAAAGCCGTTTGCTTTTAATGGGGCTTCTCAATGCTTACCTTCAAGCAAAAGGCCCTACCGATTTAAGACGCTGCGCAAGACCGATACTGATTATCGAGGACCCTGAAGGCCGACTACATCCGACTCATCTCGCTAGAGCGTGGTCATTATTGCAGTTGTTGCCAATGCAAAAGATTTTAACTACCAACAGCGGTACGTTACTTGGCTCGGTTCCACTTTATTCAATCCGGCGTTTGATTCGCTTGTCAGACCGAACCATTGCCAAGAGCTTAAACTCTGCCAAGTTTGGTAGAGATGAGTTACGCCGAATTGGTTTCCACATTCGTTTTCATCGCTCAGGGGCGTTGTTTGCACGGTGTTGGTTACTCGTAGAGGGCGAAACTGAAGTTTGGTTATTTCATGAACTGGCTCGTCAATGCGGATATGACTTAGCTGCGGAAGGAGTTCAAATCGTTGAATTTGCACAGTCAGGACTGAAGTCACTGATCAAAGTGGCAAAAGAGTTCGGTATCGACTGGCATGTTGTTACCGATGGTGACCCGGCAGGTAAAAAGTACGCGCATGCCGTGAGAGCGCAACTCGATCATGATCAGGAAAGGCATAGACTTACAGAGTTACCTGATCGAGATATCGAACATTTTCTATACAATCATGGGTTTGAACTTTTCTTTAAGGACATCATCAAAGTTCCTCATGATCACCCTATCCCAGCTAAAAAAGTGGTAAACCGTGTTTTGAAAAAGCATGCAAAACCGGACTTAGCTTTGGCCATTGTCTCCCACTGTGAAGAGCGAGGTATGGAATGCATTCCTGTACTTCTGCGTTGGACACTTAAGCGCGTTGTCACCATGGCAAACGGCAATACATGAGTTAGAGTATTTCACACTCACACCTTGCCTTGTAATACAAAAAAAGCACACCAAATTGGTGTGCTTGTATCAAACATCATTAATTTTGATTAAAGGTATTGAGAGGGATAAAACTCAATACACAGTGGATACAAATAAGATCGGGGGTTCACTACTGTGCTTGCTCAGCAAGCGTAGAAGAAGTAGTGCTTGATTTCGTATGCAACCAAAGTCCAGTCGCTTTCATTAGATAACCAAACACACCACCTAGCAGCAAAGATGGAATGACAAGTTGCCAGTTTCCATCAGCGGCAAATGTTGCGCAGGAACCAATAAAAGTGCCTGGAATGTACGCGAGCCAAGCCTGTTTCGCTTGAATACACATGAAAAATGCCACAATAGCGGTAATCACATAACCGATAATTTCCAAACCAACGTAAGTTGAACCGTGGATAATTACCATTGCCCAGAATACACCCGTCATATTAGTGATTAAGCTGATACCAAGTCCTTTCAATCCACTAGTTGGCGCAGCAAAGTAGCTCGTGCAACCTAAAAAACCAGCCCAAGAAAGCAAACCTAAAGAAATGGCGATCCAACCCCATACGCCAGATAAAATTCCAGTAGTGATAGAGATAGCTAAAAGTGTCGTCATGGTAGTCGTACCTGCTTGGCTATTATCGTACCCATATGGCTCAATAACTGCCTTCATACATTGAAATCAAGGACACATGTTAGATACATCAGTCTTGTTTATCGGTGATAATGATCACAATAAGGTTATAACAATTTCATGACTTGCACTAAAAGTTTGACGCAACCGATAAATCAACAGATTTAGGGAATGAGTATTTCTAGTGCTAGGTAAAAAGGATGTGTGTTGGATAGCTCCAATAGGTCACTCCAGCAAGCTTTAACGAGACTGGGAAGCTAATATCGGCGTGCAGAATCATGGGTCACCAAGTGAGTGCATAAAAGCTCCTGAATCACACTTGTTCTTCGAAGTTCAGTATACTGTACATAGAAATATGCCACTCCCAATTAAGCGAGTGGCATTGCTGTGCTTCTAGAGTTTATTGCGTGTATTGAGTAGTAACTTACAATACCGAAGGCTTACCTTTCATCATGCGCAGACCTTCTCGTTTAATGCAGTCGACTAGTGGGTTTTCTGCCATATCAGCTCGCCATATAAATGAAAGTGTCCTTTCCATTTTTAGCTCGGGCACATTTAACGCAACAAGATGACCCGCTTCTATATATCGCTCTACATCTAAATACGGTAAACAAGTAAGGTACTGGCCGTTAGCAACTAAGCTGCGTAACACCGGAACGTGCTCGTACTCTCGCCACACATCCAAATCTTCAATTAGATGATGAATAGAGCTATCAAATGTTTTTCGTGTGCCAGAGCCATGCTCTCTCAACACCCACTTCGCTTGTTCTAACTGCGCGAGGCTTACAGATTGATTGCGAGCAAAAGGATGATGAGAAGCAGCGACAACAGTAAGATGGTCTCGGCACCAGACTTCTTGGTGCAAACGGTTATCGTCACAACGCCCCTCGATGATCCCTAAGTCATATTTATAATCTAATACGCCATCAATAACCCCTTTTGTACTCTGCACACCAAGGGAAATACGCATTTCTGGAAAGTCATTATCAATGATACTGATAAGGTCTGGAACCAGATGCTCTGCCGGAGTTTGACTCGCGCCCATGCGAATCTCACCGCTTAACAAATGTTGCTCATAAAAGCCCATTTCAATCTGCAGTGCGTCTTGTAATAAGCGTTTTGCTTTTGGTCGTAACCACATACCCCAATGGGTTAACGCCATTTGCTTGCCCTGCCTCTCAAATAAAGGCCTGCCAAGCATTTTTTCTAATTGCGCAAGCGACATACTTGTCGCTGATTGTGTCAAAGCCAGTTTCTCTGCGGCCTGGCTTACACTGCCGGTATCTGCAACTGCGTCAAAAACCGCTAATTGCTTAAGTGAGTAGCGCAAAGTGTCCTCCATTATTGGTGAGTATTTTTCATACCCTCACAATCGTTAAAAACATGCCCCAATAAGCAATAGAGTTCATTTTACCTAGCCGCATAAAGTTATCAATTAATTTGATGAGGTTTCTAAATATTATCAATTTTACCTACCAAACCCTTCTCCTTATTCTGACTGTGCGGTTCGGGAACACCGCAAGCCTCAATGACTTTGAGACTGAAGTCATTGAGGCTTCTAAATAAAAACAACAATTTCATTTTTGAGTTAATAACCAAGGAATTTTTATGCGATTACAAATTAAGGAGTCAATATGGCGGTGACCAGCTCTCAAAATCACCAGTACTTTTCTCCAAAAGAAATGATGGCTGAAGCGGAAAAATTTGCGTTAAGTAAAGCAAACAAAACCAGCAGTATGACACTGAGTCTTGCCATCATGGCGGGCGCGTTCATTGGATTGGCGTTCTTGTTTTACATCACGGTGACTACTGGCAGCGCTGGCGCTGGTTGGGGCTTAAGCCGTCTTGCTGGCGGATTAGCATTTAGTATGGGCTTGATCCTCATCGTGATCTGCGGCGGTGAACTATTTACCAGCTCAGTTCTTTCCAGTATCTCATGGGCCAATAAGCAAATCTCGTTCGGAAAAATGCTTTCTATTTGGGGCAAGGTTTACGTTGGCAACTTCATTGGTGCGATGTTCCTACTTGCGCTAGTTACTGCAGCTGGTCTTTATCAAATGGATAGCGGTCAATGGGGGTTAAATGCGCTTAACATCGCGCAGCACAAGCTTCATCACACTCTCATTCAGGCGTTTGCGCTCGGCATCCTTTGTAACCTATTGGTCTGCCTCGCGATTTGGTTAACGTTTAGCTCTGCAAATGCAATGACAAAAGCAGCAATGACAATCATGCCTGTGGCCATGTTTGTCAGCAGTGGCTTTGAACACTGTGTCGCGAACATGTTTATGGTTCCACTTGGCATTGTTATCGCGAATTTTGCACCTGAGTCTTTTTGGGCCTCCGTCGGTGTGCCCGCTTCACAGTACGCAGACTTAAATATTGGCCACTTTATTACCGCTAACTTAATTCCTGTCACGCTTGGCAACATCGTCGGCGGAGCGGTTTTAGTTGGTCTTGCAAACTGGTGTATTTTTCGCCGACCAGAACTAAAAGCAGCGAATATCTCTTCTATCACAACGACTACAACACTCTCGTCAGTTAAGGATTTCACCATGAAAAACGCATCTTTTGTTAAAGACATTATGAACCCAAAACCAGTTACCATCAGTGCAGAAACCCCGATAGCAATCGCACTGGATGTGCTACTTGATAACAACGTAACTAGCGCACCTGTTGTAGACGTACAAAATCGATTGGTTGGCTTCTTCTCTGCTCACGATGTGATGGTAGAACTATGGTGTGAGGACTACATTCCGGTGAAAGACCAAAAAGTCGTCGACATCATGAGCCGCGATGTGGTCGCAATTGATGCTGGTGACCGTCTCGTTGATGTTGTCGAGTTCCTATGTATCGATAAAGAGCAGTTGTACCCAACGAGCAGCATGGGCATCGCCACTCGCATGACGTCTTTATCTTTAGAAGAACGCGCAAAAAGCATCAAAGTGAGCAAGCCACAAGTACTTCCTGTACTTGAAAATGGCCAGATGGTCGGTGTTGTTACTCGTACTGAAGTATTAAAAGCACTACGCCCGATTTTTGGTGAGCGTTTAAACCTAGTAGAAAAAAACGAGTTAGAAACAGCGTAATTCATTAAACGCTTGCAACGTCTGTTGGCTTTCAATCGCTGTCACTGACTGGCTTGCCAATGTTGTCGATTGTGATTGAGGTAATAAAAAAGCGCTCTTTCGTTGAAGAGCGCTTTTACTGTATCTAAAAGAAGTTCGTTACTTCTTAACGCCTTCGATATGAAGTTCCATATCAACATAGCTTGAAGCACCCATTACTGGGATATCAAAGTCAGCAAGCTCAAGGCGAGTGTTACCAACGAAGCCAGCGCGCTCACCACCCCATGGGTCACTACCTGCGCCAACGAATTCAGCTTCGATAGTAATAGGCTTAGTAACACCGTGTAGCGTTAGATCACCAGTTACATCTAGCTTGCCATTGCCTTTATCAACCACTTTTGTGCTTTTAAAGGTCGCTTCGCTGTATTTGCCAGCATCAATGAAATCACCACTACGAATGTGCTTGTCACGTTCAGCGTGGTTGGAGTCTAAGCTAGTTGTATCAACAACAACATTCACTTTTGAATCAGCAATGTTGTTCTCATCAAAAGAAAAGTCACCAGAAAATGTATTGAAACGACCTTTGATGAAGCTGTAACCCAAGTGACTAACTTTAAAGTTAATTGAAGCGTGAGCACCTTTGGTATCGATGACATAATCTGCAGCTTGCGCACCAAATGGTAGTGCCATAGCGATAGCTAATCCTGTAGCGAAGAGTGACTTTTTCATTTTGAAGCTCCTAACATTTTTCTTAATGTGTTGTCTTTATCGATAAAGTGGTGTTTTAGCGCAGCAATAGCGTGCAAACCTGCTATCAGGATGACGGCCCAAGCTGCGTAGAAGTGAATTTCACCCGCTATGTCTGATTGTCCTGGGAATAACTCTCCCGCTCCTGGCACGGTAAACCAATTAAACACTTCGATACCGCGTCCATCAGACGTTGAAATGAGGTAACCTGAAACAAAGATGGTGACCAATAGTAGGTACATAACACCATGCGCCGCTTTAGCAGCAAGCACTTCGTAAGGTTTGCCTTCTACCTTTGGTGACGACGTAACATGTTTCCATACAATGCGTGCCAAAGTTAAAATAGCGAGTAAAATACCGACAGAGCGATGGTAATGTGGCGCAGTTCGATACCATTCGCTGTAATAGCTAAGGTCGACCATCCACAAACCCACTGCAAATAGACCAATAATGCACAGCGCAGATAACCAGTGCATCACGCGTGCAGTAAGGTTGTAATTCTTTACCAGTGTATCCATCTCAAGTTCCTAGATATATTCCTAAGTTAATGTTGAGCAATAAACACTACATTAACCTATTTACGTCATATGAAACAGATTATTTACCATCATTTACATCCAGCCAATGGCACCGTATCTATCAAGTTGTTCGAATTTTTTGAAGGAACTTTAAATCGTTTATAAAACTGAAACTTACAGCTTAACTTCTTGTTCTATCTCATACAGCTCTTCGGACACTTCTAACATTCTACGTTCAACCAGTGATTTTGCATCTTCCACCCCCTTGTTGTAATAAATTGGCCCTAGTTTTTCTGTAATGAAATCAATAAGAAATTCACTATCGAACTGGCCAATCTCAACATCTAGTTCGTCCTGCATATAATCTTGAATGGCGGTTGCCAGCGTTTCTTTTTGCGCACGTTCTAACTTTATCATCTTTGCCCTTTTTCAGAATTTTGTTCTATGTGTACTTCTATCGTCTTGCTCTCTTAAAGAGTAGGCGCGATCATTTGTGAGAAATTTGGTGTTTAGATCAAGAAGTTGCCGAAGTAAATTAGTCTATTCTCAAAAGACTATGCTAACCTTTTGCAGTTCGTTTTGTTAATTATTAAGGGATATTCTTTGCTACTCGACCTAGTGATTCAAAGTGTTAATGATTTTCAAGACGACTGTCTTAAGCTGTGTGAAAAGCATTACCCTGCGGTACATAACCAAGGCATGAGTGAGCATCATCTTGGTCTCGCGTTTTCAAGACGAATGGAACACACTTTCCGTCACTTCGGATACAACAGTGTGGTAAAACCAATTGAAGTTTTAAATACGCCGGATCTGCCTCATCACTATCGTATTTCATCTGAAATAGGCACGGTTTGGGTCCTGAGTCACCATATGGTCAGTGCGGGAAAATCTTGTCGAGAAAACTTACTCTCATCAATTACTGAATGGCAAAGCGAATATGGTTATGCACTGCAACCGAATGATCTACTCTTTTTAGTTTGTGATCATTGGATCAGTCGCAGCAAAACGAGCCGAGAGTTGCTTCATTGGTGGATGGGTGAACTGCCCGATCAGATCAACGAATACACGGAGCAAGGCATCACGCTGTACACCAGCGAATCGCAGCTCACGCAATCGTTAGACACTCGATTTGGCATTAGCCCTTGTTACATTAAGTTTGGTCATCCTTTGCGTCGCTCGAACAAACAACAGTTGGTCAGAAAATACTTACAACTGTATGCAGTACTACAATGGTAACATCAAATTGCATTAGGAAGATTGTCAGTCATTTCATCAATTTGTTTGATATCACTCGACAAATCTAATCATCTCTTACCATCATTCTTGCTTGAGTTCATGAGCCCACTTAGATTCACTGCCAATGAAATAAAAAATTAGCGCGATAGCGCTGATGTAGAAGCATTGATTTAGGTTGTTGTAACAATGATGAGCACCTCGCAACTTCTTAGTTGCATCCGCAAACAAGCCGACGGGCAATATATTGCGAAATACGCAAAGCTCACTCTTCGAAGTGTCTTTCAACCGATATATAAAAAAGATATTTCTATCGTTGGACTTGAGGCACTAGTAAGAATTACCAATGCTAATGGTGCCATGATCAGGCCAGATCAGTTTTTCCAATCAAAAATCATTGCCGCTCAAGACCTACTCAATGTTGAACGCTTAAGTCGCCTAATTCATATCAAAAACTTTGCCCAATCTCACTTTCACAATAAACACCTGTTTCTTAATGTATTACCAGAAGCAGCAAAAATACTAGCCAGAGACATCACGTACAATAGGCTGCTAAAACAAACCATTTATCAATCTCATTTAGTAAATGAACAAATCGTCATGGAGTTGCTTGAGTTGAACGTAGAAGACGAGTCCTCTTTGTCGCAAGCAGCTCGTGAGTTAAGCCAAGGCGGGTTTAAATTGGCGATCGACGATTATGGCGTCAATGCATCAACAATTGAACGAGTGAAAGGCGTTCGTCCAGACATAATAAAAATGGATCGCTCGTTAATGCTGAGATACGAAAATGGTGACTGGAAAGCTCTAGTCGATGCATTATCACTAGCAAGAACGTTGCGTTCTAAAACCGTTATCGAAGGAATTGAAACCGAGCATCAACTTAACTTAATGAAAAAACTCGGTTTCGATATGTATCAAGGATACCTACTCGCTATCCCGCAAACGTTAGACGTTTATGAAGAGGCAAAAACAGCCTGACTATGTAAGAACAAAAGTTTGTGCGGTTTAGCGAGAGTTACGTGATTTACCACGGTTCTTATGAATCGCTAATTTTGCTTTTAGCTTACGCTTCTCTGATGAACGGCTTCGACGGCGTCCACTACCATTTTTCTCAGGCTCGACTTCTTCTATAAGGCTTGGCTCGAAGCCTGCCAACCATTCTTGCGGTAGGCGTTGATCAAGCAAATTCTCGATAGCATGCAATAAATATTCTTCATCCCGACTCATTAGAGAGACAGCTAAACCTGACTTTCCTGCACGGCCAGTACGGCCTATACGGTGGACATAATCTTCGGCTTTAAATGGCATATCAAAGTTCACCACTTGCTCTAACTCTTGAATATCCAGTCCTCGTGCAGCTACATCTGTCGCAATCAACGCACGCACCTTACCTTGTTTGAACTCATCCAACGCTCTTTGACGCGCACCCTGTGACTTATCCCCGTTAATTGAAACCGCTTTTATGCCATCTAACTTAAGCTCTTTTGCTAGCTCATCGCTACCTTGCTTAGTTTTTGTAAATACAAGCACTTGCTGCCAATTTCGCGAGCCAATCAAGTACGCCAATAATTCACGTTTACGCTTTTTGTCTACCGGATAAACCATCTGTTTTACAGTTTCAGCCGTCGTGTTTGCTGGTGACACTTCAACTTCAATCGGCGATTCCATGAGTTTGTACGCAATAGTCTTGATTCGCTTTTCAAATGTCGCAGAGAACAACAGGATCTGTTTTTCGGCGGGTAAACGTCGGAAGATGCGTTGCAAGTCAGGCCAGAATCCCATATCTAACATACGGTCGGCTTCGTCTAGAACAAGCATACTGGTTTTGGAGATGTTTACGTTGCCATTAAACAGATGATCCAAAAGGCGGCCTGGTGTTGCAATCAACATATCAGCGCCCTCTTCTAACTTCCTTTTTTGTACGCCAATGCTTGTACCACCATAAACACACACAATGCGAAGTTCTGTTTGTGCAGAGTACTGATTCAAATTATCAAATACCTGCTGCGCAAGCTCGCGTGTTGGAACCAAAATCAATGCTTGAGGCGTACCGTTGAGTTTCTTTTGCTGAACGGTTTGTATAATAGGTAAACCAAACGCAGCTGTTTTCCCCGTACCAGTTTGTGCAGCAGCAAGTAAGTTCTTTCCTTCAAGGACATGTGGAATAGACTTTTCTTGCACTGGTGTTGGCGTCACGATATTTAGATTGCTTAGCGTCTCGATTAGCTTTTGTTCAATGCCTAAGTCAGCAAAATTAACAGACATGTGTAACCTCATTATTTTTGGAGCGCAGAGTTTACCAGAGCCCCAATAGCCATACTACTTTTCTATCTCATTGGGCTGAATCAATAAGATGTTGCTGAAAATCATACGACTGACGTAAAACGTCTCGATAGAGTGTCGAGAACTTCTCTTCCAATAATGTGTAATCACTCTCAATCACTTTAAATGTTGTAGTAAGGTCAGCCATTCTCGGGCTTCTTTGCGACATTCGATGTAATGCAAATTCGATATTATCCAGGTCTTGGTATGACTGAAGCCATCGACCGTGCCACATCCGGCTGTGGAGCACCAAAAAACGCGGCGGCAAATGTTCATTAACGTCACGGTTTACTCGCTCGTATGCCGAATCAACAAAGTGTTCGAGAGATACGGCATAAAAGTCGTTCCAGTGTTTTGCGAGACAATGGTCCCAGAACATATCGAGAGCGATAGGGGCAAAGCGCCGCGCAGTACCTTTGAAGTGAGGTTTGCATTCGTTAACAATAGGATGGTGATCGGTAATGCGGTCAACAAATCTATGCAATTTGATGCCGTTCGAGATATCACATTCATACAGCTTGCTTGGATCTCCTTTTACGAAGTCTCCAAGCAAGTTTCCCAATAAATGGCTGTTACAGTGGTCTGCGATATGCAGGTGGGCTAGAAAGTTCATCCGACGCCAGTTTTGGCCTTTAAGGCTTGGTGTGACATGAACCTAGTATAACGTCTATTACGACGAGATGAGAATGTTCCGCTATTCGGCTTCGTTGTCTGAGCCAACGTATTCCGACAAGATAATGCCAATTTCAAGCGCATCTAGCAGCTCTAGGCTCTCATCGTTTTGGTATTGGTCGCTCATTGTGACCTCCTTTATTTTAAGCTCTCTTGCTTGTACTTGCTGACGGCTTGGCCTTGCCATTTCCACGTCAACAACTCCTTTTTATAGTCTTTATATGACACATTCATGACAGCGAGAAGTAAAGATTTAAAAACCTATGAGCAGAATCAAAAGTAAACGTTTGCAACCAGATTTCATATCTACTTTAGCACTTCATAGAAATAGCTCTTTTATCAATATTTATGTCAATTTAAAGATATAACATACCGTTATAGGCGTCCTTAGATCTCATTTCTTAAACTAAATTTAGTTTTCGTTACATATTTTGCTGATTAACTTCGCATATTTTGTTTCGATATAGCAATAGATTTGGTCAATATCTTTTATCTCTAATGGAGCTTTAAATGAGAGAAGTTGAGTTTAGAACGATAGACAGGCTGTTTATCAAGATGTCTATCAACGACAAAATGTGGGTTATATTCCTGCTGTTTTTAGTAGCCCTCACTTCTGTGGCTGGAAGCCGCTACTTCAATGAAATACAACAATTTAAACAACAAGCGATTTCTGCTAGCGAAGCGAAACTTTCTGGTATTGTTGACGCTCAAGCAGGTCATGTTCCACAAATTGACGGCGTATCGAAATCAAGTCGCGTAAGCGAGAGCTCTTTTGTTGATGGCTCTGTCACCGCTTATGCAAAGCTGCATTCTGGCGAAGTGATCAAGTTGACTCAAAACGTATCCGCGCAATACGAATCTACAAAGTCGTCAGCCTTAACCTCTCTGTTACTCAGCTTTTTATGGGTTGTTCCTTTTGCCCTTTTCTCTTACTGGGTTGCGACCTTTATAGGAGGCGCCCTGTGGGTTTTATATACGACAACCGAAAAAATTGGTGAAGGTGATTTAACCTCTCGCCTTGGTTTTCATCCTGGCCGAGACGAGTTTGGCACCATTGGTTGCGCGTTAGATAAATCTATGGACACCTTAAGTGAACTGGTTAACAGTGTGAAAAATAATGCGGCTACATTGAGTGAGACATCTTCTGCATTCGAAAAAGATATGCAGTTGAGCGAAACGCAGATATCTCATCAATATCAAACACTCGATTCCGTCGCGACAGCAATGGAAGAAATGACAGCCTCTGCAAAAGAAGTATCCAGCATTTCCCAACAAGCGACGATGCAATCCGATCAGGATGCTCAAAAGATCGAGCTAAGCAGAAATCGCGTGCAAAATGTGATTGGAGAAATTGAGACGTTATCCAGCTATATTGAACAGGCTTCCACATCAGTAACCAATTTAAATGAAAACACGACGCAGATTAATGACGTTATCACAACGATCAATGCCATTTCAGAACAAACCAACCTATTGGCTCTGAATGCGGCAATTGAAGCGGCACGCGCCGGGGAGCAAGGTCGTGGATTTGCTGTGGTTGCTGATGAAGTGCGTACATTGGCAAGCCGAACTCAACAGGCAACAGTAGAAATTCAAGCCATGATTGAGAAACTACAAACCGAGAGCCAGAACATTGCTTCAATCACTGATCGAACCGTTCAACAAGCGCAAACCAGTAGCCAGCTTATTGATGAAATTGGTCATGATGTGACGTCCATTGCTGAATCCGCACGCTCATTGATGGACATGAGTATCCAAATTTCCACCTCAGCAGAAGAACAAAGCGCAGTCGCCAACGATATTGCATCTGAGCTTTCAGAAATTCGCAGCCAGTCGAGCACAATCAGAGAAGTTGCAGAGCAATCTACCGTAGGGGTAGCTAATCTCACTCAGGCGTCAGTGTCTCTTGGTGAGGTATTACAACGCTACCGCACAGCATAACTTTACAGCATTTATGATCAACAAGGGCTCCTCAGGAGCCCTTTTCTTTAAACCGTTTTCAGCCGTTATCGTCGATATTTTCTACTACACACAAGTGGATATTTGAAGTGAATCTCAAGTTCTCGCTGTACCTGATGAAATAATGTTCATAAACAAAGCGTTCCGCTATGCTTAATCCTGCCAATTCCAATTTGCTGCTGGAAAACAATATGAATAATTACAAAGATACAAAAGACATCGAAAACCTAAGTTGCCCTCTCTGCCAGGGGGATGAATATCTCATTTCATCGGATGGAGAGAAATTCACATGCGCTGCTTGCGGATTTCATACAAAAAGCTTCTCATCCATCCAATGCCTACATCAAACCCCTTACCTACAGTCCAAACTTAAACATATCCATAGCTTAAGTACGGTGTGCCATTAAGAGATTAAACAGAGCAGCTAAATAGCTGCTCTTTTAATTCATCTAAATGTTGAATGCGAATTACGCGTTCATCATCAACACGATTGATTGTCTCACCATTAAATAGCTGTACGGTTTTAATGCCAGCGTTTAATCCCGCTTCTACGCCTTTAGGTGTGTCATCAATATAAAGACAGTCGCTCGGTAAAAAGCCCATGCTCATTGCACTGTACATAATTAAGTCAGGTTCAGGCTTCCAACTATTCGCATCGAATGCAGAGAACACTTTCCCCTGGAAAGAATCGAGCAATCCTGTTAACTCCAATGCGTATTCTATTTTATCTTTCGGCCCATTGGACGCGACACAATATTCGATATTATGCGAATCTAAAAACTGAATTAATCGCTTTGCGCCATCCATCGGCTGTAAGTGGCGAACAAAAAGAGACTGGACTTCTTCACGGTATTGCGGCTCTAAGACATCAATAGGGACTTTGATATCTTTCAGCTCTTTAGTATCTAAAAGGATGTCAGCGAGCTTTCCTCCTTTAAAATGAGAAACGCACTCTTCCATCGTTAATTCTGCGCCATGAAGGTTAAATACATTGACGAGAGCTTGGCAACACAATCGTTCACTATCGACCAACGTACCATCACAATCAAATATCACGCACTTAATATTGGTAATTGCCATAGCCATCTCCAGACATCTTAAAGGCTAATGCCCTAGCTGATTTTAAAAATGTTGGCTTAATCTTATTTAAGTTTGGGATTGTTGAAACGACGAGCTTGGCATTTCATGGAAATAGAGGGGAGCAATTACAGTTTTTCTAAGCAAGATCACCTATCGTCATCTTGCTTTGCTTTTTATGCATTTGAGTGCGCAAATTAGCTTTCAATAATCACCGAATCTAAAAGCTTGTGTTCGGTACTTAGTCTTTTAGCAAGATCCGCCACAAACGAACTCTTGTATTTTGATTCAGAAACCGCGACATCAGAGATAAGCGTGTTTCCTTCAAGGTGGCTAATAATAGCGGCACCAATTGGAGCTCCAGCTTTAAAACCAACATATAATTCAAAATCTGGCGTTAGAATTATCTGAGTGAGATATTCCACAATCATATCTTTATCGTACTGTTGATCCCAACGCTGAGACTGCAGGACAGAAAACATGATAGTAAGTCGGTGAAAATCGACCAGAAAAATATCGTCAGAGCTAAATTCAGAATTACTCTCAAGTAGCGTGTCTTTGTCGACCACTTGATAGGTTGCTTGTTCTAGTGTTTTGAAATAGACATCACGCCCTTTCAGACTCTCTGGTGTTGGAAATTCAACTTCAACCAGATCATACAGCCATGCATTTTTACGCTCGATACTGGCTAACTGTTGTTCATTCATTTTGATACCTTAGTTGCAAAACGAAATGTGCAAAGTGTTTCATTCTCACATAGAGTGAAGCTTAGACAGAGCGACAAGCGATATAAAGTCATATTGGGAGAAAGTATGGTCACTCTAACTCATCATTTCGTTTAGAGCAGTACATTAGCATGAAGCCCACAACAAACCTAGCGTACGTAGACCTTTCCTTGGCTAAATTTTGTTTTAGTTGCAAACCTCTGATAGATTTCATCAATATCTTTCCTAGTTAAGGACAAAAATAATGAAAAAGATGCTGTTAAGTGCATTGCTTGCTACTACGCTGGTTGGTTGTTCAGATAACGATGTTGCTGATGTAGGACTCGGTTGGTTTACTTTGAAAGACATCAAAGTAGGTGAATTAAAAGACGAGGTAGTCACGGGGGTAACGTGTCATATAGCTTCTATCGAAGCCGATTTTAGCTTAGCGGATCCAAGTGACAGCTCAATATCATGTCGTCAGACTGGCGAAATCACGCCGGAAATGATTGCAAAAATAGATAAAAGTAAGTCTGGCGAAATTGTATTTAAGAAGTCAAAAAGTATTTTCTTCAAAACAATGAAGGTTCGCCGAATTTATGATGCAGACAACCAAACCTTACTCTACCTGTCTTACACAACAAAAGAGACAGACGGTAGCTTTAAGCACAGCCTATCGACGGTTCCACTTTGGGGCACCAAGGCTTACGTTGAGCCAACTGAAGTTAAAAAGTAACGCAGCTAATTTTGGGTAGCTCCAAGCTCGTTGTTAAAGAGAATAACCGATCAACAATCTGAAAAGCGACCAATTGCAGTACTATAAGCATCAGTAATTTAGGCTATCTTGGTCGCAATTTCTCCAGCTCGCTGGTTTTTTCAGCGGGCAAACTTCTTTGTAATAAAACGCCACGATTTTCATTTTTTTGTGATACAATCCCGCCTCTTTTTTTTCTCACTCAAGAACAAGCATGAAGTTTCCTGGTCAGCGTAAATCTAAACACTACTTCCCAACTCACGCTCGAGATCCATTAGTAAACCAAATCCGACAAGCGCCTAAGCTATATCGTCCAACTATCGTTGGTGTCGGTCAAACCATCGTAGATATCGAAGCGCGTGTAGATGATGCGTTTTTAGAAAAATACAACCTAAGTAAAGGACATTCACTCGTTCTTGAAGAAAGCAAAGCAGATGCACTTTACGAAGAACTGGTTGAGCAAGGCCTAATCACACACCAATACCCAGGTGACACGATTGGCAACACTCTGCACAATTACTCAGTATTGGCGGATAGCAAATCCGTTTTGCTCGGTGTGATGTCCAAGAACATTCAAGTCGGTTCTTTTGCTTACCGTTACCTTTGCCGCACGTCTTCACGCATGAACCTCAACCACCTACAAACGGTAGATGGTCCTATTGGTCGTTGTTATACCCTGATTTCTCAAGATGGCGAACGCACATTTGCTATCAATGAAGGTCACATGAACCAACTACTTCCGGAAAGCATTCCTGAAGAGATCTTTGAGAAAGCATCAGCTCTGGTTGTTTCTTCTTACCTCATGCGCGGCAAAGAAGAGGATCCAATGCCGAAAGCGGTACAAAAAGCGATCGACTTTGCCAAGAAGCACGATGTCCCTGTTGTACTGACTTTAGGCACAAAGTACGTTATCGAAGGTAACGCGCAGTGGTGGCAAGAGTACATTCGCGAGAACATATCTGTTGTTGCAATGAATGAAGAAGAAGGCGCCGCATTAACAGGCGAGACAGAACCGCTAGCGGCTGCTAATAAAGCACTTGAGTGGGTCGATCTTGTTCTATGTACTGCTGGGCCAAATGGCCTATACATGGCAGGTTACACTGACGAAAAAGTAAAACGAGAAACCACACACGACATTCTTGAAGGCTCAATTGAAGCCTTTAACCAATACGAATTTAGTCGTGCGATGCGTAAAGGAGATTGTGAGAAGCCAATGAAGGTATACTCTTACATTGGTCCTTACCTAGGTGGTCCACTAGAGATTAAGAACACCAACGGCGCAGGTGATGCGGCACTTTCTGCTTTACTGCATGATATGGCTGCAAACTCTTTCCATCAAAAAGAAGTGCCTAACTCAGAAAAGCACGAAGTACGCTGTTTGACTTACTCATCACTTTCTCAGATCTGTAAATATGCAAACCGAGTAAGCTATGAAGTGTTGACGCAACACTCTCCTCGCCTATCGCGAGCACTTCCTGAACGGGAAGATAGCTTAGAAGAAACTTACTGGGATCGTTAAGATCACAGCTTTAAAGCTAAAAATACATCAAGGTCACCATTTGGTGGCCTTTTTGTTTTGATCTGGCGCAGTAATTAGTAGATTTTGTTAGTATGTAGCACAGTATAGAGCAGTAAACTCTTTACATACCGAATCGAAACTGTACCATCACCAAGCAAACGTTTGCCCAACAATAATACTTGCTCCAACTCAGATTGTTTTTCAACACTACCTGCGAGTCACTTTAGGGATTATCCATGCAGTCAGATATTGAAATTTGCCGAAACACACCACTTTCTTCTATTGATGTTATTGCGGAAAAAGTAGGGGTATTACCCGAAGAATATGACACTCACGGGAAGCACAAAGCCAAAGTCCATCCAAAATGTTTGGAGCGGCTCAAAGAGAATGATAACGGTAAGCTTGTGCTTGTTACTGCGATCACTCCTACCCCACTTGGCGAAGGAAAAACCGTTACAACAGTCGGACTGGCGCAAGGTTTAGCTAAGCTTAGACAATCCGTTATCGCATGTATTAGACAACCTTCTATGGGGCCTGTATTCGGTATTAAAGGCGGTGCTGCTGGCGGTGGTTATTCCCAAGTTGCTCCAATGGAAGAACTGAACTTGCACCTTACTGGTGACATCCATGCGGTGACGGCGGCGCATAATCTAGCTTCAGCCGCGCTTGATGCTCGCTTGTATCATGAACAGCGCGAAGGCTATGATGCCTTTGAAGCACGTACTGGATTAAAGGCACTTAAAATCGATACGGCGAGCATTACTTGGAAACGAGTAATAGACCATAATGATCGTGCACTACGTAAAGTCAAAATTGGGTTAAATGAGCCAGGAAAAGTCATCAATGGATACGAACGCGACGAAGGGTTCGATATTTCTGCCGCGTCTGAGTTAATGGCTATCATTGCACTGGCTAAAGATTTAAAAGATTTACGTCAGCGTATTGGGAAAATTGTCGTAGCGTACGATTTGAACGGAAACCCGGTAACCACTGAGGATCTGCAAGTTGCAGGAGCAATGGCAGTGACATTAAAAGAGGCCATAGCACCGACACTGATGCAAACTCTGGAAGGTGTTCCTACGTTGATTCACGCAGGCCCGTTTGCAAACATCGCCCATGGAAATTCATCTATTATTGCCGACGATATCGCGCTAAAACTATCAAGTTACACTGTAACTGAGGCGGGGTTTGGTTCGGACATGGGATTTGAGAAAGCGTGTAACATTAAAGCTGCCGCCGCCAGCAAGGCGCCAGATTGTGTAGTGATAGTAGCGACATTACGCGGCCTCAAAGCAAATTCTGGACACTATGATTTACGACCAGGTATGGCCATTCCAGATTCCATTTTTAATCCAGACCAAGCAGCATTGGAAGCGGGATTTGAAAACTTAAAATGGCACATTAATAACGTTCATAAATATGGCATTCCAGCTGTTGTCGCTATTAACCAGTTCCCGCAAGATTGTGAGAAAGAGCTTAAAATACTTAAAGAGCTGGTTCAGCAATTTAATCCGGAAGTTAAAGTCGCTATCAGCACCGCTTTTGCGCAAGGCGGGCAAGGCACAACTCAGTTAGCTCAACATGTTATTGACGCTTGTACCCAGCCTACAGAGTTTCGTCCTTTATACAATAAAGAACAATCGTTACACGAAAAACTTATGGCTGTGTGTGAAGCTGGCTATGGTGCCGCCAATATAGAAATGAGTTCCCTTGCTACTGAACAGCTCAACCATTTTGAAAATCTAGGTTTTAACAACTTAGCGGTTTGCATAGCGAAAACCCCACTATCGATAACAACAGATTCCGCTGTCAAAGGCGCGCCGACAGGTTTTACCGTCCCTATCCGCGAGTTACGTCTGTGTGCTGGCGCTGGGTTTGTGTATGCGTTATCAGGCACGGTGATGACGATGCCAGGTTTGCCTGATAAACCTGCATTTATGAATTTAGACCTTGATGATGAAGGAAATATCGTCGGTCTCTCTTAGTGTAACATCAACGTATAGTTGACTATAAAGGAAGCACGTTTAAAGAGTGAGTGGTTTACTTCTATATCCACTCACTTTGAACAGATGAAGAGGCGTGCTTGATTATCTTTATCTTACTGTTTTATCCTCACTTTACATTGTAAATCCATACTTATTTTCTCCCCTTCCCTATAATCTTGCGCCAATTTGATGCACGGCCTACTTAGCACTTCACTAATGTGGTGCAATTACCTTGCGATGAACTTTTAACCCCTTTGATTTTTAAAGAGATATTCTATGGCTCGAATCTTGTACTAAAGTTTGCATTAGTAAACACATCAGCACATGCACTTTCAAAACCTCTGCGCTGTACACCACTTCCTCCTGGTTAGCACCGTTTTGATGCATGCAAAAAAGGGAAAGGGAATAATATGGAAGACGCACTCGCCGTAATTTTAGCTGGGGGGATGGGGTCTAGGCTCAGCCCACTCACCGATGATAGAACCAAGCCAGCAGTACCTTTTGGCGGAAAGTATAGAATTATAGATTTCACACTAACCAACTGTTTACACTCAGGTTTACGTAAAATCCTTGTTTTGACCCAATACAAATCTCATTCACTTCAAAAACACTTGCGAGATGGTTGGTCAATATTCAATCCAGAGCTTGGCGAGTACATTACTGCGGTTCCACCTCAAATGCGCAAAGGTGGTGCATGGTATGAAGGAACCGCTGATGCGATTTATCACAACATGTGGTTACTATCGCGCAATGACGCGAAGTATGTGGTTGTGTTATCCGGCGATCATATCTATCGAATGGACTACGCCGCAATGCTTGAAGAGCATAAAGAGAAAGGTGCTAAGCTCACCGTTGCCTGTATGGATGTTCCCGTAGAGGATGCTTCAGCATTCGGGGTAATGGGCACCGCAGAAAACGGGCTAGTTACTTCATTTATAGAAAAACCAGAATGCCCACCTACCCTTCCAGGAAGTAAAACCAGAAGCCTCGTTTCCATGGGGATTTATATCTTTGATATGGATGTTTTAAAAGAAGCACTCGAAGACGACTCAAAACTCGATTCATCAAGTCATGACTTTGGAAAAGACATCATACCTAAGCTGATTGATACGGAATCCGTTTACGCTTATCAATTCTGTGGCAGTAAAGGGCGCGTCGATAAAGATTGCTATTGGCGCGACGTGGGTACCATTGATTCCTTCTATGAAGCGAATATGGATCTACTAGAACCTATGCCGCCAATGAACCTTTATCAGTCCAATTGGGCGATTCGTACTTACGAGCCGCAGTTTCCACCAGCTCGTACTGTATCGTCAGCCACGGGCAATGAAGGTATTTTTATTAACTCCATCATTGCTACCGGTGTCATCAACTCTGGAGGCTCAGTACAGCATTCCATTATTTCCTCTAACGTACGCATTCAAGACAGTGCCACGGTAGTCGATTCCATCATTTTTGATGACGTAGAGGTCGGTGAAGGAAGTCAGTTGGTCAACTGCATAGTTGATAAACATGTTCGTATTCCGCCACATACTCAAATTGGCATCAACAAACTAGAAGATGCGAAGCGATTTAAAATCTCAGACAAAGGTATTGTCGTCATACCCGAAAGTTACCAATTCGACTAAACGACAAACCATCGCAACAAAAAAGCGCACGATCATCATCGTGCGCTTTTGTTTAAGAGCCTATTAACGTTAGGCTATAACAGTTAATCAGAAACGATTAGATGTTACATACCGTTGACCAGCTACCATCTGTGCCCGGCTCAGCCGCTGTCCACCAGTTCGCTTGGTAAACCACACCGTTGTGGATGATCTTATCACCTTGGTTAGCGTGGCTTGGGTTACCAGCCCAATCCGTTTGTGGTAGGGCTGGGTATGTTACTAAACCTGTCGTATCACACGTACCTGGTTCAGTAGTACCACCATCACCCGAGCCTGCATTTAGGTCGCCAATTGGTAGTTCTGGCTGTTCAAACTTGAACGCAAACTCTTTACCACCAGAAATCACTGAGTAGTTAGCCGGACCAGAGATTGGTAGGTAGTAAACCATATCAAGCTCGTAAGTACCGCCCGCAGGTAAATCTTTCCAAGCAGGTAGAGAGAACGATACGCGGTGCATTACGCCATCTAAGCCACCGATGTTGTTTGCACGAGTATGTCCAGAAGCAATGACTTTCAAACCGCCACCTGATTGATCTTTCGCGTTATCAGGAGCTGATACTGGGATATCAAACTGGAATTCAGTACCACCAGGGATCGCTTGACCAGTGTTGTTCGTAAACGTGATCTTCGGATTAATTGGGTAGTTTTGGTCGCCAACCTTAAAGCCGCCAACGCTGACTGTAATGTCTACCGCTTCTGTTGGTGTTGGACCCGTCGCAACTTTATTGCCGTAAGGTGTTGCAGACTTAAACTTGTCGTAGATAGCTTTGGTCATAGTGTTACCCATGTGGTACTCACCATTACCAGCTGCACAAGCTTGTTCAGTTGCATCTACTGCCGTACGATTACCATTTGCATCCAGTACGTAACAGTTGTAGTCGCCTGCCAGTTCCCAGAACATAATACCGCCGATTTCTTTATCGATAACGTAATCAGCTTTCACTTCGATAGAAGCTTTATCTTCCGTAGATAGGAACACGCTCTTCTCTGCGTTCCACAACCAAGGCGCTACAGCAACGCTATCGTAATGACGTGTATATGTACCAACAAACTTATCCGAAGGATCGTTAACTGGATCAAGACCGTAAGCGGCTGCGTAAGAGCCCCAGATACCATTTTCTAGGTTCTTCGCATGCCACATTGGGTTAGAGCCAGCGCCCATTTCGTTGCCTTTAGGGTCGGTATCGTGCCACATGTTGTCGATACCAATAGCACCGTGACCACAGTTGTTCTTCTCACCCTCACCGGTACCTGGTTGACACTCAGCTTGGTTTGGCAGTGCTGCTCGGCCCCACAGACCATTTTCACCACCAGTAACACCTTGCCAACCACGGGTGTAGTAAGGAACACCGATGTTGATACGACCTGCTGGCATAGAACCACGGAAATAGTGGTAAGCCCAGTCTGTGTTCAAGTAACCGATACCACCGTATGCAGCAGTGCCGTATACGTTCCACTGCGCTAGCTCCGAGTCTTTACCTGTATCGAATAATGCTGCGTTGTGACCAACGTGATCATTCCAAGCCCCATGCAAGTCGTAAGACATGATGTTTACGTAGTCTAGGTACTTAGTTACATCGAAGGTTTCCATACCACGCAGTAGGTAACCTGAAGATGGTGCTGCGATAGTCAGCATATAATGAATGCCATCTTGCGCGGATGCCGCGTCAAGTTTCTCACGCAATACTTTCATCAGCTCTTGGTAAGACGCCCATAGATACTGACGACGTGGTTCCATGAAGTCTTTGTCGTAAGGGTTACCAGCACCAGCCATTGATGTCGGGTATTCATAGTCGATATCCAGACCGTCGAACTTGTACTGACGCATCATTTCAACGGCTGAAGTTGCGAACTTCTCGATGCCAGCATGGTTAATAGAACCGTCTGCATTCGTCGTCATGGTGTAGAAACCACCGTCAGCCACACGATCGCCATTCGTATCGAAGTGACCGCCCGTTTCAGCCCAACCACCGATAGAGATTAGCGTTTTAACATCATGTTTTTGCTTGTAAGTCGCTAGCGCACCAAAGTGACCTTTAAAGCCAAGAGCAGGATCTACCTCAACGCCAGGCCAAGTTTTACCCGTAGCAGGGTTGTTAGGGTCATTAACGTCACCAACGTTTACTTTACCGTCAGAACCAATGCTCACAAACGCGTAGTTAATGTGAGTAAGTTGCTCCCAAGGAATATCTTTAACAAGGTAAGTAGATTGAGGGTCCTCACCTGCGCGCCAGCTAGTAAAGTAACCAATCACACGACGTGGGTGATCGGCGCCCATTTTCTCGCGACCTTCTTCGTCATAAATAGAACAGTAAGGAACGTCTACACCCGTTGTTTGATACAAGCCATCAGGGCGACAGTTCGATGTCACCGCGCCACCGTTTACCGTTAACGTCGCGAGTGCAGAATCTGCAGTTGCTCCGGCATCATCGGTTGCTCTCGCATAAACACTTAGCGAACCAGCTTGTGAAGGCATTACATCAAGCGTGTATGGTGCAGTTGTTGCGGTGCCAGCAAGGACGCCCGCCACATAGAAATCAACTTTAGCAACGGTGCCATCCGCATCTGCGGCATTCGCAGTCAGTGTGACGGAGCCACCCAAGTCAATAGAAGTCGCAGAAAGCGCAACATCCACTGTCGGCGCTTCGTTATCAGGTTGTGCTGGTGCCACAGTTAACGTCACAGCACTTGCTGTGCTCACTGCACCTGCATCATCATACGCCTTAGTAGAGAATTCGTGCTGGCCTTCAGTCGCTGTCCATGACGCAGCATAAGGCGCAGACGTTGCCTGACCAACTAATACGCCATCAACAAAGAATTCTACTTTACTAACAGTACCATCGGTATCAGCTGCATCTGCAGCTAGGTTAACAACTTCCCCCGCAGTCACAGAAGCCGACGCAGAAGGCGATGTCAGAGTAACAGTCGGGACTTCATTCTGAGGTGGATCAACCGGCCCAGTGCCATCACATGCGCCAAGTGTTTCCCACTCGCCCCACTCACCAGATTGCGCTGGGTTACTGTTTTGCGTCCAGTAACGTGCTTTGTAAGCATTACCTTCATGTTGAACTTGGTCACCACCGTTATAAACTTTTGATGATTGCCAAGTTTCTAGAGGGGCACAATCAACCGCTGCATAGCTATTGAAGGCCATAAGACAAGAAGCGGTGAGAGTGCTTAGTGTGAACACGTTTTTCACTGCGTTGCCGTTTTTAAGGTGCATAATCGCTCTTCCTTAAGTTATTGTTAAAACAATACTAAATGCGCTAAACAAAGCGCACTTATACTTTTATTTCGACGTAAAATAACTTAAGTACAAGTTGGTGATTTCACACTATCTATTTACGAGTTTTCCACACCGCCTCGCAACAATCCACTAAATGCTTGCAACAACGTACCTATTATTTGGCACCAGTAACTAATTTTATAAATCAAATAAATATGTCACTCGCAAATTAATAAAAAAGGCAAAAAAAGTCGTTATTTTGAAATAAAGATCACTAAGCCTTTGTTGACCTTGGCGTTTCATTAAAATGTCGCTTGTACTCGCGACTAAACTGTGATGGGCTCGTGTACCCGACCAGTCTCGCGGCATCATTAACACGTCGCCCCTCCAACTGGATTAACTCGCGCGCTTTATTAAGTCGAACTTTCTTAATGTATTGCAACGGAGATTCAAGCGTGACATTGCGAAAAGCTTGATGGAAAGCAGACACACTCATATTGGCTTCTTCTGCCAATGTTTGTACGCTCAACTGTTCATGGTACGCTTGATGAACACGATTCAGTGCTTTAGCGACCCTCGCGTAAGAGCCTTCTTGGTGTGCTAAGTCAAATAAAACATACCCTTCTTTGCTTACCAAAGTGCGATAAACAATTTCCTCAAGAAGTAGATCACCGAGCATGACAACATCCAGCTCATTACACAACGCGCTCATTAGTCGCTTGCATGCATCCAGCATACCTTCGCTCATGTGTACCGATTTAAGGCCGCAACGGGTAGTGTCCAGGCACTTATTACTGAATTTCTCTGCCTCAAGTTTTTTAACGAGCTTATGAAGAAGCGTTGGCGAAATATCTATCGAGATGCCAAGTAAAGGCTCATTGTTTGTCGCAAACGCTTCGCACTCCAGGGGCATGGGAACTCCTACGACAAGGTAATCATCGGGCCCATATTGGACAGGTGTATCACCGATATGAATGTTCTTATGTCCTTGACCTAAAACAATAATGCCAGACTGATAGACAAACGGCTGGCGATGATTTCCTTTGCTACTGCGATAAAACCATACGCCATCTATTGCGGTTTTCTTCATACCTTCTAAGTCATGCAGTCCCTGCTTTTCAACATATTGCTGCATGATATCTGCGAGAGTGTGCATTAGAGCGCTCCATCAATGACCAACGAGTTTGGTTTCTATTATTATTGTGAGCACTATACTTCCTCTCAACTTTAACTTTCTAGTTCAAGAGCATTAATTTTGTAGAAATAGGCAAATTATTTACAGAAATCGACCTGTTAACGAACGTTAATCAGGACTAATATGCACGTATTCAATCTCCTTTACTGGAAGCAAGAGGGCTAATAATGAACTTTTCTTATGTAAACCCAACCAAGATTTTCTTTGGTCAAAAACAAATCGCTGCAATCAAAGAAGCTATCCCATCCGACCAAAAAGTTTTAGTGGTATACGGCGGTGGCTCAATTAAAAAAAATGGCGTGTACGACCAAGTCTCAGAAGCACTAGAGGGACATGAATGGCTAGAGTTTTCTGGTGTTGAACCCAACCCAACCAAAGAAACGCTCGATAAAGCGGTCGCAATGGTAAAAGAACATGGTGTTGACTTTATTCTTGCTGTAGGTGGTGGTTCAGTCATTGATGGCTCTAAATACGTAGCAGCAGCATCTAAGTATGATGGTGATGGCTGGGATATCATGATTGGTAAACACCAAGTCACTGAAGCGACGCCTCTAGCTGCAATTTTGACATTGCCAGCAACAGGCTCAGAGTCAAACATGGGCGCAGTTATCACTAAAAAAGAAACTCAAGACAAACTTCCGTTCATGTCTCCAGCAGTACAGCCTAAATTTGCTGTGTTAGACCCGGATGTAATGAAAACATTGCCAGAACGCCAGTTGATCAACGGCATTGTTGACGCGTGGGTGCACGTATGTGAGCAATACTTGACGCTTCCTACCGGCGCAATGGTTCAAGATGGTTATGCAGAAACACTGCTGAAAACCTTAAAAACACTCGGAGAACAGTTTGCCGAGCGAGACGACGATATGTGGCGCGCAAACTTAATGTGGTCTGCTAACCAAGCATTGAACGGGTTAATTGGTAGTGGCGTTCCACAAGACTGGGCGACACATATGATCGGCCATGAATTAACAGCTCTATGGGGCGTCGATCATGCACGTTCTCTTGCAATCGTCCAACCATCGCTACTTCGCAACCAAATGCAATTTAAACGTCCTAAACTAGAGCAAATGGGTCGCAACGTATTTGGACTTGAAGCTGGAGACGACCTTGCTGAACGTACCATCGAAGCGATCGAAGCGTTTTATCATCAACTTGATGTCGCAACTAAGCTAGAAAACTATGGTGAAAGTCGTGAACAAGCGATCGATGCCATCATCGAACAACTCAATAAACACGGAATGACCGTTCTCGGTGAAAACCAGGCGATTACTCTTGAACGTAGTCGTGAAATTTTAGAACTCGCTGTTGCCTAACAGCAAAAACAGTTCACTGCCCTTTCTAGGGTTTAACGGTATTGTGACTTAACGGTCACAATACCGTTTTTTTATGCTATTTTGTAAGCTTCATCACGTTCAAATTCGGGAACTCCTCAAAATAACGATTAATCCCTACAAACTCATTGATCGTGTAGGTCAGTAAAGAGACAACTGTCCAGCTTTACACAAACAAAAATAAAATTGAATTCAAAGGTCTAACTTACTCATTTAATGGACCTTTTATTTGTTGTAGTTATCCACTACATTAGCTTGTCTGTTCGAGAATCCATTTTATGTGGCTAGTTGTTGTCGTATTAGCATTCATACATATCATCAGTATCCGTAAAGGTCCTAAGTGGGTCTTCTACGTATCCAAACCATTACCAGTGCTCTGTATGCTTGGGATTTTAATCCAGTCTCCTGCCTATCATATGCCATATACGCATTGGATTTTGATTGGCTTATCGCTCTCGTTGCTTGGTGATCTACTATTAATGCTCCCTAGAGATAAGTTTATTACCGGATTAGTGCTCTTCTGCTCTGCCCATCTTTCCTATAGCTACGGTTTTACCATCATGTCCGCTTGGCATTTTACGCCTTGGCTCCCTATTGCTTTATTTGGACTCGGTGTGTGTTTCTATTGGTTGTTTCGACCGGACCTTGGTCAAGAAAAGCTCCCGGTTGCCAGCTACATATTGGTATTGATGACCATGTGTTGGGCTGCTATCGAGTATTATTTGAGTGGAAAAACACAATCGTCCTCGTTTGCAGTGCTCGGAAGCTTTATCTTCATCGTTTCTGGTACCGTCTTAGCTTTTGAACGCTTCGGGGGACGATCCGTATTTTCGCGACAAGTCGTCATGGTGACCTACTATTCCGCACAAACATTGATGGTAATGTCCGTTGTTGCCATCGTTGTTCGTTATCCGTATCTCAGTTGAACTGACTTATTAGTAATAGCTTTTGTGCCTAATTCTTAAAACATTACTTTATCAAACACTAAAGTGAGCAGGTTCTTAATCTTAGAACCTGAATATAAGCTTGTTCTTAATGAAATAATGCGCACAACTTGCTATTGTAGAAGGATATTTTTCCTTTATAGCGTGCCCCTTTGAAAGAGAACACTCCTGTTGTTGAATTTAGCAACGTAAACAAGTGGTATGGCGATTACCACGCTCTAAAAGATATCAACTTCTCCGTGCATTCTGGCGAGATCGTCGTGGTGTGTGGCCCTTCTGGTTCAGGAAAATCAACGCTCATTCGTTGCATCAACCATCTTGAATCGATTCAAGAAGGCCAACTTCATGTATTCGACCAGCCTTCTCACGCAAAATCTCTCAAGCCCGGTAAAATCGGCATGGTGTTCCAGCACTTCCACCTTTTTCCTCATTTGACTGTACTGGAAAACCTCACCTTAGCGCCGATTCGCACACTCAAATTGTCAAAACAAAAAGCTGAAAAACGCGCACGACATTACCTAAAGCGAGTCAACATTGAAGAGCAAGCGAGTAAATACCCTATCCAGCTTTCTGGCGGTCAGCAGCAACGCGTCGCGATCGCCCGCTCCTTATGCATGGAACCGGACTTACTCCTCTTTGACGAACCAACTTCGGCACTTGATCCGGAAATGATCAATGAAGTGTTGGATGTCATGGTTGAGCTGGCACAAAGCGGAATGACGATGATTTGCGTCACGCACGAAATGGGATTTGCCAAAAAAGTAGCGAACCGCGTGGTATTTATGGATGAAGGCCAAATCGTGGAAATGAACTCACCGATCGCCTTATTTGAAACACCACAGCATCCACGAACCCAAGCATTTTTGAACCAAATTTTAAGTTACTGATGATAGTTCGCGTAATCAAACCCGTCCTTCAAGCTTTACTGCAAATGATGCTCCTCTTCATCGCGATTGTGTGGGTGTTAGACTCTGGTGCCAACGCTATGGGGTATCAATGGCAATGGGAACGCGTGCCTGATTACATCGCTTTTTATGAAGATGGCGAATGGTGGCCCGCAGAACTTATCGATGGGCTATTGGTCACGCTTAACATCTCGGCCATTAGTCTATTCTTCACCTTAGTGTTGGGGTTGGTCACCGCGTTACTAAGGCTTAGCGATTCGAAAGTCGGCAATGTTATTGGCACCACTTATGTCGAGGTAATACGTAACACGCCGTTGTTGGTGCAAATCTATTTGCTCTATTTCGTGTTTGGCCCCGTGATTGGTTTGGACCGATTCAGCACCGCCGTTCTGGCTTTGTCCCTTTTCCAAGGTGCTTACACTGCAGAAATATTCCGCGCAGGTTTAAACAGTATTCCTAAAGGGCAATTCGAAGCAGCACAAACACTCGGGTTATCACCGTTTTACACTTACAAAGACGTGATTTTGCCTCAGGTTTTACAGCGCACATTACCGCCATTGACCAATGAAGTGGTTTCTTTGATCAAAAACTCTTCCATTGTAAGCGTGATGGCGATTTTTGATTTAACAACACAGGCACGCAACATCGTCTCTGAGACGGCGATGCCGTTTGAAATTTGGTTTACCGTGGCAGCAATTTATCTTGCTCTCACTCTATCACTTTCTGGCTTGTCTGCATGGCTAGAACACAAACTCGGAGCCAGTTGGCGCAAATTATAAGGAGATAACATGAAGTTATTCAAAGCGACCATTACTGCATTATTAGGGCTAGCCATCGCTATGCCTACAATCGCGAAAGAAGATGTTGCCACACCCAATGTAGATCAAATCAAAGAACGAGGCACTTTGCGCGTTGGTATGTCAACATTTGTCCCTTGGGCAATGCGCAACAAGCAAGGTGAGTTAATCGGTTTTGAAATCGATGTTGCCAAACGCTTAGCAGAAGATTCAGGTTTGAAAGTGGAATTTGTACCGACCGCGTGGGATGGCATTATTCCCGCACTACTGGCGAAAAAGTTCGACGTGATCATCGGTGGCATGTCGGTCACGCCCGAGCGTTCCAAAAGCGTGTTGTTTACTGAACCCTATTCACACTCAGGTGTTCAAGTAGCAGCAAATAAAAAACTGGCTTCTGGTTTTAGCGAGTTTTCGGACTTTGACTCACGACGCGTAAAAATAGCGGCCCGTCGCGGCGCATTCACCGTTCAAGTCGCCAGAGAAACCTTCCCGAAAGCGAAGATTCTGCAATTTGATGATGACGCTCAAGCGTTCCAAGAGGTGCTGAATGGTAACGCCCATGCGGTCATTGCTTCTAGCCCAAAACCAGAGCATGAGACAGTGAAACACAGCGACAAACTATTCCTTCCATTTTCTGAGCGATTATCAAAAGGTAACGAAGCCTTTGCAGTTCGTTTGGGGGAAGAAGATAAAAAAGCCTTTTTCAATAAATGGATTGAAGCAAGAACCCAAGATGGATGGTTAAAACAACGTTATGAATACTGGTTCTCGACATTAGATTGGCAAGATCAAGTCGCGCGAGGCCAGTAATCTAAATGGCTCGTGGTCTTCGCGAGCCTATACTTTCCAATCATCCATTTTACTTTTTCATCATCTATCGGAGTCAAATTTTTGGGCGAACAAACCACCACTCGCACAGTACCCACTAATTCCAACACAGGTTCCTTTCTATCGCGGTTAAACACGCTAGATTGGGTACTGCTTATTATCTGTGGTATTGGTGGCGTTTGGCTGTACCATCGCTCCACTGTTGGTGTACATTATTTGTGGCAGTGGAAAGAGGCGTTTGAACTACTTTTTACGCCCAGAGCCGATGGTGGTTTGCCCTACTTCTTCCAAGGTTTGATTTCGACGTTAAGGCTCAGTATTTGGGGCATCAGCTTCGCGTTAGTGCTTGGCACGTTGCTAGGCTTAGCACGCTTCTCTCGCTCCGTTTGGTTGCACACACCTGCAAACACATTTATCCAGTTGGTAAGAAACATCCCACCGTTGGTTTTTGTTTTTATTTTCTACTTTTTCATTTCTAACCAGTTGATCCCGTTACTCGGTTTAGAAGATATTCTACGAAACTATAACGGCGAACCAAATGCGCTACAGAGCTTTCTTTTTGGGCCTTATAACCTTTGGGAAAATCTTGCCTCTGGCGTGTTATGCGTCGGCCTACTCTCTTCTGCCTACGTTGCAGAAGTGGTGCGTGCAGGTTTACAAAGTATCGACCAAGGACAGTGGGAAGCAGCAGATTCATTGGGCTTGTCTCGATGGGTGAAGTACCGATTCGTTATCGCGCCACAAGTGCTCAAAGTCATCACCCCAGCACTTGCAGGTCAAACCATCTCTCTAGTGAAAGACACCTCCATCGTTTCACTGATCTCGATACAAGAAATGACGTTTGTTGGGACCGAAATGGCAAATTCATCAGGCTATATCTTTGAAATTTGGCTCATTGTCGGCATTGCTTACTTTTTGATTTGTTTTGGGTTGTCACTTATTTTTCGTCACATTGAAGCAAAATCGGAATCCATTTCAAATTAACTCAACTGTATATGTAATTAGACACATTTGAATCTTCAAATCAGAATTGCATCCTGTTACATTGAAAAGATGCTAAATTTTCGGCGTTTTTCATGGAGTTAAAGAATCAATCGGACTACGAGCGATACATTAAGCAAGATAATCTTGGTGAATATTACGTAGTTCTCAATCAATTCACTTTTCACAGTGTTTATCAGCCGATTTTTGATAAGCACCAGCGTATTATTGGAATGGAAGCTCTACTGCGAATTCGTGGCATTGATGGTTCGTTAATTCGTCCTGATGTATTTCTGGCCAACAATGGCCTCGATCCCTACTTTCGATTGTGTGTTGAGTTTTTATCCAGAGCAATGCACATTCGAAATTTTGCACGCTGTTTCGCAGGAACGCCTATCAAACTGTTTCTCAATGTAATGCCTCAAACCCTACTCACCCTAACCAAAGACATGGGCTTTAAAGACAACGGCCTGCTTTACAAGCGCCTTTCCGACCTTGGTATGAGCCCATCAGACGTGGTGTTTGAAGTAGTCGAAGAGTCATGCGGTGATACTGATTTACTGATCAAAGCCGTGCAGTTAATGAGAGCGAATGGCTTTATCTTTGCTATCGATGATTTTGGCGCTCAACATTCTGATATCGCACGTGTTCAGCAGCTCTGCCCTGACATCATAAAAATCGATCGCTCCTATCTACTTGATTACTGCGCCGGAGAAACCTTTTCCATACATAGCGCCGTTGAGCTCGCGGCTCATATGGGAGCAAAAGTGATCATAGAAGGGGTAGAAGAAGACGTACAGCTGCAAGCGATGTATCAACTTGATTTAGATTATTACCAAGGCTTTTACTTAGGTAAGCCTTGCGCCATTCATCACTGGACAGATAGCCTAAATATTGAGACGACAGTGCATTGACACTGCCCACTTACGGCACAGTGAAACCAAAAAAGCGCCGATATAATATGCTCAGCGCTTTTTAGTTTTACTCAGATGTGACTTATTTAGTTAAGCGTTTGTTTCCCCTAGAAAAAATCAATAGAATTACGTCCACTCTTCGGATCACGAGTCGCTTGCGGCTTTTCAGCTTTCTTACCTTTCTTCGCCGATTGCGACAGCGCGTTTTGTTGTGCTTTACGCTCTTTATGCGCTGCTTTTCGGCCTGTTGACTTAGGTCCAGAGCCTTTAGCTGACTTGCTTTGGCGAGATTTCTCTTTACGTGCAGATTGCGCTTCTTTCTTCGCTTTCTTTTCCGCTTTTTGCTCTGCCGTTTCAGGTTCAGTTACTGGCGCATCGCAAACCACAACATAATATTCCTGGTTAAACTCAAAAAAGTCACCATCATACATCTTGCGGCGCTTACGTGTTTCTAGCTCACCATTCACCGCGACGTAACCTTCTTCGATGATATGCTTTGCTTCGCCGCCACCGCTGACCAAGTTCGCGATTTTAAAAAGCTTGTACAGTTCGATCGGATGCGCATCAACATCAATGCCAATCGCTTCGATCTCAATCTCTTCGCCTTCTAAATACTCTTCGTGGTCGTAATCTTGGGTCATGTTACTTACTCTTACTATTTGATGCCCTGAAGTTTAAACGCAATGCTTAAAAATAGAAACCTCTGCCGATGCTCAATCACCGATTCGCCTTGGCATTTGAGCACCTCTTAACCCATTTAACTTGCTGCTCGTTAGCTTGTATGTCGAGGCTTGGTTCAAACGAAGCTGCAATTACGCAGCCTGAAGGTATATACTCTTCAAGTTATTGTTGAAAAGAGCGAATACTTTGTCTCAACCAAGCAGAATTACCTTTGTCACGGCTAACTTGTTTAATTTTGTCGCACCTCCTGATGCCTACTATGATTTCGAAAACATCTACTCGTTAGAGCAATGGCAAGACAAACTTGCTTGGACGCAACGCCAAATTGAAAAACTCGAAGCTGACGTGATTGGCTTACAAGAGGTGTTCAGTATCGAGAAGACTCAGGCATTCTTTTCAACCATCGGCTACCCCTACTTTGCGACCGTTGACACCCCACATGTAGAGGATGAGTACATTTACTCAAGCCCTGTTGTGGCAATCGCATCTCGGTTTCCAATAGAAAAAGTACAAGCGGTAGAATTTGACTTAGCAACGCTTGAGCCTTTTGGAGTGAATGTTGCTCCAGAGTTCAGTCGCAAACCTATCTATGCGCAAGTGATACATCCTGTACTCGGCCATATCGCCGTTTACGTAACGCACTTAAAATCTCAACGCCCAGCCGACTCAGAACAACCAGAAACGTCTAGCACGATTATTGGGCGCTGGTTATCCACCCAGCAAAGAGGTTGGGAAGCTGCGATGTTAAGAGACGCGATGCAAAAAAGGTATAGAAAGGAGCCAATGCCAACGGTGTTAATGGGTGATATGAATCAACCTATCACTCCAACCAGTGTTAATAGCGCGTTGGTATCTAATACTGGTGACAGCGTCACTGAATTGCAACTCAAAGATGGATGGTCATTACAAAGTGACGCTCTGAAGGATGAACGCCCCGCTACGCATTATCATTTTTCCACTGGGAATGTGCTCGACTATATCTTGCTCTCTCAAGAGTTTGACACCTTATCAGATATATCGGTTGCCGAGGTTGTTGACTATCAGGTGTCTAACCAACATCTGATCAACCCGATTTATGACAGAGATAAAAACGCCAGCGACCACGCATTTGTGGCGCTGACGGCTGAAGTAAAGCTTTGAGCAACCTATTTAGTGGCGTTTTACAATTTTACGTGGAATCAATTCAACGCCCGGTTTATAACGTTTGGCGGAAGCGTTGAGTGCTAACTCCATTGCACTGTCCGCGATCAACTCAAATTGTTGAGGTAAAGAGTTGATTTTCACTGGCAAGAAGTCCAGCAGTCGATTATCACCAAACGTCGCTAGGCGAACTTTGCTCATGAGTTCTGGCTTTTCGAGCATCACATCCAACACACCTTCTAACAGTGTGTATGACGTTGTGACAATGGCATCTGGCAGCTCGTTCTCTGCTAGCCACCTCTCTAAGACTTTCTTGCCTTCTTCTCGAGAGAAGTGCTGCCCATAACCCACTGTTGCCGTTTTGCCACCTTGTTGAGAAGCGGATAGAAAACCGAGCTCACGCTCTTTTGATACTTGAAGGTCTTGCAACGCTCCAATCAAGCCTATGGACTTTATATCCTCGGACAGCACTGACTGAGTGAGTTCAAGTGCGGCGTCAAAATCTTCGCTGATGACACAACAAAAGTGCTCATCATCCATTGGGCGGTCTAGCGCGATAACTGGCGTACCAGAATTTTGCAACTTAAGATAATACTCGTTTGCAGTGGGCATACCACTTGCCACAAACAACGCATCAATGCGACGACTGACTAACGCTTCCGCCACCTTTTGCTCTGTATCAGGATCATCATCAGAGCAGCCAATTAAAATTTGGTACCCTGCTTTACGCGAGTTTTGTTCAATCAGTTTTGCAAGACGCGCATAACTGGTGTTTTCTAAGTCTGGGATGATAAGCCCAAATGAGCGTGAATTACCTGCTCGCAAAGAAGACGCCGCATGATCTGGCTTATAATTGTATTCTTCTACAACGGCCATCACTTTCTTCTGAGTCTTCTCGCTGATGCGGTATTTCTGCGCTTTTCCGTTAATCACATAGCTTGCAGTTGTCTTAGAAACGCCTGCTAATTTGGCTATTTCATCCAGTGTCATATTCTAAACCTTATTCTGTGCGCGCGATCATATTAATACATCAGCGATCTTTCGATAAGTTGAATTATAAGCTGAACCGATTCAGTATAAAAGCTGAAAGGATTCAGCAAAACTTAAAAATTGACGTAAATCACCTGAATACACAACAAACCAATTTGTAGGCTAGGCTATAGGACAGCGCCAAAGACTCATTTGTTAACGTCAGTTTTTAAAATAGTTTTTCTGAGTCTTTTAAAAAATTTACCAATAAGCTGAATCGATTTAGCTTGAAAAATAGAATGGTTTGAGGAGTGATAAGCGCTCAGCAGAAGCAGCGTTCAACTTCTCACACAGAATACATTTTTAAATTGATACCTTAAGGCTGGAGAAGCACCATGCTTAAGCTAAATAAGAACGACATTACCCTCTCGCAATCAGCGACAGATAAGTTTGCAGCAATCAAGAATATTGCGCAAAGCCTGACAGACAAAGGCCTTGTTGAACAAGGTTATGTGGAAGGCATGCTAAACCGTGAAAACCAAAACTCTACGTTTTTGGGGAACGGTATTGCTATCCCGCACGGCACGACTGACACTCGCTCAATGGTGAAAACAACGGGTGTTGCTGTGCACCACTTTCCACAAGGTGTCGACTGGGGCGATGGTAACACGGTATTCGTCGCTATCGGCATTGCAGCTAAATCTGATGAGCACCTTGGCATTCTTAAACAGCTAACGAAAGTGCTAGGCGCTGACGGCGTAGAAGAACGCCTACGTAATGCAAAAAATGAAGACGAGATTATTGCCCTGCTCCACGGTGATGTTCAGCTTGAAGCAGACTTTGACGCCTCTTTAATTCAACTTATGTTCCCTGCGAGCGATATGCTACAAATGAGTGCTGTTGCTGGTGGTCTTTTGAAAAACACGGGCTGTGCTGATAACGAGTTCGTCGCAGATCTCGTTACCAAAACACCAACTCACTTAGGTAATGGCCTTTGGTTAATTGGCAGTGACAAACATGTCACTCGTACAGGCGTGTCATTTGTCTCGACGGCAAACGACTGCGAATATGAAGGTCAAAAAGTGCGTGCACTTGTCGCGTTTGCGGCATGTAACAATGCTCACCAGCCTATCCTAAAAACGCTTTCTAATATTGTGTTTAACAATGAGCACGGCAAGCTTTTAGATGCATCAGTAGAACAGATTCTTGCTTTGTTTAAAGGTGAAGAAGTCACAGCCGCATCTTCAGAAGAAGGCAATACCGCTGTATTTAAAATCAAAAACTCTCATGGTTTACATGCTCGTCCGGGTGCAATGTTAGTGGCGGAAGCGAAAAAATTTGAATCCACCATTCGCGTTGCCAACCTAGACGGTGATGGCAAAACAGTAAACGCGAAGAGCCTAATGAAAGTCATTGCGCTTGGCGTTAAGCACGGCCATCAACTTCAATTTACTGCGGAAGGTCCTGATGCACCGCAAGCCTTGGAGTCTATCGGGAATGCTATCGCTTCTGGCCTTGGTGAAGGTTAAGGAGCCGATATGACGAACAAAACAAGTAAAGTTGTCACTATTACGCTCAACCCGGCATTAGATTTAACAGGTTCAGTAAATGAGCTAAACGTTGGTTCCGTGAGCCTAGTGCAGCAAAGCAATCTCCATGCTGCAGGTAAAGGTGTCAACGTAGCAAAAGTGTTGAGCGATTTAGGCGCAGATGTCACGGTTACCGGCTTTCTTGGTAAAGATAACCCTGAGCTATTCCATCAGCTTTTCAATGACATCGGCGTTAAGAATGAGTTTGTAGAAGTACAAGGTGCCACTCGTATCAACGTCAAGCTCGTTGAGGCTAGTGGCAACGTTAGTGACATTAACTTCCCTGGTGTTCAAGTAACGGCTGACGAAATTGCTCGCTTTGAGGAGACGCTATTCCGTCTCGCAGAGACTCACGATTACTTTGTGCTTGCGGGTAGCTTACCTGGTGGCGTAACCGCCGAACAATGTGCTGCGTGGATAAAAGCACTGCATCAACAAGGCAAAAAGGTGTTGTTCGACAGCAGTAAAGCCGCATTGAAATCAGGTATTGAGGCTCACCCATGGTTGATTAAGCCTAACGATGAAGAGCTTGGTGATTTTGTTGGCGAACACCTAGAAACACCAGAACAATGCCAAGCCGCCGCGCAAACACTGAGTGACAAAGGCATCGAGAACATTGTTGTGTCGATGGGCGCTGACGGTGTGATGTGGCTAAACCAAGGCAAATGGCTTCGTGCACAACCCCCTCGAATGAATGTGGTAAGCACCGTTGGCGCTGGCGATACGCTAGTTGCTGGCTTGTGTTGGGGTCACATGCAACTGATGCCGAAAAACGATTTATTGCGCTTCGCTACAGCACTTTCTGCCTTGGCAGTTAGTCAAGTCGGCGTAGGGCTAACCAGTCAGGAAGAACTGGAGAACATCAAGCTGCAAACTGAAGTTAGCGAGCTTTACCCTATTACAAACTTAGAACAAAACTAAGGAACAGAAGGTTATCGTATGAATATTGCCATTATTACTGCCTGTCCGAGCGGTGTTGCAAATAGCATCCTTGCGGCAGGGTTACTAGAACAAGCAGCCGCAAAATTAACCTGGAATGCAAAAATCGAATGTCAATCAAGTGTGGTTGAACCTACACTGCTGACGGAAGCTGACGTTGAACAAGCAGAAGTCATTATCATTGCGGCAAATACTAGCGTGGATACTTCTCGTTTCGTAGGGAAAAAGGTTTACCAAGCGGAAATCAGCGAAGTAGCAAAAGACGCAACTACGTTTCTCCAGCAAGCGGTTGAAAACGCCACTTTACTTGAAAAAGCAACCACACTTGCAGCCCCTAGCACTGCTGAAGCAACATCAGCAGCGAAGAAAATTGTCGCAATCACCGCTTGTCCTACTGGCGTTGCGCATACCTTTATGGCAGCAGAAGCGTTAGAAGAAGAAGGCAAACGCCGTGGACACCAAATCAAGGTGGAAACTCGTGGTTCAGTTGGTGCGAAAAACCAACTGACTGACCAAGACATCGCAGACGCTGATCTAGTGATCATTGCTGCAGATATAGAAGTTCCACTTGACCGCTTCAACGGCAAAAAGATGTACCGCACGAAAACAGGCCCAGCTCTGAAGAAAACAGCCGAAGAGATGGACAAAGCATTCGAGCAAGCCACGATTTACCAACATTCAGGTTCTGCAAATTCTGCTTCGGCAGCAGACGAGAAGAAAGGCGCTTACAAACACTTGATGACAGGGGTATCGCACATGCTGCCTGTGGTTGTCGCTGGTGGTTTGATCATCGCTCTATCTTTCGTGTTCGGTATTGAAGCATTTAAAGAAGAAGGCACGCTAGCAGCAGCGTTGATGAACATTGGTGGTGGCTCTGCATTCGCATTGATGATTCCTGTTCTTGCGGGTTACATCGCGTTCTCAATTGCTGACCGTCCGGGTCTGGCTCCTGGTCTTGTTGGCGGTATGCTAGCAAGCTCAACGGGTGCTGGTTTCCTAGGTGGTATCGCAGCTGGCTTCATTGCCGGTTATGCAGCGAAGGTCCTTGCGGACAAAGTAAAACTCCCACAATCGATGGAAGCGCTTAAACCAATTCTGATCATTCCATTTGTAGCAACACTGTTCACTGGCCTTGTGATGATATACATCGTAGGTGGCCCAGTTTCAGGCATCATGAACGGCCTGACTGACTTCCTAAACAACATGGGATCTGACAGTGCAGTTCTGCTAGGTATTATTCTTGGTGCGATGATGTGTTTCGACCTAGGTGGCCCAGTAAACAAAGCCGCTTACGCATTTGGCGTCGGTCTATTGGCTTCGCAAACTTACGCGCCAATGGCAGCAATCATGGCAGCAGGTATGGTTCCTGCGCTAGGTATGGGTTTAGCGACCTTCATTGCGAAGAACAAATTTGAACAAAATGAACGTGAGGCAGGTAAAGCATCTTTTGTATTGGGTCTGTGTTTCATCTCTGAAGGCGCAATTCCATTTGCCGCCAAAGATCCAATGCGTGTGATTCCATCTTGTATGGTAGGTGGCGCGCTTACTGGTGCCCTATCTATGCTGTTCGGTGCAAAATTAATGGCACCACACGGCGGTCTGTTCGTACTGTTAATCCCTAACGCCATTTCACCAGTGTTAATGTACTTAGTGGCTATCGCAGCTGGTACAGCAGTAACTGGCTTTACTTACGCTTTCTTAAAAAGCAAAGCAGAAGCCAAACAAGAAGTCGCGGCATAAACAGAATTACACCGCTTAACAATGCCACCCTCGAATTTGGCATTCAGCACCTCCCTTTAATTCCGGTTAAGGGAGGTGTTTTTTATTCCGCAGCCGGAACGGCAACAATGTCTACTTCCCCACTGTTCATATCCACGGTAGCTTTATAAGTACTATGCGGTTCACCGTAATGTTTAAAGGTGAAGTGGTATACATTGGCCGGCGTCCACAAAGTTTTCGAATCAGCGGGCATAATGTCATAGCCATCTTGCTGATAAAGCTCTGTCGCCATTACATTCGCAATTGCCGCCTGCTGGTTTGAGTCACGATCCACCTTTGGCTCTAAAGAAGGGTTACTCGGGTAAGATTCACCGTTGTAACTCATGAGTCGATATGAGCCATTACTCCAAACGATGAAATCTTGCCAGCCATTGCTGTAACTATCTGCAAGTACAATAGGCGTGCGAGTGACAGACATTCGATTGATAACGTTCCCCTCGTTATCAAACATATAAGCTGCACAACCACCGCTGCCACAGAAATAACGGTCTTGTAGCAATACAATGTGTTCTGCATTGCCATCGCTGTTTAAGTCGGCGCTACCCGATATATAACGTAGATTGTCTTGTTCGAGTGAAAGCCCTTCAGGCGCTAAAACCTTGTTATCAATCCAGTTGGAGATGACTTCAGTGCTAACGCTGTTGATTTTAGGAACGGCTTGCTTAGCCTCTTCTGTAGTCATACTGTCTGTCGTAGTACAGCCGACCACGGTGAAAGAACCGACGAAGAAGAGTCCGTGTAATACGCGCTTGTTCATGTTATCTCGCTCTTTGATGTATCGTTCCATCAGTATACGCATGATTTGCATTGCATTCGTAAGAAAATCATTAGAATCAAGTAAATGAATGGATTGCTGTATATTGGTAAGATCAAAAAAGCCCTGAAGAAAACCTTCAGGGCTAGGCAGGAAGCTGGCAAACAGCCAGGAGTCCCTATGCAGTGGTCGGTTTTACCCTAAACAGAATCGCAAACATTACTGGCACTACAATCAGTGTCAGTACTGTAGCAAAACCAAGACCTGCCATAATCGTTATTGCCATCGATCCAAAGAAGGCATCGAAGACGAGTGGAATCATCCCCAAGATGGTCGTCAGAGCAGCCATACTTACCGGACGAACACGACTGATCGCACTATCGATAATCGCGAGGTAAGGCTCTTTCCCTGACTCCAACTCAAGGTTAATTTGATCAAGCAACACAATACCGTTTTTCAAAATCATCCCACTTAGGCTCAGCAAACCAAGGAATGCTGTAAAGCTGAACGGCATATTAGTGGTAAGCAAACCAAAGGCAACACCAATGATCGCCAACGGCACGGTGAACCAAATGACCAACGGCTTTTTAATTGAGTTAAACAGCAAAATAGTAATGATGAACATCAACAAGTAACCCATCGGCAACGAACCAAACAGACCTTCTTGCGCATCTTTCGATGATTCATACTCACCACCCCATGTAATTTCGTAACCTTCTGGAATATGCAGTGCCATCACTTTAGGCTGCACACGTGCAAACAAGCTTGCCGCCGTGTCGTCGCTCAACACATCGTGGTCAGCGAGCACAGTTAACGTGCGCTTGCGGTCACGACGCTGAATTAGCGGCTCGCTCCAATCCAATTTAACGCCATCAATCACTTGGTCGACCGGAATATACGTTTGCAGTGATGGGCTCCAAATGGTCACGTTCTGTAGTGATTCAAAGTCCACGCGTTCTTCTTCAGGAAGGCGCGTCATAATTGGCAAAGTGTGTGTACCATCGCGTAAGTAACCCAACGTGCTACCACCAAACGCCATTTGTAGTGTGCTTGAAAGATCTTCTTTCGAAATGCCCAAGCGACGAGCTTTAGACTCATTGAAAACAGGCACAAGCTCCTTAGTACGCTCTCGCCAATCGTGACGAATGTTTCGGGCACCAGGGTCGGTATGAAGGATGTCTTCAACTTGCACCGCTAAATCACGCAAAACTTGTGGGTCAGGACCAGTAATACGCGCTTCGATCTTAGACGCTGGTGAAGGGCCAAATTCCATCAATTTAAATTGAAATGTCGGTGCATCAAACGTCTTCGCAAGGTTAGCGTCTAACTTGTGCAACAAACCGAACATGCTCTCACGATCAGTGGCGCGAACTTGGAACTGGGCGTACGCTTCGTAGCTTTTCTCTGGCTGGTAAGTCAGAGCGAAACGCTGCAAACCCTGCCCAATTGAAGCAGAAACAAAGTCAATATCATCTTGCTGACGAATGTAGCTTTCGACCTCTTCAGCTTTTTTGATCGTTTCGCGGATGTCCGTACCTTCTGGCATCCACATATCAACGTAAAACATCGGCGTGTTCGATGGTGGGAAGAACTGCTGTTTTACATTACCAAATGCCACGACAGCACCCACTAATAGCGCGACCATGCTAGCAACCGTGAGCCAACGGAATCGCAGTGCGAATTTCAGCGATGCGCCAAATACAACAAACAGCCAACCTTTATAGGGATCTTCTTCGTTGGTATCTTGGCCCTTGTCCTCTTCTTTCAACAATAGATCTGCGAGGAATGGCGTCAGCGTAATAGCGGTAATCCAGCTCAAAAATAGTGAGAAACACAGCACCCAGAATAGAGAGCCCATGAACTCACCCGTTGCATCTTGCGACAAACCGATAGGTGCAAAAGCCGTAATCGCAATGATGGTTGCGCCAAGCAAAGGCCACTGTGTTTGCTTTACAATATCGACGGCCGCTTGAACTTTAGTGCGCCCTTTTTTTAGGCCAACCAAGATGCCTTCCACGACCACAATCGCGTTATCAACCAGCATACCCAGAGCAATAATTAACGCGCCAAGAGAAATACGGTGCAGCTCGATATTGTTGTAATTCATCAATATGAAGGTACCGAACACCGTCAATAACAGCACGACGCCAATGATGACACCACTGCGTAAGCCCATCGTAAACAGCAGAACGATGATAACGATCGCCACTGCCTCTGCTAGGCTAATTACGAACGCTTTAACGGACTCATCCACTTCATTGGCTTGGTTGTAAAAGTAGTTCATATCGATGCCAGCAGGCTTGATAGACTCAAGGCTCGCAAGCTCCGCATCCAAACGTTCGCCAACCTCAACCACGTTCACACCTGACGCAAACGAGATACCGATATTAATTGCTTTTTGACCGTTAAAGAGTACGACGTTGCTTGGCTTCTCTTGGATACCACGAGAAATCGTTGCTACGTCTTTTAGACGAATTAGGTTCCCAGTGTCACGACCATGAATGATCAAGTTTTCTAGCGCTTCTACGGTGTTTAAGGTACCACTTGGACGAATGACAAGGCTTTCGCCATTGACCATCACTTCCCCTGCTGAAACCACATTGTTTTGTTGGTTCAACAAGCTCGCAACCACGTTCATGTCTAAGTTCAGCGCGGCAAGGCGGTCAAGAGAGATCTCAACAAACAGCATTTCTTGTTGATCGCCCGTGATATCCACTTTTCCTACGCCATCAACCAGCTCGATTTCACGAGTCAGGTAATCAGCATAGCGTTTTAGCTCGACATAATCGTAATCGTCACCAGTGAGCATCAGCATCACGCCATAAACGTCACCGAAATCATCAATGATCTGCAAAGATTGTACGCCCTGAGGCAAAGTTGGTCGCAAGTCATTAATTTTACGGCGCATTTCATCCCAAATTTGCGGCAGTTCATCAGGACCATAGTCCATTTCCATACTGACCGTGATTTGAGACATACCATCAGAAGACGTAGAGGTAATTTTGTCTATATAAGGGAGTTTTCGAATCTCTTTTTCTAAAGGATACGTCAGCTCTTCTTCAACCTCTTTCGACGTCGCGCCAGGGTATGTTGAAATGATCATGGCATCTTTAATCGTAAATGCCGGGTCTTCTAATCGCCCAAGCTCCAAAAACGACGTTAGACCACCAACAGCAAGGATAATAATAAACAACCAGCTGATGACTTTATTTTTTATTGAGTACTCAGCAATGTTCATTATTGTTTATTCTCCACAACATCCACATGTTTACCTTCACGTAATTTACGTAGGTTTGAATTAATCAGAACGTCGCCTTGCTTAACTCCTGACGACACAATGGCTCCGTTGCCATTCACTTGGGAAATCATCACAGGCACCCGAGTGACAACGTCACCCTCTTTTTTCCATACAAAGAACTCATTCTCTTCGCTGCCCGCTTGAAGCGCCGTTACTGGAATACTGTAACCATCTATGGAGGTAATCCCCGCTTTCACCATATCGACCAGAACACTGACGCTGGTTCCCGGTAGAATCTCTGCTTTTGGCTTTGGCATCGTCAAATACATTTCGTAAGTTTGAGTTTCGGAGTTAGGCTCACTTGTGTGCTCTAAATAGTCCAAAGCAAATGTGTCATTAATGCCGGAGAAGGTGGCTCTAGGTTTGTAGCTCATGTTATCTGAATTTGGGTCCACCATAGCGAGAACATTGTCGGAAAGCTCAATACGCACGTACACCAAATCGTTTTGATATAGGTTCAACACTGGCTCTCCAACTGCCACACGTTCAAAACGCTCTTTGAAAACGTCCGACACTTTACCGGCGAACGGGGCAAATAAACGGGTGTAGTTCAATTGATTGGTGGCGTTATAGAAATTAGCCTCTGCCAACTCTTTATTAGCCGTTAGCTCGTCAAGCTCGGCTTTTGAGATCATCTGACGTGCGTGTAGGTCTTCGCCGCGTTTGAGCTGACGTATCGCCAGTGTATATTGCGCTTCTGCGTCATTTACGGCTTGCTTTTCTTTACTGTCATCCAGCTTTGCGATCATTTGGCCTTGCTTAACAACGTCGCCCGCTTTCACCAACACGTGTTGAATTTCTCCCGCGCGGCGGAATGCCATAGGTGTTTGCTCTGCTGGTACAACTATTCCTTTAAAAGCTCGATATTGGCTTTGTACCGGCGCATCCACAGAAATAGTCGACACAAAAAGCGGCTGCTCGACGACAGCTTGGTTTTCATTTTTGCAACCCGTTAAAACTGCAAGCGCAATTGCAGAGATCGTAAATAGAGATCGTTTCATTAAATGCCTCCTTCACGAACCCAAGCTTTCACGACTTGTCCTTCGACCAGTCGCTCAACGCCAGCAACAACAACGTAATCATTGTTATCAAGCCCTGCTTTCACACCTCCAGAGGCATCAAGAGACACAGTGACTTTATTAACTTGCTGTGTGTTTCTGTCCATTACCCACACTTCGCCTTGCGTCTCTTTTTTGTTTACCCAAGCGGATTGAGGCAACGTCATCGCGTCCGATAGATGTTGTTTAGCTATGTGTACCTGCCCCGTCATACCTGTTAGCAAATTGCGATCTTCTGGTCGAGTTATAGTTACGATCGCCTCATAACTGTTGGTATCGACATTTGGCTGAGTCGAAATTTCTTTAAATTTTCCAGGGATACGTTTTCCTGGCTCGCTATCCATCGTCACCCACATATCGGAATTTTGCAGTGACTCAAGTGATACCGATTCCGCATAACTGACTGGCAGTGTGAACGACACATCTAAGGTCGTGTTATCGATAAGATTCAGGATCTCTTGCTTCTCTGCGACCACTTGAAACGGGTTGACATAGGTGTATGACACGATGCCATCAAAAGGTGCGTGAATCTTGGTATAACTCAAATCTGTTTTGGCTTGTTCGTAGTTTGCCAATGCCGCTTTATATTGAGTTTCTTTCTGGTCGTACTCATCTGTACTAATCAGCTTTTTTCCATAAAGGTTTTTCGCGCGCTCCCATTGCGTTTTTGCTAACGCGAACTGAGCTTGAGAGGCGTCTAACGCAAGCTGAAGATCTTTAGGGTCTAACGTTGCAAGCACTTCACCTTTTTTTACCTCTTGGCCCATGCGAACAAGTAATTCATCGACCTCACCACCAACCTGAAAAGAAAGCTGTGCGCGATGTGTCGCATCAATACGCGCTAAAAAGGCATGCGAGTCTTCAACTTCTAGATCTTTCACCGCCAGTAATTTTACAGGTTTGATTAAAGGTTCAGACGGCTCGGAAATGGCTTTGTTACACCCAGTTAGCATGCCAGAGAGACTTAATGTCACCACAGCACCAACTAAAGTGCGCTTTAAATATTGTTTTCGCACCCGCTTTCTCCGTAGGTTTTATATATTACACAGCCGTGCAGTATATGCAGAATTTGAAATCGATCAAGATATTTTCCAAGTGGAAAGCAAATTAATTAGTCAAAGCGTCCGGTTTCTGGTAAAAGTAAGCGCGTTGATCAATATTCGGGAAAATTCGAACTATGAATGAAAGAAAGCAGGGGCGTAGAAGTGCTGAAGCCGCAGAACAAACTAAGTGTCTGATCCTTAAGGTGGCAGCAGATATGTTTTGTGAACTTGGTTACGAGCGTGTCTCACTGCGCAATATCAGTGAAAAGGCTGGTGTTTCACATAGTTTGATCCGTCACCACTTCGGCAGCAAAGAGAAGATTTGGCAAGCGGTTAGCGACGCGATGGATGAATTCATGCAGTGCTATATGGCTGAATTAATCAATGAGATGCCTGAGAACACACCTTCGAATAGAAAAATTTATCTGTTCATGGTTCGCATGTTGGCATTTGCGCTCGTTAACCCTCACCCTGTACAGATGATCGCTGATGCTATTCGCCAAGGCGATGATGGTGCCCTGCTGCAGTATTTCTTAAAGTCAAAAGATGAGTTTGCTGCGATATTTACCGGAATTTTTGAGCAGTACAACAGTGAAAACCCTAACGCCCAATTTGATCAGTGGGAATCAAAGTGGCAGATGTTGATTTTTGCACATGGTGCAATCAGTCTCACTCCGATGATGCAAGAGACATGGCCTGACATCGCTGATAATCGCGAAAAAATGCTGATCAAACATTGGGAGTTGTTCAATACGATCATGGCATCTCAGTTTGGGATTGCAAAAGAAGACATGATTCATCCGGAAAAACTTGAAGATATCGTTATCGACATGTGTTGTACAATCGACAAAGCGGTCGGATAAGGCTGCAGAAACTACGATAACTTCCAAGCGTATAAATAAAACCGATATACATAAAAATGCCGAGCTTTCTAGCTCGGCATTTTTGCTTGTTTCTTGCCTCGCGAATACGCGAAGAATGACAATAATGAGTAACCTAACCGCGGTAGTAACGTTGCGGTACAAACGGCATTTTCTCAACCGTCATTGGTAACATTTTACCGCGTACTTCAGCGAACAATTCGGTACCAATCGCAGCAAGATCAGCACGCACATAACCCATTGAGACAGGCTTACCTGCATTTGGACCCGCAGTGCCGCTGGTGACAACGCCAATTTTAACGCCATCAGCATCAAACAATTCCGCGCCTTCACGGACTGGTGCTTTAGTTTGGCCAACTAAACCGACACGCTTGCGCGCCACATCTTTGGTCTCGATCTGCTTAAGAATAATATCCGCACCTGGGAAACCACCTTCACGTTCACCGCCGATACGACGAACCTTTTGGATGCCCCATAACAAGCTTGCTTCTACAGGCGTAGTTGTTGTGTCTAGGTCATGACCGTATAGGCAAAGACCACACTCAAGACGAAGTGAATCACGAGCACCAAGGCCAATCCATTCAACTTCCTCTTCCGCGGTCAGTTTACGTGCGAGTTCTTCTGCCTTGTCAGCAGGAACCGAGATCTCGTAACCATCTTCGCCAGTGTAGCCACTACGAGAAACAATGCATTCGGCGCCTAAAATATCGACTTTACGAATATCCATGAACAGCATGTCAGAAACTTCTGAGGCAAAACGCGCCAATACAGCTGCCGCTTTAGGACCTTGGATCGCAAGCAGAGCACGGTCTTCGATAATTTCTAACTCAACACTAGATGGCAAATGCGATTGTAGGTGTGCAATGTCTTGTTCTTTGCATGCCGCGTTCACAACCACAAAAAGATGATCGCCTAGATTAGCTACCATCAAGTCATCCATGATGCCGCCCTCTTCATTAGTGAAGAACGCATAACGCTGTTTACCAGACTCAAGATCCACAATATCCACTGGCACTAATGTTTCTAGGAACGCAGCTGCACCGTCACCAATTAGGCGAAGTTGTCCCATATGAGAAACATCAAACAGACCTGCGGCATCACGAGTGTGTAAGTGTTCCTTTTTTACGCCTAGAGGATACTGAACAGGCATATCGTAACCCGCGAACGGGACCATTTTGGCACCAACTTCAACGTGAAGTGCGTGTAGTGGTGTTTTCAGTAGTTCTTGAGTCATTTTCGTCTCCATTTAGATAGACCCGAGAATGCTATCGGCATTCGATGTGTTTCCAATAATAAACACGGCTCATTCTATTTTGCACGAACAAGACGTAGATCGACTTGCAAAAGTGTGACTCTTAACATTTTAATCACAACAAATCGTACAAAAAAAGCGCTTTAATGAGTGTATTCTCATCAAAAAAGCGCCTTTTCATCATAACGACCACCGACAGCAATCGTTTGCTTTCACTATAGGAAATTTACAATAATTTATTACTATTTGGCTGTCACCCACAAAATGTGCGCATCTTCCTCGCTAACACTGGTCAACATATGTCCCATGTTCGCATCGTAATAGACGCTGTCGCCCTCGCTTAGAACGACAGGTTCGTAGAACTCAGAATAGAACATGACCTCACCAGATAAGATAAGCAGAAATTCTTCACCATCATGACGAACCCAGTCTTTATATTCATCAAAACTGCGAGCACGAATTTGGCTCTTAAACGGCATCATTTTCTTATTGGAAAGTTGAGTAGCGAGCAGTTCATGTTCATAGGTTTGCGTTGGGTGTGGTTTGCCTTCATTCTTCTTGGTAACATCCCTACGCCCTGTCGCAACCTTTTTTCTAGGTGGCTCAAAGAGTTGCGGCATATCAATTTGTAAGCCAAGCGCCAATTTTTGCATTGCTTGAAATGTCGGAGAAATCTGCTCATTTTCTATTTTACTCAGTGTAGAACGAGCAAGCCCTGTTCGCTGACTGGCTTCTTCTAGTGTAATACCAAGTTTTGAGCGGATATCCTTGATACGCTGACCCAGCTTTAATGGCTCGATATTTTGCTCATTTTGCTCTTTCGCTAACGTCATCGATGGGTATTCATCGTAAATACTTTCTGCCATAAATCCCTCTATAGATATCCTTATTTTTATCCTACTAGCATTGTGCATGAAGCACATAGTGGATAAAAGTCCACCAAGTGAATTAAACCGTGCTCTTGTTAACAATTTTTGAAATCTTGTTTCCTATAGGAAATTTTTGGTTGATTGTTCCCGCCGCAGGCGCTATGTTACCAACTTGTTAGATGTAGAGATGCATATTTCCGTAAGAGATTGGTAAAGGAAACACGCAATCCGACGGAGTTTTTGCCCACATTTAGGGCCGGATGTTCACTCTGTTCTGCTATGCAGTTCAGCTGTTTTGAGGACAAATGAACCACAACCGCAAATCATAATTCATCTATTGCGGGTTCATTTTAAGATTTGGAAGGTCAACTACCATGAATAAGAGTTACCCTAACCACAGCTTGGAAAACTTTTTCTCTACCAACCTCTCTGCGACAGATGATGCTGTCTTTGCTGGAATTCAGGCGGAATCCGCTCGCCAAAACGAACAAATCGAACTTATCGCTTCTGAGAACATTGTTTCTAAAGCGGTAATGCAAGCTCAAGGCACATGCCTAACAAACAAATACGCTGAAGGTTATCCAGGTCGTCGTTACTACGGTGGTTGTGAGCACGTAGATACAGTGGAAGCCATTGCTATCGAACGCGCGAAAAAACTTTTTAATTGCGAATACGCAAACGTTCAACCTCACTCAGGCGCTCAAGCAAATGGCGCGGTGAAACTGGCTCTTCTTCAACCAGGCGACACCATTCTTGGCATGTCTTTGGACGCTGGAGGTCACCTAACACACGGTGCACGCCCAGCCCTTTCTGGTAAATGGTTTAACGCAGTTCAATACGGCGTTGATCGCGAAACACTAGAAATCAACTACGACGACGTTCGTGCACTTGCAGTAGAACACAAACCAAAGATGATCATCGCGGGTGGCAGTGCTATTCCACGCGTTATCGATTTTGCTAAGTTCCGTGAAATCGCTGACGAAGTTGGCGCAATTCTTATGGTCGATATGGCGCACATTGCTGGCCTTATCGCAACAGGTGCACACCCTAGCCCATTGCCACATGCGCATGTTGTGACAACCACAACACACAAAACATTGCGTGGCCCTCGCGGCGGTATGATTCTTACTAACCACGAAGACATCATTAAGAAAATCAACTCCGCCGTATTCCCTGGCCTACAAGGCGGCCCACTGATGCACGTTATCGCAGCAAAAGCGGTTGCATTTGGAGAAGCGCTTGGCCCTGAATTTAAAACTTATATTGATTCGGTGATCAATAACGCAAAAGTCCTAGCGGAAGTATTGCAAACTCGCGGTTGCGACATCGTAACTGGTGGCACAGACACGCACCTAATGCTGGTTGACCTTCGCCCTAAAGGCTTGAAAGGCAACAAAGCAGAAGAAGCTCTAGAACGTGCTGGGATCACATGTAACAAAAATGGCATCCCATTCGATACAGAGAAGCCTATGATTACATCGGGCATCCGTTTAGGAACGCCTGCGGGTACAAGCCGCGGCTTTGGCGCTGAAGAATTCAAACTCATCGGTAATTGGATTGGTGACGTACTGGATGGTTTGGTGAACAACCCAGAAGGTGACGCAGACGTTGAAAAACGCGTTCGCAAAGAAGTAAAAGAACTTTGCAGTCGCTTCCCTCTTTACCAATAAACGATTTTTTAAAAATCACAATAATTCCTGACAAGTTATTTGGAGATTAAGCAATGGACAAAACACTGAAGTTTACAGATAGCCACGAGTGGGTACGTGACAACGGTGACGGCACAGTAACACTTGGTATTTCTGAGCATGCGCAAGAAATGTTGGGTGACGTAGTATTCGTTGACCTACCAGACGTAGAAGACGAAGTAGAAGCAGGTGAAAGCTTCTCTTTGGTTGAGTCTGTAAAAGCAGCGTCAGATATCTACTCTCCTGTTACCGGTGAAATCGTAGAAATCAACGAAGAACTAGAAGACAGCCCAGAGCTAATCAACGAAGAACCGTACGAAGGTGGTTGGATTGTGAAAGTGAAGCTTTCAAACCCATCTGAGTTGGATGACTTAAAAGACGCGGAAGAATACCTAAACTCTATCGAAGAAGAGTAATTAGGATGTGACGAAAGCTGTTCCCTAGCCTGTTTAGAGAGCAGCTTTTTTTCTAGGTTCGGACGTATAATTAAATGTGTCACTAACGACCATTTCCGTTACCCGAGCCAAGGAGTAGGTAAAGGACAATGACTGAATTACTTCAAAGCCTCAGCACACAAAATGAGTTCGTTGGACGCCACAACGGACCAAGCAAATCAGACCAACAAAAAATGTTGGATGCCATCAACGCGGTAAGCCTTGACGCCCTCATCGAAGAAACTGTGCCTGCACAAATTCGCCTAGAGCAACCAATGACGTTGGCAGAAGCGAAAAGCGAAGCAGACATGCTAGTGACGATGAAGCAGTTTGCTAAACAAAACCAAATTAAACGTACATTCATTGGCCAGGGCTACTACAACACGTTTACTCCAAACGTCATTCTACGTAACGTGCTAGAAAACCCTGGCTGGTATACCGCTTACACACCTTACCAACCTGAAATTTCTCAAGGTCGCTTGGAAGCCCTTTTAAACTTCCAACAAATGATCATCGACCTAACTGGTATGGAAATCGCGAACGCCTCATTGCTAGACGAAGCAACAGCGGCAGCAGAAGCAATGACTCTGTGTAAGCGCGCAGGTAAGAGCAAGAGTAACGTATTCTTTGTGGCTGACGATGTTCACCCACAAACGCTAGAAGTAGTAAAAACTCGTGCAAAATTCATCGGCTTTGAAGTTCTGGTTGGTTCGCTAGAATCCCTACCAGAGCAAGACGTGTTCGGCGCTTTAGTTCAATACCCAAGCACAACAGGTGAAGTTCGTGACCTAACGGACATCATCGCAAAAGCGCAAGCAAACAAAACGCTTGTCACTGTTGCGACTGACCTGCTTGCTTCTACCCTATTGAAGCCTGCTGGTGAAATGGGCGCAGACGTAGCAATCGGTTCTGCACAACGTTTTGGCGTTCCTATGGGTTACGGCGGTCCACACGCGGCATTCATGGCAACGCGTGACAAACACAAGCGTACCATGCCAGGTCGTGTTATCGGTGTTTCCATCGATACTAACGGCAACCAAGCACTGCGTATGGCAATGCAAACCCGTGAGCAGCATATCCGCCGCGAAAAAGCGACATCGAACATCTGTACCGCTCAAGCATTGCTAGCGAACATGGCGTCTTTCTACGCGGTTTACCACGGCGCAGAAGGTCTACGCACTATTGCTCGCCGTACACACCATATGACTGCGATTATCGCCGCTGGCCTAACCAAAGGCGGTTTTGAACTTGCTCATAACAGCTTCTTCGATACCATCACCATCAACACAGGTTCAAAAACAGAAGAGCTTTACGCAAAAGCACTTTCAGCAGACATCAACCTACGTCTACTACCTGGCAAGCTAGGTATTAGCTGTGACGAAACAACCACGGTCGCTGATGTAGAAGCACTATTTGCAGTCTTTGGTGTAAAAGAAGACGTAGCAGCACTATCGACGGAAATCGCAGGCAACGAGTTTGCGGCAATTCCAGAAGCGCTACGCCGCACAACAGAATACCTGACTCACCCTGTATTCAATACGCACCATAGCGAAACGCAAATGATGCGTTACCTGAAACAGCTAGAGAACAAAGACTTCTCGCTAACGCACGGCATGATCCCACTAGGCAGCTGTACGATGAAGCTGAACGCAGCAGCAGAGATGATCCCAATCACTTGGCCTGAGTTTGGTTCTATCCACCCATACGCGCCAGCAGAACAAGCGGCGGGCTATGCAGCACTAGCGAAAGATCTAAAAGAGAAGCTTTGTGAGATCACAGGCTACGACGCATTCTCACTTCAGCCAAACTCTGGTGCATCTGGTGAGTATGCAGGTCTTATCGCGATTCAACGCTACCACGAAAGCCGTGGCGAAGGTCACCGCAACGTATGTTTGATCCCAAGCTCTGCGCACGGTACTAACCCTGCAACGGCGTCTATGGTGTCAATGAAAGTTGTCGTGGTTAAGTGTGATGAAGAAGGCAACATCGACATCGACGACCTAGCAGCGAAAATCGAGAAGCACAAAGACAACCTATCAAGCATTATGATCACTTACCCTTCTACGCACGGCGTTTACGAAGAGAAAGTGAAAGAAGTGTGTGAAATGGTTCATGCCGCTGGCGGTCAGGTTTACCTAGACGGCGCTAATATGAACGCGCAGGTTGGTCTAACATCACCAGGCTTTATTGGTTCAGACGTTTCTCACCTAAACCTACACAAAACCTTCTGCATCCCGCACGGTGGTGGCGGTCCGGGTATGGGTCCTATCGGAGTGAAATCTCACCTAGCGCCTTTCCTACCAGGCCATATTGAAGACGGCGTAGAAGGCGAAGATTTTGCAGTATCAGCAGCAGATATGGGTAGCGCTTCTATCCTACCGATCTCTTGGGCTTACATCGCAATGATGGGCGAAGCAGGCCTAACAGATGCAACAAAAGTAGCAATTCTGAACGCAAACTACGTGATGGAAACACTTCGCCAACACTACCCTGTTCTTTATCGTGGCAAAAATGGTCGTGTAGCGCACGAATGTATTATCGACATTCGTCCACTGAAAGAAGAAACAGGCATCAGCGAAGAAGACATTGCGAAGCGTCTAATGGACTACGGTTTCCACGCACCAACTATGTCGTTCCCTGTGGCGGGCACGCTAATGGTTGAGCCAACGGAATCGGAGGATCTAGAAGAGCTAGACCGCTTCTGTGATGCGATGATCGCTATCCGCGAAGAAATGGAAAAAGTGAAAAACGGTGAATGGCCACTAGAGAACAACCCTCTCGTTAATGCGCCGCACACGCAAGTTGACCTTTCTGCTGAAGAGTGGGACCGTCCTTACTCTCGAGAGCTTGGCTGCTTCCCTTCTAAAGCGACCAAGTCTTGGAAGTACTGGCCAACAGTAAACCGCGTAGATAACGTATACGGCGACCGTAACCTAATCTGCTCATGCCCAAGCATCGATAACTACGAAGATTAATTTTTGTAGTCTCTAAATCGACAAAGGCGAACCGTTTGGTTCGCCTTTTTGTTTTTGGTGTGCCGCCCTAACATTTGTTGATACATCGTAGAGGAATGATGGCTAGTTATTGTTTGCACAAAAGTGATTTAGAAATATTGTGACTTCTGAGAACCTTTGAATTAGCACTAATATCTCAGAACCTTAAAAGCTTGTTGGAAACTCCTCATGAACACTATGTTATGCAGGTGCTGTGTAGTTTCTCAGTTCAGTTGCAGTAAGTCCCATTTATTACCATAGAGATCTTGGAACACCACCACTGTCCCGTATTCTTCCACACGAGGCTCTTCATTAAATACAACACCATTTTTCTTCATCAACTCGTAGTCACGCCAAAAATCATTAGTTTGCAGAAACAGGAAAACACGACCACCTGTTTGATTTCCTACTGCATGCGTTTGCTCCGGTGTACTTGCCTGAGCTAAAAGTAGGTTTGTACCATTGGAGTTTGGAGGAGAAACTTGAACCCAGCGTTTACCACCTCCTAGGTTGGTATCTTCAACCAGAGTGAATTGAAGTTTTTGAGTATAAAATTCGATAGCATCGTCGTAATTTTCAACGACTAGAGCAATGTTTCCGATTTGCTGCTGAACAGTTTTGGACATGATGATTTCCGCTATGTCAAAACGCTAATTGTACGCTATTTTGAGGCTTTTCTAGAAAGCACGTAACGCCTTGCAAATGTGTAAGGCACACAATACGAATGTTTACGCATAGCATCAAATAGACATCCTTTTTCGCTTTCTTCGTTCACTCCTTTATCTAACTTTATTGAGTGCATGTCGAAAATCTTCAATCTTTTGCTAAGAGCGTTTTTTACTATGTGAAAAACAGAGGAGAATGACCATGAAGAAACGACTCAACTATATTAAAGTAGCGCCAAAAGCAATAGAAATCCTGTACGCTCAGGAAGCTTACTTCCATGAACAATTTAACCAATCAGAAACCATGAACATGATCATATGGGAACTGGTTAAGTTACGCATATCGCAAATCAATCAATGTGCATTTTGTATCGACATGCATAGCAAAGATGCGCTTAAGTTAGGTGAAAAGCCGGAACGCATATGGGGGCTTAGTGCATGGAAAGATATGCCATTCTACAGCGATGCAGAACACGTTGCACTAGGCTGGGCTGAATTACTAACTGCTGGCCTATCAGTAGATGATGATACCTATCAGCTGACCTTGAATACCTTCGGAGAAGAAGCTATGGTCAGCCTAACAATTGCGATCAACGCGATCAACAGTTGGAACCGAATAGTTAAGGCATTTAAGCCAAAGGTTGGAGTCTATAAACCTAGATAATTCTATCTGACAGTTTTTACATATAAGTCACTGCTTATTCCTCAACTTAATATGATGAAAAGTACATGTGTATCACTTTCTCATTTAAGTTGAGGTTAAATAGGATGATTCATTTGAACTTAGAATTTGATATTTTAAAACCTCAAAGGGCTTTAGCTGGCTATGTTCAAGCCATTTGGTCAGCATCCGTCAAACCTGATACGACGCAAACCGTACGTAAACAATTACTCAGTGATGCTGGTACAGGTGTGGTATTCATTTTACAAAATGAAGTACAAATGGATGGTGAGTGGCAAACGCCAGGGGTTGTCCTACTACCTGTAAGCATTCTGGCACATCAAGTCTGCCTACCGCCAGGCGCGGTGATGACTGGCGTACGCTTTCATCCTGCTGTTGGTTATCAACTATTTGGTAAACGCCTAGAACAGCTATTGCGGATTCAAGACGACCACCCTTTGGCTTCTTCTGCGCTAGCAACATTTGAGTCTCTGCAAACAGCGCGTTCGTCATCTGCAAGGATTTCTACGTTATATCGCTGGGTTCAAACACTGATTGAGGAATATGAACCGCAGTACGTCGGCCACATTATTGACCAACCTACAGGGACCATCAGTCAGCGCCAGAGAGAGCGCAATTTTCAGAAATGGTTGGGGATTACTCCTAAACATTACCAACGCATTAAACGAGTGAAGCACACTTTAGAGCAACTCCGAGCGCAACCCGATCTTACTTTATCGGAATTGGCGCTGGAGCAAGGTTTTTCCGATCAAGCACACATGACTAGAGAGTGTAAGCAGATTGCGCGCATGACACCGAAGCAGTTTGTCCGAAAGAGAAATCTCTAAACCCTATTAGTTTTGTACATCAAACCCAGTTGATTCAGAATCAACCAAGCACTTGTTATGATGTTCGATCATATATCACCTACTTTTTAGATCGCTCATTCCAGCTTGATGTGAATTTGTTAGCTCGCTTTTGATGCCGCGTGCTGCTCTACCATAAACGCGCTCACTTCTTCGTTTAAGCAAGATTTGCTGATGTATTGGCGTTGTTTACCAAGGTGAAGGATAAAGCCCAAATCAGTTTGTTCGAGTTGGTCGATATCATTCCAAGCGAGGCTGCGGTCAACTTTACCACTTTTGTAGCGCACGCCATCTGCATTCACTTCAAAAGCCACTTTACTGCCGCGACTTGAGCTGATGGTTTGACGCCATAGCCACCAGGTTCTTTTGAAGTAAACGCTACACGCTTCAATCACACTCAATACGATAAAGAACCAACCTACGTAACCGTTAGGTAGCAGTTCAAACTCTAATAAGACCACACCAAAGATAAGAAACAGTATCCCTTTTAGGTACGCCTGTGGAAACTTCGTTGGCTGGCTAGTTTGATCATAACACTCAGCAAAGAAAGGTTTGTCGAGTATGTATTCTGTAGTGAATTCGAAATCTTTAGACATGTATGGTTACTTCAAGGCTTCTGTAAATGAGTATTCTTGGTTGCACTCTCGCAACGCGTGCATTGTAGCGCTTCTTGGGACTTATCTTTAGTCCTTTTGATTCTGTTTTGTAAATCAATGATACCGAAACTCGAGGAGACCTTTTTGCACTTGCCAAGATCAAACAAGGCGAACCATTTGGCTCGCCTTGTTAATTAATGGCCTGTGTTAAGTAACGACCTATGTGACTTCTTGAGTTTTCTACTTTAGAGGGTCGTTGTCTGGCAATGCACTGTGTATCCATACTGCCAGTCGGTGCTTGATGCTTGCGCCGTCTAGCTTACTTTCCGGTAGTGGCGTTATCTGTTTTGCATCGACCAAGAATAGGTAAATCGCTTTTACTCTCAGAGGTTGTGGTGACTGTGGAAGGTCAAAGCCTTGTAGTTTCGCCATCTTCCCACCAATCTCTAGTGCCTTCTTAACCAGTTTGTCTTCATTGTGAAGCTTGGAGCTTTTTGACATTGATAAATCCTCTTCTTCGCTTCAATTAAGAATACATGAAGTGTCACGTATGGCGTGTTAGTAAGCTCGCATATTGATAAGTTTATGCCTTACTACCGAGTGGTCGATTAAAAAACAACCTTTTCGCGGCATGTTTTCTGTGTATGCTTCCGTGCAGAACATCCGAATGGGCTTGGGCGCAGACTCCGAATGATTTATTTAGAACAAAGATCATGTTCACCGTAAACGAGCCATTTCGGCAAATATGCGGTTTCTGGAATTGTCCAGCCATACTTATCGTATGCCAATGCAGCAAGACCAATCAGTTTCAAAGAAACATTCCCTTTTGGCGAATAACGAACATCTTCATTCATGTAGAACTGGTAATGCGCCTCTAACGCATCTCTTAGTGCTTTTTGATAGTGTTCCTCATCGCCATCGATAATGGCAACAAACACATTCACAAATGGAATAAACAAAGAATGGACATATGGCACTCTGGTTGACTCTAAGTATTGCGGGGAGGATTTCTCCATCACAGTTTGCAATAGCTCAGGCAACGCTGATGAATTACCAAATACACCGCTAACGAACTCGACCAGCGCAACATCGAAAGGATCTTTTAAACGCACTAACGACTCATCCATGATGGTCATCAGTTCTACGCAGCGCCAATCTCTCGCGGCCATCGCTAAACAGATTTCATCCAACCAAGCATCCATCGTTCCCCCTGCAATAGAACGGTTACCTACTTCCGAAAAATGTCGGTGCCCAACGGAGAATTCAACAACGTGGTCTGAATGATTGGCCAGTAAGTAGACGTTATTCAGTAACTCAAGCGCTCTTTTTATATAAGCTGGCGAGGCCTGATGTTGTCCGTATTTTGAAGCAGTGAAGAATGCATCAAGCGAATACCAAGCGTCGCCTTTCATTCTTTTGAGAGGTTGCTGATAAAAAGATTGTTTTTCATCAAGCATTTCTTCCCAGAAGTTGTAGAAATCTTCATCTTCCTCACGAAAAATACGCAATTTTCTTTCTTCAGGTATCTCTAAATAGTGATTTTTCATTTGTTCCATCGTTCCCTAGCCTCGCATTATAAGTTGTTCTAATTTTTTGCCGTGATGATATTCATCTTCAAAATCAAGCCGTGAATGATGCCGAAGTTGATTTATAAAATCAATTTATAATCAGTATGTTGCATCGAAAGTTAATGCTTAATTGAAATGAATCGAAAAGCCGAAAAACATTTGAAATATAAGGCTACCGCACAAGCCGCGATGGGTAAGCCAGAACGTACCTGTCCATAAACAGTGGACGACGAACACTGACTTTGTGGAGTAAAGATAGACAGATATTCACCATTGTGTTCGCCTTTCTTTTTCTGTCGCTTTCGATAATACTCTTGCGCAATATTACTCAGCTGGAAAATTTTATGCCTCAAGCAAACTCTGTGGTCGTACTCGACTTTGAAACCACAGGTCTCTCTCCTACTTTAGGTGATCGCGCAATAGAAATTGGTGCAGTAAAGTTAGTCGATGGCGAGGTTGTCGATAGTTTTCAGCAACTCATGAATCCCGGCTTCAGAGTGAGTTCTTTCATTGAGAACTACACCGGCATTACTAACAATATGTTGCGATCGGCACCAAGCTGCGAAGAGGTAATGGCGTCATTTAGTGAGTTCATTGCAGGCGAAAACCTTATCGCTCACAACGCGTCCTTCGATAAACGATTTTTAGATGCAGAGCTTGAACGAATCAACTGTAGTTATTCGGGTGAGTTTGCTTGCTCCTTACTGGTAGCAAGACGGCTCATTCAAGATGCCCCATCACACAAGCTAGGTGAACTTGTTCGCTATAAAAATATCGACAACGACGGTGTTTTCCACCGTGCACTAGCCGATGCGCAAATGACAGCCAAGCTTTGGCTCTTAATGGTCGAAGGGATAGAAAACTCAGGTATCGTTAAGCCAAGTTTTCAGTTGATGCAAACGGTTAGTAAAACAGCAAAAGGAAAAGTCGACCAGCTACTCGCCAAAAGCCGTGCTTAACCCCCTCCTAGCTAAAAGCTGATTCTCGTCTCTTAGACGTTTAAGTGATTTTCGATGCAATATTGGCTATCCCAGTGAACTTCCTAATCTGAATGCGGCAGTTCGCTGGTCTCACCAACCAAACTGGCTTACTATGCCAGGTACCTAAAACGCTTTGTGAGTCACTCATGAGCCGAAAAAATAACAAAAATCTCAGCATTCTTCTTAAACTCAACACCTTTATTGCACCTTATAAATGGCGGGTTGCGGCGGCTTTGGTTGCCCTTGTCGCGACGGCAAGTTTGACGTTATCCGTTGGCTATGGAGTACGTATTCTTATCGACCAAGGCTTTGCTCAGCAATCATTGCAAGAGCTTACCAATGCGATTCAGTTTATTGTCGGTGTCACATTGTGTATTGCCATTGGGACCTTCTTTCGCTTTTACCTTGTCTCTTCCGTAGGTGAGCGCGTCAGTGCGGATATTCGCCTTTCAGTGTTTAACCATGTGATTACGCTGCATCCGAGCTATTTTGAGACCAACAGTAGCGGCGATATTATGTCGCGCCTGACTACCGATACCACGTTGCTGCAAAGCATTATTGGTTCATCGTTCTCGATGGCGATGCGTAGCGCTTTGATGTGCTTTGGGGCCATCATAATGTTGTTTGCCACCAACGTTAAGCTCACGCTGATTGTGCTTGCTTCTGTGCCTTTGGTTTTGGTTCCGATTTTGTTTTATGGACGACGCGTGCGTGCGCTCTCTCGCCAAAGTCAAGACTCAATGGCCGATGTCGGCAGCTACGCAGGTGAAGCGATAGAACATATTAAAACCGTGCAAAGTTTTAGCTCAGAGCCGTACGAACGAGCGGCTTTCGCTGTCGAGGTGGAAAAAGCGTATGAAGTGGGCAGACAGAGAGTAAAACAACGCGCAATCCTGATATCAGGCGTTATTGTGATTGTGTTCAGCGCAATTGCAGGCATGCTTTGGGTTGGCGGCAGCGATGTGATTCACGGAAAGATGTCTGCGGGAGACCTAGCCGCGTTTGTGTTTTATGCCATTATGGTTGCCTCATCGACTGCAACCATTTCCGAAGTCATGGGTGAACTGCAAAGAGCCGCAGGTGCTACCGAACGGCTGATTGAGATTCTTCAAGTAGACAGCGATATTAAAGCGCCAAGCAACTATTTGCCTGTCCGTCCCGACATGCCTGCTGAGGTTAACTTTAATTCGGTGAGTTTCAACTACCCTTCTCGCCCAAATCAACCAGCTATCAAAGAATTAAACCTAACCGCTGAACAAGGCAAAGTATTGGCGTTGGTTGGCCCTTCTGGTGCAGGTAAAACGACACTATTCGAGCTGCTGCAACGCTTTTATGACCCGCAGCAAGGGCAAGTGTTGTTTGGTGGCGAAGATATTCGACAGTTCGATCCAAACGAGCTTCGACGTCAAATGGCGCTCGTACCACAACAGCCAGCGCTGTTTAGCCATGATGTTTTCCATAATATTCGCTACGGTAATCCTGAAGCAACGGATGAACAAGTTATCGAAGCCGCGAAAAAAGCCCATGCCCATGAGTTTATTGAGAAGCTTCCCGAAGGCTATCACAGCTTTTTAGGCGAGCGCGGCGTTAGGCTGTCGGGCGGACAAAAGCAGCGTATTGCGATAGCTCGCGCGATTCTAAAAGATCCAAAAATCTTACTGCTAGACGAAGCTACTAGCGCCCTTGATAGTGAAAGTGAACATCACGTCCAGCAAGCACTTGAAGCTCTAATGAAAGGACGCACAACGCTGATCATTGCTCATCGTCTTTCGACCATCCAACATGCGGATAAAATTGCGGTGCTCGACAATGGCGAGTTAGTCGATGTTGGTAACCACCAATCATTAATGCAAAGCTGTGAGTTGTATCAGCGACTTGTGGCATTGCAATTTAAGCACTTAGAGTAATGCCTAGTTAAGCCCTCAAGAATAAGCAAAAACAGACCAAGTGATTTAATGCCAACAGCTTAACGATGTTTTTGTGTCATTCCAGCGAGCCTTGGCGAGACTAGGAATCTAATAGCAACGTGCTGAGTGGTTAAAGAGACAATTTTGACCATAAAAAGCTAGGATAGAAGATCCTATATCACGCACCTTCGTCACTGTACAAGGTGACGAAATACAAAAAGATGCCACTCGCAGTTAAACGAGCGGCATTAAACCAAGTTGTTCTCCTTTTAATACAGGAACTCCGGTAAGAATCCAGTAACCAGCGTACTCTCCCTTCAACTAGAAACACTCATCCCCAAGTACCATATAAAATCCAATCAACTTCATTTGTAACAAATTAGCTTTCAAAAATAGGAAATCACCATTGTAAAAGTTCACCGCATTTTGTCTTGCTGCCTATGGTTACAATGTTTTTGAAATCCATGCCTTTAAACCAAGTTACAAGTAAGCGGCACCGATATGAACAGCGAAGCGAAACAACTATTTTCTTATCTATGTAAGCAATACGATGCGCTTTCTCAAGAACTAGAGTCTCGCGCGTTTCCTGAGTTTTCCGAGACCATCACTCATCCGCTTGGACACTGCTTTGTCCGTTGCCCTGTTGGCAGTCAGCGCTTTTCCATTGTTGCAGTCAACTTTGCGCCCTCCGTTCGCGGGCAAGGTGTGCTTACTGCATTTATCGACTACATTAAAAGCCATCCATATCATTACCAAGGTATTGAGGTTGCAATCATTGAAAACAAGAACTTAGCTAAACGACTTTTGTCTCTTGGCTGGAAGTACAAGTCCCTGTTTGGCAAAATTTTCTTCGCCAGCAAGCCGACCCTAGTGAAGGACTTTCAGTCCGCGTAATAGTTATTACGGCACCGCATCGGTACCCAAAGTAAAAACCATCACTCAAAATCCGTAAGCATATTGAGAAAAGTTTGGCGGTCTTCCGTTGTACTACCTCGATGAGCAGTGTATTCGACGTGCACATTTGGGCTAGCGTTGGGTGATAAATTGATGCCCCACAGCGCGTTAATTTGGTTTGGAACGATGGAGTAACGCACGTCAACAATTCGCATTTCGTTATTCGGGTCTTGCGCTACAAAACCATTTGAAAACCAACGGAAACGTTCAATATCTCTCGCTTGTTGCGATTGCGGGTCGAGCCATGGAAATTGTGTTTTCACATTGAGCTTTGGTGTGGATTCGCCAGGATAGATTTTTATTGAGCGCCCCACTCTTACTGCATCCACATAGTAGTTATCTTCCGTTTCATAAATCACTTTCCAGACCAAAAGATTGCCGAAGGTTGGTTTTGCTTTTAGCTGCACAGCACTGTGCTGTCGCTCTTGGACGATTTTCCATCCGGCCACTTCTGCTCTATCTCGTTGAATAACCCCAAGAGTCAGATAAGCCAGAGACCATAGAAATGCGACACGCGCGTAATTTCGATTTCGCTTCAGTGCGGCAAACAAAAGCAGGATCAAAATAGGAAATGTGAAAGCGGGGTCGATAACCGAGATTGTGTTCCAAGCATAGCGTGTGTTGCTTATCGGCCAAAAAAGCTGAGTCCCATAGCTGGTGCAAGCATCTAACAGCGCATGGGTGCTATAACCAAGGGCACAATAAAACCAACTCTGCCGGAAGCTTAGTCCTCGCTTTTTTGCTAACAACGGATACAACACTAAAGCACAGAGAAAGCTGCCAAAAGGGATAAACAACAATGAATGGGTAAAGTGTCGGTGATATTCCAAAAACAGCAATGGGTCAGTTGATGAACGGATAAGTACATCCAAATCCGGTGCCATCCCTGAAACCAAGCCTAACACGCCAGCAGCCACAATGTGCCGCTTGTTACTTGCAGACTGTGGCAAAGCAGCGCCAAGTAAACCTTGCGTTAACGGGTCCATTATTTACGCCCGCAACGAAAATGTAGCCGAGATAGAAGGCATATACGCTTCAAAATAGGCTCAAATTTAAAAACCAGAACGTTCTCCGACATAAATTATCCGTATTTAAGTGGATTGGAAGACACACCTTAATGACGCATTAAAGTGTTCGAAAACAAACATTTTGATTTTAGTGTAAGAAGGAATCGCCCTATTCGCTAGTGAGAAGCGAACCTAAAGCGAGGCTTGTGGTGTACGTCAAAAGTACAAAACTGCGGATTTTACAGATGCAAAAATAAAACAAGGCGAACCGGATGGCTCGCCTTGTTTACTGAACGATTAACGACAAAAACCTTAGTCTTGAGGGTTTTCTTTCGCGTTGATTTCAGCGTAAGTGTGCAGAAGTTCCGTCAATGTTTTTACCCAATCAAAAACATCCGAAGGTGTATTTTCAAGTAGTTTTTCCACTAGTGCACAGTGTGTTTCTAACGTGATCGCCTCTTCCAAATGGAATGAAATCGCATAGAAATGCCAAAGAACCAGTCGCGTCATTCGCTCGCTATTTTGCTTCGCATTGTCTGAGTCATCAAACGCTTGTTGAATTTCACTCAGTGCGATGGCTGTCATGCGTAACATCGCATCAAGACGTGCAGACAACATACGGTCTTCGCTATCCACTTCTTCTTGATCGAAAGTAAATAGCTCATTCATCACGTCTTCTGGCACCATTTTACTGATCATGCGAGCACTAAACTCTTCCAGTTCATGACGAGGCATGGTTACAAGACAATCGAAGGTGTAATCACGAAGCATAAAATCACTCTAGGTTGGAAATCAATTTCAGCCACGCATTCTAAATACTGAAATCTCAATTGCCAGCGTTTATTTCTATTGAGCTACCGAAAAACTACAGAACACCGTTGATCGCGATACCAACACCAATACGCTGCTGATTATGATCATAGTCAATCAAGCTCTTACCATACCCCGTCGAGTACTGTGCGTATCCCTGAAGTTTGCCCCAGATCGGAAATGACACCCCTAATTCGGCAAAGCCTTTATGCGTTTGGAAGTTCTGGCGGCCTAAGAAGGTAAACTCATAACCATTCCATTTGTACGCACTCGATAGCTCAAAGTGCCCCATGTAATCTTCGATATCCGGGTTATCATCACCTTTAGGATCATTCGGAGATGTTTTTTCATCCTCAGGTATACGCCACCACGGTTGAAGAGAAACCGCAAAATTGTCTTTCGCAAAGGTTAAGTTGGCGTAAACACGATTCCAACTGCGCGATAACTCTTGTCTCTGTCCATTCGACTCATGTTCAATACCAAAACCTAACCAAGTCGAACCATCAAGTGGCTTCCAGTCTGTCGGGGTATAATAAAAAAGCTCAGGACGATAATTGGTTTCACGAAATGGACGCGATGCTGCTCCTGTATACACCTGCCAAAATGACTTTAGCGTCATACCAAAGAACAAACCATCCCCATCAAACAACAAATCGTCGTAGTTCATTGGCACTTTAAAACTAATTTGGAACTCCGCTTCTTCCTTACGCAGCTCATCTCCGTACTTAGTGTCCGCATAAGCACGCTTATTTACGCGATCACTGTAAGTGAACGGCAAGATGTAGTTAACACGATGCGCCACCAAACTAAATGGTTCAAAGGCGTTTTCTCGTTCTGACTCCAAACGCTTGTCGACCAAGCTTTCCTGAAGCTCCTCAGGTTCTTCAATTTCTGGATCAGCGGGCACTGTGCTTGTTACTGCATCAAGCTCACACTGCGCGCGAATGCTCTTTATGGTTTCCTCACCTTTGCTTTGCTTAATTTTGTCTAGCAAACATAAATCATAAGCACTGGCTGTTTCTCCCATCGCAACTGGCGCTGCCAATAAGCTCAGTATTGATATCCCTGCCACTTTTGAAGCCATCTGAAACCCTTAATATTCTTTATGTCAAACCAGATAATTTTAATTTTTCTTGGTAAACCGCTTGCCATTCTGGCGTTAAGGCAATGTTAAATGTTCGCTGACTTTACGTCTTGGATAAATACGACAGACCTCAAACATATCCGCCCACTATGAGCAACGCGCCAAAAACGACCAAGAGTTGAGCATCATAAATAAAAACAAAAAAGACTCGTTTGCATGATGCTCATATTCCCTATGCAAAATACTGGCTCGCCACTTTGATTGCAAACGCGGCTATGAATAAACCCAAGCCATAAGCCAAATGCGCCAATGTGCTAAGAAAACGGGCTTTCCAAGGTGTTGGGGTTTTACTGGCAGCAAAACCAAATCCTAGACAAGGTTGAATGACAAAAAATGGGAAGACCAACGTGACCACACCAGTGGCTAAGCCGGGCACTAGACTAGGCTCTACCAACCAATGATGCCCAAAAGCAGCAATGTGAGCCAAAGCGAAAAAAACACCAATGGCATAGTGCAAAAACCAACCGAGTGCTTTTTCTCCCGACATCGGGTCTGTTGCCATAATTGGCGCATGCATAAGCTTTCCTTTGGGCATGTACAAAACCCAGCGCGCGACCAATGCATAGTTTAGTGAGGGAATACCAAACACTCTCCTTTGTAGCCAAGCCCATAAATCCATTACCAAAGTCGCACCAATCCCTAGTAGCGCCGCTTGTAATCCTATTAAAAACAGCATTTTTCGCTCCTCAAGTTTTTGATTTGTTAAGGTCTTAGTTGCATGCTACAACTTAAAGCCAACTTGAAGTCAATGAGGAATAATATGGATATTGCAGAAGTGGTTAAAAAATCAGGATTGCCGACCTCAACGCTCAGATACTACGAACAGTTGGGGTTAATTCGCTCGATAGGAAGGAATGGATTGAGACGTCAATATTCGCCAGAGGTACTCAATAAACTCAACTTAATTAGTTTAGGGCGTATCGCTGGAATATCACTTAACGAAATGGCGGAAATGTTGAATCACTCAGAAGGTTCAAAACCATACATTGATCGTGACTTACTGGCGAAAAAGGCGCTTGAGATTGATGAGCAAATAACACGTTTGAAAGCGGTGCGAGACAGCCTAAACCATGTTGCCTCCTGCCCTCATGAGTCACATATGGACTGCTCTTCATTTCAGAGGCTTATGAAGGTCGTAAAGCGTTATGTCCCCAAAAAACCGAGATAAACCACTCTACTTATCCTTGATTTAAAAGGAAGCAACTCGCGGTTGTGAGTTACTTCCTCTCATATTACTTAGCTTGCGCCTTTACGTACTTCTTCACTTTTTTCATCGCCATTTTTTGCTTTAACGGTGAAAGGTAATCAATGAACAAGTTACCAGATAGGTGATCAATTTCATGCTGCATCACAATCGCCAAGAACTCATCGCTCTCGATTGTAATCGGGTTGCCATCGCGGTCCAATGCAGACACAACAACTGATGTGTAACGCTCTACATCGGCGTAGTATTCGGGAACAGATAGGCACCCTTCTTGACCAAGCGCTTTGTTTTCTCCGCTCACCACTTCTGGGTTGACTAAGATTAAAGGATCATTGCGTTCGTCAGAGATATCGATGACAACAACCGCCTCTTTTCTACCCACTTGGGTTGAAGCTAAACCGATGCCATTGCCCGTTGCGTAAAGTGTTTCTAGCATATCGTCGATCAACGTTTGTATTGTCGATACGTCAGTGACTTTTTCTGCTTTTACTTTAAGCCTTGGGTCTGGAATGGAGAGAATTTCGAGGACTGCCATACTTACCTTTCGTTATCTGTAAATCGTAATTTCCGGCGAATTATACACACGTTTGGGCAGACATAAACATGTTGAGTTTTCGTAGAAATACCGTTTCGTCTAAAACATTCGATTTTGCTAGAGACCAAAGAGGCACCTAGGAAGAGAAAACAATAACGCCAGCACGATATGGCTGGCGTCTTTTTTACGTATCTATCTTTAAACGTTCGTTATATGTGAGTTACGCACTCTTTTGCGCTTTTAGCAAAACCTTAATCGCCATTTTTTCACCACTCTTGAAAATAAAGTACCCGAGACAAACGGTTATTAACGTTAATACAACGATAATAATACTGAACCAGCCTAGTTCCGCTATCAATTCAAATATAGAAATGCCCAAAAACATTAAGATGAGAGAAAACACCACTAAGCTCGATAAATTCCAAAGCAGCACTGAATACCATCTCGTTGTCGAAGGCATTATATTCCCTGTTTTATAGCCAAAATAATATCCTACACTCATCGCTGGTATTAACGTCCCAAGAAAGCCGACACCGTTCATTTCCATGCCAGAAATGTACTCAATAATAAATAGCAGTATGGCCAAACAAACCGATGCCAAACACAAAAGCGACGTAACAAAGAGCACCGAGGGAGCGTTGTTTTCTGTTGAGTAATTATTTTTCGATTCCACTTTCATTTCCTTCCATTTATTTGAATAAAATAAGTGTTTTAGATCATGCTGCCGCTTGGACAACCTAGAGAAACAACGCCGCCATAACTCGTTGAGGGTGTAGCTACCATGACTAAATCAACAGGAAGAAACACAACGTCCGTTGCTAACGACAAAGGAATGTCAATCAATGAAAGTGGATATAACGCGATGGAAGTAATATCAGATCTTAAATAGCAAGGTTGTCGTGCGACTGATAACGCGGTGCCTGAAAACGGCTTTCCGTATCCGCCACCAGCATGCGCATCTATAGATGAACACCCCACCATTAAAGATGCTGACACCACAAGAAATACAACTTGTAGCTTTTTAAATATATTTATTTTCATTTAACCTAGATTCCAACTAACTATTATTTTTTAAAACTAAACCCTCTCTCTCAAATTGTATATTCAATGAAGTTACTCATATGGTCTAGTGCAACCATGTTAATACGTTCTATGTATTAGAAACAATTCATTTATTGCCAATAGCACCCGTGAGTTCATGCGACGTGACTAGAATCGCACTTGATTTTTTATGCAAGCACCAAGTTAAGCTCAACCTATTCGTTTTCCCGTTGGAGTCGCGTACCTTTCATCTGATGTAAAAAAGCCGCCAGAACCATTTGGCTCTGGCGGCTTTTGTTTTTATCGAAAACTCGATTACTGCTGTAGCTTCGCTTTGGCTTCTACTACTTTGGAGAAGTCTAGGCCCAGCTCTTCCACTGCTTCTTTAATCAGTACAGGGTTTTGCATTACCTGCGCCATTAACGCTTGAAGCTGATCTTGTGGCAGACCTAGTTGGCTGATAGTTGCCATTGCAGCCAAAGGGTTTTGAGTTAACGCCTGAAATAGCTCGTTGATTTGCTCGTCGCTAATATTGTTTTCTTTCAACATCGCAAGAATCGGGTTCATCAAATTACCTTTAAATACTATGTAAAACAGACCCGCAGTTTACCATTGGGTTTTGTTAGTTTGCACGCAGACTTTAACCACCACACCACCATCGACCAACTTAAGGTCGAATATTGGTGAATGTCGCGGCGGTGACTCCATCACTTTGCGATGAAAGCGCTTTTATATCCGCGTTAAAGTAATATGGATTAAGTGGCATTTTACTATCGGCTGGTCGCGCGTAGTAAAGCTTGGCGGGCTGTTTTGCCATTTGTTGCGAGTACAAATATCCGACCAACGCATGTTCAAACTGGTGGTAACCATTTCCCCAATGGAACGCTTTGGTTGATTTAGGATTCAGACCAACACCTCCGTACTGATGATCCACCCACGCATCCATAAAGGTGGGTAACGTGTATTGAAGCGTTTCTTTCATCGAACCATCGACAAGAGAAACCGTCATCGCCGCTTGATCGAGTTCTGCCCATTCCCAAGACGAGCTGTAATGCTTGTGCGGTCTTGATTGCCAAGCAGGAATGCTCTCTTGCGTCCATTTACCCTGCCATTCTGGTGAGAAAAGCGCTTTGACTTGCTCAAAGTTTTGCTGGTATTGCGCTTGCTTAAGCGTGTGTTTCATTCCTTTGAAACCAAACTCTGTCCAATTAGAATTCTCCAACAACTGACCAGTGAGATACGTCATCCAATACGCTTTGGTGGTGTGTCCAAAATCATTGTGTTTCGCATCTGGCATCATTACTGCTTTGTGATGTATCGCGCCATAAAAGCGCTGCTCTTTGTCGGAGTGGTAGTTATCCAGCATCACTTGCGTCAGCCACTCCAGATCTTGTTTCCACTTGGCTTGCGCTGGTTCTGGTAAAAGTGGCGCCGTTAACAACAGGTAGCCATTGATTTGGTCAAGTTGAGCGACTAACTCTTGCTGCTTCTCACTTTCTCCATCACCATCTTTCAAAACCCACGCCAGACCGCGATCATCGCTTCGTCGGTATTGTTTAAATATAAACGCTTGCTGGTCGATAAGTGCTTGTTCAACCTTTGGATCTTGCGTCAAGTAGTAGTACATCGCCAAGCCCACCAAGGCGTAAGCTTGGTCTTGAGAAGTTCGCTGTTGCCACTCCATCCCCGGTTTTCCACTACGCGTAAAGCTCACAAAGCCGCCGTTTTTCTCATCTTGTAGATGATCAATCAGGTAATAAGCCCCTTTCTTTGCCAGCTCTAATGCTTGTTTGTCACCCGTAAGATGAAAAAACACGCCATAAGCGTAAGTTTGGCGCGATTTCATGCGTGTGTATTCGCGATCGAAGTGTGGGCTAATCCACCCTTTGTTTAATTCTTCACACGGCTTTTGTGGGTCGAGAATGACACCATTATCACAACGAAATGTCGGAAAATTCCCCGCAGGTTGCCCATGCGCGCTTTCCATCATCCAATATGGGGCTAGGCCATTCTTCACATGGTTTAACCAATCATCCCCCGAAGGTAGCTCCACATCAGCAAAGCTGTTCATGCTCGTCGTTGCGAGCAATAAGGTAAGATATTTAAAAGACATAATGCTCAATTAAGTTATTGAATTTTATCCAGTATAAATAACTCCCTTTACGCATATTGTCGTCGTGGTCACAATCGCCTTACGCATTTGTTTGCATTATTCATCTGTCTGCCTTATTCGATGACTGAGTCGAGAATAAACGCCACTCTGTCTTCGACTGACATTTTGGGCACTTCGATCAATTGATAACCAAACTTGTGGTATGCATCGACCATCTGTTTATGCGTGGCGACCGCTTCAGAAAAATCTTGCTTTCGCTCTTCATCGTTGCTGAATATCGACGACCACGGTGGAAAAATGAACACTTGAGAATGATAACGAAGCGTCTGGCAATGCGTGATGAGCTCATGCGAGATTGGCAATTGTTCCAACTTGCTGTAGCCATATACGTCCACAATACTGCGATCAAAAAACACGTCCCCCTGGCGGACATTGAAAGCTCGGTAATTGCTCACTTCTGCCTTCATCATTTCGTCTCGAAAGGCTTGTTTGTCATTCCAAGGTAATGCTGAACCGTGATTCGTAACCTGCCTTTGTATTACGTGACGACCTGTTTCTGGCGAGCAGATAAAGCCTTGTGTTTTTAGTTGTTCGATTACCGAGGTTTTTCCTGCACCGGGACCACCAGTGAATACGATGAGTTTATTCAAAATTGTTTCCTTATTTTTTTGTTTGAGTGAAGTAATGCGGGTACAGCCAAGATAATTGGCATGATCTGGCGTTTGAAATTGGCATTTGGCACGCCAGCGTTAAGCGAGATCGGCAGTGGAATGTTTTGGGATAGAAATGAGCAGTGAAAAAAATATTGATGAAATGAAAGCTTAAACGGCGTGTTCAGCGTTTATGAAAAACGGAGGAATTTTGAGCGAACCAAGCTTGCCCAAAAAATTGGGTTGGAAAATGGAGAGATTGGTTCAGCGGGTTAGCGCGTCAATTGGCTTTCTATATCAAGAAAATGGCACCTAAGCCTAAGAATGCAAAGAAACCGACGACATCAGTAACGGTCGTCAATACTACCGAGCCAGCCACGGCGGGGTCAATGTTAAACTTCTTCAACGTGAATGGTATCAGCGTACCCGATGCCGCAGCCGCCAGACTATTGAGAAAAATTGCGCAGCAGATAATAAGCGCCAATGGCCAAGAGTCAAACACCATGTAGACGACACCCGCGATGACTAATCCCATGATCAAGCCATTAATGGTGGCGATTTTTAATTCCTTATTCACCAATAGCTTCAAGTTACTTTGGTGCAAATGGTTGAGTGCGATACCCCGAATGGCCACCGCTAAGGTTTGGCTACCTGCGATGCCGCCCATACTCGCCACAACGGGCATTAAGATCGCAAGCGCAACGACTTGCTCGACCACATTATCAAAAATACCAATGATGGCAGAGGCAACAAAGGCAGTCAGCAAATTAATCACCAACCAAAGTGCTCTTAGCCTTGTCGCCACAGTTAATGGTGTGAACAAATCTTCTTCGCTTCGTACGTTTTCTGCCACTACAGCTTGTAGGCTGAGTTCACGCAAAGTAATCGCGATGGTCGCCATCGACAAAACGCCCATAATTTTGCCACCAGCCATGATAGGAAACCAATGCGCTCCACCATCAATCGAGACCTGTTTACTGACGCTTTGAATCGTTTGGATATCTTCCAGAATTGGCGTGACCACGGTCAAGTCTGTGAGTTTGGTATGGTTCTCATGCAGCAACAGGGTTTGAGGTTCTATCGTCCCAATAACGCCTCCGACATCGCGCACAATGATCAATCGCACCGGGCTTTGTCCACGTTTTAACAACTCGGTTTTGATGCCTCCTACGCTGTTTTTAGGATTTGCGACCAAAAAATTCGGCTCGGCATATCTCCCCACTTTGTTATCTTCATACGACAGCGCTTGTTGAATGTGCGCGACCGACTCTTCACTTTGGTCGATAAGGTACTCATCCACAAACTCGGTCGGCAGAAAGTCTGCAAAGATGATCAGTTCCGAATCCGTGATGTACGCTAAGCGTTCATGTTGCAGCTCTTTGTTGAGTGATTGATGAATGTGCTTGGCGGTGTCGTATCGCAGCAAATTTAATACCGTCCAGTACTTCTCTGGCGGCACCGCTTCTATCACGCGTTTACGATAAGCAATGTTGACCGACTCCAAAATGTTCGCGATTTGCGCTTCCTGATAGTCTTTCAAAAAACTGAGGTCTTCGGTCGACTCTATCGCTTTAATGATCTCGGCAAGCAAATGGGGCACTTTGCGATTAATCTGTAATTGGCTGGAATCTATCATCATTGTCACCGATTTCCTTGGACATCACGTTAGTGTCAACACGATGTCTATTACCTAAAGGCATGAGATCCTGATGTTAAAATTCTAGGCAATGGCGCGCACAATTGCGGAATTTATATTTTGCTCGCAGAAACAGAACGTCTTTGCATAAGGGGATGGTATAAACTTTTAGTGTGCATTAGGCGCATTTGCCTCGTTTGATAATGGAGTAATCAATGGCACCAGTATTTTTTCTGACTCAGCAAGCCGCCTTACCAAGTCGTAAGGTGCTTCGTAAAGTGATTCAGTTTGCGACAGCGCTGGCTCACCCCATCGTGGTGTTGGTGGAAGATCACCGCCGGAGTGAAGATCACGCATTCGCGCATTTCCTTAGTTTCAACTCTGACCATATAGAAAAGAGACAAGCTGAGTTTGAAGCTTGGACATCAAAATTCAAAGACTTCGTTATCGAACTTTGTGAAGAAGAGGAAGTTGAAACGCCAACCCTCTCTTACGAGCATTTCAAAGGGAGTCATTGGATTGCTCAAGTCGCGAAACGGCTTGTCGACAACACAGATTTACTGCTCGTGGGGCATTTTAACAAGCACGAAATTCAAACCTTACTCACCGAGCTAGCAAAAAACGATTGTGATTTATTACTATTAAGTGAGCGTTCATGGCCTTCTCACGCCAACATGCTTTGCGCGATAGATCCGCTTCATCGCGGAGATGCAAAGTCGGTCGTAGATAAAGCCATCGTATCGCGAGGCTCAAAGCTAGAAAAAACCTTGAGCGGAAAAATGACGTTAGTTTACTGCCGCTACGTTGCGCCTTATCTATCTCGCTATCGTGCAGAGATTTTGAGCAACCAAAAAGCAGGCATTACGGATTTTATTACTGCGCAAAAGTTAACACGAGTACCACTACTGCTGCCAGAAGGAACCCCTGAAACGGCGTTACCAAAAGCAGTTAAGCAATCACAAGCGGCAATTCTGATTATGGGCGCGTGTAAGCGAAGCATGTCATCCCAATTTTGGTCTGGCAGCACTGTAGACACGTTACTTGATCAACCTCCTTGTGACCTACTGTTGGTCAATGGCACGAAGGATTGATCAGACTTCCCCATTCCGCCGCATCTTAAATAATATCACGCGCAGTTATTGGCTCTTCATGGTCTCTAACTGCGCGGCTTCATGTTCCGCGTTCAAGGTTTGTTTCTGCTGCTTTTTAACCTCATCCCAACTGCGTCCCGACTCAATCGCAGATACACGCTGCTCGTATTTGGCGCAGGCTCTTTCGAGTACTTTCTCAGGAGCTATACCCTTTTCTCTTTCCAACGCTTTTAATACGTTAAGATAGTTCCACAACACATCGCCTAACTCGTCTTCCAAATGACAAAGGCGGTTCTCACGAATCTCTTCACGGACTTCATCGACTTCTTTGCCAATGGACTCCAGATAAGTCTCTACGCCTTTAAACCAAGTGTTGGTTTGGTCATATTGAGATTTTCTCGTCGCAATTGCGTACAGCTCATCAAATTTCTTCATTATCTCTCCGTAGAACGAGTTTTTATTTACGCCTCTTTAGGACGAATAAACTTCCCTTTTGCCGTCACTCTAACTTCATTATTGACCAGTAATTGAGCCACCAGTTGATATATACCGCGGCGTTCACCTTCACAGTGTGCAGTAATCGTGACGCGCTCATCTAGCTCAATAGGTGCATGGTAGCGCACATCCAACTGCGCTGTAAGGGCTTGAATGTTTCTAAATAACAAACAGTGTGTCATTGCACCATCGAGCAGCGAACTCGCAATGCCACCATGCAACAGGTCTGTGTAACCTTGATGACGAGGTAAAACGTGAAACTCTCCGACAACAGAACCATCGGCTAGACACTGGTAGTTCACAGCCAAAGAGTTCGGATTCGCATCGATGGAAGAACAAACCGCACATTGATAATGAGCTTCGTGAGTGGAATGAAAGTGACTATTTGCGGACATGTTAAGTACTCGGGTTGTAAAAAGGAGTAATTAGCATATGCCAATTATTAAAAAGAAATGGCGAGTAATCTTTGTTTGCACGTTGTAGGGCCAACAACCTCATTATCCATAACGTTAAATAATCATTTTCATAATTAACGATAATTTCCAGTTTATTTAGAGTGGCGATAAGGTTTGCATTGTGATTACGCAACGTTATGAAAGGCGACTTATGAAGTTTCTCCACACGATGATCCGTGTTGTTGACCTAGACAAATCTATCGAATTTTATACAAACGTTCTGGGAATGAGCGTTTTGGATCGTTTTGAAAACCAAGAATACCGTTACTCACTGGTGTTTGTTGGTAGCCCTGATCAACCAGATGGCGCGACCATCGAGCTAACTTATAACTGGGATTCCGGCAGTTACGACTTAGGTAACGCATTCGGACACATGGCGCTTGGGTGTGAAGACATTTACGCAGCTTGCGAACAAATCAAAGCGCTTGGTGGCAACGTCACTCGCGAACCCGGTCCAATGAAAGGAGGAGAAACGCACATCGCCTTCATTAAAGATCCCGACGGCTACCCAATCGAACTGATTCAAACTGAACAATAACGAGGTTTCCTATGACAGACGCATTATTTCAACCGATTCAACTTGGCTCTCTCTCATTAAAAAACCGCATCGTTATGCCTCCGATGACGCGCTCTCGAGCCTCTCAACCGGGTAATGTCGCCAACGACATGATGGCCATCTACTACGCTCAACGCGCCGAAGCGGGATTAATTGTTGCTGAAGGCACGCAAATTTCACCAATGGGTCAAGGCTACGCGTGGACACCGGGTATTTATAGCCCAGAGCAAATTGCTGGCTGGAAAAAAGTAACTGATGCAGTGCGCGAGAAAGGCGGCGTTATCTTCGCGCAATTATGGCACGTTGGTCGTGTGACTCATCCTGACAACATCGGCGGCGAGCAACCTATTTCTTCTTCTGCGCTCAAAGCAGAAAACGTGAAAGTATTTATCGACAATGGCACAGACGAACCTGGCTTTGTCGACGTGGTTGAGCCGCGTGAGATGACCAAACAAGACATCAAGAATGTTATTGAAGAATACCGCCAAGCCGCATTAAACGCGATAAAAGCTGGGTTTGATGGTGTCGAACTTCACGCAGCAAATGGCTACTTGGTTAACCAGTTTATCGATTCTGAAGCAAACAACCGCACCGATGAATACGGCGGCTCAATTGAAAACCGTCTGCGTTTTCTTGGTGAAGTGGTCGAAGCAATGACGCAAGCCATTGGCGCAGAGCGTGTTGGTGTTCGCCTTGCACCATTCACTTCGTTAAACGGCACCGTTGATAGCACACCTGTCGACACCTACACCGCTGCTGCTGCGCTGCTTGATAAACTCAATGTGGTTTACATTCACATTGCAGAAGTGGATTGGGACGACGCACCAGACACTCCGCACGACTTTAAAACCGCAGTTCGTGAGGCGTATAAAGGCAAACTGATCTATGCCGGTCGTTACAACGCAGAAAAGGCGCAACACGCGATTGAAAGTGGTTTAGCCGACATGATCGGTTTTGGTCGTCCGTTTGTTGCAAACCCAGACTTACCAAGCCGCATCAAGCATGGCTATCCGCTGGCAGAACATGACCCTACGACATTGTTCGGCGGCAATGAAAAAGGCTTAGTGGACTACCCTGCGTATCACGCGGGTTAATTCATCTGCGTAAAGCTGATTCGCAACTCGCGACAAACCAACAGCTAACCCAAAAGAACCTTGCTCTTCCCCCTGTGACGCCAAGATGCAGGGTTCTTTTTTAGGCAAGCCACCAAGGGTTAACGTCTTTGACAAGATGTGCAACCTCGGCACGCAGAGCGCGTCGTTTTACTTAGTAAACTGCGTTGTACTTTACAGTAGGCGTTTTTGAGTGCGCGGCGGCCTGAAAACCAATCATCCGGTTTAGTGAGGATTAAGTAGCCATTAAATCTCTTAACCAACTCGGTTCGGTTGTTTTCGATAAATCGGCTATCAAACTCGATTTCGAAGTAATCCAACGCTTCTTCGATACAAGTAAAGCTGGCAATTTTTTCCTGAATCGTATTCTCTGTCATCGTTTCTTTAGCGTTATCGTTTTCAATGAAGTTTATGTGTCTCGCGCTTTACGTTCTTTGATTTAGCGCTTCTTAACATCACTCTTTCTGGGATTTCCATATTGAAATTCAATTTGGGAATTCGTTATTTTCCCCAACCTTTTTATTTTGACAATCACTTTAAGACCCTGATTTAAAACAACATTATTTCTGGTTCATATTTTGCTCTACTTCGTTAAACGGAATGTTGGAGGGACACGATATGACTTACAGAGCGGAAGTAGACGGATTAAGGGCGATTGCTGTCACGTTGGTGATTTTATTTCATGCAGGAGTGGAGCAGTTCGCTGGTGGCTTTATTGGCGTCGACGTATTTTTTGTTATCAGCGGCTATTTGATCACCACCATCGTGATTAACGATTTGGAAAACCAGAAGTTCAGCCTCGGTGATTTTTATGAGCGACGCATTCGCCGCATACTTCCCCTGCTACTGGTGGTGATTGCCGTAAGCTATGTGATGTCTTGGTGGTTATTTTTGCCACAAGCGCACAAAGACGTTGGTCAGTTCGCAGTGTCTTCTATTCTTTCTTCATCCAACATTCTTCTGTATTTAAAAGGCCACAATTACTTCGGTTTAGAAGATCAAGCCAATCCGCTGTTTCACACTTGGAGCTTGGGCGTTGAAGAACAATACTACATTGTCATTCCTTTGCTACTCATGCTTCTCGCTCGTGGCAAAAAAGCGTTTTTCCTGACTTTTTTTGTCGCGGTATTTGCGCTGAGTTTGATGACTATTGTCTATGCGAGCAACGATCCTGATTTCGCCTTCTACATGATCTTCTCTCGTGCTTGGGAGTTGGCAACCGGTTCATTACTCGCATTAGTAATGAGAAAAGCTCAAGTTCAATCCAACGATACTCTAGCAACCATTGGCATCGTTTTGATATTGGCTTCCGCGCTTTTGTTTGAAAAATCGCAAGATGGCGCGGGCATTACGCTGCTGGTGCCGGTCATCGGTAGCGCGTTGGTGATTTTGTTTGCCTCTAAAGACAATGTCTGCGGTAGATTACTGAGCCTAAAATGGGTCGTGTTCGTCGGCTTAATCAGCTACAGCTTATACTTGTGGCACATTCCATTATTTGTCTTTTACCGCTACGTGTTGGACGCAACACAAGACGTCAATATCCCACTTTACGTTGTCACTCTGTTTGTGCTGTCTTACTTCACTTGGCGCTTTATTGAAAAGCCGTTCCGTAGCCGAAAAGCCATGAGCATGCGCACTGTGTCCGCGGTTATTGTGTTGTTGACGTTGCCCTTGCTAACGTTCGGCGTTATCGGTCATCAAAACGGTGGTTTTCCAGAAAGAAGCGCATTTTTCGAAGCCATGCGCGTTAATAACGGTTACGGTTTAAATTGCAACGGCAACACTGACGTTAACGATGTGTGCTCGTCTGCGCCGCAGCCCACCATCGCTGTGTTAGGCAATAGTCACAGCATGGTTTACGTGAAGCGTCTGTCCGAAGTAACACCAACTGGCGTGGTGCAACTTACTCAAGATTCCTGTGCAGTCGGTTATGTCGACATCATCAAAGATGCTGGATCAATTTCTTGCCGACAGTTCTTCAAACAGGCAGTCGATACCATTTTGCGTACCCCTTCTATTCGTCGCGTCGTTATCTCTTCCAACTTCAATAAAGAGCTTTCACAAGCCGATTATGAGGCATCATTAACTGGATTGTTGAATGAACTGGAAGGGAAAGAAGTGGTCGTTTTCGGCCCAACGCCTTCTGCACCTTTTGCGGTAGGAGAATGCCTTTGGAAAGCGCGTTTGTTTGGCGAGACGAAAGAGTCCGCATGCGATTTTTCTCCCAAACAACATCACCCTCAAAACGTGGAAAAGTTAGTGAACTACTTTGAGCAATTTGAGCATGTTGAGTTTGTCGACTTGACCGAGGCCATTTGCAGAAATGGTGTATGTCGAATGAAAGTTGGTGCGAACAACGCCATGTATACCGATGACAGCCATTTATCTTACAAAGGTGCTGAGTTGGTGCTTGGGCATTACCACAGCAGTGCGAATGAAGCGCAACAGTTCACTTACGACCGACAATAACCAAGAGAATAAACTTTTATGCTTCAGCGCTTATCTCAGGTAAGCGCTGAATATTTTAAAGCGAGAGAAAGCCAGCGCGTTTATTTGAAAATGCGTGGGTCAAACGCGAAATCGAGCTTTTCGGCCTTCTTGATGATCTCTTTCATTTTGGGATGATTTGGGTTCACCACGTAGTTTTTATCACGAGGTGAAATCGTTGAAGGCACTTGCAGCGCGGCAAACTCAGGATGAGGATCATTGAGAAACTGGTCACCTATGTACTGTGTAGACTCGCTCGCCGGTATTGCTCGCCACGTCACAGGGAGATCTTCTTCATCTAAGGTGGCGATGAGATATTCGGGCATCTCAATACGATATAAATCGTACAGTTTGGTGATAGCTGGATCGTTATTTACGTGAACAAACACTTCCAACGAGCAAAGGGATTCCGATTCAGAGAAGTAGAGGGCTTCGGTTCCTTTTGAGTTCCATCGCCCTCCAAACAACTTTGCGCCAACGGGGCTGAATGGCGTGTCAGCAAATTTCTTTTGTGTGAGACGATAGAGCTTCATATTACGAGAACACCCCGTGCTCTAAACGGCCGATCAAATCTTTTACGATTTCAAAATCCACCGTGGTCGACACCATATCAAGTGGACGTTTTCCACCTAAGCCGTACACATTTTCTCTCATCCATTTTAACGCGCGCTCTTCGTCGTCAAACAACTCTGTTGCGAGTTTCAATAACATCGCTAATCGATAGATTGCATCACTCTCTTGAGTATTAAAACGCTCATCATTTTTAAGACGACGCTTAATTGTACTAACAGGAATCAGTGTCACATGTTGGAATTCACTTTGAGAAAGCTTTACTCGATCAACAATGTTCCGGTATACCTTGGGCTCAAAGCCTTTGTGAACCGCATCAGTGCGGCCTGTCTCGGCGTCTTCAATACCCAACATAAACCAGAAATTGGCTTTATGAGGTTGTTTCGGTTTGAAGCTTTTTAATGCTGCAGTTGCCATATCAAGCTCCTATGGTTCATATGGTCTAGTTATTATGGTTCAAATGAGCTCAACTTTCAATCAAAGTAAAAAGACAGGTAAAGAAAAAGGCGAGCTTTGCGCCCGCCTCTCTTACTTATTCATCAACTTTGTTTACGCATCTACCGATTTGCATCGTTTCACTTACTACAAGTCAAAACGGTCGGCGTTCATGACTTTCGTCCATGCAGCGATGAAGTCGTGGATGAATTTTTCCTGATTATCATCTTGCGCATACACTTCCGCGTACGAACGTAGAATCGAGTTTGAGCCAAAGACAAGATCCACACGGGTTGCCGTCCACTTCACAGCGTCGGTTTTACGATCACGGATTTCATATTGATTAGCACTCACTGGTTTCCACGTATATGCCATGTCAGTAAGGTTCACGAAGAAATCATTCGACAAAGTGCCTACTCGGTCAGTAAATACGCCCTCTTTTCCACCGCCGTAGTTACTGCCTAAAACGCGCATACCACCGATGAGTACCGTCATTTCTGGTGCTGTCAAACCCATAAGCTGCGCTCGGTCGAGCAACAACTCTTCCGGCTTAACCGCGTAGTCTTTCTTCAACCAATTTCGGAAACCGTCAGCAACAGGCTCAAGAACTTCGAATGATTCAACATCCGTCATCTCTTGGGTGGCATCACCTCGGCCTGGCGCGAATGGTACGGAAACATCATGACCTGCGGCACGCGCAGCCAGTTCAATACCTACGTTACCAGCAAGCACGATAGCGTCCGCAACACTACAGCCCTCTTCTGCTGCTATTTTTTCTAGCACAGCAAGAACACGACTTAGACGCTCTGGCTCGTTTCCTTGCCAATCTTTTTGCGGAGCCAAACGAATTCTCGCACCATTTGCGCCACCTCGGCGGTCAGAGCCACGGTAAGTACGCGCACTATCCCACGCCGTACTTACTAGCTCACTAATGGATAGGCCACTTGCTTCGATTTTTGTTTTCACTAAATCGACATCGTAGTCTGTCTTACCTGCAGGCGTTGGATCTTGCCAAATAAGATCTTCGCTTGGCACATCAGGTCCGAAATAACATGATTTTGGTCCTAGATCGCGGTGTGTCAACTTAAACCAGGCACGAGCAAAAACGTCATCAAAGTACGCTGGGTCATTTTGGAACTTTTCTGCAATCTTGCGATATTCAGGGTCCATTTTGAGCGCCATATCGGCGTCAGTCATGATTGGATTGTAGCGCTTAGAACCGTCTTCAACATCGACAGGCTTGTCTTCTTCTTCAATGTCGATTGGCTCCCACTGCCACGCACCTGCTGGGCTCTTCTTCAGTTCCCAATCGTACTTAAATAGTAGGTGGAAGTATCCGTAGTCCCATTGTGTAGGGTGTGTCGTCCAAGCACCTTCAATGCCGCTCGTTACCGTGTCACGGCCAATGCCACGTGTTTTGTGGTTAATCCAGCCAAGACCTTGTTCATGCACGTCTGCGGCTTCGGGTTCTGGACCAAGGTTTGCGGCATCACCATTACCATGACACTTACCGACCGTGTGACCACCCGCTGTGAGCGCGACAGTTTCTTCATCGTTCATTGCCATTCGCGCAAAGGTCACACGCATGTCATGTGCTGTTTTGAGAGGATCAGGGTTCCCGTCCACCCCTTCTGGGTTCACGTAGATCAGCCCCATCATTACTGCGGCAAGTGGATTTTCTAAATCTCGCTCACCAGAGTAGCGGCTGTTATCAGCGTCACTTGTGGCTAACCATTCTTGCTCGGAACCCCAGTAGGTGTCTTTTTCGGGATGCCAAATGTCTTCTCGCCCAAAGCCAAAACCAAAGGTCTTAAAGCCCATGGATTCATACGCCATGTTACCGGCAAGGACAATCAGATCGGCCCAACTTAATTTGTTGCCATATTTTTTCTTGATGGGCCATAAAAGGCGGCGAGCCTTATCGAGGTTTGCGTTATCTGGCCAAGAGTTGAGAGGAGCAAAACGCTGGTTGCCTGTCGCAGCGCCGCCACGTCCATCCGCGATACGATAACTACCCGCTGCGTGCCATGCCATTCGGATCATTAAACCGCCGTAATGTCCCCAGTCGGCAGGCCACCAGTCTTGGCTATCAGTCATTAAGTCTTTTAAGTCTTTTTTAAGTGCTTCGACATCTAGCTTTTTCAGTTCTTCTTTGTAATTAAAGTCCTGGCCAAATGGGTTGGTTTTGGAGTCGTGTTGATGCAGGATGTCTAAGTTTAAGGCATTCGGCCACCAATCCATCACCGACTTATCTGTAGATGTTTGCCCACCATGCATAACTGGACATTTACCTACCGAACCGCCGTTTGTGTTGCTCATATAATGCTCCTTCGTATCGTGGTTGTGGTAACCACTCTTTGTTATTCAATAAATCGAATATCCACATCAAACAGCGTAGTTCATACACTGAATTTTTAGTTAACGCCAAGTCAAAATTTCCATATCTCGGCTAATAAATAATTGTTATCAAACATGTACCTATATGCAGAAAATATGGATAGAGATCAGTTTAAGTCCATACCTGAATACTTAATCCCAGACAGCCTCGCCATGTTGTGATCCCAGGTAGCTAAATCATGATGACTAAATTCATTCAGAGCGTGATGACCACATGCCCTTGCCATAACTTGCATGAGCTCGACCGAGGATTCGAAGAAATTTTTCAGTTGCTGAGATGATTTTTCGATATCGAGACGCTGCCTCAAATCGGCATTTTGCGTTGCGATCCCCGCAGGGCAATTATTGGTGTTACAAATCCGGGCCGCGACGCAACCGATCGATTGCATCGCACTGTTTGCTATCGCCACTCCGTCTGCCCCAAGTGCCAACGCTTTGACAAAATCCGTAGGAACTCGCAACCCACCAGTGATGATCAATGTGACGCGGTCACTTGCGCCTTTTTCATCTAAGTACTTACGCGCACGAGCTAACGCAGGAATGGTTGGCACGCTAATATGATCACGGAACATAGTTGGCGCCGCGCCCGTGCCACCACCGCGACCATCTAAGATGATGTAATCGGCACCCGCATCGAGCGCAAATTGTATGTCTTGCTCAATATGGTTTGCACTGAGTTTAAAGCCAATTGGAATGCCGCCTGTGATGCCACGGACTCTGTCAGCAAACTTTCTGAAATCGTGAGTAGTATGAAGATCTTTAAATGTTGGCGGTGAGATCGCTGGTTGTCCTTCGGGGAGACCTCTCACCTGAGAGATCTTACCCACATTTTTATTTGCAGGAAGATGACCACCCGTGCCTGTTTTGGCGCCCTGCCCACCTTTAAAATGAAAAGCCTGAACATTAAGAAGCTTAGATTCATCGTAGCCAAACTGAGCACTGGCAAGCTCATAGAAATACCGCGAATTTGCAGCTTGTTCTTCAGGTAGCATCCCCCCTTCACCGGAGCAAATCCCAGTCCCTGCCAACTCAGCACCTTTTGCTAGCGCAACTTTCGCCTCTTCCGAGAGTGCGCCAAAACTCATGTCCGACACCAACAAAGGAATAGCGAGCTTGAGCGGCTTACGCGCGTTTGGCCCCACAATCAGCTCAGTTGATACGGGAACGTCTTCTAACAACGGTTGTGTCGCCATTTGCGCCACAATGATTTGTATAGCATCCCAATGTGGTAGCAAATGCCTAGGAACCCCCATTGCAGCCATCGGACCATGATGGCCGAGTTTAGAGAGCCCTTCTCTCGCTAATTGGTGGATAAACTCTAGGGTTGGTTCTTCTTGAGTAGCGGACGCAGTCGGTTTGTCACTTTTCTCTCGCGTTTTCTCAGGGCCTTCTTTGCCGACTTGCTCAGCAGAAAAACGCTTATGTGTTCCATCACAAAATGGGGCATTAGAGGTGTGCTTGCACTGGCAGAGATACGCTTCTTCATCTTTTTCCGCAGTAAAGCTCATTGGCTTTAAGCCTGTTCCCGAATGCGACCCATCGCAATAAGGTTGATTTTTAGAACGTCCACATCGGCAAAAGTAATATTCTTGCCCTTCGGTTAGATTCACTTTAATCGGCTTATTATCGGCGATGATTGGCTTGCTCATGTTGCCCCCTGTTTATTATTGTTAACCACGCTTTCTCGCAGGCTTGCAATAAGCGTAGAACAGGAGCGGAAAGAGCGTCAGCGAAACCAGAGTAAAATACGCGATTGTCGCTTGCCTCACCTATACTCTTTATGGGTCTCATACACGTGGAGGCTATATGACGATTGCAACCCGATTAGATGAATATTTGACTGAGCATAACATTCACTTTCAAACCGTGAATCACAGCCACAGTCATAGCTCGCTACAAAGTGGTGTTGCCGCAGGTGTGCCTTTAATGAATATCGCAAAAGGCGTCATTCTTGAGGATCATGAAGGGCATCATATGATGGCAGTCTTACCTGCCAACAACAAAATCAGTTTGTCGAGATTAAACGATGAATTTAACGCTACTTTCCACTTGGTGAAAGAGCGTATGGTTTACCGACTCTTCACTGATTGTGAGCACGGCGCAATTCCACCGATTGGTAGTCCTTACCACATGTCGACCGTTTGTGATGAAAGATTAGCAAACTTGGAACATGTCTATCTTGAAGCCGGCGATCATGAAACTCTGATTAAGCTAGATAGAAAGGCATTTAAAGAGCTAATGAACGACTGCAAATACTTAAGATTCAGCAGTGAAGTTCTGCATTAAACTTCCAAAAATCTGTCGACATTTCGTGAAAAAGGCTCTTTCAAAAAGAGCCTTTCTTTTTCTATTGGCGGTGCATGTCGGAAGCTTCTCGGCTTTTAGTAATCCGCAATTTAGAACGCATAGAAACCAAAAAAACCGCCCGTTTGGGCGTTTTTTTTCAATCCAACCACTATCGAACAAAAATCTTTTGAATCGCTTTTATCGCCATAGCTCTGCGACGCATTAATGCCCCCGTCCTTGGCAGCCATTTAGGCGTGTGGAGTACGGTTTTCGCGTGGCTAAAGGTTCTGAATCCTTCCACTCCGTGATAATGACCAATGCCTGACTCACCAACGCCACCGAAAGGCGCATCTTCAGCGCCAACGTGTAATACCGTGTCGTTGATGCCGACGCCGCCACTGTGTGTGTTGCGTACAATATGTCTGATGGTCGATTTGTTGTCCGACATAACATACAGCGCAAGTGGTCGCTGGTGCTGATTAATGTAGTCAATCGCTTCATCTACCGCTTTGTAAGGCTTGATGGGTAGAAATGGCCCAAATATTTCCTCTTGCATGATGCGCATATCTCTCGACACGTCAGTGATCAAATGAGGATACAAAAGCCTTTCCTGTTGAGGTGACGCTTCAACAGTATGGATGCTTGCGCCCTGAGCTTTGGCATCCTCAAGTAGCGCAGTCAAACGATCATACTGTCGTTGATTGATAATATGGGTCAGCTTTTGATTCTTGTTGGATTTCAAATAGAGTTTTTCAAAACGTTTTAAGAACAGCGTGATGAACTCTTCGACGCGTTCTTGTGGTACAAACGCGTAATCAGGCGCCACACAAATCTGGCCAGCATTGATGCATTTACCAAACAAAATCGCATCAACGGTTTTCTTCATGTCTGCATCTTCTGCAATGATCACCGGAGATTTTCCACCCAGTTCTAACGTCACTGGAGTCAGGTTTTCAGCCGCTGCTTTTGCCACAGCGCGACCAACATTTGTCGAGCCAGTAAACAAAAGATGATCGAATGGCAGTTGGCTGAATGATCGTGCAACGTCCGCTTCACCTTCAAATACTTCGACATATTCAGACAACTCGCGACAAATATTGACGATGACTTTATTGGTTTTCGGCGTAAATTCGCTGAGCTTCATCATCACACGGTTACCTGCGGCCAAAGCAGTAACTAAAGGCGCAAGGCTCAAAATGACAGGAAAATTCCACGGCGAAATGATCCCGACCACGCCGAGTGGCTGATACTGAACAGTCACTTTCGACGGAGCAAGCAACAGACCGGATTCACGCTTACTTGGTTTGCACCACTTTTTTAGCTGCTTGAGGGTGTAATTGATGTGCGAGACCGTCGGCAAAACGTCGGTCATGGCGGTATCAAATTCGGAACGATAGCCAAAATCGTCACTCAGCGCTTCCACCAATGCTTGTTTATTCGCAATCAGAGCTTGTTTTAGCAAGACAAGGCGCTGCTTACGTTCATCCAGACTAGGATAAGGTTCGGCGGCATACGCTGCTTTTAAGCGATCAAGGCTTTGTTGTAACGAGTTGTCCACTTCAACCTCTGCGATTGCGTTCATGATGCTTCTCCTAACCTAGTTTCAACCAATGACGCTCCAAATTAACACGAGCGCAACAATGTTACTATTGTAGCGCTCGCGAAATTAGAGTTCGAACTCTGATTAAAATATCAGTGGGTTTGGAGCTAAGTCAGACGCAACTCATAAATGCCGAGCCGTTGAGAGCGGTCAAGCGTCTCGAACTCGTGATCAACGTATTCTTTTAATGTAGCACCAGCACGCTCAGCAATATTGATGCTGGCAATGTTGTCTTCCATACAGTGGAATTGGATGAATTGCGCGTGCCCTTTCTGCTTCAAAAAAGGAATCAACACCGCGAGTACTTGGTCGATCACTCGGTGTCCTCGCCCATTGTTGGCAAGCCAATAGCCAATCTCAGTGACGCGTGTGTGCGAATCCACACCTTTTATGCCAATAACACCCGTAAACTGCCCATCAAAATAAATAGCGCACCAGTGGGCATCTAACGCTTTGCTGTTCACGCGCTGAGAGATGTAGTTCACCGCTTCTCTGCGGTTGGTCACAAAGTCCGTCCAAGGCAAATAGCCAGAGAGGCTGTTTCGATACGTGTTCACCACTTCCAGTAAAACGGTCGCATGTTTGGTGGTGAGAGGCTCAATTGAGACCCTTTCTGAAACAGAAAAACTGGCCTGCATGCTATTTCCTTGATACGCCTTTTGGCACATGACCTCATCCATCCACTTTATCCCTTTTTTCAGTAAACACTACTCACAAATCCTACCGCCTCATTGCGCTGAGAACAAACTTCCATATTCGTTATGTCAAACGTGCTTAAAAGGATGGCTATCTCGTCTAGTCTGTTTGTTCAATTAACGTAAATGGCGTCAACGACTCCACATCCACGTAATGCCTCCACACATGTTCGTAAAGGTGGTGTTGATTTGCAAACGGGGCTAGTCGCTTTGCTTCTTCAAGCGTACACCAACAATACTCTGTGTGTTCTTCGTTAAGTACAACCGATTGGTTAGGTGGACAAAATAATACGAAGCATGGAATAACCATGATGCGGTTATTTTTTGCTTCGTAGAACTGTTCTAGAAAGTCTGCAGTATGTAACTCAACATCGTCAATTTGCGTCTCTTCTTTCAGTTCTCTGAGAATAGTTTGCCATCCGGTTTCACCGGCCTCTACACCACCAGCAACATGGCACCAATAACCACCTTTAACACGTTTGAGCAACAGCATTTTATCGACGCCATCAATTTTAGAAATGACAACGCCAGAAGTATGCGTTGCTTGTACTGGGATCATGTATGCTCCTTAAATATCTAGATATTTCCTAGATGCGCTCCATGCGCGAATGAAAGATAGGGTTGCTTGAGAACCCATAGTCTACTGCTTATTCTCACTCTCGGCAGATGTGTTTGAATATCACGGATCATTTTGTGAGCTGAGTATGCTAAAGTGCGATCTGTCGCAACAAATGAGCAGTAAAATGTCTAATTCATTCAACACTCTGGTTCCCATTGGTGTGCGCTTTATGGTGCTCTCCGCATTCGGTTTCGCGCTAATGTCTGCCACAGTAAAGCATGTCAGTCTTCATGGTATCCCTGTATTTGAGATTGTTGCAGCGAGGGCACTCGTCTCACTTGTTATCAGCTATTTAGATGTTAAGCGAAAACGAATTTCTGTATGGGGCAATAATAAGCCATTACTGTTTGCGCGTGGCGCAGTGGGCACCATGGCATTGATGTGCGTATATTATTCGGTGACCACCTTACCTTTGGCAGAAGCGACCATCTTCCAATACATTCACCCAGTATTTACTGCGCTCCTAGCCGTCTTTTTCTTGAAGGAACGCATTCAACCATCGACGTTCCTTTGCATTGCCTTGTGCTTACTCGGCATCTATATAATGGTAAGTCCAGAAACAGGACAAGAAGCAGAGCGCACTTTACCTATGTTTAGCGTAATGATTGCAATCTTGGGCGCATTTGGTAGCTCAATTGCTTATGTCATTGTTAGAAAACTTAGCCAAACTGAAGATAGTTCAGTGATCATTTTCTATTTCCCTCTGGTTGCTCTACCCACTTCACTCTTACTGATTGGCGATGATTTTGTTATGCCCGACCTGTATCTGACTTTCATGTTGGTTTTGGTTGGTGTATTCACCCAAGTTGGGCAATTGGGATTAACCAAAGCAATGCAAACTCAGCAAGCGGGCAAAGCGTCTGCTTACTCGTATATTCAGATCGTATTTTCTGTGTTGTTAGGCATCATTTTCTTCGGCGAAATCCCGCTCATCTGGACGTACATCGGTGGTGCACTAATTGTAGCGGGCGCACTCATTAACGTATTTGGTCACCATTTGCGCTTGCCATTCGTTAAGCGCAGCGCTTAACCCTTCAGCCCTAAAGCGAGACAACACTAAAACGTAAAAAGCCAGAGTCGACTCTGGCTTTCTTTTTTATGTTTAACCTGACGTTAAGCGGATAATTTTAATCCAGCGATACCAGCTACAATAAGCAATAAACTCAGCAATTTTATTAGCGTCGCGGGCTCGTTAAATATGTAGATACTGACGATTGCCGTTCCAATCGCTCCTATACCTACCCAAACGCCGTAAGCGATACCGAGTGGTAGCGTCCTTAATGCAATTCCAAGTAACCAAAAGCTCAACACCATAAACGTAACGGTAAAGCCAGATGCCGCCAATTTGGTAAAACCTTGTGAGTATTTTAGTCCGACAGCCCATGCCACTTCGCATAAGCCAGCAATGAAGAGAATTCCCCAAGCCATGTCATATTTCCCAACGAGATAGGGTCGTCCCCGAGAAAAGATAGAGCGGTGAGGTCGTCCTCACTTCTTTGTGACTCGCTATTATATACAGAAAATTGAACGTAAAAAAATAAGGCCCTGATATTTCAGGGCCTCTTTACATAAAAATCGCTAGGGCTTAGCGATGATGAATACGGTACCATCCGTCAACGTAAAGCTAACCTCACTGGTTTTCTTTCCGATACCGGATAAACTGCACTCGTTATCGTTATCACACGGCGTATTTGAAATAACATTCCACACGCCATTCATCAAGCCAGAACCAGTAATAATCGCCGTCCACGTTTTACCATTGTTGATTGATTGTGTAGTAACTTCATCAGATGTTGGTGGCGCTTCTTGTCCTACATAACTTGCTTCCACATTCAAGTTACTGTAACTGCTGTAAGCGTACACGCCAATGTGCCACGTTCCTTCATTCGGAGAAGTAATACTACATGCTTCATTACTGTTGCTACTGTATGAGCGACAATCGTAGCTGGTTAAACTTGGTTCACTTCCCAGCTTAACGTAAAGATCCGCATCGCCGTTTGCTCCCGATGTGGTAACAGTAAAATCTGAACTGTTGGTAGGCACATCAATCGTAAAACAATGCCACTCACCAGTAGATGAAGAGTCTATTTCGCTGAAAACACCATTGTTTAGGGCGATAGCTTCACACGTGCTAGACGGTGGCTCGACGACTCCGCCATCAACTGAAACACCGACCTGAGCAAAAGCGTCGGCGACATCATTCGCAGCCACGCTTAAGCTTTGGGCGGCCGCCAATACACCCGCAGCTGCAGAATCAAACGTTTCACTTGGCGTCCAGTAGTTCTGGTTAGCGTACGCAAAAACCTCGAACGCCTGTCGCGTTCCCCAATTGTACTCAACCGCCAATAGATAAAACGCTTTGTTAAACACACCACTTGAATAATGCACATCCATGCCACTCACATACTGAGACGCGTGATCAATTGAACGACCATCAAGGGGCGGATTATCCATATAGCGCAACGCCGCATTGGCAGCCTTTCTAATATCGTACCCAACTTTCCAATCGTTAGAACCACGTGAATAGAATTCAGCCGCCTCACCTGCCATATCTGAGAAAGCCTCATTGATTCCGCCAGATTGCTCTGAATAAATCAGATCAGAGTTTTGTTCTGTAAATCCATGGCTAACTTCGTGCGCTGAGACATCTAAACTCACTAAAGGATAGAAATAACTCGCACCGTCGCCAAAAGTCATGCTCGAACCATTCCAAAAGGCGTTTTCATAGCGTTTGCGGTAATGCACTCGCATTTGAAGCTGAAACGTTAAGGGCGCGGTATTCAGCCAATCTTTGTACATGTCGTATACCACTTTGCCAAAGTAATGCGCATCATTTAACGGGCTGTACGCTCCATTAATTTCTTTAACACTATTGGTTGGACAAACGAACGTATGTGTATTGCCAGACGTCCTACCATTCAAGTTAATGGTTTTGACCACGCCTGGAATATCCATCAAACACGTATCACCAGATTGCTGGACTAATAGAGACTCAAAATCCACACCATAGTGATAACGACCAATTTTTTGGTTTCCTCCCGGACCATTCGCTTCTACGTGCGCTAACCCCTCATATTGCAGCAAAATGTTTCCTGTTTTAGCATCAACAAGAAAGGTGGGACGCGTAGGCTTACCACCATGCTCATTATCAGCAAAAAACTGGACAATATAAGCTAAGTGCGCCACGTCACTTTTATCGACATAAATACGTAAACCTTGGCGCTGATTCTCTATTTGGTATCCGTTTTCTCGGTACGGCTTTTGCGTTGAAGACATTGCTTGAGAAAGCGACAATTTAGGCACCATATCATTGATGTCTCGGGCAATATCCTTTACGAGAGTGCCGTTGATATGCTTGATTTCGCCCTGTTTATCACGATGTACGACAATTTGCTTGCCCCAAATCGGGACGCCTTTAAACATCTGCTGATAACGATTATGCGTACCGCCGTTTTTACCTTTGTTAGTTTTCAGCTTTTGTACACGATTTCCATTTTGTAAACCTAACACACGATCTATATTTTGTGTGGCTGCAAGGTTGCGTTTTTCTAAAGCAACAACAAGACCATGGTTTTGCTCTAGCCGTTCGGACTGAGCGGCGGATAAAGATGTTGAAAAAAGAAGTGGTGAAGCAAGCATTGCCGTGACAAATAACCTGCTCTGATAGTTTGATACTGAACCCATCGGTTAGCCCCCTATTTTGCATCAATAGCAAAGCCAAACTGACCAGTTCTTATTTGTTTGTTTCTCACCCCAAAGTGAAGTCAAACTTATCGTAATTATCCCGCTCATTGATTTTAGCACACACAATCATACAGCTTATGTTTTAGTGCCATTTCATCTATTAAAAACGACACCGTTTTTTAACAATTTGCATATAACCTTTTGGTGTTGAAAGTGTTGCGTTTATTGCACAAATCACACAAAAACTAATTGAACATGTAAATATGAAAATGTTTGTGTGATTGATATCGCTTAAAACAATTACTGATGACTTTAATATTCAGCCGAATCAATTATAAGGTATGACGTACCCATGAAAACAATCAAAACCTCTATCGCTCTCCTGGTTGGCGCCGCTCTATTATCTGGATGTAATGACGACACTGAATACGTCAATGTTCAGCCTAAAGAAGTAAAAATAGCGACTTACAACCTCTCTTTTGACCGTGCAACTTTTGAAGCTTTAGTGAGTGAAATGCAAATTGAACCAGCGCAGCAAACTGTATTGGTTAATGCCTATTTAGACGGTTCTATCGCCGCTGAAGACAAAACCACTGCGGAAAAAGTCATTCAAATTCGAAACGTTGCTGCGATTATTCAGAAGAATCGCCCTGACGTTCTTATGATGGCGGAATACAACAACGACGGAACAGGCGAAAACAAAGCTGCCCTTGAAGGCTTCCAGAAGAACTACCTGTCTGTCGCGCAAAGCATCAATGGTGCAGGCGGTGAAGCGAACCTTGAACCTATCGAATATCCTTTCGCGGAGTCTTACTCTACCAACACAGGTTTGCTAAGCGAGTTTGACCTCGACAACAATGGAACAGCAGGTCAAATGCCGGGCGATGCATGGGGCTTTGGCATGTACCACGGTCAATATGCCTTTGCCCTAATGTCTAAATACAAGATTGATACGGCAAATACGCGCACGTTCCAAGCGTTTAAATGGAAAGATATGGAAGGTGCGAAGATTCCAACCATTACTATCTGTGACGGCTCACAAAAGATTCCAGATGGCATGAAGTGTGGTGATGAGTGGTACTCTGCAGAAGAATGGGATCAAGTACGCCTATCTTCTAAAAACCACGTAGATGCACCAATTATCATTCCGACTCGCAATGGCGAGGAAGTTGTGCATCTACTGATGTCGCACCCTACTCCACCAGTATTCGATCCAGGTAAAAACAAAGCGCAAAACGCAGCCGAAGTAGAGTTCTGGCATCACTACATTCAAGGTAAAGACTATTTCTACGACGATGCAGGTAAGAAAGGCGGCTTATCGAGCGGGGCTAAATTCGTAATGATGGGCGATCAAAACCTTGATCCCGTGGCCGGTGACGGTATTAGCTCTGTAATGCAAGAACTGCATAATGATCCATTGGTTAACCAAACCGTGATGAATGGCGAGCTTTATCCGACAAGCTTTGGGGCAGCCGAACACGCTGTTGACCGCAGCTCCACTCACCCATATCCAAATCGCATCACTTCGACGTTTGGCTTGGGTGTAGATTATGCCTTGCCTTCTGCAAACCTAAATGTGGTGGACTCTGGCGTATACTGGTCAGCTTCTTATGAAGAAGGTCGTAAGCTATTTAACGATGCGCGTATTGGTAAGTATGGTGATGGCAAAGATGTGTCTTCCGACCATCGCATGATCTGGATTAAAGCACAGTTCTAAACTGTGTCATTTAAATAAAAAAAAGCCAACCACAAGGATTCGTGATTGGCTGTATATATTTGTGAACAAAGTGGTTCACTAACAACGTCAGTTGGCTAGGTGACCCTCGGCTTAGAAAGGGTCACTCATACTAAAGCATGAGGCGTGCCAACTTTGTAGCGCACAAAAACAGGTTGTTATTTAATCACTTTCATTAAAACTTCACCAATAGCCACTGTTTGCTCACGCAATGAATTGCAATTTGCAAATTATAATTGGCATTTCGCAATAAACCCTACCATTAACTTTTGTTCTATGGCTTCCTAGCCAAATCACGTGCGAGGATTAATGCGAGTCCGAATACTTGCAAGAAGAGCCCGATATTTTTGTACCAAGCGATCTTTTCATCTTGCTTTGCCATTACCTCATTGAGCTCTACATTCTCAATGTAATAGTCATCAATGCGATCTCTATACGAAGCTTGTGCTTGGTTTATCTTTGACATTAGCTTAGGGAGTTTATCTATTTGTATTTCATCCGATTCGTGATGAGTCCAAGAGGATAAGTGCCCTTCCAATATCTGTTCTATCTCCGAAGGTATCGCTGCGCTCTGACCTATGTGCAAATGAAGCAGCAACGCCTCTCTTTTTCTTTCTAGAGTTTCAACGCTATTCCACGCGAGTTGGATGGAATACAAGTTTTCCGCCTTTTGCTCTGCGAGTTGCGAATACTGTTTGCCAAGCCTATCAAGGACCAAGCTAGTAAGAACGATCGCGCCAATATTCAGTACTAACCCAATCAGAACGAGTACCCATGGCGGCGGGATATAGCTACGAAGACTTACCATAACTTATCGTACGGAAGATAAATCATATTCAACACAACCAGCGAAAGTATCACTAGGAATGTCACCTGCATGCCCCTAACACGCCTTTTTAAGTCCTCTTTCAATATACCTCGAGCATGGATAATTCGACCGATCACGAAAATAATGCCTGTGAGATGTATCCAGGTTGGGTAAGCACTATTGAATTCTAATAGTGCCATTAGAATCAGAGTAATGGGGATATATTCTGTCGCGTTACTCTGTGCACTACGAGCGATTTGGAGAGCCTCTACTCCTCCGTCAGCATAAGCAACCTGATTTAAGCGACGCTGCTTAATCACTTGAACGGCCAACCAAATAATCAGTATTGCAAGAATGCTAGCGTATAGAGCTGTGATCATATGTCGTCCTTTTTGATCCGGTTTTCATTATATAGCGTGTCACTTGGCTATAAATATAGCGGTATCCTAATGATAATGCGTCAATTAACCTCAAATTATGATTTGACTCGAATATAAGAAAACGAGCTAGAGAATACTTTATGGAACTAAAAACGCCCTCGAATAGAGGGCGTGAGAGTGGAATCGTGAATATTCAAGAATAGTGCACTATAAAGGATGATTGGCCAACTTTTTACGCTTATGCCCTTTGACAATACTTTCAAAGATTGTAAATAACAGCCCCACCCAAATAAAGGCAAAAGTCACTGCTTTAACTTCATCAAACAGTTCACCGAAAAACATCACAGCCAAAACAAATTGCAAGCTTGGTTCAATATATTGCATTAAACCAACTGTCGATAAGTTTGTTATACGTATCGCGATAGAATAAAAAATCAGTGGTAAAAGCGTGATCGGTGCGCTGCCAAAGTACAAAAGCAATGTTGTGATATCTACGCCTGAAGCCAACTCACCCACTGTCCATTGTTTGTAAAACAAATACGCCACGGCAACTGGAGTCAATAGCAGGGCCTCAACAAACAAGGTGGTGCTCCAGTCGTATGTTATCTTCTTCTTGTACAAGCCATACAAAGCAAAGAACAACCCCATCGTTAGTGCGATAACAGGCAACTGGCCATAATGAATCACTTGATACATCACGCCAATTGTTGCTAGCACAATTGCGATGAGTTTGCCTTTTGAAAGCTTATCTCCAAGAATAAACACGCCTAACGCCACTGACACCAACGGTCCAATAAAAAAGCCTAAGCTTGCATCAATGACTCGATGGTGAGTCAAAGCCCAAGTGAACGCACTCCATGAAATACACATCAAGCTGCTCGCGACAAACGTGTACCACAAAGATTTTTTGTCACACCAGATTTCTTTCCAATTCGGTCCTCGACGGGTTATACCAAGCACAATTAAAAAACCGACAGGAACTGAGCCGATGATTCGCCATGCCAGTAACTCATCCATTGAAGCATTCGGTAAATAACGATAATAAATGGGTAACAGCCCCCAAATTACAAAGGAGAATGCTGCCATAAAAGTGCCATAACGAGTGTTATTCATAAAACTATCGCTCATCTAAACGAACAAGTCAGCGCAAACAAATCGCGCTATGCATAATAAAAGGAGATCGATATCCCTGTGAGTTTAAGATGCTGAGGGCATTACTGGTTCAACGCTTGTACTACTGCTGTAAACCCACTCACAAAACACAACATAAGTGCTCCAAACCGAATTTTTTCTTTTGGTAACGATTGGGTGGTTTTCATCGCGAGCCAATACCCAAGTGCTGCCGCAGGTAATAGCGGAATAGTAATCACCAAATGGTGTAATGTGAAGAAACCAGCGGGAATTTGAACAACGAGCGAAATGATGGAACTGAAAACAAAAAATGCCGATAGGTTACCACGTAACTGATTCGCTTCTTGATGTTGCAACAACAACGCCATCGGTGGGCCTCCAATCGCCGAACTGGTACCAAACAATCCAGAAAAGAATCCTGCTAATGTCATACGCGCTGGTGTGGGTTCAACCCGAAACGGTAAAACACTCACCACAACCGCGAATAACACCAAAAAACCAATCCAAAGTGTAAGGGCTTGAGTCGAGACAAAAAACAGTAGCAAGCCGCCAGCAACCGATCCGGGCACACGCCCAATCAATGCCATTTTTAAACCGCCGATTTCAACACTACTGCGGTGCTTCATCGCATTCATCAACGAAATAAATAACGCGACTAAACAGATTGGTGCAGGCACATACTCCGGCGCCCAAAGAATCAGTAAAGGTGCGGCAACAATTGCCAAGCCAAAGCCTATTGCGGTTTGTACATAAGAGCCAAGAAATATTAGCCCTATCGCAAGCAAGTTTATCGAATCGAATTCCATTTAGATTATTCTTATATTTGAAAGCCAAACACGAAAGCAAAGCACATTCGCACGATGAATGCGTCGAGTGTGTTGTGATATGAATCTCGCGTAGCATTCATCAAAGTGAACAAAAAGACAATCCATTTGTGCGGTTTGCCGTCACTTCTTTTCGTCTTTCATTCAGCCGATGTACGCGTATGCTTATATCTAGGCGAATTCATGCTCGACTGTTCATGCAGCATTTCTTCCACGGAATTAATGACTGCTCAAAAACGGCCGCATTAGATCTTTGAACCCTCCTCCCGCTCTATATAGGCGTAATCGATTCTCACTACGTCGGTATAGCACTTTATGACTCATCGCTTTATACTATTGATCATTTTGTCATTACCGTACTTATTTACACAACAACAAGTGTACGGTCAGTGTTACTTTTTCTACCTTTAACTTGCTGTGAAAATAATATGAGAAAACAAACTGGATTTACTCTAATAGAGTTAGTCGTAGTTATTGTCGTGCTTGGCATTCTTGCTGTCACTGCCGCACCACGCTTTTTAAACCTTCAAAGTGATGCGCGTGAAGCGCGTTTAGAAGGCATGAAGGGCGCGATTGCATCAGCGCTCGGTGTCGGTTATGGGAAAATGGCGATTGCAGGGTTGGAGAGCAAAGCATATGTTGCAAATTTTGATAATAAATTCACCAAAGCAGAGCTGCCTTTCGAAGGCTGTACTATTGGCGCCAACAAGCGATGCGTCTTCTTATACGGATACCCTGATGCAGATGAGACTGCTTTGGGGTTGCTTGTTCATGAACTTGAACATCAGTACGGTACAACAGATTGGAAAATTGAGGCTTTTGAAGATAAAAGGCTCGTAGCGATAATGGCAAGAGATGACAAGAGTGCGTCAAAAGAGAAGTGCAGTATCATTTATGGTCCACCACTTAGAGAAAACCAAGACTATACTCTAGTAATTAATCATTGTTCTTAAAACAACAGGGCTGCCCATCGGCAGCCTTATTTTTAATCTTATCGGGTTTGTTTACGCAAAGTTAAATACGTATTTATCCATCATATTCACCATACGGCCAATCTCTGGCTTGGTAATCGTATCATTTGCGCCAAGAGACAGTGCTTTCGCTCGGTTATCCTCACTCATCAATGATGAGAACATAATGATCGGCATTTCATGAAACGCTTCAGTATCGCGTAGTCTCTTCACTAAGTGCATACCATCCATTCGAGGCATTTCTACGTCCGTAACCACCGCATCTAACAGCTCTTTAACTGGCAAGTTTTCTTCTTTCGCGACCTCGATTAAGCTCATTAATTTCTCATGAGCCTCACCACCGTCTTTACAAGTGATCACATTGTAACCTGAAGAAGCTAATGTATCTTGAATCAAAGAGCGAATAAATGCTGAGTCATCCACCACCATGATCGTTTTAGCATTACGCTTACCCACCATTCTCTGGTTTAGATCTACCGACTTATCCCCTTTCACATCGTATTTTTCCATACTCAGCTCTGGGTTAATATCCGCGATGATTTTTTCAAAGTCGAGAATCATGATCAGGTTGCCTTCTTTGCGGACAACTGCCACTACACAATCTTGTTCGCCCGCTTCCAAAAACTGACTTGGTGATTCCACATCATTCCAAGAGATACGATGAATACGTGAAATACTATCAATCAGAAAGCCATTGGTCATTTTGTTGAAATCAGTAACGATAACAAACTTACGCTCTAGGTCCTGGCGTGTTGGTACACCTAACCAACCAGCTAAATCAACTAAAGGCGTCAATACATCTCTGGACGAAAACACCCCGATCATGTGAGGTTGTGCGTTTGGATAATCGGTTGTCTCTGGTACGCGAATCACTTCTCGTACTTTCGCAACGTTGATGCCGTAATAACAAGTTTTTGTGCTGCCATCCGGCAATGTTTTTTCTAAATGAAACTCGATGATTTCAAGCTCATTGGTACCACTTTCTGTCAAAATGGTGCTGGTTACGTTACTCATAAAGCCAATTATCCAACCAAAATACGCATCAGAAAAAGTTTGATGCAAACGCCATGAGAAGCCATTCTCAGGCTAAAAATCCAAGCATCCTTTTTAGTCGTTACAACAAAGTTTGTAAACCACCAAAAGGACGGCCAACGCACATTTCCATATCAAACTGTGAAAAAATGTCTCATTTTTGAACAGGATAACATGAGTTAACTTAGTGCGACCTTACCTTCCCACTTTTAGCGGCCATTTCGATGAAAAGTTTAGGGTTAATATTGATGTTTTTCGTTGGCCTATCACTATACCCACACATATGAAATCCCTCGTGTATTGGCGTATTCGACAGTATCTTATTCAATTGTGCTCAGTGAATTTCAATTATAGAAAATGTCATTTTCCTTTCCATCAGAAAGGTTTTTCCTACAATCCCTCTTAATACAATCATATTGCGTTGGGCGGTATGACAGTTCGGATAGTAGTGAGGCTCCATTTGAATAATGTTCTTATCATTGATGACCAACCACTTTACAGCGAAGCACTGACTTCTCTTGTTGAGAGCGTAATCAACACAGCCGAAGTCATTCAGTCGAAAGACAGCGCAGAAGTAATGGACTTAGTTCGAAATACAAAAATTGATTTTATTATTCTAGACGTTGTCCTTGGTGATCGAGATGGTATGCGTTTGGCGAAGAATATTTTAGCAACGGGCTATCAAGGTAAATTACTTTTCATTTCTTCACGCGACTATTCCAGCCTTTCTAAAGCGGCTTACGAGATGGGAGCTCATGGTTTCTTGAATAAAAACGAGACAAAAGAAGCGATTGCTGACGCGATTGTGAGTGTCTCACGTGGGTACTCTATGTTTAAGTCTACTCACGCTCCTTCTACTGGTGATGTCACGCTATCCAATCGCGAAGCCATGGTGTTCCACTACTTAGCTCAGGGCTATTCAAATAAACGTATTTCAGAACAACTATCGCTCAGCGCTAAAACCATCAGCACTTACAAAACTCGTATTTTGAAAAAATACCATGCAGATTCATTGATTGAATTACTGCATACGATCCCAAGCGCTGAAAACATTCAATGCGATCGTTAGTTCTTCATATATTTTGCAATGGCATCGGTTAATATCTGATGCATTGCGTCGTGACGATGGCTTTGCTTCATCTGAAGTACAACCTTTGGCCAGCCGTTGGGGTAATAAGATTCAGGAATACGAATAAAACGGTATCCTTCGATTGGCGCCTGATACTCCAGAAAAACCGTCGCCGCCTTTTTTTGTTTGAGCAGCTTTAGCACACTGCTCACGTTATCTAGCGCTGCAATTCGATTGATCACCATACCGTGATTCTCCATTGCTCGTTTTGCAAGCTGCTCTTTCTCTTTCCAACCGATAATTTCAAGCATAATAAATGGTAGTTTGGCAGCCTCTTCAAGAGTGGTGATCCCAAGCTCTTCCGGAACAACAACCACAGCAGGCGCGTAGCCAATAAATTTCTGATGGATAGATTTTGGCAATTCATCATTGAAGTAATGAAGCTGGGCATCCACTTTGCCTAAAAGGATTTCGTCCACCGTATATTCCGTGATGGTTGCGACAGTAATATGAGCTTTAGGAAACAGCGTCATTAAATCCATCGCCAACAAGTGTCCAAATGAGTACTGAGCCGTTTGGGGTAAACAGACCGTTATATCCTTACTGTATTTTTCTGGTTTGAATTCTGATCGAACTAGGCATGTTTCTAAGTTATCTAATGCATCTGCAATTTTGGGTAGCTGACGCATCAGAAAGTTGGTGGGTTCTAAATGATGTGGGTGACGAATGAATAGTTCATCACCAAGTTGGATGCGTAAGCGAGCAAGATATTTACTGATCGACGCCTCACTCTTGCCCAAGGCTTTCGCTACGGGTTTAAGCTGACGATGCTTTTCTAATAGAACCAGTATTTTTAATAGGTTTAGATCAAGGTCTTTGTTCACGATAAAGTACCAGTTGGGTCTTATGATAATCAGCAATCAAAGGAGCATTATGCATTGCTCGACTAATATAAAAGACCAAGGGTACTGCTTGGTCAAATTTATCAAACAGTTATGTCATGGTTATGTATTGTTGTCCTCAAACACGCTGTTTTTTCATTTCATATAACTCTTCATCTGCTCTCACGATCACCTCTTGCAGCGTTTCATCCTCTTCGCGCACAGCAACACCAGTACTAACGCTGATCTCTATATCTAATGTATTTAAACGATTGTGTTTAACAACGCCACGGAGCTTTTTCGCTAACATGGAAGCTTTGCTCATGCTGCATCCGGGCAAAATTACAATAAACTCATCACCACCAGTCCTGACTAAGTAGTCACTGTTCCGAAAAACCTTTCTCATTGAGTCTGCAATAATAACAATGACTTCATCGCCAACATGGTGTCCGTAACGATCATTAATCTTCTTGATACGATTTCCGTCAATCGCAATGATAGAGTATGGTTCAACCTCCATTCGATGTTTAAACCGCTCTTCTTTAAATACTCGCCGATTTAATAATCCGGTCAAGTCATCTTGCGTTACATCACTCAGAGCATTTTCTAATTGAATTTTGCTCTGTTTAGATTCATTGGCTTTTCGATAATAGGCGAACGCTACGACAGAATAGATGACAAGAATAAAGCTGTAGTCCACCACTATTTTACTAAACGGATATTGGTAAATAACAAGATTATTATTGTCGGCAACATAGGATTGAGTGTAAGCAAAATGAGCTAAGGGGTAGCTCGGAAAGTAAATAATTATCTGCTTATTTCCGTTACTAACCTCTACGTCAACGGCTTTGCCTTCATTATAAAGCGATGATAAATACAGTTGTTCCGAAAATTCGCCGACAAGCTTCCCTCTATAGTAGACGGGACTCATGATACTTAATGCCATCTCATCTGAATACGTGGTTTTGAAGGGCTTAGAGATAAGAACTCGGTCGGAGAGCTGCTCTTTCCACGCGGCAAGAATACAAGCGTAATTCACTCTGCACCATTCTATATCAAACGTCTCTTTAGATCCCTCTAGAGCTGGGATTGGTCGTTCTAAGATGAGTTTGTCACTAGTATAAGAACGAAAGTACAATATGGCGTCTTCTCTATCGTAGACATTGGACAAATGAGCTTCTGCTTGGTGTAGGGCTTTACGAGCAACAGTTTCCACATAATCTAGGTTTTTATACGGCTTTAAAGCATAAATTGCATCTTGAAAACTGAAGTCAGTCAGTACTTCTATTTGTTCGATACTGAAGTTTTCATACTGCGCCAATTGAGCTTCGGTCAACAAGCCTAGCAGAATAACCTTCTGCTTTGTTTTTGCTAAATTGTTAGCGTACGTATTAAATTGCTTCTCCTCATAAGAGATGAGAACAGCACCAATCATGGTCACCGATACAATAAATAACAACATCGCAACCGCAAAAGAAGAAACAAAACTTCTTACATTCATAACACTTTATGTTCCCACTACTTTTGCAAGTTCAATAACATTATTCACATTAAACTTGTCTAGAAATCGACGTTTCTTGATACTCACGGTTTTATCACTGATAGCCATACAGATAAGCATCTGATCATCAAAGATCAAACCGTTCAATGCTTTCATATCTTTGCTTCAAAATAGTGATTACCTCTAACGGCATGGGCTTATCAATGTAAAAGCCTTGGCAGATGTCTATTCCACATTCGCGCATGGTTTTATAGGTTACTTCGTCTTCGACACCTTCTGCGACAATACGAATATTGAGGCTTTTCGCTAAAGCACAAATAGCGATGACAATGCTTTTCTTTTTCAGGTCTTCACTCGCTCCGTAGACAAAAACGCGGTCAAGTTTGATCTCGTTAAAAGGTAACTTTGCCAACTTTTCAAATGTAGATGAGCCCGTACCAAAATCATCAATTGATACCGTGACACCTTTCATTCTGAGTTTGATGAGGTTTTTGTAGATAGACGTGCTAGCTTGGAAAGCTTCCCGCTCTGTAATCTCAATGGTGATTTGTGACGGGTCGACACCGCTCTCCGAGCATTGTTGAATAAAACGATGCGAGAAGTCAGGGTCGTTCAAGTTTTCGTGGTCGACATTAATCGAGACCTTTTGGGTTAATCCCCTATTGTTGATGTCATAGATTGTATTAATCAGCACTGATTGAAAAAGTTCAGAAGACAAATGGCATCGTTTTACGATCGGAAGAAAGTGGTTTGGTAACAACACGCCATAAATAGGATGCACCCAACGCGCTAACGCTTCATAACCTAAAAGCTCACCACTGTGTGCGTCTACCAAAGGTTGGTAATAATTCTTCACTCGCCCTTCACCCAAAGCAAATAAAAACTCTTGGTCTTGCAGTACGATAGGTTGAGCAAACGCTGTTTTTCGCGTTCTTTCATCTTTTATTTGGCTGAAGAGTTTAACCACTTGTATTTCGTCGTACGGCTTAGGCAGTTCTCCTAATATCTCAAAACTAAACCCTTCGCACATTTCTCGTACTGCCGAGATGATGCTCTGCTCCAACAAACTGACTAGCACGACTTGCCCGTGATACTGAATTTGGTCGAATACTTCCAAGATGTCGATACCGCCTTTTCCCGGCATCTGGAGATCGCAAAAGATCACATCAAAATATTGCTCTTGTGCACATTGACTAGCAGTGTCCACACAATTGAATGTACTGACTGAAGCGCCACTATGACCCAATATTTGGGTAAGTATCTTGGTTTGTAGAGGATGACCATCAATCACCATCACATTAAGCTGTGTATTCATTTATCTCTATCCAATAATCTATATTTTCGATCTCCTGCTCGATTGGTTAAATTAATCCTGCCACTCGCTGATCAAAATCGACCAGCATTACTCAGCCTCAATGTAAAACTCAGTCTGCTTGTCTGTTCTCAATAACTGTCACTATCAATGAGTTAAAAAAAAAACTACTGGCAAAAATGTGGCAACGGACAACGCTGTAATACGACTTATCGTACTGAGCATAATGCCTTACTCGGACTGGGCAGTCAGATTAATTTGTGTCGGCTAAAAGTCAAATTTCGACTAATAGCGAAATGAAATATAAATTACTGATATAAAGATAAAAATTTAAAATATGTCAGAAAAAACCGACAAAACAATCCACCTTTGACTACACAATATTTGCGCTTAATATCTCACCAAAGTGAATACTTGTTGTAAGTCCGTTGGCGAGCATACTCAACAAATGTTTGCTTGCTCGTTTGTAAACCATGGCTTTTTGTCTCCATCTTGAATGCTTCGCCTTCATTCCGTGATAAACTAGCTCATTAACACGAAAGAAACGCTCAACTTTGCGGTACAGAGCCACAAAAGTAAGTACGGTTTTAACACACTCAGTCTAAAACTATGCTGCTCGAAGCTCAAATTACTACTCGTACGCCCGTTGGAGCAGTAAGAAAATTAAGGTATTAAATTCAAATGGTTAATAACTCAATCCAGTGGTTTCCTGGCCACATGCACAAAGCACGCAAAGAGATCGAAGAAGCAATCCCACAAGTGGATGTGATCATCGAAGTACTGGATGCTCGTATTCCTTTCAGTAGTGAAAACCCTTTGATTTCTCAAATCCGTGGTGACAAGCCGGTCGTTAAAGTCTTGAACAAGAGTGATTTGGCCGATCCTGAGTTAACTCAATTATGGATTGAGCACTTGGAGCAAGAGCAACACGTAAAAGCAATGGCGATCACGACGTCAGAACCGCAAGAAGTGCATCGAATCATGGAGCTTTGCCGTAAACTTGCCCCACACCGTGAAGAGATCGGTAAAAACATTCGTACCATGATCATGGGCATCCCAAACGTTGGGAAATCAACAATCATCAATACTCTAGCTGGTCGAACGATCGCGGTGACAGGTAACCAGCCCGCGGTAACACGTCGTCAACAGCGCATCAACCTGCAAAATGGCATCGTTTTATCCGATACTCCAGGGATTCTGTGGCCTAAAGTGGAAAACCCACACAGTGGCTTCCGTTTAGCTGCTACTGGCGCTGTAAAAGATACTGCGATGGAATACGACGAGGTTGCGTTTTACACCATTGAGTACCTAGCAGCCCACTATGCAGACAAGCTTAAAGAGCGTTACCAAATCGAAGAGCTTCCTGAATCAGATATCGAGATCATGGAAGAAATTGGTCGTCGCCGTGGTGCACTACGCGCAGGTGGACGTGTGGACTTGCACAAAGTATCAGAGATTTTGTTGCACGAACTTCGCCAAGGGACACTAGGCCAAATTACACTAGAGCGCCCAGAAATGATCACTCAAGAGCTGATTGAAGTCGAGATTGAAACCGCTCGTAAAGAAGAAGAAAAAGCGAAGCGTAAAGAAGAGCGCCGCAAGCGCTATCTACGTAATAAGCGATAAACTGATATTATCTTTTCCCAATCATATTTTAAGGCGCGATTTTCGCGCCTTTTTTGTTATCGAATGCGCCCATTTTTTCACTTTTCAAACTTTATATTCCTCATAAAAAGTCCAGACATGAAGCACGAAAAAAACACCGCAAAATCGCCGTATAAACTTTAAGCACAAACTAGTTTAGACCCCGGGCCCCTATAGAGTTACAGCCACCATCCAACCCTCAAATGTCGAGTTTGCAAGGGTCTGCAAACTTATGCAACCTGGTTAGTGACACTCTCCCCAAAATCCGCAATATGAATAAGTGTCAGCGCTGGCGTTTTTCCATATGAAGAAGAGATTTATTATGAGTGAAACTATACAAAGCAAACCACTTCCTTCCTTTATTGAGGAACGCCTAGATTTTCATATTCAAGATCTAATTGAACCGAACGAGAACAAGAAACACCTTGTTCTTGGTAAACGTCCACCGTGTAATGCCGTTGTTATGCAAAGCAATGATTACCTTGCACTGTCCCATAACAAGGAGATTCAAAACGCGCATCGTGATGCGATTTCTCAACACGATGACAACGTCGTGATGTCCGCGATTTTCTTGCAAGATGATGAATCAAAACCTGCATTTGAAACTCAACTAGCCAGTTTTGTCGGCATGCCTAGCTGTCTGCTTTCTCAATCAGGATGGGCTGCGAATGTCGGTTTATTACAGACTATTTGTGCACCGAACATACCTGTGTATATCGACTTCTTTGCGCATATGTCTTTATGGGAAGGTGCACGTATCGCAGGAGCACAAATTCATCCGTTCATGCATAACAACACCAACCACTTGCGAAAACAGATTTCACGCCATGGTTCGGGAATTATTGTTGTGGATTCGGTTTACAGCACTATCGGAACCATTGCTCCTCTACGTGATATCTACGAAATAGCACAAGAGTTTGACTGCGGCTTAGTTGTGGATGAATCGCACTCGTTAGGTACGCACGGTCCGCAAGGCGCTGGGCTACTGCAAGAGCTGGATTTGACTCATATGGTGGATTTTGTAACCGTAAGTCTTGCAAAGACATTTGCTTATCGTGCTGGCGCAATTTTAGGGGCAGAAAAGCTGGCGAAGACACTTCCATTTGTCGCGTATCCTGCCATTTTCAGCTCCACCGTGTTACCGCAAGAAATTATTCGGTTAGAAAAAACACTGGACGTCATAAAAAAAGCCGATGACAAGCGGGAGATTTTGTTTAAAAGAGCGAAGTCTCTAGCCGTTGGTTTAAAACGTATTGGGTTTACTATTCGCAGTGAGTCGCAAATTATCGCGCTAGAATGTGGCAACGAAAGAAACACTGAGCGAGTTCGCGACTTTCTAGAAGAAAGGAATGTCTTTGGTGCAGTTTTCTGTCGCCCTGCAACAGGAAGAAACAAGAACATCATTCGTTTTTCTGTCAATGCGGACATGACTGCCGCCGAAGTCGATCACGTTCTTTCCGCCTGCCAAGAAGCGTTTGTTCATCCCGATCTAGAGTTTGTATAAGCTATAGTGTAGGTAAAAATAAAGAGCTCAGCAGTTTTGCTGAGCTCTTTATCCGTATTCGCGTTATGATCAACTCGTCTCAAGATAACACAGTTGCGAGTGATTAAATCCAGTTTGCGATTTTGTCGAATAAGCGATTTTTATCCGCTGGTTTCACGATAAAGTCAGACATGCCAGAAGAGCCTATTTTGTCCAGCGTAACAGGTGAGCTATCCCCAGTATGCGCAATAATAGGTACCGACGCATAGTTTTTATCCGAGCTTCGAATTCGCCTTGAAGCTTCTACACCATCCATGATGGGCATCTCGATATCCATAAGAATGAGGTCAACGTTCTCTTGCTCTAATGTATCCAGTGCTTGCTGCCCGTCTTCTTTCTGAATCACTTCAAAGCCCTGCTTTTCGAGTAACATCGCGGTAAATTTTCGCAAAGATTCGTTATCATCCACGACCATAATTGTCCGCTTATTTGACGTATCCAAAGCCACTGAGGCCGTTGGTGTCGATACATAGCTTGAATCATACAAGAGACGGTCAATGGTTGGCTTAGTATTCAATAACCAGGCTTGAGTCTCGACCCAAATAGGCTCATATGCCGCTTTGCATGCTCTCTGTGTCGGGTGATGCTCAAAAAGATAAACGATACGAGCTTCCGTGAAAGACAAAAGAGATTCTAATCTATCCAATTGGTTTGCTCTTGCATCCAAGCTCTCAAGATCGATAAAAATCAGGTCGAATTCGAACTCATACTCTTTCTTTTTGAGCACTTGATTAACATCTAAGATCGTTGATTCAAAACCCATAAAACGGCTAATGTCCGTCACTTTCGACACAAGAATATCTTGATTAGTCACCGTTAGGATGGTTTTGAGTTTGGTCAAATCGTTTTTAATTTCAGTCACGATATCAGATGTGATCGGCGGGAAAGTTAACGTGAACTGAGACCACTCACCTAGCTGAGACTGGCATTCAATGTTACCTCCAAAAGAACGCATCACTTTTTTACAAAATGGCAAACCCAAACCATAGCTGCCTGACTTACCAGTTGTGTAAAAGTCCTGAAATATATTACGTAGGACATCAGGAGCAATACCGGCACCATTATCGGTTACAACGATTTGGTTTGATTGCTCCGTGCTCGTCATGGACACATGTATGTGGAAATCTTCAGACGTGCGATGATGGAAGGCGTTCTTGAAAAGGTTATACATAACGTATTTGAGTAAGGTATCGCTACCAAGAAAATCAAACTCACTTCTCGCATCTAGGGATATAGCAAAGCGATCCGTCGCACGCTTATAACTAAAGCTTTCAATCGCTTTTTCAACCACAGAGTGAGCAGAATGCTTTTGAAAACTGGATCGCGAGACACGGTTTTCGTCTATCGATGTCAGAAGTAAATCTATCGTCTCGTTGCCCGACTGGATGATGTTCATCGCATCCTCACTAACTTCACGCAGCAGGGTGACATCCTCTCCGCTCATCAGATATTGGTCTTTCTCGGCTTCTTTTTTATTGGGTAAGACTGATTGGATAACATCGATTGACGTGCAAAGGCCACTTAAAGGGTTACGCATTTCATGCGCAATTCCGGCCCCGAATGACTTAGCCAGCGACACCTTCGCTTCGTGCTCCACTTGGTTCCGAAAATAGAATAAATTGCCAAATACATAAATAAAGAGAAAGATTGGCACATGCGTCCAGTCCATTGTTAAATCGAGATGAAACCCTTTCGCCACCCAAGCAAAGAACGTCGCTAAACCTATTCCGGCAAAAGTTTGAGCGAACATAACTCTTGTGACATGAACCAATAGAATGTGCAAGAAAATCGCGGACATAAAGGACATGACCCAAACATTGGACCAGTCATTCATCAGTAACATATAGAAAAAGAAAAACGGTAAGCAGATCGTTATCGTCACTTGGTAGTAAATATGGATATATTTTCGCCACGTTGACGACAGGCGATTTCTAAAAATGATGCCAAAGAACAATAGTGAACAAAACAATCTGAGCGGCAAGTTTTCATAAGCCTGTGGGAAAACAAAATCCCAAACAAAGTAGTACAGCGGAAAGCCAAGAAACCCCATCCAACCAACGAGAGTCAGGTTGGGTTCTGCATATTGATAAACCTTACGTATCGAGTCCATATTATCTATTTTGCCTACTCCGCCTGACGTCCCAATAGTGTGATTTGCATTCATTCTTATCGTTTTATTATTAAGTAATTATATATTACTTAACGCTTATAAGCAGCGCGAAATGGCGCAAATATTTCGCGACGCTTGTCTTTAATTTCAATCTTTTAAGATAGCGACACTTGATTTACAACCAAATAAATGAAGTTGCATATAGTTTAGTGTAATTTTGCGATAATCGCGTTGTATCCTAAGGGATGTTAATCTCATATACGTTCGAGACATTTAAACAGCGCCTTTGGCTCGAACTTCCAAAGATTTAATGACAGCACTCACTGTGGATGTAACGCGGTGATGAACAATTGGCTTGGGGTGTGTTATGGAACCTTTACAAATAAAAAACGTAATTTTTGATGTGGGAAATGTATTAGTACGCTGGTCTCCGGTAGAGATTGTTCGCTTAACATTTGGTCACGCAGTAGAAGCGGAAAAAATGGCCCAGTTGCTGTTTTCATCACAAATCTGGAAAGACTTAAACAAAGGAATCATTTCCGAAGAGGAAGCCAAACTGTGCTATCAACGTGAGCACAAAGTGACAGCGGAAGAAATGGACCGCTTTTTTTACTACGTAAAACATACACAAATATTACTTTACGGCAGTGTCGAACTGCTAAAAAGAATAAAAAGTGCAGGATATCGCGTTTATGCGCTCACAGACAACGTCAACGAAATTGTTGAGCATCTTCGTGCTACCTATGAATTCTGGCCGCTGTTTGACGGTGCAATCATCTCTTCTGAAGTGCAGTTACTAAAGCCACAAGCTGAGATCTACCAAGCCCTACTTTCAACGTATCAGCTTCAGGCTGAGGAAACGGTATTTCTTGATGATATGCCATACAACGTCGAAGGGGCCCGAGCGGTAGGCATGGAAGCCATTCAATTTGAAAATGCTCAGCAATGCGAGTCAGAGCTAAAAGCCATGGGGCTTTGCTTTTAAGTCGCCCACTGAAACACTAAACTTTAGGACAGGCACAAAAAAGAGCAGCGTTGATGCTGCTCTTATTGCTAAGCTAAAACGTCAGACTAGGAGTAAATAACGTTTTCTTCTATCCCACTAACTAATGACTGAGCATTCTTCCAACGGAATACCTTCTCCAATACTTCTGTACCACCTGGCGCACGCCAAGTTCGCTCTTGACATTCTTGACCTCCAATATGGCGGTAGAATTCAATTGCAGAAATGTTTTGCGATACGACTTCTAGATAAAGACCAGTGTCTTTAAAGTACTGTTGCTGCCATTCTGCGACAGCAAGTAATAGCTGCTTGCCAATACCACGACCACGGTAGCTGTCATCAACATGCAGTGCGTCAATAAAGGTTCCACGCTCGAAGTCATGGTTGCCAAACACACAAACGAAGCCGAGCAATAAACCACCCTCTTCCGCCAAGACAATGTGCTGGTTGAATGGTGGGTTGGTCAGACGGGTTTGCCAGATCAGTAGTTTGTCGTCAATCGCCTCTTTATCAAGATAGTTATCACTAAGAATGCCACGGTAATGACGCTTCCAACTATCCGCATGAAGATGCGCAATGCGCTCGTAGTCCTTATATTCCGCTAATCGTAAATCCATTACGTATTCCTATTTTCTTACATTTTTTACTTCTTTATAGAGTCTCGGCATATTCCACCTTTATAACACTTGTTTCTTGGCAGATTTTATACACCTTAAGCCAGAGCTCATTTTTTAATACTACTCATTATTCAATTAAAAGCAAAATATCCCATCAAGTTCCTTAATGTACATCCAAAGGAACAGTCACATTTGTCTAACTTTAATTTGACTTACACGTGTACGCTGATATTCTGGCGAACAGTTGTTAGCTCAAAGTTAGGAATACACCTGTGACTCAAAACAAACCACCCATTATCTGGTTGAATACGTTGATATTTTCTTCCAGTTTTGTTCTGACTTTTATTGTAATGCCTTGGTATGCATATCATTTTGGACTGGGTTGGGAGCATCTAGTTTGGGGAGTGATGGCATTCAGTTTTACGAATCTTTCTATTACCGCAGGCTATCACCGACTCTGGAGCCACAAAACATACGAAGCTCATCCAATTTTACGTGCTATTTTTGCGATTGGAGGAGCATTTTCTTTGCAAAATAGTGCATTACACTGGTCTTCTGATCATCGTGTACACCACAAGCATGTCGACAATAACGACAAAGATCCTTACTCAGCGAAACGTGGCTTTTGGTATTCTCACATTGGCTGGATGTTACGCGACTACAACAAATCGCAGGAAAACGAATACACCAACTGCCGCGATTTAAAACGTGACAAAATCGTCATGTGGCAACATAAGTACTATGTTCCACTTGCTCTACTCACCAATATTGGCTTTCCGGTCGCTCTTGGAATTATCTACGGCGATATTTGGGGTATGTTATTAGTAGTTGGTGCCGCTCGACTCTTTATGAGCCACCACACGACCTTTTTCATTAACTCACTTGCGCATGTTTGGGGAAAACAGACTTTCACGGACAAAAACACCGCTCGCGACAACGGCGTGTTAGCCTTTTTCACATTTGGTGAGGGCTACCACAATTTCCATCATATCTTCGAGAATGACTATCGTAATGGTGTGTATTGGTGGCATTACGACCCAACAAAGTGGTTGATTAAGTCATGCTCTTGGCTAGGACTGACATCTAAATTACGCACAACGCCAACATTTAGAATAGAAAAAGCTCGCGCAACTCAACTCTTGAAGAAAGCAAAAGAAAAACTGGGAGCAAAACCGAATACGCAGACGATTCTCGATCAGTTACAACACGAGTTTGATGCGCTAGTTCATCACATGCAGGAATATTATGAAATGCGCAAGGAAGTACTCGGTGCAAAAACAGCCAGTGTGGTAAAAAAATACGAGTGCTCTGTGACAAAGATAAAGTATCAGCAAATCAAAGCGGAGTTCGAACGGCAACAACGCAGTTGGAACCTCATGGTGCGCCGATACGCTTAACTTAACCCATCCTTACGATTTAGCTTCGCTTCGGCGAAGCTTTTTTGTTGCAAGGATTATTACCCTCTCCCAACTCACTGAGTTGTTTCTTTTTCTCATTTTGAATCAATTCCCTCACTATTTATTCAAATTTCTGGTCATATTTTCCTTCCTGCAAACAGCTTCAAACCAGCACATAACACTTAGAAAACCAAATTCCAACAATACAATCTAACGAAATTAATTATTAAATTATTATTTGTCTCAGATCATGCAAGCCCCATATTTGTCTCGTGCCACAGTTAAGAATTCTGTAAATTCCTTGTCATAAACTGAAACAGTTTCTTTCTTTTTTTCATAACATTCGGAGATCCCTATGTTAGAGCTCTTAATTGGCTTAGTTGTCACCATTGCTGTGGGTTACTTTATCGTCAAAGGCTATAAAGCAGCGGGCGTGTTACTGACGGCTGGTATTGCTTTACTTCTTATGACTGGCGTATTGGGGCATGACGTTCTGCCCTCAAAAATCACCTCAACCGGTAACATGGTGACAGACGCGCTAGAATACGTGAAATACATGCTACAATACCGCGGCGGCGGCCTTGGTATGCAAATCATGTTGCTATGTGGCTTCGCTTCCTATATGACTCACATCGGCGCGAATAACGTTGTAGTGAAACAGTTCTCTAAACCGCTTTCTGTTATCAAATCCCCTTATGTCCTTTTGGTAGCGGCTTACATTGTGGCGTGTTTGATGTCTCTTGCGGTAAGTTCTGCAACTGGCCTTGGCGTACTATTAATGGCGACATTGTTCCCAATGATGGTCGCGATGGGGATCTCTCGTCCAGCAGCGGTTGCAGTTTGTGCCTCTCCTGCGGCAATCATTCTTTCTCCAACCTCTGGTGATGTGGTGATCGCCGCCGAAAAATCTGGCTTGGCGCTTGATGTTTTTGCGGTACAAACAGTGTTGCCTGTTTCTATTTGCGCAATCATCGTGATGGCTACCGCGGCTTTCTTCTGGAACAAATACTTAGATAAGAAAGAAAATACGCCAATGGAAAAAATTGACGTATCAGAGATCAAAGCCGATGCACCAGCGTTTTATGCGGCACTGCCATTTCTACCTATCATCGGCGTGTTCCTATTCAACGGTCGTACCATTCCAGGACTTAGCCTAGACATTTATACTATTGTGGTCGGTTCGATTTTCCTTGGCGCTCTGATCCATTACGTTGTAAATAAGTTTGATGGTAAGAAATCACTAGAAGATTTAGATTCTTGTCACGCTGGCATGGCTGACGCGTTCAAAGGCGTTGTGATGCTTTTGGTTGCAGCGGGGGTTTTTGCGCAAGGTCTAATGTCTATCGGCGCTATCGATAACCTACTTCACCTTGCAGACAATGCAGGCGCAGGCGGTGTTGCTTTAATGCTTATCCTTACTGCATTGACAGTTGCAGCAGCAATTGCAACGGGGTCTGGTAACGCGCCTTTCTATGCATTTGTAGAGTTGGCACCATCTTTGGCTGCGAAAATGGGACTAAACCCAGCGTTCCTAATTATCCCGATGCTTCAAGCATCAAACCTAGGTCGTACTATCTCACCAGTGTCTGGCGTAATCGTTGCGACATCCGGTATGGCGAACATCAGCCCGTTTGAGGTTGTAAAACGAACATCTGTTCCGGTTCTTGCAGGTCTTATCACAGTTATTATTGGTACTATGGTACTTGTTCCAATGAGTGCCTAACGGCATCGCCAATATCGCTTATCGACAAGGCCCGGCTTCTAGCTGGGCCTTTTTCTTTCATCTCTCCAGTGCCATTATTCTTTCTGTATTGCTTTGTAAATGCATTTTAATTGTTACTCAACTCGTGACATATTTCTCGGTTATTACATCGCTTCTTCAGAAGCATTTGCTTAATATCTCAACAGTTTATATAAGAACTGAATACATTAAAAAAATGGGATTTATTATGACTGCATTTATTGTCTTTATCGTTATTGTCCTGCTCGTTGTGGTGTACGCCGTCAGTATCTACAACAAGCTCGTTACTCTACAAAACCGTTTCAAAAACAGCTTCGCTCAAATAGAGGTTCAATTAAAACGTCGATACGATTTGATTCCGAACTTAGTTAATACTGCAAAAGGCTATATGGAACACGAAAAAGAAACATTTGAACGTGTCATCCAAGCTCGTAATCAAGCAATTGCTGGCCTGAAAGCAGCCAGTGACGCACCTGGTAGTGATGCGGCAATTAGCCAACTAAACCAAGCAGAAGGCATGCTGCAAAGTGCGTTGGGCAAACTTAATGTTGTAGTGGAAGCCTACCCTGAGCTTAAAGCGAATGAAACCATGAGTCAGCTTCAAGAAGAATTAACCAGCACTGAGAACAAAGTTGCGTTTGCTCGCCAAGCATTTAATGATGCGGTAACCAGCTACAACACATACAAACAAACGTTCCCGCCAGTGTTGTTTTCCAACGCATTCGGATTCCAAGATGGCAAACTGTTAGAGTTTTCTGACAGTGCTGAAATACAAGCGGCCCCGAAGGTTGAGTTCTAATGGATTTCTTTGACCATCAAGATACCGCGCGTCAACGCACTGGGCTTTTGGTGTTCCTGTTTTCCTTAGCAGTTGTCACCATCACTGGTTTGGTAAGCGTATTATCGATTGGTATCTATTACGGAGTAACAGGCGAACACTTTGATCAAGAAACAGCACTTACCTACGTCTTGTTGTGCTTTGCTGGCGTATTGCTGGTTGTTACGATAAGTTCAATGGTTCGCTTATCCGCCCTCACCTCCAATGGAGGCCGAGGGGTTGCTGAGAGCATAGGTGGCAAGCTGATTTCCTCAAACACCTTAGATGCAAAACATAGACAACTGCTCAACGTTGTGGAAGAGATGGCAATTGCATCTGGTATTCCGGTTCCTCCCGTCTATGTGATGCAGGAAGAGCGTGGTATCAATGCTTTCGCAGCAGGCATGAGCATTGATGATGCCGTCATCGGCGTCACACAAGGCGCACTGGATAGCTTCACGCGAGATGAACTACAAGGTGTCATTGCTCATGAATTCAGCCATATCTTAAACGGAGATATGCGTTTGAATACGCGTCTTATCGGCGTGCTGTTTGGCATCACTTGCATTGCACATTTTGGACACTTGGTCTTAGATAACACTCATCATACGAGCCGCGTATCAAGAAGTTCTTCCGATTCCGATAAAGGCTTTGCGGTTATCATGCTGATTGCGATTATCTGTTTGGTTCTGGGCTGGATTGGCACCTTGTTTGGCTCGATGATCAAAGCTGCAATCTCTCGTCAACGTGAATTTCTCGCTGATGCCAGTGCCGTTCAATTTACTCGAAACGATCAAGGCATTGCTGGTGCACTCAAGAAAATTGGTAGTCATATGGTGGGTTCTTCATTGAATACAAAAGCAAGCGATGAGATGAGCCATATGATGTTTGGTCAAAGCAAAATCTCCGGCTTTTCTGGCCTATTTGCTACTCACCCTCCACTAGAAGAGCGGATTCGCCGAATTGAACCTGGTTGGGATGGAAGTTTTTCTCAAAGTTCGCATCGTCCAACGACAAGCTTTGAGAATGATAACGTTAGTGGATTCTCATCAGGGACGTCGACACAACCTGAGAAACCAACCACTGCAGAACTCAGCGAAGTAGGTCAACAACTACTTAACCAACTTCCTTCCGAACTTGTCGACATCGCTCGTGAACCATACAGTGCGCGCTTTATTGCTTTTGCCTTGATATTTGATGGCAGTAAACTCCAGCGAGAGATGATAAAAAGTCATATCCCAAATGTGTCTCAAGCACAATTATTACCATGGCTAGATTATGATTTGCCTCTTCACCTACGCTTTCCATTACTCGAACTCTCCATCCCTGCCTTGAAATCGCTGAGTGAGGGTCAGAAAAACAGACTGTGCCAGGTGCTACGTGAACTCTCTCAAACTGATGACCACTACTCACTCGCAGAATGGTGTGTCATCAACTTATTGGAGAAACAACTACTCGAATCGTATGGATGTACAAAACAGATCCAGTCTTTAAAGCAATTAAAAGAGAGTGTGTTTTGGCTACTGCGCGAATTGGCTTGGGTTAGTCACTCTCAACCGGAAGACGCTCAACGTGCATTTAGCAGCGCCCTAACCTGTTTGGGCTTTAATGATGCAGAGTTACAACCCGCAAATAAGAACTGGGGCCTAAATCGCGCCGCTTTAGAGCTCCTACTGCAACTCAAACCGAAAAGTCGTCGCTTGTTCGTAAAAGCGTGTCGATTAGCGATTGAATCGGATGGAAAGGTTACCGTTGCGGAAGGAGAACTCTATAGAGTAATCGCCTGCTTCTTAGAAGTTCCAGAGCCGCCACTAACAGTATCAGTCAATACAGGACAAACCCTACCGAGCCAAACACAACAAGCTAACTGACTTAGCTTTAAACAAAAACGCCAGCACTTTTGCTGGCGTTTTTTCATTATGTTTTCTGATTTGACGATTTACGCTGACTTAAATCGATCAGGGATCTTAGTGATACTCTCTCGATAACTAAACCATAAGTAGGTCACGGCGAGAGAGAAGAATAAATACGAAAGTGCGAATACGATTGGAGATGTAATTAATTCAGCCGACATTCCCCACATCACACCAACAACCGTTATCGTCAACTTAGAAAGCATGCCGCAAATTAGTAAGAATAAAGCAAGCTGTGGAAAGCGCGAGCTACGGAATGCAAAGAAATAACAGCTCCCTACCGCTAGAGAAGCAATAGATAGACCCAACATAAATGAATGGATGTGGTCTGCAGATGCGACACCAGCAGATACCGAAGCCATGAGTAATAGGAACAGTTTCATAAGTCACCTCACAACAAGTCTAAAAAAGCATCCCTTCATAAATGAAATCTCATTTTTCGCTATATTCTGCTCCTATAATCTGCAATTACAAGTGACTTTTTTGTTCACTTAATGCACAAAAAACCTAATCAGCCCTAGTTATTACAAAAGGTTAACAATTTAAATTTAAGAAACCCTTTACATCCAATACTTACGGCGACAAGACGATATTTCAGTCATTTTTGTTACAGGGAGTTAACACGGTAACATTTTGAAATTTTTTATATGAAATGTGAGCTGTGCACCCAACTGCGCACTGAATTCTCTGTTTTGACTAGTTCCTCGTTCCTCACAACAAAAATCATCACTTTTTGATAACACTCCAACCACATACAAAACCATGAATTCACATCCGCTTTTAATGTTTCAAATTATTTTATCAGTAACGGCAAAAAGAGATTCCAATCACATATTTATTGGTTATAATCCGCGCTCATTGCGTTAATCGTTGAAAAACGCAAACTAATTTTGAGAAAAAACATCTTTAAACCAACCCTCTTTGCGGCATTGCCAACAAGAGGAAAAACTGAGAATGAAAATGAGCAAGATTGATAAAGCTATGCGCATCCTGTTAGCAGGGTTCTGTATCAACCTTTGTCTTGGCATCCTGTATGCTTGGAGTGTATTCAACAAGGCACTGGTAACTGAATCAGGCTGGAGTGCTGCAGAAGCTTCTGCACCTTACGCAACTGCAACCATCACTTTCTCTATCTGTCTTCTTGTTGCAGGTATTCTGCAAGACCGCATGGGTCCGCGTATGATCCTTATCCTAGGTACTGTTCTTACAGGTCTAGGCATGATCGCGTCTGGCTTTGTTGACACTCCACTCATGCTGAACATTACCTTCGGTGTGATCACAGGTGCAGGTATCGGTTTTGGCTACGCATGCCTATCACCTTCTGCAATGAAATGGTTCCACGCTTCGAAGAAAGGCATGGTTAACGGCATTATTGCGGCTGGTTTTGGTCTAGCGGCTATCTACCTAGCACCAGTAACATCATCATTGATCGACAGCATGGGCATTCAAACGAGCTTTATGGTTCTTGGTGTTGGTATCTTGGCAATTGCAGTTCCTCTTGCTGCAACCATCAATAACCCACCAGCAGACTACACGCCTGCAGAGCCGAAAGTAAAAGAAGGTCAAGCACCTAAAGCGGTGAAAAAGTCAGATGACCTAACTTGGAAAGCAATGCTGAAGACGCCACAGTTCTACTCTCTATGGATCATGTACGCATTCGCAGCTTCTGTTGGTCTAATGATCATCGGTAACATCACGACAATCGCAAGCGTTCAAGCAAACTTACCAAACGCCGTTTACCTAGCGTCTATTCTTGCTGTATTCAACTCAGGCGGCCGTGTTGCTGCGGGTATGCTTGCAGATAAAATAGGCGGTGTACGTACGCTTCTACTTGCGTTCGTCCTACAAGGCGTAAACATGGTGCTGTTCGCAACGTTCGACTCTGAGTTCACTCTGATCATTGGTACTGCGATCGCAGCGGTAGGTTACGGTACACTTCTAGCGGTATTCCCTACTCTAACGGCCGAGTTCTACGGTTTGAAAAACTACGGAACTAACTACGGCGTGCTTTACACTGCATGGGGTATCGGTGGTGCAATCGGCGCAGCAGTTGTTGGCTTCTCTATGACGAACGGCGAAGGCTACACCTTGGCTTACACTATTTCTTCAGCAATGATGGCAGTATGTATCGTACTTGCGTTCATCACTAAGCCACTGTCTGAAGCGAAAGTAGCGCAGCTAAAAAACGCATAATTGCAAATTGATTTGATAGCGAAAAGGCTTAACCTATGGGTTAAGCCTTTTTTGTTATCGGTCGTTTATGGAAAGCCCTATCGAACTTGCACCAGACTACTATCTAGAAAACTTCTTTAAGCTGACTCACCACACAGTAACCTGGTACAGCGATTTACTGACCGAGGAAGAACACGCTTGGCTTTGCTCGTTTGATTCCTTGAGCAAACACGCCCAATGCCTATTGGTGCGTTTATACAGCCGAAAAGGGTGTTGGTTTCGAAGTGATAAGCTGAGTTATCAAGAAATACCTTCTATCAATGAAGCACTGGCAGAATTGAGTCAACATGAGTTTGTGGCCCTTTCCCCAACACTCTCTCATCAAGAGTTAGCGTCTAACTTACTGACGAAACCGGAGATCTCTGCACTTTACCCAGAGCTACCGAAGTCATTAAAGAAAGATGCCCTTGTAGAGCGTTTAAGCAACACGGAATTTGATCGTTTTGAGCAGCTTGAGTTTAAGATCATCAAACTCAATTCCGCCCACATGATCGACGTTTTACTCACCCTATTTTTTGCCAACACCCATCAAGACTTAAGTCAGTTCGTGCTTGATGACTTAGGTCTACATCAGTTCGAGCAATACCAATTGAGTAAAGTGCGCCGTTTCTTTGATTCACGTGAGCAAATAGACCGCTTAATTGAACTGAGCCAACTAGCCAACCTGTACTGGCAATTTGATCGAAAAGACAAAGCGAACCTCGACTTATTAATTGAGGCAATGCCTCATCCAGTTAGTCACCATTACGTAGATCGTAAACGCGAACACATGTTGAATGACATTGCGCGAGACTATGAGCGTATTAATGAGCTAGAGACCGCCCTATCTCTATTTAGCCAAACTCAGCTCACTCCGAGCCGAGAACGACGTGCACGTATCTATGACAAACTGAACCATGATGATTTATTTAGTGACATTGTCACAGAGATGCTGCAGTCGCCAATTGATGTGTCTGAGCTCGAAGTCGCACAAAAACTTGAGCAACGGTTGAAGCGAAAACAAGGCGCGAAAGTACCAAGAGTAGCGAAGCCACTCTGCTCCGAATACCATATTGAACTGGATTTATCTCAACAACGAGTCGAGCTTGCCAGTAAAGCGTATTTTGAGTCCTTAGGCTGGAATGTGTTTTACGCTGAAAATGCGTTGCTCAACTCGCTACTGGGGCTTACATTCTGGGATGCGATTTTTGCTCCTATTGAAGGGGCATTCATTAACGCTTATCAACATCGTCCTTTAGATTTATATCACTCGGATTTTGTTACCAAGCGCCAAGCTTTGATAGACACCGCTTTTGCCGAACTAGAAGCAGGCAGCACCCAGACGTTATTGGCAAAATACGATGAGAAGTTTGGCATCAGTAATCCATTTGTACATTGGAATTTAATAAGTAAAGAGCTACTCGAAACAGCGCTCAACACTATACCAACCAATATGCTGATGGCTCTGTTCAAAATACAATTGAGCGACCTTAAGCTTTACCGCAATGGGATGCCGGATCTCATTGCTTTTAAAGAAAATGAGTTCGAGTGGATTGAAGTGAAAGGCCCTGGCGATAAACTCCAGGATAACCAATGGCGTTGGATCAAAGAGTTTACTCGCCTTAATGTCCCGTTTGCGGTGTGTTACGTCGCAGCAACTTAACTTACTCTATATAAAGAGCTTGGTGTTTGTTCACTCAAACCGCCCCTCGGTTATCGCCCCTTGCTCTTTTTTCTAAACATTTTTTCGTTTCTTCACGATCGCTTCACGCTTCTTCACACAAAATGCGCTTCTACTCACTAAGTTGACTTGAAGAGGAAAAATAAAATGAACAAAACACTTCTTGCGTTACTTGTTACCTGCTCTGTTTCGGTATCTGCGGCTCCTTATGTAGGTCTGGAATATGGACTAGGCACCACTGACCATGATTTGGAACCTCACTTTTCAACTGACAACGTAACACTCAACCCTGAGCTTGAAGACGGTATTTTCTCAGGCTTTGTCGGTTACGCATTTAATGACAACTGGGCATTGGAACTGGGTTACAGCCAGTTTGACCTTGATGATAGTCGTTCAAAAAACCTAGGTATCAAGTCAATCGATGGCAAAGATTACCATCATGAAATGGATTGGGATGCGTCAATCAAAGCCAAGCAAGTGTCGCTGGCACCTGTGTTTAACTATGCATTAAATGATAAATGGACAACAAAATTCAAAGCGGGTCTAACGTACACGCAATACGACGCCAAAGTTTCGAAACATCAAGAATATGAGCTTGTCGCGAATGACGATGTGGAAATGAACAACACGCTTTTCCATAGCACGGAGAAAAACAACGAGCTAGGCGCAATATTCTCAGTGGGTGCGGAATACCGAATTTTCCCGCAGTTCACCATTGGTGCAAACGCAAAATATCAACTAGACAGCTACGCAAACACGGCATCCTTTAACATAGGCACAACTTACTACTTCTAATTTAAGGAGACGATAATGAAAAAAATGATTTTAGCATCCATGTTTGCCCTACTTTCAAGCTCAGCTTTCGCCGCGTTTAATGGTCCAGAAATAAGCGTAATTAATTCGGTGAAAGAGGCGCACAACGCAACCGACGACAGCGCCGTCATGTTAACCGGGCACATTGTTCAATCTCTTGGTAACGAGACTTACTTGTTCAAAGATGAGACTGGTGAAATCGAAGTGGAAATCGACAATGAAGATTGGATGGGGCTAGACGTTGGTCCAAACGATAAAGTGACGATTCGAGGCGAAGTTGACTCAGAGTGGACAACCACGCAGATTGACGTAGAAACCATTCAAAAGCTTTAATTCGCCTGACACCTCAACACAAACAACACAGCCACATATTGGAGGCTGTGTTGTTTATGGGCCTTGAAACTACTCGTTTAGCTGGTCAAGCAAGGACAATCTTGCGGCAAGACTAATCGTATACTCTTAGGCTGAACATCAAACCGTATTGTTCTCGAATGATATGGTTCACCATCTAAATTAAGCGGTAGTGGATTTGGGAAGTCTATCTCTAACCAGCTTGCTCTTGTGTGTTTTACAAACTCACCTTTCTCGCTAGGATTATTGATCTCTTCGATAACTTTCGGCAGCTCATGAGGTAAGAATGGACGCACCAATGTTAGATCCATCAAGCCATCATTAATCATCGCTTTCGATGCTAACTCTTGCCCACCTCCAGCTAAGCGACCATTGCAGAAAGCGCCAAGCAACATTTCTCCCTGATAAGCCCCGCCTTCAATTGTTATTGTTCCGTCATAAGGTTTAAAGCCGAGCGCTTTTACAACACCGGTTAGTGTATAAGCGCCGCCACCAAGAAAGTTTTTAAGTTCAACAGGCGTTTCTGCCGTAACTTCTGCGCCAAACCCTGCTGTTGCCACGTTAATAAAGTAGCGATCGTTAGCCTTGACACAATCAACCAAAGCAGACTGCCCTTCTACGGCGAGAGATAAAGACGCCTTGATAGAAGCTGGCACTTGAATCGCGGTGGCAAAATCATTTGCGGTACCAAGAGGGATAATGGCTAACTCAGGGCGTTTTTCTTCTTCAATTTGGATAATCGCAGAAGCCGCCTCATTGACGGTCCCATCGCCACCAGCGACAACAATACGTTCAATCCCTTCATCAACCGCTTCTTTCACCAAGCGCGGCATGTCTTGAGATTCCCAAGTCACTCGCACTTGCAGATCGACGCCCTTGTCTCTCATTTTCATGATTGCATCTCTTAACTCTGGGTTCCCAGCTTTTTTGCCGTTAAGGATGGCACGTATTGTCTTCTTCATTGCACTTCCTATTGGTTGATGGTTTTCCCTGCTCGTTTAATCTGTGATCGCAACCATTGATGGGCACTGTCGTTTGTCCGACTAGGATGCCATATTGTGCAGAGCTCATAGGTTTGTTCATCAAATGGCATAAATAAAGATTTAACATGATAGGTGTTGTTGAACAAGTTGATCATCGACTCGGGCATTAAACCAATATATTCACTACCACAGATAACAGGTAGCATTTCCAACACGCCAGAAGCTCGATACTTTATCTTTCTTTTGTCCAAGTCGACAATATCATCGGCGTTTAACAAGCTCTTACGACTCTGCCACTGCGAAACCACCACATGTTCTTCTTCAAAAAATTGTTCAGCCGTAATCTCGTTCTTTAAGCGTGGGTGCTCCTCGCTACACACCACCACCAAGCGCTCAGTAAGCACAGTTTCAACTTTTAAAACTGTTCGTGCTCTTGGCGCGATATCAATGATCAAGTCGTAACGTTGCAAACGCAGATCGCTTTCAAAATCTTCTGTAAAGAGTGGATGAACCTCTAAAGCAATATGTGGTGCCAACTCACGGATCTGTTTCATGACTTGAGGGAGCAACTCAAAACTTGCAACAGAGACACAAGCAATGGAAAACACTCGATTCGACACTTTAGGGTCAAATTCGCTAGAAGCCGCCAGAGTTGAAGTAAAGTTTTGCACCGAAGTAAGCAGCGCAGGGTAAATATCCATTGCAAAAGAGGTAGGTTCTACCCCCTTGGTACAGCGATGAAATAAAGGTTCGTCATAAATATCACGAAGGCGTGCCAACGCTTTGCTGACTGCGGGCTGCGTGATACTAAGACGTGCTGCCGCTTTAGATAAGTTCCCCTCTTCATAAATGGCAATAAAGATGGGGATAAGATTAAGATCGGTCGGTTTCATGCTATTAAATTTTTCGAAAATCACTTTTTCTATTTTAATCTAACAGCATGATTGTTAACGTAGCCAAGTACAAGAAATGGGCGGTACGACCTGTTTTAATGAGTTTTAACTCAATTTTGACGTACTCCATTCACCGCATAAGTGAGTAGCTATCGTGCAAGCCAAAGCTTACATTAAGATTTGCCTAAATATGGGGTAAGAAACTCGCTGACTTCCTCGCCGCATAAACCAATTTCTACCTCAATACCGGCTTGTTTTAGAATCTCGATACCTCGACCACTGTTGCGCGGATCTGGATCCAACATGGCTACGACGACTTTGCCAATACCGGATTTCACTAATGTCACCGCGCAAGCTGGCGTACGACCTACAAACGAACACGGTTCGAGCGTAACGTATGCCGTCACCGCTTCTAACGAGCCTTGATATGCATTCAGCGCTTCTACTTCCGCGTGGTTGCCACCAATAGCTTGAGTATGACCTTCTGAAACGATTTGATTGTCTTTCACTAACACGCAGCCAACCGGCGGGTTGGGTTGACATTCAGGAAGCGCATTTTTGGACACTTCCAATGCGCGGAGCATAAACTCTTGGCTCATTTGAACTCTATTCTCTAATAAAAACGAGGCGCTATATTAGCGCCCCGTTTTATTCATTGCCATCTCTTCCAATGACTTTGTCCAGTTCTGGTAACGCTCGCGGAATACAGAATTTAAAACGTTGTTGTTTGGTCTGGATCTTGCGCCACATCGACTTCATTAAATGAGCGCTATTTTCACCATTTTGCATTCGCGACGCACTTTCTTGCCACGATTCACTCATATCGGCTTTGGTCATTTCCAGCTCTGCCGTATTTAAACGCAATTGTTTGTACAATACGGTCCTTGCTTCAGACCAACGTTTAGCCTTTAACAAACGGTGGAACGTCAACCATGCTGGTGTGGGTCTGTTGCGGTAGTAACGTTTAATGGCTACCAATGAAACAGTCACAAAGCCTAGCAATACAAGCGTGGAAACAATCCATGCAAAGTACGTTTTGATGAAGGATTTCAACGTGTGCTTCGCAGCAAATGTTTTGCCCTCTAACACCACCGTTTCCACTTGTTGAGTCTTACTGTTCCACCAACGGAACTCATAATCTGGCAGGGTTAGTTCACCACCTTGTTGAATCACGTACACGCTCTCTTCTGTGCGTGTTGACTGGTAATCACCACGTGTTTGCGTATCTGTCAGACGGTGGGGTTGAGGATACGCTTGGTAACGGGTTGTTGATTCTCCTTTCAACAAGTCTGGTAGCAACACAGATAGCGAATCTTGAGCTGAAATAGTGATTTTACGCGTGATTGCATCCCCAGCTTTGAGTGTCTCAGTGGAGGTTTCCCACTCTTGCTTTACGTCTACGCGCGTTGCAGAAAACCAAGGCGTATCACCGCTTAACAATCCCGATGGCAAGACAGTTTTGAACTTAATCGGCTGCGTGTAAAGTGTGCCTGACACCTTCTCGCCGTCCGGCGCCGACACCTGAACGCCCACTGCGACAGGTGGAATCACAAAATCACCAGATGCTTGCGGATACAAAGTCACTTCCCAGCGTTGACGCGACCAAGTTTGTCCGCCCTTGTGCTCCGTGAAGTTAGTGGCTAACTGATTACGCTGTTTGGCGATAACATTGGGCATTTCAATACTGCCAATTCGCGTCCCACCCGTAAACCAGCGCGGCGTTGCCACTTCGATGGTTAAAATGACTTGCTCGTTGACACTAAAACTTGGCGTTTTACGCTTTTCTCCTGCCGTTGGTTGTTGACCAACCCACGCTTGCAACTCAACACCATGATTGCGTTGAAGATCGTAAATATCCTGAGCAAAAACGTGACGACTTACGAACAGACTCAAACAAACCACTAACCATGCCACTATCCGTACAGGAAGTGCAAAAGAGGTAACGCGATGGACATTCATCATCATTGGGCCGCCTCCTCTGTATTGTTTTCCGTTGTCGTAGTTGAGCTACCCGTTGTTGGCGAGCGTAATTGAATTTGAAATTTAGCGCGTAAGAAATACTTCGGATCCGCTTCGACTCGCTTTAGCCACTTGTCGGCTAATTCTTGGCTACCTAAGATGTCGTCTGCGCTTAACGTCTCTTTAATCATCAACTCCGCTGACGTTTGTTCATCCGCTCCTTCTGCGGTTTGAGGGTTGTCGCCTAGCTCGGTTGACGCCTCTTGCTCTGTTCCGGCTTGACTTTCACTCATCTGATTTATCTCATCGACGATGCCAGCAATCACTTTCAAGTTGTGCTCAACATCAGGTCTTAACGACTCGCTCAACGTTGGCTTGCTGGCTAAGGATTTTAACAAGTCGCGAGCAGCCAAATATTCACGTTGGCGTGCCAATGCGCTCGCCGCATTGTAAAGACCGTAATCTCGAACCTCTTCGGACGGGTCGTTTTGCATTTCCAAAAACGCACTGTGCGCGAGCTCAAACTCGCTAGCGTAGTAGTACGCAGTGCCTTTGCGTAATGGATCGACAAAGTGTTTTGCAGCTTCTAAATACGCTTGTTGGTTGAACAAACGCTGTCCTTGTTGGTCTGGCGTCAGCCACAAATCCCACCACCATTGCGCCACCTTGTCGAAGGTCGTCACTTTTTGCACAACTTGTGGCTGCTCGGCTTTCACAGAAATGTTCTCCGCCATTGCACTGGTCGGCATCAACAGTGTACCGCTCACCATTACGATCACGCACCACTGCACTAACCACCCTTTTCTAAACCACAGCATCATGATCAACGCGATTGGGAACAGCAGTTGATAACCCATGTCTTTCCAAGGCATTGAAGATTCGCCATTAAGCTGCATATTGCGCTCAACATATCGATTCAGTTGTTCGATATCACTGTTATCGACCGTCACTTCCACCAATCGACCGTTGGTCTGGCTGGCCAGTTTTTGCAGAGAATCCAAATCCATCGGGTTGTTACTCACGATGTCTGTATTCCCCGCAGCAAGAATTAACAGTTGATAAGGTTTGCCTGCAAAATACGCTTGGTATTGCTTAATCGTGGCCGGGTTCACGCCGTCGCTCACCAACAAAACGGTGGAGCCTGGTTGACCTTGCAATTGTTGATCAATTAACGGCAAGGCTTTTTCAGCAAGCTTACCTTGCACGGGCATAATTTCTGGCGTAATGGCCGCCAAAAATGGGTCAAATACTTTGCTGTCTTGAGTCACAGGCATCGCCACATGAGCACTGCCCGCAAACACGACTAAACCCGTTTTGCCGCCTTTTCGAGCGGCTAATAAATCGCGTACTTTCTGTTTGGCACGCTCAAGGCGGCTTGGTGGGAGATCTTTTTGCAGCATCGAGTCGCTGTTATCAAGCACCACAAGCAGAGAGGCTTTATCTTCACCAAAGGGAGAAGATTCACGTTGCCACGTTGGGCCTGCACAAATCACAATGGCGATTAGCACAATCAGCATCAAGAGCTTAAGCGGCAGTTGCTTGCGCCAACCTCGCTCACCTATCGTCAAAGCATTACGTAAATGTTCGGGAAGAATATCCTTCCAGCTTGGTTTGCTTTCTTCTCGCCAGCGCAACCACACCAAGAAAAACATAGGGATCAAAGCCAGTAACCACAGCGGTCGGATAAAATGAAACTGCGTAAAGAATTGCGTCCAACTAAGAGAATCAAACATCGCTCTCTCCTAATGATGATCGTGTTGCAGCCCTTCTTTTGAGTGTCGCGACGCTGAACGCGAGTAAATGCATGATGACCACTAACGCCATCAAGTAATGGTGAAGACTTTGTTTCGGCCGGTATGTGGTGCTTTCGTAAAGTTGAGGTTCCAGTTTGCCAATCTCGTCGTAGGCAGCCGACAGTTCATCACGGTTGAGTGCTTCAAACGCTTCACCGCCGGATTCTTTCGCAATGCGATGAATCGTGTCCATATCCAACGCGGTTTCACCTATCGTTTCCGGATCGCCCATCGCAATCACGTGCACTCGCACGCCTTTGGCTTTCGCAACTTTCGCCGCATCAATCGGTTCGACAAAGCTGCCCGTGTCGTTACCATCGGTTAATACAATCGCGACTTTTTCACGGTTTTGATCTTGTTCTAAAGCACCACGCGACTTATTGCTTTGCTCAAAAACTTTAATCGCTAGGCCAATCGCATCACCAAGATGGGTACTCTGCCCTGCCATCGCCACATCGGTTTGGTTAAGCAGTTCGAGCCACACTTTTTGGTCTGCGGTAAATGGCGTTTGCACAAAAGCGGCATCACCAAAAAGTACCAAGCCTAATCGGTCACCTTTACGAGACTGAACAAACTCCGTCAGCACTTCTTTTGCCGCATCAAGGCGAGAAATTTTTTCACCTGTACGAGACGTGAAATCAGGCTCAGCCATGGAACCCGAAAGATCCACCACCACCATAACATCGCGCCCTAAACTCTCGCGAACTTGAGGCTCGCCTAACACGGTGGGTTTTGCCATCGCACACACCACCAAAAGCCAAGAGAGGATTAACGTTGCTCGTTGCCACCAGCTTGGGGTTAACTGGCTTGCACCTTCTGATGGCGTCTCGCCAATCGCTTCCACCAACTGACTAAAAAACGGCACTTTGATCGCCATTTGCTTAGTGCGATATGCAGGCACCAAGTAGTACACCACCAATGGCAGCGGCAAAATCAGAAACCACATTGGGTGAGCAAATTCAAAACCAGACAAACCAGTTAGCGATACAAGAAGATCATTCATGTTGACCTCCCTGATTTGCTTTGCGTTTCAATAGTGGTGATTTCTTTGCCGCGCTTTTTTTAGCATCACAACGGTGCTCACTCACCCAGTTTTTCGCACGAGCAATAAGCGTTACTCGCTCTTCGTTGGTTAGCATAATGCTTGGGTCAACAATACTTTGTAGCCAGCGCTTTGAAAGCTCATCGTTAAAGACCACTTGCGAGTTTGCTAGAGAATCTCCGGTTTGCGGATATAGCGCATCGAGCTTTCGCAAAAAGGCGGTATCAAACAATTTCGCGTTACGGCTATCAACATGAATCAACACAATTTTAAGCACAGAGAACAATGCTTTAGGCATGCCTTTGTCGCTCGGTTTGATTTGCGAAATCGTCAACAGAGCTTCTTGTCGGTAGCGGTTACACCACCACTGTTGAGCCAAACGATACGCGACATACACTAATGCAATGAGCGCAACCGCCGCTAAAATTTTCCAGCCAATAGTTTGCGGATACCAACTCACGCTTGGTGGCACGGCCACATCATGTAGCTCTCTGAGTATGTAGGTACTCGGAGGCGTAGGAAGACCACTCATTTAACGCCCTCCTACCAGTTTTTGAAATTGTTTAATGTGCTCGCCTGTCGTATCGAGTTCGATGTGCGGAAGGTGTTTCATCGCCATAAGTTGAGAGAGTGATTGACGCTGTAAGCTAGTTCGAGCCTCAAGCTTTGCGCTCGCGGCTTCTACCTTTGCTTTGCTGTCTAAATTGAGTTGATACTGCCCATCACCAACCACCCATTTCGATTTTGCCAAATCGTCTGGTAGCGCTTGTTCTAATGGGTCACTGACCATCACGGCGAGAACATCGTTGTGCTGTTGTAGCTGTTTAAGGTGGTCAAGATGGTGCTCCTCGCAGTCGCTCCAGTCGCTGATAAAAATCAAAGTGGATTGTTTGAGCTTCATGCGTTTAATGAGCTCAATCCATTGACTGAACGTCACTTTTTCGGAATTGCGGGAGTCCACATTGAGCGATTGATTGGCTTTAGCGAGACGCTTAAGTTGAGCCAGAAGTTCGTTTTGCGAACGCTGCGCCTTGCTGTGAAACAACGCCTGTTGGGATGCGATGACAAAACCGACTCGGTCGCCATCTTTTAACACGCGCCACCCGCACATGGCCGCGATTTCTGCCGCGACAACCGATTTCATTACTTGCGTCGAAGCAAAAAACATTGCGCTGCGCTGGTCGACACACACGATCACGTTGCGATCTTTTTCTTCGGTGTAACTGCGTACGTGCGGCTTGCCTGTGCGCATCGTGACTTTCCAATCCAGGTTACGAATGTCGTCACCCAATTGATAATGGCGCAGCTCTTCGAAGTTCAACCCACGACCGCGAAACAGCGAATTGTGGCGGCCTGAGAGTACGCTACCCGCTTTTAGATGAGGAAGTAAACTGAATGATTCTGCTTGTGCTTGCAAACGTACTAAACGAGCGTAATCGCAGTACAAACGGGGATCCATCCCCTGTGATTTTGGCGCAAGAGTTGGCTTAGCCATAATGCCTCCCGCTTATCCAATTTCTACACAATCTAGCAGCTCTTGCACGACGCGTTGGTGATCGACTCCGTCTGCTAGTGCATCGTAGGTCAAAGAAAAACGGTGGCCCAGTACAGACGGAACCATGGCTCGCACATCGTCAGGAGTGACATGGTCACGTCCTTGCATCCACGCATACGCACGAGCGCATTTGTCTAGTGCGATGGAGGCACGGGGACTAGAGCCAATCTCAATCCATTTTGCTAAGTTTGAATCGGCATAACGCTCTGGCTTACGAGTCGCCATCACTAACGCTACAATGTAGTTTTCCACTAGGTCTGATACCACGATGTTTGGTAACTGACGGCGCGCTTCTAGCACCACGTCTGGCTCGATGTGTTTTGGCGTAATAATTTCGCTGCTGGTTTCCGCACCTAATTCTTCACTGCGCACCAAACGGATGATGTCACGTTCAGCGTCGTCTTCTGGGTAATCGACGGTAACCTTCATGATAAAACGGTCCATTTGCGCTTCTGGCAGCGGGTACGTGCCCTCTTGTTCTACTGGGTTTTGCGTTGCAAGCACCATAAATAAGTCTGGCAATACGTGAGTTTTATCGCCTACCGTGATTGTGCCTTCGGCCATGGCTTCAAGTAGTGCTGCTTGTACTTTGGCTGGCGCGCGGTTGACCTCATCGGCAAGCACTATGCTGTTAAAAATTGGCCCTGGCTGAAAATGGAGTTGCGGCTTGCCATCCAACTCTTGATAAACCTCGGTTCCCGTCACGTCCGATGGCAAAAGGTCTGGCGTAAACTGGATTCGACCAAAACTGGTGTTTAACAAGTTGGCCAACGATTTTACAGAACGTGTTTTTGCCGTTCCCGGCAAACCCTCTAGAAGAATGTGCTCGTTCGTTAATAACCCGATGACTAAAGCTCGAACCACGTGGCTTTGTCCAATGACGCTTTTTTCTGTTTGTTCGATGAGTTCTTTTATCGCTTGTTGTGCGTGGTTCATAGGGTACCTTTTCAGTGGTTTAAGCCGTCTTTTCAATAGTTAAGTATAAGAACAAATGAAATAACTTAAGGTTATATTCACTATGTTATCTTTGCGGTTCTTCAGATTGGAGAAGCTGTGCAAGACCAACCAACATCGGTAACGCGTAATCAAAGAACATTTTGATTCCCGAACACAGATAGTTTAGTCCAGCCTCGCCATTCGGCGTTTTGATCAGACGGTTTTTCGGACACTCGCCCCAGCAATAAGGCAAGTAGGGACACTGCTTACAATACGTCGGCAAAGATTCGCGTTTTGCCATGCCAAAGGTGTATTGTCGTGTAGAGAAGGCCATGTCATTCAATGAGTGTTCATGAATGTTGGCGAGTTTGTATTCTGGGTACACATAGTGGTCGCAACTGAACACGTCGCCATTGTGCTCAATCGCCAAGCCTTTACCACAAAACTCAGCTGTCACGCAAAGCTGAGACGGTTTCCCCATTACTTGCGCTACCGCGGTTTCAAACAGGTTAACCAGTACACGGCCAAGATCGTTATTCACCCACTCTTCAAAGGTCGCCATTAAAAAGCGTCCCCAGTCTTCAGGATCGACCGACCAATCCGTCACAACAGACATTGGATGACCCGGTTTCGCCAGATCACTGCCTTTGGTTGGGATCATCTGTTCGTTCCAAAACTGCGGTGCGGTTGTTTGGAAGTCGTTCGCTTCTACCACCGGTGCAAACTGAATGTAAGTCACACCCAATTCTTGGGTTAAAAATCGATACACTTCGAGCGGGTATTTCGCATTGTGACGATTCACCGTGACCAACGCGTTGAATTTCACGCCATGCGCTTTGAGCTTATCTACCGCTTTCATCACCAGATCAAACGTCGGCTTACCGCTGCGGGTTTTGCGATATTTGTCGTGCAGCTCTCGTGGCCCATCAATCGACAAGCCAACTAGGAAGTTGTGCTCTTTTAAAAACGCACACCACTCATCGTTTAGCAAAATGCCGTTGGTCTGAAGGTCGTTTTCAATGCGAACGCCTTTCGGCTGATGTTTCTTTTGCAGAGCTACAACATTGCGGAAATAGTCCAACCCAAGTAGCGTTGGCTCCCCGCCCTGCCATGAGAATACAATTTCTTCGCCATCCTGACTTTCGATGTAGCTTTTCACGAACGCTTCCAATGTTGCGTCGTCCATTTTGGGCTGCTTTTCTTGGTGCAGTAGATTTTCTTTATGCAGATAAAAGCAGTACTGACAATCGATGTTGCATTTTGCTCCGCCCGGCTTTGCCATCACATGGAATCGACGGTCATACGCGCCCGAAACTGGTGCTTTAGAAGCCGTTTTAAGAGGAACAATAGGCATGGTAGTAGAATGGCGAGGGGAAATCTTACTCATACGTTTCTCACTATTTAATATACCCAAATAACCTCGTAATCACATTTCAGCAGGAATTGAAGCTATTTGGGTATATAGCGCTCCGAAAAGCGCTATATAATATTAATTACTTAGAAGACTTAGGTACGAACGAACCTGCTTCCATACGAGGTGGGAATTCTTTGAATGTACCCATCACTTCTTTCACTGTATCCATCGCTGGCATCATTAAGAATGAACGCTCGTACATCCAACGAGAGTAACCCATACCTTGGTCACCACGTTCGAATGGGTCGATGCTCAAGTCGAAGATCAATGGAACACGAAGTTTAGTGAAAGGCTTACGCCATACATCCATGCCCGTTTCATTCTCTTGAATCATAAAGTGGAACTTGTACTTTCCTTGGCGTAATGCCACAAGATCGCCGTCATCGCTCCAGTAAACGAACTCATTACGAGCAGATTTGTCTGATTTACCCGTTAGATATGGCAGTTGGTTATAACCGTCTAGGTGAACTTTATAGTCCATATCACCAACTTTCTTGCCTTTTAGTAATTCATCTTTAACTTTGGTGTCACCCGCTGCAGCAACCAATGTCGGGAAGAAATCCTCTAATGACATCATGCCGTTGAACGTTTTACCTGCTTCGATGTTTCCTGGCCATTTAATCAACATCGGCACACGGAAACTGCCTTCCCAGCCAGTGTTTTTCTCAGAGCGGAATGGTGTCATCCCTGCATCAGGCCACAAATCAACCATAGGACCGTTGTCAGTGGTGTAAACAATGATTGTATTGTCATCCACACCCAACTCTTTGATCTTATTAAGTAGCTGACCGATTTGATCATCGTGCTGCTTAACACCATCCGCGTAGAAACCAGCACCTGTTTTACCTTTGTATTCTTCAGGAACATGCGTGAAGTTGTGCATGCGAGTGGTGTTAAACCAAGTAAAGAACGGCTTATCCGCTTTTACTTGTTTTTCTATGAAGGTTTCCGCAGCATCAAGGAATTCACCGTCAACATTTTCCATACGCTTACGCGTAAGTGGACCGGTATCTTCAATTTTGCCGTCAGCGTAAGAGTGGATTACGCCACGAGGGCCAAATTTCTTCTTGAACTCTGGATCTTTAGGATAATCCACGTTCTCTGGCTCTTCTTCCGCGTTCAAGTGATATAGGTTGCCGAAAAACTCATCAAAACCGTGGTTGGTAGGAAGGTGTTCGTCTCGGTCGCCTAAATGGTTCTTACCAAATTGTCCGGTTGCATAACCCATTTGCTTAAGCACGGTTGCAATCGTTGGATCTTTTTCCGAGATACCTTGCGGAGCGCCTGGTAAGCCCACTTTTGATAGACCAGTACGTTTTGGCATTTGACCAGTAATGAATGCAGAACGGCCTGCTGTCGAACTTTGCTGTGCGTAGAAGTTAGTGAACTTCGCACCTTCTTTAGCAATGCTATCGATGTTCGGCGTGTTGTACGCCATCATGCCTTGGTTGTAGGTACTAAGGTTCCAGTAACCAACATCATCACCAAAGATGACAAGAATGTTGGGTTTGTCCGCTGCGTGTGCAACTGCAGATGCAGCGCCTAATGCTAACGTACATGCGTTAAGTACGAGTTTTTTACTGCTCGTTTTGGTCGCATTTTTCATATTATCTCCAAGAGTTCGCTAGTGCGTAAAAATGGTATTCGCTTTTCAATACCATTGTTGATATAAGATAAAGCACTAATTTCAGGCGATAAATGCAGTCAGAATTAGTTAACCTATAAATTAAATTTATGAGTAACGTTATGGACTTGAATTTGATCCAAACTTTTCTTGTTGTCGCGGAGTTCCAATCTTATACAAAAGCCGCGGAACAATTGGGGCTTACGCAACCTGCTGTGAGCGCTGCAATAAAGCGTTTAGAACAAGTGGTCGATAAGCAATTATTTGTCAAAAAAGGGCGAGGTATCGCACTAACATCCACCGCCTATCAACTGCTACCGCAATTCCAGCAAGCGGTTAATATCATTGACAATGCGATATCCGATAAGAATCATTTTGAAGTGTGTTGTTCCGAAATTTTATTGCACATTATGGACCCGATAAAGAACACTATTTTTTATGAATCGCCTCCTGAAAAGTTCTTATTATTTGAGCTTCTAAGACAACAAAAAGTCGATCTTGTCATTGATACTGTTATCACAAAAGATGCGGCGTTTATTATTGAAGATGCCTACGAAGAAGAGGCGGTGATTATCTGTCGTGAGAATCATCCCCGCGTACAAGGCTCGCTCTCAAAAGAACAGTTTTATGAGGAAACTCACTGTTTGTTTTCAGGGAAATGGAACAACATGAGCGGTTTTGAGCAGCTATCCCAAGAAACTATTCAAGAGAGAAAAGTCGATTTGATCACATCTTCGCTTGCTGGTATGGCGTTGTACGTCGCGCAACGCGATTGTTTAGGCTTAGTGTCTCAATCTTTTGCAAACAAATGGAGTAAAGCCCTTAAGCTTCAAGTTCTGCAATGCCCTATTTCTATATGCGCTATCCCTTACAAGTTTGTTTACCACAAGCGAGAGATGAACAACCCTGCTCATATTGCGCTACGTGAAAAAATTAAAGCGAACTTAACGGCAGCCCACTACGAGCCTGTTTCCTTGTAGGCCTTGTTGATTCGCATTTTCTTTGCCATTCGTTGCTCTGCAAGCTTTTATTAGACGAAAAAAAGAGGCTCATATGAGCCTCTTTTCTATATGGTTGCATCGTATTGCTTACGTAGCACTAGCCTACTTATTTGGGTTCTCTTTTAATTTCTCCATCACCTGATCGAGTGAGAAGCTTGCCGCTTTTTGCCTTGGTGGGAACTCTTTAAACGTTTCGAGGAATCGTCCTACGTAAGCTTGGGCAGGAACCAGCATATAAGCACGGTCTAGCATCCAATCATAGTAGGTGTTGGAAGTGATATCAGCGACTTCGTAAGGATCCATACGTAAGTTGAAGATCTTAGGAACTCGAAGTGTGGTGAATGGTTCTGCCCAAATGCGCAGCGTACCTTTTGCTCGTTGCTCCATGAAAACCAGTTTCCACTTGTTATAACGAAGTGCGGTTAAGTCTCCATCATCCGAGAAGTAAAAAATCTCTTCACGCGGTGCTTTCTCTTCTTTGCCAGTTAAATATGGCAGGAAGTTGTAACCATCGAGATGCACTTTGAATTTCTTACCATTCGCACTATAGCCTTTGAGTAATTTCTCTTTGATACTGTCATCACCCGCGGCAGCAACGAAAGTTGGCATCCAGTCCATATGGTGCATGATATCATTCGAGACAGAGCCAGCTTTAATTTTACCCGGCCAACGTACCATCGCTGGGACTCGATACGCACCTTCCCAGTTGGTATTTTTCTCTCCACGGAATGGCGTTGTACCTGCATCTGGCCACGAGTTCATGTGCGGACCATTATCGGTTGAATAAAAGACTATCGTGTTGTCTTTTATACCCAAATCGTCCACTTTTTTCAGTAGTTGGCCGACATGATTATCATGCTCAACCATACCATCTGCATACTCACTGATGCCTGTTTTTCCCGAATTCTCTTCTTTCACGTGGGTACGGAAATGCATACGCGTTGCGTTCCACCAGACGAAGAAAGGTTTTTCAGCTTTGACGGCACGATCCATAAAATCGAGAGCCGCATCCAACGTCTCTTCATCCACGGTTTCCATACGCTTGCGAGTCAGAGGCCCGGTGTCCTCAATTTTGCCGTCAGCGTACGAGCGAATAACACCTCGTGGACCAAATTTTTTACGAAATTCTGGATCTTTAGGGTAATCGACGTTTTCTGGTTCTTCCTCGGCGTTCAAGTGATAAAGGTTGCCAAAAAATTCATCGAAGCCGTGGTTAGTAGGCAGGTGTTCATCTTTGTCGCCTAAATGATTTTTACCAAATTGACCCGTCATATAGCCCATCGGCTTCAACATTTCGGCAATGGTGGCATCTTCTTCCTTCAAGCCAAGATCTGCGCCAGGAAGCCCTACTTTACTTAAACCCGTTCTAAGGACGGTCTGGCCGGTGATAAAAGTAGAACGGCCCGCAGTACAAGATTGTTCACCGTAATAATCCGTGAACATCATGCCCTCTTTCGCGATGCTGTCTATGTTTGGTGTTTTGTATCCCATCAAGCCGAAGGTGTAAGCACTGAGATTGGACTGGCCAATATCATCACCCCAAATGACGAGAATGTTAGGTTTCTCTGCCGCGATACTGCTACTTGTCGCGCCAATTAAGGCGGCGGCAAGAATCGCTAATCGACGTTTTACGCCATATTTCGCTGTCATATAAACCTCTGTGTGTATTAGAAAAGAGCTTCCTGCAACAGAATGTATAGTCTAGAAATAGTGGATAAGCGAATCTTAGAAATAAGAACTTTAGAGACATTAAAAGCTGCTCTAGTCCCCAAAATAGCTGATTATTTGCTTTAGAAATTGTGGTAATACCTATTGATTTGGCGATTTAAATTGGTGCTCTTTCCGCTGTAGAGTTATTTCTTCCATATCAGAATTTTGATATGACTCCGACATATTGCATTACAAATAAAATACAGCATTGATTTCACGTTAGCATTAATGATAATAGTTTTTACTATCATTAATAATTAAAATGCCAATATGTTTGAGTATACCCTTTCGTCGGCTCCTAAGACGGCAGCTTCCGATAACGGTCTCAATAATGAATATGAGCTCGTACTGGATAAGCACAGCCATACTGTGATGATAAATCGTCCGTCAGACAAAAAGTTAGTTCAGCTTACAAGCGTTCAATTTGAGCTGCTCCGTACTCTGACTCATTATCAAGATCAAGTGCTTAGCAAACCTTTCCTTTATGAAACGGTACTGAAGCGCACGTTCTCAGAGCATGACCGCGCACTCGATATGCACATTAGTAGAATAAGAAAACGACTGGTTAGCGAAGGGATTAACGCGGATCGAATTCAGACCGTTCATCGACAAGGTTATGTATTTAAGCATGCGAAAAAGTAAAGAAATCGCGGCGAATTGCTCCAACTTTTGGTAATTGACCGCTTATTTTGCTTTAATTAATGCAAATTCTAATCACGTAAAATAACTCAATGAATTTGCGCTTAATTTTTATACTTTGCATTGCTACATTGTTTGCTGGCTGTGCAACCTATGCGGGCCTTAACTATGACCAACTGTTTGGTCCACAGCTCGTTCGTGAACGTACGGCAGACGTAGCTACACCTCAAGCAAACTTCTTCCAAAGCGAAGTCAAACCCATTATGGATAACCGCTGTGTCGTCTGTCATGCGTGCTACGATGCACCATGTCAGCTTAAGCTTTCTTCCGTTGAGGGTATTGACCGTGGCGCGAGCAAAGCACTGGTATATGAAGGAACAAGACTTACTGCCGCCGCGCCAACACGCTTATTCGAAGATGCAGAAACAACCCAAGAGTGGCGCGATGCGGTTTTTCATCCGGTACTTAACGAACGTGATCAGAGCATGGCGGCCAACATTGATGCAGGCCTCATTGCACGTTTGCTACAACAAAAAGAACGCCACCCGCTGCCTGATCAAGTCCAGTTAGAAGGTTTTGATTTTTCGATAGACCGAGAACAAACCTGTCCAACAATTGAAGAGTACGAACAGTACGAAAAAGATAACCCAACCTGGGGAATGCCTTTTGGTATGCCAAACCTATCAAACAGTGAATACCACACACTGATGACTTGGCTGGAAAACGGCGCGATAATGAACGTTCACCAACCAATTAGTGAACAAGAGCAAGCTCAAATTGACAAGTATGAAACTTTACTCAATCGCGCTGATCTAAAAAATCAACTGATGGCTCGCTATATTTACGAGCATTTGTTTTTGTCTCACCTCTACTTTTCAGAACTCACTGAAGATCCTCGATTCTTTACGTTAGTTCGTTCTTCTACTCCACCGGGGCAACCAGTAAAACGTATTTCAACACGTCGCCCGTACGATGACCCCGGGGTTGAGCGCGTGTTTTATCGAATTATTCCAGAACAAGGGACGATTGTAGATAAAACGCACATGCCGTTCGCGTTAAACAAGCAACGTATTGAAAACTGGAACACATGGTTTATCGATGCTGATTACACAGTTAATCAACTACCGAGTTATGAACCTGAAGTTGCTGCAAACCCGATGACATCATTTATCGACCTTCCGGTTAAATCACGCTTCAAGTTTATGTTGGACAACGCGCAAAACACGATCATGGCTTACATTAAAGGGCCTGTTTGTCGTGGCCAACTTGCACTGAACGTTATCAATGATCGCTTTTGGATATTCTTTCTAGATCCAGATAAAGCAGATATCCCTGAAGTAAATGAGTTTTACCGCTCTCAGGCTGATAACCTAAGACTGCCAGCAGAGCAGGAAAGCAACACGCTGCCTGTTACCAACTGGGTTAAATACGCGCGTCAGCAAGCTCGCTACCTAGAAGCCAAGTCTGAATTTACCAATAACTGGTTTAAGGAAGGCGAAAACCTATCCACCGACGTAATTTGGGACGGTAATGGCACCAACCACAATGCGGCATTAACGATTTTCCGCCACTTTGACAGCGCGTCAGTCGTACAAGGGTTAGTTGGCGAGCAGCCGAAAACGGTATGGATTCTTGACTACGCGTTACTAGAACGCATCCACTATTTGCTCGTTGCTGGGTTTGATGTGTACGGCAACTTCGGCCACCAACTCATGACACGAATGTTCATGGACTTCTTGCGTCTGGAAGGCGAAAGTAACTTTATATCTTTGCTGCCAACCGACATGCGTCATGAACTGCAATCAAGCTGGTATAAAGATCAAAGTCCACAGTTAAGTGACTTTTTACAACGCAACGTGAAGCCATTTAACCAACCAACCAGCGTCGAGTACAAAACTGACGATCCAAAAACAGAGTTAGTCGAGTTGCTTAGAGGACGAGTTTCAGATGTTCTTCTTCCGCGCTACGAGGTTAAAGATACTGAGCTTTCTGCTCAAAGTGAAAAACAGCTCCAACGTATTGGCCAAGTTCGTGGAGAAGGTCTGAAGACCGTTCCGCAAATCACCATGCTTATGGTGAGAAGCCAGTCTGGAAAAGATGAGTTGTTCACCCTACTTCACAATAATGCACACACGAATATTTCTAGCTTGTTTGATGAAGAAAGCAACCGGGACTTTGCTAACGATGATATGACTATCGTACGTGGCGTTGTGGGAAGCTACCCAGCGGCATTTTTCTCGATCAACGAAAATCAAGTAAAAGAATTTGTCGATCAATTTAGTGCCATCCAAAATGAATCCGATTACGTTAAGTTGTTGGATAATTTTGCGATTCGCAGAAGCTCAGAAAAATTCTGGCCGTTTAGCGATCGTCTGCACAATTGGTACCGTACAAAACAACCGATCGAATTTGGATTACTTGACTATAATCGTTTTGAGAATCGATGATGATTCAAGGGGGTTCTCATGGGTATCCGAGATAACATTGCCGCTCTTGAACAACAGATTTACGTTGCTTGTTCTGAGGGAGACTACGAAACGGTCAACATGCTTGAGCATCAACTCGAATACTTGCGTGGCAAAGTGGAGCATCCTTTTGATGACGACCCTTATGCCCTAGACACTCGATTCGAGTGGGAAGATGACATGACCGAATAGAAAAAACCTCCGGCTTGCCGGAGGTTTTTGTTTTTGGGATGCAATTGATTTACTTCGCCATCAACTCATCAAGAGCTTGAATTGATTCAGACACTTGAGACGCCAATTGATCTTTAGTCGCCATATAGGTTTCTAAAGGTTGAGGCGCAGCTTCAATTGCTTGGCAAGAGTTCATTAATGCCGTAAGCCCTAAACTCCCTGCGCTGCCTTTTAGTTTGTGAGCAAGGTTCTTCACTTCTTTACTGTCATTACCACCAGCAGACGCTTGCAGCTTGCTTAGTACATCGGCACTGGTCGTTCTAAACAGATTAATGATGTGCAACATCTTCTCTCTGCCCAAGATTTTCATATCGGACTCAATCACGCTCGGGTTAATGATGACCACATCTGATTCCTCTGTTTTAGGGACTTGAACAACCTTTGATTGTATCGCTTGTTCTTGAGGCGAAGTTTGATCAAACGGGGTACAGTCGGCATTTTGTGGCAACAACAACGGTTTTCCATCCAGCACGTCCTGAATCAATGCCGCTAGAGCTTCTTTTGCCAATGGTTTAGGTAAATACCCGTCAAAACCTGCAGCTAAATAGCGCTCAACTTCTTCGGCAAAAACGTGCGCAGACACTGCGATCATAGGCGTAGCAGCAAGGGCTTTATTGGCTGGTTTGTTACATTCAATTTGTTTTAAACGTTGGATTAACTCGGTTCCATCACAGTCTGGCAAGTTGATGTCGACTAAAGCGATATCAAAATCCTGCGTGCTGATCAGTTGCTCTGCCTGTGAGCCGTTTTCTGCCATCACGACCTGGTGGCCCATGCTTTCTAAAAAGCCTTCCGCAACCACTCGGTTTACTTCATTGTCTTCTACCAACAAGACTTTCGCTTTCACTTTGCAGCGCGCGGTTGCCACTGCACCGGTTTCAACAGGCTCACTTTCCTCTAATGGAATGGAAAACCAGAATCGACTGCCATCTCCTTCTTCAGAATCGACTTCTAAAATACCGCCCATCGCTTCAATGATTCGTTTACTGATGGCCAAGCCAAGCCCCGTTCCTCCAGTTTGACTCATCCCACCTTCGGCTTGCGTGAAGGCATCAAACAACGTTCTCTGATCTTTTTTGGCAATACCTATCCCGGTGTCTGATACTTCAAATAGGACTTGCGACTCATCCTCTGGGTTGAGGCTAACGTAGATATCAATTTCACCTTCGTCAGTAAATTTAATCGCGTTTCCGACGAGATTGTTCAGCACCTGACTGATTCTGGTGACATCCCCTTTCCAATAGCGACTTACATCACTTTCAATATGATAGGAAAACAACAGCTTCTTCTCTTGAGCTCGGCTGTTCATTAACTGGAAAGTGTCTTCAACCATTTGGTGTAAATCGAAGCCCATGTGGCGAATCTCTAAATGCCCTGCTTCAATCTTGGAGTAGTCCAGCACATCATTCAGAATCGCGAGCAACGTTTTACCACTGCGGTTGATGATTTCCGCATAACGCTTTTGAATAGGGTTGAGGCCTGAATCAATCAACAAACGTGCCGTTCCGAGCACTCCATTCATCGGCGTTCTGATCTCATGGCTCATGGTCGCCAAGAATGCTGATTTAGCTCGACTCGCTTGCTCTGCTTGCTTACGAGCTTTCGCGTGATTCAAAACCTCTTCATTCAAACGGCGGTTCGCTTGTTTTAACTGTGAAGTGCGTTGCTCAACGAGCTCTTCCAAATGCTCTTTGTGCTCTTCGAGCTCTCGCTTGGCTTGAGCTTCTCCCTCTGCGACCACTTTTAGCGCTTGCGCTGTATTTCGAGCCGTGATGATAGCTTGCCCCATATGCGCTAGCTCATCTTTGCCTTTTACTTCCAGCTCGACGGCTAAGTTACCCTGCGCCACAGAAAGCAGCGCGGCAGAGTACTCTGCCAATCGCTTAACCACAGAAAGGTATACAACACGCCATAAAATCAGCACCAACACAATCAAACCAACAATTGAAATCACCGTTAGAGACCACTGAGCGAATTTCAGCGTGCTCGTCAATTCATCCACAGCGACGGTTGTCGTTTTGTTTGAGTCATCAACCAATTTGTTTACGGTGCCATTCAGCTCCGAAAACAATTCCAGTGTCTTTTGCATCAGTTGTTGAGATTGTTCATTATTCTCATACTGCTGCATCAAAATAGTGAACACGACTTGACGCTTACCGAGCTCCGTTAATAGTTGGCTCATTTGTTTAGAGCGAGTGGGATCTTCCACCGCAAGCACACGGCGCTTCATGATTTTGAGATTACTTTCAAAATCACTTTGCACCTGCTGGATTCGCTCAATATTGGTTAATGTGCGAGCCTCTTCAATTTGATTCAGCATTTTAAAAGCCAATAAGTGCAGCTCATGCAATCGCTCCGTCAGATCTAGATCCACTTCCACCAGCGCATCTAGTGCCTGATAAACTTGCGATTTTTTATTCGATTCTAATAAGTCATAGATATGTGTGACGTTAGCAACGGCAATGGTGCTCGTGTTCTGAACTTGCGTGCGAGTTAGCTGTTCCAACTCTTCACTCAGTAAGCGCATCTCTTCGACACGAGTATCAATCTCTTTTGCCAGCCACAGCTTTCTTTCAACCGAAACACCAAGTTCTGCCAAGTTGTCGATAACGTTCTGGACGTTACTCTCGAGATTTTCTAGCAATTGAGAATCAAACGACTCACTCCCCAGCTCTTTGATATGAGTAAGCAATGATTCGAGCTGTTCGAAAAGCACACGCCCAGACTCTTTTCTTTCCTGCTCGTTTCTTGCGTTTGATAACAGTTGTACAGACGAAATGATGCGAGTACTCAACTCAGAGACTTGCCTCGCTTCAATCATGGCGGGAATTGCAGAATCCACGACATTTCTTTCCGTCTTGGCAACTAAAGAAAATCCAGACACACCAATAAGTGCCGATAACATAACCAGCATTGCCATCGCAATGAAAGACAACAAGAGTTTACGACCGATGCTTGCGGTTGCTAGCAACATATTTTCATGACCTTAATGTTCGTGTTCAGCGACATATTACGTTATATTTTGCAGTGTTTACTTAATCTATGCCAACGAACTTCATTTCATGGTTAAAAATCAACACGCATTTCGCACAATTTTCAAACATTCTGCAGTCACATTAGCCCTTGTCGCTTCTTTACCAGTGGTTGCAGCAGAAAAAGTATGTGCCATTTACCCTCACCTAAAGGATTCATACTGGTTATCAGTAAACTATGGAATGGTGTCCGAAGCGAAAAAAGAAGGCGTCGAGCTGAGAGTCCTTGAAGCGGGTGGCTACCCAAACAAAACGCGTCAAGAGCAACAACTCGCACTGTGCAGCCAATGGGGAGCAGATGCGATTGTCCTTGGGACCGTGGACCCACAGGCCTATGAACATTCGCTTAAGAATTGGGTCGGAAACATTCCTGTCTTTGCTACTGTAAACCAACTCGATCTGGATGAAGAGCAAAGTAAGCTGTTAAAAGGTACGGTCGGTGTTGACTGGCACTGGATGGGATACGAAGCAGGAAAATATCTGGCTGCTCGCCATCCAAAGGGATCAGGAAAAACAAACATTGCCTTACTTTTGGGGCCGCGTACTCGTGGAGGCACGAAGCCCGTGACTGCCGGATTTTATGAAGCTATCCAAGGAAGTGATATCAACATCGTTGACTCGTTTTGGGCAGACAACGACAAAGAGTTACAGCGTAATCTGGTTCAACGTGTGATTGATATGGGAAATATAGATTATATCGTTGGCAGCGCGGTTGCGATTGAAGCCGCTATCAGTGAACTGCGTAGCGCAGGCAAAGCTGAGGAGATCGGTTTGGTTTCTGTGTACTTAAGTCATGGTGTTTACCGAGGACTATTGCGTAACAAAGTGCTCTTCGCACCAACAGATAAAATGGTGCAGCAAGGCAGGCTTTCCGTCATGCAAGCAGCGCATTACTTAAGGGGAAAAGAGTATGACAAACATGCCTCACCAACGATCAAACCACTGACTCCGAAGACACTTCATGACGATACGATCGAAGAATCGTTATCTCCGTCAGAATATAGGCCGACATTCCGTGTTAAGGCTGTTGATTGAAAGACAAAAAACGTGTTCTATTAAATAACAACAATTTTAAAATCATACAAACGGAAACATCTTGATGCAAAAAACCATTCGTACCATGCCAACCCACAAACATGTGGCTTTGGTTGCCCATGACAACTGCAAACCTGAGCTACTTCGCTGGGTAAAAGAAAACAAAGAAAAACTGCAGAGTCACTTTCTTTACGCGACTGGCACAACCGGACACATGTTGAGCAAAGAAACTGGACTGGCGATTAAGAGCATGATCAGTGGCCCAATGGGCGGTGACCAACAACTTGGCGCGCTCATTTCAGAAGGTAAGATCGACGTTCTCGTTTTCTTCTGGGATCCGCTAAACGCCGTACCTCACGACCCAGACGTTAAAGCGCTTCTTCGTATTGCTAGCGTTTGGAATATTCCTGTGGCAACGAACCGAGCCACCGCTAAGTTCTTGTTTAACTCCCCTCTTCTTGAACAAGAAGTGGATATTGAAGTACCGGATTACGAAGCGTATCTTGCTGAACGCATGTAAGCTTTGATGCCAACCGAATAACGTAAAGGCGATACTGAGTATCGCCTTTATTATTTCTAAAATTCAGAACTCTGCCTTCAACGCGAAGTGATGATCGGATAATCACCATTGACGAGCTCTTGAACAAATGCGGACCCAGCGCCAGTGTGCGTAATCCAAACTTTCTCTTTCGCACGCGTAATCGCCACGTAAAACAGCCTGCGCTCTTCTGCGTGAGGGAATTTGTCTTTGGGCTCGGTCAATGCGCCATCAATGTGAATTTGCTTCTTCTTCGCAGGGAATTGCCCCTCATCCACAGAAAGAATAATGACAAAATCAGCCTCTCGCCCTTTACTCGCATGGCAAGTCATAAAACGAATATCGAGATTAGGAAAACGTCGCAACCAATCGTCATACAAGTCGGGCTTATGATAATGATTACGTCCTAACAATAAGACTGACTTGGTTTGCTTGGCTTGTTGATTCAATTGATCCAAGATCTTTTCAACTTGGTTACTCGGTGCGGTATGCACACTCTTCTGCTTACGTTGCTTGTGGCTATTTAGTGTTTTCGGCAATTGCGATGGGTTTTGCTGAACAAAAGTGTTTGCCACATCACCAATCTGATTGTTGAAACGATAAGTCGTATCTAGATGATGAACGGTAGAGTGAGCAAAGCGCTCTTTAAACCCAGTGATAAGATCGACGTCCGCACCAGCAAACTGATAGATGGCCTGCCAGTCATCACCAACCGCAAACAACGTCGCACCCGCTTGTTTCTGTGTGGATTCACACAGTGCTTCAATCAGTGCTAAACGGTCTGGAGAGATATCTTGGTACTCATCGACCATAATGAAGCGCCATGGGGAGACAAATTTCCCTTTATTTACATAATCTGTCGCACGACTGATCATGGTAGGGAAATCCACTTGATTGCTTTCTTTAAGCATTTTCTGCCACGCAGTAAAACATGGCCAACACAAGGCGAGTTCGCTGTTTAAACGAGTATAGTCTTGGTGATTTACCAGCTTTTCTTGCACTTGCTTTTTGGTTAGCCCTACCGCAGCTAAGTGAGACAACTGAGAGTCTAGCCACGCGATCAGTTTTGGGTTTTCTGAGTGACTTCCTAACTCATCGTCCCCTTTTAAATAGGCAATCGGCCATTTGTCTAAATGTTTTTGCCAACGTTTAAAGTTAGTAGGCGTCATCCAATGCTTTTTCAGCCAATCTACACACCATGCTGTTCGCTGGTTGTCATCTAACGCCAACGGACTGATCTCAACAGGCTGTTGCTCAACTTGATTGAGTATATATAAGCCTAGTTGATGGAACGTATTCACACGCACACCGTCTGCGGCCATGCCTACTTTATCCACTAAACGCTCTTTCATTTCAGTCGCGGCATCACGACCGAAAGCCAGCATAAGCAACTCTTCTGCTTGAGCCTGGTGGCTTTGCAGCAAGTATGCAACTCGAGCCGTTAAAACACTGGTTTTGCCAGAGCCTGCGCCAGCAAGGACTAAGTTGTGATCATCGTTGAGCAACACCGCATATTGCTGGGATAAGTTTAAAGGCGAAGATTCTATGCGATTAAACAGCACTTCCCAATTCGGACGTTCTTCCTCAAGCCAATCACGATTACGCTCACCAAGCGTCGCAGACGTATCAACAAGCCAAGGTTCGATTTCCGCCATGCGATTCGGCATCCGCATTTTGGCTTCTTCTAGAGTGGTTTTCATTTCGCTTAACTCTTGGTTAAGACTTTCCACCCAGGAGACCACTTGAGAGTGCGATAGATAGGCAGGAAGATGCTTAAGTTTGTAGAGCTCTTCTTCCCACTTAGGTAGATACTCAGCCAGTTTTCGGCACTGAGTATTGTGCCATTCTTGATACTGACGAACAGCTTCAAGAGCAAACTTACGGCATTGTGGCCACGGTAGCCCTTGTACTAGCCAGCTTTGTTGTTTGCCTTCGTGCTCATGAGCAAAAAACTGCAAAGAGCTCCATAACAACCCACGCTTTACGCTAACTTTGCCATTCCAGATCGTAAAAGGAATATGTTCTTCACTGCCTATTGAGCTTAATAAAACACTGTTCTCTTTTATTTCGACGTGATGGTACTCATTTTGAATAAAAAACTGTGCTTTGCTAGTGGCAGTGAGCTGCATGAAACGTGCGCCTTTTAATTTAGAAGTTGTCGATTTATATCATTTTAAGGCGCCAAATTGTAGCAATGGCGAGCACCTAAGTAAGCATCTTCTTTTATTCTTTAATAAAATTCACATTACTGTCGATTTAGTAACCTAAAGCTCATTCTATTTGAAGCTGACTTTACAATTATAGACACATTGCATGGCTGCTTTAGTATAAGTCAATGACATCCCTGTTGATTTTATCAGCAACAACGAATTTTTCTTAAAGTAAATCATAAACGCGCTATAGTGGGTTTGGTAGTATTCCCCCGTTCTTCATCGGAAACATAAGGCGCATTGTGCAAGCAACTTCTAAATTTCGGCTCTATTGGGCAAACAAGACCATAAATTACAGCGTTCTTATCCTAATCACCTTACTGGGTGTGGTTATCCCGACTTGGTACTTCGAGCAAAACACGCTGATCACGCCGCTAATATTGGGCGTTATTGCTGCTGCTTTGGCAGAGAGTGATGACAGCTTCACTGGGCGCATCAAGGCGCTGATTCTGACCTTTCTCTGTTTTGCGCTCGCCGCTTTCTCAATTGAAATCTTGTTCGACACCCCTTGGGCATTTGCATTAGGGTTATTTATCTCAACCTTTGGTTTTATCATTCTTGGGGCGATAGGTCCTAAATATGCGAGCATTGCTTTTGGCTCTTTGCTGATCGCCATTTACACCATGCTTGGTGCGCATGAAAGTACTAACATTTGGTTTCAGCCACTACTGCTTTTAACTGGTGCGGCTTGGTATTACTTCATGTCGATGATTTGGCAGATATTTTGGCCTCTTCAGCCTGTGCAACAAAGCTTAGCCAATGTGTTCTTTCAAATGGCAAATTATCTCGATGCGAAAGCCAAGCTTTTTCACCCTGTCACCAACCTAACGCCACAGCCACTTCGGATTGAAGCCGCCAAGTGCAACGCAGCGACGGTGATGGCGCTAAACGCTTGCAAAGCCACATTACTAAACCGCTCGAAACGCGGCCACATTGATGGCCCTAGTGACCGATTCTTAAATATCTACTTCATCGCTCAAGACATCCACGAACGAGTCAGCTCTAGCCATTACCGCTATCAAGATTTAGCAACTGAATTTGAACGTTCTGATGTGCTGTTTCGTTTTAAATATCTTTTGGAATCTCAAGCCCAAGCGTGTCGTGATATTGCATTAGCGATTCAGCTAGGGAATGAATACTCACATACCGATCAGTCCATCTTGGCCTTAGCTGAAGTGCAAAATTCACTTGCTTACTTAGAAGAACAAAAGCAAGGACACTGGAAACGTCTGCTAATGCAGTTAACATATTTATTCAATAATTTAGCGACGGTAGAAAAGCAACTGAATAACATTAACAACCCAGATGTTGAGGGCCTAGAGGAAGATACGCTCGCCGATACTAACCCGCACACATTAAAAGCCATGTGGCAGCGTATATCCGCGAATTTACACAAAGATTCGATGCTGTTTCGACACGCATTGCGTATGTCGATTGCCTTGACGATTGGTTATGGAATCATTCAAGTATTCAACATCGACCGAGGTTACTGGATACTCTTAACCACTCTCTTCGTGTGTCAGCCGAACTACAGCGCAACACGTCAAAAATTGACAGCGCGAGTCATAGGCACATTAGCTGGTTTGTTAATTGGCGTACCATTACTGACTTTCTTCCCTTCTCAAGAAAGCCAGTTAGTATTCATCGTTATTTCTGGCGTGATGTTTTTCGCCTTTCGGATGAACAATTACGGATACGCAACCGGTTTTATCACACTACTGGTCCTCTTCTTATTCAACCAGTTAGGTGAAGGTTACGCGGTTGTGCTTCCTCGACTAGCTGATACCCTCATCGGGTGTGTGCTTGCTGTAGGAGCCGTGCTGGTTATTTTGCCAGATTGGCAATCAAGAAGGCTGCACAAAGTCATGTCGGATGCGATAGATGCTAACAAACAGTATCTCGATCAGATCATTGGTCAGTATCGAATTGGTAAAAAGGACAACTTGAGCTATCGCATTGCTCGTCGTCAGGCCCATAACAGTGATGCCTCACTTTCTTCTGCCATCAGTACAATGCTTGCGGAACCTGGTAAATATCGTGCTGCCGTTGATGAGAGCTTCCGCTTCTTAACGTTAAATCACGCAATGCTAAACTATATTTCTGCTCTTGGTGCGCACCGAACTCGCATTGAAGATGAGTCAATTCATAAGCTCGTTTTAGATGCACACCGCTGTATTCATCAGCATTTAGACGTTCTCCATAAACAGCTTCACCAGCATTGCGAAGAGTGCGATTTATCTAATATTGACGACGCAGGACTTGAGCAACGCTTGAATGAGTGGCGAGATGAAGATGATAGTTCCGCTCGCATGGTATTGCAGCAACTTCACCTTATCTATCGCATGCTCCCAGAGCTACATTCACTCGCCAGTAAGTTTGCAGTGAGGGTTAACTAATAACACACGCATATAAAAAGGAAGCGGATTGTCGCTTCCTTTTTTCTTTCTACTTTTCTATCTACCCCAAAGTGGGTAATTATGTACCTTCATAGGAAAAATCTGACGTATCACTTAACGCACCTTGACAATATTCGGACAAAAAGCAATCGATCAAATTCTAATCTATCTAGGTTGAATAAATATGTTGTATCCAAAGGACGAAGAATTTCGGGAAATGAAGGATAAACCGAATTACAACGAGGGTATTGAGATGAACGCACAACAATTTAATGAACTTAAACAAAAGCTCAGTGATTTAACAGCGAGTCAGTTGAAATCATTACAGGGTGAGATAAGCGTAAAGTTAAACAAAACGCAAAACCCAGTACTTTCAGTTGAAGAGCGAGAAATGCTTTCTAAACTGTTTGCTTAATCAAATCATTGATATAAAACACTTGAACGTTTTATAAACTCCACCTATGCTCTCATTAGCATAGTATTGGGAGTGGTGATATGCCTGTATCAGGAATTCAATCTGGGCACCAAATTGTTCAGATGTCACAGCAGATGGCTGAAAAAGCCGCGCATGGCATTAATGATAATTTAGGTAAAGTAAAAGAAGAGATCGCTTCTCACAACATCGATTTGGCTAAAGTGGCAGATGTCGCAATAACCGCTTCAACTCCTAGCCTCCCCTCTCAAAAAGTTGAATCACTCATCAACCTTACGCAAGCTGCAGGTTACAACCGAGTGGGTGCGTCCGTCATTGAGAAAAACAATGAAGTCATTGGCAGCTTACTCGATATTCACGTCTAAAACTTCTTAGTTCCGACCTGTCACTACAAATCCGTAACAAGCCCTCTTTTGCTACCTAATGTTGTGCTATTTCGATTCAATAAGTCTCGATAAAAACCAATAACTCCCAATAAAAACGGACGCCTTGTTAAAGCCGCCCGTTTTATGTTGAATCCAAATTTATCCGTTATCAATAACACCGTGATTCAGCAATGACTCTACAATCTCATTGGAGCTAAGACCGTTGAAGTCTATCGATGTACCTAAGTTTTCCACCACAATGGTTTGCTGGACATTTGCATCCGTCGTAATGTTCAGAGAAACATTTTCTGTTGATGCGTCGTAATCGGCTTGAATGTGCGCAAGTAAATCATCAATACCCGCCGTTGGGTCATTCAAATCAGCGATCACGTCTTTGAGGTCAATGGTGTCCTCATTGACGCTAAAGTCAGTGATGGTGTCAATCGCACCATTATCCACCGTGTCTTCTGTCCATTTAAAGATATCGCTACCCGCACCACCAGTCAGAATATCAGAGCCTAGTCCGCCGATAAGCACGTCATCTCCATCTCCTCCTAGGATATAATCATCTCCCGTACCTGCTGCTAAAGTAATGCCTGCATCACTACCAATAAGATAGCTGTCTTCACTTTCAGCAGACTGATCTATATCTTGACTATTTAGTGTAACGTTTAGATTAATATCTAATGGCGTTGAATACGCTTGGTCACCATTTGATGCTGTAGAAACCGCAGTCAATGTAATATCGTAATCTCCCGGGATCGCATTATTGATATGTAGCGTATCAATTTCATCTTCTGGAACAGTCCATGTTGTACCATCAAAGCTGATATTCGATGTTGTAGCTTCACTCGTGATCGTGGCTCCTCTTGGCACGCCAGTGAGCTCTAAGGCCAGTACTTCATCGACATCGGTCAACGCCGCCATAATACCCACCAGCGCGATGCCTTGACGGCTTGCACTTTGACTCGCACTAATTCTTTGAATGTAACTAAAGTTCTGATCAATGGCCAAGTTTGGTACGTCAGCGACCGGCGTTACGTTAATATCAAACGTTTCTGATGTTTGTAGTGAGGTACCCGTTAAGTTGTCATAGAAGATACCGTTGTCATCAGCGGTAACGGTAAGCGCAATAGAATTGCTGTTCACGTCACTGGCATCAATAAATACACCGATATCCGGATCCGTCGAAGCGAAAAGACTATTAAGCTGAGACAAAGTCCCCATCAGTACAGTTTCACCTGCTAAACCAACGCCTTGAGTAATGCCACTCCCAGCCGGGACAAGGACACTTATATCACCCTCATCGATGCTGAGTGACACCGTCATGATTTCATTCTCATGAACACCTGCAAAATCAACATCGGTAATTTCGATACCTGAGATTTTTTGATCCGATGACTCCACAATCGTATTTGTGACCATTGAGCCATCAACCTCCGGAGCATCGTTAATCGCCTGCACTGTCATCACGGCTGAGCCACTGACGGTCTTCGGATCCGAGACGCCATTGGTCATGCCATCATCCGTAATATCGTAATTAAAGCTTACATCCCCGTAAAAATCAGGAGCAGGTTCAAAGCTCCACTCCGTTGAGCTCAGTTGAGTAAGCGTCCCTGCTGCAGGGTCGACAAGCGTAACATTGCTAACGGTTAAATTGTCCGACTCAATATCAACCGCATTAACCAGCAAGTCCGCTGCGGTAACAATAACAGCGCCGCTGTCTTCATCAATACTTGTCAGCGTCACTTCCGATGTTGTTGGCGCATCATTCACCTCTGTGACTTCAATTACAAATTGGCTGCTATTTGAATTGAGTGTTTCATCGACACCGCTAATCACAATCCCTTCGTTGCCTTGGTCATCGACAGAGATGTCGACATTGACGTTACCAAAGAAGTTAAACGCTGGGTTAAACTCCACTAAACCATCAGCGATAGCGGCGTTAAGGTCAGATACGGTTCCTTTCAGTTCAATTGAACCCGTGCCGTCTCCAGAAATCGTCAATCCGTAATTGGCAATAATCGATGGTTCGAGCGCCAAGTAACCGCTATCGACAGCAATATTCAAGACATACTCTGCGGTAGGATCATCAAGTACCGCATCCACATCCGAAATACCAAATGTATCCAGCAGGATAGCGTTGTCTTCTGGTGTTTCAACGTCAATGACATTCACGAAGTCCGGTCGATCATTCACCGCTTCAACATCAACGGCTACGTCAAACTCCTCGGCTGAACCTAAATTTTGGCGACCATTGAGCCCGGTATCAACGGCTTGCACTTTGAAATGCAGTGACCCTCCCCATGAGTTATCGTTTCGATCACCAGAATTAAAGACCACTTGATCCAAATCTTGAGCATCGATTTCTAATACGAAGACGCCATTTCCTTGGTCAGTAAACACCGTTCCATCAGGTAATGAAACACTCGCCCCATCAGGAACATTTGAAATCTCAACTCTCAGCGTCTCTGGATCATTTTCCTGATAGGTTGCGCCATCTCCGATGGACTCTTTGTTATCAACCACCAACGCATTGACGTTGATAACAATATCTTCTCCCTCATTCCCCGCAGCTGAAGTATCGGGATTCACATCAACATCATCGCCAATAGGATTCACAACCAGCGTAAAGTTATTAGTTCGCTCAGTTGGTACTTGTAACAATTCTTCTTGGATGAACACGGTAATGCCAATCTCTGCCTCACCACTGAAGTTTTTCGGCGGTTTGATTTGGATGTCACTCAAATCAACGGATGTCTGAGTAAGGTCTTTTAGCTGAATACTCCATTCTCCTCCGCCGTTGTTCTTAACAACATAATCAGAGGAATTGGATTGCACGACAAAGTCATCAGGGATCCCTGTTAACTTGAGTGAAACGAAACTTTCAGAGCCATCATTATCGTTTAAGCTGATCGAAACCCCTGAGCCCGATTGATTCAACGAAATTAAAGTATCTTCGTCACCAACCACGGTAATTGGCTGCGTAGGATCGGCACCTGTAATCGTGATATCGTCCACCACTGGCGTAACTTCGAATGTCACGTCATCAGTAAAAGTTCTTATGTCGATATTATCACCAGGGTTATTTAGGATAGACTGATCAAATACAGCCTCGTCCGTGATCTCTCCTTCGATATTAATCTTGACGGTGTTTTGTCCCCCACCTACGGGATAATTTTCTTTCGGCTTAAACAGAACATTATCAAGCGCACCCGCTAAAATCTCAGCTTCATTAAACGCAATACTTGTCCCTAAGCTATTGCCATTTGCGTCAACAAACTCCCCCAGTGTTGTGTCATCGAGCTCTAACTTGATATTCGTTAGCGTTTCCTGACCACCTTGGATATTGTTATAACGGTCGGCAAAATCGACATTCAGATTAAGCTGGATTAAACCATCTTCATAACCCACGCCATCCGCCGTTGGTACATCGTTATTTAGGTCATCAACAGGTTGTTTGTTCGCGTCTAAACCGAGAGTACCTGTGATATCCACTGTCACATTTGGTGTAATATCACCATCTAGTGGCTGATCACCCGCCGAACTAGGCACATCTGCGATCGGTAAAACCTGGACTGGAATTCGCACGTTGTTTTCTTTTTCGTCGCCAGACTCTGTGTCTTTGGTGACAAACCTCACAGGCAATTCAAAATCACCAGCGTAATCTTCCGCCAAGTGCATCGTTAAACCGTCCAAACCTGTGATATTGCCACTAGCATCAATATCTGCTTGGAAAACGTATTTACCATTGACAAAATCGATATCAGTGCCTGTTATCACCAAGCCTGGAGGAATACCGGGTGCGGATGGATCAATAACAACAGTCAAAACATCTTCCACACCATCCGCATTAATCGCATCGACTTTCGACGTCAATTGAGTGCCAAGGTCGATCGCATTATCTTCCGATGCTTCAATTTGGACGTCATCAGCCACCTGAATTTCAGCGGCAACACTCGTTTGCGGCGTGAGAACCGTCGGAAACTCAAGTGTCACGTCAGTTTCTCTTACCACTGTTGCGTCTTTTTCAACGGCATCTTCACCTAAATCGTTGACCTCGGCATAGATGGTTAACCCAATTTGAGATAGACCGCCGTTGTCACCATCATCGCTGTCGTCGTTTGGCGTTAAATCAAGACCCGAAGGCGCTTTAATCGAGAAGTTTTCTTCGTCAATGACTGTCCATCGACCGCCGCCTTCGTTCAATGCACCAACAATGACCAATTGATTGAGAATCTCAGGGTCGACATTGTGGAACTGAACAACAAGCTGAGTCACCACTTCATCTGAAGAGGCGTCAAACTCTTGGTATTTGATGATATTCGCACCAGACTCCCCACCCGTTGAAGTATTGATCGTAAAATCAATGTTCCCTTGACCGTCTGACTTCACGATGTCAGTGACAACGCCAGTGCTTTCAGTAACAAGCAAACATGTCTGGGCGTCTAGCGATCCTGTTGTATTTTCTGGCTCAACGATTGGATTGACTTGGACATGCACCATGCCATTGATGGTTTTTTCTGCAATTCCCTGTCCTGGATTAGAAGCATCGACATATTCGTGGTCAATCTCTTTTACCGTCACCGTAGTATTCAAATCAAAGTCAGTACTGGAGTCTTGCTCTAATTGCACCTGGACATACCCGCTTTGAGAGATTCGAGCAGAAAAGTCTTGCTCCGACTCGTTCGCTAGTGGCGAAAGTGTTAATGTTCCAGAAACCAATGTTTGTGCTACGCCATCGACATAAACCGTGCTGCCTGGAGGAAATCCAGAAATCGTCACATCACTAAAGAACTCGTCTGTATCAGGGCTTTGAGCCAACGTTGGCTTCCAATCAATATTAAAGCGTGTATCTTCATCACCTTCTGATTGAACCGTGTAGTTATCTTGCGCATCAATGACAGGAGCGACAATGATTCGGATCTCACCCGATGAGGTTCGACTGTGACCATCATTCTCTGTGACGATCGTCGTTGCTGTAATATGAATGTTCTCCGTCGATGACGCTTCCGGTTTAATAACAATTCCAGAATTAATATTCGCCGTGGTGATATTGGCTTCATAGATTGGCTGATTTTGCGCGTCATAGCCTACAAAGGTCAGATCGACGGATGCACCATCGCTATCAAATACCTCGACACCTGCCGGAATATTGGACAGCAGAACCGTAACCGACTCTGAGTGGTCATTCGGGTTATCTGGTAACTCGCCAGAGATGACACTAAAGCCCAACTCTACTTGACCATTCTCATCGATATTAGTCTCAATACCTCTTACATTGCCGTCATTAAACTCATGCCAGATCCCTGATTTATCATTCAGCTCAATAAATGGTATGTCAGCTACGCCTTTCACACCGACGATCACTGTTTTGCTGCCTAGTGACAAAATATCTTCGGCAACCCCATTAGATAAGGATGCCGTGTCTTTGACGATACCTTCAACGTTGAAAGTAAAGTCATCATTGCTGTGCAACGGAGGAAGCACTTCGACCTTGGCTAACTCAGATTCTGGCACTTCGTAATAGAGTACATTGCCGCTTGAATCGGTTACTTCTACGATTTGGATTGGGTTTGCTGAATCAAGCCACACTAACGTAACGCCATCAATTGAGAAGTCAGAAATACGCACAAATAGTGCTTCAGAACCATCTAAATCCGCAGACGGCTTCATGGTAATCACTTCACTTAACTGAAGTGGATCATGATCCGTGACAGGATTGACGGTATCTTGAGTTCGAGCGTTATCCTCAAAGACATTGATTCGGTTGACCGTAAAACTACCTGGGTCCGCGATTGGGTTAACATCAATGATGATAGTTTCTGTCTCTGAACGTGCCGTTTCCTTCCCTGATAACGGATTATTGTTTTCTGTTGTAATCGCGGTTACATCAATCTTGATTTCGCCCGAGAAATTATCGATTGGATCAATTTGAACGTCACCAATTCGGCTGGCATCTACGAGATAAACACCACCAGTTTTTGAAATCGCGCTACCATCCGAATATACTAACTCTGCGTTATCTTCCCCTTGTGTAAAGACGAGTTCGTACACAATGCCTTCAGGGTTACTAGTATCTTGAGTTTCAGCCGTGATATTAAGTGAGACGTTGTTTCCGTCTTCATCAACCGAGTAGTTAAATTCACTGTTTGCCGTCCACGTTGCAATATCTGCAACGGCAGCAACTTCAATGTCTAAACGACCATTAATCGTATGATCTGGCGTACCATTGTTAAGAATTTCCACACGGATACGAGGATCGATACCAGAAGCATCGGTTGAGGTATGACGATCTGGGACAAAATACAAGTTATCTAAAGAGACAAGCTCGCCACTAAATGATTGCTCGACATTCGAGGCATCAAGAACAACCGTATCGCCTATTGGTGTCAGTTCAATGAAGTTACCGCTGCCATCTCGGTAATAGAAAGTACCGTTGTGCGTGCTTGCATCTCGAATCGTGATGTCACCTAAGCTCTCGTTACGGTCGATATCGTGTAAATTGATAACCAAGTCGACTTTCGCCGGCGTCACATCCAGCGTCGACAAGTTGTCCTGCGTATTTGCAGAGTCAACGCCCACAACGACACCATCACGCCCTTGGTCCTCGAACGCAATAACGGTAGACGTGTCAATTTGTGCATTGCGGTCTCTTATCGAGATATCCACATCGGCATCTGCGATATCGCCATCACCATCGGTTGCAACAACGTTGATGGTGAAATCAATCGAGTCGGTTTCTGTATGGTCAAGATCGTCATTCGGACGGAATGACACACTGCCATCAGTTCGAACAACCAAACGACCTATTTCAGTATCCACTCCGTCAAGAACCTTGTGAACAAATACGACTTGGTCGCTGCCGTTCAAATCGACAGAATCAGAATCAACACCGTTTTGCTTAAAGTAAATGCCTGAATCATCAGCCGAAAATGAAGTTATTTGTGCGCCGTCAGCACCAAGATCGTCATCACCTTCTACAGGGTCTTGGAATAAATGAACCGTGCGGCTGCCTTGCCCCTCAACACGCGAAATAGATGCATCGTACAAGGTTGGAACATCATCGGTAATCGTCACTGGTAAGTTAATACCGGCCGTATCGCCATCGACATCGGTCGCGAAGACTGGGAGATCAAGTATGAGTGTATCTTCGCCTTGGGTTGAGTGGTCTAGCGCCCCCTCAAGCGTAAACTTGTAAGAGCCGTCAGCGTTCAAAACTAGCGTGAACACTGAGTTACCATCAGGTGTTTGACCTTGATAAGTGTAGTTGTTGTTGCTTACTGCAGTTTGAACAAGTGTCACCGCTAACCCACCGGAAGTTACTCCTGGGATCGGGTTAGAAGTAAGATCCAACTGGTAAGAGACAACCGTATCTGCCCCTTCCACCGTATCGAAATTACCCGTTGCTTCTAGGCTGTCTTTATTGGTTGCCTGAGAGCCATTAGCAAGGTCATCCTCGTCAACAGCCAAAGGATCTGCTGATGTGATTTCAGGAATGTCATCAACAATGGTGATTGGAAGGTTCAATGATGATGACGTATCACCATCAAAATCTGTAACTGTAATTGGGATATCAATGACAAGGTTGTTTTCACCTTGAACAGCGTCATGGTCGATTGGTCCCAACAGTTCAAATTGGTAACTGTCATTATTCGCATCAAGAGACAGCGTGAAGATCTTAGTTGATGTGCCAGTAATCACCGCTTCGTAACTGGTTACACCACCAACCGAGCTCACCACATTCAACTCGATACTGCTGCCGTTCGAAGTTAAGCCAGACACAACTGCATTGAGATCAGAAATTTGGTAGCTGACAATCTCATCTGCGCCATCAACGACTTCAAATCCGCCAGTCAGTACCGTCGAATCGCCACTTGTCGTGTCAGAGCCACCAGCAATATCATCTTCATCTACCGTTTGCTGACTAGAGTCTGTCAATTTCACAATCGCTGGAACATCGTCCACAACCGTGATTGGCAAAGTGATGTTGCTTGATACATCACCGTCAAAATCGATCGCGTTGACTGGGAAGTTGATGACTAACGAGTTTTCATCGTTACCCGCAGGATGATCAAGTGCACCCAACAGTTCAAATTCATAACTGTCAGCTGAGCCATTTAGCGTCAGTTTAAAGACGGTATCCGTCGTACCTTGTACGTAAGCTCGGTACTCAATCACACCATTTGAATTTGAAAACTCAACCAATTCAAGCTGCTGACCACCTGAGGTAAGTCCAGATACAGGTGACGTTAAGCTATCCAACTGGAAGCTAACGATAGAATCGGCACCATCAGTAACGTCAAAATTGCCGCCAATGATATTGGATTCTGGCGTGTCGTCCGAACCTTGGCTTGGAATATCATCCTCATCCACAGACAAGGTACTACCAGAGCTAATTGCATCAATGGTTGGCTTGTCATCTACGATAGTCACTGGCAAGGTCGCAGTAATGGTATCGTTGTCGCCATCCGTAATCTTCACAGGTAAATTCAACAAAATCTCATCAGAATTAACCGCGTGATCTAACTGACCAGATAACTCAAAGTCGTATTTACCATCTTGATGAAGTGTCAACGTGAAGACCGTCACTCCACCCGGAGTTTGCCCTACGTAAACAAGTGCGTCAGCAGTTGATGCACTAACGTCTTGAGAAAGCGTTACCTCTTCTCCGCCCGATTTCAGATTCGGGATAGGATTTGAGCTTAGATCCAATTCGAAAGCATCAATACCATCTGCGCTAGTGACTTCAAATTCACCTGATACCGTTAATGGCTCTTTAGTACCATCAGAACCAAGAGGTAAGTCATCTTCGTCGACACGTAGACTTTCAATATTGGTAACAACCGGAACATCGTCCACAACGGTAATTGGCAATGTGAAGGCTGGTGACGTATCACCATCATTATCCGTCGCCGTCACAGGGAGGTTAATAATGATCTCGTTTTGCTGATTACCATCTGGATGATCAAGCGGCTTCTGTAAATCGAACTCGTAGGTGTTGTTCGTTGCATCCAACGTCAGTTCGAACACCACTTCAGCAGGATTGCCAGCGACACCTTGGTATACGTTCACGCCATTTGCGCTAGAAGACAGAACTAAGGTGATAGCATCACCATCTGAAGTCAGAGAGGCAACAGGCGTGGTCAGGTCACTCAGCTGAATAGAAGCAACTTGGTCAGCACCTTCGGTGATATCAAAAGTACCTGAAATAACAGTACCTTCTGCACTTGCAGCATCAGTACCTGCTGGTAGGTCATCTTCATCAACGGTTTGTTCGCTGCCTGCTAATAAACCATCAATGGTCGGAACATCATCCACAACCGTAATTGGTAAGGTGATGTTGTTCGACACGTCTCCATCAAAGTCCGTCGCGTTTATCGGTAAATTGATGACCAGTTCATTTTGGTCATCAGCATTTGGATGATCGAGAGGAGCGAGCAAATCGAACGTGTAGCTATCATCAGAAGCATCAAGGGTCACACGAAATACTGGTGTCGTCGTGCCATCAATACGTGCTTCGTAAACTGAAACGCCACCAGTGTTCAATACTTCAACCATGACCAGTGATTGACCACCAGAGGTCAGGCCTTGTACTGGCGTCGTTAGGTCAGAAACACCGTACTCTACAATGCCATCAGAGCCATCAGTCGCGATGAAGTTACCGGCAATACTGTTCGACTGCGTACCATCAGATCCGAGTGTTGGGATATCGTCCTCATCAACCGTTTGCACACTGGTTGCTTCAATGCCACCAAGTGTCGGCTTGTCATCAACGATCTTGACAGGAATTGTCTCAGCAAAGGTGTCACCATCAAAGTCGGTCGCAATAATTGGGAAGTTGAGCGTTAACTCATCGCTATCAACAGCATGATCAATTGGCCCTTCTAGCGTGAAGTTGTAAGAGCCATCAGTATTCACCGTCAGCGTAAAGACTGCTTCTGTGCCTGCCGTTGCTTTGTAGGTAAAGCTGCCGTCGCCATTTGCGGTTTCAGTCAGCGTGACCGCCACGCCTTGTGATGTCAGACCATCCACTGGTGTTGCAGAAGCGTCGAGCTGATAGCTTACCACTCGGTCAGAGCCTTGCGTTGTGGTGAAGTTGCCATCGATTGAAATCGGGTCAGTTTGGTCTGAGCCAATCGTGCCTAAATCATCTTCATCAACGGTAATCGCATCGACATCAGTAATAGTCGGCTTGTCATCGACGATGGTGACTGGGATCGTTTCTGTGGTGGTATCACCATCAAAATCTGTCGCGATGATTGGGAAGTTCAGCGTCAGCTCATCACTACCTGTTGCATGGTCAATTGGACTTTCAAGCGTGAAGTTGTAACTGCCGTCGCTGTTCACCGTCAAGGTAAATACGGCTTCTGATCCTGCGGTAGCGGTATAGGTGAAACTGCCATCCGCATTCGCGCTTTCCGTCATTGTCACCACTACCCCGTGTGAGGTTAAGCCATTAATAGGGTTAGAGGACGCGTCTAACTGATAACTCACAACATGATCAGAACCCATCGTGACAAAGTGACCATCAATCGACACGGACTCGTTTTGATCAGAGCCAATCGTAGCCAGGTCATCTTCATCCACGCTGATCGCATCAACATTAGTGATGCTTGGCTGATCATCAACAATAGTGACAGGCAGTATTTTAGTTGAAGTGTCGCCATCAAAGTCTGTTGCGATAATCGGGAAATCGATTTGTAGGCTGTCGCTATTCATCGCATGGTCTAGTGGACCTAGCAGAGTAAAGGTGTAGCTGCCATCTGGCTTCAGCACTAATTCAAATACGGCATTGCCATCCGCTGTAGCAGTGTAAGTAAAGCTACCATCACCGTTTGCCGTCTCAGCAAGCACGACAGATTCACCATGAGAGGTCAACCCTGCTACTGGATCTGCTGTTGCATCAAGCTGGTATTTAACAACACTGTCCGAGCCTTCAGTTGTGCTGAAAGAACCCGACATAAACGCATCATCGTTTTGGTCTGAGCCTATTGTGGCGAGATCATCTTCGTCTACTGTCAGTGGAGCAACGTTGTCGATGCTTGGAACGTCATCAGTAATGGTGACTGGAATGGTCGCGGTCGTCGTATCGCCATCAAAGTCTGTTGCAATGATTGGGAAGTTCAGTACTAACTCATCGCTATTTAACGCATGGTCGACCGGCCCTTCCAGACGGAAGTTGTATGTACCGTCTGCATTCACATTCATGGTGAAGACAGGGTTACCATCCGCGGTAGCAACGTAAGTAAAGCTGCCATCGGCATTCGCAGTCTCTACCAAGGTAACAGGCTCACCTTGCGAAGTTAACCCCAAAACAGGATCAGCCGTTGAGTCAAGTTGGTAGCTCACCACACGGTCTGACCCTTGAGTGGTCGTGAACGCACCTTCTACATAAACAGCGTCGCTTTGGTCTGAGCCAATACCTGAGAGATCATCTTCATCCACAGCCAGCGGCACGACGTTATCGATGACTGGTGCATCATCCGTGATCGTGACTGGAATAGTTGCCGTGGCCGTATCACCATCAAAATCGGTGGCAATAATCGGGAAATCAATGGTTAGGCTGTCGCTGTTGGCCGCATGGTCGATTGGTCCTTGAAGCGTAAAGTCGTACGTACCATCCGTTGCGACGTTTAGGGTAAAAATAGGATTACCATCTGCGGTCGCGACATAGGTAAAGCTGCCATCACCATTCGCGGTTTCCACCAAGGTAATCGCCTCACCTTGAGACGTCAGGCCCGCAACAGGATCGGCTGTTGAATCCAATTGATAGCTCACCACTCGGTCAGAACCTTGAGTGGTGGTAAATGCGCCTTCAACAAACAGATCGCCGCCTGGGTCGGAACCTACAACGTTAAGGTCATCCTCATCAACATTCAGCGCACCAACCGCTGTAATAGTCGGTACATCATCAACAATCGTGACTGGAATGATTTCAGTTACTGTGTCGCCATCAAAGTCGGTGGCTATAATTGGGAAGTTCAGTGTCAACTCATCACTATCAACCGCATGATCAATTGGCCCTTCAAGCGTGAAGTTGTAAGTACCATCAGTATTCACAGTCAGCGTAAAGATCGCTTCAGAACCCGCTGTCGCTTCATAACTGAAACTACCATCACTATTTGCCGTTTCTGTTAGCGTGACAGCCACACCTTGCGATGTTAAACCGTCAACCGGTGTTGCAGAAGCATCAAGTTGGTAACTCACCACCCGGTCTGAGCCTTGCGTGGTTATGAAGCTGCCATCAATAGAAATTGGATTACTTTGGTCTGAACCGATTGATGCTAGATCATCTTCATCAACCGTAATTGCATCCACATCAGTAATCACTGGCTTATTGTCCACGATCGTCACTGGGAGCGTGGCGTTTGTGGTATCACCATCAAAGTCGGTCGCGATGATTGGGAAGTTGAGCGTCAACTCGTCGCTATCGACAGCATGATCAATTGGCCCTTCTAGCGTGAAGTTATAAGAGCCATCAGTGTTCACTGTCAGTGTAAAGACCGACTCAGTACCTGCTGTTGCTTGGTAGGTAAAACTGCCATCGCCGTTTGCGGTTTCAGTTAGCGTGACTGCCACGCCTTGTGATGTAAGACCGTCAACTGGTGTTGCAGAAGCATCAAGCTGATAGCTCACCACTCGGTCAGAGCCTTGTGTGGTAGTGAAGTTGCCATCGATTGAAATCGGGTCAGTTTGATCCGAACCAATCGTGCCTAAATCATCTTCATCAACGGTAATCGCACCGACATCGGTAATGGTCGGTTTATCATCCACGATGGTAACAGGCAGTACGATTTGGCTTGTGTCACCATCGAAATCGGTAGCAATAACGCTAAAATCAAGGGTTAAGCTGTCGCTATTTGCCGCATGGTCGATTGGACCTTGCAGCTCAAAACTGTACGAGCCATCAGTATTCAAAATTAATGTGAAAACTGCACTGCCATTTGCCGTTGCGCTGTAGGTGTAACTGCCGTCTGCATTTTGCGTTTCGGCAATGGAGACGGTTTGCCCTTGAGATTGCAGGCCATTTAAAGGATCAGCGTTTACATCCAACTGATACTGTACGACGCCATCAGAGCCCTGAGTTGTCGTGAACTGGCCTTCAACCAGCGTTGGCTGTGATTGGTCAGAGCCTACCGAACTTAAGTCATCTTCATCGACGGCAAGAGCAACAACGTCGTTAATGGTTGGCACATCATCAGTAATGGTTACCGGTAGAACAAGTGAACTGGTGTCACCGTCAAAGTCCGTTGCAACAATCGTGAAATCCAAGGTTAGGCTATCGCTACCCACAGCATGATCGATTGGACCTTCAAGAGTAAATGAATAAGAGCCATCAGGGTTCACTTGTAAGGTGAAGATAGCGTCCCCTTCTGCCGTTGCAGAATAGGTAAAGCTGCCATCTGAGTTGGCTGTTTCCGTCAGAGAGATAGATCGACCCTGTGATTCCAACCCATTGAGTGGATCAGTGCCGCTCTCTAATTGATAACTTACGACACGGTCTGAGCCCTGAGTCGTCGTGAAGTTGCCTTGCGCGAGCACAGAGTCGCTTTGATCGGAGCCGATGCTTGATAAATCATCTTCATCGACGGCTAGCGCATCAACGCCATCAATCGTAGGAACGTCATCTTGAACTTGAATGACAATTTGCGCCGCTTCTGGTGTGTTCGAACCGTCGGTAATCGAGGAGCGATCACCATCCGCATCTACTGCGTAAACTGGCAGTGAGAAAGTAAGCGAGTCATCGTTAGCACCCGTATGGTCGAGTTGTTCATACAAGTTGAATTGGTATTCGCCCAATGCAGGGGCATCAATCGCCACATCAAATACTGTGATACGCACGCCATCCAGCTCGATGAAGCCCTCGTAAGTACGCACGCCATTACTCTCGGATGCTAGTTCAAGTTGGACAACCTGCCCTTGAGATTGGAGTTCACCACCAACATTAAACTCTGTAGGTTCCAACTCATAGTGATCAATGATGTCACTACCGACCGCTGTCGTGATCGACCCAGAGCCACTTGTTACTACCGCGCCTTCCTGTGAACCCTGGTCAACCCCCGCCTCGTCTAAAGACAATCCCGTCACGTTTGCAATCACCGGATTATCGCCATCAAGGATGCTCATCGTAAAGGTGTTACTTGCCGTATCTTGGTCGAAATCGACGATTGTGGTTGGCAAAGAGAGCTCAATCGTATCTTCACCGTTTGTTTGTTCTAACGGCTTAAATTGCTCAAATTGGTAGGTACCATCAGTATTCAGACTGATGGTTAAGACGGTTTCATTAGAGCCCGCAATGGACAGGGTGATAGTACTGCCGTCTTCAGATAGTACCGCTTCTGTCGCCTGATTATCACTCAATAGGCCATCGAATTGACTAAGCCCTTCTTGATTAAACGTGACCGTTGCCAATTGATCACTACCAATATCCACATAGGTGCCAGTAATCGGAGTAGAAGAAGATTCAACGTTTTCAAAAGTAACGTTTTGCGGCGCAGGATCATCGCCATCAATTACGGTTGTTGTGAAATCGATAGGCGCTTGAATGCTGTTACCACCAATATCTGCGCCTGTAATGTCAAAAGCGATATTGATTTGATCACCGGAGATGGAAACTTGACCATCAGCAACAGACGCGACATGGTCAATGCCCTGGCTAATCGTGGTAACGACCTCTAACTCTAAATCACGGCCTAAAGATGTCGCTTCGATCTCTATACGAAGCACTTCGTTACCTTCTTGAGTGCCGATAATGGCATTTTGCGCTTCGTCATAAACGAACGCCACTGGCTGACCAGCAGAGGTAATATCACTATTTAGCTCGGTTAACAGAGACTCTAATGAGGACGTTTCAGGTACAAATGAAGCGGTATCAAGTGCGAGATCCCCTGCTTCAATCAGCACACTAGAAGAAATGGTTTGCGGGTAGCTTGATAGAGAAATTGAGCCTTCTGTTACGCTAGATTGCAGTGATTGTCCGCCATCGGCAAAAATAGTGACATCTAAATCATCAGCTTCATCGCGTTCTTCTACACCGCTACGAGTCGCTGACGTCTCAAAAAAGGTGGAGGCAAGTACTTCCGGATTATTATATTCAACGGTCACATAGCCAGCATTGGCTGAGCCTTCAGCGCCAGCACCAGCAGCCGTTGCTTCCAAAATAGCAGTCGGGTCAGCACCATCTAAAATGGCCTGTTGGATAGCCGCGACATCATTAGCGTCAAAGTTAGCACCTTCGATAGCTGTTGGATCGAAAGTAACCTGGCCATTAACTGGAGATTGCAGCAAGGTTTCTGGTTGTTCAAAAGAAGGTTCTGGAAAGCACGCGACACAATTAGCATCAACCAGATACAGCTCATTATGTATCTGTACATCAAGAGAAGCGTTATTTTCAGTAATGATCACTTCGCCAGATATTAACTCATCCCCCGCTTTTATAGACCTGGCTTTTCCATCCAGACCTAAAACCAAGACTTCACCTTTGACGGCATTTACAATCGCGTTCTGCGGCACGGTTTGCGTACTCATCTGACCTCCGCTAATGGCCTACGTTTCCCATTAACCTTTTTAGATAGTTTTGAAATGATTTAGTGCGGCATACTGCACACCTTTAGACGATTAGACTAAGTATCAACTCATTAAGCAATCGATAAATGGCGCACTAATGAGCAAAGTAAGTAAAACTTACTAGTAGTCACAGAAATGTGACACATGTCCTAACGCCGCAATATCGATTAATCATATGAAATTGATACCTTATTCCGTATAAGTGTAGTCGTTTTAAAAAAGAAGATAGATGAAAACGCTCAGCTAAACGCCAAACTACCGGTTGCAATCAATAATGGAAGAAAAGCAATAAGAATGTTGTATACACCTGAACGTGATGACAACTTAATCAATATTGGTGACGAGAAAAACGTGACGATTAAATATTGAATGACATAAATCGTTGGACAAAATATAACCATGAAAATGTGGCTCACAATATGAATTCCCGAGCACCACGAATTCGGCTTTGTCCTGATATACAGTAAAAAAAATACGAGCAAGCTAATAAGAAAATACATAAACATCACACTTGAAAATAATTATCATTTTCAATCATATGTAAATATTCCCCCACTTTCAATGATGTGAGAGCTATTAATACCATCGTTATTATCAATCAACACAATAAGTAAAATTATCAGTAATTCCCGTCCTAAACGTTTGCGTAATCGCTAACCTTCTCTTAACCTTGATTTGAGGCTTTTATCACGGTTTTTCCATTGATATAGTGCGTCCATACAACAAAAAAAGACCATTCGAGGCATGGAGCTTCCTCATTAATCTCAAGATGAGAAGAATTGGTACCGACAAAATTCGGCAGATTTTAAGAGGGTCAAAAAATGGACATGAATATGGTTGAGATTTTAGGTTATGCAGCTTCAATCATGGTCGCAATTTCGCTAACTATGAAAGATATTGTTAAGCTTCGTATCCTTAACTTTATTGGTTGTGCGCTATTTACTGCTTACGGACTAATGATTGATTCTTGGCCTGTAGTATTAACTAACGGCTTTATTGCTTGCGTTAATATCTACTTCCTAGCAAAAATGCAACAGGAAAAAAAAAGCCTAGAATCTAGAGCCTAAAAAGCAATAGCATTCGAACAATAAAAGCCCGCGAATGATAAGATCGCGGGCTTTTTGCTTTTAATGCGCTCTCATTTTCTGCACATTCATCAATAGCTCTAGCGAACCCAGTTAAGTGCTAATGTTTCTCTACGAGAGAACATGTCTACATGCGATGAGATTATCGCCTTCACTGTGCTCAATCTCTCTTCTGAATCTGCCTCACAAATAATGGTCAAGCTAGACTCGCAAAGAGCAAACTCCGCTTTTCCCGTCGGGAATGTCACCAAACCGCTGTTTTCATTCCAAGTAGCAGGAACCTTTCGTCCAAAATGCCGACAAAGTGTCACTAAGTATTTGTCAGCGTGTTCGCTATCTATTCGGGTGCTTTCTTTAATCATGAATTTACTCGTGTTTTGAAGCGCCCCCTCTCGGGAGCCCTATTAGAATTGATAAGCAGCAGAAAGTTTGAAGTTGCGACCCGGCTCGTAGTCATCAAGCGTGAAGCCACGTGCCGTACCCGAACGAGACGCATGAGAGCTGTATAACTCGTCAAATACATTATCAATACCAAAGGTCACCGACAGTCCATCAATATTAGACGGCACCCATTGAGCATATAGATTATGTACATCATAACTTGCTTTCTTTGGCTGACCATCAAAGACGTTGTCTTCCTCTAGAACAAACATTGAGTTCCACCCGAAGATCGTTTCTAAAGCGTCTGACTGGTAATCCAAAGTTAGAGCAATACTATCACCCATATCAATGCTACGCCCATTACCCCCAGCAACAGGGCCACCGGTATTCTTGTTTTTGGTGTCCGACTTAGAGTAAGAAAGTTTGCTGTTAAACTTGTCGTAGCCATAAGAAGCACTTGCCTCAAAGCCTTTAATCTCAACATCACCTAAGTTGTAAATCAGGTAAGTTTGAGTCGCGTTTTGGTACTGGTCTGCAATGTAATCATCAATTTCCGTTTGGAATGCCGTAATATTCGCTCCAAAGAAATGCTTATCAAAGGTTTTATCAAAACGGACACCACCCTGTGTGTTCAACCCCGTTTCTGGCTTTAGTCCATCCTCTAAAAATGCAACGTCTTGGTAAGCAATAAAGGTTTCCATCAGCTCAGGGCCTTTGAATAGAGAGCGTGCGCTCGCAAACAGCGTCCAATCCTGAGTGACTGCCCATTCTGCCGCTAGGGCCCAGGTCACATCATCATAGTTACTCGTCCCCGTTTCAGCTTCACGTTTGTAATCATCAAAACGCATACCTGCGGTAACAAAGAAAGCATCAGAAAAGAAGAACTGGTCTTCTACAAACAGTGCGGTTGAAATGGCCGATTCATCCATGAACTTACGGCTACCGTAGTAACTTGAAGATGTCTTATCCATGTAGTCGAAACCATAGGTGATTCGATTATCAAACTCACCTAACATAACATCCGACTGGAACTTACCATTCAAACCAAAGTTTTGGTTTTTAGCGGTGTTCTTCGATAAACGGTTCGAAGGCCAGCGAGGAGCCATAACGCTCTCATCCCGTTTAATTTCCGTCTCGGTATTATAAAGTGTGACGTTACCTTGATGTTGTTCGCCTCGCAGCTCGTAACTCAAGGTAACGGTATCTCGGTCATAATCCGTAGGAATAAGTAACGTGCTCGATAAGCCATTGTTCGCACTCCCCGACATATCAGGACGCGGACTGTAATCACCACTGTCTCGGTACATGTCATAAGAGAGCTCAAAACGATGGATGTCGTTTAGTTCATACCCCAACTTAGCCAGAATGTTGTAAACATCACCCGCAGCGCCATAGGTTTTGTTGCCGTCACCATCTTCAAAGTCATCGCGCGTAACGTAATGGCCATAAACCATCGCATCAATGTTTTCGGACAAAAGCCCGTACAGTGTCAACGAGCCTTGTTGGTTGTCGTTGGATGCATAACCGCCATAAACACGAGCGCCAAACGTTTCATCGTAACGAAGTAAGTCACGAGCGTCTTTCGTTTCAAAATAAACCGAGCCGCCTAAGCCATTTTGAGTCACAGAGTTATTACCTACCTGGATATCGGCAGATTTGAGAATGTCAGGGTTTAGCGTCAAGTTACCAATGTGATGGAACATGCTTGCATGCTGAGAAGCACCATCAAGACGAATGTCCAAATCGGTTTCGCCCAAACCACGAATGGTAATACGTTGATTCACAGAGTGTGTTCCACCAACATCCACACCGGGAATATCGCGCAGTAAATCAGACATATGATCCGCTTGCTTCAGTGACATATCGTCTGCAAACATCGACTCGGTATTGCTAGAAACTTTTGTTCCCCATACAACGACTTCTTCAAAATGTGACTCGGTATCTTGAGCTAAAACAGGGTTTGATAGCGCCACTCCCACTGCAAGGCAAAGGCTTGAAAGCTTGATAGATGAACAAGCAGGGCTTTCCATAACTTCATTCCTAAATATTAATGATAATAATTCTCAGGTATAATAAGCATGAGTTTTATAAATACAAAGGCGATTTGATTATGCGAAATCGCACAAGTGTTATGAGGAAGTGTCAAATGCAGGAAGTCACACCAAAACGAACTAGAATTGCCAAGATCGCTTTAACCCAAAAACTGGAAGCCACAGAAAAGCAGTGGATCGTCACGCAAGGTCAACCTTGTCAAACTCAACTGGCAGAAGGCAAATTCCTATCATATCAGTACAATGATCAAATCTTTGTTCATGGTGGACGTTGCCTAGAGCTCGTTGATTCACATATTGTTTCTACTGCACACGCCTCACTGTTGGTCACTATTCTTTTAGAAGGTAAGCTCTCGTTTGGCTACGACGATTTGCAATTTGATTTAGACGCAAGCGACGGCCCTAAAGGTGTTGTGGTGAACCTACTCAAACCTGCAAACTTTCGTCGCTCACTGCTCAAAGATAACCTCATTAATAAGATCAACATATTGGTTAAGCCCCAGTGGCTAGAGGCTCGCCTTGACCAAACCTGTCGTCATCGGTCCTTTTTTAACTCTCATCAGGCGTTTCATCCTCTAGAGCTTAACCAGGCGTTATGCGAACTAGCTGAAACGCTGACAAGCCGAGAAACACCACAAGAATTCCAAGATAAGTTGGAAGTTGAAAGCTTGATCTATCAAATTTTGCATAAAGCGACTGAGCAAATCCCCAAGAACTTCAGTGCTAATAAAAATAACCATGAACGGCACACAGATGGTCGAATAGAGGATATTGTTAGCTATATAGAAACTCACCTTGAGCAAGAACTAGGCTTAGAAAAGTTGGCAAGCGTGTTTTCAATGAGCGTTTCAAACCTGCAGCGCCGATTTAAACAATCACTGAATATGACCGTAAATGGTTATATTCGCTTTCGGCGCCTTGAGATTGCGAGGCAACACTTGGAGCGTGGCCTAGTGACGATCACAGAAGCTGCTTATGAAGCCGGATACCACCACCCTTCCAACTTCACCTGCGCTTTCAAAAAGGTATTTGGTGTACCACCGCATGAAGTGATAAAAGAGTAAAGAGGCCCCAGGTAACTGACTGTTATTTAGGAGTGTCTTATCCGCAACATCGGTATATACTCGCCTTAAACGTTATGGAGGTTAAACATGAATATTGGTGCTGTCGCAAAGCTTACTGGGCTTTCATCTAAGTCGATTCGATTGTATGAAGACAAAGGGATCATATCTCCACCAGCGCGCAGCGACTCTGGCTATCGCGAATATTCAGATAATCATATTCAAGAGCTTAACTTAGTATCACGCGCAAAAAACGCAGGCTTTTCATTGCAAGAATGCAAAGAGTTTGTGCAACTTGCCCATAATCCCAACCGAAAAAGCAGCGAAGTAAAAGCAAGAACCATGGATAAGCTGAGAGAGGTTGAAGAAAAAATCGCGCACCTTATAGAGATCAAAACGCAACTTGAAGGTTGGGTTTCTTCTTGTCCGGGAGACGCTGAAAGCCGATGCCCAATCATAGACGAGCTCACCAAGTAAACTCGCCTATCTATCCTCATTGAGGAATCGCTTTCATTAAGCCCTGAGGTTGGATTAATGGTAAGTACACATGCGCTTGCCGTTTAATTCGATAATATTAAACGGCGTTTCGTAGATATCCTCTAGCGTAGACGCCTGAATCACCTCCTCCACCGCACCACTTGCCACAACTTTGCCTTGCTTAAGCGCCAATATGACATCCGAGTAGCACGCTGCGAAATTAATATCATGAATTACCACCACCATGGCTTTGTTCATGTCATGAGCTAACCGCTGCACGACTTTCATGATCTGAAGAGAGTGTTTGATATCTAGATTGTTAAGTGGTTCATCAAGAAAAACGTAGTCTGTATCTTGTGCAATCACCATGGCAATAAACGCAAGCTGTCGCTGACCACCACTTAATTCATCCAAATATTTGTCTTGTATACCTTGTAAATCTAGATAGTCGATCGCTTGTTCAATCACCGCATGATCTTCTTTGGTCAGATTTCCTTTGGAGTATGGGAAACGGCCAAAAGAGACCAACTCCTTCACGGTAAATCGCATGGTAATAGAGTTGGCTTGACGAAGTACCGCCAGCTTTTTCGCTAACTCTTTAGTGTCCCATTCCGCAATTTCCTTGCAATCAATGATAACACTACCACCATCCCGCTCCGTTAAGCGCGAAGCCATAGATAACAGCGTACTCTTTCCCGCGCCATTCGGGCCAATAATCGATGTTACCTTGCCCTTTTCAAACTGAGTATTGGCCTCATCAACCACTTTATTTGAACCGAAGGCCTTCGTTAATTTGTCTATCACTATCATATTTATACAACTTTGTTTTTCAGTAGTAGGTATAAGAAATACGCACCACCAATAAAGTTAATAACGACACTCAACGTCGTCTCAAAACTGAATACGTTCTCGATAATCCATTGCCCAGCCAGTAACGAGCTGATGGAGAGAAACGAACAACCAACCAGTAGCGTTTTGTGTTGGTAACTTCTGAACATTTCTCGGCTTAAGTTGGTTACCAGCAAACCAAAGAACATAATTGGTCCCACTAGAGCCGTAGAAATAGCAATCAGAACCGCCGAGATAATGAATACATTTCGCGTCACCTTAGGTACATCGACGCCCAAACTTTTCGCATTGTCTTGGTCGAGCCAAAACACATCTAAAGTGCGATGCATACTAAATAGCAACCAACATGCAAACATCAAAGCTGGCGCACTAAAGTAAACCAAATTCACTTTGACATTATTAAAGCTGGCGTAAAGTTTCGATTGAACGATTGCAAACGTATTTGGGTCCATCAGCAAAGAGAAAAATGACGCCGCATTGGAAAATAGCTGACCAAAGATCAAGCCGACCAATAGCAACGTAATCAAGTTCTTGCTTCCTTTAGAAAAGTAAAAACCAAACAACAATAATGAAAACGACACCATTACAATTACGGCAATCGTGAAATTGACGTACAAGTTAAGAACTAAAGTACTCAAACCACCAAAAATCAGCACGATCAAAATTTGCGTCAACACATACAACGCATCAAACCCCATGATACTTGGCGTTAAAATTCGGTTGTGCGTAATGGTTTGAAATACAAGTGAAGACTGAGCAATAGCCACACCCGCTAGCACTATCGCCAATACTTTAGGAACTCTACGAGATAAAAAATACTGGTAGTTGTCAGCCGTTAGCCCAATACCAATAAACAAACATGCAAAAAGTACCGCAATGCCACCTAGCAGTAGGATTTTCGTTGAATCACGCATGTTGCTTACCTCGCAACAACATCGCGATGAATACCACACCACCCAATATGCTGATCACGATAGAGATTGGCATTTCATGAGGGAAGATAATCAAACGACTCACCAAGTCGCAACACAGCACTAAAGTCGCACCATACATGGCCGTAAGCGGAATGTTCTTTTTGAGGTTATCACCATAAAAGTGACTAACGAGGTTCGGCACAATCAGACCAAGGAATGGCAGCTGCCCCACAATCATCACGACACTTGCTGACATGATTGACACCAATAGAACGCCAATCGTGACAACCTGCTGATAATTTAACCCCAAGTTAACCGCGAAATCTTTTCCGATACCCACGGCTGAAATCCGTGCGGCAAAAAGATAGCTGAGAATAGCCATTGGTACCGCGATGTACAGCAGTTCAAAATCACCACGCAAGATGTTGGCGAAGTTTGCGACTGTCCAAGCATTCAGACTTTGAAGTGCATCGTATTTGTAAGCGATAAACGTGGTCATGGATTGGATGACATTGCCGAAAATAATCCCGACAAGAGGCACAAAAACCACACTCTTAAATTGAATGCGCTGAATAAAGAAAATAAACGCCAGCGTCCCAAATACCGAGATGCCGAATACGAGCCAAAGGTGATTGTCGTTGCCAAAGAAAACCACGCTCAGTACATAGCCCAGCATGGCGCATTCGATCGTACCGGTTGTAGAAGGTGCAGCAAATCGGTTCTGGCTGATTTGCTGCATAATAAGGCCTGCAATACTTAAGCCTGCACCAGCAAGCAGTATGGCGAATAAACGTGGTATACGGCTGGTAAAGAAAAGCTCTAACGCTTTCTCATCACCCGAAAATAACTGTTGGGGCGTCATGTTTGCCACCCCAACAAACAACGAAACCGTGCTTAAAACCACAAGGGTTAGCAATAACTTTTTCAAAGTTAACCTCTGCTATCTTGGATTACAGTTCAACGGTTTGCTTGATCTCACTGACCATTTTTTCTGTTGCAGTCACACCAGACATCGACAAGTACCACGCGTCCACATCTAAATAAGTGATTTTGTGATTCTTATATGCGGCGGTTGCTTTGACTAAGTCGTTATCCATGGACTTACGAATATCGTTATCTGGCGTGCCTTTTAACGAATTGCGGTCAACTACGAGTATATTTTTCGGGTTAGCTTCACGAATAAATTCATAAGAAATAACATCTCCGTGAGTGCCCGTTTTCACGTGTTCAACCGTTTCCAAGAAACCGAAATCGTTATAAATCACACCAAATCGCGATTGAGATCCAAACGCACTGATGTTGTCACCCATGCTTAAAATCGTTAACGCATCATTGTTATTTGATTGGTTGTAGTCACGAATTGCTTTGAATTGAGCATCTAGCGCTTCAATTTTCTGCTCTACTTTTTCTTCGATATTGAAGATTTTACCAATATTGCGCCACTGTGCTTGCGTACCTTCCCAGTAACCTTGATTCTCTTTCGCAGCAAAAACGACCGTAGGAGCAATTTCACTCAGCTCTTCATATTTCGCAGACGCTCGCGGACCAACCAATATCAAATCTGGTTTTTGCATGTAAATGGTTTCAAAGTCAGGTTCAAACAAACTACCCGCAGAGGTGTAGTTATCTTTGCTGTATTTTGAAAGGTAGCTAGGCAGATTAGAAGAGTTAGAGACTGCAACAGGATCGATACCAAAGTTGTCCAGCGCATCTAGCGGACCAAAGCCAATCACAACCACGCGCTCTGGTGATTGTTCTAGCTCGGTTTGACCCATGTAATGGTCAATCACAACCTTAGCAGCGAAAGAAGGAGAAACAGTAAATAGCGACAACATAGCCGCACCGACGAATTTTTTCATTTTGTTAAGCCTTAATGAGATCTATTATCATGCGCGTTCGCAATATAACGTTACTCTTTACTGCATTCAACAAAATTTAAGGTACTTTACATTAGTTACGCTTATTCGAGCTTCAACTATATCAAAGACTTATAAAAACCATTCATTGCAATATCTAGGTGTATCATTCATGCGCTTCGATAAATGCTTTAAGTGCAAGCTCATCAATAATCTCCAACCCGTTTTCCGTTTTTGCAATCAATCCCTTTTCAATCAAATCTTTAACTGCACGTCGATAAACACGACCAGAAGTACCAAATCGCTCAGCTTCTTGATTTACTTTGTCAAAGCCACCGAGCAATGTGTTGGTTTGATTACGGACGAAAAGATCATACGCAATATTATAAGTAATGGGATGCAATAACCGATTGGTATAGATATCCATAGAATCTTGATAATCTTCGGCCAACGCTGAAGCAAAGAACACCATCATTTCTGGATGCTTTTGTAGCGCTTCAGTTAGTTTTTGGATGCAGATGACATCAACCTGCATGTGCTCATCTGCAATCACATTCCATTGGCAAGGAGTCTGAGTGAAGTACTCCATTTCACCATAGATATGGTAGTCGCAGTTTGCCTCTCCTAATTGAAAGCGTCGCCCATTCGCGGCCAATATACTCATTGACACTCGACCTACCGGCACAACATATAAGTACTGAAGTTGCTCACCTTGGCGGAGAATTTCTTCCCCAGCATCAAAGTAACGCGTACTAATTTGACACTGATAGATCATCTCACGAAAGGCAACGCTCTTTTTTTCAAGGTATGTTTTGAAGCGGCCAGTTGGATACGGGCTGATTTTCATTCTCTGCTCTCTCAGACAAGTTACTGATAACTATCTCAGGTGGATTGTACCCCGTAACACCAAATAAAAAAGCGACAGTGGCCTGTCGCTTTACATTCATTGATTTATAAGAGTTACTGAGGTTAGTACGGACTACCTCTGAGCGATCAGCGCTTCTAACGCCGTCATTGCAGCAAGCTTCTCACCTTGCATCATTACTTTCGCTTCATCAACGTACTGGCCAACCCCTTCTTTCACATCTTGTTGGTACAGAACGACGTTATTTAAGATCGAAGCCACATGAAGACCACGTAATCGGCCAACGGCAAACAAAGCTGAGGTTTCCATATCGGCACCTAAGACGCCCTTCTTGTTCCAGTATTGGCATATCGCATCTTCGTCATCGGTATAGAAACTGTCGTGAGAACGTACCACACCGAAATGATAACGCGCCTCTTGCACCGACAGGTAACGCTCAACTTCCTTTAATAAGGAAAAACTTGCGTACGCCGGATAAGCCGAATCCACATACGCTTTGGATCCGCCTTCATCTCTTACCGCACCTTCGGCAATGATTAGCTCGCCAAGCTGAATGCCTGATTGCATCGCACCTGCCGATCCAACACGTACTACATGAGTTACGCCGCACTGTTTTAGCTCTTCAACTGCGATGATCATCGATGGGGCGCCGATACCTGTGCTGCATACTGAAACAGGCTGGTCTTTGTATTTGCCAGTAAAAACACGGTACTCGCGATTTTCCGAGATCATTTCTGCATCATCCAATAATGCGGCAATACGATTAGCTCGGTCTGGCTCACCACATACAATGACGAGAGAAGCGACTTGTGTTTCATCAACACCGATATGAGGTTGTTTAGCCATTTTTCGCTCCTTATGCTGCAGCTTGAGCTAAGGTTTTATCGCCATTGCGCTTGGCGCTACGGGCCCATTCACGCGTACCATTGGCAGCAATGAACATCAAAATCGCATACTGAACGGACATCGCATAAACACCCTGTGTCGCGTAGATACCAACACTGATGATGTTAATCACAACCCAAAGAATCCAGTTTTCCACATATTTACGTGTCATCAGAATTTGTGCAACAACGGAAAGTACTGTCATGGTTGCATCCCAAAACGGGAACGCATCAGGTTCAAGTACCGGATCAGCCAAACCTGCACCAAATAGATTCAAGCTATCAACAGCAATGTTTGCTAATGCAAAGAAAAAGGGGTCGATGTAGATGGTTAACAACGCGATAGACACAACGCTAATAGAAGCAGTGGCGATGAGTTTCTGTTTGTTTAACCAGCGTACTTCCAGCGTTTCACCTTCCGCGTTTGGACGAGTCCACGCATACCAACCGTAAATGTTCGCACAGAAGAAAAACAGTTGAAGAAGTAATAATCCGTATAACTGAATTTGGAAAAAGATAACGGCAAAAAGAGTGACATTCAGCAAACCGAATAAGTAGTTGATGGTTTTTTCTTGGCTAGCAAACCAAATGCAAAGCAATCCAAAAACCGTACCGAAAGCTTCGATCCAACTCATTGCGTAACCGCCGCCAATTGGAATGTTAACCAGGGTGTTGTTTATATCGAGTAAGGCAAGTAGGTCCATGTCGATGTCCTTTATTATTTTGTTTGGGAATATGCCTATATTAGGGCGTGACACCTAACAAAAAGGAGGACATTTGTCCCCCTCTTGATGCACTCGATCATAATTCAGTTCAATACTTGCTTGAAAGCAATAAATGACTCAATTGAACCGCTAGGAAATTAACACGCCTAAGAATCCAAACCTAAATAGCGCTTTTTGAATGCGGAAGCTGATGCAAATAAAGCTGACGCCAAAAGTGTAATAACAAACCCAATGGCGTACTCGAATGCTTCATTCACCAAGAGCTGATAACAGCTCACAAAAAAAATCAGTATGACCGCAATAACATTAACTCGGTGAAACCAAGGATGCTTTACGGAGAACTTAGCGTAACCTTTTGATAACATTTAACTAATCCGCCAGACAACAATTAATATTTTTATTTATAATCAATGGTGATAGTAAGGCTTTATAGTATAAAGAGAAACGACTTTTTTGATTTTTTAGCTCAACATCACAGGTCATCTAGTGCTGCTTGACTTTAATATCTTGACACTTTTTCGTTCAACTAAGGTAGGTTCTAATTGCACGACTTGCGCTTCTGTTGATTTATCATCCAATTTTCGGACAAGCGTTTCCACGGCAGCTTGCCCAAGACGGTATTTAGGCTGGTGAATTGTGGTGAGTGATGGCGACATGAACTTCGCGATATGTATGTCATCGTAACCGATGATTGAAATCTGTTCCGGGACTTTAATATTGAGCTCATTTGCGGCGTTAATCACACCCATCGCCATCATATCATTGGAAACGAAAATCGAGCTGGGTAAGATGCCTCGCTGCGCCATTTTCATAAATGCTTGGTATCCGCCTTCACATTCGAAGTCCGATTCAATTATCCAGTTGGCATTAAATTCCAAGCCTGCTTCGTTCATCGCACGTTTGTAACCTTCGTATCGCATTTGCGCTTGGTGTTTAATCAAAGGGCCAGTGATACATCCTATTTCTGTGTGGCCGCAATCAATCAAGTATTTCGCCGCTAGGTAACCGCCACGAAGCGAGTTATCTTGAATTTTGTCGCTCGTAAACAGCATCGGCCCCCAATCCATCACCACGACAGGGATATCAGGATAACGCTCAAATACATCGATACGCTCCCCTTCTAGCGAGGAGCACATCAAGATCAAACCATCGACACGCTTTTGCAAAAGCGTATTAATGGATTGGCGCATGCGTTCATTATCACCTTCTGTGTTACATAGAATGAGACTATAGCCTTTGTGATAGCAACTGCGTTCGACGCCTTTTACGACTTCGCCAAAGAATGGGTTGGTTGAAGTTGTCACTAGCATACCAATGGTTTTGGTACGGTTGACTTTGAGGCTACGCGCCAAAGCTGATGGCGCATAGTAGTTGAGTTCTTTTGCGGCATTATTGACGCGTTCGGAGATCTCTTCACTCACAAAACGCGTCTTGTTAATAACATGGCTCACTGTTGAAGTGGAAACCCCTGCCAGTTTTGCGATGTCTTTCATCGTCGCCATGTTATTACTCCTAATTGATGAGGCGTTTAAGCCCTATTGTGCAGCGAGAAACGCGTCCACCTCTTCGCGAGTTGGGATCGACGTCTGCGCGCCAAAGCGGGTCACAGAAATTGCAGCCGCCGCATGTGCAAACTTAATTGCTGATTCTAAAGGTAAACCCTCTAACAGGCCAGTGACGAATGCCCCATTAAACGTATCCCCTGCTGCGGTGGTATCGGTCGCGTCAACACGGAACCCCGGGATGAGCTCACCTCTACCATTTTGACTTAACCAAACCCCCTTCGCACCGAGAGTGATCATGACAATTTCGATACCTTTGCTATGAAGCACATTCGCCGCTTCTTGCGCGCTGTCATTATCCGTTACCGTTACCCCCGTCAACACTTCAGCTTCGGTTTCATTTGGTGTAATGACATCAATACAAGCAAGCAGTTCGTCTGACAGTTCACGAGCAGGGGCTGGGTTTAAAATGACGTTAGTTTTTGCATCTTTCGCCACTCGCGCGGCTTTCTCAATGCCGCACATCGGCGTTTCCAATTGCATCAGCAGGTAATCCGCTTGGCGAATGCGTTCTAAATCTGGCTCAATCGCTTCTGCTGTCAATTTGGCATTCGCTTCTGCTGAAATACAAATGCTGTTTTCACCACTATCCGACACTTGAATCATCGCAATGCCAGTTGGGCAGTTTGGTTGCATCTTCACACCAGTGATGTCGATGCCGTCCATATTGAAGTTTTCACGAATATTGATGCCGAACGAGTCATCGCCTACACAAGCAATAAAGCTAATATCAGCCTTGAGTCGAGCTGCAGCAACAGCTTGGTTGGCACCTTTGCCACCTGGGATAACTTGATAGTTGCGACCATGTAGCGTTTCGCCAGGGCGAGGGAAAGAAGGCACTTGAAGAACATGGTCAGCGTTTACACTACCTAACACCACTAACTTATTCATACGGTTATCCTCGGTTCTGAATGAACCCTTTTTTTGAAAAACTATTTGGAAAATACGTTAGATGACTTTAACTTCTCTCCTTAGCGAAGGAGTCACGATAAAAAGCCAAAGGCATCTATACCCTGCATTTTTAAGTCACTTGGGTATGTTTGCCCTCTCCTCCTAAACGACAGATATAAACGGAGGAGAGAGCAAAAATTAGGACGCTTTATTGAACGTCAAACTTATTTAGTCACTACTTTTAGTGGTACCGGAATGTATGCTTCTACTTTTTCACCTTTCAAGACTTTGTCAGCCGTTTCGACACCTAACGCGCCAATAAGATCTGGCTGCTGCGCGATGGTTGCTGCTAGTTTGCCACGGTTAACTGCCGCAATGCCGTCTTCCGTGCCATCAAAACCAACGATAACGACGTCTTTGCCAGAAGCTTGAACGGCGCGAAGTGCACCTAGCGCCATTTCATCATTCTGTGCGAACACCGCTTGTACATCAGGGTTAGCCGCGAGTAGGTTTTCCATCACGTTTAGGCCTTTAGTACGGTCAAAGTCTGCTGGCTGGCTCGCAAGAAGATCCATATCGCTGCCCTTCACGGCATTCATGAAACCTTCACCACGCTCGCGCGCCGCCGATGTGCCCGCAATACCTTCAAGCTGAATTACTTTTGCTTTTTCGCCAACTTTTTCCATGATGTAGTGGCCTGCCATTTCACCACCGATCACGTTGTCGGACGCGATGTGGCTCACGACTTCACCACGGCTTGCGCCACGGTCTAGTGTCAATACAGGGATCTTAGAACGGTTCGCCATACGAATCGCATTAGACACAGCATCAGAATCCGTTGGGTTGATAAGAATTGCTTTTACACCGCGAATACTTAAATCCTCGATGTTCGACAGCTCTTTGCTCGGGTCATTTTGCGAGTCCAGTACAATTAAGTCGTACCCCAATTCTTTCGCTTTAGCTTCCGCACCGTCTTTCATCGTTACGAAGAACGGGTTGTTTAGCGTCGAAACCACAATCGCCATCGTATCTTGGGCTTGTGCCGCTACTGATACAGTGGAAGAAAGAAGTGCAGCAGAGATAAGAGTTGCAAGTTTTTTCATCGTTCTAGTCCTTTGTGTAGGGTGAGCCAGCACACGCCCACTGGCTCGGTTTGTATTCAGGATTTAATGGTTATGGATTATTTGTTTTTGTTGTCTACCAGTACTGCGAGCAAGATAACCACTGCTTTGGCAATCATTTGGTAGTATGAGGAAACGTCTAGTAGGTTAAGAGCGTTGTTTAAGAAACCGATAATCAGCGCACCAATTAGCGTACCCATGATACGGCCTTTACCGCCCATCAAGCTGGTACCGCCAAGAACAACCGCTGCGATAGCGTCTAGCTCGTAGCCCATACCCGCCGTTGGCTGAGCGGAAGATAGACGAGAAGTCACGATGATGCCTGCAAGCGCTGCCAGCATACCGCAGATGGCGTACACACCAATCTTCACTCGGTCAACATTGATACCAGATAGACGAGTCGCTGATTCGTTGCCACCTAGTGCGTAAACGTAGCGACCAAAACGAGTGTGATTAAGTAGGTACCAAGCCGCTGCGAACACAACCACCATCAACCAAACAGGTACTGGAATACCTAGCGCGTAGCCGGTACCAAACCATGCAAACGCATCTGCGGTGTCAGTAAAACCTGTCGAGATTGGACGACCTTCGGTGTACACCATAGTCACACCGCGTAGTAACGTCATGGTAACCAGCGTAGCGATAAAGGCCTGTACTTTGCCCTTCGCAATGATGATGCCGCTAATTGCACCTAACGCTGCACCTGCGACTAAAGCGGTCGGAACCGCCACCAGCACCGGGACTTCAAGCGCAATCATGCTTGCCGCAAAGGCACCACATAACGCCAGTACGGAACCAACACTCAAGTCGATGCCTGCGGTTAAAATAACCAGTGTCATACCTACCGCGATAATGGCATTCACTGAGGTTTGACGAAGAATGTTGAGAATGTTGTCGACCGTAAAGAAGTTCGGGTTCAAAAATGACACAACAACAATCAAAAAAATCAGTGCTATCAGTGATTTTTGCTCAATCAACCACTCTTTTGTGAACAACTTCTTGTTGCTAGCTTCGGTTGGTTTGCTCATGGTATTAGTACTCATGCTGCTTCCTCATTGATCTTTTTGCCTACGGCACAGGCGAGTAATTTTTCTTGATCGGCGTCTTTCGCATCGAATTCGCCAGTAATACGACCTTCATGCATAACCAGAATGCGGTCACTCATACCGAGCACTTCTGGCATCTCGGAAGACACCAAGATGATGCTCATGCCTTCGGCTTTGAACTTGTTGATGAGTTGATAAATTTCTTTTTTCGCACCGACATCGACGCCACGTGTTGGCTCATCGAGAATCAGAACTTTAGGTTTGGTCATTAACCCTTTCGCGATCGCCACTTTTTGCTGGTTACCGCCGGATAAGTTACCAATGATTTGGTTGCGCGTAGGGGTTTTGATATTAAATAGCTTGATAAAATCTTCCACGGCAATCACTTCGTCGCTATGTTGGATTTGGAAGCCTTTAGTCAAATGATTGAGAGAACAAAGTGACATATTCTCCTTAACCGAGAGACCTAACACCAAGCCATCGCCTTTGCGATCTTCAGAGATATAAGCGATGCCATTTGCTAAGCCATCTTGTGGGCTAACCGGGTTAATGGTTTTGTTATCAAGGTTGATAACACCATACTCACTTGGCAACGCGCCATAAATTACTTTCATCAGTTCGGTGCGGCCTGCCCCCATCAAACCAGAAATACCCAAAATCTCACCGCGTTTCAGCGTGAAGCTCACATCGTGAACGCCAGATCCGGTCAGGCCAATCACTTCAAGGCAAGTTTCGCCATGTTGTACATCAATACGTGGGTATTGCTCTTCTAACTTACGACCAACCATCATTTCGATCAGGCCGTCTTCATCAGTGTCGGGCACCTTGCACTCACCGATAAATTTACCGTCACGAAGCACCGTAATATCGTCACAGATTTCAAAGATTTCTTTAAGACGGTGTGAGATATAAACAATGCCGCAGCCCTGCTCTCGAAGCTCGTTGATCACTTTAAATAGTGACTCCGTCTCGGTATCAGTCAGCGCGTCAGTTGGCTCATCCATAATGATGACTTTCGATTCAAACGAAAGCGCTTTCGCGATCTCCACCATTTGCTGTTCACCTAGGCTCAAATCACCAAGCAACGTTTTCGATGAGTGCTTTACGTTAAGGCGTTGAAGCAACTTGTCTGCTTCTTCATACATCTTGCTCCACTGAATACGCCCCATCGTGCCGGTAAATTCACGACCTAGATAGATGTTTTCAGCAATCGTTAGTTCAGGGATCAAGTTCAATTCTTGGTGAATGATGCTGATGCCCGCTTCCTGAGAGTCACGCGGCCCTTTAAACGCGGCAGGTTGGCCTTGATATTGGATGCTACCCGCATCCATGTGATAGATGCCAGTCAGCACCTTCATCAATGTTGACTTGCCTGCTCCATTTTCTCCCATGAGCGCCATGACACGGCCTGGGTAAACATTCAGGCTCGCTTTGTCCAGTGCTTTCACGCCCGGGAACGCTTTCTCAATGTCGCTCAGTTGTAGAATGGCTTGAGTCATAATCTGTCCTCAATATCTCTGGCTTAAAAAACCACGCCCGCTTGAAAGATAACGTTCGCGTATGGCGAGCATTCGCCAGTTCGAACGACAGCGCGGCTTTGTGCCGTGCGTGCTTTAAATGCTTCATGTGACACGTAGCTGATCTCGATAGATTTACCCGTTTCTTCGCTCTCTTTGCTCAGTTCGTTAAGCAATGCTTGATGCAAAACTGGGCTTACATCAGAAAACTCTTCCGCAATAATGACCCCTTCGATTTGCGACTCAGATAGAATCACGCGAACAGTATCAAGAAAACTTGGTACGCCATGCGTTAGCGCCAAATCAATTCGCTGTACATGCTCAGGGATTGGCAGGCCAGCGTCACATATCGTGATCTCATCGGTGTGGCCTAGCGTCGCCACCAAGTAAGAAATATCTGAGTTAATTAGGGTACTTTTTTTCATCTCATCGACCTTTCGGTTACACGTTCATACAACCATGAGCGCCTGTTTTAAAGTGTTTTCGTTATTAACAGAAAACTCATCGAAACGTTTCGATGAAATAATAATTCGTTGTGGTAATTTGACCAGAGTGAGATCGATAAGGTGTGAGAATGATCCGTAATTAACGGGTCATCGAATAGTAAAAAGGTACATGAGTCACACTTTATCATCGAAACGTTTCGATGACTGGCTTAATCTACACTTGAAGTGAGGTTTTTAAAGACAGTTGAAAAAGAGATACGTCCCATTACTGAGAAACACTCTAGTTAATGAGATGGAAACCTTACACATCATCACAGTTCTTGGATGGTTGTCTGATTTTGGAGAACGCTCACCTTACAATCTGGTTACAATTTGCAAAACACATCATCCGTTCAGTACCTTATATGGTATGCGACGTTTGTAGGGACACAAACGGAAACTAAAAGCCATAATGAAGTTAAGCAATCGAGTCATCTTGCTTGTCGCGCCAGTGATCTTATTAAGCGCGCTGGTATCAAGTTATATTATTTACAGCATTCAAAAAGTAACGCTCATCAAGCGAGAAGACAGCTATATCCAATTGCAAATGGAAAAGCTCGCAGGGCAGTTCCGACAAGCCAACATATTCCTCAATAGTTATGCATACACATTAAGCAAAAGTGATGTATTGCAAGACTACTTGGTGAATCATAACAATCCGTATCGTGAGCGCGTGTTATTTAACCGACTCGATGAAACCGCAGATGTGTTAAGCCATGGCTATACAGGCGATGCAAGCATGGCGATTCTCGACGGGAAACAAAACCTTCTTTATTACACAGAAAATAAATACTACGAATCATCAGGTGTAGTCGACCCTAAGGTATTGGATTACATCTCGCGAAGCTTTAGTACGAGAGAAGCGTTTAACCATACTGGCTTTATTTACAATTCCAGCGGGCAAAGTATTCTTCTGCAATACGAACTCATCGACAAACGAACAGGGACACAACCTCTAAGTTTTGATCCGCAAAATGTCTTTTTCGTGGTGGTATCGGTATCGCTCGAAGCCTTCAATGAGATCAAGCACGAAATCGAGTTCGACACGCATAGCGTGATAACTTTTGCCGACAAGCCTATTTATCTCGATATTCCTCTCGCTCAGACGATTGAACTATTGCCACACTTTTATGCGGTACTCTCCCCCGCTGAATATTTGATGTGGAATAAAGTCGATAAAGTGTGGCTAGAACTGGCCCTTTCCTTTGGTGTGGCGGCGTTTTGTACCATCACCTTAATTGTTTTGGTTTTGTATCGTTATGTATTACACCCCGTTTCTCGCCTCGATAAACAGCTACAAGAGCTGGAAACAAATCAACGCGGCAACATTGAAAAGCTAGAAACAAACGATGAAATAGGACGCTTATCCTCACGCTTTTTTGATATGTATGAAGAGCTCAACGTCATATATAAGAAGACAAAACGCCTGGCTGAAACGGATCACCTAACGCAACTCGCTAATCGCCATCGTTTCCATGAACTTGCAACTCGTGAACTCATCTCCCCTTCGCAGCATTTGTGGGTCATTTATGTCGATCTCGATAACTTTAAGTACGTTAATGACAAATACGGGCATGAACTGGGAGACAACTTATTAAAGGTGTTTTCATCACACATCAAAAATGTCTGTCAAAAATTCTCGCACGACTACGATAGTCCCTGTTTTGCAGCAAGATTGTCTGGTGACGAATTTGCTATTTTATTGAGCTCAAATCAGGATGCACAACGCCTACCTGACTTGCTGGCCTCAGAGTTGCTAAAGCCGATTAGCAATCTCAGTCCATCTTGGAGTAATTCATTCCCCGTGACTGCGAGCGTAGGTATCGCTCAGTACCCTCAAGACGGTACAGACGTCGCGAAATTACTCTCCAGTGCCGATGCGGCAATGTATCAAGCCAAACGAGCCGGGAAAAACCAGTACGCTTATTACTCAGCTGCTCTCAATGTTGAGTCTCAAAGACGCAGTCAGCTTGAGCGAGCGCTCAGAAAAAGCAACGTGGAAGAAGAGTTCCATCTCGTTTTTCAACCCTATATGAATAATCGGGACAACGAGATTGAAGGACTAGAGGTATTATTGCGCTGGGAAGCGGAAGGCATTGGTCCCGTGCCTCCGAAAGAGTTTATCCCAATCGCGGAACAGGCGGGCTTATTTGATAAAATTGATCGCTGGGTTTTCGCCAACGCTACAGCGGAATATCACCAATTAAGAAATATTTTTGGCAAAGACATTGTCCTTTCGATCAACCTCTCTTCAGCAGAGCTTAACTCCATCGAAATGGCGAATTATATTCATGACCAAGCAAGCAAAAACGGTGTGAAACCAGAATGTATTGAATTAGAAATAACAGAAACCTTTGCCGCAGAACAACAAGGTACAGCATTACTTGATGAGCTGTCGAAGCGTGGCTATCGTCTCGCCATTGATGACTTTGGCTCTGGCTATACATCGCTGACTCAACTTGTTCAATATCCAGTTCAAAAGATCAAATTTGACCGAGAGTTCCTCGTTACATTGATGAAAACCAACAACGGTCATGTGATCAAACCCATCATCGATCTATGCCACGCTCAAAATAAAACGGTCACCGCAGAAGGTATTGAGCACAATGTGATGCATGAATGGTTATCGTCCTACCGCTGTGACTATATGCAAGGCTATTTATTTGGTAAGCCAATGAGTAAGGAACAACTGAATTTGTGGTGGCAATCCGCAAATGACGATAGCCGCTTCGATGGTTCCATAGTAGGTTCAATTACTGTTCAAGGGACATCTTATTAAAGATTAAGTACAGAAGCCATGTATGTGGCTTCTGTACTTATATAATATAGAAACAAGACTTTACCCTTAGTTTCAATAATATAAGCAACCACATAAGTTCGTACGTTAATTTTTGGTATTATTATTTTTCGATGAAATCTCTCAGTTATTTAAATATTTAATCAAAACGATAGAATTACTTTTTGGTAAGTTTAGTTCTGTTTTTACTTCTTTAATTGAAGACATAAGGAAATAAGTAAAAGCTGACAAACTTTACTTTTGTACTGCTGATCACCGACTTAAATGATTCGTGTAGAAGCTCATTTGTCGGCTCCACTTAGACTTAGCTTTATCACTTGTGAACAGGAAATGCCCTTCTTCTCGGTATTTCTCTACCTTTCTTATCCATCTTGTTGTTTACCCACTCACTTAAAATGCACTAACACACATAACGAGTTGACGTTACGATTTGTTACGAGTCAAATCACAAATCTAAACGCAGGCTGAATAGACGTACAAAAGACAAACACATTGAAATACAAAGAGTTTCTAATCTAGAAAAAATAAAACATCGTTTTTATAAATTCGCCATCTCACAAATATCCTTAAACACAGTTTTATTAATTACGCATATCAGATATTATTTATGCCGAAGTTTATCGAAACAATCGATTAACTTCATAATTTATTTGAGTTTCAAACAGTTAGTTTTTAACTTGAAAACTTATCGTTAACCCAATATTAAGTACCTAAGCGTACAATAAGAAACATTGGGAATAGAATTATATTGATGTGCATGTTGTTTTAACGAATGCATGAAGCAATCGGTAAATTTGTAACACCATAGAGTTTTATTTAGCCAAGATGAAAAAGTTAATTTTATTATTTATATGGACATTTCTGTCTGCCTCTCCTTTTGCCTTTGCAAAACAAGCAGATAACGAAGTCAAAAGTCACATACCACAGAATCAAATTGAACAAGTGTTCAAACAAGCAAAGTTAGATGGCGTAGTAGACTTTAAATTGTTTCGTGACGCTTACATCGCGTACAAAAAAACACCCGATAGAAAGAAATCAGTACTAACCATCATCGACTATAGTAAACCATCGACTGAAAAACGCTTTTATGTGGTTGATTTAGATAAAAAGAAGCTTATCTACAATACTTATGTTTCTCACGGTGTGAACAGTGGAAAGAAAACAGCGACGCAGTTTTCAAATGTGGTGAACTCGCGTAAAACATCACTGGGTACGTTTTTGACTGACACCACCTACTACGGCTCAAATGGCTATTCACTTCGACTAGATGGTCTAAGCTCAGGGTTGAACGATAAAGCTCGCGAGCGTTATATCGTTGTGCACGGTGCCGACTATGCTAACCCTTCTTTTATCAAGAAGAATGGTTACCTTGGGCGCAGTTGGGGTTGCCCTGCACTGCCAAAGAAGTTGTCTCGTGAGATCATTGACACCATAAAAGGCGGCAGTGTTATTTATGCAAGCGCATAACACGGGTGCAACTCATGTGGGGAAGAATGCTCTATTTCTTCCCCAACAAATAATCGGATTGACTCAAGCTTCCAGGCCTCATGACTCTCTTTCTTTACCTGTTTCTCCAGTTTTCGCTTGCTTCAACGCTAAAATTATTTAGGTATTAGCTTATACCTAAATAACATCAGAAAACTCTGTTCATCCCTCTTCCATCTCGTTAGTATACGCTGAGTTGGTCAGACACCGATTTTCATTGTTATCATAGTGTCACTAAGATTCCGTAGTCATAGTGATAGTCTATGACGTTATATGTTTAGGGTTACTTCTTGCGTTATCTACACCGTATATTATTGATGCTTTCATTGTCCCTATTTTCAGGGTTCATCGTTGCCTCATATGCGCATACGTATCACCACACTAAACATTACACCTCTGAACGCTTGCTTAAACTTGCGCAACAAGACGATTTTGAACTAGCACACAGCGAATTCCATACATTTGCCTCTCCAAGTTCTTGGGGCTCAGAAGGTTATTATCTGCACATAAAGCGCGAGTTGTTAGCGCTGGTTTCCTGCCGTCGAACATCCGCCACTGATGGTGTTTTATCATCTGATTTTACTCCTGATTATTTTTTACTTGTTGCTTTCTCTTCCCCACCACTATTGGAATTGGCGAAACAAGCATCTCGCTTACCTCTTGATGGTTATGGCGGGCTGATGAGTAAACGCTCTCTCTATCGACTCTCAGGAAGAAAAGAAGCCAATTTGATGTACGTCTTTACTCATGGTCGCAACGCCTTCCCTGTTGTTTAACTTTTTATGACATACAGAGAACACGGAAATGTAACGATGAGAACCAATACGCTCATTGTTACTAGAACCAATTTGAGGTCCATATAATGACAAAATTCGCTACGACTATCGCACTAGCACTGCTATTTGCAACGGGCTCTGCCTTCGCTAACACAGAAGCAAAGCCAGAAGAAATGAGCAATGAGACTCTGCTAGAGTGTGCCAATGTTTCTAATGCACGTATTGCGGTTCCTGAACACAGAGCGATGTTCAGACACTACCTAATGTCTGAAAGAAACTATAGTTTCAGCCAGTTATCTTCTGCTGAGCTTGAATTTAAAGCAGCAGATAAGAATGAATCCGAAGTAGAAACTATCTACAAGTCTCAGTGTAAAGAGGTTGGCGAGTATCTATATAGCATTGGCTATTAAACTCGAAACCCTAACGACACTCATAAAGAAAGGCGCATACATTGCGCCTTTCTTTTTACTGATAAAAAACCAGCCGATTAGATGTCTAATCTGTATACAAGCTTAAAAGTGCAAATCAAAGTAAACTTACTGAGAAAACTCTGACACATCCTTGGATTTACAGAACGCTCGACGTGCTTTAACAAACAAGAAACTAAGCACCCCAATCACAAGAGTAATTATTGGGGCCGCCATTAATAGCATTGTGATCGCTTTGCTCATATTCTCTGGTAGCAAAGGAAGCAATAAACCAAAACCGCATAATATCAGCGTCCATAAAATCGCACTCAACCACGCAAAGTAATGGAATTTACTAATACGTTTCACTCGCAACCCCATCATTAATGGCAATAGGGAACGAACAACCGGAATAAACCGCGCACAAAAAAGCGCAATCAATCCATGTTTACTGAGTAATACGTCGACCTGTTCCAAACGCTTTTGAGGAACCGCGCTCACCCAGCCTTGGACCTTAGGTAAGCGATTTAGCCACTTGCCTTGTAAGTAAGCCGCCCAACTTCCCAATCCCGCACTAACAGCTATCACCAACATGATCATTATTGGATCAAGGACACCAACCGCCGCCAGCGTACCGGATAATACGACGACACTGTCGCATGGGAATGGCGCAGCAGGAATAAAACCACTTTCCAAAAAGATAAGCGCAGCAACAACAAAATAAACCAATCCTGCACCGCCTGGCGCCATTAACGCCGTAAAATCTTGATGCCAAAAGGCACTCAAGACCTGAATTATCGAATCAAACATAAACCGCTCCTAAGCATAACTAACCAAAAATTGTAAAAACATGGAATGTGTTAGCGAGCATGTATAAAGCGGTATATGAGATTCGATTCTTTCCTCGCACCGATTCTGTATTTAGAATGAGTAAAAATACTTTCAACACAACGACCTAAAGCCTCATTGCCGATGCGTTTTAGCAGCCCCATCGAGTGAAATGCCGAACGATGTGTCCACCAAACTACAGCAAGCGTTTCAAACCATTCGAGTTCTACATCGTCGTTCGAGCTCGTTTCCTTAGAATGGCTAACCCTCAATATATTCCGGCTGTTTAAACTCGGATAGTCTTGTTGTATTGGAGAGGCAGGGTGTTCTGAAAAGTGCTTCGACTTAGCGTCAACAGCAATATTCTGGTTATGAAAGGAAAGAAAATTTGGGTATGAGTGCGCCATACTCATGCTCGGAGCCAACAAGCAGAAAAGTAGTCCGAGTAAAGCAATCAGAGTCGTACGCACAAAGGTAACCAAAACCAAAATAATAAGTTCTTTTAACCCTGTGCGTAACGATTGGCAATTAGTATTCTTAATCGTTAAGAATACTAATTATTTTTCACCGTAAGGGTAGTTTTCAAACATTTTCGCAATTTCTTCTTCAATCAGAGACTCTCTTTTCTCAGAGCTCATAGACTCAGATAGTTTCCTGCTTGAAACACCTTTCCACACAACCTGATTAGCCTTTGCATCAACAAGCTCTACCACCAGTTTGCCATACTTACGTTCTTTGTATCTTTCCGGGCTTGAAGTGATCACGCCAAAGCTATTCCAACCATAACCGAAACTCACCGAAGACCCAGAAGAGACAAGCTCGGACTCTTCGACGATATCATGATGAACGTAAAGGTCCCCACCACTATTCACTTTAATTAAGCCCTTGTCTTCAAGCTGTTCAGCCAATCCTTGTTCAATACGTCGACCATCAATACTCGTAGGGGCTTCTGCTTGGGCACCGAAATCAAACGTTCTGTAAGCTGAAAAATCGGCTTGCTTATCAACATCCGTCGTTACGGTTGTACAAGCAGACACGAGCATCATCACCGTCCCTAATATCAAACCTTTCCACATGTTAAATCTCCTTTGGTTAAGCTGACTGTTTCAGCGGAATTACGCTAGTGCTATACATACGCTTCAGCAGTAAAAAGTAATCATTTCAATATCTAGTCTTGACCATGAAACGTGACTGTTCAATAAACGCGATTAACCTTTACACTGACAATCTTGAATATCATCAATGCCTAAACGCTAGTAGACAGTGTGTTTGCCCCTAATTAGCAGCCATCGATTTTAGAAGCGGAATCGCTGACCCTCCTGAAAAACAGAGACAATGAACACTTTAACACCAAGACGCTACTTTTTTAGGCATCTGACAAGCAATTGATGAGAAAAGACTTTTCTTTTTCGTTCAGTGTGGCATATTAACTGAGTCCTATCGATGCGCGGGCATCGTATAATGGCTATTACCTCAGCCTTCCAAGCTGATGATGCGGGTTCGATTCCCGCTGCCCGCTCCAATCTCTTTTATCTCAATCTACTCAAAAGAATCCGATGGCGGAGCAAATAGACAGCGCCAACGTTGTTTCCACGTTAAATTTGGTCGTGTTACGTCATAAAACATATCTTTCCATTCTGCAAACGTCACACGAATGGGATTAAAGCTGTTTACAGGTTTAGAAATTCCATACCTAACGGTTTCCACTTCTGGTTCAAACGTTCCAAACATCCGATCCCAGATAATCAACACTCCCGCGTAATTTTTGTCGATGTACTGACGGTTTATACCATGATGAACACGATGATGAGATGGCGTGTTAAATACCCACTCTAGCGGTCCAAGCGAGCGAATTGATTGAGTATGAACAAAAAACTGTAAGCCCAGATTAAACAGCACAACGAAGACGACCCACTTGGGATCAAAGCCAATAATCACCAAAGGCAACCAGAAAATCCACATTCCCGCTAACGGATACATCAAGCTTTGACGAAACGCGGTGCTGAAATTCATTCTCTCCGAGCTGTGATGGACCACGTGCGCAGCCCACATCCAACGAATACGGTGGCTAGCCCGATGAAACCAGTAATAGAAAAAGTCTTGCAGAACGACAAGTAACAAAAACGCTGAAACGCTCATTTCGATATCAAACAATCGCCAATCAAACCACCACAAATATAACTGAGCAATCAGTAAACCCGTGAGTATGTCTGTCGCTTGGTGTAAGCCCGCAAGCACAAAATTACATACAACTTCCGGAATATAATACGTCGCGCTTTCAGGCAAATGTCCCCTTCGTTGTCCAAACCAGTACTCTGCAACCATACATAAAAAGAAAACAGGCGCCAAAATCATCAGAAGTAATTCAGGCCGTTCCATCAACTGTGTCCAATCCATTGTGTTTCTACCATTTTGCATAGTGATCTTCAGTAAGACCTATGACTTCTTCTAACTGATGTTTGATACCATTCCCATCAACGATGTAGCCAGAGAAATAGCCGATATATTGACGAAAATTGCTTTTGAGAAACCAAAAGTTCTTCTTTTCTGAACGTCGGTTTAAAGGCGTGAACACTAGGTCAATCCGTTTATCTTCCGACGTGATATGCCATCTTTGTCCTTCATCATTTCGTGAAAATTGAAACTGAACAGACTGTAAAAAATGCCGTTCACCATTAATCCAGAATACATTTTCACAGTAGCCCGTTTCATTGACGCCTGCAGCTAAGTTCAGCCCCAATCGTCTGCCGCTTTCAAAGCAATTAATACTCGCCCACCGCCAGCTTGTCTCCCGTCGCATGTACCCAGCGGAAAAGTCGTAACCAGCAGCCACATCTGAGAGATCTTGTTCCTTTCCTAATATGAATAAATTGCCATCTACCGTTAACGCATTGTGCTTCTGCGTATAAGTCCAACCCGCATAACCGGTTGGCGTACATAACATTAATGGCAAACTCATACTTTCTGGACGTAAGTAGAGATCAGCATTGACAGACTTTGTCACAAAGTGGACGTGCCAAATACCATTCTGAATAGAAAACTGAATACTTTTGTCAGCAAGATGGGCATGACTAGACCAACTGGAAGGCTGAGTTTGATAATCAATATTAAAAGGCTTTAACCACTGCTGCTCCACTAACTCATTATTTTGAATGTCAAACAGATAGCAAAAACCAGATGCTAAATACCTAATATCCGCAATCGCAACCCCAATCACGTAGTTAGGTGTGACCAAATTAACGAACTGAAACTGCTTATAATCACAGTAACGGCGCCACTTAGACGCTGGCTTATCCATCTCATCAAGGTAGGTAAACTTATCTAACTGTAAAGATGTGGGAATCCCATCAAGATGGCCAAACACTGGTAGACCGTCTTGCTGAATAAACGAGTCCAGAGTCTTAAGCTCATGCATATTTTTATCTTTTTCGAGTCAACACGCTCAAATGTTAACACCGAGTTAACAAAAGCAGTTTGCGTGACAGCACAACAATATCGACTAATTTGGCTTCTGCTCGCTATATGTGAAACCGATCACTCAACCATCCAATCATGTCACTCACTTAATCTTCCTCATCAATACGACCAGAAGTTGGAAATTGAGCGTTCTCATCCGCAGGAAAGACCATTATAGCCATTGAGAATTGGTCAAAATCACTATTTAATGGGAATAAATTCATATAAACTGATTGCTTATTCATATCAAGGAAGAGATCTATGTCACACATACACGATACTATTGTTGCGTTGCAACACAGTAGCCCGGCTCAAAAAGAGTTTTACCAAGCCGTAGAAGAAGTATTAACTTCTCTCGCTCCAGTCATAGAAAGCAATAATAAATATAAAGAACAAGCGATTATCCAAAGAATCGTAGAACCAGAACGTCAAATCATGTTTCGAGTTCCTTGGGTCGATGACGCTGGGAATGTGCAAGTAAACAAAGGTTACCGCGTCGAGTTTAACTCCGCGTTAGGTCCATACAAAGGCGGACTGAGGTTCCATCATTCAGTGAACGCGAGCATCATAAAGTTCCTCGGCTTTGAACAGATTTTTAAAAACGCGCTTACTGGCCTTCCAATTGGTGGCGGAAAAGGCGGTTCAAATTTCGATCCTAAAGGAAAATCTGACGGTGAAATCATGCGATTTTGCCAATCATTTATGAACGAGTTATACCGCCACATTGGCCCTGCTACCGATGTTCCTGCTGGCGATATCGGCGTCGGTGCGCGTGAAATTGGTTATATGTTTGGTCAATATAAGCGATTGACGGGACGCTACGAAGGAGTACTTACAGGCAAGAGCCTTCTTTGGGGGGGCTCACTTGTTAGAAAAGAAGCAACGGGATACGGAACCGTATATTTTGCGGAATGCATGCTCAATGACCGTAATGATTCACTCAAAGGCAAAACTTGCCTCGTTTCAGGCGCAGGTAACGTCGCTATCTATGCAATTGAAAAGCTATACCACATGGGAGCAACCCCAGTAACATGCAGCGATTCTAGAGGCACGATTTATCATGATCACGGTATTGATCTGCAGCTCCTCAAGCAACTTAAAGAAGTGAAAAGGGCAAGTTTAGAAGAGTATTTAGATACTTACCCTGAAGCAGAGTATACGCCGTTGGGTGACTATCCTAATGAAGGGCATGCTGTATGGCGATATCAAGCTGACGCCGCATTTCCTTGCGCGACCCAAAATGAACTGACGTCAAACGATGCTCTTGCTCTTATCGATAATGGGTGTGTTTTGATTAGTGAAGGCGCAAACATGCCAACCACTCGTGATGCGGCCAATATCATCGTGGATTCCGAAATGGCTTATGGGCCAGCGAAAGCAGCCAATGCAGGCGGCGTTGCAACCAGTCAGCTTGAAATGGCACAAAATGCCAGCATGCAAAACTGGACCTTTGAGCAAGTCGATAGCCAGTTGCAGGCCATCATGAAAAACATCTTTATTAACGCAAACGAAACCAGTCGAGAGTTTGGTCAGCCTGGTAATTTAGTTTTAGGCGCAAACATTGCCGGCTTTAGAAGAGTCGCTGATGCGATGATCGAGCAAGGCATCGTTTAGTTCACAATAGCCAGCAGCCGGACTGCTGGCTTAACACTATTCGGTGATACACTGCGCTTTGACACAGAGTTTCATTTAATCCGCAATAAGCGTCGTCACTTCAGTTTTAACCGAATTGGCGATAAAACAATTCTCATGAGCCATGTGGTGCATTTTTTCTAATTGAGATCGTGTAGGTTTATCATCACCAGCAAATATTATCTTAGGGTTTAGTGTTACCTTAGACACCCATTCTTTTCCATTTTCACCTTTTGTCAGCTCTCCTACTGCTTCATCTAGGTAGCGATCCACAACGTAACGTCGTTTTGCCGCAATAGAGAGAAAAACAAGCATGTGACAACTGGAAAGTGCCGCAACAAATGCTTCTTCCGGATCAACGTTTTCTTCTACAGATAGTGGCAACGGCACTACGTGTGGAGATGGTGACGCAGGGACTTGCAACCCGCCATCAAACTTCCAAATGTGCGCCCGACTATACTGGTTATCACTGAACACTTCGTCAGCTTCGCGATGCCATTCGATTAAAGCGGAATGCTTACTCATTCTAACTCCCTGATTTTCTCATTGACGAATCAACACATCCATTCACATCATAGTAAACCATAACGAAACAAGGTAAGAAACGTATGAACTCAGAGAGGTTACAAAATTTGTTGAGGATCGACGTTTTTTTTCTGTATGTCATCCAGAAGTCGATTAGCCTGATGGATGTTAACTTGTAATCGGTTGATTAGCATCTGTAACCGCTCAATTTCAGGAGTTTGCTTTGCTTTGAGCGTGTTTTCTAGCGCCTCTGTTTGTCCAGCTAAAATCGGTAAACCAAGGTTCAATGCCATACCTTTTGTTTTATGCAACGTGTCTTCTAGAGACGCGAAATCTTCAGCCATAAAATAATCAATAAGTTCATCAACCGATGATTCAAAATCGACAATAATACTTTTTAGTAGCTCATCTATCGCTTCCGGCGCTTCTTGCAAAGAAATGAGCATCTCTGAACTGGATAACTCTTCTTCTGTCAGCCGTAGCTTCTCTATTGGCTTGCGCTGCAACTGGAGAACGTTGTTGTCATTCGTTAATGGTAAATTCTCTTTTGGTTCGAGCCTCGCAGCAAACTGTTTAAGAGCGTCCGAAAAGCTCTCTTGCTGTAGCGGTTTTGTAAGCACATGATCCGCTCCGGCTTCAATAAAGCTATCATGCGCCTCACGAAATACATCTGCCGTATACGCAAAGAGTAATGTTTTGATACCTAACTCTTGTCGAATCACACGCGTCGCTTCAACACCGTTCATCTCAGGCATGTGATTGTCCATCAGAATCAGGTCATATTCGTTATCTCTCGCCTTTTTAACCGCCACCAATCCGTTTTCAGCGACATCCACTTCATGTCCCAACTTTTCGCAAAACCCTTTCGCCACAATGGCGTTCACTCGGTTATCTTCAGCAAGCAATATCTGCAAATTGTGTGTTTTCTTGCGCGTTTTTGGTGGTTCTTGTGCCTTTGGAAGTTCGCATTCAACCCAAGGAATGGGCAGCTCGACGATGAATTGACTTCCGACACCCTCCACACTTTTCAATGTAATCTTGCCATCCATCAAGCCAGTTAATTTTTTAACTATTGCCAAACCAAGCCCTGTGCCTCCAAATTTTCGGGTAGTTGAAGAATCGGCTTGCTCAAACGAATTGAAAACATGTTCTTGCTTGTCTAGCGCAATACCAATACCAGTATCACTCACAATCATCACCAAGCACTGATTTACCTTATCAAGTTCCGTTCTGATTAACACATGCCCTTCACTGGTAAACTTCACCGCGTTGCCAGCAAGATTAAACAAGATCTGTCGTAAACGTGCGCAGTCTCCGGTAAATTCAACGTATTCAGGCACTTCATTTTCCACGATCAATTCGATATTTTTTTCATCGATGAGCGGTTTTATTGCGCTACACACAGGAGAAATGACTTGATCTAAATTGAACTTAGCCTGCTCAAATTCCAGTTTGTTTTCTTCAACTTTTGAGAAATCCAAAATATCGTTGAGAATCGTCATCAAGTGTTGGCCAGAATCAAGAATGACTTTCACGTACTCTTTAGTCGTCGGCTCTTTGGTTTCCTCTGCAATCATTTGAGAAAGGCCCAATACACCATTCATCGGCGTTCTTAATTCGTGACTCATTGCGGCGAGAAAACTTGATTTGGCTTTTGCTGCTCGCTCGGCTTTATTTCGCGCCTCCTCGATTTCGAGGTTTAATTGTTTCAAGTTGTACATTCGATATTGCGACTGATACAAGAATGCACTGACTAACAACATCACGGCAATAAAAACAAACAACCAAGTAAAACGCGCTTCACTTTGGGCAATATTGAGCAGCCGATGCTCAGCATCCTCAATAAAAACAAAGTATCCATGATCAAGCAGTTCATTCGTGAGTAGTTCTATCCTTTTATCGCTCGCTTGAAGCCGATCTAAGAAATTGGCTTCACTTTCACTCTCAACTACGTTTTGTGTCAAAAGCAGTTGGTTGAGAAACTCAAAATAGTGATGCCCACTCAACGTCTTTCCGGTATCGGTAGAAATATCTTGCTGATATAAGTTGAATAGCATTAATAACGCGTATTGATTCTCTACCTGAACGCCAATCAACATATCGAGCTTCAGCGTTGTATCAAGCACACGGTTTTTGAATAGATTGAGCGTATCCTCAACTTTTTTATGATTGGGCGTCACAGGGAACCAAACTGACTCCCTTGATGAATTTAGCAAGTTCTCAGCTGCGACTTCTATATCTACTAAAGATGTCGTCAGTTCATAATTCTTCCTATCTTCAACCGCATATCGATTCACGATAACATCGCGCTCTTCAATCAACTTGTGCCCAATATCCGTCAACTCCGCGTGGAATTCTTGTGCACTTTTTGAATTCACATGTGACATATACGCCAATACACAACACGTCAGCATGGCAATAAAAAAGCAGAGATTAACCAGTTTGAATTTACTCATTTTCCAACACCTCTAAAATCACGGGTCTGGGTGCTGTCAAGGACTGTAAGAACGCTTCAATATCAGCGACACTTTCATCGCTCATCGTAATTCCGAGCTGCGTTTTCGCCATAATCTGTATCGCCTCAGATAACTGGTCAACTCGTCCGTTATGAAAATAAGGGCTTGTTAGGGCGACATTACGTAAACTGGCGACTCTAAAATAGAATTGTTCTTCACTTTCCGTCGTAATCAGGTGCCGTCCCGAATCCTCTACTACTGGCTTATCTTTGAAATAGGCGAACCTTTGTATCATCGCTCCGCCAATATTTTTGCCCTGATGACACTGTACGCAACCTGAAGACTGAAATGTTTTCCACCCCCTAATTTGCTGCTCACTGAGGACATGGGTGTAACCCAGTAAGTAGGCATCGAATGGTGCACCTGGAGTTTGGAGCCCTTCGACAAACTCCACAATGGCGGACTTAATATTGTTAATATTAATCGGTAGCTCACCATCACGACTAAATAGCGCTTGATAACGTTCGCTTCCTTTCACGTACTGCTCTATTGTTTGCCAGTTTGAGTCCATTTCTATTGGATTGTGGATTGGCCCATCAATCTGAGCCATCAAGGTGTTTTCGGTACCATCCCATAAAAAACGATAATTTAACGCTGCATTAAACACTGTGATGGAATTTCGAGTTCCATCACCTTTCACTCCTGTAGAGACGGGGGTATTTTCAGCGCCATTGGTTTGCAAGTTGTGGCACGTCGCACAACTGATGCTTCCGTTTGAAGATAGCTGAGGATCACGAAAGAGATGCCAGCCAATTCTCGCTAGCTTAATATCTACGACAGGGTCACCTTCTATCGGCTGAACTAACGAAATATCACCTAGCACCTTAGCATTTCTTGCGATTGTTGCTTGGCTCAAAATGAGTGTCACAACAACTAATGTGATTATGCTGAATTGCCTCATCAACTGCATACCTTACACTTGCCATTAGTATGAAGTTAGTTGCATTTTTAGGTTTTTTCCATTAATGGAAAACGGTTACCAGAGCTGCACGTGGAGGTACTTTTATTTAAAGCTCAGATAAGGAGCAAATGACGAAGGCGAGTAACGAAGAATTGACTCGCTTCGTGGAGTTATGTGTGCATATTGAATTCTAGATTTAGCTTATAGAAGCCAGCAACCTTTGAACCCAAGTAATCTCACCATAGGAGATGAGATCGAAGATAGTAAAGAAAATGGCACAGATAATGGCCAGTTTGACCAAGCGTTGAACAATAAACATCATAATTACCCATCATTTTTTCGCAGTTTACTATTACAAAAGAAGTTTAGATACAGAAGAAAAGCACTAGTTACACTAATAGACTGTTTTATAAAAAGATTTATACCTTTACTAGCTGCACGATTAAACCGTAATTTGAATGCGCGGTACGTTATTGAGCATTTTAATTGCAAACACGAAAATCTAGTAATTAGAGCAAACGTTTCACTTACCATATCAGCTCAGCAAATCCTTCATTTTATCTCTATAATTTGAATCTATATCAACAATTTCTGTTAGAACATGTCGTACACTTTCAGTGAATTAACATCTATAACTATTTTTTAATGAAAACACTTCGCTTGTTTAACTTGAATCTTCGCTATAAAACCGCCTTATACTTTTCATTAGGACTGCTGGGCATGGTCATCAGCTTCCTTTTTATTAGCCGTTATTTTTTCCTGTATAGCTTAGATGAGCTCGAAGACATGGAAATTAACCATGCGAATCAGCAAGCACTCGCTGTCATCGACATGATGGTGAGCCAGCAAGAAAGCGCCTCATACGACTGGGCGTACTGGGACGAAACGTACGATCTGTTTGTTGATCGTGATATTGCGAAATATACCGAGCGAAACCTTTACACAGAGAGCATTGATGCGTTAAACCTCGATATGATGGCGTTTATCACGACTAATGGGCAAACTCTGCTCTCCTTAACTCGTGAGGATAACCCCGACACTTCTTCAGAACTCACCGCTAAAATGGCGAATCAACCTACTCTTCAAGATTACATCAAGTCCATGAATCACAAGCTTGATATCCATAGAGAGAGCATCTCAGGGTTGTTTAAAATCAACGATACTATTTGGGGTCTTAGCCTCAGCCCAGTTAGAAATAGTGAAGGCGACCGCCCTTCTAACGGATGGATGCTTTGGGGAAGAAACCTATCTTTGCGCTTTCCTGGAGACTTTAAATCCATTTTAACTGCGGAAAACTCATTAGAGACGCAGATGGTAAGTGGATCAGACAGTAGTGAGATGCGGGATATAGAGAAGACCTCGCGGTCAATAACAAAATGGGCCTCACTCTCTGATTTATCTGGTGAACCAATCGCATGGCTAAAAACGAAAACACAGCGAGAGCATTATGCGAAAGGTAATACGCTATTCATGTATCTGTTTGCAACAGTTGGCGTTGTAGCATCAATCATCGCTGCCGGCACCTACATCACGTTTAAAAATAAGGTCGCCACTCGCTTTAATCATTTTGCTGAAGGAATAAGCGAAATCGCCTCTCAATACCAACTTGAAGGGTTGCACTCTGTAAAAGTAGACGAATTAGAGTTAGCGACAAAACTGGTACAAAAGCTCTCTGAAAATACATCGTTAACCCAACTGCAATTGAAAGACTCGATGGAAAAGTTTGGTGCTCTGTACCATAGCTCCTCACTAGGCATGCTAATTGTTATTGATCGTAAAATTGTCGATGTAAACCAACGAGCGTTAGATCTGTTGAGCTACAGCAAATCGCAATTGATAGATCGTCCTCTAGACACCTTATGCCCATCGGAGGACGATGAATGTCGAGTTGACGCCATGTTCAGAGAGCTGAAAAACGGTAAAACACAATTCGAAGCGCAAGTGCTCGATAGCAATACAGAAGAAATCGACTGTTTGATAGAAGCCACGCTCATTCAACATCATGGTCAAAGTGCGCTGATGTTGTTGCTTCAGGATATGAGAGAGACAAAACAGCAAGCAGAAATGATCCAAAAACTCACCGACTTTGATCCGGTATCCGGTTTCTGTAATCGTCCTGTCATTCTCAATGCACTGCACGAGCTCGTAGAGACACGGCCAAACCATTTTTCGTTTGTGTACATTAACAGTAAAACTCTCAAGCAAATTGCAGGGGTATACGGTCACCTCATTTTTGATGAAGTGATTCAATACATCGCATCCGCAATACGCGAGCAATTAGGGGCATTCCAAATAGGCCGAATTAGTGAGCATGAATTTATCGTTTTGATTCCAGATATCGAGCACCACCAAAAAGCGATAGATGCTACCAATCGATTACTGAATCATTTGTCACATAAGGTCCAGCTCTCTGGGATCATGATGTCATTAGACAGTAAAGCGGTGATGATGGATCTAAACATTACTCACCAGTCTGTCGAGCATTTACTGCTTGCAGCACGTTTCTCATCACAATCCGCTAAGGGTCGTCACTCTCACGAAGTATTAGTCATTGATGAAGAACTATCAGAGCAAGCGGAAACGTCTATGGTGATCAATCGCGATTTAGAAAATGCCATTAGACAAGATGCGATTAAACCGTTTTTCCAGCCTATCGTGGATGCTAAAACCACTGAAGTCATTAGCTTCGAAGCACTTGCTCGTTGGCAACATCCAACATTAGGTATGATTTCACCAGAAGTTTTTATTCCGATGGCAGAACAAGGAAAACTTATCGTCGAATTGGGAGAGTCCATTCTCAAACAATCGTGCGAATTTATCAGTCGGCTCAACGGAGTTCGTCATGCGCAAGGTCTGTCGATGTTAAGCGTGCATGTGAACTTAAGCGCACAGCACTTTTATCATTCCGGACTGATGCCCTACCTAAAAAAAGTGATGGCTCAATACAACCTCTCTGCGGGCCAGCTTGTGCTTGAAATTACCGAAAGTATGTTGATGGGCGGAGAAGTAGAATCTATCCAAAGCATTCAAGACATCAAGCGACTTGGTGTTGGACTCGCTTTGGATGATTTTGGTACTGGATACGCATCATTCAGTAGCGTATGTAATTTTCCATTGGATATTGTGAAGCTGGATAAATCTTATATCGACGAGATTGAAACCAATGACAGAGCAAAAACACTGGTAAGAAACATTGCTAACATGTCTCAAGAACTAGGGTTAACTATTGTCGCCGAAGGTGTTGAAACCGCGAGCCAAGTACGCAAGCTTAAAGTTTGGAATATTGATGAGTTGCAAGGGTTTTACTTCCACAAACCGATGCCTGCCGAGCAAGCACTCGTTCAATTTTCTCGCTACGTAAACAGTTAGTCACTCTCCTCTAAGACACATTAGGAAGGCAAAGTGATTACCGTCACTTTGCCTTTTTGTTGAACCTTTTCACACCAGACGCCCCACGATTAGTGACTACCGATATTCATATTAAGGCCCGTAGTCTCAGATGTGCCATGATAAATGCTGATATGACTAATTCGAGTGATCAATTACTTATTTGCACTAGTATTACTGCGTATATACTTGAATTAGGTTTTCAAAAAGTCCCTGTGACCGCACAAGGAGGACTGCATGAAACGACTATGGATATGGGTCTTACCTTTACTATTGTTTGCTAGTCAAGCACTGGCCAATACTGTCTGGATTGTTCCCGTCAAAGGCGCTATAGGTCCTGCTACCAGCGACTATTTGTCTCGTGAGATAGAAGAAGCGCAACTCAACGGTGTCAGTTTAGTGATCTTAGAGATGGACACTCCTGGCGGCTTAGACAGCGCAATGAGAGATATTATTCACGCGATTACCACCTCCTCCACTCCAATTGCGACTTGGGTTGGCCCGTCAGGATCTAGAGCGGCTAGCGCAGGGACATACATTTTACTCGCCAGCCACGTTGCTGCCATGGCTGAAGCCACCAACCTTGGCGCGGCAACGCCCGTCGCGTTAGGTGGTGCCCCTCAGCCCCCTTCATCGGATGATGGCAAAGATCAAAACGCGGAAGAAACGTCAGAAGGAACCAACGAAGGTTCAGAGAAAGTTCCCGCGAAAACCGCAATGGAGAAAAAGGTGATTAATGATGCTAGAGCCTATATTAAAGGCTTAGCAAAGCTTCATGGCCGAAATGCAGAGTGGGCAGAGAAAGCAGTGAGCGAAGCAGCGAGTTTGGACGCCACAGAGGCATTGGAATTAAACGTTATTGATTATATAGCCAACTCACCAGAGGATTTAGTCAAAGCCATTGATGGACAAACTGTTAAAGTTAACAATCGTGATGTGACATTGTCACTGAAAAATCCCGTATGGATTGAAAGAACACCCGATTGGCGAGCAGAAATGCTAGCCGTTATCACAAACCCAAACGTCGCCTACATCCTGATGCTCATTGGTATCTACGGTTTGCTTCTTGAGTTTTACAACCCAGGCATTGGCTTACCCGGCGTGTTGGGTGGTATTTGTTTGCTCCTCGCCATGTATGCATTACAAATGATGCCTGTGAACTACGCTGGGCTTGGTCTGCTGTTACTCGGAATTGCACTGATGATCGCAGAAGCATTCAGTCCGAGCTTTGGCATTTTGGGCTTAGGTGGCGTTGTCGCCTTTGTGCTCGGTTCCATCTTCCTCATGGACAGTGAGTTACCAGGATTTCAGATCGCCCTTCCTTTAATTGTCGGTATCTCCATCTTTTCTGTCGCGCTGATCGTGTTGACGGTCGGCCTGCTGCTCAAAATACGCCGACGACGTGTGACAACAGGTTTAGAAACTTACCCTGGGAAAATCGCTGTCGTGAGCGATGACTTTATCGATGGCGAAGGGCGCGTTCAGCTTGACGGTGCGCTATGGCGAGCCAAAACCAAAGACCATCAACAACTCAAACAAGGTGATCATGTCACCATTGTGAATGTGAAAGGGCTGACCTTAACCGTGATGCCTGATGACCGCCAAAATAAATAGGAGGCGCTTTATGATGCTCTATACTGTTGCGGTGATCGTGGTGCTGTTGTTCGCACTTGCGACCCAAATGTTTAAGGTTTTGAGAGAGTATGAACGTGGGGTTGTATTCTTTCTTGGTCGCTTTCAAGAAGTAAAAGGCCCTGGCTTAATCATTCTTATCCCATTTATCCAACAAATGGTACGGGTGGATTTACGTACTGTCGTTTTGGATGTGCCGACACAAGACTTGATAACCAAAGATAACGTGTCTGTGCGCGTCAATGCGGTTGTTTATTTTCGCGTAGTCGATCCTCAAATGGCAATTAACAACATCGAAAGTTACAGCGATGCCACCAGCCAGTTAGCGCAAACCACGCTGCGATCAGTATTAGGTCAACATGAACTGGATGAATTACTATCAGAGCGCGAGCGTCTCAATAAGGATTTACAATCCATCCTCGATCAACAGACTGATGACTGGGGCATCAAGATTGCCACGGTTGAAGTCAAACATGTTGATTTAAATGACAGCATGGTCAGAGCGCTAGCGCGTCAGGCTGAGGCAGAACGTAACCGTCGTGCGAAAATAATTCATGCTACCGGTGAGTTAGAAGCTTCTAATAAATTAAAAGAGGCAGCTCAAATGCTCAACGAAGCGCCGAATGCGCTGCAATTGCGTTACATGCAGACACTCACGGAAATCACGACAGACAAAACATCGACTATTATCTTCCCTATGCCGATCAACCTTGTCGAAGCCGTCAGTGATATCGCCGAAGCGGTAAAAAAGAATAAAGAGACACAAGACAAATAAAAGCCATACTCAAGGAAGTAAGCTGTTTACACGTTACTTCCTTGCTTTAACTTGCTTGTTTTCGAAGAGCATTTAGTTTCTCTTTTAGTGTTTGGAGCACTCCCGCTTCATTACCGACAAACCTGTGTTAAAACAAGCTCTCCACGCTGTTTCGACATCATCGTCGTATTCAAAATCACACTCTTGAACCGTTTCGATAAGGCTTTCAAACCAAACATCAATATCCTGTGGTTCAATGCCAATATCGGAACTCGCATGCTTCTTACCATATTTCTCCACCATCTTGTGCGCCTCGTTAGAGGTATCGGCCATCATAAAAAACACGATAGATCCTCTAAGCATTCGCACCTGTTGGTGCATGTCGATACCATCAAACTTTTGTCTAAAGCTTGTACTTTTTGACCATAAATTCTTGTAAAACAAGTCGAAAAAGCCTTGGTTCGCGATACAACGTTCATAACTATCGTTGAAAACTTGAATCACGTTCATGTTGCTCTCCATTACTCTCTTAATATGAGTGTAATTTAATAATCATCAAAAGCATCTAAATGATGATGCCTAACCCTATGAAGCACGCCAATTTTCAATAAAAAGTAAAAAGTGATTCAAATAAACGCCCTCTTATCAATGAAAAAATATCCCGTATTATGAATCCATATTCGAGGTACGCATGGTTGTCGATGCTAAGCGCATCCTCATTTGTCACAAAAATAAAAAGGATACAAACGTGTCTCATCAAATCATTACTGATCTAAACAGCCGCTACACTGCTAAAAAATACGACGAAACCAAACGCGTTTCTCAAGAAGATATGGCAATCATCAAAGAAGCACTCCGTCTTTCAGCGTCTTCGATTAACTCGCAACCGTGGAAATTCATCGTGATTGAAAGTGATGAAGCCAAGCAACGTTTCCACGATACGTTTGCAAATATGCACCAGTTTAACCAGCCACACGCTAAAGCCGCGTCACATACGATTCTTTTTGCGTACGATCCAAACTTCACCAAAGAGAAGTTCGCGAAACGTGTGGATGCCGAAGTAACGTCTGGCCACCTACCGGCGGAAATGTACAACAACTTTATGGGCGCCTACGCTTTTGCCGATGCAAATACGGATGAAAATGGCTTTAACGGGAACTGGACAAAAGCACAAGTCTATTTAGCGCTAGGCAATCTACTACACACCTTGGCTCGTCTGGGTATTGACTCAACGCCGATGGAAGGCGTAGATCCAACACTGATTGGAGAAGTATTCAAAGAAGAATTAGAAGGCCATGTCTGTGAAGTTGCACTGGCGATTGGCTACCACAAAGACGGGGAAGATTATAATCATGGTCTACCAAAAGCTCGCCTTGCGATGGATGATGTAATTACTACGCTATAATCGACCGTTTCCTTAGCTTAACTATTTATATCATTGTTTAAAACAAAAAGAGCCGCACTAATATGCGGCTCTTTTTTAGCTTGGCTTCAACTCTACTCTAACTTTATGCCACTTGCTCAGACTTAAAGTTACCAAGCAATGCATCGTAAAGCTCGTTGTCGCTTAACACACCAACTAACTGGTTGTCCTCCACCATAAGCAGAGGCTGATTGCTGCGCTGCTTAAGCTCAATCGCTTCTCGCATACTGATTTCCGGGCTAACCTGAACCAGAGAATTTTCGTTTACCTCATCAAGGTTCGAAGAATCGCTCTTCCATTGAACCAACGACTTATCTGTATCCGCTAAGCTTAAGCCTTTGCTCTCTTGGGTCACCCAAATATCTTTGTCAGGGCAAATCAGAACACGCTCATCTTCACGAACTAAGTCGTCACGCATCAAAGAGCGTCCCTTAAGTACGTTCAATGGATTAGTGTGGGCAACAAAGTCAGCCACATAATCGTTTTCTGGAGCAAGAATGATCTGTTCTGGCTTGCCGTGTTGAATCAACTTTCCTGATTCCATAATGGCGATGTTGTTACCGATTTTAAGCGCTTCATCCAAGTCGTGGCTCACAAAAAGAATGGTTTTGTTTAGCTTTTCTTGAAGCAGAATCAATTCATCTTGAAGCTGAGCACGAATCAATGGGTCAAGCGCTGAAAACGGCTCATCCATTAACAAGATATCTGTGTCCATCGCGAACGCTCGCGCTAGGCCAACACGCTGCTGCATACCACCAGAGAGCTCGTGCGGGAATTTCGTTTCCCACTCAGACAAACCGACCATTTCGAGCTGTTCACGCGCTTTTTTACGGCGCTCTGCTTTGCCAATGCCTTGCATTTCTAGACCAAACGCAACGTTATCTAATACCGTTAACCATGGCATCAATGCAAACTTCTGAAACACCATGGATACGCGGTGAGTACGAAGGTGGCGCAACTTCTGTTCGTCACAGTTAGAGAGCTCAACCATGTCGTCGCCGTCTTTAATTTTCAGAGAGCCACGAGAAATTTCGTTCAACCCGTTAACTGTTCGCAGCAAACTTGATTTACCCGAGCCTGAAAGCCCCATCAAAACACAGATCTCACCCTGTTTCACGTTCAGCGAAACATTATCAACCCCAACCACTTGGCCAGTTTCGTCGATGATTTCTTGTCGAGACTTGCCTTGGTCTAGTAGTGCTAACGCTTGTGACTGCTGCTGACCAAAAACCACATCAAGATTTTGAATAGTAATAGCGTCCATGATTAAGCCTCCTTCTGGTTTGGTGCTTTACACAAGCGGTCAAGAATGATGGCGACGAGTACAATCGCTAAACCCGCTTCAAAACCTTGCGAGATGTTTACGGTATTCAGTGCACGTACGACTGGCTTACCAAGTCCATCAGCACCAACAAGTGCCGCAATGACCACCATAGAGAGAGACAACATAATACATTGCGTAACACCGGCCATAATACTTGGTAATGCCGCAGGTAATTCCACCTTAAACAATAACTTCATGCGGCTTGCACCAAATGCTTTGCCCGCTTCAAGTAACTCCTCCGGCACTTTAATAATACCGAGGTACGTCAATCGAATTGGCGCAGCGATAGCGAAAATGATGGTCGAGATTAGGCCAGGGACAATACCTAAGCCAAACAGAACCAAGGTTGGAATTAGGTAAACGAATGTCGGTACGGTCTGCATCAAATCGAGGATTGGTCGCAACAAGGTGTATAACCAAGGACGGTGTGCCGCCATAATGCCCAACGGCACGCCAATTAATACGGAAATCGTTGTCGCTGCAAACACAAGGACAAAGGTTTCCAGCATTTCTTGCCAGTAACCAAGGTTGAGAATTGCGAGCAAGGCCAACACGATGAATACAACAAGCGGAATGCTGCGGTGTAAGAACCAAGCAATTGCCGCCGTCATAATGATTGGCGCTACAGGTGGCATCCATTTAAAAATGTCCACCACGAAAAGAATGATCGTTTCAAGTGTAATAGAGATTGCATCGAAGAAACCCGATGCATTGATGGTTAACCAATCGACGCCAGTTTCCATCCATTGGCCCAACGGTAGTTTGTTGTCCGTAATAAAATTCAAAATAAAACCTTTGTGTTAATGAAGCGGGCATGACTGCCCACTTTCTTTTTCAAAAAAACGCGCTTAAAAACTGCTTAATTAAGCGTTAGTTTTTAAATAGTTTGTAATTGCTGTTACTGCGTCTTGACCATCCACCGTCTTAACGCCTTCTAGCCACGCTTCAATTTGTTCTTGGTTTGCGTTCAACCATGCTTGCGCTGCTTTCGACGGTTTCTGCTTCTGGTTGAGAATCGCTTCCATCAATTCGTTTTCCATTTCTAGGTTGAATTCTAGGTTTTTCACTAGCTGACCTACATTTGGACACTCAGCAAGGTAGTTTTTACGTACGTTTGTGTAGACATTCGCGCCGCCGTAGTTAGGGCCGAAGAAGTCGTCACCACCCGCTAGGTATTCCATTTCAACGTTGCTGTTCATTGGGTGCGGGGCCCAACCTAGGTACACAATCCATTGGTTGCGGCGCGCAGCACGTGATACTTGAGACACCATGCCAGCTTCACTGGATTCGACTAGGCTGAAGTCTTTTAGGCCGAATGCGTTGCTATCAATCATTGACTGAATTAAGCGGTTACCATCGTTACCTGGTTCAATGCCGTAAATGCGGTCTTTAAATTTGTCGGCATGTTTTACTAGATCAGCGAAGTTGGTCACGCCTGCGTCATAAACGTACTTTGGAACCGCGAGTGTGTATTTTGCGCCGACGAGGTTCGCGCGTACGGTTTCAACGGTACCTGCATCACGGTATTTCGCGATGTCACCTTCCATCGTTGGCATCCAGTTACCTAGGAAAATGTCGATATCGCCATTGGCCATAGAAGAGTAAGTAACAGGTACCGATAGTAGATCGGTCTTCGTTTTGTACCCCAACCCTTTTAGCAGCTCAGATGTCACGGCGGTGGTCGCCGTAATGTCGGTCCAACCTACATCTGCAAAACGTACCGTTTCACATTGGTTGGCATAAGCGCCTGTTGCTAAAGTACTTAGTGCGATTGTTGAGAAGATTTTTGTCATCTTAGACATATTGAATTCCTTGTAATGATTACTGACTTTTTTCGTTTTTATGAGATCGAATCGAGATCTCTTTTTGGCGGATGCATTCGTTGCATCTCTTGCCAGTTCGGTGCAATCCAAACTGGTGCGTTGTTCGACGTTTCCAGGGCGTTATCCAAAATCATGTCCGCGGCACGTTCTGCCACCATAATAGTTGGCGCATTTAAATTACCGTTCGGAATGGTTGGGAAAATAGAAGAGTCCACCACACGCAAGCCTTGAATACCGCGTACTTGGCATCGCTCATTCAAAACCGCTAATGGGTCATTGTCTGCGCCCATTTTGCAGGTACAAGATGGATGGTAAGCACTCTCGACATTCTGCTTCACCCATTCATCAATTTGTTCATCCGTTGTGATATTCAGACCCGGCTGGATCTCATCACCACGAAACTCATCCATGGCTGGCTGATTGAGGATCTCGCGAGTAAGGCGAATACAATCACGCCAATCCTGCTTATCTTGTTCAGTGGAAATGTAGTTAAACTCAATCTTCGGCTTATCATTCGGATTCGCAGATACAACTTCTACCGAGCCGCGACTTTCGGGCTTGTTAGGTCCAACGTGCACTTGGAAACCATGACCGTCAAAAGCAGCTTGTCCGTCATAACGCATTGCCGCTGGCAAAAAGTGATATTGAATATTTGGCCACTTTAGTCCCTCACGAGAACGAATAAACGCACATGATTCAAAGTGGTTAGTAGCCCCAAGGCCTTTGCGAGTTAATATCCACTCAGTGCCAATCAAGCCCTTGCTCACCAAACCTAATTTGCTGTTGAGCGTGATAGGTTGCTTACAGTGATATTGGAAGTACACTTCTAAGTGATCTTGCAGGTTTTTACCTACCCCTTCCAACGGATGTTTCACCTCAATGCCAGCTTTTTCTAATACTTCTTTAGGGCCAATGCCTGAAAGCTGCAACAGCTGAACTGAGCCAACCGAACCAGCACTCGAAATCACTTCATGATTCGCAAAACATTGCTGAACTGAACCTGATTTTTCAAATTCAACACCAACCGCTTTCTTGCCTTCTGCGCCTGTTTCTTCTAGTAATACGCGATGAACTGTCACTCGCTTCATTAGGGTGAAGTTTTTGCGTTTTTTGGCACGGCTTAAGTATGCGTTAGAGGTTGAAGCGCGTACGCCTTTGTCAACGGTCATATGCATCGGGCCAAAGCCCTCTTGCTGATAACCGTTGTAATCTTTTGTTTCTGGGTAGCCCGCTTCTTTGCCTGCATCAATAAAAGCTTGATACAGCGGGTTGAGCTTCATATCGTTGCCGTTACATGTGCCGACTGGACCGTTATCGCCTCGGTATTCATCAGCACCACCAATCCAAGACTCTGCCTTACGGAAATAAGGCAAACACGATTGATAATTCCAGCCTTTCGCGCCTTCCTCTTCCCACTGGTCAAAGTCACAAGCGTGTCCACGAACGTAAACCATGCCGTTGATAGACGAACTACCGCCAAGAACTTTCCCGCGAGGACAATGAAGTTGACGGCCATCCAACCCTTGCTCTTCAACTGTCTCAAACTGCCACGCGTATTTTTCAGTGTTCATAGGGTAAGAAAGCGCCGTTGGCATTTGGATAAAAATACTTTTATCCGACCCACCCGCTTCGAGTAATAGGACCGAATATTGACCACTTTCACTTAAGCGATCCGCTAACACACAGCCGGCCGAACCCGCACCGACGATGATATAATCGTAGTGTTGTTGCATTTTGATTCTCCTAGGAGTTAATACCAATCACAGTAGATAAGTGAACGAAATTAGCGTAGGAAAAATGCTTGAGAACAAGGCGGAAATTTTCGATAAGTAGTTAGCCTACAATCAAAATTGACAACGCAGTTATCGAGCATTTTAACAAGCTAAAGTGGTCAGTTATCTACTACGATTGGTATCATTTGTAAGGGCTTTCGAAGTCGCTTAGCTGAACCAGAACACTCTTCGTTTGCGTGTAATGTTTAAGGGTTTCGACACCGTTTTCACGGCCAACACCTGATTGTTTGTAGCCACCAACTGGCATTTCCGCAGGTGAGTCGCCCCATGTATTCACCCAACAAATACCAGCTTGAATTTGATGAATCACGCGGTGGGCACGAGATAGGTTTTGAGTAAATACGCCTGCAGCCAAGCCATAATCGGTGCCATTTGCACGCGCAATCACTTCCGACTCATCACGGAATTTCAGCACTGACATTACCGGACCAAAGATTTCTTGCTGAACGTGGCTCATGTCATCATCGCAATCGACAAATACGGTTGGAGCAACAAAGTTACCATTGGCTAAGCCATTCTCTGTTACTTTGTAGCCACCAGTCAGTAACGTCGCGCCACTCGCTTTCGCGGCTTCAATCGCTCCTAGTACTTTCGATTCATGATCTTTAGAGATCAGCGCGCCAATTTGCGTGTTCTCATCAAGCGGATCGCCGACAACTAACAATTCAGTTCGAGCTTTAAGTTGTGCGATAAAGTCATCATAAATACCTTCATGAACAAACACGCGTGTACCGTGCGTACAAACTTCACCTTGCGTATAGAAGTTCGCCACCATGGCCGCAGAAACGGCATCGTTTAACTTTGCATCATCAAAAATAATCAGTGGAGACTTACCACCCAGCTCCATCGTTACTTGTTTTAGTGTCTTGGCGCTGTCACTCATGACGACTTTACCGGTGCCTGATTCGCCCGTGAACGATACTTTTGCGATGTCAGGATGCGCCGTTAGCATCTGCCCTACTCGGTAATCCCCTTGTACGACATTAAATACGCCATCTGGCATGCCCGCTTCTGAATAAATTTCTGCTAGCTTAAGCGCTGTTAATGGTGTTTCTTCTGATGGTTTGAAGATCATAGCGTTGCCCGCAGCAAGTGCTGGCGCCGATTTCCACATCGCAATTTGAATTGGATAATTCCAAGCGCCAATACCTGCGCAAATGCCCAATGGCTCGCGACGTGTGTAGAAAAACTGGTCTTCGCTGAGTGGCTGCTGCTCACCTTGCAAGCTTGGAGCAAGACCCGCATAGTACTCAAGAACATCGGCACCTGTCGTTATATCAACCGCGATAGCTTCTTGAATTGGCTTACCAGTATCTGCCACTTCTAATGCAGCCAGCTCATCATTACGCTCACGTAAAATGGCAACGGCTTTGTGTAAAATACGGCTACGCTCGACCGCAGTCATTGCTGACCATGCAGCAAAACCTTTCTTTGCCGACTCAATCGCCGCTTCGAGATCGTCTTGGTTCGCTTGTTTAATGTTGGCCAATGGCTCACCATTCGCCGGATTGTAAGTGGTGAAGTGCTCATCTGAACACCCGTTGTACATCGCACCATTGATATAGTGTGCTTTCATTTCCATTTTGAAGACCTGTGACTTTTATATTTTTTCAGAATAAAACGTAAGTTGTTTGTCGAGATAGTCGTTGATGATGATTCTCGCTCTTTCTGCATCAATGCCTTGCGGGTTGAGCGTTCCGCGCAGCCAAATACCATCGATAAGTGACGCAATACCATGAGCAACCAGCTCGGCCTGCTCTGCATTTAATAATGCTTTGAGTTCTTTTCTTAGGTGGGACAATAGACGTCGTTCATTGACACGCTGCAAACGCTTAAGCTGTTCGTCATGCATTGAGTACGACCAAAACGCCAGCCAAGTCTTCGCAACTTGGTTTTCTGCCTGATAGCCGACAAAGTTACCGTCAATGATGGCATTAATTCTCTGATGATGAGCATCGCTTGGCAGCTCACGCAACTTCTGCGTGATGGTGGACGAAAGCTGACGCAAGATTTCGCGCATCGTTTCCTCCAGCAATCCGTGCTTACCACCGAAATAGTGGTTGATAATCCCCGTTGATACTCCGGCTTCTTTGCTGATTAACGAAATACTCGCCGCGTGTAAACCGACTCTATCAATCACTGACATTGTCGCTTTTACAAGCTGCGGCTTTCTGATTTCAGGCATCCCCACCTTTGGCATTTTGCGTCCTTGTTATTTTTAATTGAACGGTTAGTTAAATATAAAATGCCTGAAAATTAGTTCGAACTCAAATCATTTTTTAAGAAAAAGGTTATTAACAAAGGAAGGAAAGTTGATGGTGTACGCAAAATTTCCATGCAATAACTTGTCGTGAAAGTCAAAGATGTGTTTAAAAATCCAAATAAAAACACAAATAAACCAATGACTTATTGAAGTATCAATTTTTAATACACCTTTCAGAGAATTTTTTTTCGTGCCACAAAAATCCACACCAGAAAAATTTTACATCGACCACTAATCATTTCACCTGTATCGGCTTTGTTTGTATAAAAAACAGACATACTCGTGTGTTATAGCTTCGTATACACAAGTGACATTAGTACTTTGAAAATGGGGGAGATAAAACGAGTAGAAAATACTGAACGCTATGAGTATGTAATTCGATACTCTTAAGCGATTTTGGAGTAATCAGTAGGAAGGATGAGTTCAGGCTCACCGTTTGATGAGCCTGCATTCTTGATTTTATTAGGTCAGCTTGCGCCCTTTCACGCAGTTACGTCCATCCGCTTTAGCTTGATAAAGTAATTTATCCGCCTGATCACAGAGTGATTTAAAATTCATCTCACTATCTTCAGTCGTCACAACACCAAAACTACAGGTCACTCTCACTTCTTCATTCTGTTCCGTGACGAACCCATGTAAGGATAAAGCGCTACGTAATCGTTCAGCGGTAATGAGAGAGTCTTCATGATCGGTATTGGGCATCACAACGACAAACTCCTCACCACCAAAGCGTGCAACAATGTCATTTTCACGCACCGTCTCTTCTAGCACTTTGGCAACGCCTGTTAGTACGGCATCACCGAACACATGTCCATAGGTATCATTTACCTGTTTAAAATAATCTACATCGATTAGCGCTAAACTTACCGGCCCCGACTGCGGCTTCTTTGGCACCATTTTCTGTTTATCGAGTTTGCTATCCACCCATTTGTTTAAAGCTAGGTAGCCGTACTTAACTTGCTCGACTTGCTCAGACACAAAATGCTGCACCTTTTCTTGCTTAGATTGAGGCGTCGGCTTTTCTTTGCGTTCACGTTTCGTCTCAACGGGTTTAGTGAACCAATCTTCTAAAAAACGGCGATTGAATAACCCTGTCAACGTATCTGTCTTTGCTAGGCGGCGCATTCTTAAACGTGATCGATTCACAACAAGGAATACCACTGCCATCATAAAGAGAACACCAATGAGTGCTAGTAGCGCTTCACCCAATAGATAAAAGGTGCGACGGTTATTTTCCAGTTCCATACGCTGCAACACGTTGTTCCAGTTGAGATCTTCGTTCTCATATTCAAGTCGTTCCAACTCAAATAACGTCTGCTGGCGCTCAAGATTTTCAACTTCTCTTTGGTTGCTAAATTGGATGAATTTATCGTGATAGTTGCCGTAAGTTTTATACGCTAATTTAAAGTCATTGCTTCCCGCGTAGGCCATGGCAGCCACTTTTAGTAGTTCCATTTGCTGTTGCTTAACATATCGGCTCTCGATAATTTCCGGCAACATAGGCGCGATCATCGCTAGAAGTGTCTCAAACTGCTTCTGTTCTAGCATATATTCGGCTTGCAACAGCTTAAATGTAGCTAAGTAGGCGCTAGAGGTTTCTCTATACTGTAAGTTCTCCGCCAACTTTAAGTGGCGAACCATCTTATTTTCTTGGTTCGTCTCACGGTATAACGCAGCAAGCTCGAGGTTAACTCGAAACCTAAAGCGCCCGTCACCAATGATTTGCGCGAGCTTTAGCGCTCTCTGATACGATACAATCGCCTCTTCGTATTGGAACTGTGCCTTATGAAGCTTTGCTATCGTTAAGACGCTCAGCAGCTCATTGAACGACATGCGTCTATCCCTAAAATAACGGTACGCTTGTTCCAACAATGCTTCTGAACGGTCATAGCCCTGAATTTTGACCAGTACGTCACCAAGCTCTAGCGCCGCCCGTTCGACCAATCCTTGAACGCCAGAGGACTCAGCCGCATCCATCGACGACATAATTGCGGCATAGGATTTTTTAAACTCGCCCTGCTCATCGTAGTAACGTCCTTTTAGCAACAGGATCTCCGACTCGAGCTGCTTATCGCCATTTTCACGCGATGTTTCCAACAAACTATCCAACGAAGAAAGCGCGGTATCGATATCGCTCTTTCCGACCATAGTTCGCATCTGAATCAACTTAAATAAGAGATACTCATGGCTTTGTGGACGCACAAGTTCCAACCCTTTTTGTGCGACGTTTTGGCTCTCTTCCGCGCGCCCAAGTAGCTCTAGAACCGTGGACTTTGCAAGCCAATAACGTACCAGTAGCTCTGTTGGTTGATTTTGTAGTAGAGAGTCTTCTTCTAACGCCTCAATCAAAGCCAAAGAGCTCTGAGGTAATGCGTAAATTTGATTTTCAATGCCTTCTAGCGACTGTAAAAACTTACCTTCTTGTTCAACCTTTTCTGCGGATGCCTGAATAGAAAGACACAGACACCCCAATAGTAGTGGCATCGTCCTAAGCGAATGAAATAGTGACATTATTGCTCTTCCCTAATGGGTAGTTACTTCAGTGTAATAGAGAATTCTGGTTATTTTATTATTAAGGTAGCTGAAGGTTATTCAGCCAGCCTCATATTCCCATGTATTTTGCGCTGAATAATAAATCACCATCTTTAGATGTCGAAATGGTTTTCGGTCACAATATAATCAATAAGAGTGTTTTTCATACCCCAAGAAGCAAAATCTCATCAATGAGACAAACAATTGTCTTAATTGTGAATTAATGTATTTACATAAAAATTAACACGAGAGCACTTATTCATACCAAAAATACAAAAGAGTTGTAAATGTAATCGGTACAGCAGCCGTTGCTAAAACATCCATTAAAAATTATCGATAGAAACAATATAAGAAAGGAGGAAGGAAGCGGACAATCAAGCTCGCTCCCCTTTTTAATATGAGGAGGGGCTACATTCGCATTCCGCCATCGACTTCGAATACTCTTCCAGTCACGAACTCATTGGTTAACACGTATTTGATGGTCGAAGAAATTTCATCAGCAAGACCTAAGCGTCCGACAGGAATCATTTTAACTAAACGCTCCATCGCTTCAGGTTTTATTTGGTCCGTCATGGCAGTCTTGATGACACCCGGAGCAATCGCTACTGAGCGAATTCCGAAACGCCCTAACTCTTTCGCCCACACCGTCGCCATGGTGGCTACCGCCGCTTTGGATGCAGAGTAGTTAGTTTGACCAATATTCCCCGCACGCGCGACGCTAGATATGTTGATCAGAACGCCTTTGCTATCGGTGTTCAGCATTACCTTGCTCGCTTCGCGGCCACACAGAAAAGTACCTGTCACATTCACATCCATAACAGACTGAAATTGTTCCAGCGACATCGCGTTAACCTGACCATCTTTAACTTTGATGAACATGCCATCGCGCATAATGCCTGCGTTATTGATCACGCCATTGAGCTGTTTGAAATCCGCTTCAATTTGCGTAAAAGCAGCGCACACTTCTTGTTCTTCCGTCACGTTCGCTACATAAAAACGAGTGGTGACGCCGAAAGATTCACACTCCGCTTTCGTTTCAGCCAGTTGGTCTGAATTGAGGTCGATAAGCGCAAGGTGAACACCGCTTTCCGCTAGCGACAGCGCCATTTGTTTACCAAGCCCCTGCCCGGCCCCCGTGATCGCAATAACCTTATTTGCTAGATCCATAAGCACTCCTTAGGCCTGATTTTGCTTTTGGTAGAACTCAAACAAGCTTGAAAAATCTTTTTGTCCGTTGCCCTGACCGTTGTGAAAATTAAACAGGTTACGAGCCAAGCTGCCCATTGGCGTTGATGTTTGACTGGCAACCGCCGCTTCCATCGCAAGACCGAGATCTTTCGCCATTAACTGACTCATAAAGCCGCCCTGATAACCATTGCTTGCAGGCGTGTTTTCCATCACACCTGGGCACGGGTTGTAAAGCTCTAGCGCCCAGTTACGGCCTGAACTTTGCAGCATGATGTCAGACAGCACTTTGGGATCGAGTCCGTTTTCCATGCCTAAATTGAGTGCTTCACAAGTGCCGCTCATCAAAATGCCCAACATCATGTTATTGCAGATCTTCGCCACCTGACCGGCTCCGGCATCACCTGCATGGAAAATGTTTTTGCCCATGCGGCTAAGCACCACCTTGGCTTGAACAAAGTTCTCTTGTGAGCCGCCAACAATGAAAGTCAACGTACCTGCCGCTGCGCCCGCAACGCCACCAGATACCGGTGCATCAACAAAGCTGATGCCAAGCTGCAGCGCCTTTTCGCCAACCAAACGAGCGGTCGCTGGATCGATGGTGGAAGAGTCGATTAGCAGCGTTCCAGAATCTACGCTATCTAAGATCCCGTCTTGACCAAGATAAACACTTTGAACGTGTTGGCTAGCAGGTAGCATGGTGACCACCACGCTCGCACCTTGAACGGCTTGTTTTACCGAATCTGCACTCGACGCACCAAGTGCGGTAAGTTCTGCCACAGCGTTTGGATTCAAATCAAACACTTCGACGTTCAAGCCCGCTGTGAGTAGGTTCTTAGCCATAGGCGCGCCCATGTTGCCAAGGCCAATAAATGCAATTTTGTCCATATCGTATTTCTTCCTTGTACTAAAGTGCCGCTATAGCAACCGACGATGCGGTCAGTGGGTATTCTGCTGAGTCAATTGGCGAGAAGAAGCGCTCCAAAACTTGTGGCGTTACGTCAGAAACCGTGCGATGTTGCCAAGTCGGTTGATTGGTTTTATCAATAATCAGCGCACGAACCCCTTCTCTAAAATCACCTTCTAAGCCACAACGTAGTGTTAGGTTAAATTCCATATCAAAACACGCTTTCAAAGAGAGGTTTTGATACTGCGTTAACTGCTGATAAGTGATACTGAGCGACAACGGACTGCCATAGTTCAGTGCCTTTTGCGCATTGACGAACCACTTATCGTCAACGTCAGCGCTGCTGATTGCGTAAACAATCGAATCTAAATCACCCGAACAAAGCTGCTCAATCAATCCCGCATATGGCATCAACATCCCTTCGCTTGGCTCGTCCACTTGTACCGAACGTAGCGTAGTGGCGATTTTTTCGTTGATGTTCACTTCACCTTTCCAACTTACCGATGCGAGCAGATCCAACAGTGCTTGTTTGCTTCCTGGCTTTGCAATCCATTGGCTTAATCCCAACGCTTTCATGTCTGTCGCGTTGATTTGGCAAGCCGTCAAACTCAGAAAAAGTGCCAAGTGTTTTGGCAACTGATTTAGGAAGTACGTCGCGCCTACGTCTGGGTAAAGGCCGATTTTAATCTCTGGCATCGCAAAGCGTGTGGTGGTTTCTGCTACGCGATGACTTGCGCCCATAAATAAGCCCACACCGCCGCCCATCAGATAACCATGCCCCCACGCGATGATCGGTTTTGGATAAGTGTGAATAAGATGATCACAGCGATATTCGAGGTCAAAGAAGGTTTCCATCGCTGAAAACGCAGAATCAAAGTCTTTCTCTTTGTTTTCAAGTGCACGGTAAATCGCTTGAATGTCACCACCAGCACAAAACGCTTTTTCACCTTGAGCATGCAAGAATACCGCGACGATGCTGTCATCCGTTTGCCATTCATTAAGCTGTTTGTACAACTGCTCAATCATCACGTAACTCAACGCGTTGAGAGCAGCTGGATTATCAAGTTCCAGCACACCAATAACAGAACCATCAGCGCACTCAAGTTTTGAAACATTTACTGTACCTGTCATTTGGCCTCCGCTAGCTGTTTGTCCATTGTGGCTTACGCTTTTGCAAGAAGGCGTTTACACCCTCAGTCTGATCTTGTGTATTGAACAGCTGTAAAAACAGTTCACGCTCCAAAACCAATCCAACCGCATGAGTTTGGCTACGTCGACCTTGAATGAGCGTTTTGCACGCAGACACGGATTTCGGCGATTGGCCAGCAACACGCTGTGCAAGTACTATCGCCGCTTCTAGTGCTTGGCCTTTCGCCACCACTTCTTCGACTAAACCAATTTTTTCCGCTCTCTCGGCCGTCACTCGTTCGCCACACAGAATCATGCGCTTCGCCCAACCTTCACCTACCAACGCGGTCAGGTTTTGCGTTCCGCCCGCGCAAGGCAACAAGCCGACCGATGCTTCAGGAAGTGCCATTTGTACTTGTTCTTCTGCGATGCGAATGTCACACGCCATCGCCACTTCCAGACCACCACCCATCGCATAGCCATTAACCGCTGCGATAGAAACGCCATCGAACGCAGACAACGCTTCAAAGGCTTCACCAAAAGCGAACGCCATATCTGCTGCTTGCGATTTATCGCCGGATGCAAAGTTGTTGAGATCCGCTCCAGCAGAAAAGAATTTCTCACCTTCGCCCGTCAGTACCAACGCATAAATAGAGCGATCATTACTGAGTTCAATCGCCAACTCTTTGAGCTGATTTAGGGATTCAAGCGTCCAAGTGTTCGCTGGCGGATTACTAATCGTGAGTTTGGCGATATGCGCTTCGCGCTCTAGTTTGATTTGTGCCGTCATAATCTTTCAGTCCTTTGTTATTCCTTTAGGTAAGGCTATGTCTCGCTGACTAAAGCAGTTCAACGCCTTCCGTTAGTAATCGTCTTGCGACGATCAGACGCATGATTTCGTTGGTGCCTTCAAGGATTTGGTGAACACGAACGTCTCTAAAATGACGCTCGACTGGATATTCTTTGATGTAGCCATAGCCGCCATGGATTTGCAGCGCCTGATCACACACCTTAAAACCCACATCCGTTGCAAAGCGTTTCGCCATTGCGCAGTAGGCGCTTTTTTCTGCGTGTTTCGCGTCCAGTTTTGCGGCGGCGAGTCGCACCATTTGACGTGCAGCAACCAGCTCTGTCGCCATATCGGCCAACTTGAATTGCAACGCTTGGAATTGCGCCAGTGAACGTCCGAACTGTTTGCGTTCAGTCATGTATTGTTTGGCTTCATTCAGTGCTTGTTGCGCAGTGCCAACTGAACAAGTAGCGATGTTGATTCGGCCGCCATCCAGACCAAGCATGGCGAACTTAAAGCCTTCGCCCTCTTCACCCAACAGATAGTCAGCCGGAATGCGGACATTTTCGAAGGTGATCATGCGCGTTGGTTGGCAGTTCCAACCCATTTTGGCTTCTTTCTTACCGTAGCTAATGCCTTCGCAATCAGCAGGAACGACGAACGCAGAAACGCCTCCCGCACCTTCGCCGCACGAACGCGCCATCACGACGAGAACATCTGTATCACCTGCGCCAGAGATAAACACTTTTGCGCCATTGAGGACAAACTCATCGCCGTCACGCACTGCACTGGTCGTCAGTGAAGCGGCGTCAGAGCCTGCATTGGGCTCGGTTAAACAGTAGGAAGCGAGCTTTTCACCCGAAATTAAATCCGCGCTAAATTGCTGCGCCACTTCCGCTTTGGCAAAGCTGGTGATCATCCACGTCGCCATGTTGTGAATGGTCATGAACGCCGTCGTCGCGGTACAACCCATAGCCAACTGCTCGAAAATGATCGCCGCATCCAAACGAGACAATCCCAAACCACCATGCTCTGGCGGCGTATAGATGCTCAAAAAGCCAAGTTCACCTGCTTGACGCAGTACATCTTTAGGGAAGTGATGGTTTTCATCCCACTCGGCCGCGTGCGGCGCTAACATTTGGTCTGCAAACTGCTTTGCTACTTCGGCAAACGCGAGTTGATCTTCGTTTAATTCAAAATCCATCTTGAAGTCCTAAGGTCTAATTCGTTGCACTTGAAGCCAAGCCATCTAAAGGTTTGAAAGGCTTGGCTAGAGGTATCGCTACTTCTGTGACTAGCTCAATTGAATGGTCATGTTTGGACCGCTTGGAATGTCATCTTCAAACCAACGCGCAGTGACAGTTTTCGTCTCGGTGTAGAAGCGAACCGCTTGTTTACCGTAAGCATGCAGGTCGCCGTAGAAGCTGCCTTTCCACCCCGTAAATGAGAAGAACGGCAATGGCACCGGAATCGGCACGTTGATGCCTACGTTACCTACTTCGATATTGTGTTGATACTTTCTCGCGGCAGCGCCGTTCGCCGTGAAAATAGACGTACCATTACCAAAGCGGTTTGCATTGATCAGTTCAATCGCTTCATCTAGGTCATCCACTTCCATAGTTAACAGTACAGGCCCGAAAATTTCTTCCTGATAAATCGACATGTCTGTGGTCACGTTGGTAAACAGTGTTGGCCCCACCCAGTTACCGTTCGGGAAGCCAGGTACTTGGCAATCTGTCCCATCCAGAACACAGTTCGCGCCAGACGCTTTACCTTCATTAATCAGATTCACCACGCGCTGCTTCGCTTGCGGGCTAATCAGTGGGCCATAACCTGCGGTTTCATCGTCCCACGCCCCTGGCTGAACTTGAGCTAACGCCTCTTTAAGCTCTGGAATCCACTCTTTGGTTTCGCCGACAAATACTGCCACCGAAATCGCCATACAGCGTTGGCCTGCGGCACCGACTGACGCGCCAACTAGGTTATTGATGACTTGCTGCTTGTTTGCATCTGGCATGATGACCATGTGGTTCTTCGCACCCGCAAATGACTGCACGCGCTTTAGGTTGTCCGTACCCGTTTTGTAGATGTACTCACCAACTGGCACTGAGCCGACAAAAGAGATCGCACGAACGACTGGATCAGTCAGAATACGGTCGACTTGCTCTTTGGTGCCGTGGACAATTTGTAACACGCCTTTTGGTGCGCCTGCCTGTTCAAACAGCTCCGCCAATTTCATTGCAGTCAGCGGAACTTGTTCCGACGGCTTCAAAATAAAGGTGTTGCCGCAAGCGATCGCCATTGGGAACATCCACAATGGAATCATCGCTGGGAAGTTAAAGGGTGTGATACCAGCACAAACACCAAGCGGTTGAATGTAAGAGTAACCATCAATATTGGTCGCGACGTTTTCCACCGTTTCGCCCATCATTGAGCTACAAATGTTCGCCGCTTGTTCTACGACTTCAATCCCACGCCAAATGTCACCCTTTGCATCCGCAAGAGTTTTGCCTGTCTCACTTGAAAGCAGTATCGCCAACTCATCGTGTTGCTCTTTTAGCAAGTGTTGGTAGCGCAGCATCAATCTTGCACGCTCCGGCGCAGCGACTTCTTTCCAACGCTTGAACGTTTCCGTTGCGCTAGCAATCGCCGCATTCATTTCTGATTCCGTGGCACAAGGCACTTGCGCAATCACTTCGTTGGTTGCCGGGTTAGTTACATCTAGCCATTGTTTTGAGTCGGAGATGGCAAATTCACCACCGATATACTGCTTTACTTGTTCTGTCATGATGACATCCTTGTATTTTTCAGCTTGTTACTGACTACTGTTATGTAAGTGAAACTTTGTTGAGAATGAATTAGCAGATTTCAATCGCGATGGCGGTAGCCTCGCCGCCACCAATACAAAGCGATGCAACGCCACGTTTACCGCCTGTTTGTTTAAGAGCGTGAATCAAAGTCACGAGGATTCGGTTACCACTCGCACCAATTGGATGCCCCAACGCACAAGCGCCGCCGCGAGGGTTCACTTTGCTCTCGTCCAATTCGAGTGCTTTCACCGCGTATTGAGCGACAACGGCAAAGGCTTCATTGATTTCCCAAAGGTCCACGTCTGATTTGTCCCAGCCCGTTTTTTCCAGCAGCGTTTCAATCGCAAATACGGGTGCGATGGTGAACTCATCAGGCTGTCTTGCATGCGTGCTGTACGCGACAATTTTGGCTAGAGGTTGAACGTTTTCCTGACGGCCAAATTCACTATCAACCAATACCATTGCCGATGCACCATCAGAAATAGAACTTGAGTTGGCTGCCGTTACGCCGCCATCTTTGGCAAACGCAGGTCGTAAGGTGGGAATTTTAGTGACGTCGAGTTTGCTCGGTTGCTCATCGTCTACCACCAAGGTTTCGTCGCGTCGACTTTTTACGTTAACAGGCACGATCTCTTCTTTGAACAAACCTTGCTCAATCGCTTGCTGCGCGCGAGTCAATGACTGCTGCGCCCAGATATCCATACTTTCACGGCTGAACTGATACTTTTGCGCGGTTTGTTCGGCAAAGACACCCATCAATTCGCATTGGTAGGCATCCTGCAAACCGTCATAAAACATATGATCAAGCACTTGCTCATGGCCTAAGCGGAAACCATCACGCGCTTTCTTAAGTAGATAAGGAGAAGAGGACATGTTTTCCATACCGCCAGCGATAACCGCGTGCGCGTTACCAGATTGAATAAGATCATGTGCCAGCATGACGGTTTTCATACCCGAGCCACAGACTTTGTTCAGTGTCGTACAACCAATCGATTGTGGCATTTCTGCTTTAAGACTTGCTTGTCTTGCTGGCGCTTGTCCCACGCCAGCGGGTAAAACGCATCCCATCAACACTTCGTCTATTTTTTGCACATCTAGTTGGCTTTCGGCTAGTGCCCCTTGGATGGCTTTCGCACCGAGTTCCGTGACATCTGTTGAAGCTAATGCACCTTGAAAAGAGCCGATAGGCGTTCGCTTAGCGGCAACAATCCATGTTTCATTTTTCATTCCATTAACCTTTTGTTGACGTTTACGTCATAACTATACTAACATTTACGTTAACGTCAAGTTTGAGGTTGTTGTTTGTTCGAGTGATTATTTTATTTCGAGTAAATGCGAGTGATATCAAGGCTCAAGAGTGGATGTTGTTTGTTTACTTTAACGTTAACGAATTGTATATTCGTATGAATGTTATACGAAAGTCGTAAGGTTAAGGAATGAACACATTTAAGATCAGCGAGCTCGCGAAAGAGTTCGACATTACTACCCGAAGTATTCGCTTCTACGAAGATTTAGGTCTCCTAACTCCGGAACGTAAAGGCAACACACGAATCTACAATGGTCGCGATCGAATTCGACTAAAACTGATTTTGCGAGGTAAGCGATTGGGCTTTTCTCTTGCAGATATCAAAGAGTTATTTGAACTCTACGATACCGATCAAAGTACTGAGCAGTTGAACTATATGATTCGGTTGATCGAAGAGAAGAAGGCAGCATTGCAACAGCAAGCAAACGACATTCAAGCGGTAATGATGGAGTTAAATGCTGCGCAGTTGCGATGCCAAAACACACTGAGATCCATGAAAGGCGAAAAAGTCACCTAACACCTCAACTCTGGGATGTAGGTGACGTAAAGGCAAGGACACGCAATGAAATCTACCTACTCTTCCCTGAACTTTGTTTATGACGAAAATACCGATTTGCTTCGCGAGCAAATCAATAGTTTTGCTGCAAGAGAAATTGCGCCGCTAGCGCAATCTATCGACCAATCTAACGACTTTCCAAACCATCTTTGGTCCAAACTGGGTGACATGGGTCTTTTAGGTGTGACCACCAGCGAAGAGTTTGGTGGAGCAGGCATGGGTTATCTCGCCCACGTTATCGCTATGGAAGAAATCAGTCGAGCATCCGCTTCGGTTGCGTTAAGTTACGGTGCTCACTCCAATCTTTGTGTCAACCAAATCCACCGCAACGGCACACAAGCGCAAAAAGAGAAATACCTACCTAAGCTCATCTCTGGCGAACATATTGGTGCACTAGCAATGAGTGAGCCCGGAGCAGGTTCTGATGTAGTCTCTATGCAACTTAAAGCGGAACGTAAAGGCGATATATTCCTGCTAAATGGCAACAAAATGTGGATCACTAACGGCCCGGATGCACACACCTATGTTGTCTACGCCAAAACCGATCCAAGCCAGCATTCTAAAGGCATCACGGCCTTTATCGTAGAACGTGGATACCCGGGATTCACTCAAGCGCAAAAGCTCGACAAACTCGGTATGCGCGGTTCGAACACTTGTGAATTGGTATTCCAAAACTGCGAAGTCCCTGCTGAAAACATTCTCGGTGAAGAAAACCAAGGCGTGAAAGTATTGATGAGCGGTTTGGACTACGAACGTGTGGTACTTGCCGGTGGTCCACTTGGCATCATGCAGGCGTGTATGGATATCGTTGTGCCTTACATTCACGACCGCAAACAGTTTGGCAAATCCATCGGTGAATTCCAGCTAGTTCAAGCAAAAATCGCTGATATGTACACGCAAATGAACGCCGCTAAAGCGTATGTTTACGCCGTTGCTGCTGCTTGTGATCGCGGTGAAACCACACGTAAAGATTCTGCTGGTGCGATCCTCTACAGCGCAGAACTGGCAACCAAAATGGCATTAGATGCCATTCAGCTACTCGGTGGTAACGGCTATATCAATGAGTTTGATACCGGTCGTTTACTTCGTGATGCCAAGCTGTATGAAATCGGAGCCGGCACTTCAGAAATTCGCCGCATGCTTATCGGTCGCGAATTGTTTAACGAAAGCGCCTAATAATCAGCCCAGGCGTTCTGACTAAAAAACATTTTGTTAATCAACCCAAATCTTATTCAACCTCAATAAAGACGGGTGGTACCACCCGTCTACCGAATGGAGATCGGCTATTTATGGCTTGTTTGACGACCAATATTAATACCCATTCAGAGCAGTATCAGGAAAACTACCGCTCTATGGCGTCTCTTGTGGATCAACTCTATACCGTGACCGCGCAAATCGAAGATGGTGGCGGCGAGAAAGCAAGAGAGCATCAGCAGAAGAAAGGCAAACTTCCGGTTCGTGAGCGTATTCTTGCCCTACTCGACCCCGGTTCATCTTTTTTAGAAATCGGTCAGTTTGCTGGCTGGGATGTGTATCCAGATTACGTTCCATGCGCGGGCGTAGTAGCGGGTGTTGGTGTGATTGACGGCACCGAGTGCATGATCGTCGCCAACGACGTGACGGTAAAAGGCGGCAGTTACTACCCACTTACGGTGAAAAAACACTTACGCGCACAGGAAATTGCAGAAAAATGCCAACTGCCGTGTGTTTACTTAGTCGACTCTGGCGGCGCTAACCTACCCCGCCAAGATGAGGTATTCCCAGATAAAGACCATTTTGGCCGTATTTTCTACAACCAAGCCCGTATGTCGGCCAAAGGCATTCCACAAATTGCGGTGGTCATGGGACTATGTACCGCTGGCGGCGCTTATGTTCCTGCGATGTGTGATGTTTCCATCATAGTCAAAGAACAAGGCACGATTTTCTTGGCAGGTCCACCTCTTGTAAAAGCAGCGACAGGTGAAGAAGTCAGCGCGGAAGATCTTGGTGGCGCAGACGTTCACTGCCGTACCTCTGGTGTGGCGGACTATTACGCAGAAAATGATCACCACGCGTTAGAGTTGGCAAGACAGGCCGTTTCTCAAATCAACCACTTGAAACCCGTCCAACTCAAGCAAAAAACGCCACAGGAACCACGCTTTCCTGCGCGTGAGCTGTACGGCATCGTCGGAACCGATCTTAAAAAGCCGTTTGATGTAAAAGAAGTCATTGCCCGAATTGTTGATGATTCGCAGTTCGATGAATTTAAAGCGCTATTTGGTGAAACTTTAGTCTGTGGCTTTGCCCATATTCACGGTATGCCGATTGGTATCGTCGCCAACAACGGGATTCTATTCTCTGAGTCGGCGCAGAAAGGCGCGCATTTTATTGAGCTGTGCGCACAACGCAAAATTCCTATGCTTTTCTTGCAAAACATCACTGGCTTTATGGTCGGTCAGAAGTACGAAGCCGAAGGCATCGCCAAACATGGCGCGAAAATGGTGACCGCGGTGGCGTGTGCAGACGTACCAAAGTTTACCGTGGTTATTGGTGGTTCGTATGGCGCAGGCAACTACGGCATGTGTGGTCGCGCTTATGATCCAACCATGATGTGGATGTGGCCAAACGCACGTATTTCCGTAATGGGTGGTGAGCAAGCAGCAGGCGTAATGGCTCAAGTGACCCGCGATATAAAAACGCGCAAAGGTGAAAACTGGAGCACTGAAGAAGAAGAAGCGTTTAAGCGTCCTATCGCGCAGCAGTACCAAACTCAAAGCCATGCGTATTACGCCAGTGCTCGTTTGTGGGACGACGGCATTATTGACCCTGCGAAAACCCGTGATGTTGTCGGCATTGCTCTGTCTGCTGCGCTTAATGCGCCGATACCAGACAGCAAATTTGGCATCTTCCGTATGTAGTCGGATACAAAGCAAAGCCTAACTCCTCGCTATCCATCAATGATGAATAAAGTGCTGATTAGCGAGTATTGGAATATCAGACAAAGGAAGTCACATGACCGGACTACTGCTTGAAAAAGACAGCAATGGCGTTGCCTGGTTGAGCCTGAATCGGCCAGAAAAACACAACGCGTTTAATGACGAATTGATTGCCTCACTGATTGAGACACTAGAACAACTCGAAAAGGAAGATTCTCTCCGTGCACTGGTGTTAACTGCACAGGGAAAACACTTTTCTGCGGGTGCGGATCTTGGCTGGATGCAGTCAATGGCCACCAAAACCGAGAGTGAAAACCTTCAAGATGCAAAGGAACTAGCAAAACTTTTGCATACGCTGGATACCTTTAGCAAACCAACCATTGCTATGGTACACGGCGCTGCATTTGGAGGCGCACTTGGGCTTATCTGCTGCTGCGATATCGCAATCGGTACACCTGAAAGCCGCTTCTGTTTGAGTGAAGTGAAACTCGGTTTATTACCCGCTACCATCGGACCTTACGTAATCCGAGCGATTGGACAACGACAAAGCCGACGCTACTTTTTAACCGCGGAACTGATTGATGCCGAAACCGCACTATCGATGAGTATTCTTCATCAGATAGACGCTCAACCACGTGAAGCCGTCAATCGCACCATTGATCACCTGCTTAACAACGGTCCACAAGCCATGCAAGCAGCAAAAGCACTCTGCTTACGTTGTGATAACCAACCTATCGATCACTCATTAATTGAATACACTAGCCAAGCCATAGCAACCGCCCGCGTGTCCAGCGAAGGACAAGAAGGGCTGACTGCATTTTTTGAAAAGCGCGCCGCCAATTGGAGGAATCATGTTTAAAAAAATACTGATCGCAAACCGCGGTGAAATTGCATGCCGAATTATTAAAACCGCAAAAAGCATGGCTATAGAGACGGTTGCCGTCTATTCCGAAGCGGATCGCAGCAGCTTACATGTTAAACAAGCAGATTTCGCTGAATTTATCGGCCCTGCTCCGGCGAGTGAGTCGTACCTCGATATCGATGCGATTATCAATGCTGCAAAAAAATGGCAAGCTGATGCTATCCACCCTGGGTATGGTTTTCTTTCCGAGAACCCGAAACTAGCCAAAGCGTGCAGCGAAAATGGCATCGTCTTTATTGGTCCTTCCACCAGCGCAATTGAGGCAATGGGTTCTAAATCTCAAGCCAAAGCAATCATGTCAGAGGCGAACGTGCCCTTGGTTCCGGGCTACCACGGCACAGACAATAGCGTTGAGCATTTATTAGCGGAAGCGGAAAAAATCGGTTACCCAGTCATGCTTAAAGCAACACAAGGTGGCGGCGGTAAAGGCATGCGAGTGGTCAACAGCGCCGCCGAAATGCCCTTGGCCATCGACGGTGCGCAGCGTGAAGCGCTTTCAAGCTTTGGCGATAAGCAACTTCTAATCGAAAAATGCATATTGCAGCCTCGCCACGTGGAAGTTCAGGTATTTGCTGACCAGCATTGCAACTGTGTCTATCTATCTGATCGTGATTGTTCCATTCAGCGTCGTCATCAAAAAGTAGTCGAAGAAGCACCAGCTCCCGGTCTTAGTGATGAACTGCGTAAACAAATGGGTGAAGCTGCGGTTCAGGCCGCTCAAGCGATCGACTATGTTGGCGCTGGCACGGTGGAGTTCTTACTCGATAGCCGAGGTCAATTCTACTTCATGGAGATGAATACCCGCCTTCAAGTTGAACACCCTGTCACTGAATCGATCACCGGCGTTGATTTGGTGGAGTGGCAATTAAAAGTCGCAGCTGGTGAGCATTTACCGATCTCGCAATCTGAAATCACCCACAACGGTCATTCAATCGAGCTACGAATTTACGCCGAAGATGCAGACAACGACTTTATGCCGTCGACGGGCCGCATTGATTACTTAAAAGAACCATTATCAGACAAGGATGTGCACCTAGCTTGTGTACGTGTTGATAGTGGTGTTGCTCAAGGCGATACCATCAGCGAATACTACGATCCGATGATCAGCAAACTGATCGTCTGGGGCCAAACACGTGATATCGCGCTCAAACAGCTTAAACAGGCGTTAACTCAATATCACGTACGTGGAGTAACGACAAACATTGGTTATCTGCACAGCATTATTTCGCAGCCAGCCTTTGCCAATATCGAACTTGATACCGACTTCCTGGTTAAACATCAGCAAGGCATTAGCGCGCAGCAAAATGTGTCAGATTCTATCTGGCTAGCGTTGGCAGCGGTCGCTCGCTGGAATGATCTCATTTCAAAATCAGACAGCTCAACGTTACCCGCGCCAACCAAACAAGGTTTTAGACTGTCGGTTGACAACGTTTATCGATTTAACTTCACGGATGCCAATGCCAACCATCAGGTACGTTTGCAACAATCATCGCAAGATACAGGATTTCAGCATCTTAATCACCTCAATGTCCGATGCGGCGAGGAGTTGCATCAGGTCATCCTGCTTGAAAGTGGCAACCAGTTTATCGTCGATATTGATAATGAGCGTTACACCTTTAATGCGCTTAGCGACGAACAAAAGACAACGCTGTTTTATCTTGGTCAGCAACGCACTTTCGCTCATCAACCAAGTTTTGAATCCGCAAAAGGTCAAGACGATGAACTTAGCCCAACCGCGCCACTGAACGGTGTGATATCGGCGGTCATGGTAAATAAGGGAGACAAAGTAGCGGCTGGTGATCCGCTTTTGGTACTCGAAGCGATGAAGATGGAATACACCATTACCGCTCCGGTAGCAGCAACCGTTGATGAAGTGTTTTATCAGCACGGAGACCAAGTACAACACGGTTCCATCCTGCTGCATTTGGCTTCTACGCCAGAAAGTGGTTGTGCCGATAAGGAGCGCGAATATGCTACCAGCGAAGGTTAATATCGTCGAAGTCGGTGCTCGCGATGGCTTACAAAATGAAACGGCAGTGACGCTGGTCGATAAAATCCGTTTTATCAATCAGCTAAGCAACAGTGGTTTAAAACATATTGAAGCGGGTTCTTTCGTCTCACCTAAATGGGTGCCACAAATGGCCGACTCTGCTCAGGTGTTTGCGGGTATCACACAGCAACCAGATGTTGTTTACAGCGCGCTTACTCCCAACCTAGCAGGGTTAGAACGTGCGCTGGAAAGTGGTGTAAAGCAAATTGCAGTCTTTGGCTCCGCTTCTGAAGCGTTTAGCCAAAAGAACATTAACTGCAGTATCGCTGAAAGTCTCTCTCGATTTGAGCCGGTTATCGAACTGGCGAACCAGCACAACATACCTGTGCGCGGATACTTGTCTTGCACTATGGTTTGCCTCTACGAGGGAAAAATAAAACCAGAGCAAACCACCAAGGTCGCGAATGCGCTGTTTGATATGGGATGTTATGAAATATCTCTGGGCGATACTGTCGGTAAAGCAACGCCTAATCGCGTTATCGCCATGCTGGATTCGCTGTTAACGCAACTGCCAAAAGACGCGCTCGCGGTACATTTTCATGACACCTATGGACAAGCTTTGGCCAATATTTACCAAGCCTTGTTAATGGGCATCAACACCATTGATAGTGCGGTTGCTGGTTTGGGCGGCTGCCCTTACGCGAAAGGTGCCAGTGGCAATGTTGCAACGGAAGATGTGCTTTATCTGTGTAAGCAGCTAGGGATTGAAACTGGGGTTGACCTCAACATCATCAATGAAGCGGGTTGGCAAATTTGCCATGCATTAGGTAAACGTCCGTCTTCCAAAGTAGCACTCGCTTTGGGTGACCCAAACGGGTTGTAAATTGCTCAACCCACGATACACAACTACAAACGAGCATGTTTAATAACATGCTCGTTTTTTTGAGCCGATTTAATCTAACCGAAACACTAAACAGAAGCGTGCTTTTCCTCTGCAAGGGTATGGCATCCCCACTTCGCGATCATATTAAGCAAATCACTTTTCTGAACTGGTTTTGTCAGGTAATCATCCATACCTAATGCGATACTTTTTTGTTGCTGCTCTTGCATCGCATGTGCAGAAAACGCGACGATTGGACACCAAGGAAACGCACCACTTTCCTGTAACTCACGAATGTCTTTTGTCACGCCAAAACCATCTTTGTTTGGCATAGAAATATCGGTAATCACCAAGTCCGGAGAAAGCTGTTTATAAAGTTCAACGGCTTCAACACCATCTTCCGCCAACGTCAGTTTAACACCTGTGTCTTGCAACATTTTTTCAATCAATATTCGATTGATATGGCTGTCTTCTGCGACTAATAGGTGCAGGCTAGAAAAGTCAGGGTTCTCATCTGAGGAAAGTTCTCGACGCTTTTGTGTCTTAGTAGAAAACAGAGCTTGCAGTTTATGCTGCGTGACCGGTTGCGGCAATAAACGATCCCGCTCGCACGACCATGCCTGCCCTTCCTCCATCACGCAAGGTGCAAGGAACAGTACCCGTTTGGCAGCGGATTCTGTCGCATCAAGCTCATAGAGTGCATCTCTATCTTGAGCATTGTTTACACTCGCGAGGATACGATCAAAACCATCCAATTTTTTACCCAAAGACTGCGCAGTTGACCAATCGCTGGCATGAGTAACTTCAATGCCAATCTCTTGAGCTAAATGTATCAAGTGTTGCACGCGCGGTTGATAATCATCAATCAACAATAGTCGATTTGCACTCAGCTCTATCGGTTCGGAAAGAAGCTGACTTTGCTTAGGCAACTGCAAACTAAAGCTAAAACACGACCCTTTGCCAAAATCCGAATGCACACAAAGCTCGCCGTTATACATGCTGATCAAACGTTTTGAGATTGCCAACCCCAAGCCTGTACCTTCATGGCGTCTTGTCGCGGAGGTATCGACCTGCTCAAACTTATCCATAATATGAGCCAATCGATCTTCGGGGATACCAATGCCCGTATCACTCACGGAAAAATCAAAACCGTGCTCACTTTCTCTGACTTTGAGTAGCACATGACCTTCATCCGTGAATTTCACCGCGTTACCGATCAAGTTAAGCAAGATTTGATTAATCCGACCTTTATCGCCGACCACGACCGTATTCATAGACAATGGCATATCAACCAACAACTTAAGGTTCTTTTTATCCGCCTGATAGGCACACAAAGCGGTGCAACTCTCGACGAGTGAACGCAAGTCAAACTCCTCTTCAACTAACGTCAACTTGCCCGCTTCTACTTTGCTGTAGTCGAGGATGTCGTTAATGATCGTCACAAGGTTGTTGGCAGATTTGTGCAGCAAGAGTAATAACTCCCTTGGCTCTCGACGGTTTTCGTTCTCAAGCAATATCTCGCTGATCCCCATGATCGCGTTCATTGGGGTGCGAATCTCATGGCTCATGTTCGCCAAAAATTCCGATTTGGCTTGCATCGCCTTTTTCGATTTATCTAAAGCAGACGACAGACGCCTCTCCATCCTGCGCCTGTCGGTGATGTCTCGCTCTACCGCAATAAAACGTAACAGCCCGCCATCTTCATCAAACACAGGAGAGAGCTCCAACTCGACCCAATACGGGTGCTTCGACTTGGTATAGTTGAGTATTTCAACCCTAATAGGAGAGTGCTTACGGACACTTTTTGAGAGCAATGCCACCGTATTTGGGTCTGTGTCTGCCCCTTGGAGTAACTCGCCCGGCGATTTGCCAATGACTTCTTCCAACGTATATTCGGTTAGCTGTTCAAACGCGGGGTTTACCCATGCAATAGTGCCGTCAGGGTGAGTAATGATGATGGTATCACGCGCATGTTCCGCCACCTCGGCAAGCTGCGATATTTTGGCCGATAACTGTTGCTGGGTTTGATGCTCTTGCTGAAGTTTAGTTTGCGCTTGCGCTAAAGAGCGTGACATTTGGTTAAACGCTTCGCCAACACGTGTAACTTCGTCATTGCCTGAAATCGAAATTTGCGAACCCGGACCTTGCTGTGAAACCTTGATTACCCCAGTACGAAGAAGATCAAGCCGCTTCATCAAATAGCTACCGAGAGCATACGAAAACATGGCCACCAGCGACATTTCAATAAAGGCGATAACCAAACTTGCATGAGTCGCAAATGAAAGTACTTGATGTACATGTTCAACATTCACACCCATTTCAACCTTACCGAAAGTCTGCTCTCCAAGAGTAATCTCTTGCGCAACATCGTAAACTCCATCGGTCACATCAAACGGTCTCACACCAGTATCAACACCGCTGTAATCCCCCTGTAGCGTCAACTCGACGCCATCTTGATTAACAATACGAATGTAAGCCAGCTCGTGCTCACTCACGACAGAACGAGCAAAACTGTCTAGGTAGGCTAAGTCCGTCGCAATCACCGCATCTCTCGACGCCTGAGCAAATACACTCACCAAGTGTTGGCTCCCAACCTCGAGGCTAGTCTCGTTGGAACTTTCCAACCAATTAAGCCCACTAATGATGAGTACACCGAGCGCAAGGGCCTCAATAAGAGCAATGCCAAGTATCGTTTTCGAACGCAGCGTCATAGGACAACCATTTATCTTGAGATTCCCAATTGAACAACATCTTGCCAATCTTGGTCTTGTGCAAGCTGTAACCCGTCAATGTTGAGTAAAGTAAAACTCTCCTGTGCTTTTGGATCATCATTAAGTTGCGAAATTGCCTTTCGTAAGGCAAGAGTAATCTCTTCATCGACATTATTTGAAACCGCAATAGCATGAGGCGTATAACCAGCAGTTGTATAAATGATGCTAAGTTGGTCTTTTATTTCACTCGGTAAGCTCTCAAAGGTACGCTTCACGCCACCACCAGCAATGTACAAACCTTTAAGTACCCCCAAATAGACTGAGTCGTGCGAACCAACATATTTAGGCGTAAACTTGATGCCTTTCTGCGCCAACTCTGATTGTGTGATGATAGAAGCAGCAAATGCTCGTGGGGCAGGAAAAGCGATGGTCTTGTCTTGCAGCTCATCAAGGGAAACCGACTTCCCTCGCCTTGCTACAATAATGCCTGTGATGCGCTTATTTTTCGCTCTTGCTAACGCCGTATAACCTGGGTTTTGATTCACCAAGGTAAAGTGATATGGGTTCATGTATGCAATGTCGTAGGCTCCAGCCATCAAGCGAGCTTCGAATGTGGGAATATCACGTGCCGTGGCAAACTTAATCTCAACGCCAGCAAGATCTCCCCAGCGTTGCAGTAATGGCTGCCATTGTTGCACTAGTTTGGTCGCCGACTGTTGCGGTACGACACCAAAAACAATGGAAGGTTGAGCAACGACAGAAGGTGACCATATGCATAACACCATAAGCAACGTAAATATTCGCTTGTGAAGCCGCCAAATCAACGTCTTTAATTGGGAGTTCAACAAAATCATCTCCTTATGTTTGTCTCTCGTTAAAGATAGATAGCTATCTGAAAGATTGCGAATTATCGGATTAAATTGCCTCGTATCTCAGATACCATTTATACTCAAATGAACACCTAAAACAGGAGCAGGTAAATGCTTATTACATTTCGTTGCCATAGCCACTCGAACGTCACTATGTTTGGCGATATTGCGATAAAGATGATCAAAATGATGGGCCATAGTGGCTCAGTACCAGGGTCAATTTCCGCTCAAGACATCCCTGATGCTCTATCTAGATTGACCTCCGCTCTCGCAGCACAAGAAGCGATAGAGAAGAACAACAGTCAAGCAATGGAAGAAGATGAGGAGCAAGAGGAACAAACGGTCAGTTTAGGACGCAGAGCATTTCCACTTATTGAGCTTTTAAAATCGGCTATTAAAGAAGAGTGCGAAGTGATGTGGGACAGCCAATAAATGCTCCAAATCAAGCTGTGGAGAGGAAAGCAACATCCAATCTATACTTTCCTCCCCTGCTAAAAGGAACTTACCCAATTCACTTCACTTCTCTATTTGAATGACTCTTAACGAGTGCTTACTCAAAACTAACCTATTGAATATAAATCATTGATAAACATCTGATTTAATAATAAAAATCTCCTATTGACTGAAACACTCACTTATCATTGTGGCCTCAACTGCAAAACCATTAATGGAATGATTGTTATGTCAGAACTGACTCGGATGCGCTCTGGAGAAACCTATAATTGCCTGGATGAAGAACTAAAGCTCATGCGCGCCAAAACCGCGCAGCTTGTCTTCCAATTTAACCACGAGCCAAACCCAGATATCCGTAGACAACTATTGGCGGAAATGGGCGTCCAATTAGAAAACAGCGCCTGTATAGAGCCACCGCTTCAACTTACCTACGGTTGCCACTTGTCCATCGGGGAAAACACCTACATCAACTGGGATGCCATTATTCTGGACAATGGGCAGGTTGAGATTGGCGCGAACGTCATGATTGGGCCTAGAGTGCAAATTTACACAGCCGCTCATTCACTCGATACACAAAGACGCTTAGCCGGAGATGAGATCGCCAAACCGGTAAAAATCGGCAATAACGTTTGGATTGGTGGGGGCGCAATCATACTGCCAGGCGTGACCATTGGCGATGAGGCCGTCGTCGGCGCTGGCTCTGTCATAACCAAAGACGTTGCGCCGGGCGATCGAGTTGCTGGAAATCCGGCGCGCTCCATTAAACCAAAAAACTGAAGAAAGTCGCTATTTTGCCAAATGACAGCGAATAATGTTGGCAAGCAAATTGAGAGCATGGACGTATTTGTCATTAAGCTCAAAAGAAGCGTTAAGACGAATACAGTGATCGTATTGTTCTGTCAGGCTGAACATCTTTCCCGGTGCGATACTGATATTGTCTTTTAGCGCTTCTCGATATATCTGCAAGGCGTCGATATGCTTGGGAAGCTCTAACCAAATAAAGTACCCGCCGCTTTGGCTTAACACTTTGACTTCTTCAGGTAACAGCTCATTAAGCAGATCCGTCATCTTACTTTTACGTTCAAACAGCTTTTTCCGTAACTGCTTCAAATGCGATTCATAATTGCGGCTTGTTAAATAGTGCACCAATGTCATTTGCACTGGTGCACTCGTCGCTAATGTACTCATTAGCTGTAACTTTTGTACCTCTAGCGCCCGCTTTCCTGCCGCAACCCAACCAATACGTAGCCCTGCGATTAATGATTTTGAAAACGAGGAGCACAACATGGTATTGCCCGTGTCATCAAACATTCTTAGTGGGTAAACCGAGTCATTCCCTGCATGCAGTTCGCTGTACACATCATCTTCAATCACTGGCACGTTATATCGCTGTGTCAGCTCAATCAGCTTTTGTTTTTTCTCGTTGGAGAGCGTAAAACCCAGAGGATTTTGGAAGTTCGACATCAGCCAACATGCTTTCACATCGTGTGTTTGCAGCGCTCGTTCCAATGAATCTAGGTCAATACCCGTGACTGGGTCTGTTCTTACTGAGAGCGCTTTCAAACCTAACCGCTCTAAGGATTGCAATGCGCCATAGAATGCAGGCGACTCCACAACCACCCAATCTCCCGGTCTTGTGCAGGCTTGCAAACTGAGCGTTAACGCCTCCAGCGCGCCTGCCGTAATGACAATTTCATCGGGTGAAATTTCAATGCCTTTCGCAGCATAACGCTTCGCGATGATGGTGCGTAATTGTTCGTTTCCCGGCGGTAAGTTATCAAAGGTGGTGGAAATCGGCATATTGCGAGCGGCTGCGCTCATCGCCCGATTCACGTGATAACGTGGGTACAAACTTGGATCTGGATAGGCAAAGCCAAAATTAATCATGGATGGATTTTTACTCGCCTGCAGAACATCAAAGATAAACTCATTGATGTCTACCTGCTCTGTCCACGAAACCGCGGCTGGTGCTTGAGGTTCATTTGAACTCTTAATATTGGGCGCGACTCGATAACCAGAGCGCGGCTGTGAGGTTACCCAGCCTTGAGATTCCAGAATTTGATAAGCGTGCAATACCGTCATCAAGCTCAAACCCGAGTGTTCAGATTGGCGACGCAGAGAAGGCAGCTTGTCACCCGGATGCCATATCCCCGATTTTATCTGCCTTTTAAGCTGTTCCACTAACTCTTGATACTTCGCCAAACGCAAATCCCCTTCCCTAAAGCCGAATTCAAAATAATAACACTTCAATATTTAATCTGTTATAGGTTTATAGTCACTGTCTGTACCTACTTCCCTCATTCCGCTCCTTTTAAAATAGCTCTCTCATAAAACTTAAAAGATCAAAGGAAGTTTAATGTTTGGCCTCGACGCATTTATGCTTGCACGGATACAGTTCGCCTTTACGGTATCCTTTCATATTATTTTCCCCGCTATCACCATAGGTTTGGCCACCTATCTCGCCGTGCTGGAAGGCTTATGGCTAAAAACACGTAATCCCGATTACCAAAAGCTCTATCACTTCTGGTCGAAAATTTTTGCGGTTAACTTTGGGATGGGCGTTGTATCTGGCCTTGTCATGGCCTATCAATTCGGCACCAACTGGAGTGGTTTCTCCGACTTCGCTGGTTCTATCACTGGCCCATTACTGACTTATGAAGTGTTAACGGCCTTCTTTCTCGAAGCTGGATTTCTTGGCGTGATGCTGTTTGGTTGGCGTCGCGTCGGCGAAAAGCTGCACTTTTTTGCAACCTCGATGGTGGCGTTAGGCACGATCATTTCGACCTTCTGGATTCTCGCCTCCAACAGTTGGATGCAAACGCCACAAGGCTATGAAATTGTCGACGGACGCGTGGCACCAACCGACTGGTTTGCTATCGTTTTCAATCCTTCATTTCCTTATCGTTTGGCGCACATGAGCGTCGCGGCTTTTGTCAGTTCAGCACTCTTTGTAGGCGCGTCAGCCGCTTGGCATTTATTGAGAGGCAATCAATCGACTGCGGTAAAAACGATGTTTTCAATGTCGCTCGGGATCTTAGTGTTCCTTGCGCCACTCCAAGCCGTGATTGGCGATGTGCACGGGTTAAACACCTTGGAATACCAGCCCGCCAAAATCGCCGCCATCGAAGGACATTGGGATAACAGCGATGGCAAACCAACCCCATTGATATTGTTCGGCATGCCAAACATGGAACAAGAACGCACAGACTATGCCTTAGAAATTCCTGTTCTAGGAAGTTTGATCCTACGCCACAGCTTAACTGAGCCAATCCCGGCGCTGAAAGACTTCCCGAAAGAGGAACGACCGAACTCACCTATCGTCTTTTGGTCATTTCGAATCATGGTCGGGCTAGGACTTCTGATGATTTTTCAAAGCTTCTACAGCATGTGGTTACGAAAAAAGAACACGCTTTATACCTCGCGTTGGTTCCTCAAATTTTCATTATTTATGGGGCCATCTGGTCTTATCGCAATACTCGCTGGCTGGTTTACGACAGAGGTTGGTCGGCAACCTTGGGTGGTGTATGGCGTACAAAAAACGCGTGACGCGGTTTCTGCACACGGAGACCTACAAATGAGCATCAGCCTGCTGTGTTTCCTTGTTGTGTACAGCTTGGTGTTTGGTTTTGGGTATTACTACATGATCCACCAAATCAAGAAAGGCCCCGATGCAATCGAACACGATGAGCACGACATGACGACCGTTTCAGGCCGCATTTAGAATTTGTCACAAAGTGAAGGTAGAGAATATGCATTTTGATTTATCCGTGATTTGGTTCGCGATCATCGTTTTTGCCACTTTGATGTGCATCATCATGGATGGCTTCGATTTGGGTATTGGAATACTGATGCCCTTCATCAAGGATGAAAAACAAAAAGACGTCATGGTCAACAGTGTCGCGCCTGTTTGGGACGGTAACGAAACTTGGATTGTACTTGGAGGCGCATCTCTATTTGGCGCTTTTCCGATGGCTTACGCGGTGATTATTGAAGCGCTAACCATCCCTTTAACGTTGATGTTGATTGCTTTGATCTTTCGTGGCGTCGCGTTTGAGTTTCGCTTTAAAGCATTGGAAAGCCACTTAAAGTTCTGGGATCGCTCTTTTATGGTCGGCTCGATTTTAACCACGTTTTTCCAAGGCATCGTTGTTGGCGCGGTAATTCAAGGCTTTGCGGTGGAAAACCGCGTCTTCGTAGGTAGCCAACTCGACTGGCTCAGCCCTTTTCCCATCTTTTGTGGTTTGGGTTTAGTCGCAACGTACGCGCTGCTTGGTAGCACATGGCTCATCATGAAGACGGAAGGTGAACTGCAAAACACGATGTACCGCTTCACTAATAAAACACTACTGGCGATGATCTCCGCATTAATCATTGTGAGCGCTTGGACCCCACTTGCTTACCCTGCCATTGCGGAAAGATGGTTTTCTCTGCCTAATTTGTTCTACTTACTGCCGGTACCTGTCATTACTGGGCTGGTCTGTTTGAAGATTGCCGACTCCGTCAAAAAGCGAAAAGAGCGCAGCCCTTTCGTGATGGCATTGGTGATCGTGATTCTCGGGTTCGCTGGGCTTGGTATCAGTATCTGGCCAAATATCATTCCTCCTAGCATATCGATATGGGAAGCAGCGGCTCCTGCAAGCAGTCAGCGCTTTATGCTCGTTGGAGCGGTGATCATCATCCCGATCATTCTGGCTTACACCTTTTGGAGTTATTACGTCTTCTCCGGAAAAGTGAAAGAAGACGAAGCGTACCATTAACGAGTTGATAAGGAGTGAGTATGAAAATCAAAAATTGGTGCCGCCAATGGGCGTGGATGGTTGGAATTTGGGCGGCCAGTGTGCTAGCTCTGGGGTTCGTATCAATGCTGTTTCGCGTCATGATGACCGCTGCAGGGTTAAAATCTTAGCTCGGCACTTTTAAGTCAATAAAAAATGGATGCCTCTAGATCTTGTGTAAGAGCTAGAGGCGTTTACATTCAAGTCCGACTTTTCACGTGTGCAGACAATACGATAGTAGATTCAGAACCGCGAGCCACTTCAAAATAGCCACCAGCGCGAGATAGCTGGCGAGCCATCAGTTTTTCTTTGCCCAGCTTTTCAAACCAATAAGGTGCCAATGAGCACTGAGCTGAGCCTGTGGCAAGATCCTCTGAAATACCGATTTTAGGTGCAAAGTAACGCAGCACATAGCCACTATCAGAGCTTTGAGCCGTCACGATGACTGCATGAAACTCATCAATTTTAACCAGCTCATCAAAGTTAGGCTTATAGTGAGCAACATCATCTTCGGACTCGAGAACAACAACCAAATCACGCGTTGTAAAAGCATCTACGGGGCGATTGGAAAAGCCTGAAATATCCAAGGGGATTACATGAGGCTTTACTTGCCAACTTGGCATCACTATCCGATACATTCCATCCAGTTCAGTAACGGTAATATGACCATATTGGCTTTTTAGAATGACCTCATTCTGATGATAGTTGGAAATGATTGCAGCGCCTGCGCCCAAACTTCCGTGTCCGCATAGGTTGATCTCTCCTTCTAGGCTAAACCAGCGAATGTGGTAGTCACTGCCAGACTGAACCACAAATGATGTGACAGGTTGAGCGACCTGATGAGTGATTTGAAGTAACTCAGAATCACTCAGCCAGTGATTTAGTTCGACAACGCCACAAGGGTTACCTTGAGCCAACTCATCACAAAATACATCAAATATTTGCGCTTTAATCATCCACCATCCTTGCGGTTTAACGCCGCACTAAGTTGTGAACAACGCTATCATTAACCCGAAACCACTACACTGCAAAAACGAAACCTAAAAATGACAAGCCTCGGGAGTCCCTCTTAAATGCTTTGTTAGTCTTTTTATGCATCTATCTTGGCTAGTTCAACCGTAAACCCATGTTTTGTAACCGTCTACTGTGATGACGCAGGTTTACTTTTGAAAAAGATGGCAAGTGCACTTCACCTTTCTTCTTGTTTCTTAGGGTTGATTATATCGGCCTCTTCGTAGCCTTCTTTGATCAAATATGCAACGACATTAAGCTTTATTTCATCCCTCACCACTCCTACACATAAGCAACTAATATCTCATCAAAGTTCTCCATATGGTATGACATCTGTCATAAATATTACCAATCGTAATGAATAGCTTTATCCTATTAAATCCACTAAATGGCTTTCATTAAACTCTGATAGCTTTTTCAGCTTTAGACTGGCTTCATTAAACTCTTGGTAGAACTTATCAGGTTGAGGTATCACGACTGTTTTTATGTTTGCTCGTGTTGCCGCAAGCATACCCGAATAAGAGTCTTCAAAGGCAATACAGTTACTTGAATCTACACCTAGTTTATTGATTGTTGAAAGGTAGACATCTGGCTCTGGCTTGCCCTGTTCTACATCGTCTGACGATGATATCGCGTCAAAGTAACTGGCAATACCGAGTTTGTTCAAAATGGTGGGAATGAGTTGATAAGGTGAATTAGTAGACAACCCTATCTTAAACCCTTTTTCCTTAAGCAATTTGAGTGTTTCTGTAACACCCTCTAATTCGCATCCTTTTTCAATTATTAATGCCTCCACTTTATCAACAACAGCATTCTCTACTTCGTCTAGGCTCGTTTCTTGCCAAGGATTACGTTCATACCAAAACCTTGTTACTTCACCTGTCGTCATCGTTGCAGTCTGCTTTGACAGTACTTCGGTCACTTGGACGCCAACTGATGAAAACACCTGCCTTTCCGCTTCCTTCCACAAAGGTTCTGAATCAATCAGCAACCCGTCCATATCAAAGACCGCAGCGTATATCATTGGTACATCCTCAGTAAGTTCTATTCGTTGAGTAAGATTTGTCTATTCAACCAAAGCATAGCTTTGCATATAACGAGGGAGAGTATCACATTTGCCTGTGGCTATCAGAGCCAGTTCGATAACTCATCTTTAAGCCTCAACATGACTGATGTTCGTGACTACTTTTAACGCCAGCTTATTGAGATTAGACGCCTCCCAAGCAACGACAACACGACTAGTGAGAGGGATATCATCAATCTCGGCGACTGTCGCAGAATCATCGAGATGTTCAGCCAGTGAACGCGGAACGAGGGCAATACCTAACCCAGCCTGCGCCATGGCAATCGTCGTACGAAGTTGCGGTGCTGCAAACTGTGGTTCGAGTCTTACTCCTGCGTCGGCAAAAAGTGTGCTCATGCCATCAAACAATGCGGGGCCCGTCTCTCGTGGAAACAGTAAAATTTTATGGCCTCTCAACTGTTTCATCTGGATACAGTGATACTTTGCCAGTTCGTGGCCCGCCGGAATCACCGCGACAAACGGGTCGTTAAACAACACCTTGTGCTCAAAAGGCTCACTGGCGTAACAGGGTAGCCGCATGATTGCGAGATCAAGTTGTTTGCTTTTTAACTGAGTGGCAAGCTCTGGCATTGACAGTTCCGCCGCCTGTAAATGAACCCCATTCTCTTGAATACGCCCCACCCTCTCTAATACCTTAATGCAGGTTGATGTTGACGTTGCGAACCCAATTTTAACCTGCGTATTTTCACCACGGGCAATCTGTCGGGCTTTTGCTTTAGCGCGTTCCACATCAGCAAGAATATTTACCGCATCCGTATAAAAGACTTGCCCAGCATGGGTCAGTTCTACCCCTCTAGACAAGCGCTTAAATAGGTCCACACCAAGCTCGTGCTCTAACTTTTTGATTTGTTGACTTAAAGGAGGTTGCGCAATCCCTAACTGTTCAGCGGCTCGGGTAAAGTGACGAGTCTCGGCGACCGCGACAAAATACTTCAGGTAGCGAAATTCCATATTTTTTCCATATCAAAATAAATCTTTTTTATATTGGATTTAGCACCGTGTAGAAGTCAATCTAAATATACTCTTCATTGCATAACTGGTCTTACTCATGCGTGGATTTTATAACCCTCTATGTGCTTGTTCGCTTGAAGTAGCGAAAGAATTTTCTGAATACCATCACGTTACCGGAGATGGTGAGATTTATCAGACTTCGTTGATGAGTGCTTTGATCGCTGGTGTTTACGAAGGCTCAACAACCATAGAAGAACTGCTGAAACATGGGGATTTTGGTTTAGGTACGTTCAATGAATTGGATGGTGAGTTGATTGCTTTTGATAAGGAAGTTTTTCAACTCAAGTCGGATGGCTCCGCAAACCCGGCAGACCTGGCGCAAAAAACGCCCTTTGCTGTCATGACTTTTTTTAAGCCTGATATCGAGCTGCCACTGACATCGCGCATGTCACGTCATGAAGTCCATAGCCTCATAGACGACATGGTTCCAAGCGATAACCTATTTTGCGCAGTGCGCATTGATGGCGTTTTCGATTCAGTTCGTACTCGCACCGTACCTAAACAAACACGCCCTTATCGGCCAATGCTTGAAGTGGTCAAAGAACAACCAACGTTCCGCTTCACGCATAAGCAAGGCGTGGTCGCCGGCTTTCGCAGTCCTAAATATACGACTGGCATCAATGTACCCGGCTATCACGAACACTTTATTACCGATGACCGCCAAGGAGGTGGTCATATCCAGGATTACAGCATTTCGTCAGGATTTCTCCAGATTGGCAAGGTCTCGCGGCTAGTGATTGATACACCAGTATCGACAGACTTCCTCACTGCCAATTTGGCTCCGGAAGATATAAATACCGCTATAGAAAAGGCGGAAAAGTAACAAAGTCAGGCAAATAATAAGGACAACAAATGCAATCCAAACCTTCAAATAAAAATGGAGCTCAGTTGATCGCTCAACAGCTAGAGTCTCTCGGCATTAAGTACATTTTCGGTATTCCCGGTGCAAAAATCGATCGACTGTTCGATGCGATTGAAGACACTAACATCCAAATGATTCCGGTACGTCACGAGGCTAACGGCGCGTTTATGGCGGGCGTTATGGGAAGACTAACCGGCAAAGCAGGCGTCACAATGGTTACGTCAGGTCCAGGCTGTGGAAACCTAGTTACAGGGGTGGCAACAGCAAACTCCGAAGGCGATCCGCTGATTGCTATCGGTGGTGCTGTGAAACGAACTGACCAGCAAAAACAAACACACCAGAGCATGGATACCGTCAGTATTTTTCGCTCTATAACCAAGTTCAGTGCTGAAGTGCAGCATGTGGACGCCGCAAGCGAGATCATGGCGAACGCATTTCGTATCGCAGAGTCAGGTCGTCCTGGGGCTTGCTTTTTGAGTCTCCCCCAAGATGTTTTATCCGAGCAAACCCAAACGGACATTATTGTCCCCTCGCCTTACACACAGCCTGGTTGCGCAGACATCGCAGCAATCGAAGAAGCGGTCAGTCGAATCAGCAAAGCAAAGCGTTGTGTGGTTTTACTTGGCCTTCACGCGAGCCGCAGCCAAAACGCTGCTGCTATCGCCCGATTTCTTCAAAATACGCAGCTACCCGTTGTCGGCACTTACCAGGCCGCCGGCACAGTAGACATCAATTACTATCACCACTTTGCTGGGCGTGTCGGTTTATTTAATAACCAACCTGGCGATGTTTTACTGCGGGACGCCGATTTAATTCTCACCATCGGCTTTAGCCCAATAGAGTATGACCCTGAGCTTTGGAACAGCCACCGCAACCCAGTGATTCACCTCGATATTGAACCGGCAGAATACCAACTTAATTATCAGCCTTGTGTTGAAATCGTCGGAAACATTGCTCAGTCATTAGACAAAATGGGCAGCTACATCTCTGAATATGCTCGCCTTTCCCCAACGGCACTTTCAGTACTGGAAGAGGTAGCACTGCAACGGCAAGTGATCAAAACCTATCCCAATGTCTATAACAAGCAAGGATTTCATCCACTGGCACTGATTAAAGCCATGCAATCTATCATCACACCAGATACCACGTTATGTCTTGATATGGGGAGCTTCCACATCTGGATCGCTCGTTACTTAAGTTGTTTTCGAGCTCGCCAAATGCTGGTGTCTAACGGCCAACAAACGATGGGCGTTGCACTGCCATGGGCCATTGGTGCCAGCCTACTGAAACCTGGCAGCAAAGTGGTATCGATATCGGGAGACGGCGGTTTTATGCAATCGAGCATGGAGTTAGAAACCGCGGTTAGACTGAACTGCAATATCGTCCATATTGTGTGGGTTGATAACGCCTACAACATGGTAGAAATGCAAGAGATCAACAAATATCAGCGCTGCTCTGGTGTGAAATTTGGACCAATTGATTTCAAGGCGTACGCCGAATCATTTGGCGCGAAAGGCTTCGCAGTGACTAGTCAACACGAATTGCTACCGACATTGAATAAAGCCATGGACGTTGAAGGACCAGCAGTGGTGGCTATCCCCGTAGATTACAGCGACAACGACAAACTGATGTTGCCGCGCACAGAGAAAAATCAAGATCCCGTTTTTGTAAGTTTCGAAGGAGAAATCGCATGAGAGGATTAAAAAATAAAGTCGCACTCGTGACTGGTTCTGCCAATGGTATTGGTTTGGCCATCGCAAAACGTTTGTATGAAGAAGGCGCAAACGTCGCTCTTGCCGATTGGAATGAAGAGCAGTTGGCAAACGCCGTTGAGAGCTTTGATAAACAGCGCGTGTCTGCGCATTCCATTGATGTTTCTGATCCAGATAAAGTCGCAGCACTGATTTCTGATGTTGTTACCCGTTTCGGTAAACTGGATATTTTAGTAAACAATGCTGGCGTACATGTCCCTGGTTCAGTGATTGAAGGTAGTGTGGAAGACTGGAAGAAGATCTCTGGTGTAAACATTGACGGCGTCGTTTATTGCGCGAAGTTTGCGTTACCTGAACTCTTAAAAACGAAAGGTTGTATGGTGAATACCGCGTCCGTTTCTGGTTTGGGTGGTGACTGGGGTGCCGCATTCTATTGCGCGAGTAAAGGCGCTGTGGTCAACCTTACTAGAGCGATGGCATTGGACCATGGTGCGGAGGGCGTAAGAATTAACGCAGTATGCCCAAGCTTAGTAAAAACCAACATGACGAACGGCTGGCCGCAGGAAATCCGCGATAAATTCAATGAGCGCATTGCGCTCGGCCGAGCAGCCGAACCTGAAGAAATTGCGTCTGTCGTGACTTTCTTGGCAAGTGATGACGCATCTTTCATTAATGGCGTAAACCTACCTGTAGACGGCGGTGCCACCGCATCAGATGGTCAACCTAAAATAGTATAAGCATTAACACTGACTGAGCAGAATTTTTAACTGTAAGGTATCCACGCAAAAAAGAGCCGAGTTTGTACTCGGCTCTTGTGTGTCTGTTCTTAAGCCTGAGACGTTGCTAAACCTGCCGACGCGCCGCCTAATAACACATGATTAAATTCCATTCGAGATTCTTGGGCTTGTTCAGACAGTTCTTGTTTCTTCTGTTGAGCCAACTCAAGCGCTTCGGTTAGTTGCTGTAGCTCTGTTTGCATATCTTCTGGTAAATGATGGTCCGAAAGCCCAGATTCACAGCTGTGTTCTAAGGCGAATGCGCGAATTCTCTTACGCATGCTCATCAGGGCCGCCATTGCTTCGCGCTCTTCTTCAGCCGCCTGTTGAGCTAAGTCTTTAAAGCGCTCAAATTTCGCCAAAGCCATTCCCTCTGTTGACCAAGGGTCAATTTCCGGCAGTTCTTCAATGTTAATGGTTGGCTCTTCGTATTCTGCTTGATGTTTAATATCTAGGCTCGCCGCGCGGACAAAGGACACCATCAACATCACCGAGATAACTAACAACGGTAAACCTCCCACGATCGCAGCGGTTTGTAATGTCGATAAACCTCCCATGAACATTAGGACGGTTGGCAGAAAAGACAAAGTAAACGCCCAGAACAAACGGTTCCAGCGCATCGGTTCTTCCGTCACATCATTTTGAACCACAGACGCAAGAATGTACGAGATAGAGTCAAACGAAGTCGCCGTAAAAATGATACACAATAGTGTAAAAACACCAATAACGATTGGCCCTAACGGTAATGTGTCTAACGTTGCAAAAATAGCCGCTGGTGCGCCTGATTCGTTGAGGATTGCGATGACATCAAGCTCACCCGTCAATTGCAACGATAAACCATAGTTACCTAAAACAATGAAGAATAAGAAACAACCTAAAGAACCGTAAAATATAGAACCTACGACCATCTGTTTGATCGTTCTTCCACGCGAGATACGCGCAACAAACAATCCCATACAAGGAGCAAAGACCAACCACCATGCCCAGTAGAAAATAGTCCAGTCTTGCGGGAAGTGTGTATCTGTAAACTCACCATAACCACCAAACGGCTCCGCCCAGGTAGCCATAACAAAGAAGTTAGACAACATACGACCAATAGAATCTAAGCCTGTTTCTAACATAAACACGGTTGGCCCAACGGCGAGTACAAAGAGTAACAAGCCCATCGCACCCCAGAAGTTAATGTTACTAAGGAATTTGATCCCCTTCTCAAGCCCTGCATACGCGGAGTAACCAAAAATCGCAGTACAGAGAAGTAATACGGCCACTTGGCTGAAGGTATTGTTTGGAAGACCGAAGATATGATGTAGACCACCGTTGATAAGAGGCGCTGCTAAGCCAAGCGTAGTCGCCGCGCCACCCAACATACCAAAAATAAACAGCACATCAATAAACTTGCCAATACCACCATTTGCGCGCTTTTCTCCTAATACAGGCATTAACGCACTAGAGATTTTCAAAACAGGTTGTTTGCGTACATAAAAGAAGTAAGCGATAGGCAGAGCAGGAATAAGGTAAATTGACCAAGCGATCGGTCCCCAGTGAAACAGACCATAAGTCGCGGCCCAGCGAATGGCTTCTTCACTGCCTGCTTCCAACTGAAATGGTGGTGATTGATAGTAGTATGCCCACTCGATACACCCCCAATACAGAATACTTGCGCCAATACCTCCACAAAATAGCATTGCAGCCCATGAGGCGTTACCAAATTCTGGTTGCTCGTCGGCTTCACCAAGTTTGATTTGGCCAAGATCGCTGAACACGGTGTAAATCATAAAACACATTGCTGCGATACCCAGTGCGAGGTATAACACACCAAGCTTATCGGTCATGAAAAATTTGGCCGAAGCTATCCAATCCGCACCTTGTGTGGGAAATAAAATTAAAGGTATAACGACGCTGAGTAAAAGAAAGAGTGAGCCTAAGAAGGTAGGCTTATCGATGAGAGAAAATGATTTGTCCATATTATATATCCTTATGTTTTCAAAGGACATGATCTACATTTCTCACAACTTCGCCAATTCACAACACTTATCGTTACCACAAGAATAATTGTCTTTAAAATATGCATTATGTGACGCTGATTTGGTATTCATTATTTGATGCCATAGCGTTTAAATACGGCAACTTTTCTGCCACACCATCCAGTGCTCTCTACCTTTAAAAACCTCAACACTGTTTGCCACCACTGAGGATTCCACAAGCTTAAACTCCGGTTCTAGATAACCCTCCAACTCCCCACTTCGCAAACAAAATGGAGGGAAGCGAGAGTGGTAATCATCATCTATAACGAAATAACCAATTAACAAACCGTCTCTTGGCAGCAATTTATCCACCATAGCAAAGTAATCTGGCCACTGGTCTCTCGGTAGTGCAGCGAGAAAGGCACGCTCGTAAATCACATCAAATGAGTGCGTAGAGTCAGCGTTAAATACATCCCCCAGCACGACTTTATCTTTGTGCTTGCCTAACGTCGATTGCGCCATTTTTACTGCTTGTTGGCTGTAATCCATCGCGATCACATCATGCCCATATTGAATAAAAGAGCTGAGTTCATAAGCAGCACCACAGCCAGGGATAAATACAGATTGACCGCTATGAAGCGCGTTTTCTAGGTAAGCTTTTAGCTCTTGAGGTGTGGTTTTGGCATCCCACGGCATGGTGCCTTGGGTAAACAAATTATCCCAAAACTGTTGATTGATGGTCGGTGCCTGCTTCATTTATCGCCCTCCTGATTGTACTGGCACAAAAAGAAAGGGATACGCAGCACAATGTGGTATCCCCTCTCCTAGTCTTTGATTTTTACGTTGTTAGCTTTTTATAAATGCGTTTTACAATGATGGGTTAACTGCGCAGGTCATTGATTAACGGCTGCTCCGCTTGGTTCGGTACAAACTGGACATTGCCTTTCAGTTTAGTGACAGACTGGAGTGTTGCTTGAATGTCCTCTGCTGATACATGAACATCATGACAGCAGAAAGTAATGGTATCGTTGAAGCCATCACGCTCAATTTTCAAGGAGCCTTTAATATCGTGGCGACGACAGACTTCTTGGATCTGATGCGGATAAACAAACAGGCCTTTCACTTTCACCGCTGAGTCCGCACGCCCCATCCAGCCTTTAATTCGCGCATTCGTGCGTGGCGAATCCGAGCCCGTTTCTAGGTATGCCGATAAATCTCCCGTTGCGTAGCGAATCAGCGGAAACTTCTCATCGAGCGATGTCACGACTACTTCACCGACTTCTCCCGGTTGTACAGGAATGCCATCAGGATTAACGATTTCAACGATAATATCTTCGGCAATCACCAAGCCTTGCTCGCCTGTGACTTGATAAGCAATCAAACCAAGCTCAGCACTTGCGTAGGCTTGAGAGACTGCAATGCCTTTGTCCTCAAACATCTGTTGCATGTCTGCGGTGACCGCTTCACCAGAGACCAGCGCTTTGGTAAAACTCGGCGACTCATCGTATTGTTCTTGGTACTTTTGTAGCAACGTCAGCAAGTAAGAAGGCGTGCCCGTATAACCCGTTGGCTGCAGCTGTTTAATCGCTTCAATTTGTGCTTCGGTATTCCCGACACCCGCCGGAAATACCGCGCAGCCACAAGCTCTTGCGCCACCATCCATAATAAATCCACCAGGCGAGAAATGATAAGAGAGCGTGTTATGCACTAAATCGCCCGCACTAAATCCAGCCGCGTGAAACGCGCGCCCCATACGCCAGAAATCCATCTCATCCGTTTGTGCCTCATACAACGGCCCCGGTGATTGGAATACACGCGCCATCTGACCAATCGCAACACTATTTAAACCACCAAACGGCGGTTTAAGTTGCTGTTGGTTTGGCATATTGAATTTGCGCGTAATCGGAAACTGGGTAAGCCCTTCACGATTATTTGCCAACGTAGGCTCTAACTCAGCAAAATGCGCCGCATAATGTTCGCTGTTGGCTTTTGCATTTTCAATCAACGTTGGCAGACGTTGAAACAGCGATTCTTCTCGCGCCTGCGGAGACAAAGACTCTTTCGCATCAAATAGTTCGTTCATCATCGCTCCTTACAACCAACGCTTACGACGTTTGTAAGATTTCAGGTTCTTAAAGCTCTTGCGATCTTCATCGCCGCCGCCAAGGTAGAACTCTTTCACATCTTCATTGTTTAGCAGTTCGTGCTTGCTACCATCCAGAACGATTTTGCCGGATTCCATGATGTAACCGTAATCGGCCGCTTGAAGGGCAAAGTTGGCATTCTGCTCAACCAAAAGCATGGTAATGCCTTGATCTTTATTAATCTTGTTAATAATGCTGAACACCTCCTTCACCAATAGCGGCGAAAGCCCCATCGAAGGTTCATCCAACAAGATCATTTTTGGACGAGCCATCAGTGCACGACCAATCGCTAGCATTTGCTGCTCACCACCTGACAAATAACCCGCTAGACCAGTGCGCTCTTTAAGGCGAGGGAAATAATCAAACACCATTTCGATGTCTTGTTCAACTTCGTTGTCAGTGCGTGTATAAGCGCCTAAGCGAAGATTTTCTATTACCGTCATATCTTCAACAATTCGGCGCCCTTCCATAACTTGGAAGATGCCCGAACGGACGATCTCTTCCGGGCTTTTGTTGTCTATGCGCTCGCCCATGAAGTTGATTTCGCCGCGCGTCACTTCACCATCTTCGGTTTTCAACAAACCAGAAATGGCTTTCAACGTTGTGGATTTACCCGCACCGTTGGCACCCAGTAAGGTCACAATCTGCCCTTTTGGAACTTCTAAGCTCACACCGCGAAGTACTAGTATTACTTCGTCGTAGACGACTTCAATGTTGTTCACTGAAAGCAGTATTTCTGCCGGTTCGATATTCGTTGCTAATTCAGCCATCAAACTACTCCTTGCTAGGGTGAGAGTGTTCTCTCACCCATCCTTATTTTCAGTAAGCTTTGTTATTAATAAGTCGTCGATTAGTAACCTAGCCAATCGTCACGACGTGACAATGTCACTTGGGACACTTTCTTAATATCGACTGCGCCGCCGTTGTTGTTACCCATAAACACGTTCACGGTTGTTGTGCCACGGTGATCTTCCGGCTTCCAGTTCGCAGGTACACAAACACCTTCTAAGCCTTGTGGGACCCAGTTGTCATGGACATACATGCCCTTCTTGATGTTTTCACCCGTGATGCCACCGTTGTCTTTCGCCCACTCCATCGCTTCTTTCATGTAGAACGCAGAACAAATGCCGCGAATGTAGTGGTGAGTTCTAAACTCGCCAGGCTCTGATTCAGACTGCTTAGAAATCTCACGAACCAGTTTCATGCCTTCGTTATCGTCTCCCCAAAACGCCGTCATGCCAGGAAAAACGTAATCTTTAAGGCCATCGCCCGCCGCTTCAAGTACTGGTTTGTCACCGCCCCAAATGTTCGCCATGTACTGGAACTCTGTACCAACCGTATTACAAGACTTCACGAGTGAGATTACCGAGCTACCGATATTGGCAATGTAACCGTAGTTGGTGCCAGACTCTTTGAGTGACAGACATTGTGCTTTGAAATCACCCGGTTTGAGTGACACAACGACTGGGTTTTGTACCTCAAAACCAAGCTCTTCAGCATATTCTGCACACGCTTCTTTTGGCGCATTCGGGAATGGGTGGTTATCGCCAATATGGGTAAATTTCGGCGCACCTTGGTTGCCCTTTGATTCCCAATCTTCTTTCGCCCACTTCACTAGTGCACGACACGCATCTGAGTACGACGCACCATAGAAGAAGTTATAAGGCGCTGGTTTCGCGGTTTTTGGGTTCTTGCCGGTTGGGTCCGTTAAGTGACCTGAATAAGAGGCAGAGAACACTGGCACTTTGTCTTTGGTCACAAACGAGATGAGTGCTTCGGTATCTGCCGTGCCCCAACCTTGTAGCGCAACCATGTCTTTACGCGCCACCCAACGTTTGTAGTTGGAAATGGCTACTGGCACTTTATACGCCATGTCTACCGTTTCAAATTCGAGCTCAGTACCGTTAATGCCACCGTTTTGGTTGATCCAGCGTAATGCGTCTCGCACGCCAGAACCATAAGGCTTACTCACGTAGGCTGTTGGTCCAGAAAAGTCGACCAATTGCCCGACAAATACAGAGTCTTTTGCCCAAGTGGCGGTAGTAAACAGTGCCGAAGATAGCACCAACGTTGTCGCTAAATGTCCTTTGTTCATAACTCGTTGTCCTTGTTATTGAGGTATATTCCACTTAATTCCACGTTAATATGAGAACGGATAGTGTTTCCAATATGCTCGAATCTGTTGCCAGCGATGCGATAACCCTTGAGGTTCGAAAATAAGGAACAGCATGATGACCAAGCCGATCGCCATTTCTTTGAAGTAAGCAAGCCCATCAATGAACGAAGTGTTATTGCTAAACTCAGCCAACCCCGTCACGCCAAACTCCAAAACTTCAGGCAGCAATACGATAAATATCGTACCCATCAATGTGCCTTTGACTGAACCCAAGCCACCAATGATGATCATTGCCAAGAACTGGATAGACATCATGATGGTGAAACCTTCTGCTGATACAAAACCTAGATAATGTCCGTAGAGTGCGCCCCCGATGCCCGCATAGAATGCGCACACTCCAAATGAGAGCAGACGATACTTGGTTAGGTTGATACCCATGATTTCTGCCGACAGGTAGTGATCTCGTACCGAGACAAACGCGCGACCATCACGAGAACGGATCAAGTTCGATGCCCACATGTACATAAAGATCAACGCAAACAGAGCGATGTAGAAGAAACTTTCATCGGTCGTAAACTCAAAGCCAAACAGATTGATAGGATTGGCACCAGCACCATATGAGCCGCCACTGAACCAGTCTGCACGAGCAAAGAAGTCCTCTAAAATAAACTGCGCAGCCAAAGTTGCGATAGCTAGGTATAAACCTTTAATTCGGGCAGCTGGCAGGCCAAACAGCATCCCCACAATCATGGTTAAGTAACCCGCGAGCGGAATCGCAAACACGACTGGAATGTTGAACTGGTTATTCAGCCAAGCCGATGCAAAGGCACCAAAGCCAAAGAACGCACCGTGACCTAGGGAAATTTGTCCGGTAAAACCAACCAGAATGTTTAAACCCAGCGCCGCGATACCGAGATACGCAATCTGAATAAACAGGTTAAGAAAATAGATATCCAATACCAAAGGTGCAGCCAACATGGCGATGACACCAGCAATCGCTAAGCTTCTAATGGTTTTGGTTTCAAAAATTGGCGTATCACTTTTGTATGTGGTTCGAAAATCCCCACATGGGCGCATGCTAAGTTGAGCCATGTTATTTCTCCTTAAATACGCTCGATATCTTTGGTACCAAACAGGCCGTATGGCTTGAAGGCAAGAATTATTAACAGCACATAGAATGGTGCGATGTTGTACAGGTTACCCACTTGCAGGTATTGGCTATCAAAAAACTCAGCTAAGTTCTCTAGCACCCCGATGGTGATACCACCGACAATTGCGCCGACTACAGAATCTAAGCCACCTAAAATAACGGCTGGGAAAACTTTGATACCAATAATGGATAGCGCGTCAGATACGCCGTTAACGATCCCGATAACAATCCCTGCTGTTGCAGATACCATTGCCGAAATAGCCCAACTAATGGCGAACACTTTCTTGATGGAAATGCCAAGACTCTGGGCTACTTGCTGGTTAAATGCCGTTGCGCGCATTGCCAGACCCATTTTGCTAAATTTGAAGAACCAGTAGAACGCCCCCATGATGAACATGGAGAAGATCAAACTCAGAATGTAAGCGAACTCAACGTTCAAACCACCGATATTCACCACATTTGTTTCGAACACTTGCGGATACGACACAGCCGAGACGCCGAATATCCACTTCATCAGCGCTTGGAAGAACATAGACAGACCGATGGTCACCATGATCACAGAGATAATCGGTTCACCAATTAACGGTCTGAGCACAATGGTTTGCACGGCGATACCGAACACCATCATGAACGCGAGCGTGAGTAAAAAGCCGATAAAAAATGGCAGTTGCAGATGAACAAGCGCCGCCCAACATACCCACGCGCCAATCAGCAAGAACTCACCCTGAGCGAAGTTGACCACCTGGGTCGATTTGTATATCAGTACAAAGCACATGGCGACCACGCCATACAACATGCCAACGATCACGCCATTAATGACGAGTTGCAGTAATAAATCCGTATTCACTATGCGATCCTCCGTTGTTCGCTATCCACCAGTGTTGGCTCATGTTCAATAAGCGTTTCAATCACTAGCGACGTTTGAATGCGTGTTTTGGTGCCATCCTGATAAGTGATCACCGTATCCACATCGACTTTTGGATCGTCACTGTAGATGGTTTCGATGATGTCTCCGTATTTCTCTGCAACCACACCACGGCGTACTTTACGTGTGCGAGTTAGCTCGCCATCGTCGGCATCTAGCTCTTTGTAAAGTAGAATGAATTTGCTGATCTTCTGTGCATCGGGTAGGGATTCGTTCACTTTCAGCACTTCTTCACGAATAGCTTGATACACTTCTGGTTGAGCAGATAAGTTGGTGTAGTTAGTGAATGCTAAGCCTCGCTGCTCTGCCCACTTCGCAACAATCGCGTAGCGAATACAGATGATGGCGGATAGCCAAGGTCGACCTTTGCCCACCACTACGGCTTCTGCAATAAACGGCGAGAACTTGAGTTTGTTTTCAATGAACTGCGGAGAGTAGCGGTCGCCATGGCTGGTTTCCGACATGTCTTTCAGACGATCAATCACCACCAAGTGACCAGAATCTTTAAAGTAACCCGCATCACCCGTATGCATCCATCCGTCTTGTACGTCTTCGTCATACGCTTCCTGGTTGTTCAGGTAGCCAGTAAACATGCCGGTACTTTTCGCGATGATCTCACCCACGCCATTGCTGTCTGGGTTGATGACTTTCACTTCTGCATTATCAAACGCAACGCCGACCGAATCATAGTCCACGTCATCGGCTTGGTGGACGGTGTACGCACCACACATTTCGGTTTGACCGTAAAGCTGCTTGAGTGGTACACCGATCGCTTGCAAGTAACGGAAAGTATCCGGTCCCATCGCCGCACCGCCGGTTGCCGCAGATGTCAGGTTCGAAAACCCTAAACGGTCACGCAGAGCACGCAGAAGAATCCATTCAGCCAACTTAGAGCGTTTACCCTGCTCCAGCGCTTTGTTGGCTAAGCTCATGCCCAGTTTGTACATCTTCTGCTTAAACGGTGTGGAATCCATCATTCGCGCAGACACGTCTGCCACAATGTTTTCCCATACACGCGGTGCAAGTAGGACGAAGTTCGGGCCAATTTCGCGCAAGTCGGACATCATGGTTTCTTGTTCTTCCACGAAGTTAACGATTTGACGAGAAATCAACGCCTGACCAACCACATACACCTGCTCCATAATCCAAGGCAAAGGCAGAACAGAAACGTAGTTGTCGCCTGGGGAGCGCGGGTCTGCACGCAGATAAGCCGCACAGTGATCCAAGAACGTGCCGCTGTGTAGCTGAGCTAATTTTGGTTTGGAAGTCGTACCCGACGTGGTACAAAGAATCGAAAGATCGCTGCCTTTGGTTGCCGCAACCATATTGAGATATTTATCGGGATCCGCTTTGTCGATCAGTTGACCTTTTTTATAGACCTGCTCAACATCAATCAGTCGTGGGTCGTCGTACTTGCGCATTCCACGCGGGTCACAATAGATAATGAATTCTACGCTTGGGATCTCATCACCGAGTTCAAGTAGCTTATCGCATTGCTCCTCATCTTCCGCAACCACGACTTTTGCTTTGGCATAATTGATGAGGTACGCCACTTCTTCGTGCATGGAATCTTGATAGATGCCCAGCGAGAAGCCTTTAATCGCATGGGCAGCCAACTCGCCCCATACCCATTCCGGGCGGTTATCACCCAGCAAACCAACGACGTCTTGCTCACCAACACCTAAGTCTTTGAGTGCGAGCGCCATCCACTTCACTCGGTTTTCATAATCTTGCCAAGTGAACTCTCGCCAAATACCAAACTCCTTTTCACGCATTGCGACTTGCTCGGGCCAGTGCTTGGCGTTGTGCTGCAATACTTTTGGAAAGGTATCTAAGCGGGTTATATCTGCCCAATCATTATGTTGCTGTGCCATTATGCACTCTCCTCTAATGTCGGTAGCTCTTCGCCTAAGTACGCTTGTTTCACATGCGGGTTGGCCATCACTTCTTCTGGCTCGCCCATAGCAATGTGTTTACCAAAATCCAACACCAATACGCGGTTAGAGATATCCATCACCACGCCCATATCGTGCTCGATCATGATGATGGTGATGTCTAACTCTTCATTCAGATCCATGATGTAACGCGCCATGTCTTCCTTTTCTTCCAAGTTCATGCCTGCCATCGGTTCATCAAGCAGCAACAACTTAGGTTTTAAGGCAATGGCACGAGCAAGTTCTACACGTTTACGTAAACCGTAAGAAAGTGTGCCAGCGGTGGCTTTGCGAATGTGCTGGATTTCTAGAAAATCGATCACGTCTTCCACGTACTTGCGGTGCGCCATCTCTTCTTTCTGTGCGTTAGAGAACCAATACAGTGGCCCCGTGACGAAGTTGTTTTTTAGTAGGTGATGTCGGCCAACCATAATGTTGTCCAGTACTGACATATGAGAAAAGAGCGCTAAGTTTTGGAAGGTTCTTCCCAACCCTAACTCAGCTCGTTGGCTAGGTGTTCGTTTGGTTACATCATCTCCAGCGAAGATTACAGAGCCTTTGTTTGGTGTGTATCGACCAGAGATGCAATTGAGCATTGAGGTTTTACCTGCACCGTTTGGACCAATGATTGAAAAGATTTCTTTTTCATTCACATGGAAGCTCACGTCAGTTAGAGCTTTCACCCCACCAAAAGCCAATGAAATATCGTTTACCTGCAACAGAGGCGATTCCGATACCATAGTTGATCTCCCTTTCGTTATTTAAGTGCGTTCCATTGAGCACTATTTGATCAAACCTAACTTTGATACTGGTAACCGCTTTTACACCTATGCATCAACTTTGCGTTCAGTTTACGTAAACGTCAATTTAAAATCAGAATAGTGCTTGAAAGATTAAGTTGCAATCGAGTTCATCGAGAAAGATTTGAACTAACGCAAACTTTAAGTAAATAAATTGTTAATAAAAATTATTCTCAGACGACTACATATTCGGATAGTTAGGGCCACCACCACCTTCCGGCGGTGTCCAAGTAATATTTTGACTTGGATCTTTGATGTCGCAGGTCTTACAGTGGATACAGTTCGCCGCATTTATTTGCAGCTCTGGCTGCTGATCCCCCTGTACGATTTCATAAACGCCAGCCGGGCAATAGCGCTGTGCTGGCTCTGCATATAACTCAAGATTCTGCTCGATGGGAATGCGCTGGTTCGCCAAACGTAAGTGGCACGGCTGATCCTCTTCATGGAAGATATTGGATAGATAGACAGAAGAAAGGCGATCGAAACTTAACACACCGTCAGGCTTTGGATAGACAATTTCATTGCTGTTTTCCGCCAATAGCAGAGACTGATGGTCGGGCTTATCACAACGGATATGCCACTTAGCTTTGCCTTTTAACACGTTATGTTCCAGCAGCGCTAAGCCACCGCCCAGCCACGATCCAAAGCGGTGAATGCCACTTGAGAAGTTACGTGCTTGATAAAGCTCTTCATACAGCCAAGACTGTTTGAAATGCTTTTGATAATCAACAGTAACAGACTGACTCTCAAGGGCTTCACATACTGCTTCAGCGGCAAGCATGCCAGATTTCATTGCGGTGTGCGTGCCTTTGATTTTAGCGCCGTTAAGCGTTCCTGCATCACAGCCAATCAACAAGCCACCAGCAAACTGTTGCGTGGGAAGCGAATGGAAACCGCCCTTGGTGATCGCTCTTGCGCCATAACTAATGCGTTTACCATTTTTGAGGTATTGTTCAATCAACGGGTGATGTTTAAAACGCTGAAATTCATCGAATGGACTCAAGTGCGGATTCTTATAGTTCAAGTCAACAATCAACCCGACGGCAACTTGGTTTCCCTCTAAATGGTAAAGGTAGCTGCCACCTGTGGCTTCGTTCGCTAACGGCCAGCCTAAGCCGTGAACCACTAACCCTTGTTGATGCTGCTCTGGTGGTATTTCCCACAACTCTTTAAAGCCGATAGCGTAATGTTGAGGCGTTTTATCTTCAGCGAGATTAAATCGATTAATCAACTGCTTACCAATATGACCCCGCGCGCCTTCAGCAAATAAAGTAAACTTCGCTCGCAGTTCAATACCAGGTTCGAAATTTCCTTTTTGTTCACCATTTTTGTCCAATCCCATATCGCCCGTGATCACGCCACAAACGCGGTTGTCTTCATCGATGATGGCTTGACTGGCGGTAAAACCTGGGTAGATCTCCACCCCTAAGTTCTCAGCCTGCAACGCCATCCATCGGCATAGACTGCCCAAACTTATAATGTAATTACCGTCGTTATGTAACGTATTAGGCACTGCCCAAGAAGGCAGTTCATGACCATTGATTTCATTGCCTAGATAGTAGGTTTTATCTTGGTTTACTTTGGTATTGAGTGGTGCGCCCTTCTCCTGCCAATCAGGAAACAGTTCATCCAAACTGCGCGTTTCAAACACCGCACCCGATAAAATATGCGCTCCAACTTCAGAGCCTTTTTCTACCACGCAAACAGAGAGGTCTTGTTCTTTCTCTGCGGCTAACTGTTTGATTCGGCATGCCGCAGACAAACCTGCGGGACCAGCGCCTACAATCAGAACATCAAATTCCATGCAGTCTCTTTCCATGATTGCATTCCTTTTTCTTTGCATGTTGCCAACTTGTTAAGCAACAATATATTTAAAGTTGACGCAAACGTAAAGGTAAATTAACATCATTTTAAAGACGTCATCACATCGTCTTCACTGTAAACACATAGTCTTCACTGTAAAAAGGAATCTAACGTGAAAATACTAGTGCCAATCAAAAGGGTCATTGATCCCTACGTTAAAGTTCGTGTGAAAGCGGACCATAGCGATGTTGAAACCAATAACGTCAAGATGACGATTAATCCATTTTGCGAAATAGCCGTTGAAGAAGCCGTACGACTAAAAGAGCAAGGTATTGCAGATGAAGTCATCGTTGTCAGTGCTGGCGGTAGCCAATGTCAGGAGCAACTACGTACTGCGCTTGCGTTAGGTGCCGATCGCGCTATTCAAGTCGATACTGAAGACAAAATAGAGCCATTAGTCGTCGCTAAGCTGCTCAAAGCTCTGGTCGAGCAAGAACAAGCACAGCTTGTGATTACGGGTAAACAGTCGATTGATACCGACAACAACCAAGTGGCTCAGATGTTGGCAGCCCTACTTGACTGGCCTCAAGCAACTTTCGCTTCAGACGTGAAGATAGAAGATCAAAAAGTTCAGGTCGTGAGAGAAGTGGACGGCGGCTTGATGACGGTCGCGATGAACTTACCTGCGGTGATCAGTACTGACTTACGCCTGAATGAACCGCGTTTTGCCTCTTTGCCTAATATCATGAAAGCTAAGCGCAAGCCGTTAGATACAATCACACCTGACAGTCTGGGTGTTGAAGTGGTATTTAGCCAAACCATTCAAGAAGTCACACCGCCAGCGCAAAGAAAAGGTGGCATCAAGGTTGAATCTGTCTCAGAGCTTCTCGATAAGCTGCGTAACGAAGCGAAGGTGATTTCATGAAGAACTTAATCATAGCAGAGCATGACAATAACCAATTGCATGCGGACACACTCAAAGTGGTTAATGCAGCAAAACAAGTCAGCCAAGACAATGTTTTGATCGTAGTAGGCCACCAGTGTGAAGAAGTCGCTCAGCAAGCTTGTCGCGTTGATGGTATATCAAACGTAATTTGTGTCGATGATGAGCAACTTAAGCATCAATTTGCCGAGAGTATCGCACCTATCGTGGTCGGTTTTTCTGAAGGTTTTGACGCCATCTGGGCTAGCTCATCATCAAAAGGAAAAGATCTTGCACCGCGAATTGCAGCGAAGTTCGGCGTTGGGCAAATCTCCGATATTGTCCAAGTTATCGATGAAAACACCTTTATTCGTCCTATTTACGCAGGGAATGCATTTGCCAAAGTGACCACCAGCGACAAGGTTCGCGTCGTCACAGTGCGCGCGTCTGCGTTTGAGCCGGTTACTTGTCACAATCAAGCTGACATTGAGCATCAGCAAGTCACCATCTCAGCTCCAATGGTTGAATTGGTTTCTGTCGATAAAACCGTGTCAGAGCGTCCTGAATTAAGCGCGGCAGAGGTGGTTGTGTCAGGTGGACGCGGAGTCGGTAGCAAAGAGAACTTCGCATTGATCGAACAAGTCGCCGATAAACTGGGGGCCGCCATTGGCGCTTCTCGCGCGGCGGTTGATGCTGGGTTTGTTGCCAACGATTTACAAGTGGGTCAAACCGGTAAAATCGTTGCGCCTAAGCTTTATATTGCAGTTGGGATCTCCGGTGCCATCCAACACCTTGCAGGAATGAAGGAATCCAAAGTGATTGTCGCGATCAACAAAGATCCAGAATCTCCTATCTTTGAAGTTGCCGACTATGGATTGGTTGGTGATTTATTTGAGGTACTACCTCAGCTTGCCGAACAACTTTAAACAATCAGATAAGGGGCGAACACTGCTATGTTCGCCCCTTTATTTTGTTTTGGTCATATTCAAAAAGAATTGAAATTAGAGGGACCTATGCAAAATTCTGCACCTATTTGGTCACCATCTGCTGAGCGCATCAGCAATAGCAACTTGCTACGATTTATCGAGACGGTTAATGCGCACCAAACCGAAGATATCTCAATCAATAATTACACGTCTTTACACCAGTGGTCCATTGACCATAATGACGAATTTTGGCGACATACCTGGCATTTCTGTAACGTCATTGGAAATATTGGCTCGCAAGTCAAAAGCCTTGGTGCTCCCAAGTGGACACAGACAGATTCTACTCAGAGTCATGTAAATAGGGACACCGTATGGTTTGCTGACGCCACGCTGAACTACGCAGAGAATCTCCTCTCTCAGGCCGAACAAACACCTGAGCGTGAGTTTATCGTTTTTACTAATGAAAGCGGTGAACACAAGCAGCTCACTGGTACACAGTTGCTCGAACGAGTGTCTGTCGTTCAGCAATGGCTACTCAATTGTGGTGTTGGCAAAGGCGATGTCGTTGCGGGTTATTTGCCCTACCTTCCAGAAACCGTTATAGCCATGTTGGCTACTACCAGCCTTGGCGCCATTTGGACTTCAACCTCTCCTGATTTTGGTATCGATAGCGTCGTAGAGCGTTTTGGTCAGGTCAAACCGAAAGTTCTTTTTTGCTGTGATGGCTACCAGTTCGGAGGTAAAACTTTCGATATGACGGACAAGAACACCACTCTTAGTAGCAAGCTAAGCAGTGTCTCCGAATACGCCACTATTAGCGTATGCCAAATCGAATATATACAAAACGCTAAGAGTGCTAGCACTTCTGACTTTGTGTATTGGTCTGATATTGCTCACCACTTTTCTCCACAACCAATTCAATATCAACCAACACTGTTTAATGACCCGTTATTCATTTTGTATTCTTCTGGCACAACGGGGCAACCAAAGTGTATTGTCCATTCCGTGGGCGGCACCTTGCTCAATCACCTCAAAGAACATCAACTACATTGCGATATCAAACCACAAGACAAGGTTTTCTACTACACAACATGTGGTTGGATGATGTGGAACTGGCATGTTTCAGCACTTGCGAGTGGTGCTACCTTAGTGATTTACGATGGGAGCCCGGTTTACCCTGATCACTCCGTCTTATGGCGATTAGCAGAAGAACATAGCGTGTCACTGTTTGGTACGTCAGCGAAATATTTAGAGGCGCTAGAGCAAGCGAATTACTCTCCCAAGTCAGAACACGACCTGAAGTCACTCACAACCCTGTGTTCGACCGGCTCAGTGCTTTACCCAGAACAATTTAATTATGTCTATCAGCACATCAAGCAGGATTTACATTTGGCTTCCATTGCTGGCGGCACGGATATTTGTGGGTGTTTTGTACTTGGAAACCCTATTTCACCGGTGTACAAAGGCGAATGCCAAGGTTCAGGGCTTGGAATCGACGTGCGTGTTTTGGACGACGAGGGAAAAACCATTACACAGCAACGCGGCGAACTGACTTGCAATAACTCACTACCTAACTTCCCTATCGGTTTTTGGCACGACAACGGCGAACGCTATCACAACGCTTATTGGAGCAAGTTTACCGATATCTGGCACCACGGCGACGATGTGATGCAAACCGAACATGACGGTTTTATTTTTTATGGCCGTAGCGACGCAACCTTAAATCCAGGCGGCGTACGAATCGGCACCGCTGAGATCTACCAGCAAGTGAACGCGTTACCCGAGGTCGAGGACTCCATCGCCGTCGGCAAGTTAAACCAGCAGTCTGAAGAAATCTGGTTACTAGTAAAACTCGCTCACAACGTCGAGTTAACCCAACAACTCACCAATTCAATTCGCCAAACATTGAAAACAAAATGTTCACCGCGCCATGTCCCACGCCAAATTTTTGCTATCAGTGATATTCCTAAAACGCGATCAGGAAAACTGGTTGAACTAGCCGTGAAACAATTGGTGAACGGGCAAGCTGTAAAAAATATTGGTGCTATTGCTAACCCAGAAGTTCTGGAAGAAATTAGCCAGCTGAATCAATAGTGACAATTGGTTAAACAAGAAAAAACTTAATCATTACGCCAAATCTTATATCCGACCTCTCGCATTGCTCTTCCGAGCAGGTGGGAGGCGATTGGTGCCGTGAGAACGATAAACAACATCGTACCGATAACTCGGGAGATCACGGTGACTTCAGGGAGTGAGAAGGCAACCGCTAGTAGTAAGCAACTAACTCCGACGGTACCGGCTTTGGTTGCGGCATGCATTCGGGTATATAGATCTGGCAACCGCAACACACCTAAACTAGCGCTTAGGATCAATAACGTCCCTAAACATAAAAACAGCCCAATCAACACATCCATTATTCTTTCTCCTTCCTTTTAACGATCAAACGCGCAAATGCGATTGTGCCAAGAAATGCGACCAAACCTAATGTAATGGCGATATCTAACAAGGCATCCTCACCACTGTCTAAGGTGTAAACCGTAATAAAGCCGATGGTAATAAATGAAATCAAATCTAACGCCACAACTCGGTCAGCCAGCGTTGGTCCTAAAATTAAACGGAAGAAAGCCATAACAAAACTGAGTAATAGCCCTGCATAGGCAAAAGTGACACTTATTTGCAGCCAACTATCCACGCGTCACCTCCAAAATTCGATGCTCTAATCCGTTTTTAATTCCACGAATAACTGCTTCATGCTCAGGCGCAAACATTGCATGAACGATAAGATGCTTTTTATCAGGCGTAACGTCCAAACTGAGTGTGCCCGGGGTTAACGAAACCATATTCGCAAGTAACGTGATTTCAAGGTCGGAATCGACGTCCAAAGGGACATAGACGATATCTGGCTGGCTCAAATGCGTTGGCGTCACGACATCCCACACGACTCTTGCAACCGATATGATCATTTCATAAGCGAAGTACACCAGTAACTTTAATGCCGACGCAAAACGTCGAAAGTAGCTGGTTTTTAATCCAAATGGTTGGCTCAACCGTAAGGCAAAAAAACCGACCGTAAATCCGACGACAAAATTCAGACTCGAATAACTTCCGTTTAACATCATCCATGCTAATGCTAAGAAAAGATTGAGGAATAGATAGATCATAAATTTCCTCCCAATACCGCTCGAATGTATTCATTCGGATTTAACAGTTGTTCAGCGGCTTGAACAGAAAACTGATAAAAAGGCTCCGCCACCAAGCCTATGATCAACGTGAACATGGTCAATACGGCAATTGGAACGCAATACAACCAATGTACTTTGACTTGCAGAGTCTGTTCTGTTTTCTCCCTAACCGGCTTTTTCCAGAATGCCTCACTCCAAATTTTCGTCATCGAGTAGACGGTAAGCAGCCCCACCAACAGCGCGGTACCGGCTAACCAGTAATATTCAGCCTGTAAACTCGATTTGATCACCAAAAATTTGCCCCAGAAACCAGAGAGCGGCGGAAATCCTGCCAGAGAAAACGCAGGGACAAGAAACAAGAACGCTAACCAAGGCATTGCTTTATATACCCCTCCCAAATGTTCAAGTTGACTAGAGCCATATTTGCGCTCAATAAAGCCACCGATTAAGAACAAATTCGCTTTTACAATGATGTGATGAACAATGTAGAAAATAGCGCCAGCCAAAGCTAAAGGAGTGTAAATCGCTAATCCCATTATCATGTAACCTATTTGGCTAATGATGTGAAAAGAAAGAATTTTCTTAATGTCGAATTGACTTGCCGCCCCCAAAACGCCCATTAACATGGTGAGGCCAGCAATCCAAATCAAAGTCGGCTGCCAACCACTCTCGGCGAGCGGAAATACTAATGTGAAGACTCGTATTAACGCGTATACGCCGACTTTAGTAAGCAACGCAGCAAACAGCGCAACCACACCACTTGGTAAGGTGTGATAAGAAGCTGGCAACCAAGCAAATAAAGGAAATAGTGCCGCTTTGATAGAAAAGGCAAACAAAAACAAGGCGGACAACATCATGTTGATGCTCAATTCGCTCTCTCCCGCTTTGGTATAGAGATCGGCCAAGTTCAAGGTGCCAGTTGCGCCATACAACAAACCGATGGCAAGTAAGAACACTAGCGTCGAAATCAGGTTCAACATCACATACTTCACTGCCCCATCAATTTGAGTTTTCGTTGCATCTAATACCATTAAACCAAATGACGCGATGAGCATGACCTCGAACCAAACATACAGATTAAAAATATCTCCGGTGAGGAACGCGCCATAAACACCAGCAAGCAACACGTGCGTCAACGCATGGTAATTGCTATAGGAAGGTTTTCGGTGAAGGTCCGCCATGGCATAGAAAACACATATCGCACCAATCACTGCGGTAATCATCACCATGGCAACGCTGAAGTAATCTGCGACAAAGACGATACCAAACGGTGCTTGCCACTGGCCAAAAGCAACGGCTTGAATACCATTACTTATGATGTTTTCTGTGAGAAGGCCTGCGACAACAAGGTTCAAAATCGCACTTGCGCCACTTAACCACTCAACACTTTTTGTTGAGCGACGTACAAAGAAAATGGTCAGCGCCGTACTCAATGAAAGAACAACAGGTAACGTCAGCAAAATCGAACTCATTGACCCTCCTCAGAACGTTGCATTTCGTCGACGTCTGCGGTTCCAGAATCTTTATAAGCTCGATAGAACAACATTAAAGCAAAAATAAGTAGCCCAAAACCGATGACTATCGCGGTTAAAATCAGCGCTTGAGGTAATGGGTTTGCCGCGCCATCTGGTGGCAAAAGTGCATTATCGCCAATCAATGGCGGCTCTCCAGGAGTCAGCCTTCCCGCGGTAAAAATAGCAAGGTTAACCGCACTGCTGAGTAACATGATACCGAACAAAAGACGCAAGATATGCTTTTCCAGCATTAAGTAAACGCCTGCGGCGACAAATACTCCAACGACAACACTCCAGACTATTTCCATCACTCTAGCTCCTCATTAATACGAAGCAGCATCCCCATCACGCCACCTATAACGGCAAGATAAACACCAACATCAAAAACCAACGGCGTACCCAGTGGTATCACATCTTTCCACCACAACCCGGTTAAAAACGGTTTATCAAACGCAAAGCTCAAAGCTCCTGATATCAAGCTCAATGCAATGCCAGATAACGCAATGAAAAACGGCTTGAAATACAATCTAGAACGAACGTATTTCGGTGATTCCGCGAACATGAGAAGCGATAAGCCAATAACGGCAATCAATGCACCAATGAAGCCACCACCCGGTTCGTTATGACCACGTAATAACAGATACACTGAGAACACGAGCATGAGCGCCGCGACGATATGTGCCGTGGTTGCAAAAATTAATGATTGAATACGGTTTTGCTTTTTCGCTCTTGTCTTAAGCAAGCTCACTGCTGCAATCCCAGCAATGACAACGACGACAACCTCTCCCAATGTATCGAACGCACGAAAGTCGACCAGAATAACGTTAACAATATTGCGCCCATGCCCGCCTGGGACACTATTTTCCGCAAAGAAATCCGACACCGACGAATCCATCGGCTGGGACGTGATTCCTAACAAGAGGAAAGTAATCGAAACACCTATCACGCCCGCTATACAAGCATTCGCCACTTTGCGTTTTATTGAATGCTTGGGCACGGTGGTTAAACGCGGCATATGACGCATTAACAATGCTAAAAAGACCACCATTAATGTTTCAACTAACAGTAAAGTCTTCGCGACGTCCGGAGCACTGTAGATCATGAAAACAAGCGTGGTCATAAAACCAATCATACCTAGCGCAGAAATCGCAAGAAGCCTTGAGTGAGACAACGTACATACGATCGCTGCACCAATCAGCAATAAGGCAATGCCAATCTCATAGAAAGCCACGTTTGAAAGCTGTTCAAACAAAGGCAGAGGAATAAATGCTACCTGACCAAGCAAAGCGACGGCGAGTACCGTGAAAAATAGCAGAACATAACGACTCAACTTCTTTTGCTGCAACAGCGCCGTTTGCCACTTCGCCAGTGTCATCATGTCATCTAATAGTCGTTCAAAAACATTCTCCGCTTTGGGGACGAATAGATGTAACCGCTGAAAAAATGCAGACACAGTGGGATAAACACGGTACACCACATACCCCAATACTAGCGTGATAACGCTTAGGACTAGCGGTACATTCACACCATGCCATAATGATGTCGCTTTAATATCGGCTGCAGGCAGAATGTCAGCAGAGCCAGGAAAGATGATGTGGTGATCTAACCAATTTAAACCGACTAAAGGAACGATGAGACTGCCAAGTGCCAAGAGTAAAGGTGAAACCCACATAGCCTTTTTGGCCTCAATCGGCTTCGTTTCAATTGGCACGAGATCACGGCGAGCAAAGAATGGTCTCGCAATAAGCATAATGGTTAGCGCGACCATCAGTATATTCACGATTAAAAGTACAAAGGCGATCCAGTTATTGAGCTCTACGGCGGCTTTGTACATGTACTCTTTGCTCAAAAAGCCTAACAACGGCGGAAACCCAGCTTTCGACAATGCTGCCAAACTCCCCGCAACCATGCTGATGACGAGCACTGACTTCAAGCCGTACAGTTGTTCAATATCTCGCGTTCCTGTCGCTTTGTCGATATTCCCCACCACCATAAACAGCGCTGCTTTATAGAAAGAGTGAGCGAGAATAAACATCAATACTGCACTCACGGCCAAATCTGTGCCCATACCTAGTAATAATGTTAATTTCCCCAAAGCCACGTTCGTGCTATAGGCTAGCATCAGCTTCAAGTCAGTTTGTTTTAATGCGACAAACGTGCACCAAACGGCGGTGATACTCCCTGTGATCACTAAGGCATAAAACCAAACCTCGCTATGAGCATAAACTGGCGATAACCGCGCTAACAAGTAAATGCCCGCCTTTACCATTGTTGCCGAGTGTAAATACGCACTGACTGGAGTGGGCGCTGCCATCGCGTTAGGTAGCCAAAAATGAAACGGGAACTGCGCAGATTTAGTAAATGCACCAAGTAGTATGAGCACGAGAGATGGCATAAACCATTCATGCTGCGCAATCGTGTCTGCCTGCTCGATAATGGTATTTAGCTCATAACTCCCTGCCATTGCTCCCAGCAAGATAAGACCAGCTAGCAACGCTAGCCCACCAGCACCTGTAACGATCAACGACTGCAGTGCATTTTTTCGTGACGTTTTGTTTTCGTGATTAAAACCAATCAGTAAGTAAGAAGTGATGGTGGTGAGTTCCCAGAAAACAAATAACAACAGGATGTTATCGCTCATCACAATCCCTAGCATGGCAAGCATGAATAGGGTTAGGTATAAATGAAAGGAAAATCGGCTATAACTCTCTCGTAAGTAAGCCAAAGCGTATATTTGGATCAGTGCGCCAATCCCACTGATCAGCCCGGCAAAAAGGAACGACAAACCATCTAACCTAAAGCTGAAGTTAATATCGAGGCCTGGTATCCATTCCGCATTCCAGCTTACGCCTGCGGGTGTGTAGATGTAAAAAAGAAAAGAGAAGATTAAAATTGGCAGCACAGGGAAAATCAGTAAGACCAACTGATTATCGGGATTTTTCGGCAGGTTTTCTTTACCCGTTATGCTATTCAACATCGCAGCCCATTCATTTTTATAAGAAAGTTCGCCCTATTTGGCGCAAAGATAAAAAGCTCCACTTGATTGTTTTAGCCCAAGTATTTCAAAAAAGATCATAAAACCAAGGGATAAGTAGCAAACAGCAATCACTGAATGCTACTTAAAGGAACGTTAATACAAACAGCTACTTACTGTCCGCTACGGTGTAAGAACGTAGATCACTACTTACGTGTTCTCGACTGAATGTGTATGGATTATCGTCATCAGTTAACTCGAACGCATCGTAGGTGCAGTCACCGATATCATTTCTCGGACAAACATAAACGTTCGAACGTTCTATCATTTCTGTGTGGCATTTCGGGCATAGGTTTTTCATGTCACTCTCCTCTGATAACTTATTGATACACTGATAATTCCATGTTCTAGAACTCCGTCTCCCTCCTTTACCTAAAACAACCACTTAAACCCAGGTTTGTTACACACCAATTACTGAATCGGCGATACAAAACCATCGGGCTTAAGAGCGACCAAACTACAGTTTATAGATTGCAAAATGTTTTCAGCCGTATTACCAATGACGTAGCCAGATATCCCAGTTCTCGCTAAGGTACCCATGACTAGAACGTCCACTTCTATGCTTTCTACGTAATCCGGGATTTTTTCATCAGGCTTTCCGTGTAAATGATGAATCACAATTTCACCCGTAATCCCCGACTCTTCCAGCAGTTGTTGTAGAGCTTGTTTATGATCGGCTTTTGCTTTGTCGAGTTCATGTTTCAACTCAGCATCGTCGACTTGAATCCAAGCATTGTCATGTAGGTAATTCTCTAAGTAATATTCCCAGCAAGAAATCACATGTAAACGACTGTCACAGGTGTCGGCTATTGAACGAGATAATTCAAGTAAACGCACCGCTAATGAGTGCTGTTCATCGCTCGCCGTTAACGGATCTATAGCAACAGCCACACGGCGTTTGTCTCTCGGCTTATCAATCGGTCGGTGTAACCATAATGGACAAGGACATTTGCGTAACAGTGTCATATCAATAGCTTTGAAACCCTCAGCGCCTTCACCGAGTGGTTCAGCTTCTTTGATGATAAGATCTTTGTTGTCAGCTAATGCTTCTTTAATGATACAGACAGCGGGTTTTTCACTGCTTTTCACAGTAAGAGGAAATGCCAGATCATCTTCAGAAAGATCGAGCTTCTGTCTGTATTCCTGAATGCTTTGTTTGAGGGAGTCTTGCAGCGATTGCTCATAACTTTGCTGATACTGGAGCATATCCGCGGGGAAATCGGGGCACGCAATTAGCCCTGAAACAGGTACTTTGTTGCTGGATGCGATCCTCATCGCTTGTTCGAGCGCCTCACTATGACCAGGCAATCCTTGTGTTGCAAAAAGTATGTTCGCGAATCGTTTCATACACACCTCCTTGTTTGGTTAAATATTAACCACCCACAAAGTATAATACCTAACGGATAATTGTAACGGCTTGTGACGTTGATGAAATCAATTCTCATTAAGCTATGGATATTGCTTCATTTTGCTTTACGTCACCTTCTCCTTTTCTTTACGACTGTGGCCCGCTGACCCCAATAGAGCTACATACTAAAAATTGAGACCAAATAAAAACCCAAATTACTCAAAGTTTTTTCTCACCTTGAGTAACTTGGGTATAAGCAATAACACACTTAGGCTACGGACTTAAATGGGTAACCTAAATTTTCATACGACTTAGTTGAAAGATGCCATATCAATCACGAATCAGTGTGCAAATATTCACAGCCCTAATGATCCAGAAGTCGCTGTAAATTAATGTTAAGGTTGCTGTTTTGTTGGTGCCAAAGCAATTTCGCGAACACATACACCTTGCGGTTGCTGATAAGCAAACAGCACTGCTCGTGCAATATCGTCGGCTGCCAACACGCCCCCCATATCCTCTTTCCAAGCATCATAGCCATCTTTAATATCTTGAGACGTAGTATGTGAAAGTAATTCAGTTTCCACTGCGCCAGGTGCAATAGTCGTAACACGAACATTCGATGATGCGACTTCTTCACGTACGTTTTCAGAAATCGCATGAACCGCAAATTTGGTACCACAGTAAGCGGCATGATCAGGAAATGTTTTCTTGCCCGCAATAGAGCTGATATTAATGATCGTACCACTGTTACGCGCTTTCATCGGTGCTAAAACGGACTGCATGCCATTTAGCAAGCCAAGTACGTTCACATCAAACATGCGCTTCCACTCCGATGCGTCCTGAGTATCTATCTGGCCTAGAAGCATAACGCCTGCGTTATTTACAAGTGCATCTACCGGACCATACAACGCTTCTGCTTTCTCAATTGCCGCTTCAAAAGAAGCTTTATCGGTCACATCTACCTTTTCACAAAGCGTATTTGGTAAGTTTAATGCTTCTAAACGTTCTACACGTCTTGCTAACAAAAGAAGAGCATGGCCCTGTTCGCTGAAATGACGTGCAATCGCTTCACCAATGCCTGAACTAGCGCCTGTAATAACAATTAACTTTTTCATTTTGAATCCTTAATAGAACGGTTTACCTCAATGGCGATAAGTTTAAGAAAACTTTGTTTGTTGATATATACCGACCTAGTTGAAACACTGTTGTTATACTGCAACAATACTTTTTTGAATTACGCAGAAGTCATCATGCAAACACACATCAACCTTGCGGATATCCGCTCTTTCGTCCTAATCGCTCAACTAGGAAACTTCACGAAAGCAGCAGAGCAACTTGGCGTTTCTCGCTCACACGTTTCACGTCAAATAACAAATCTGGAACAACAGATTGGTGCCACTTTGCTACAAAGAACCACTCGAACACTGAAGCTCACCGAAGCAGGCAAGGTTCTGTATAAACAGTGTGAAACCGCCCTTCACAATATTGATCAAGCTGTTATGGCAGTGATTGATGATGTAGAAGAATTAAGAGGCGAAATTCGTATCAACTGCGTGGGGGGTTATTTAGGGGAAGACGTTGTCGCAGATATCGTTGCTCAGTTTCTAATCCAACACCCACAAGTGAACATTAACTTAGATTTTAGCAGCCATCGTGTCGATTTAATCGCGGATGAATTCGACATCGCTTTTCGAATGGGAAAGTTAGACGACTCCAACTTTATCGCTCGCAAACTGATTGATGTGGAAATGGGGACGTACGCAAGCCCAAGTTATTTAGAAACACATGGCTACCCTTCGCATCCAAAAGACTTAGAAAAACACATTTGTTTGACAGGTAGTGTGACACGCTGGGCATTCGAGAACACAAATACAAAGCAGTCAACGGAACACCAGATACGTGGACAGTTACGATGTAAGAGTGGCAGAGTAATGATAAAAGCAGCGTTGGCGGGAAATGGTATCATCCGTGTACCAGCACTTTATTGCCAACAAGAACTCCAGACAGGCAAGCTAAAAGAAGTGTTTACCGACTGGAGCATTCCGAGTGTGGAGTTTTCACTCCTTTACCATCACGACCGACATCAACCAAAACGCATCCGAGCCTTTATTGACTTTGCTACTCAATATTTTCGTCAACTGCCGAGTAAACACAAGTAACGTGCTCGATAGCATTTCACTATGTGAACCAATATATACGGAATCTATAAAGCCCAAATTTGTACTAAAGAAATACGTAAGCATCGTGATGTTTTAAGGTCTAGTTTTCATAAACATTAGCGGTGTTTGCCCAGTTTGCTTTTTGAAAAATGCAATAAAAGCACTGTCTGAAGAAAACTCCAGCCAATCAGCAACGGCGCTGACTTGCATTCCCGTTGATAACAATTCAACTGCTTTTAAGAGCCTCCACTGTTGACGCCAATCTTGATAATTCATACCCGTTTCCGACTTAAATAATCGTGTTACCGTCTTGGTACTTGCCCCCACTTTGCTTGCAAGAGTAGTAAGCGAAGGAGCGAGAAATGAAGGTTCAACCAACTCCCGGCGAAATGTTGTTAAGCGCCGATGTGATGGCAAAGGCAACTGAAACGAATAACGTTTCGCAGCATAAAACTCCTCCCAGAAGAGTGCTGTCGTATTTATCATCTCGCTCTTACGCTTATCCCACTCCCAGAATGACATTTTATCAATGAGGGCTTGGAGTAAAGTATTCACTTCTATCATCGTGATCTTACTCGGACACGCAAACACCTCACAATCAAAATACAAAGATCGATACGCAACCACATTCGTCATCAGTGCGCGATGCGGCGTATTAGGTGGGATCCAAACCGCCTTTGTCGGGGGCAGAATACAAATCGAGTCCTTCAGAGCAAAACTCATACAACCTTGAGGTGCGTACAACAATTGCCCTTTCTTGTGCTGATGCATACCCGAGTCGTGCTTGCCAATATCCGCAGCAATTCCCACTACACAATTAGAAATTTTGTCTGCGTCAAACTGTGTTTCTTCGTCAATAAGTGCCATTTTGTCCGAATGTTGATGTATTTGGTTTTTATGTTGTTATTGGCTCAATCATAGCCTCATTTATACTGCCCGCCAACTTCATTAACAATGGGTAACAATATGAATACTAAGCCCTCTTTATGGCTCATGCTGGTTATGTTGATGTTTCCGCAAATTGTAGAAACCATCTATAGCCCAGCGTTGAGCTCAATCGCTCTATCATTTGATGTAAACCACGCACAAGCAGCACAAACACTGTCGAATTACTTCCTAGCGTTTGCCATTGGCGTCGTTGTTTGGGGAGTGCTCGCAGATAAACTGGGAAGAAGGCCTACCATGTTAATTGGGCTCTTTATCTATGGTTTTGCGTCTTTACTCGCAACTCAAACCGAGAGTTTTGCTGTTGTCATGGCTGCGCGGGCCCTGAGCGCATTTGGTATCGCGGTAGGCTCTGTTGTCACACAGACCATGCTTCGTGACGCGTTTGACGGTCAAGAACTGAGTAAAGTCTTCAGCTTAATGGGGATGGGTATATCAATCAGCCCGGTAGTAGGCATGCTATTAGGCGGGCAGCTTACAGGGCTTGGTGGATATCGTTATGTATTTTTCGCTTTATTCTTAATCGCGTTAGTATTGCTCGCTTATAACGTTATTAAGCTTCCTGAAACACAGAAAGAACAGACACCAGTACGGTTGCGTCAACTTAGCTGGAAAATGGTAAGAGACGCGCGAATTTGGCGCTCAGGATTACTGGTTGCTTTGTATAACATTGCTCTATTTTCTTATTACCAGCTTGGCGCATTTACTTTCTCAGCACTTGGGTATAGCTCCGAACAATTTGGATATAGTGGCATGGTACTGGGGTTAGGCACTCTGCTTGGGAGTTATTTAAACAAATCCCTAGTGTCTAAAAATGTTCGAAAAAGCCAACTACTTTGGCTCTCAGCAGTATTGCTTAGTTTGGGATCAGTCGGTGTGTTGATTCTGAGCCAATCAATCTGGTTTGTTGCTCCAATGGTGTTAGTCGTCATGTCTTATGGGATTGCGATACCCAATATACTCAGTGACGCACTCGTTGATTATAAACAACAGGTAGGTAGCGCAGGCGCTTTATTTGGGCTCATGTACTACATCATGATCGGGACGGGATTAGCGATGGCTGGAACAGCACAAAACTTAGGTGTCGTTCTATTAGCATGTAGCTGTTTAGCGATTTTATTAGCGTTTTCTAAAAGGCAAGTTCATACCAACTTGTGACCAGATACTACGCATTGCTTGCCTAATCTTCCGAAGATTGGTCTACATCTTTTCTAACGGTTAACTAAAACGTAAATAAAAAGCGCCTGTCGGCGCTTTAATTATCCATAGATCTTATTGCCATGTTGGCTCGCCAAACTCTTCACAACGTTGCTTGTCGTAATTTTCAATGCGCCCGCGTTTACCTACAAACTGAACCTGAACAACCATTCCAGCTTCAACATATTCACTGAAATAATCGCAAGAAACACGAAAACTAGTATCGCGTATCACAATTGGTACCCATTCATAGCCGCCGCTGCGTGGTAAGTAAGACTTGAAGGTAATGACACCGTCATCTGAAACGTTGATTTCTTCATCATATTCATTCAACTTATAAAAACGTTGTCCATCAAACTCTGCCTTTGCTTTTTCAATTATTTCCTTCGTTGCTGTCGATTGCATCGGCGTATTTGACACCAGTTGACACCCAACAACAGATGTCAATACGGACAAAGCCAAAGCGAGTTTAGTTATTTTATTCATTTACCTAACCACTGTATAATTATTCAACACTTACCATTTTAAAAGGAGGGAGACCATACTTTATTTTAAAGAAAATAAAAAGCGCCTTTCGGCGCTTTTTATCTGAACATTTCTTATCCAAACATCTCGAGTAAATTTTCTAGAAAAGCTAACTCTTTATTAAAATGAATTTTATTTAGGCTCTCACTGGAATCTATTGCTATTTAATCCCAAGCTTCAAACTCATTGGGCTTTACGTGTTTTATTTTTAATCTAACGTTGGGATCCAGAGCTGTTTCAGTTTCCAATTCACAGTAGTACTCAACAGCATTTTCATCTTCAATCATGTCAACGGAGTTAGCAACGACACTCAACCGCCCACCACCTCTAGTCAATGAAAAATACGCATTCTTGTTTTCATTTACTTCAAACTTCAAAGGAATGAATTCAGGTTCTTCAAAAGAAATATCTATCCATTTATAGTTATCTAAACTCTTCCCTTGTCTTGGAGTATAAACTGTTTTCAACCCATTTTCGTCAACAAAAAAATACATCGAATTCTCGGCTTGATTAAAGCAAGCTTTCAAACTGCCACCTTTATTTTCTAAATCACATGTGAATACGGTGGATTCTTGATCACAGCTTGCACTTACAGAAAGTGAAAGAGACAAGGACGATAAAAAGCTAATGATGTTTATATTCCTAATGAACAAGGAGCCCCCTCATCAAACATTCAAGAGTCACGCGCAAGAACCAGAGGATCGTTATAAGCTAACACATCTATTGTAAATTCAGTGAAACTCCGGTTCATTTGGGTCTTGAAATTGTTCAGGAAATCTTTTGATTAGTTCTTCTTCTAATATCACCGAGCCTGATGATTGACCTCCACCAAACGTGTTCAGCTCGGAAGTCTCTTCGCAAGATGAGCTAAATACAAGCTCACTACCTTTATAAACATGCAAGCTACAGTTATCAGCTAAATAACCGATACTATATCTGTAATCCCCTGAATAGAAAAAAATATTCCTACCTTGTAACTTACCAAGTCTTATATGATAACTTAAAAACTTACCTTTTGGGGTTTCTGCACTTTTTGGGTATTCTAATTCTACTTTATCGCTTGTCCCATATCGATACTTTACATAACCAGTACTTGGACTTCTATGCCCAGCCCCACACAAGGAAACATATTTTCGGTTCTCTAACTTTGCATTAAAGTAAATGTCCTCGTTGCTCTTACACAAAGTGACTGTTGTATCGCTTAGTTTTTTGTCTATCTGTGGGTGTACTGCTAAAACTGGGAAGCTTATTATGAGAAAGCTTGACATAGCATGAAGTTTAATATTTTTTATCATTAGTTAAATACCTTATTTTCCCATAAAAGTTTGAAGTTTTCTCTACGCTTCCGGTAAGATTTATTGCTAGTATAACGGTTTACCTTACGTGTTATTTCATTCACAACTTTATCGTTGGCTCCTTTATCTGCCCTCTCAGGACCTTTAATATCTAGCCAAAACCAAGCAGCAGAGCGAGTCGCATATTTAGCCTCTAATATAAGCTCTGGTGTATTTAAAAAATCTACGACGTCCAATGGCCACTCTGATTGATTTTGTAAATGCCATTTATTGAAACGCTCATAATTGTCTCTGCCGGTAAGCTGTTTTAATCCACGCCCCCTAAAAATCCACCCATCATCAGTTGTCAAAAAATCACCATTCTTCATTTCGCTTCTGCCTCCATACATAACGTTAAACAATATCCTTTTGTCATCAAGAGTAGGAGAAGTACCATCTTTTTTAACGAATTTACCATTTTTCTTGTCTGCGATACCGTGAACATCAATATAGCGCTTACCTGCATATTTAGGGTGATCTAAAGGATATCGACGTGACCTAGCAGTATTAAATTCTGATGTATCCAGCGTAGAAATACGATAATTGGTATATTCAGCCATATTTAGGCTCTCACCGGTTTCTTGCATAAGCTGAGCAAAAAAGTGTGTTCTACGTAAAGGCGTATCTAGCTTATAAAAAAGCATGTGATCATTTAGTTCATTAACAATACCTTGTAAGACATCCCGCTTAGAGTCTTTAACTTCAGGGTATACCTCTTGTAGCATTTCTAGAGTAAACTTAAAGGCACCTTGAGTTTGAGGAATAAAAGGCCAATAATGCCAAAGACTCTTATCATCGCTTAGTTGCAAATCACCTTGTAAATCTTGCATCCATGAGAACTTATCTGCTCTTTCCAGTTCGAATTGCGAGAAAAGATCAAAGCTATCCATCACTTGATCGCGCCATGGGGAGTTACGGTAGTCCTCTATAGTCACAAAACCAGCGGAGCACTTAATATCTAGATCTTCCTTTGCGGTCTGATGGATTGATTCATAAAGACTTTGTGACGACTCTGTATGCCAATCTGTAGGATGTTTCACAATAAATCGCTCAAAGTGTTTACGCTTACCGTCTAAGTATACTTTGGCATCGCGAGCAGTGAACGAGGAGAAGTCCGTTACTTGATCTTCTGTCACAGATTCAAGTAATTGCTGAATAAACGAATTACTCATATCAACGGCACCACTACTATCGGATCCATCGAGAACGACCAGTGGATTTTCTTCCGCATTTTTGGGAGAAATCTGTTTTTTGAAAAATTCGGGCGGCTCCTCAAAAGAAAACATCTCGATATGCACGCGATTATCGTCTTTCTTAGTTCCTATTGCATCGTTGCTGTACTCGTGCAGTCCCATGTAGCCGATATCTTCCCCAGCTGAAACTTTTATTCCCTCTCTAAATAAGATCGGGAGTAAACAAACCACACTACCGTCCCTAATCATTGCCGCGTTGTCCGACATCCATTTAGGTTCTGAAACTGGTTCTGATAGGACAGCAGAGGAATCTTCTAAAATGTCAAAGTCACTATTGAGACCCGAAGCAAACCAAACAATCTTGTTTAACAGTGCTTTTTCGCTACCACTTGCCGATTCACCATTCTCTACCACACGGCACTTTATCATTTTGTAGGTATTTTTGCCGATCTGGTATGGGTGGGTTTCCTTCTCTTCAGCATACAAGTATTCAAGTAATGTCCCTTTAGACATCGACCGTTTTTTTACTTTTACGCTAGAGTTAGTAGGCACATCACTATGTTCGAAAATGCGTACATTACGCCTTTCTTGTAAGCGATAACGCGTGTTTATTGATGAATTAGCGCCAATATCTGAAGGTGGCGCAAGGTGCATATAAAGTGTATAGAATTTAAATACATCTTCACTATCTTCGGGGTTTACAGCCTCATGCTCGATAAGCACAAAGTTATTACTGTATTTAAACTCTTGCTCTTGGTACGTTGATGTTAGGTAATCAGGATTTATGCGAAATGCCACTATTTTTCCATCAAGCATCGCTTGAATAGGTCTGAGCCCTTTCCCCCACGGTAACATTTTTGATGTTAAGTGAACGCCACTATGCCAACCATATCCTTGTCCTATTAAGTAACGACCACTCTTAGCTTGAGCAAACAATTTCGTAAAATCACTGAGCGTGTAGTAAGCGTCACCTTCTCGTTGCGCTATCGGAAAAACTGCATCCATGATTTAAATGTCCTAGTCAGAAAAGTTATCGTCAAAAGTGACAAATGATGGGCGGTTCAAGTTGTTTGACTTCGTGTACACCACCGCATTAACCCTACCTAAATTAGTAGCAAAGCTAGATTGGCTCGCTATATTAACGGTACTCCCAAGGGCCATTGCCGATATAGAGATTAGGGTGTCATTTTTGGTCTCGAAAATTTGGCTAATGACGTCAGGAAGTGCTTGTTTGAAGTGGTTAAGTGCTTTTGTATAACCGTTTATACCCTCTTCAACAGAACTCAATGATCTTGCAGAAGCTTGGCTTTGTATGAAATCTAAACGACCGATGATTTCACTGTTTAGCTCATCGATGTATGAACAGATTTGATTGTTTATCAACGTCCATAAAACAAACTGCAAATACTTCACAGTGTTCCCAGTCCCTAAAAAGCGAAGCTTCGCTAATAATTCATAGGGAGGCTCAAACACATCAGCTTGATATAAGACTCTCAATATATCGCCATTTTCGTGCACTTGCTCCAAGAGCAGTTCAACTAAAGGTTCATATTTCTCTAGCGCAGTAGTATCAGTTTGGATGTGATAAAGTGCCGAAACATAAGCATCAGAAAAATCTTTAGAGTGATTTTGACTAATCGCATAAGGAGACGATATACGGCTTTGCTCTAACACAATATCTTTAAAGTCATCATCACTGAAGGATGGGGACATCAATATGCCCCAGTCATTAGCAACCCCAACACGATCTTCCCAAAATGGCGAGCGGCGACCTGCGACAAACGTACAAAAATCATTCGGATCAGGGTAAGTTTCCGTAACAATATTTTCAGTTAAAGATTGGTTCGGGGTGTAAGAGTCTTGAGTTTCGCTGAGCACTAACCTGCATTCTTTTAGAGCGAGACCATTAACAGATGCTTTTCCGCTAGAGCCCAGCACTCCACTCCCAATGACAGCACCTGAAGGTTCGACTAAAGAAAATTGTGCATTAGAGTAAGGGAGCCCATTTGGATATTTGCATTCTATATCCAGCGTATACGTCCCTTCCTGCTCTTCAGTCACAGAAACCGATGGGTTTTGTGCGCCACCCAAACACATAGTGTTAGCTTTATTCATGGTCATTTGATCGGACAGGCGACATACGCCCTTACCTTCAAATTTAACCGTTGGTGAGGCTGAAATGAATTTCGCTTCGGCTTCTATCGTGCCTGAGGCAACGCCTTTTCTGTCACCGCCCGCATCGCCAGTACTTTTTGAGAACGTACTGCCCTTGATAGCGACACTGTTACCGCCATCCATAGAGACCGTCGTAGTCCCACCTGCAAGGTCTGCTGATTTAGCATTGTTGCCATAAGGGATAGGAACGACTGGCTTGCCGACCTTAGTTAAACAAACATCTGGGAGCGTTGCATTCGCTTCACCACCTGAGCCTTTATGAACTATCGAAAGTCCATTCGCACCAACTGTTACGCCCATAACCAATCCATTTGAATTTTATTGATTGAATGATAAAAGAGATCGCAAACTGCAATCTCTCTAAATAACTAGTGAATTTCACTAAAAGACCAGTGATATTCACAGCAAACCTTAAAACTGGCAGAAGATCTCATTTTTAGATTTCTGGTTATCTATACACTTCAAGCAGTTGCTGGAATTTTAAGTCTATGACGATGTAGGTTGCCGCATACATAAGCGCAAACGTAATCGCACTAAGACTCAAGATCAGCTTGGGTGAAATTACCCTTTTTAACGGCTTCTTTAGGTATTTAGCTTTAAGGTTGATTAAAGAAACTTTTTCTTGTTCTGCTAGGCGGTCATCTCGCACTAATCGATAAATGGTGCTGCCAATTTCCGCTAACTTTTCGTTACCACGCTCTTCACGGCCGTACTTGCCTTGGAAACCAAGTTGGAGCAATAAATAGAGAAACTCTATAACGTGACGGTATTTGCGAGGGTCGGCTTTTAAGCGGTCGAGAATAACGAAAAACTTGTCACCACCAGATGTTTCGTTATGGAATTCAGACAGTAAGCTGTTCTGGCTCCAGTGACTATTTGCCCCCCATTCTTGCCGACAAACAGATTCATCAATCGCCGCACACAAGCAGTAACGAATAACAAGAACCGAAGCACGATCGAGCTCCATTTCATTAAGTTTTCGTTCACCTTTTCGAATCTCACGTGCCACTTGTTCACGAAATGGCATCGGGTCATCAAGCCAAGGGATCGAAGACATACAAGACAGACTGGCGATCAACCATGAGAATTGATCTACCAGCGGGTTAATACCCATGTTGTCGATAGATAGATCTTGTACTGCGATGTTTCTCGATAAGTCAGGCGCTGGCATTACCTCCATTGGTTTGCCAGGCTCTGGTTGGAATAAGACTACGGTGACGTCTGTTTCTGCGTAACTCATAGACGAACGGCCCAAAGTTGCAATGATAAGTTAGCGAAATCGCCCGCAACGTGAATCGCAATCGCAGCAGTGTTCTTCAATGCCATCCACTCTTCGCCCGTTTTATCGAGCTCGAAATAGGTGTAGCCAGCGTGATACGGCAGCGCGCGTGGCACAACTGGCATTGGTTTGATCTCAATCCCAGGCAGTTGAAGGTTAATCAAGTCACGTATGTTATCGATAGAACCGATCTTCGTTTGGCTGACAAACTGGGTATGCAGAACATCCAAGGTCACGTCGGCTTTAACTGCGAGGATAAAGGTTGTCGTATCAATGATCTTATTGTCAGGGATTGCTGCCGTTCTGATGCCATAGTTCTGATCTTTTAAGGTCAGTGGAATTGCTCTTTGCTCAGACATCACGCTCAATGTCATTTTCGCACTGTCTAGGACGCGAGAAAGACAGCTAGTAAGATCACCATGATTGTACTTCGTAAACTCAATAGGTCGGCGTGTCGTTGAGCACAGCGTCGAAAGCTCACCCTCTGCCTGAAGAAGAATTCGATACAAAGACTCAGGATGCACAGCTTCTGTGCTGGCGAAATGCCAAAATAAGGGTTCGTATCGGTTGAGCGCTTGCAATAGCATAAAGTCAGAAACCGATGATACGCCTTGTTGATCCACCACCCCTAATCGCTGGACTATCGATTCCGCGCGATGCTTCAACATAGAAGCAAACTCGGTCGCAAATTTACTCAGTACTGTCGACGCATGAATATCGATACAGGTAGGAATGAAACTATCATCTAAGATCACGCTGCCATCAGGCTTCACTTCTGAGATCTTTAAGATCGGAATAGACGTGTAAGCACTCTTATCTTCATGATCGTACATTAAGCAAAAGTTAAGCTTACCGACGACGATATTTGCCATGTCTTCCGAATCATAACAAGCGTCAACCGCTTCTTGAGATTCCATCGTATAGCGCGCACCGTCTTTTTTGGTACCAAACAACTCAGAACGTTCCGATGGTAACGGACAGCACAAATAAACGACTTTATCGGCAATCGAAGGATCTACATCTTTCACTTCTGGTAGTTCAGCGAGCAGTGGAAGTTCAAATGGCGTGCGGTCCTGTAGGATACCTTCTGCACGCGTAATACCAATTTTACCGAGGGCTAGCAGTTGTGAATTTATTTCCAAACGCTTAATCCCCCAATGTAAAGGAGATGCGTTGCTGCTCAACATACTCGACAGTTTACTTTGCGAACGATCGAGTTGTTGAAAATGCTGCGGCTTCATGAACATTCCATCTTGCCAAACAACTGGATTGTATAAAGACATGTTTCTATCCCTTAAAAGTAAACCTGTTCAATGCCGCGAGTATTATCAGAAATTAACTCACTGCCTTCTAACTTGAGCTTGATGTAGTACTCGCTCTTCTCTTCAATGACTTCAACTTTACGCCATGACGAACCATCAATATCACGAAAGGCCACAGAAAAACCGACGGCACGAGTGTCAGGGTCTAGCGTTAGCATTTCATGAACTTTTCCACCTGGCTGTATTTGATATTCATAACGTTTGATGTACTCATCACCCAACGACGCTTTATCGTTTTCAAACAGCGCAAAAAAATCTAAGCTTCGGAATAGAACTGGCGAATTTAATTCGTGAAGACGGAGAATGACCGGAGATGACTGCCCCCCATCTCTCACATTGAGTACAGGTGACGCCTCAATAACCAATTCAATGGACGAAGTTTCTGGTGTGATACCCGTGGACTCTTTAAATTGATCCCACATGGAACAACCGGACAACATGGCAAATCCGAGTAATACGGCGATACTACGCATGGTTTCCCTTAATCACTTTGTTATAGTTTTTCTTAATCAGCCCTTTTAAGGATGTTTCGTTGAGCAGGCGACGATTGTTAGAGTAGAAATCTAAATATTCGCCCCACAGTTTTGACTTCGTTGAGAACAAAGATTGACTCGCCACTTTGTTAGCAAATGCAACGGGATCGTTCGTCTCTGATTGTTCTAAAATGAGCTCATTAAGCGCTTTATTAAACGTGACTTGGTGGTCATTCAACTCATCAAGCATTTGTTCTACCAGTTCATTTGGAGCCAGTAGATGTTGGCTATTGAGAGTCAGCATCAGCTCCGCAATGTTAGAGTTAGACTCACTCGTACTCTGCTCTTCTTTCAAGGACTCTACTTCGTGTAATTCTTTCTGCAGGTTATCAATACATAAGCGCAAACAAGTGCCCATTTGTTTGAATAACTGAGCTTCATTCGTCATTAGCTCAGAATTTCGAATCCCCAAACCATCAAAGAACGCTTGTGCTATATCTTGAGAACAGGCGGTTGCTTCGATACCCGCTTGCTCTTTAGTCGTACTGTTTATCGTAGGTTCTACCGCAGGCATTTGCAGTTGCTGATTAGCTTGAGAAGAGGGAGTAAATGACTGTGTCATCTCTTCCCATTTTGAGCCTTTAGCAGTATGTTCGACGATCTCCTCTGTGGAGTTAGGTGCATGATGCTGTCTTTGAACTGCCCTATCTAGAATCGTCGTTTGGGGTTGAACCGTCTCTTCTGAGACAATATCTTCTCTATGTGGCGTACCGTTCTCTACCTCTATCCCTAACGAACCCTTTATTGATGCGTTACTCTTGGTCTCCGTAGCCATCCAATCTTCAGGGATGAGGCTTGGCTGATCGAACTCGGAGTATATGCTGAAACTGTCATCGACCACCTGACGTGTGCTTTCCACCGTTTTAGGCTGTTCAGGTTCTGGATGCTCATCGTCACGAATTAAATAATCATCATCTCGCTGCATTGAAAAGTTAAGGTGCGCAACAGGATCATGACAATCAATGTCATCCTGTTTAGTCTCCATAAACAAATCTTCTAAAGCGCCTACTTTTTCTTCTTCTTCGACAACTGCGTCTCCGAGGCTAACCAAAGGATCATTGGATACTCGCTCAGGGGCTATATCAGCGGCAATGTCTTGTGTCGAGGTAACATGCTCCAGAGAAACGCCAATTTCATATTGCCCTAAAGAAATGATATCGCCATCGACTATCGCAACAGGTTGATTTTTTAGTATTTTGTTCCCGTTAACCATAGTGCCATTGGTGGATACGTCACTAATATAGTAGGTATCTCCATACACACTGATTAGGCAATGAGTGCCTGATATAAAGCGGTTGTGATCGGTTAAAGACACACTACAACTTGGTGAACGCCCCATTGAACCGCCACTCTCGGGCATTTCAATGTGCTTAGCACCCGTGTATTCCTCTGGGCATTTAGAAATAAATAGAACTAGCTGATTTGAGTGCATCTATATACCTCAAAATAGCATAGAAACAGACAGTTCAAGCCCACCTATCCCATCATTGATAACTGGGAGAATATAAGAGGCTTGAGGAATGATTTGTATATGAGCATCTGGGTTACTACCTAGCTTAATGACTGTACCAACGGCGATAACTGCACCCAGCTCGAACTGATCGATGTCCTCGACACTCTTATAGCGGTAACCTTCTGGGTCAACTTGCCAACGGTTTGAATATTGTGAGTAACCTGCAGATAAACCAGCACCTACGTACGGTGTGAAAACGCTCCAAGAAGCCAGCGCATATTGCGGTACAACACGAAGTTCATAGTTAGTTACTTCTTGATATAGACCGCTAGCTGGCGCTTCGATATCTTCTGCTAGGTAGTTAAGCCCTAACCACCAGCGCCAACGGTTATTATTTTCATCAATAGGGCGAGAATGAACCAAGCCAAACCTTAGAGTGTCTTGTTCACCACTGTTACCTTCTTCGTAATTAATGCTATCGATAGTCAACATACTGGCAGAGAGTCCATAACGCTCTCCCTTTGCTACTGCAAAAGAAGAAAATAGACACATGGCTGAAATCAGCCCGATTTGACTTGGTTTTAGCATTTCGTCCCTCTAGGAAAACCGATATTCTACTTAGAGGCGAAAGATATCAATTATATTCTCTTTTTCAATAAGCCTAAAAAAACACCTATAACTTAATACATTTCAACTATAGGGTTGGTTATTTTACCTACAAACAAAAACTAATGGACCGAACTGAGTTAAAGCAATGAGCCTGTAAACCTATTTAATTAAATAAAAATTAAGAAGGCTCTACCACCAATTTAAGAGGGCTAATTTAAAGAACACAGGCGAACAAAAAACAGACAAAGTTAACAATTTAGTCACATTTATTAACTCAAAAGATCGACTTCGTCATATATAAGGCTCTCCTTAAAAACAAATCGAACTATTGACATTAATATTATGAACAAAGATCACACTAAGGATAATTTAATTTATTTTTTAAGTGTTTTTATTATCTAAACAACTTCTTTTATCTATAGAATCACTTCGGTAATGCACTGCTTACAATTTAATATAACAGCAGTGGAGTCCTATATACCTTAATACTTCTATATGATCAGTTGGAATTTGCCTTATGTTTTTTAGCGACTTCGCTCGAAGACCAATCGATGAAAATAACCCAAGCGGCTCTAACCCTAATGGCTCTGAAGACTTTGACGAAATAAAACGTCAAATAAATAATCTTAATAAAGTCACCGGAAGAGTCTCTTGGAAAACGGTTCAAACACTCTCAAAAAAAATCTTGAGCACTCACGCAAAAGACTTACGTTGTTGCTGCTACTTCACGGTCGCATCAACATATAACGATGGTCTAAGAGGCCTTGTTGAAGGGTTAAATTCATTGCTTGATGTGTGTGTCGTCTATTGGAACACCGCATACCCTGAACATTCAAAGTCAAAAGCACGAATGAGCGCAATTGAATGGATGGTGGAGCATACTGAAAAACGTATTAATAAGCACCGTGCGTTGCCGGAAGAACTTCCACTGATTGAAGCTGCGCACCAGTTGTGTTTAAGAATAGAGGAAGAGCTTCGCCTTCATTACGGTATTCAAGCGCCTTCATTTGGTCGCATTCGTCGTATCTTAAATCAATGGGCTGAACAGATAAAAGAACAACAACATGCCATAGAGTTACGCGAGAAAAAACAAGCAAATACTAACGCTTCAGCTTCCGCACAGGCAACACCTGAAATTAAAGTGAATGTATCTCCCTCTCCTGCCCCGGACTCGCCATTCCCCCTCAACAACAGTGAAAAAACGAACCCAACAAAGTCCGGCCGATTTATGATCTACTTCATCATTGGCTTGATTGTTACGGCGATATGTTCACATTTTGTGTACGAACAACAACGCTATCGAACGCTGGAGCAAAAAATTAGTCAAGCTTCACTTAATGAACTTGTAAAGTTGGTCGCCTCGTTAGATTACGAAAATAAAAAATATGCCCAGTCACTAAAAACACCAACTATTAATCGCGTAGATATTATGATGAATAACTGGTTTTTAGACTCGGCCAAAGTAAGTAACGTCAGCGAGCTCGATAGCTTGACCAATGAATTAATCGCAATCTATCCAGATTCATCTTCTGCCCAGCAGTTACGTCAAAACTTTTTGACACAGAGCGCTCATTTAGAAGACCAGTTTATGGATGTGTATAAGCGATTCTCAGACGCAAGAACGGTGTTTGCCAACGTAGCTAGACAGAATGTAGATAAGAACTCTAAAACGGCGTACGAATATAGTAACTCACTATTCCCGCTTCTAGGTCGTATTGAATACGCTGAAAAGTATTCACAGCAAAAGGAAATTGACCGCGCAACCCTTTTACTGAACATCTACCTATATAAATTGAGTCAGCTACAAGCTGAAAAAACTGACAATAAATAACAATACAATTAAAGAAGTTTTAGGCTTATGTTCAAACAAAAACTGTTTAGAAATCCAGTTGTGATTTCTACTATATTAACGCTTTTAGTGGCGATAACCATTACCGCTATTTATCTTCTTTTTCTAAAAGATGCAGATAAACTGTATCTTTGGCTGAGCCTTGGTGTTGTCGCCATTTTCTACGTCACTTTTCAATTCACACTATGGTTGAAAAAAAAGAACAGCGCTAAAGCTCAAAATTTGGAAACTGAGGAAGAAGCTCTTTCTATGGTTATCCAACCTCTTCTTGCTAACTCAGGCAAGAAACCAATTTACCTGATGCTTGGAAATAAAGGGTCAGGACGACGTCAATTTTTATTTAATTCTAGTGCAATTAAACCAATGGATCGCACGAGAACCGCTAAGAATGATTTTTTTGAATGGTACGAATCTGACAGCGCTGTATACATCAAACCTGACCAACGCTTAGTGTTTCAAGAAATATCAAGCAGTGATGCTTCTTTATGGAATACATTCATCGAAGAAGTGATTCGCCACCGACCTAGAAAACCATTTTCTGGCTGTTTATTCTTCATCGACTTCGAGTTCATGATCGTCTCTGAGCCAGAACAAAAAGAGTACACTATTTCGTCGTTATTGGAGCGCTTGAGCACTATCAACTCTAAAACGTCGTCAGCATTACCAATTTATCTAATTATGTCGAAGCTAGACAAGTTAGATGGATTTAAAGAATACATGCACTTTAGCTCTCTTAAGACACGTGTAGAGTTCCTTTCTATCCCGCTGAAAGAGGCCAAAGGTGTTTTTTCAGAATACTACCGTGATAGCTACCGAAATCTAGTTAAAGTGCTTGAAAGTAACGCGCTAGATGCATCAGCTAACTCAACAGATATCGACGAGAAACAGGCAATTCTCGCTTTCCCTAAGCAGTTTGAGCTATGTCAGTCTGAAGTCAGCTATGTTCTTGAGCGTCTGTGTGATGTTAACAACGGTGTTTATTCGCTAGATATCCGTGAAATTTTCTTTAGCTCAAGTTTACAAGGCGGTCGTAAATACAATTTACTAGCAAAAAGTTGTAGTAACTACTTCAACTTACCAATTATCGCCTCTGAGCATACCCAGTTGACGGAAACACCGTATTTTTCTCGCTTTCTGATTGATTCGCAAATATTGCCTGAAAGCGATTTTGCGGGAGAAAACAAGACGTATCTTCGTCTAATTCAGAGACAAAGCCGTTTAGCCATACTCGGCTCCATTATTCTGCTTGCTGGCGGTGGTTACTTTTTTGCAACTACGTTAGACAGTAATTTACATATGATGAATCAACTACTAAGTATTGATGACAAATCACAAGCAGAGCACGATGCAAGATTTAGTGAGCTTTTAGAAAATGCAACCAAAGCGATAGAACCGTCTTATGGGGCATGGCTTAAAGGTTCTAAGGCTTTAGATGAGGAAATATTACCACTCAATATTAGCCGTTTGGATCAAAGCACTCGCATTGCCTACGAAGCGTTACTTAAGGAAGTCGCTCAGCAGCTAATACCTCTGATTGAGAAAGGTTACCGCCTACAATTGGCACAAAATCAAAACGCTTTCACGCGCGCTTTACCTCTATTGAAGGGGTATTTAATGCTTAACGATCCATCTAAGCGTGATATCCGTTTTTTACGTCATCAAACACTCCAAATGATGAGTGATTTGAGTAACCAAAGTGACGTCGTTGATCAGGCCATGCGCTACTTAGACGCCTACTTTCGCACACAATTTGCTCCAATCGATATCAACATGGATCTTGTTCGCGCAACACGTCGCTCATTACTTGCAAATTCGAATGTCGACCTCGTGTATGCAGGCATTTTAAACGAAGCAAGCTCTATTGATTTAGGAACATTAGATCTGCAACGAGCCGTCGGTTTTGAGTTTAGCAATGTATTTAATACGCCAATCGATAGCGAACGCTTAATCGTCGATAAGATCTATACCTCCACTGGTTTTAGCACCTTTTATCGACCACGCGTGGACTTAATGTCACAACGAGTAATCAGCGACAACTGGGTTCTAGGTCTATCGCAACATGTCATCCCTACCAACGAAGAGCAAGAAGCCTTTAAAGAAGAAGTGCGAAAAAAATATACTGATGACTACATCAATAACTGGCGTAATGCGCTGAGTGAGCTCAAAGTCCAAAACTATGACAACGTTGGTGACCTGACCAACGCGATAGACTTAATCTCTGGCCCTTCTTCACCAATGACAACGGTATTGAAGCAGGTCTATGCCAACACACAATTTTCACCCGTTGGCGAAAAAAGCGCTCTAATTTCAAAACTTGACCCGAAACTCGCGGCAGCAGCAGATTCGGCATCAGATGCTGTAGAAGAAGTGGTAAAGCCTGATTACTTGCTAATGCAACGTGTTGAGCAAGCCTTTCACCTATTAAACCAGCTTCAAGTGAGTGAGACACCAAACTCCCCTACTCCTTGGGATGAGACCGTTGCAGCGTTGAGTCGTGTTCGCACCTACATGAAAGACATCGCCGACGCGCCAGATCCACAAATGGCGGCGCTAGCAGCAGCACAGCATCGAATGAACAGTACTGAGGCGGACCCATTAATCAAGCTTAAACAGATTGCACAAAAATCACCAGAACCCGTTCGCAGCTGGTTACTAGATGTGGTTCAGCAAAGCTGGTCAGTAATGATTACAGAGTCCGCAAAAGGCATCCAAACTCAGTGGTACAGTGAAATTTATACCAAGTTTAAAGAGATTGGATTGGGGAAATATCCATTTGACCTAACAGCGACCGAGGAAATCTCAATTGAAGATTTCGAATTGCTATTTGCTTCAGGTGGCTTGTTAGACACATTTATTCAGAAAAACTTTGCACCGTTCTACGATACGAACTTGTGGACGCCAAAGCAGGTAGATGGTGAGACGATGCCAATCTCTCCAGCCCTGCTAGTGCAACTACGCAACTATAATGTCATTCGAGATACATTAATTAATAAAAGCACCAACCGAGTTCATATTCCGTTTAGTGCAAGAGTACTCGACCTTGACTCTAGTGCAATTAGAGCCAGTTTAAAAATTGCGGATACCAATATGAGTTACTACCACGGTCCAAGCCGAATTCGTGAAATGGCCTGGCCACCGCAAAATGGTGACTTCAATATTAGTATCACACTCCAGGATGTAACCGACGAAGGTAGACAGCACGTTTTAAATAAGAGTGGTCAATGGGCGATATACAGATTGCTAGGTGACTCGACCTTGACAAACACTCATAACGGCAGCTTTGTCAGTGACATAAAAGTGTCAGGGAGGGACTTAAGCTTACGCATCACTCCATTGACGCAGAAAAACCCATTCACTCTTGCCGAGCTATATAACTTTACGCTCCCAGAGTCGATTAAATAACAATATAAAAACAAAATAGGCAGAACACATGATTTCAAACATGACTTTACAAGGTTTAGATAAATTAGATCGAAAAATACTTTCAAGTCTATTGTCAAACGGGCGTGAGTCTATTGCGAATCTATCTCGAAACATTGGTTTGTCTCGTACAGCAGTAGCAGAAAGGATTAATCGTTTAGAAAAGACCGGTATTATCAAAGGCTATACCGCACAAATTCGTGTAGAAAACGAAGGGCGCAAAGCCGCAAGCTATCTATTGATATCTTGTGAAAAGGGTAAGAAAAATGATGTAACAAATGCGCTTAAAGAAATCCCTGAGGTTCGCTTAACAAGCGTTGTTGGTGGCAACTTTGATATTATTGCCCTAATTGAAGCGCCCGATCTGCAGTCTATTCATCATCTTTGTAACGAAATTGAGTCATTTAACGGGATTCAAAGGCTTGATACTACCGTCGTACTTCACCAGCCGATCAGCCGTTAAGCTTTTCTGACCTTTTTGATGACAACATAAAAAGCCGCTCGTAGAGCGGCTTTCTTATATGCTTCCGATGACTCGGATTTTGGCATCTTTATCACTTGGGTTACCTAACCAGAATGTTTGTCCTAAGTGGTTCCCTTCCCCATTACCTAGCTTATTCTCTGGAATACTATCTAAGTTAACTGTCAACTTTAAGTCCCACGACATCGGGTCACGCAAAATGAAACGCATCAGGCCAACCAGTGTTTTGTGTAACTCACCATCGTAGGAAAACTGCTTAAATGTTTCAAAATCGATGCTGTCGATGCAGAGATTAAATTTGCCGTTTAAGTCCGCAATGCTTTGTCCTAAGTGCAAATTTTGCCCTAATATGCAATTAGCACGGTTGAGTTTATTCCGTTGGCTTTCTGCGATTTCTACGCGGCGATATACCCACTCTTCAATGCGCACGCTAGGCAACGAGAAGTAATGCGAAACAATACCGGAAATCAGCTTCGGCGAACGCGTACGCGTAGAAAGTTGGTTTACATAAGACAGTATTTTCGCTCGATCTAACTCTGCGACCTTACTATCTTGCATTACGCTAGATAGGCCTGCCAAGTGCAGAATACGTCCAGAGAAGGCATCACTTGCCCCGCTTTGGTACTGCACGTGATATCGGTATTTCTTCCAAACCCGATACAACAAACTGGTGTACCGATTATGGAAAAAATCAAAGAAATCTTTTACCGGATTGTCTTCAGGATCTCGCCCTGCCAGTTTCTCAGTATAAGAAGCAGGAAGTGGTGAGCTTGAACCATGCAAGCCAAGAAAGTTAGTTTCGACTCTAGAATACTGCTGGCCATTTCTCTCCATATGAGCAATAAAGTCCATATCGCTCTTTGGAAAAGATAAGTTTGGCGAAACGCTGAACTCAATACGTTCTTGGTGGAAGTACTTGTTCTCACCGACGGCGACAAAGTTAGAGTTCGGCTCTAGTTGATAATGCTTCTCTAGCAGCAAGACTGCTTGATAGAAACTAAACTCATTCGACTTATCAGAAAGTGTATTAATCATAGTATCGTCTGCTGTCCGATAAGACTTGCCCAGTTATAAACCTCGCCAGTCGCTTCATCAAACACTTCCAGTTCGGTAAAGGAGTTCACACTCGAATACAAACGGATGAATTCGTTAAGCACCGTCGCCATCAAGAACATGTCGCCTTCATTGACAAAAAATTTGGAATTGGTGACCAACTTAAACTGATTGCCTCGTACCGAAACGCCACGAAATACACGGTCGATTGGTTTCATTTCCGAAGAGATAACCCCATCAAGTCGATGAATGGATGCGCGGTGCGCTTGTCTGTCAACACGAGAGTGGAAATCATAGGTAGAGAGAAGCACTTTAAGTACATCAATATTTGCCAGCGATAAGTAGTTGAGTGACATATTCGCAATTAGCTGCCACTGAAGCTCACCATTCACTTGCGGACTGACCGATTGAGTGGGCTTGGTAATATTCCTAAACGTCGCATAGGTCGGTGATTTATGGGTCGCGTAAGTGATGTCCCCCACTGACAAACGTTCCGCCAAATCTGCGTTACTACATTGCAGTTTCATGAGTACCGTTTCTGTCCCCAGTTCCGCAATGTCCCCATTATGAGTATGAAATGATATGTAGCGCTCAAGACCTCTACCGCTTACACGCTCAGCGACTTTAGATTTGTAAAACTCGCGCTTATCTCGTTGGTTAATTTGATGCTCAAATGATTCAAATTCAATCAGAGACTTTCGACGACGCTCGTCTTTACTCCAGCTTTCCACTTGCTCAATGGAATAGACTTCGTAATGCTCCTGAGTGTTGCTTTGCGGACGTACCTTGTACTCGTTACGTCGGTGCTCTAAACGAATTGGATCGCCATCTTTTTCAAATAAATTAACGGCAGGCGTACAGTGCAATTTCAAGTGCTTATCTTTAAGCACCACTTCTGACGGTAATGCACGCTTAAAGTGGAATTTGATTTTGACCGTGCTACGTTGTGGAATGCCTTTTAGCCACTCTAAGCCTTTAATGTCGAAGAACATGAACTTATCTGGCAAAGAGAAGAATTCTTGCAGCAAACGATAACCTGCAAATGAATTTTTGCTGTATGGCAGGAGCGCTTCGTCCTCTTCATGCCCAACTGGCTTAACGTATTCTGGCCCTAAGCGATGTTTGTAACCACCACCAACATCTAATTCGACATAATCTAGGTAACGGAACAGCCATAAGAAGACAGTTCGAGTAATATGAATCTCGCCATGCAAGTGTAATCGCAGCGTGTCTAAACCGATCCGAGACAGTTCAAGACCATGCTCCGTCGATAAAGTCACATCAATCATCGAACTGGTGCGGCTGTTGGTCTGTTCGATGTTAGTGATCGTAATTGGGTATAGATTGACGTCGTAACAAGTACGGAACAAACATTGCGTGCCCTCTACCTGTTCACTCGCCATTTCTGCGCCACGTTTCACCACGGTTTTCTCAGTAACACTTCCGGTATGCGGTTTTAGTTCGCTAATGCACAAAGACGGAATCGAACGCATGTAATGTGGCCACAGCAAAGTCATCAGAGATTGCGTCAGCTCAGGCAGTTCATCATCAATCTTCTCGCGGATTCGACCTGTCAGAAAGGCAAAACCTTCGAGCAGTCGTTCGACATCTGGGTCAAAGGTTCCCTCAGAGAGAAAGTGAGTTAACTTCGGATGATATTTGGCAAACTCACTACCCGACTCACGCAAATACGTGAGTTCATCTTGAAAGTATTTACTGTTACTCAAGTGGCACCTACTAAACGTTAAATTGGCCGTCGGTTCCCATGTAGACGTCTATCGACATTGGGACTTTACCGCCGTTATGGGAAACTTCGCCGCGAATACCAAAGCCGAGTTGTAGCGGGTTATGGTGAGCTTCACGGTAATTAACCTCGACATTCAACAGTCGCGGTTCAAAGCGTTCTATGGTTGACGTGATATTTTTTTGAATGTGGCGAACTAGGTTCGTGTTGTTAGAAAGTACGTCATTAAAATCTGGTAAACCATACTCATTGTCGATCATTGCATTCCCAGAATGGGTATTCAGCAAATCTGCGAGATGAGAATGAATAGATTCAATCAAATGCTTGTGAGAAACGACTTTCTCGTAACAGTTTTTGGGTTCACCAAGCTCAATCCGCTCTAAAAGACGATAGCCTTTTTCCATCTTCACTCCTACGAAAAAAGCAGCCAGTCTTTACTGGCTGCTTTATGGTTTCAGCAATGGGTTATTGGTCTAACTTACCAACTAGAGACAAGTCGAAGCTTGCACCCATGTACTTGAAGTGAGGACGTACAGACATTGATACTTTGTACCAACCTGGATCGCCTTCTACGTCTGATACTTCAACCTTAGCAGCACGTAGTGGACGACGACCACGGACTTCTGCTGGCGGGTTTTCCTGGTCAGAAACGTATTGACGAATCCACTTGTTCAGTTCAATTTCTAGGTCTGAACGCTCTTTCCATGAACCGATTTGCTCACGCTGTAGCACTTTGATGTAGTGCGCTAAGCGGTTGATAATGAACATGTAAGGAAGCTGAGTACCTAGCTTGTAGTTCATCTCTGCTTGTTTGCCTTCTGGCGTGTTCGCAAACACTTTCGGTTTTTGAACAGAGTTTGCAGAGAAGAACGCCGCGTTGTCAGAACCTTTACGCATGGTTAGCGCAATGAAGCCTTCTTCTGCTAGCTCGTACTCGCGACGGTCAGAAACAAGAATCTCAGTTGGGATCTTAGTTTCGATTTGACCCATGGCTTCAAAGTTGTAAACCGGTAAGTCATGCACAGTACCACCGCTTTGAGGACCAATGATGTTTGGACACCAACGGTACTTAGCGAAAGACTCACTAATTTTTGATGCCATCGCGTACGCAGAGTTACCCCATAGGTAGTTGTCATGGCTGTCTGTTACTTGCTCATCGTAGTCAAACGCCTTAATTGGGTTATCTTCTACAGAGTAAGGTGTACGTAGCATAAAGCGAGACGTACATAGACCTAGGTAACGTGCATCTTCGTGTTCACGTAGACTACGCCATTTAGTGTATTGTGGGCCTTCAAATACTGACTTAAGATCTTTTAGATTCGGTAGCTCTTCATAGCTATCTAAACCAAAGAACTTCGCAGACGCCGATGTAATAAATGGTGCATGAGACATTGCACCCACGTTTGCCATGTACTCCATCAGTTTGATGTCTGGAGACGAAGCCGACATATCGTAGTCACAAATGACTGCGCCAACAGGTTTACCACCAAATTGGCCATATTCACGCGTATAGATTTGTTTGTACAAACCAGACTTCACCACTTCTGGTGCGTCTTCGAAGTCATCAAGAACTTCATCTTTCTTTGCAGAGATCAATTCAATTTGAATGTTCTCACGGAAGTCAGTGTGGTCAACCAGGTACTTAAGGCCACGCCACGTTGATTCAATCGCTTGAACTTCTTCGTTGTGAAGAATTGCATCGACTTGCTTAGACAGTTTTTGGTCAATTTCTGAGATCATCAGATCAACTAAAGACTGATCCACTTTCTCTGTGTTCGAGCTGCTTAGTAGCTCACTGATGAATGCTTCTACGCCGCGTTTTGCAACATCAAAACCTTCATCACTTGGCTTTAAACGAGTTTCGTTAAGAATGCTATCCAGAAGTGAGCCTGATTCAACTAAGGCTGCTTCTTGTTCTGGCGCTTGTGCTTCTGCAGACATGATATCCCTTACTCTTCTTTCGCTTCTTGGTCGTTACCAATGCTTAGTTCATCCAACAGTTTCTTTCTCGCGTCTTCATCTTGAAGTACTGATGCGATCTTCTTGCGGAACGCAGGAACATTACCTAGAGGGCCTTTCAGCGCCACCAAGGCTTCGCGAAGCTCAAGCAGGCTGTTTAATTCAGGTACACTTTTCGCGATCGCTTCTGGAGAGAAGTCCTTCATGTTTTGGAACGTTAGATCAACACCGATTTGGCCGCCTTCTTCATCAGAAAGACGGTTTTCAACGTTCACTTTAACGTTTGGAGACATGCCTTCTAGCACTTCGTTAAAGTTGTCTTTATCGATATTGATTGGAGTGCGTTCTTCAATTGGCGTCTCATCTGCACGTGCAGTAAAGTCGCCAACTACCATCATGCTTAGCGGCAGTTCTACGTCTTCTTGCGTATCGCCAGTTGCTGGAACATAACGGATATTAATTCGCTCTTTAGGAGCCACCGAGCCGTCACGTGACATAATTCGTTCCTTATCTAACTCTTTAATTAGTCATAAATTGCTTTCCACTCTTCATACTTCTCAGGTAAAAGATCCTTACTTCTGAATAACTGATGGAGTGTTTTTCGAATCAGGTCTTCTAACTGCGACGATAAGTGGGGTTCCCAGCTCGCGAGATTAAACGCATTTTGTACTTCCCACCCCTTCTCAAGATACGGCAAACACAACGGGTATAATCCAACAGACTGGTAAGCTGCTATCAATTGTAAATACAGCATGAACTGTCCACGCCCTGAGCCATCCAGCTCAAGTTTGCGGGCGAGTTCTGCGGCATATTCCCCTAGATTTTCTAGAGTGATATCCTCCACCAGCAATGAGTCTTCTTCAGCGATCACAACCGTCTGTACGACAGTTTGTGCTGCCGATGAAGTAGCATATTGAGTAGACAACCAACTCAATGTTGCTTCATCTGCAAATGGTATAGAATTCTTAAAAGAGAGGCGCTCTATGCCCTCCAGTGACTCAACAAACCGCTTTACTTCTTGTTTCACGGCAAGTGCTGCGTCATCAAAACCTAAGTTAGTAAGCATCAAATACACGAAATGGTGGCCTGTGAGCCAAAATGGCGCATCAGTTAGCGTGCGCTCCAAACGTTTAATCGTGTCGATGTCACTTTCCTGATTGGCTTTGTCGCGGTATTCCGCTTGTTGATCGGACGATACCGCCAAGCTCAATGGCGTTTGATCGTTTTGGTGGTCAGGTAGACCATCAATGTCATCCCAAGTCAGATGACGATAAATTCGGTAAGCCAGCGGATCACTTGGATTCGCATGAAGCATGACTTCCGCGACTTTTTTTAACGTGCGTTTTGAAGCCGTAGGCGATGAGAAATCTGTATCGACATCGACTTCTTTTGCTACGGATTTCTTAACTGGCGCAGGTTTAGGGGCCGGCGGAACCGTCTTCGCTGAAGCGGTTTGAACGTCGCTCTGTGCTGGCGTTTCTACCGCGGCAGGCTGCGTAGCTGGTGCCGCTTGTTCGATGGTAGCTATTGCGTCATCGCTCTGGTCATCGGCCGCTGCTTGTTGAGATAAAACATTGAGCTGCGTGCGAATCTCAAAGAAGTCAGCTTCGGAATCTTGGTAAACATCGTCGTACTGACGCTGCACTTCTTCAATCGCCGAAATACAGCCTGAAACTAATTCCCAAGATTGCGCACTGTCCGCAAGCTTAGTGCTCATCAATTTAAATTGATGGTTCAACCACTCCACCGCACCGTCTCTACCGCGTTTCCGTGACGGGTAAAGATCACTACCGAAGCAAGCTAACGCCTCATTAAGCAGTTTCAGACCTTGCTCAAAACCTTTGAGCCCGGATTCCTCGGCAAGCGCTCGTACTAAATAGCAAAGTGCTTTTAAATCTTTACTATGATGCTCGAGCACTTCCATCGCATTGGTTTTTACTACATTCCAGTCGACCGTTTCGCCAAATAGAGAACCGAACTTTTTTACCTCGGCTTCCATCATTTCATAGCAAAACTCGTAACGAGCATCGTTACCCGCAGGAGATTCATCAGAAATCGGTTTAAGAAGGTGATCAGTATCAATGTTGGACAAAATTCGCATCTCCTTCAGTCAAGTAGTCTCTCAATGCACGAGCTACGGCAATGGCACCATTTGCAGGCTTAGAAAACTGATGACTCTGATTAATCGCATCCGACGCCATGCTATCTAGAATTTTTGTGATTTCTGTAAATTTTCTTGGCGCATTTCGTTCTAAATCAGCAAGGGACTCATGCAATTTCTGTTTGTCGAAAATGGATTGCTCCATCACCGTACTAAACAAAATAAATTCGCTTCTTGCGATGATTAAGTCTGTTATTTTTTTTTCTAGTTCTGGCGTATTACCAAAGTAGTCTTTGGCTAATTCAGCTTCTTCAATCGCTTTGGTATAAAAGTGCGCTTCTGCATGTTTATCAATGGAGTCGTTAATATTTTCCATCACTCTCTTTGGTAAGATTTGGCTATAGAAATATGCCTGTGACTGGTTTAATAACCATGCCTCTTTCATTTCTTCTTCTGCGAGCTTAGCTTCACCGCTTAAAATTAAGTGAGCAATCTGCTTATCACGACTGCCAGCAATGGCAGATACTTTCATGGAATCAACAGAGGCGACATTCAAACCCGACATCACTTTAGTCAGTGTTTCGTCTGCATAGGGAAACAATGCACCATCACGAACGAGTTCCTCTCGCAACGTGACAAGCTCCTTGCGTAAATCCACTAGTGTCTGTGGTAGTCCATCAGCTAAAGCTTGGTAAGACTTCAACTGAGTCTGTTTTTCATTATATAAACCCGAAAGGCTTAGTTGCTGAACTCGATACGCTTCTCGGTAGGCTTCAGTCGTATCAACGCTCTGCTCAGTTTTTGCTAATACTTCTTTGATTTTCCATGGCGGCTCAGCCAAAAAAGAAGCAGTATCTGTGGGCGTGATTGTGTGACTTAAAGGTGTCGTTTCTTTGGCAAAAACAGCATCCAATGCATCCGAATTTTGCTGATACAAATAACTTCCTGTCATTGCCACCACACTCAACACTAAACTCGCCTCCAATAGTTTGAAGCGTCCGTACGCTGTTTTATCATTCGACTTACAGTGTGTAAGCAGAAGATCCGCATTACGCAAGCTACTGAAAATTGGTGCGTTAGAATTTGAGTGAATTGATTGCGTATCGATTCGTGCTAACTGCTGGGCGAAAGAAATAGCGGTATAGCCATGCCCTCTTGGTTTATTGATGACTTGTTTCAACAACTTCCAAATATGAGCCGGGATCAATGCAGGACGCTTTCGGTCTTTTAATTGTTTATTCCAAGTATCACCAAATATTGAACCCAAAAATAAATGTCCAGCGAGCAAAGCAAGGGAGTAAACATCATCTTGCGGTTCCGCGATGCCAGTTTCGATATAAAGAGGTGAAGCGTAGTTCAAGCTTGCTTCTGCGTAAGGTTCCGTTTCTCCAATATAACGAGCAGCACCGAAATCGATGAGTTTAACGTAATCGCCTTCACTCACTAGCACGTTGGATGGCTTAATATCAAGATGGCAGATGCCTCTTGTGTGCATAAACTCTAAGGCACCAGCGAGTTGATATACCAACCAAGCGATATGGTCGTGGCGGAAACCTTTAGAAGAGTGACGCTCCATCTTTTCTGCCAGTGATTCACCTTGGATCCACTCGTACATCAAATATGGGCGTTCGAATTCGTTGCCGATTTTTATGAAGTTAGCCACGCTAGGATGTTGGGAAAGCTCTAATCGACTCGCTTCGTTAACCAACATTTTACTCGCAAATTCTGGCGAATCATCATTGATAACTTTGCAACAGATCTGCTTTTCTGGCTGCCCTTTTTTTGCGAGATGATAAACGGTTGTTTTACCATTTTTAGAGGGAAGCTTGTCTAATACATCAAATTGTGAAAAAAGCACGTACTCAAGCTTTGGCTTATTTTTTTCTGCTAGCCTTTGCTCATTCAGTTTCTTTTTCTCAATAGCTTTCACAACCAACTGATCGATATATCCTTTGGCTGTACTCTGATTATTAGACACTTAGTACTCTTTCATAGAATAAATATTATTAGAGTTGAATAATATTTTCTTGAACATACTTGTATCAAGGCTAGTATTTAAAACAAACAGTAAGCCTATTATTTTAGTTATTATTACTAACTTATTAGAGTTTTTTACTTACGCTTTCACTGCATGAGTTATACGCTTTTTCATGTTACAAACGTAAACCTAATAATATGAGTGTATTTTCATTGCCATTTGATCGATGAGTGCCTACTAACATTGCAGCAACTGGAGAATCCCCTTGTCACCATGAAAGTCAAACATTAACAACGTGGTTGGTTGTCTAAAATGGCGATCTCTGACCGCAAAGGCGATTAAGGCTAGAGAAGAGCAACTGCCCAATGTGCCCCACAATTCGTTAATAAGCTGCGGTTGTTCTGGATTCGTGAACCGTTCTGCTTTAGCCCCCAGAGCAAAGCCGTAATCTTCCGTGTGCATGCGAAGGTTCGTCATATCGGAATACACTTCACCAAATAAATCGAGCTTTTTACTCGCACGTTGAACAAGTCGAAACATACCTCTTCGGTCTGAAGTATTTAATTCCGTATCAATATAGCCAAGTTGCGCTTGAGGCTTAAGTTTCAATGTCTCTATGGTATTTCTACGGCAAAGAATTAAACCTGCCCCACCCTCGCTCGGAATAACGCCCCATGGATTATTCGTACTCATTACCATCGCATCGTCGATGAGTGTTTGCATCGAATTCACCAAGGAATCGACACTGATACACATCATGGCATCGTATTTATCCAATGATTTCATGGCCTGGAGAACGAAACTAGGCCCACTGGCATGAACGGCATTCACCACAGAGACAAATTCAGCATAGTTACTTTCACCAAGCCATTCTTGCACCTTTACTAGTGAAATAGACGCAGGCACCGCTATAAGCAAAGGTATTGGTCTCAATGAACGTGGTAACTGCGCTAACAATGAATCAAGCAAGTGGGTTATTAACTCACACGTTTTCTCAAACTGCTCAATTTCTTTGGTGTATTCGATTTTTGCGTAAGTAAAACGCTCGATACCATCATCCCCTACACATTGGTCGAATCTTCCTAAATCAGCATACGAAACTGCACTAGCAATATCTAAATTCATACCGGTTGGCGTCATCACTTCCATACCTAGCACGTAACGGCCTGTTGAATTATGCATGCTCACTTACCTCTTCCAACTTAGTGATCGATGTCGACACCAACAAATGCTCTTTACCCTGACAAGGAAACGCAGCGGTGTAACTGATTGATATGGTTTTCTTTTCAGCATCCACGAATAAGGTGTACATCGCCATATCGGCTTGGTAGCTGTTGTCTTTGAACGTCGCGATTGCGCGATATTTCTCTTTAGGAATTCGGAATGAAAGCGTGTCATCATGGCAGAAGCCACTCATCATCAAACGCTCACCACCATGAAGAAAGCCTTTGCACTGTTGATCAATAGGCGCGCTTTGGAAGAAACGCTTATCAAAATCGAGTGGCAACATTGGCTTGCGATTCTCAATCCAATCGTCATCGAACGTGCCGGCCAGCTTCTGGCGCGCCTCAAAGAACGGAGGCACGGGCCCGAACCCCGCAACGCGTAGTTTTTTCGCGGCGGCACTCCAGTCCTCTCGGGGATAAAAAACCGAGGGTACTTTCTGTTCAAGCAATTCTTTGTTGGAATCGGCAACCCCACCGCCTATTCGGTTACGTAAATCACCGCCTACCGCGCAAGTGTAATCAATGTCTTTTTCAATAAATGGGATTGGATTACTCAGCGTGATACTGCCAGCATGCTCAACCCATACGCGTTCCCCGTGAATAGCGAGAGTCTTATCGATATGACCATCAATCAACACGCGACACTCTTGGTATGTCACTGGCTTTTTCGCGTAGCTGCGTGCTTTGCCGTAAACAAGTACATCTGTGTTTTCTTTGGTATACGCGAACTCGTGGTCAACTTTCATCGCAGAGAAGCCTTCTTCGCCCAAATATTGGGGATCATCGAAGATTTCACTTTCACCTAATTCGTGCCAAACCACACCATCGAATTGCCATGTGCGTTTGGCGACCACAACCCAGACTTCATCGCCGTTTTCGTCACGTTGAAAACGACCTTTAAGTGATAGCTCAGGGTGCGCCTCAATATCCCATAACTGCATTGCTATTCCTTAAGTTGAATCGTTCGCTCGCAGAAGGTGCGGCCTTTAAATTGTTAAAGTTCCAGTCTTGTTGATGAATCGGCATTGCCATATCCCAAGGCACGTAGGCTCTGGATTGAATACAGAGTTGACGCCATAGCCAATCGCGGAACAGCACATCAACGTTAGCATCTTGCATCGCAGCTAACGTAGACTCGAAGCTCAATACGTAACCCAAGCGGCTTGGTAGATTTTGGATATATTTTTCATCTTCCACCCACTCATTGAGAAGATCGACGATCTCTTCCCATTCATATTCGACACCAACATCTTGCGGAGTCAGAGGAAGAAGTTTTCCGTAGACGACATACAAGGCTTGAAGCCAAATTTCACCCTCAGCTTCCTCCAGACTTTCCAAGTGCTCGATGATTTGGGGTACCAGTTTCCAATCACCACCCAGCGCAAAATCAACAGGTGCTAATGAAGAAGAGATATCAAACGCCTCAAACTCTTTTAACTCAAGCAACTTGGCATAAGTGAGCACTTGCGCTGATGGTAATCCATTTGGTTCGATGCCAAAGCTCTGACGGAACCAAGTGCCTCTGTCACGTTTGGTAATCAAACGTTCAAATAGGTATTGTTCGCTGCCTGCATTGTCATTAAGCCAATCAATCCCCTCTTTTACGTCTTGTAAAGCGAGCAGTGGCAAAGCAACTTGAGAGCTAATAATGCTGGCTTTGTGCCAGCGCTTGATGAGAGAAACACTTAATGTTTGACGTACACGTAAGCATTCAAAGTAAAACGCACCGGATGTCGCATTACCCTCAATAAGCTCCGAAAGCGTGCTATCCATCGATTCAACCGGAGATTGTACGGCAACGACCATTGCAGTTTTAGCGTCAATATCTTCGAGCAAACTCAGTCCACACAAAAGGTTATCAAGATCAGAACCTAGCTCTCCTTGTAACATCAGCCAGATATAGATTTCTGGCTCTTTGCTTCTTAATTGATGGAGTAAGCCCGGCGCTAATCGATAAAACGATAAGTACACCTGCTTCAGTTCTTCAATTTGACGTTCAATAAGTTTGAGATACTCCAACTCACGGCTTGGATAACCCCTTTTGTGAATTTGAACTCGCTGCCTGATTAAAAACCCGATACTTTCAGAAGCAATGGACAGCTTTTCATTACAGAAATCCAGCCACGTTACTGGCAATTGGGAAAGGTCGTTCACAGCACGCTCAGCTTTTGCTAACGCGCCTTCGACTTCTTGATTGGTTATGGGTGCCTTTAGGTGCTCGACACCGATTCTTTGTCGCATCTAGTTATCCGTTATTAGCGTGCCATAACGCGATTGCAATTAGTTAACTCGAAGTAATTAGCTCACTCGGCGTGACTTGTTAACACAAAACCATTAGCTAACGCGAGGTAATTAGTTAATTGCGATCGTTCCGCCTTGAATTTTTTGTGCTTTTTCTGCTTGAGAAGTGACGTACTTCGCTTTAGTGGTAATTCGTCCATCGCGCCCGCTATAGCGAGTTTCTGTCTCACCACTTTTGACTACCAACTCTTGTTCTGTCTCGATAACCATCTTCTTCGCTCGCAATACAAACTCGTCAGAGTCATCCAGAATGGAGAAGAAAATGTCCGTCACAAGAGGCAAGCTTAAGTCGTCGTTCAAAAACTCAACTCGACAACTTAATCGATTATCGATAGCCATTTGCAGTTCAGAACGACGAAAGCCACGTCCTAGTCTCGCAGTGAGTGGCTGCTTAAATGGGTTACCATCAAAATCAACTCGCACACTGCCCGTAGACTCATTGATAGCCACTATTATTCCAAAACGCGAAAAGCAAGCCGTTGATTCGGCTTGCTGCTCTGATATTACTTCTGTTGTAAGAGGTTGTTTTTCCATTGTTAGTTAACCACTACGTTGCCACCTTTCACGACGACTTTGTCACTGCCTTCGATCGTAATAGCCGAGCCTGATAACTTTATTGAACCATCACTGTTCATCACTAAAGAGGAACCACCCGTTTTCAATACAATCTTGTCGCCACTGATAATTTGCGTTGCACCATCAGCTTTATAAGCGGTGTTACCTTTCACTGATACCGTTAAATTGCCACCAACCGTCTGGTTATCATCCGCACCAATATCTGAACTCTTAGACGCACCGATAGTAAGGTTACTGTTTTCGCCAATATCTAAGTCATCATTTTTACCGATCTTAGTCGTACGGTTATCACCAATTTCTAAGTCAGAATTGTTTTTCACATACTGGGCTTCGTTCGCGTTGTATGTGACGGTAACGTCTTGCTCGACTGTCTCGGTAAACGTACTGTTTACTTGTGTCGTTTTATGCCCATGAATGGTTTCTTTATGGTCACCATGAACTTCATTCGTTTGGTGACGTGCAACCTTCAAGAATTCATCTTGACCGATATCACGGTAACGGTTGTTGAGCACCTTGGTCGACATGTCTTTTTGAGCGTGAATATAGACTTCTTCTTGGTTCGCTTCGTCTTCAAAACTCAACTCGTTGTAACCTGTTCCTTTGTGCGTTTGCGTGCGGAACGTGGTACGAGTTTTGTTTTCTGGCAAAGAGTAAGGTGGGAAATGCAAACCGTTGTAAACTGCGCCCGTAACTAACGGACGATCTGGATCCCCCTCAAGGAAAGTTACTACGACTTCGTGGCCAATACGCGGCAAATAAACTGCGCCCCATGTTGGCGCCGCCATGGATTGGCTTACACGAATCCAACAGCTTGAATGCTCGTTGTTATCACCGTAGCGATCCCAATGGAACTGTACTTTCACTCGACCAAGCTTGTCGGTGTAAATCTCTTCACCTTCTGGTCCTACAACGACCGCCGTTTGAGGGCCATCCACTACTGGTGCCGCTAGTTTAGGCGCTTTAAACACCACATCACGTGGAATACACGAGAACTGGTTGTAGTAAGTCGTTGGCATACCACTCGCTTCATCTTCATGCACTTGCGGATCTTGACCTGTGTGCATTACAGACAACATGAGGTAATCGCGGTTAATCTCAGAACGCGGGTGGTCACTGACGTTAAAGCTGTAACCAGATGCTAAGCGCATTACGTCACTGGTTGCTTCCACTTGTTGATTATCGACAATGTGCTCAGACATCCATTCCGTGGTTCTCACCTGACCCATCAGCGGGTCAACGTATCGTCCAGGATAATCAAACTGCTTGAGATCTTGGTCGAGCTCGCCAGCCTGTGTCATCTCTTGTGGAATTTTAGGGTGTTCGTAGTTGTAATCTGTGTACGTAACCTGTCCCGTTCTAACGCGGTTAACTAACTCGAGATCAGAGATATGTTCGCGATCGGCAACACCGCCACCATCGGCATGATAAACAATCGGCCCAATGTATGAAGCATTTAGTGGCGAGCTTATCAAAGGCGCAATCGCGTCATTACTGTCGACAATGACCATCGTATGATTCGAATCGCTATGGTCAAAGTAATACCACATACCGTGTTCAGCCATCATACGCTGCACGAAGTGCAAGTCAGACTCACGGTATTGCAGAACGTATTCTTTTGGAGGATAAGTACCCGACACTTCAAATCGGTAATCGGTGACTGCCCCATCATCGAGTACTTCTGTGATGATGTCTTGCGCTGATTTCTGCTGGAAAATACGACAATCTTGGCGCTGAGATAAGAACCAAGCTTGAGGAACCAAGACTAATTGATAACGAGAAAAACGACGTCCAGTCCCTAAGTAACGAACTTCATTCACCACGCCGTTGAACACACGCGCAGCCCCAACACCTTGTCCGTAAAGTGTCAATGTTCCTGCTTTACGTATTAACTCATCGAACGAGATATCTGGATCAAGTGAAAGTAATGAGAGATTGATGTGGAAAGGCTTAGATAACTCTTCATGAACATGAAAGCTCTCAACCCGAAATTCATGCCCACATCCAGGCACTTCAAATTTAAATTCTACGTCATTCACCATATCTTTTACCTGATACAAATAATCGAATTAGGGCCAACAATCGTTGGCCCTGAATCTTTACGCGATGAGCAATTAAGCTTCGCGTGGAGCACGCCAGTCGTCGTTACCCGCAGTACCACAGTTTTCGTGAGTTACTTCGATCGCACGGTAAGTGAACTTAAGCACTTCTTCTGTCACGCGGTCAGCTGTTGCTGCGTCTTGACAGTGGTTCATACGAGTTTGGATATCGACAAGTAGCGCATCAATCAATTTGATTGAGTAGTAGTGCTCTTGTTTACCTTGAACTGAAGTACGGTAGAAGCGGATCACACACTCAGGAAGTTTTTCGCCAGATACTAGTGCGTTGAATAGTAGTGGAGATGAGCGATCTTGAACTTTAGTTACAACAAGTGGACGGTGTACACGTTGACCAGTTGGCTGACCACTTTGTGGATCACGTGGAACAGTTAGCACGTGATCAAGTTCTTGTACTAGGAACTCATCAACGTGAGCTTCTTGCCATGTGTTACCTACTGAATCTGCAGAGTAAGTATCTTTAGTAATATGGCCTTGAGTCTCACCTTGGATAGACATATATGCTGGAGTTGGCATCGCTATTTCCTTTTCTAAAATCTGTTTTGTTTAAATCACCAAATCGCTTATCACCGCGACTACTTGGTATAATCAAAGTCCATGCCAACTTTAAAAAACGAATAAAAACAACAACTTAAATAAAAAGACATTATTCACTAATATCTTGAGTACAATTTATTGGATAAAAAACCAAAAAGTTGGATTAAGATAATAATAAATTGTTCTAACTTTAAAAAGTGAAAATAACCATATAAAACTGTGTAAATAAAGTCATTAAAACTAATAAATCCGACACTTTTACTATCAATTAATTTAGAATAACAACACCATTAAAATAACCACAAACATTAATGTCACAATAATCATTAAAAATAACCAACAAACGATAGTCAAAATATCTTGATAAAAAAAGAACGCAATCACTTTTAGTATAATAGCCGCTACCTCTTTTCCTCTAAAGAATAAAATGGCTATGATAAATATAAACCTTTCTTCATTAATTCAGCGTCTACACCCGATTGCAAAAGTAGCATTAGAAGACGCCGCTGCACTTGCAGTCTCTGAAAAAGCAAACGAAGTTCAAATTGAGCATTATTTACTGAGTCTATTAGAAAGGCCAAATAGTGATTTTGACGTCTTATTAAGTCATTTTGATTGTTCTGAGAACTTATTAAGACAATCGGTTCGATCCACGCTCGACACCAACGCCAAAGGAAATGGCAGCAAACCTGTTTTTTCTGCTTTATTAATCGAATGGTTGCAAGAAAGCTGGCTGGTTTCTTCTTTAGATCTATCCGAAACACAAATCCGCTCTGGCGCCCTACTCCTTACTCTTGTTAGCAACCCTCTCCGTTACGGCCAACATGGTTACGCCTCTATCCTTGAAGCGGTAAACCCTGACAGCCTTAAGCGTAACTTTGCAGAGCTAACAAGCCACTCTATTGAGGCGCAAGTCGCGACTTCAGAGAAAACACAAGCTCGTGAAGATGGTTCAGCACTGAGCAAGTTCACAACCGACTTCACTGGTAAAGCACGCAAAGGCGAAATCGACCCTGTTTTCTGCCGCGACCAAGAAATCCGCCAAATCGTGGACATTCTTGCTCGTCGCCGTAAAAACAACCCTATTGCTGTTGGTGAACCGGGCGTTGGTAAAACCGCAGTAGTAGAAGGTTTGGCACTTAAGATTGTACAAGGTGACGTACCAGACAACCTCAAAGGTGTTGAGCTTTACGGCCTGGACATGGGTCTTCTGCAAGCTGGTGCAAGCGTAAAAGGCGAATTCGAAAAACGCCTAAACGCGGTATTGGATGAAGTGAAAAACTCACCAACTCCAATCATTCTATTCATCGATGAAGCACACACCCTTGTTGGTGGTGGTAACCAAGCGGGCGGCAGCGACGCGGCAAACTTGTTAAAACCTGCTCTAGCACGTGGTGAAGTCAAAACCATCGCTGCGACAACATGGTCGGAATACAAGAAGTACTTCGAGAAAGATCCTGCCCTTGCGCGTCGTTTCCAATTGGTGAAACTCGACGAACCGTCTCCTGAACAAGCAGCATTGATCATTCGTGGTCTGCGCCCTGCATACGAGAAGTCACACAACGTTTACGTGCGTGATGACGCCATCACTGCTGCGGCAACGCTTTCTGCTCGTTACATCTCTGGTCGTCAACTACCAGACAAAGCGATCGATGTACTAGATACGGCGTGTGCACGAGTGAACATCAGCCTTAATGCTATTCCTGCTTCTGTAGAGACCCTGCAACAAGAACTTGCAGCTCAACAGCGCGAGCTTGAAGCACTTGAGCGTGATGCTCTGCAGCAAACTGGCGACAAGCACAGCCTTGCTAACATTCCAGACCTAAAACTGGCAATGGAAACAACGAAAGAAGAGCTAGCAGAACAAGAAGCGCAATGGCACAAAGAAAAAGAGCAGATCCAAGAGATGATTGCTCTACGCTCTCGCTTGCATGAACTGGTCTTTGGCGAAACAAATGAAGAGGAGCTTGTTGCAGAAGAAGATTCAGAACAAGAGCAAGACGTTTCTCCATATGCAGAAATGGATGAAGAAGCCGTTCGCATTGCAATTTCGGCCTGCCAAGAACAGCTAGATGCAATCCGCAATGGCAACCCACTAGTTCACTTTGAAGTGGGCCCAGATGAAGTCAGCCACGTGATCTCGGACTGGACTGGTATTCCTATGGGTAAGATGCTTCAAGACGAAGCAGAAACCACGCTAAAACTGAAAGAAAGCCTAACACAAAATATCAAAGGCCAAGAATACGCTATCGATGCACTGTCTGAAGGCATTCAAACCGCAAAAGCCGGCCTAGGTAACCCAGACGCACCGACAGGCGTATTCCTGCTGGTTGGCCCAAGTGGTGTGGGTAAAACCGAGACAGCTCGTGCGATTGCTGATCAAATGTTTGGTGGTGAGCGCTTTATGACGACCATTAACATGTCTGAGTTCCAAGAGAAGCACACCGTATCTCGCCTAATTGGTTCACCTCCGGGTTACGTAGGTTACGGTGAAGGCGGCATGCTGACAGAAGCAGTTCGTCAACGTCCATATTCTGTTGTTCTTCTTGATGAAGTGGAAAAAGCCGACCCTGAAGTGTTGAACCTGTTCTACCAAGTGTTCGACAAAGGCACGCTGAACGACGGCGAAGGTCGCACCATCGACTTCAAGAACACGCTGATCATCATGACCAGTAACCTTGCAACGCATGAGATCGAATCTTTGGTTCATCAATCAAAAGATATCGATGCAAACATCATCGCAGAAGCTATTCGCCCTACTTTGAACCAACACTTCAAACCGGCGCTATTGGCACGTATGTCTGTGCTTCCGTTTGTTCCGCTGTCTGATGAAGCAATGACAGAAATTATTCACCACAAGCTGAACAAAGTTTCTCAGCGTCTACAGAGCCATCACAAGTTGTCGCTAAGCTACGAAGAAAGCTTGGTTAAGTTCGTACTAGGTAACTGTCGCCTTGCTGAAACAGGCGCGCGTAATATCGACGCGGTCATCAACCGTCAGTTGCTGCCGCAACTATCGACTCAGCTATTAGTGCATGACAAGGATGATTCACATACGCAAATCGAAGTGTCTGTCGATGAGCAAGGAACACTAACCTATGCGTTCAGCTAACCATAGCGAACTTAGTAACGCCCTACTTGCGATCAGTCAGTCTTTGGCTGATCGCAGCCAGCTTACCCAAACGTTGGATGCTGTGTTGACCGCTGCGAGACAAATGACCCTCGCAAAGCACGGCATCATTTATGTTTTGGACCAGACTGGCCAGGCGTTGATTCCAAGTACCGCTCACCATAACGATAAAACAATCGTTTCCCACCCTTGGGAAGCGTTGCAGTTAGACTCAGCCAGTGAAAACGACCCATTTAACTTTGCCATTCGTAATGGTGAAGTGGTGTTGATTAACGAGTTGTATAAGTACAACGGCTATGACTGCGAAAGCATCTATCAAACTGAGCAGACACTGGGATTAAAAAGCGAGAACTTACTGGCTTGGCCTTTGATTGATAGCGAAAGCAAAACCATTGGGCTGTTAGTCTTACTCGATTTGAACGTCATCGACAACGAGGCAGCCTTGACGGAGTTTTGTCGAATGGCCGCGAGTAATATTCGCCAAGCTGTGTGGTTAGAGCAATACGGGCAAGTAATAAAAAATCTCAATGCCGACAATCAAGCCCTAGTGCGCGAGAACACTCAGCTCAAAAAACGTACCCAGAAAGCCTATCAAGGTCCTATTGCAGAGAGCGAAGAAATGCTCAATGTCTTGAATCGTCTTGATAAGGTGCTATCTCTTCCTGTCGACGTTCTGTTGCGTGGTGAAACGGGCGCTGGTAAAGAGGTGATCGCGAAATACATTCACGAAAACTCTAATCGTTCAGAACAGCCTTTGATCGTTCAGAACTGTGCGGCTATTCCAGAGCAGTTATTGGAATCTGAGCTTTTTGGGCATAAGAAAGGTTCATTTACGGGCGCAGACAAAGACAAAGTCGGTTTGTTTGAAGCAGCCAACGGCGGCACGCTTTTCCTAGATGAAATTGGCGATATGCCAATGCTACTGCAGGCAAAGTTACTGCGTGTACTGCAAGAACGCAAAGTTCGCCCTATCGGTACCAGCAAAGAGATTGAGGTGGACGTTCGCGTTATCGCCGCAACCCACTGTAATCTTATGCAGCAAATCAAAGATGGCGGATTCCGTGCCGATTTGTTCTATCGTTTGAATGTGTTCCCTATTACATTACCACCATTGAGAGCTCGCAAGTCAGACATTATTCCCCTTGCTGAGCATTTCGTGCAACACACGACTAACACGCTAGGTTTGCCGCAAGCGCCAGGGTTAAGTGCCAATGTACGTAAACAGCTCCTTGCCTATCAATACCCAGGTAACGTGCGTGAGCTTAAGAACATCATTGAGCGCTCGGTGCTACTGTCCGATTTTGAAACCATTACTCACATTGAGTTTGGCGAACAAATCCCAGAAAGTGTGCCAAGTATCGACATGAAAGCAGCTTCACCTACCCCAGAGCAACCTGCTTACGAGCAGCAGGCACAAGCGGATTTAGAAGACGCTTCAAAGAGTCTTAAGGACGTTGTCAGCCAATACGAGCGTACAGTGATCATCGATTGCTTAAATGCGTGTAATTGGCACACCAAGAAGGCCGCTGAACAATTGGCACTTCCAATGAGCACTCTCAACCATAAGATGAAGAAATACGACATTTCTGCAGCTGGTTAAGCGAGAAGCGAGAAGCGAGAAGCGAGAAGCGAGAAGCGAGAAGCGAGAAGCGAGAAGCGAGAAAACTTTACTTCAGTTTCCGTTGGTAAGAGAAGAAAAACCGCCCGAAGGCGGTTTTTTTGCATCTAGGAAGGGTTATCAAGTGACTTTTCCAAGGACTTGGGTGCTTGAGTTACCGCAGGTTGTTTCTCAATCCAATTTTTCAACCATTTCTTGCGTTGAGATTCATTGTACTGCTTCCAAGTTTCAGCCGCAGACTTGTCTACGCCTTCCTCTGTCGACTCTTTCTCAATTAGCCAAGGCATATCACTAAAGAAATTACCTGCCAAAGCACTATCCGCATTTAAAGAAGGAATAGAAATTACAGCATCACGACCAATATCATAGTCATCAACTCCATTTAATCCGACTTGTTTTAGATGAGCAACCGAAAGCTCCAAGTTCGCTTTACCACCAATTACACCACCAAACGGTCTTAGGCCTTTTAACCTAACTCCCGTTGGTGCAACATATTCCAAGTTAAACCTCATGCAGTACATCGTATAGCTTTTGCTCTTAGATAGCTCATTCTCTTTAGTGAGGCTGCTTACTGCTTCACCTATAAACTCACTCATGGCATCAACTTGTTCTCGATGGTTTTCTGAAATAGATTCAGTAAACATCCACTCTTCGTTTTTATGAACAAACTCACCAATATGATACATATCGGTGAAGTAAAGAGGACCTTTAACTGGCTTACCATCATTTCCGTCGAGCGCCAGTTGAATACACATATTCACTGCTTCCCACGACATACCCAAACGTTCATAAAGTGCTTTTTCATGACTTTCACCCAAAATCAGTACATAAATACTGGCAGGATCGTCTTTCTTTTTGTTTCCCCATGAGAAACCATCACGCCAGATATTATCAGCCGATTGGTACCATTTTCTTTCACTGAAAAAGTTCAAACCAGACGCTTTGGTGTCTATAGCCACCACTTGCTGTTTAATGCCATGAAGTATAGGGATGGTATTTTTGTCTCCCTCACTTGCCATTAAGGTAAAGCTCTCTACCATAAGGTCCTGTTCACGTAGACGCAGTTGCTGCTCTCCCAAATAGGTATCAAGCAAAACCAGTCTAGTTTCTGTACTTAAAGCGCCAATTTGCAACTCATCTTCGGCATCATCAAACTTCTGCCCCAGACTGTACTCTTGTGGTAAGTAAAAACTATGTTGCCCTTGATTCGTTCTAATTCCCAAGCAGTAACGCATATTTTGGAAGCCTCCGCCTTTTACATAGCGCTTAAAGGAATCCGCTTCTGCAAAATAGTCGCTTGGCTGACCCGATATCGCTGCTCCGGAAACTGCCATACTGAACATTGCATCAGAGAATATTAGCTTTGCTTTAGAGGTCATTGGTTTCATACCGTCGATCATCACATCACCGAAGCGGAATGAGGGAATATGCTCAATAGCAATCAACGTAGCGCCGTCATCAATCCCCTGTTGCTTGTAAAAAGCACTTATTCGCCCATCAGGATCAGCTTTGAAGTCACTAACCTTCATTGGCAACATCCAGTCACTGAAAGCTGGGCCTTTAATATTTTCGAGCCCGTCGACGCGATCGTAGCCAATAGTAACTGGTTTCGCATACTTGTTTTCTTTTTTAAGTACCAACTGCACTTTCACTTTATCGTATGGACCTAGACGACTGTTGCTAGATTGCTGAATCCAACTATCGTATGACATCCATTCCGGTTCATCACTTTCAGCATAGCGAGCTGACTGAACTAGTATTCGACAATAGCCGATTTCATCTTTCTTTAACTCACTTCCCTGCGGGTTAAATGACTCGGTAAAGTTATCAAACATCGTTTCATTTGGATGTTCAAACAACATAGTTTGTATCGGGAAGATTTGATTAAATGCACCTGCCGCTTTAAGGCTATCCCTGTTTTCGGTTATAGAGAGATGAGAAACTTTGCTATTAGTTGTTATTGGAGCAGGCCAATGCTGTGCACCTTGTGGCATATTTGTCGATAATTCGATGTAGTACTCGTTATCACAACGGTTCTTCCAGTTAGCCGCTAAGGTGTTTCCTTTGATCGTATGTACAGACCAATCATCGCTCAAAATGTAATTCTCAATGTATTCCTTCACCTTGTAACGCTCAACCAAAAACCTAAACGAGATATTAGAATTCCGTTTGGTTTGAGATCCTAGGTCAGCAAGTAATAACACTAAGCCATTAATAGCAAGCGCTCGTAGTTGGTAGCGTTTTAACACCTCCTTACGAACTTCTTCGCTCTCAAGGTGAGTAATGAGTTCCTGATAAGACCTACATTCAATACCTACATCTACCTTACTGCGTCGCAAATCGTTAAGTAACTCGATATGTATTTTTGCTAGCCTTTCAAGCTCACTGACAACCTCATGGCTTTGCTTTAACTCTTCTAGGAAGGAGTCCAACATTAAACTATCAATCACTTTCACCGCAGATATTGCTGTCTTTGACCCCTCTATGGCAAGCATAAACCCTCTTGCCGCAGGAGCTATAGCAGGAATATAGGAAGCGACGTCAACGACACTGTCAAAAATCGCCATTCGCAGTGCGACTTCTGCTTTATCTTGCGCAACCATCTCAGCTTCTAGAGCAAGCCTAGAGCGTTCCATTGCATGCGAGCCATAGCGACTGGGATGAAAGAATATGTTCAGGGATTGCAGGTAAATACGGATTACAACCCGACGGTTTTGTCTTAGATTAGGGTTGTTGCGGTCGACTTTTTCACCTTGTTTGGGAACATAGACAGGTTTACTTTCACCAAAAGCGGCTACCGAAACACGACCTTCAAAAACAGGGAACTCCTTCATGAGCAGTTTTTTCGCATATTCTGCGCGCTCTGCCGAGACCTGCATATTTGCTTTCTCGGTACCGACTTGGCAAGCATGCCCTTCTATCTCTACTCTAAGGTTTGGCTCATTCTCTAAAACGTTGGCAAGAGAAGCAGCAAGCTGTTTAAATATAGATGCATGATCCTTTAACTCTTTTTCACGCGAGTTAAAGGCAAATTCTATTTTTATTCCTGCGCCTCTAGAGCTATTTACGAGAATGGCGTCAATCTGATTGCCAGATTGATCACGCGCATCTTTTAAAGCCTGTTCTAGTTTTTCTTCCTGGATATGGTTAGCTGTCTTCCAAACTGGAATTTGAGCAAGGTAGTCTTTTGTAACTTCTTCTGTTCCTTGCTCTGCTTTATCAACCTTTTTATTTTGATTAACCAGCTGTTTAGCTTTTTTATACAAACTAAGTGCTGTCAATCCCGTTCCGAAGCCATTAAAACCAACGGTTTTACCACCAGAAAGCCAAGCTTCCGCAACTCGCCCGGCAACCACACGTCGGTTACCCAGACGTGATTCTAAAGAAAGTGCTAGTGCGCTTGCCCGAGCTTCATTGGTGTTAAAAACCTTATCGTGAAATAGCGCCTTCCAACCAATACCCGCGATAGCTGGATTGTGGAGTTCCTGCAATTTATCAAGCGCTTCTTTCGTACTGTAAATACCGTAATACAATTCGCCCGCCGCTTTCATCGCAGGCGGCATCTCGGACTTAACTGCATCCCAATACAGTTTCGAGACGTTATTAAACACCGCTTGGCGGCCATCACGGTCTAAAGTGTCTTGCAAGCTACCGCTCAGCAGCCCTGCTCCTAGCTGAGCAGACACATCTCGGATATTCTTGAGTAACGCAATACTTCTTGAAGCTGGCGTATTGGCAGTTGCACCTTGTACATTACCGTGAAGGTAATGTTTCATATTTCCAAAGTACTGAGGGTATTGATAAATCAAGGATTCCTCAAGGGAGATCATATCGCCACTGACAATAGCAAATTTCCCTAACGGAGTGCTTGAAGAAAAGGTAATCTGTTCACGTAGCTCGTAAGTGTAGACTGTATCTAAGCCTTCAGAAAATTGCTGAATATGAGCGTCTTTAATGAACTGTGGAACGCCATTTTTCATCTGGCTTGGAATAAATTCAACACGGATACTGTATAAGCCTTCTTTAAAATCAGCAGGATCAACGTGAAACATCGCGCATGGGTATTGCTTAGCATTTTCTTCTGAATGCTCATCTTCAGGTAATGCTGCTTGTACTGAAGAACCTATTGTTTTGTATTCCCCACCTTCTTTGGTTGAGTCAAATTTTTGCAAAGTAACCGTCGCACTTTCATAACCTTGATCAGAAAAAACTACAGCGCAACTCGCCACAACAGGTAAAACGAAGCCTTTTAGTGTCTCTCCCGATTCACTTACATCTTCATACCACTTGTTATATTCTGCCTGTTCTTCGCTGAGCCCCCCGTTCGCAGCTGGTTCGTAAGGCTTAGCCAATTGTTCAATGCTGATCTCTGTCAAGGTCAGTTTTGCTTCGCTGTTTTCCAACTGGCTACTCAACTCTGCAACTTTTGTAGCTAACTCTTTGGGGTTTAACTCAGAAAGTGAAGCTATTAAAGGCAAGGGCGGAAAGCGGAAAGTGAAGGTCTGCTCACCCTCTTTGGGTAGATCCCTACCTAAAGCATGAATTGTGTGCTCTGGTGTCAGAACCTCAAAAGTCCCATATTGATCGGGCTTTCCATTACCCAGTGAACATAACTTAAATTTATGGTCGGTAGCCCAAAGCTTAGGCCTATCGCTATCGGTGACGTTAAGCATCGGCACTTTCGCTAAAGGGCGAAGATTAGTCACGTCTTTATTTTTAAGCAAGCTAGGCTCTTCGTGCCAAGTTGGATAGACGTTTTTTCTACCCTCCTGAGTAGCAGGAAAATAAGCACCAAACAAATAGTAATTGGCACGCAAAGGTATCGCGTTACAGGTATCATGAGTGCTCACAGTTCATCCCCTTTAACAAAATCACCATTGTTGGCAAAGGCATTGTAAAGAGAAGAATTACTGGCACTGTGGCCCGTCCCTATTTGCTCCCATTTTAAATAAGAACCAAATTCTTTATTTTCTTTTAGTTTACTGAGGATGGCCCGTGCCGCTCCATCCCGAGCATAATTCGCATCTTTACTCAAAATCTCAAAATAGCGCAGTTTACCTACCGCTCGCGGTACGATTTCTTCTGATTGGAAGGTTCTACTTTGGGTATCAATAAGATAACGGTGCGTTCTAGTTTCGGCCCAAGAATAGCGCCCCGTTGGGCTAATTGATTTCTTACGAAAACGGGCTTCATCTGCAGAACGTGAACTATCCGGCACTATCGAGTAAAGCTCCTTTCCCGTGCGCTCATCAAAGACACCAACCCCATATTCATCGACCATATAACGCTTGCCATCATAAATCACGGAGTACTCATTAAACTCTGTGTCTACTTGCTGTTTGTCGCCTGTCGCTAAGGTGTACTTCCAGTCTTTAAACTTGTCTACGTAGTAAAGATAGCTGCTGTCTTCTGCCCATAGAAACTCTGGGTAGCCACGTGAACGACCTAGTTCAATATACTCACCCGTCTTAAGATCTTTAATTACTTTAAACATCCCTTCTGAGGCCGAATAGGCCAAAGCCAAGTAGCGATTATTTGGAGAGACACGCATTAGACGAACTTTGCCAACAAACTCATCTGCGACCAGACGTAAGTCTGTCCCATCCGTTTTGATACTCCACACTTTATCCCTTTGATCATAGTGGTCTTTCGCTTCATTTCGGGCGTTATCCCAACGAAACACTACACGTGGTAAATCATAAGAGCCTTCATTGGTGAGATCTTCACGTGGCCATTCTTTAGCTTTAAAAATAAAGTGTTTAGGTTTACCCGTCTCTTTGTCATAAATAACGTAATTGTTTTCTGTGATATAAACACGACCATCTTCCCACTGTTGAGCATTTTTTTCTGCGATTCGGTCTTGAACCGTCTGAGGTTTTGGCGCGTGTTGTTCAGGTTCCTTGGCCGATTCTTGATTACAGCCAGATAAGACCGCTAAAGTAATCAAGCATAATGTATGACGTAGATTCATCTTATATTCTCTTCGTTATCTTTCTCGATCGCGTTTAATGGTGTGACAACGCAACCCGAATAAGTTGTTTTGTTAACTTGTCTGATCTTTTTTCTTATAAGCCAGTAAATCCGCAATGGGTGTTTGAGCAAAAATGACCGTTTTATTATCTCTTCCGTGATGACTATTGCCCTGATAACCACGGAGAAGATCCACTTCTTTAACCTCTGCAGGCCAACCAGTAAAACGAATCAACCTAGAACCATTCTCTTTTTTTATACATTGGCGCAAGCACACTCGCTGCGACCAATCACCATCGCTTTGCCTTAACTCAAAGTAATCATCTGACTCGTCCAGCGTCGTATAGCCCGGATATTCGAAAACTATCTCGACAGATTTAAGTAAATACACGACCGCTACATTTTTATTTACCTGGCTTCGTAACATTGCGTATTTTTCAGGTTTTGAGGTCGCAGCACTTGGTAATACTGAGAGCAGGCGAACAGAACCGTCTCCAATTTTAAAGCTTTTCTCACTGCTGTAAGTGTTAAGAGCAGTGACTTTTATGGCCTTGGTTCCGGGATCACTCTCTAGTTCAGATAGTTCACTCTCGCTCAATCGTTTACTGTTATAAGCCAAATATACTTCTTGAGGCTCACCTTTAATCTTGTAAGGAAGCCATATATGCGGGAGAGGGTAACCTTGCGCGCTCCGCTTCACTGGGCTAGAAGCATTAATAGGGCTCAAATTTGTTTCAATCTTTTCTTTGATTTGTGGCTCATAGCCGGTCATGACTATCTCAACTTCTTCCTCAACTAAGTTGAACACTCGAGCCTCTCCAGAACCATTCAAAGAGCCTTCACTTACCACCTTGCCGTTCTGCACGATTTGGAAAGGCTCATAAGCGAAAACACCGCCTGTTTCAGGATTGGTCATATAGATATCGGCGTGCCTTTTGCGTCTAGAGCCTTCACGAACACTATTAATGTCCGTATCTGAAAAGTAACCATTTTCCGTAATTGCCACTTCGCGCCAAATTTTATTGTTCCAAACAACATACACGTAGCCTGATGTAAACACTTCTGCAGCTTCATCTGATTTATCGCTACTAGGGAAGTGCAGCGGAACCACAGGCACCAACACGTTATCCCACTCATCCATCTGAGTTTCTTTATCAACGGGTTGCAGGTCTTCGGCGAGTTTAAGCAAAATTGGCTGAGGCTGGTCAGTGCAAGGGATTTTGATGTAAAGCGTTTTGCCCTCAGCTTCGAGATCTTTAAATGTCGCGAGGCTGCGGTGTTTGTTTTCTGTATCAGCCTTGCCTACTGTGACTTTTTCTTTTTGAGCTTCGGTTTTTCCCAACATCAAACATGCCGCGTTGCTAGACCACTGCCCTGCAAACTCGACAACGATTTTTTGATCTGGACTTGGCTCAGAGGGGACATGCGTGTAACTACGAACTAAAGCAACATCTTCGGTAACCTGCTTGTATCCTGCTTTAAAAGCTTTGCTTTCATTCGAAGCAGATACAGAGTCAACGAGTGTTTTAAGTCTAGGGAAGCTTTGCAGCTGAGAGTCCGTCAATGGCGACCGACGAGCAACGGTAGATAATGACACCCAATTGCCTTTTCCCAATTCGATTCTTATAGCAGCTAGCAATGCGCTGGTCGTTTTTTTGGCAGAGATGGAAATCTTTTGCGCCAATTCTTTAGGGAGGTTTCTAAGGATGTCATCTGAATTTCGCAAACGCGAAAGCTGTCCTATACACTCGTCCGGTGTAAGAACATAAGATAGCTCGTTGGAGGATAGCTTCGAGCTAGGTATAAATTTGCAAACTAAATGCATTTGAATTCTCCACAACCAACATCGTAAATATGGCTGCGGTGACAATTAAGCTGATAAGGCTTACAAGTACGATTTGGTCTGCGTATCCTACTTACTTAGCCATTTATTTTCAACGAGATAGAAAAATCGCCCGAAATCAAAAACACCAAAAAAATGGTAATTTTTACTATCAAAACATGCGATTTAACCACAATAAAAGCCAGTAACATCACCCACTCTGTCAAAATGGTAAAATCTTACTATCTAAAAAAATTTAATTTATGGACTGAAGTTAACAAAAATCGTAGTAACGTGCGCTTCAGGTAAGCACGAGGAAATTCAGAAGTTTATGAGGTGCCCTCCTCAGCAACAAACAACAAATTGACTGTTACTGAGGAAGTTTAAATAAAAAGGTGAGCGCATTACGCACTCACAAAAGTAACTGCTCTGAAGCTTGCTAGGATTAAATTTGCTTCATCGCGAGTTAAAGAGGCGAGGTATTACCCATCGACCTCATGCAGAACACTATACTCAGAGTATAGAAACGAGCGTAAATATATAATATTTAAAAAGATTTTCAACGCGACACATTCACCACAGCACCTACCGAGCGCCCATCACAATCACGTCATACACACCTAAAAGCAACATTGGCCTAGTTATTATAGTTATTCAGCCTTGTATTAAGACGATTCATTAATTCGAGTAACTTATCAATAAAGGCAATTATTTTGATAAATATCACAAAAAGTCCCAAATAAATAAAGCGAGCTAAACGCTCGCTTTATTTATGCCGCATTTTTTAAAGTTTTGTTCTCACTAAAATATCGGTTGTAGACAGCACCTAAGGAGGCTGTACTTGCGAAACGATCATAGTTCAATGTTGCTTGGACCTCTTCGGCAGAGGCAGACAGCTTGTTGGTACCATTCACATAAATCGTTACGGCTCCGTCCTTCAGTCCTGAAAGATCTAAATCAGTTGTCCATGAGTCTGAAAACACGGTAGCCATGCCTGTGGCTTCTGTACCATCAGCGTCGACTGCTTTGATATCTATATACTCACCATCTTCAAACCGTTCACTGCTACCACTTACTGTCACGCTTTCCACTCCAGCAACATCGTTGATAGCATCTAGATGTATTGTTGGTGTAATTGGCATGGAGTAAGCCGTGTTCTGGCTACCGATATTCCCTGACAAGTCTTGGTAGTCACGAACCAGTAACGCCACATTGAGTTCTGACGAGCCTGGTACCACCACATCACCAGTCCAAACACTCGGATCCGATGTTGCCACTAATGAGGTGATCGTCGTACCGCCTAACTCCGCCGCTGCGGATTGCATATCTTTATCGAATTCCAGCGTTACCGTCACGCTTTGGCCGATGGCTTGATGCTCAGGAGTAAACGTCACGTTAGTCAGTGTTGGCAAGGATTGCGCGAGAGTAAAGCTCTGGCTTTCACTCACTTCAATACCCACTGAGTTCGTCCCTGTCACCATCACGGTATAAGTGCCATTGGTTTGGTGACTCATATCAATTACGTCACTGGCCCAAGTGCCACCGGCTTGTACCGTCGCACTGCTGCTTTTCAATACCGTCGCGCTGCCTTGGGCTTTCACTTCAAGACGCAGGGACTGTCCATCAAAACGTTTCGACGTGCCTTCAAATTGTAGCGTGGCGGCATGCGTTTCATCCACATTGCCCACTGGCGTAATAGCTAAGGTCGGCGTGATCGGCATGGAGTAAGCCGTGTTCTGGCTACCTGTATTCCCTGACAAGTCTTGGAAGTCACGAACAAGCAACGCCACATTGAGCTCTGACGTGCTTGGTACCACCACATCACCAGTCCAAACGCTTGGGTCCGCGGTTGCCACTAATGAGGTGATCGTCGTACCGCCTAACTCCGCCGCTGCGGATTGCAGATCTTTATCGAATTCCAGCGTTACCGTCACGCTTTGGCCGATGGCTTGATGCTCAGGAGTAAACGTCACGTTAGTCAGTGTTGGCAAGGATTGCGCGAGAGTAAAGCTCTGGCTTTCACTCACTTCAATACCCACTGAGTTCGTCCCCGTCACAATCACGGTATAAGTGCCATTGGTTTGGTGACTCATATCCATTGCGTCACTGGTCCAAGTGCCACCGGCTTGTACCGTCGCACTGCTGCTTTTCAATACCGTCGCGCTGCCTTGGGCTTTTACTTCAAGACGCAGGGACTGACCGTCAAAACGTGTCGACGTGCCTTCGAATTGTAGCGTGGCGGCTTGCGTTTCATCTACACTGCCAACTGGAGTGATGGCTAAGGTCGGCGTGATCGGCATGGAGTAAGCCGTGTTCTGGCTACCTGTATTCCCTGACAAGTCTTGGTAGTCACGAACCAGTAACGCCACATTGAGTTCTGACGAGCCTAGTACTACCACATCACCGGTCCAAACGCTCGGATCCGATGTTGCCACTAATGAGGTGATCGTCGTACCGCCTAACTCCGCCGCTGCGGATTGCAGATCTTTATCGAATTCCAGCGTTACCGTCACGCTTTGGCCGATGGCTTGATGCTCAGGCGTAAACGTCACGTTAGTCAGTGTTGGCAAGGATTGCGCGAGAGTAAAGCTCTGGCTTTCACTCACTTCAATACCCGCAGAGTTCGTCCCCGTCACAATCACGGTATAAGTGCCATTGGTTTGGTGACTCATATCAATTACGTCACTGGTCCAAGTGCCACCGGCTTGTACCGTCGCACTGCTGCTTTTCAATACCGTCGCGCTGCCTTGGGCTTTCACTTCAAGATGCAGGGACTGTCCATCAAAACGTGTCGACGTGCCTTCGAATTGTAGCGTGGCGGCATGCGTTTCATCCACATTGCCGACTGGCGTAATAGCTAAGGTCGGCGTGATCGGCATGGAGTAAGCCGTGTTCTGGCTACCTGTATTCCCTGACAAGTCTTGGTAGTCACGAACCAGTAACGCCACATTGAGCTCTGACGCACTTGGTACCACCACATCACCAGTCCAAACACTCGGATCCGATGTTGCGACTAATGAAGTGATCATCGTACCGCCTAACTCCGCTGCGGCGGATTGCAGATCTTTATCGAATTCCAGCGTCACCGTCACGCTTTGGCCGATGGCTTGGTGCTCAGGCGTAAACGTCACGTTAGTCAGCGTTGGCAAAGACTGCGCCAATGTAAAGCTCTGACTTTCACTCACTTCAATGCCCGCTGAGTTCGTCCCCGTCACCATCACGATGTAAGTGCCATTGGTTTGGTGACTCATGTCCATTGCGTCACTGCTCCAAGTGCCACCAGCTTGTACCGTTGCACTGCTGCTTTTCAATACCGTCGCGCTGCCTTGTGCTTTCACTTCAAGACGAAGGGACTGACCGTCAAAGCGTGTCGACGTACCTTCGAATTGTAACGTGGCGGCATGCGTTTCATCCACACTGCCCACTGGCGTAATAGCTAAGGTCGGTGTGATCGGTAATTCGTGAGCGGTGTTATCCTCACCTATGTTGCCAGTCAAATCTTTAAACTGACTAACAACCAAGTCGACACTTAACAGCTCGGTGCTCGGAACTTGTACATCACCAACCCAGACCTTTTTATCTGCCGTTGCTGACAGAGAACTAATGCGATTGCCGCCAAGCGTAGCGGTCGCCTCTTGGAGCTCTTTATCAAACTCAAGCGAGACACTCACGCTTTGCCCCACGATCTGATGCTCGGGGTTAAATGTCACATTGGTCAGTTTTGGTAAGGTTCCTTCAACCGCGATACTTAAGCTGCTTCCCTTTCCTGGAATGGTGTTGGTACTTTGGTAGCTATTGTCTTCTACCTGAATAGTGATATTTTTATCTTGTTTTTCTGGGCTGATGTAATTAACCGTCCACGTAATATTGTCTGAAGTCGACCAAGTATCTTGTTTTAACGTTCCTGTTGCGCCGTTATCACTGGCGAGAAGGTGGACATCTGAGATATCAAAGTTAGTAACTTCTTCTGTAAAGTTAAACGTAAGTGTAATCTCTTCGCCCCCAAAAAGAGGGGCGCTTGAGGCGGTAGAGATACTTAGCCCGGGAACGGTTGCCGCTTCCACATGTGCGTCAATAGAACTTTCACTCTTGTTATCCACCTTGTCTGTTGCTGCCACCGTGATCGTATGATCGCCTTTAGGTAACAAATAGCTTATGACATAAGGCCCCGCTTCGGTTGTCGGCTCAGTAATCGCTTGAGGCGCCACAGTGCTGCCACCACTCACCGCTTTTGAAGTGACGAGATTTAAATTTTTATCTGTAATGTATGCACTAATTTCCAGCTGATACTTATCGTTTGTCGGTATCTTAGAGATTTGATTAGCACTTAAGCCAGAAATACTTGGAACGTCATAATCAACAATAGACTCGATAACTTGTCCATCATAACTTTTGCCTAGTAATTCAAAGCTTGTATTCTCTCTTCCAACTGAGTCCGTCACCGTCACCTTAAGGGTATATATCCCTTGGTTATCGACGGCAAAGTTCATCATTCCATTACCACTAGATGAGATAACATCACCTGAGTAACGCAAGGAATCACCGAGGCTTGGAATAAGCTCCACAGAATATTGTGAAGCTTTCACTCTTTCTCCTTCCACCGTAGATAGCGTAAACGGCTGGCTCGCCTTGGTTAAAAACAGTTTCCCACCCTGCAAACTCGTAATTCCATCGAAATCAACCGTGACTTTAGGAACACTAATATCAATGACTTTTCTGATATCAGAATACAGTCCGACGCTATCTGTCGCTTTGATGTCTACTGTGATTGAACCACGCCCCTCTAACTGAGATTTCGGTAGTTCAAAGTACGTAGATGAACCATTCCCATCCTCTACTCTTTCTTCTTGATAACTCGGGTTTAAAACCGAGTAGTTTACTTTTGCGAGGCTGCTACCAGTGTCCGTTATGTCGAAACGAAAACGAACATTATCTGGATTTGTTGGCGATTCAGTTACGATAATCTCATCGCCAACACTTGGAGGTGTGTTGTCAACTTTAATATCAACGGTCGCTTCACCGACTCTCGACCACACATCCGTTGCGGTAATAATTGTCCTGATCGTTTTTCCATCAGCATCGCTAGGAAGTTCACTCGTAAATGTTGAACACTTGTAGGTTGGGTCATCTGCACACACTTCCAATTGCGCAAACTTCTCCGGATTATCTTTATAGTTGTAGGATTCCGTTCCAAATCTGGCCATCACATTGTCTAGCCTAGAGTTTTCATACAACTTAATTCTGAATTTAGCGACAAGCTGCTGGCCATTAATGGTTGTGTTTCCGACCGGATCAGTAATTTCAACGACTACCGAACCTTTAGGTAATTCAAGCAGTAGATCATGCTCTGGCGTCAAGTTTCCTGCTAAATCAGATACGTTCTTGATTTTGTATTCTTGAGTTGTACTCAGACCATCAATAATATCGGCGTAGGATTCAGAGTACGTACACTTGATATTTCCAACACCTTTGGCACAGGTCGTTGGTGTATAAGCTTTGTTGCCAAGATTACGAACCAACTTTGGATATTTATCTGAACTTTCAGTATTTACGCCTGATAAAGCATCATTGAAAGAGAGCTCAAATGTCAGCATCTTCTTCTTCAAAGCTTCATCAAACCAAACATCACTTCCTTTAAAACTGTATGAGTTACCATCAACGACTGTTGGTGCATCAATATCCACCATCGAAAAATTGAACTTGTTGATCGTTTCACGCCCATTTGTACCCAAGGTTTTAGTGATCAAAGTGACAGGTGCCTTTGTCATGTTTTGCCCAACATTGACACTACAACTGTAAGGTTCTTGCGATACGTTGATAACACCAGAAGTTGGTTGCTCATTAGTTGGTGGTGCATCTAGAGAGTTGTACTCTTCACGAACCCAACACTCTAACGTTTTGGCTTTGACCGCACTCAATGTAGTAAAGGTGACATCAAGAACACCATCAGATAAGTAGTTTTGGAAGTCCAGCGGACTTGCAACCGAGAGAACCACGCCTTCACGCTGTACGCTAAAGGTTTGGTTTACTTTTCCAACCTTTCTGTCTTTTTCGTCAAGGTAACGAACTTTGTTGTAAACCTTTATATCAAGTTCATAGTTACCATCTTTGGCAATTTGTGTAGAAAGCAGCGTTGCCGTCCAAGTGCCATCTGCGGTTTCTGAGAACGTAAAGTTAGTCCCGTTTTGCTCTCCAGAAAATCTATACGTTGAGTCAATTCGATCAACGCCACTATCATCAACAATATCAAGCGTAAGTACGATATTCCCATCTTGATAGATGGTGTTGTTTGTAATTGGCGTTCCATCCGTGTAACTCATCGCCAGCGTCACCTGCGGGATGGAATTGTACACTTTAACGGTAAAATCTTGCTCACCACTGGTTAAGGTTGTGTTGCCACGAACATCAGACCCTTTTAAACGAACCTTGTGTGTACCCGTACCTAAATCACCAAGGCTCACTTTGAGATCTTCATTGATTTTTTTACCTGGAGAGCCAGGTAATGGCTCCAGATCGCTAAACGTCCAATACTCTAGGCTTTCTCTATTTACGCCATTAATTGAAACATCACCGTTTGCATTTAGGTCTAGCGCCGTTAGGTCAAAGACATAGTTTCCTAAGTAGTAGTCATTCGCATTGAAACCACTTAACCCTAATGTTGGCCCATCACGATCAAGAATAACCTTGCTCGTGTTAGAACTAGATTCAAAACCGTAAATATCGGTTGCTTTTACATACAGTGACGTGTTTTTTTCATCTTCAGAAATGTCTATTTTATCTGTGTCACTCTTAATGAGAGACATTACAAACTCTTTAGATGAATCCGTTGGCACAATTGTCTTAATTGGCGAATCTTTACCATTCTGATATAGAGAGACTTGCTCAATGTCTGAATCGTCTATTACAGATTTAAATCGCACGTTGAACTCACGCCCGACAACATAGTTCTCTTTGGACAATGTGTCTTCAACCCAAGGCGTATTTAGGATGATTTCTGGGCCTTTGTTATCGACTTGGAATGTGAATTTCCCTGTTGTACTAACATTGGCAGGGTAAGCATTGTCCGTCGCAGTGACATAAAATTCATTCCATTCATCGTAATCAAATGCTTTTGAAACCAGTTGGACTTTGACGTCAGGTTGTTCACCGACTAGGTATGGTACGTCACACGTCTCTGTTAGAGGGTCACAGCTTTCTAATGTCAGTGCCTGACCAGATCCTCGGCGAAGATCTATTTTTACATTATTGCCGGGGCTTAACGTCCCCCAATCAATAACAGGTGTCCATTGGTTGTTACCGCCTAAACGACTTTGAACCTGCTCACTTTTTACAATAGGAGCTTCAGAGTCGATACGAATATTGAATCTCGGAGCCGTGCTAGTTAACTCTGAAACGGAGTTACCTAAATTATCCTCTGCCGCTGCAACGACTAACCAATCACCATCACCCGGGTAAATCGTCGCGCCTTGATTTGAACAAAGCCCCCCCGTACATAATTTGACTTTAAAGGCGTCTTTCGAGTTATTCGCAAAGTCCTCTGGTGTGTATGTGACTTTTTCACCCGTTTGCTGGTAGAAAACAAGACCTCTTGAAGAAAGCTTGTCACCCACAACGTCTTCAACCTTGAAGGTCAATTCATGGGTATTTTTGGCATTTAAATAAATACCGTCTTCTACAGGTTTACCATCGACATCATTAGGTGGGAAGTAACTCGTTTTAGGGAAATCATTATCAATAAATACCGTTTCTATAAACGGAGCTTTGCCATCGTAACCATACGCATTACCATGTGGGTCCATGGCACTGGTTTCCACAGCAAACTCTACAATATCTTTTAGTTCACTAGACTGAGAGTTAAGGGTAAAGAGGTACTCTTTTCGATAAGCATTGCTGTTGCCAGGGTTCTCTACAATGTTGATGTCCAGCGGTATTTCAATGTTTGGCTCACTGGCTTGATACCACATCGTGCTAAACTTCGGACCATAAGCGTCGGTTTCTACAATACCAGAAGGATCGTCTAGGACAATTTTAGAAACAACTTCACCAGCAATATAAAGCTTATTGCCAACCATCGTCTCTCGACCGCTTTCAATCGTTAATTTTGGCTGTGGAGGCAAGATATCGATACTGCTACCCTCTGTATCAAAAATGTTCTTACCATTTAAGTTAGGATTAGCCATCGAAATATCATCAGCATAGAGCTGCGCGATATTGGTCTCAATACCGTATTTGCTCGCCATGATTTCGTAATACGATTGCGCTAAATCCTTTCGATAAGTATCGGAACCGAATTGATAAGAATCGAGCATAACCTGACGTCCACCAACACCAATACCATTCGCTTTTCCATCAAAGCTCAAATCATCGTAAATAGCGGAGGCAAAATCTAATGAGTTATTTCTCGGCATTACTTGAGCAATACTATCGATGGCTTCGACAAGAAATCGGTGTAGATAATCGTTTGATGGCTTTTCTGGAATCGCTTTGGTAGCAAGCATTTCGTTCGTTGCATAAGGCACAACCGTTGGATCAAACCCAAAGAATGAATTGTTGTTCGTACCTGATAACGCGTAGCGCACCTCATCAAGAATTTGAATCGCACGCTCAGAAGTTTTCTCTCCGGCAGTGACTTGATCCCACTGGAAATCAAACAAGCTAGTCTGATATGTCGATAGTTCAGTAATATAGTAAGTTTGAGAGCCATTGAGCTTAAAGTACACGCCAATATTGGCCTTGTTTAAATCAACCGTTACTTTTTTGGTTCCTGGATCTCTTTTCCATTGATAGTAGTATGGCTCGCTGCCCTCGATACCAATTAAACGAACACGCATGAAGTCATAATTCACAACATCAGTTGTGGTTTCACAACTCGCGACGTCAAGAGCCATTGATTGATCACTTTCCAATTGTTGGATAGTGGTACAACTCGCAAGTGAAGTGAATTCACCATTTGGACTCAACCCTTCAAGTTGCGCTCGCGCACCAATAAATGGTGTCACCACTTTTATAGTTGGCAGATCAAAGCTACTTCTAAAATATACTTCTCTTGGAGTGCTTTCGTTATCAGACTCATCGACGGTTTGAATGACTAGCTTTTGACTACTGTTTTCTGATACCGATTTAAAGCTGTCACCCAAAATATCTCTTACAAATGGAATGTAATAGATGACATCTTCTACACGCCCATTGCTGTCTAACAGCGTTTCGTGCGGAATTTTTGCGATGTAGTCGTCATCCGATGCGGTTGTATCAATAACCTGCTGAAGTGAGTAATTATTATCGTTATTTTGGCTGACATAATACTTGACGACGAGCTTCAGTTTATTGGCGTTGGAGCCTAAAACCGTATCGGTATTTACGTCTGATACTTTCACACGAACATAAGGGATTTTATTCTCTTTCAACAAGTTAGCGTTGAAGTTACTAAAATCTACCCCTTTTAATGAATTCTGAATCCCTATACTTGCGTACGCATAGTCAATCTTCAAGAAATCGCGGCTCGCTTGAACATTGTCTGGGGTATACGTATCTTGAGAGTAGATACCATCGTAAGTGGTTCGTTCACCATCTAAACCGACATTTACGTACGTCATTGACGCACCTTCAGGATAAGTAATCGTTTGTGCTGGCGCTTGATCGTCACGACTTACTGCATGCTGAGCGGCACCCGTATTGCCTTTGCTATCCTTCGCTCGAACCTCAAATACCGTCGTAGATAGGAATTCATCAGTTGGGTAAGCCTTACTAAACTCACAAGCATTTCCAGACTCTACAGTGACAGGAGAACATGTGACGTCCTCATGTAAGCCATCTTTAAATGAAATACTGACCGAACTTATCTCTTGCGAGCTTTCTTTTACAACCCCTTTCAGAACGTATTCTTTAAGTTGGTTATTAATTGCACTCGCCGATGTAATATCGATAACAGGCGCATCGTTATCCCACTCAAAATCGATATGAAGACCCGAATGGCTACCTAAAATTAGCTCATTACCCAGTACATCCGCTGTATATAAGACTAATCGTGCTGCTGTTACGTTTGAGAGCCCTGTGGCAGGGTTCATATCCACACTATCGATCTCTTTGGTATTAATGTTAACTTTAACGTTGGTCTCTCGAAGGCCAACTTCAAAATCATCAAATTCAACCGAACAGAATGTGCTTCCAAAATCTTGTATGTCGTTACATTGAAATTCACCAGACCAAGAGCCATTGACCTGATACTGAATAAAGGCAGATACGTCTTCTACACCGATATCATCAACAATCTTTAGATCAACTTTATCGGTGCCAGCGAGCACATCACTGTCCGTACGAATAACTATTGGCGCATCTGTATCGATATCCGTACCATCTCGCGGCGGAATGACGCCATCAGTACTGCCATATGTACCTAGGTCATTAAGCTTCTTACTAAAGTCGACATAGTCTGCGGCATCAGTACCAGAGATATTGACACTTGGATCGTTTACCACGATCAGAACATGCTGAGATAAATCACGTGTATAAATGTCGCTATTTATCTTTTTCTGTCCAAAGCTGAGGGGAGTCACTGCTCCTGAAGTCTGGCTCACTTCAAGACCATCAAGAACACCATCTGCAATAACATCCCGATATTGGATGTCAGCGAAATGCATTGAAGTGTAGACGTTATCGCTGTTGCCGTATTTTTTTATAAGATCGTAAGAGTAAGACGAGTATGCAGTTAATAAAGCGCCGTATTGATGCCCAGCACTAGCAAAACTGCTTTGCCCACCTTTGGTTATATCAATAGGTTTGGTCTCATTTACGTCAAACCCATACATGCTATTGATACTATCCAAAGCGGTTGAAAAGGCACTCTCATCTGTGGATCCTTGAGAAATTTTGTACTTTGCCAAGCCTGCTGCCAAGTTCGACAGCGGAGTAAGCATTAACTTTTGCTCACTCCCCTCTTTAAAGTTCACAACACCTTCAAATTTAAGTGTCTTCGCATTGCTCACTGATACCGTTTCATTCGTAAACGGGTCGGTATAACTCCCCTCTTTTGCAACAACAAAAAGAGGCATTGAAGACGATTCAAACTCTAGCAGATAGTTTCCGAACGCATCAGACGTCGTGTTAGCCAACTTCCGGCCTAAGTTTCCATTTTTGAATTCGAAAACCTCAATCTTTGCGCCATTTACAGGGGCGTCAAAAACCATACCGGAAATGCTTCCTTTGCTTCTAGCTGGAGGTGTGTTGTCTCCTCCATCACCACCACCACATGCACTCAACAAAAGAGATGTAAGCGTAAGACCTAATGTTAATTTCAGCGTATTTTTAGCGAACATAGTAATTTGGCAAAATATATTTTGCCGAGATTATATTATTGTAAAATATTTTCTCAACGTGACAATAACACCACTTAAAAAGCCAAAAACACCAGACCAACCGTCACTTTTACTAAATTATCAAATTAAAATCATCACCTATAATTATTCACTTAGTTAAAACGGAGGAATTAGCCATACTTTAATGCTAGGTTTTATTTAAAATATTATACTCTACGCACAACTGTCAGCCTTGATAAAGCACCAAAACTAATGACTATTTTAATAATAAAAAGGAGTGTGCGAACTCCTACCGCAACCCTTCTCACCATTGCCTTACTCATTTTTATTAGCGTGTCGCTTTCTCACCACATCCTCACTCCCATGGATAGACTGCCTACCGTTAAGCCTTTGGAGTTCAAGAATGAGGGAGTTCAAGCACCTTTTGAGGAGGGGACTCTTAGACAAAAAATCACCATAGGTGTGGTTGAGTACTCATTTGTCGCTTCATTGTTAAAATCAGGGATAAGTCAAAAAGAGATTAATTTGCTATTGGCCCTCATTAAAAGTAACTTTAATATTATTGATTCAGTTAAGAGAGATGACCATTTTATCTTAAGAACTAAGTTAAATAGTAGAAATGAAACCTATATTAGTTCTTTTTACTATTTAGGTAGTAAAACCGATTTATTTATTATCAATGATGGGCAAGGCAACATATTTGATGAGCATGGCGTGTCAATAAAAAATAAACTCCGATTTTCAGATCCCTTTGATAAAAGCTACAGAGTAAGCTCTGGCTATGACTTAAAACGAACACACCCAGTAACCAATATAACGACTCCACACTTAGGCACTGACTATGCAACACCAGTAGGCACAACGATTCGTAGTATTGCTGATGGTATCGTTTTAAAGTCTCGTTACAACCGTTTTGCGGGCAACTACATTAATATCCGCCACACAAATGGCTCTGTATCACGCTACCTACACTTATCTCAACGCCACGTCCACGTTGGCGAAAAGATCAGCCGAGGACAAGTGATAGGAAAAACGGGTAACACAGGAAGAACAACAGGGCCGCATTTACACCTTGAACTGCACATTAATGGTATTCCGGTTGATTACGAGCGATACATTCAAAAGCACCCAAACACTGACGTTAATATAGAAATGCTGATTGCAGCGAGAAAAGAAAAAGCAGAACTGATGAAGGAGTGGAATAACTATAGAGTATATAATAAACCATAAATTTTTAAATTTTAAAGTAAAATGCGTCGCAAATAAACATGATCGTTTACTACAGAGGAACTACGATGCGTCAATTATCAATATCCCTATTATTTTTTTCTGCTTTTCAATCCTATGCTTCTGATTTTAATATCGAGAACTCCTATATCAAAAATGAGGAAAAACTTTCTCCGTATATCATTAACTCTGATTCTAATATGAATCCGGCTGGTCACGGAGCCTACTACGTGAAACCTCATAGCATGTCAATTACTGATAGTGGAAAATACGTACTTTTTCACAACACATTACCTAAAATACCGCTTGCCGATGACAATATGGATGGTGGTTATTTCCTAAAAAATACTGAAACAAATCAAACAACTCGATTAGGGCGTCCATCAAGTCTAGATAATTATATAAAAATGATAAATCCCGCTATATCCTCAAGCGGGAGATATATTGGTTTTACATATACTGACAACTCGATAGATTACAGTGGAGTAATATGGGATAGATTAGAAGACAAATTACTTACTGCAAAATACCCTGACGAGATGGAAGGAAAATGCACAAATAAGCATACTCATTTTAACGTTTACCCTATAAATGAAAAATATTCATACTACGAATACCCTTGCTCTACTGGAAGTAGTTTAAAAAACCATACAGAAAAAGTAGTTGGAATAACTGACATACAGAATAAAGAATCTAGAGTAATAAATATCGACATAGATGGCAACTTGGGTAATATATGGTTATCTCCATCAAGAATCATTTCTAGTGATGGTCGTTATTTGACATACACTTCTACAGAGCAAATGGACATAAACAATGTCTATGATGGGCAAGATACTGAAGTTGCAATATATTTATATGATAGAATAAAAAGTAGTTCGGTAAAAATAAAGTCAACTAGGATAGACTTAAGCCATCAGCCTAGCACTTTTTACTCATCAATTAGCCCTGATGGAAAGTTCTTAATATATCCAGCTAGAAAACCAGCAAATACAGAAAATGATAAAGACTTTACCCAAAACATTTATCTATCAATTTATAACATAGATACTGGAATGTCTGAATATGTAAAAGGACCAAACAATAAACTTATTCATAGCATTTCTAGTCCTACTATATCAAATAATGCTGAAAGTATCGCTTTCTCATCAAAAAATAGAGAATATAACACTGCTGGTGGCTATGGACCTCAAGTGTATTATTATGACCGTGTTAATGAAAAAATAACTCAAGTAAGTATATCACAAATTACTGGTGAGAGTGCCACCTCTGCAGGTGATGCATTAGTATACGGTAATGGAAAAGGAATTTTATGGTCCACTTCATCTCGCTTAGTTGACCCAAGAGAATCTGGAACTAAGCACTTGTACACTCTAGGAAAACCTATGATCCCAGAGATATGTGAACCCTACCTAGGATTTTAGTTACGGCTTGGTCATTATCATCAAGTGATATTACCGATTTTATATTATGACTGTTTCAGCCAAGTCACTATTATATACATCGAGAATAAAAAGAGCCGCTATATGCGGCTCTTAATGATACGAATCTTTGTTTACAGACCCATGAGTTAATATTTTTGTGGGCACAACTGAATGTAGCAAACTTGTTGGCACGTAACACGCTTAGACTTCATAAAAAGCTATCATCCTCCAGTAAGAGCTTTAATGGTTCAGCATCCAACTGCTGTTGATCGCCTCTCCCTGCTCATCCAGTTTATGAATAATATAGTCGATAAATACTTTTACTTTCGCGGGTACAAACTTACGACTTGGATAGTATATATAGACACCTTGACCATCGGTTCTTTGAGGTTCAGAAACCAACATCAGTTTACCTTGCTGTACTAAGTCTCGAGCAAGATATTGGGGCATCAGTGCAATCCCTGCTCCTAAACTCGCTAAAGAGGCCATCGCATAACCATTGTCTACTATCACTTGATGTGTAGGACTAAATTCTACTAATTGCCCATCTAAAGGCATCGTCAAGGTAAGCAAGCGCCCCGATTGTTTATAGCGGTACATTATCCATTTGTGCTGGTTAAGCGCTTCAACACTCTGAGGCCGACCAAACTTCTTTATGTACTCCGGACTGGCAAACATACCCATATCAATAGGACATAATCGCCTCGCAATCAGGTTGCTGTCATTTAGTCTCCCGCTTCGAATAGCAACGTCCATCCCACTCTCCAATATACTGGTGTATTCATCGGAAAAGCTAAGATCCAACTTCACTTCAGGGTAACGTTCGCAAAACTCTGGAATCAGCGGAGTTATATAGTTTTGCCCGAACGATAAAGGAAGGCTGACACGAAGTGTACCAAACGGAGATGCAATACTTTGATGAAGCTGCTCTTCACTACTTTTGAGCAAGTTGATCACTTCTCTTGCCGTCTCAAGGTAGTTAAACCCCGCTTCAGTGAGCTGGAGTTGACGTGTTGTACGGTGAACTAAACGAACACCCAAATCCTGTTCTAGGCGAGCAATCGCTTTACTAACAGTAGAAGGCGACTGCCCTAATTGATTCGCGACTGCTGTAAAGTTCCCTAAGTCCACAACAGATACAAACAACTTTATTAATGACAGCTTATCCATAACGCTCACAATTAATGAAAAATAATCACATCTAATATGACAGAAAAAGTATTTTTGTGTCATGCAAACTTTTCTAGTATTTCGGAAAAGCATACCTAGCTATGGATATTTCTACTGACCTCAGAGACGACAAATAAAGCCAACACCATTAACTCTACACTCAAAATGCTCGTGCTTACGGCATTTTCTCCAACCTTTAATTCCATTGCATCTCATTAAGTGCAATGAAACATACTGAACTTGCTCTAACACGGTAAGAGGTTTTAATGACAATAATTCAACTTAAACGCGAAGTGATCTGTTTTGCTGGAGATTCTGGAGATGGTATCCAATTACTTGGAGAACGCTTTTCAGACAACTCGTCGAAACAAGGAAACGATGTCATGACGTTACCTGATTATCCAGCTGAGATACGGGCTCCGGCAGGAACCACATCTGGAGTATCGGCTTTTCAGATGCAATTTGCCTCAACAGAGATTTATACTCCTGGCGACGATTTTTCAGTCTTAATCGCTTTGAATGCCGCTGCATTAAAAACCAAAATCTCACAACTCGTTGAAGGCGGTTTGGTGCTTATTGATCTCGATGGTTTTAATAAAAAAAACCTTGAGCTTGCTGGCTATGAATCGAACCCATTGAGCGATGGTAGCCTCGCAGATTATCGAGTGATTAGTGACAGTTTTACGCGTTTAACCGTTCAATCTCTTTCTGAGTTAAACATAGCGCCTAAAGTAGTGAAGCGAAGCAAAAACTTTTTTATGCTTGGTATTGTTTTATGGATTTACAGCCGTCCGCTAGAACCGACCATTGAATGGCTAAATAATAAATTCACTGACAATTCGCAAGTGAGAGAGGCAAACACTTTAGCCATAAAGTCGGGATTTAATTATGCTGAAACAACCGAAATATTCAGCGACTGTTTTCAGGTTGCTCCCGTAGCAGATAAAACTGGCTTGTATCGTACTGTTTCAGGGAACGAAGCATTATCGCTTGGGTTAATATGCGCAGCAGAAAAACTCCAACGCCAGCTATTTTTGGGCTCGTACCCCATAACACCCGCCTCAGATATTCTACACACGCTATCAACCTATCAACACTTTGGGGTCACGACATTCCAAGCAGAAGATGAGATTGCAGCTGCTTGTTCAGCTTTAGGCGCATCTTATGCTGGCGGTTTAGGAGTCACATCAACGTCTGGCCCTGGATTATGTTTGAAAGCAGAGACCATTAACCTTGCCGTGATGGCGGAGTTGCCAATGGTTGTTATCAACGTACAACGTGGAGGCCCCTCAACTGGCCTACCGACTAAAACAGAGCAATCAGACTTGCTTTTGTCTTTGTATGGTAGAAATGGGGATTCACCACTCCCAGTGTTGGCTCCTGCTTCTCCCGCAGACTGCTTTGACATGGCAATCGAGGCCTGTCGAATTGCTACTACATTTATGACGCCAGTGATCTTATTGAGTGACGGCTACTTAGCAAACGGCTCCGAATCTTGGCTCGTGCCCAACCCTGATGAGATTAAGCTCACTGCCGAGGCAGCAAAAGCAAACATAAGCCCGTTTTATCCCTATGCCCGTGATGACGTGTATTACAGCAGAGAGTGGGTCACGCCTGGTACAAAAGAGAAAATGCACCGCATTGGAGGATTGGAAAAGCAAGCGATTACAGGCAACCCTTCTCATGATCCTGAAAACCACCAGCGCATGACTGATGAAAGAGCAAAAAAAATAAATAACATCTGCCATTTCATCCCTAAACAAACGCTAACAGGCAGTACTCAAGACTCACTGCTAGTGCTAAGTTGGGGAGGCACGCAAGGTTCTGTGTCGACCGCAATTGAGCATCTGAGAAAGCAAGGCGCATCGGTTGCTCACGCCCATATTAAGTATCTAAACCCGTTTCCAATCAATTTGGAAGAGATCATTAGCCAATTCAAACATGTGCTTGTTTTTGAGTTGAATAACCAACAACTCGTCAAAGTGATTCGCTCACAATATGCCATTTCTGCACGCTCCGTAACCCAAGTTAAGGGGTTACCATTCAAAGTTCACGAGGTCATTGAGTCTATTAACCACCACCTGAAGGATATGAAAAATGACGACTAAGGTACTCAACCGCAAAGATTTCGCTTCTGATGTTGAAGTCAAATGGTGTCGAGGCTGTGGTGATTTTAACGTGTTAAAAACGATGCAATCCGTTCTAGCACGATTAGGTCGAACTAAAGAGAACACCGTATTCATCTCAGGGATCGGCTGCTCATCTCGTTTTCCTTATTATCTCGATACTTATGGATTTCATACAATTCACGGCCGTGCCCCTGCCATCGCTACTGGTGTAAAAGCTAGCAACCCAGATTTAGATGTTTGGGTTGTAACTGGCGATGGTGACGCACTGAGTATTGGCGGTAATCACTTTATTCACGCGATTAGACGCAACCAAGACATTAAAATTTTGCTTTTTAATAATGCTGTCTATGGACTGACCAAAGGCCAATTTTCTCCGACAAGCGAACAGGGCTTCATTTCTAAGTCGAGCCCTGAAGGCTCTCCCGATCAAGCGCTTAAACCTTTGGCATTGGCAGCATCCGCAGGTGCTACGTTCATAGCACGAACATCAGACAATGATCCTACACACATGACGATGGTGTTAGAGGCTGCCGCCGCGCATTCGGGCACTGCTGTGGTTGAAATCCTACAAAACTGCGTCATTTTTAACGATAAAGTGCACGAACCTTACAACGGCCCTGCTAATAGAAGCGAACATCTACTTTATCTCTCAGATAATGAACCGTTATTGTTTGGTAAAACACACTCAAAAGCGTTGATCAATAGAGGGTTTGGTTTCGAGATTGTCGAATCAGAGGCCCCGAACCTTTTGCTCCACTCCAGTCAATGCGAGGAGTCATACTATGCTTATGCGCTTGCTAACTTGAGCTATCCAGACTTTCCCGTATCCGTGGGCGTTTTTCGTTCAGTGACTCGACCTACTTTTGATCAGGTCATTCGACATCAAAAACACCAAGCAACTCTAAAATATGGTCAAGGCGACTTAACCGAATTACTCAAACAAAACAGTTATGAGCGTCTCTGCTAACAATTGAAAGAGCCAACTATTGAGGTAACCTTTCCTGCAAAGATGAAACTAAAAGGTTTCCGATTCTAGTTGGCGACTTGCTGAATGATGAGTTGATAAGGAAGTGTGGTGGTTGCAGATATCCATCACACTAAAAAGAGGCTCTATAATGAGCCTCTTCTGTTTTTTAAAATAGTGACATCGTCACTCTACTGAATGATTTCTATCGTATTCAGCGCTTGCCTTTTTCAGCCCTTCTAAATCGTCTGAACATAACAATCTCTTCAGGCTGTCGATTTTCTTATCAGGCCAATCATATATTTTAAGGGCGAGCAGTTCGTCTATCGTCTCGCGAGAAAAGCGATATTTGACATGCTTAGCTGGTGAGCCTGCAACCATGCTGTAAGGCTCAACATCTTTCGTCACCACGCTGTTTGCCGCAACGATTGCTCCTTCTCCGATAGTCACACCCGGCATTATCATGGATCGCATACCGAGCCAGGCGCCATCGCCAATGTGAGTATCTCCTTTCCCGACATACGCTTCTTCAATAAAGTCCATAAATGGGTACAAGGAGAACCAATCAGCTCTATGTGTGCTATTTCCCCCCATAACAATCACAACTTCCGCTGCAATACAGACAAAGTCACCTATATGTAACTTATCAATCTTCCATTTTGGTTCCCAATCTCGGCTGAACTCATCGCCTTGTAGATATCTTACAACGGACTCCTCAAAACCGGCGTCCCAACAATCACTGTAATAACTATGTTTACCTTTAATCGTTATATTTGGATTCGTAACAACTTCATGTAGCAAAGTCACCTTAGACCAATGCTTAGTTTTCATGAATACTCCTATAAATACTATCGAATAAAACAATGCAGATAGTATGTATCTAAATAAGCTCTAATAATTACGTAGTGCCTATTACCACTAAAATTTACTTCACCACCGAGCTAATAATATTGTAAGCAGCCTCTACTCTTTCTGCATTAGGGTAGTTTTTATTCGCCAGAATTACTATGCCTATTTTTTCAGAGGGTACATACGCGACATATGCCCCAAAGCCACCTGTTGAGCCCGTTTTGTTATACCAAACGTCACGACCGAGAGTACCGGATACACTTGCTTGAACCGGTTTAGCGTTGAGAATTACATCGCTGGAGTTACCCTTCAATAATTGCGAAAGTGAAACGGGGTAATCATAACCCTCCCATCCTACGGCTTGTATAAACGTGTCGGTATCAAAATACTTAGTATGAGTTCGCTCTAGCGCATTTTCTATATCAGTATTAAGTTGCGCTTGACCCATATTTGCTTCGATATATTGAAGCATATCTAAGCTTGTTGATTTAATACCATAGGCTTGTGCATCAAGAATACCTGGATTAACTCTAACGGGTTTTCCCTCAGAACTATAACCAAAAGCATAGTTGTTAAGCTTATCCTTTGGTACATCGACAAACGTATTGGTCATACCGAGCTCAGGTAGGATGACGGTTTCCATCATTTCCGTATAGTCTGACTTCATACTCAAGGCACCGATGTAGCCAAATAGACCAATACTAGGGTTTGAGTACTTCCTCTTAGTGCCGGCTTCGTACTCCGGTTTCCACGTTTTGTAGTACTGCATCATGTCAGCGTCGTTCGTTACTTCGCTAGGGAATTGCAATGGTAGACCACCTGCAGTGTAGGTTGCGACATGAACTAGCTTGGTATTACCCAGGACACTATTTTCTAATTCTGGAATATAATCTTTGACCTTGTCATCCATGTTCAACTTACCTTTTTCTTGGGCGTACCCAGTCAAAGTAGCGGCAAAAGTTTTACTGATAGAGCCGAGTTCAAAAATTGTGTCGTTGGTGACTAAACTCCCCTTACTTTCGTCAGCGAAACCGTAATTGTAAAAATAACGCTTACCATCAATCGTTACTGCAACAGCCAACCCCGGAATGTCGTATTCGTTCATTAATCCTTTAGCACATTCATCAACTACGCTCTTTAATTGACTGCTAACCGTTAACTCCGTTTTCGCAAACGTGACGAAAGAAGTGAGCGATAAAATTGCCACCAAGGCATTGTTTAATTTCATTGAACCCTCAATTTTTAATTTTCACTTATAATTAATTTCTAGTTTGTTCCAAGGCTTTTAGCTTTTTATATAAAAGTAATCCTGACTTGAAGAGCTCCAATCGTTAACCCCCGATGAATAACACTGTGTCTTCAAATTTTTAGTGCGATATAAACAGGTTTAAACCTGATCACCGTTGATAGGTAGGCCGATTAGATACGAATGTAAGTGACATCCGTTTGCAAGATGGGGAAATAGTGTACTCAATTACGCTTTCTCCATATCACGATAACGGTATACTAGGTAGATATACTTGGTATATACAGATCCACATCCTCACAACGCTTTAGAACCACTTTTCAACGTCTACAGAGAAAACGATGCCATTTTCACTACACTTCGAAACTGGAAAAGTCACCAGCCAACAGCTTTATTCCGAGATATACCAAGGGATATTAGAAGGCAGATTACGATCAAATGAGAGATTACCGTCGACTCGCATGTTGTCAAAAAAGTTAGGCATAGCAAGAAACACTGTCATTTCGGTGTATGAGCGACTTCAGTTCGAGGGGTGGATAGTAAAAAAGGCAGGGTCTGGCACGTACGTAAGTAATGTTCTAGAACAAACGGTGAATCAAGATAAGAGACCAATAAAACACTACCAACTAGGGGTGTTTGGCACTAACGCAGCGAAGAAGCCAGAGATCATCGCACCAAAGAATCTAGACTATGACTTCACTTTAGGCGTTCCTGATCATCAGAGAATAGCAAAGCATATTTGGCGACACTCAAGACTGAGTAGGCTCAATGCATTAACTCCAGAGTTTGCACATGGTGGTGATTTGCAAGGGTTAGCTTGTTTACGAGAGTCTATCTGCGAGTATGTAAGACATTCGAGAGGCATAATCTGTGACCCTGAAGACATCATCATTACGCAAGGGTGCCAGCAGGCAATAATGATGACTCTCCTTACATTACTCTCTCCGGGGGATCTCGTGTCGACGGAAGATCCAGGATATCCTGTTTTTCGAAATCAAGCTCGATTACTTGGCGCGCAAATAGGCACCGTGCCGATGGACGACCAAGGCGTTGTCGTTGAATCAATCCCTTCTAATACCAAAATTATTTATACAACGCCTAGTCATCAGTTCCCTTTAGGCTTTAGCTACTCCGTCGAAAGAAAGTTAGAACTGTTGAGGTGGGCAGAAGTTAATAACGCAATCATTATCGAAGATGATTATGATGCGGAATATCACTATCTCAATACCAGTAAGCAAGCTCTCAAATCACAAGACAAAAATGACTGCGTCATTATGATAGGCAGTTTCTCTAAAATACTATTTCCCGGCTTACGCATTGGCTATATGATTCCGCCAAAATCTTTAATAGATCCAATTTCAAATATGTTATGGCACTTGGGACGAAGTACATCTGTGGTGTCTCAAATCCTACTTGACGAATTCATGCGTGACGGTCATTTCTCTCACCATTTACTCAATATGAATAAAATCTATAGCGAAAGGTATCATAAGCTCACTCAATTAATTGACAACGTAGATTGCTTACAACGTATTCCGAGCCAAGGTGGATTGCATATAGCAGCTGAAGTATCGGGGTGCGCGACAAAAATGATGAATAAACTTGCTTCATCAAATGTAGCGGTTTATCCATCATCGCATTTTTCTATCAACAATCATTCTAATGCCATCTTATTTGGATTTGGCATTATCCCTACCCCCAAAATAGAAGAAGCGTTTGATATTATTCAATCAGTATTAGATTAAACCGAGATAGTAGCAAGTATCTCATACTAAAGCAGATATAAAATTGCCCCTTCAAAAATGTCATAAACTTAAAGAGTCATAGACTTATGAAGAGGCAATATCAAATTATCGTTTAGGTATCAATTTATCGTCGTAGTTATCAGCATCAGGGCAACAGCGAGCTTGGAACGCTTTTTAACCCAATAAGAGTTCACTGCGAATTATGTCGCTCTAACCCGCCTAGTTTAGCTTCAGCCCCAAAACTATATTTCTTCGACTGTAAACGTACTAGGCTCAAAGTAAAGCGACGTATCACACTGACATTTTCAGCGCCACCAGCACCCCTATTACGTAATTCATCTTCTTTTAAGTTCACATCGAGCATCCAATGAACCTTATTTTTCCAATATCGAACAGTAAGTTCTGCTTAACACTCTATCAAAACACTATCCTTCCCTAGATGTTAAAGAAGAAAAGACTTCAAGGTAATTAAGGATTTGTTATAGACTATTAATCTACATAATAAAGAGCACAATCACGACATTAATCTCCAGTGATTTACCATACCGCTTCATGAGCAATTGGGATATAAATTATCGAAAAATACCAAACCATAAGTTAATACGCTGCTAACGGCTCAAAAAAATAACGAAGTTGTAGCGCAATTATATCAACATCATTTTCATGTAAAAAATAACGAGCGCCTTGGACACCGATCTCCCAATTATCTGAGAGGTTGTAGCCAACTTCTGCACCAATATATCCATCAAAACCATCCACTTCCGTCGTTATCTTGCTGCCTTGATACGTACTTTCAATATCGGTATCCCAGAACAAGCCCCCCAAACTCAGTTTTGCGGACCATGAATTGTATTGCCAGAACTTATAACCGATGTCGAAGCCTATGCCCTTTACAAGGAGCGGTGCTATAGATGCGACACTAACGTGATAGTCTTCTGGTGAAGTAGTAGCACTACGCAATGTTGCACTACCTTCACCCATATCAATATAACGGATAGTTCCTGACCATTGCTCAGAAAAAGCATATCCAAACCCGATAGAACGGTAGAGCCCGGTGTTGTCAGTAGAGATTACGTTATCACCTTTAACAGCATCACGCTCATCTGCATGGCTTGATCCCATTTGAACATCAACATACCAACCCGCTTGACTACTAAAACTAAACACAGTAATTAGTGCTAGAGCACTGTTTATTCCATAACGTTTCATGGCTCCTAACAAAATCAAAAGCATCAACATCATGCCACCCAATGATCCTGCTGAAGTATTTTCAACCTTTACATCTCTTACCAACTTAACTGTCACTATAACTTTCCCTGTGTCTTGCAGGCCTTGACTATCTTGAATGATATATGTCAACACATCATTGCCTTCAAACCCTGAGGTAGGGGTATAGGTCACGCTCTGATCTGCATTCATGACCACCTGCCCATACTGCGCTTGGACTGAAACCAACTTCAATGTGTCGTTATCCGGATCGGTATCGTTAGCAAGGACATAAACCGTGACAGGGGTACGATCATCGGTGGTAATATTATCGTCCACCGCATTCGGATTCTGACTGTTTACCACATTCACCGTCACCTTCGCCGATCCCGTTCCACCATTACCATCCGTTACGCTATAAGTGATCAAAGCCTCCCCGTAGTACTGTGGTTGAGTGACATAACTTAGTTTGTTATCAACCACACTAACACTACCAATATCTACAGAAGCGCGACTTACCTTCAGCCCATCACCATCAGCATCGGTATCATTACTCAATACATCGAGCGTCACCGTACCATTGAGACTAACAAACGCATTGTCGTCAATCGCTTGAGGGAGTGCATTATTGTTTACACGAGCGGCAACGACGCCAGGGTCAACGACACTGCCATTAGCCAATCCGTCATCATCGTTCGGACCACCGTCTTCAATGGTAAGTTGTACACACCAGTCACCTTCAGTCAGACCCTGTGACCATGAACTGTGCCCTGGTGGCGGACAATAACCAGCCTCGCCAGCACTAGAAGAAACTGTGTTTTGAGCATCCTCAATAAAGTCTATCCACCCCTGTTCAGCGTTATACTTTCGGTACACTGCATTTGCTGGAACAGGTAAACGCTGAGGCAAAACTAATTGATAGCTTTGGCCGGGCAGCGGCAAATTAGTTACTACAAAATCAAAGATTCCACCTATGCTCTTCATGTTGATATCTTTAGGAAGCTCCTCATCTAGCAATAAAGCTCCTCCTGTTGTGTTAGTCAGAATGGTTATTCCTTTGCGTAAACAGACACCTGGCTGCCCCTCAATGAGGAAGCGATCTTTTTCTGACACAACCTGTTGAATTACGTTACAGTCAGAAATTGCATCAAGATAGTCAGGAATGCCATCACCATCACTATCATTATGACCTTCTTGATCATCAGGGATTAAGTCGCCATCACTATCTTCACTTCCGAGCTCCGCCAATGTTTGTACCACTTCTAAATAGACATTCCGTGTCACTGATAATGGTGGAGTGCCATTGTCAGTAACTGTCAATTGCAAATTGTAAATTGCTGAACTCAGTAATTGCGGAGAGAAAGTCAATGTTTCGCTGTACATCTGCCCCGCAATCGCTTGGTTAAGTACATCGCTATCACTAGTCCATCTGAAACTGTGTATATCGGACATATTGGCATCATTAACACTGCTTGTGATTGTGACCGGTTCAACACCATTTTCAATTTGGCTCCGCTGCTCCCCCGCCTGAGATACACTTACCGAGACCTTCGGAGCCACATTCTCTTCAAAGATTGTCAAGGTGTAACGACTCTTACTACCTAGATTAAGGGTGCTGTCCAAATCAATCACTAAGGTTTCAACGCCTTCACTTTGTCCATCATTAAGTAGTTCGAACGAAAGTTTGCCTTCGGTACCACTAGTTATCACCACTTCGCCAGAGGTGAGTGTGTGGTCATCACTGTCTGTGCTTCCTGAAACCGTGTAAGGTACGACTACTGGGTAACTCGGCGAAGGGCCGTTAAGGTGTATCGTTACGCTATGGTTGGTGCCTTCCGTGGTTTGCGCATCTTTGGAGATACTTATCAGTGGATACACTGTTACCGTTTGACTAGCCTCAGCGACGTTTCCATCAGAGTCTTGAGTACGCCAATAGACCGTATTAGTTCCAGGTCGGAAGAAGGTCGTGCTGTCGACCAATGAAACAGGTAATAGCTTGCCTGTACTATCTCGGGCCACGGCAGAGCCTAATGCAACTTTAGTAAAGAGCGAAGTTGCTTTCACTTCAATATCTGAAGGTGCGGTTATTGTTGGTGCGTCCAATTTCGCACTTTTAATTGTCACGATTGCTGTCGCGGTGGCCTTTCCACCATTACCATCTTTCACACTGTATTGCACTGTCACTGTACCAATTGAGGTCGTTGCCAATTGGATTTGACTGCCCACAATCGTTGCCGTTCCAGATGTAGGTTTAACCCATTCCAGTTGTAATGTGTCTAGATCAATATCGCTGTCGTTGCTAAGTACATCCAATAAGTAGCTACCATCGTTACTCTCGGTAAAGACATAGGTATCATTAACCGCCACTGGCTCATCATTGACGTTGATTACCGTGATGCTAAACGCTGCTAGAGAAGCGCTTAGCTCACCGTCAGAGACACTAATAACAATATTATTGGTGCTGCCAACATGCTCATTTTCCGGCGTACCACTTAGCAACCCAGTAGCTCTATCAAAGGTTGCCCATGATGGTTTATTGCGGATTGAAAAGCTCAAGCTACTACTATCAACATCCGATGCCTGCAGCGCAAAGCGATACGTACTGCCTTCGTTGACAGTAAGAGCAGGAGTGCCACTGATCACTGGAGCGTCATTGATATTGTTAACAACAATGCTGAATCTATTGAGCATTGTGGTCGTGAGACCATCAGAAACCGAGATAACAATGCCTTGATATTTGCCAACATCACCATTATCTGGTGTACCACTGAGCGTGCCTGTTGATGCATCAAAGCTAGCCCAAGATGGCTTGTTCACGATACTGAAAGTAAAGGCTTGGCTGTCAACATCTGACACTTGTGGCGTGAACAGATAGGCGCTGTCTTCATTCACTTGTGTTGCTGGTGAGCCAGAGATAACAGGTGCATCATTCACGTTATTCACAGTAATCGAAAACGCTGACAATGAGGAAGAAATAGTACCATCGGATACGCTAATCACGATATCTGGATAAGTACCCACATCACTGTTACTTGGCGTGCCAGAAAGTGCTCCTGTTGTCTTGTCAAATGTAGCCCAAGGTGGCTTGTTAGCTATCAAGTAGGTCAGAGTATCCGCTGGGTCATCGTCCAATACCGCGGGCACAAACTGATACACACTATCTTCATCCACTTGCGTCGATGGGGTACCCGTAATCACTGGCGAGTCATTAACGTTATTCACCGTGATGGTCACTAACGCCACTCCAGAGGTAAGTTCTCCGTCACTTACGCTGTAAGTGAAACTGTCCTGACCAAAGAAGTTACTGTTACCCGTATAAACCGCGTGATTGCCTGTGACGGTAACATTACCGTTGACTGGCGATGTTACAATTTGATAGCTCAAAGATGAGCCTTCTGCATCGTTACCATTTAAAGTAATGGTCAGCGGTATCTCTTCCTCTCCCGTAGCACTGACATCGGTCGCAGTTGGTGTATCGTTGACTGCATTCACCGTCAAATCGACACGAACCTCTGTCGAGTCGAGATCACCGTCGTTGACCTTGAACAAGAAGAAGTCGGAGCCATTGAAGTTCGCTTCTGGTGTATAGCGCCAACCATTATTGGTCAACTGTTCTAGCACGCCATGACTGACTTGCTCAGTGATAAGATACTGCAGAGTGTCATCATCGTTATCAATATCTGAACCAACCAACGTGATCACCAAACTATTGTCTTCATCAAGCGTTTGTGACTGTGCTTGCGCCATTGGTGCGTCGTTGACCGGTGTTACCGTCATGGTCACTGTTGCGACGTTAGATACAGCACCTGCTAAGTCTGCCACCGTATAGGTGAAGCTGTCTTCACCGAAGTAGTTTTCATTGGGGTTGTAAACAATCGCTCCAGACGCCGTCACGTTCACACTACCATATGCTGGCGTATCGACGACTGTGACACTAGTGAGTTCAAAACTGTCTCCAGCATCGGCATCACTATCATTGCCTAATACGTTGACCTCGAAGGAGCCTCCCTCTAGTAGTTGTGCACTGTTATCAACAGCAACGGGGGCATCATTCACTGGCGTAATATTGAGCGTGATGGTTGCTGGCACGGAGACCGCTTGACCACTATCGGTTAACGTGTAGGTAAAGCTATGTTGACCATTGACGTTCGCTGTTGGCACAATCTGTAGGGTCCCATCGGCATTGACACTGACCGTGGCAAAACTATATCCCCCCTCTCCTTGACCAAGATCTTGCAGGGTAATACTACTCGGGGTGAATGACCCATCTTCAATATCACTGTCGTTACTTAAAATATCGAGTGTCGATGTGACATCTTCATCAAAGGTAAAACTGTCTGCCTCCGCCACTGGTGAGTCATTGACGGAACCGATATTGACGCTGACCGTGGCCGCAAGAGAAACGCCGCCTTCACTGTCTGCGATCGTGTAAGTAAAACTGTCGCTACCATTTTCATTCGCATTCGGCGTATATACAAAAGTGCCTACAGTTTGATCAATGGCGACTTGTCCTTTTTGAGGCAAACTAACTAACGCTAAATCACCCATTGGGATGCCATCTTCAACATCCTTCGCTTGACTACGCGCGGTGACTGCTGCGCTTGCGGTATCTTCGTCAGTGTTAATGGTCAGCTCTTTCGCGACTGGCGCATCATTTATAGCCCTGATAGTGACGGTTACTGTCGCGTCTTGTGACTCCTGTAACAAGGCATCTTTCACGGTATAGGTAAAGCTATCCGTGCCTGTCTCATTACTATTTGGCGTATAGGTAACAACGCCGTTGCTGATCGACACCTGACCTTTAATTGGTTGTGTTTTAACTGTTGCAGAAGAAGCGACTATGTCATCATTTATATCGGAATCGTTGGCTAACAGATCAAACTGTTTCGCCGTATCTTCCTCAGTCGAGAAGCTATCATCAACTGCCGTTGGCGCGACATCGTAGCGTTTAGTCACCGTATCCGTCACTGCATCAGATGCGTTGCCTGCGGCATCGGTTACCACCACGCTTACTGTCAACGTCCCCTCTTGCAAACCAGTGACGTCAATGCCCGTTACTTGCATGGTCTCCGAGGAGATTGTTTGACTAGCGCCGTCAATGGTCGTGGTACCGTCGGTCACGCGATAAGTGCACATCGCGTTCACTTCAGCTGCTGCGAAGGTAAAGCTCATCGCTTGTTCGTTGGTTTTGTTAATGCTCTCCTGATCAATGCTGATGCTATGTCCAGTCGGGATCCCCGTATCCACTGAAATCAACAACTGAGTCGCTGCAGTATTGAGGTTACCTGCAGCGTCGCTAAATTGCTCTGCTGCAACATTAATAGTTGCATCCTCAGTGCTTTCTTCTGCAGGTGTAAAGGTAGCCGTGTAACTGGCGCCACTGCCCGCAAAGTTAGAAAGAGTTCCGCCAGCAACGGTCACATCGGCTTCGGCAAAATCAGTTGCGGCTTCACTCAAGGTAAACGTGAGTGTTGCCGTTTCTCCCGCTTTCAGCGCAGCGCTGGAGCTAGTGATACTGACGGTTGGAAGCATAGTATCGACGCTGATGGAAAGTGGTGTTGCTGCACTATTGCTGTTACCAGAAGCATCGGTAAATGTGCCGGTGGCAACATCAATGGTGCCGCTCGCCACACTCTCTTCCGTTGGTGTAAAGGTCGCCGTGTAACTGCTACCACTGCCTGCAAAGTTGGACAAACTGCCGCCAGTGACGGTGACATCTGACTCAGCAAAGTCACTTGATGACTCACTTAAGGTGAACGTGATACTCGCCGTTTCGCCAGAGATCAAATCGAGGTCTGAACTGCTCAAAGAAACAGTTGGCTGCACGTTATCTAACGTAAATGTTTTGCTAGCTGCACTGGAGGTGTTGCCCGCAGCATCGCTCTGGCTAGCCGCGACCGTCAGGGTGCCGTTGTTAAACGCACTTACATCAAGCTCACTGCCGCTCAACGTCCAGTTGCCTGAGTTGTCGGCCGTCACCGTACGACTGGCATAATTGCTGTAGTCCGTGATGGTCACGGTCACGCTATTGCCTGCTTCCGCGCCGGAGCCAGCAATCAGCACGTCGTTGTCTTCTGCCGCATTGACGATGCCATCAGTTTCAATCGGCGTGGTGATGGTCACAGCTGATGGTGCGGCGTTATCCAGGGTAATGCTCTGGGTGGCGGCGGTGGAAGTATTACCTGCTATATCTGCTTGGGTTGCAGACACCGTCAGGGTGCCGTTGTTAAACGCACTTACATCAAGCTCGCTGCCGCTCAACGTCCAGTTGCCTGAGTTGTCGGCCGTCACCGTACGACTGACAAAGCTGTTATTGTCTGTGATGGTTACGGTCACGCTGTTGCCTGCTTCCGCGCCGGAGCCAGCGATCAACACATCGTTATCTTCTGTCGCATTGACGATACCGTCGGTTTCAATCGGCGTGGTGATGGTCACTGCTGATGGGCCAGCATTGTCCAGGGTAATGCTCTGTGTGGCTGCGGTGGAGATATTACCTGCTATATCAGCTTGGGTTGCAGACACAGTCAGGGTACCATTGTTCAGGCCACTGATATCCAGCTCGCTGCCGCTCAGCGTCCAGTTGCCTGAGTTGTCGGCCGTCACCGTACGACTGACAGAGCTGTTATTGTCTGTGATAGTCACGGTCACGCTGTTGCCTGCTTCCGCGCCGGAGCCAGCGATAAGCACATCGTTGTCTTCTGCAGCGTTGACGATACTATCAGCCTCAATCGGCGTGGTAATGCTCACTACGGATGGTGCTACTGTATCAATGGTGACACTTAACGCGTTGGATGCCGAGCTAACATTATCATCGCTATCAGACGCTTTAGCACTTATTGCATGTGTAATACCAGACGCCAACTCATTGGTTGTTATCTGCCAGTTTCCTCCAGTAGCAGTGCCTGTGCCAATAACCGTTGCACCTCCACCGACTTGATCACTGTATAAAGTAACGATCGATCCACTCTCGGAAATCCCACTAAACGTTGGAGTAGTGTCACTGGTAATATTATCAGTATTTAATGATCCGGTATCCGAACTAGCATCTAAATCGGGTGTAGATGGCGCATTTGGCGTGGTATCGACCGTAGTAAAGTTAAATGTGGCATCATCGCTGATCCCAGCAAAGCTATTATTTGCGGTGTCAGCCACGGCACTAGATTCAATATGAATGGCGTAAGTCCGGTTTCCTATCAGATCACTGGTTGGGTTTAAGTAAACTTTATCGTTGGTAACACTGATGCGGCCAGCGCCTGGTGAAGTTGTTGTGCCATCGCTTTCGGTGGCAACATTAAATACTTCAAAATCGCGACTGTCTGTAACATTACGAATGGTAATATTGCCGCTCTTCAGCTCAATATTCTCATCAAAGGCAATCTCGATGTTTTTGCTAACAGAAACATTGGTTGCATCATCAGTGGGGGTTGAGCTCGCACTGACAAAAGTAGGCGCGGTTGAGTCTGAAACCGCAGCGTCATCAATCTTGATACTTTTGATAAGATAACGAGAGTCAGCACCCGGACTTCGGGTAAACGCCATAGTCACTGTATCAACGTCCTGCCATGCAGAATCAGTAAAGTCTGTACCACGGGTCAGGGTAAACAAATCCTGTAACCCTGAGTTTGCTTCACCACCTTTTGGCAAGGTGACAGTTTCGGTCACTGTTTGAGTATTATTAGAGAAGCCAGTTAACACAAGTTGATACGTTTTATCTGAGTCTCGGGCCGACCCCTGCATAAAGGTAATTTCGTCGAAACTGAAGTTAGTACTTGATCTCTCAAAAAAGCGGAAGCCACGATTGTTGAACTCATTAATCATGGTATTTGAGAAAAAAACACCAGCTACAAACCCGAGGTCATTTAGGCCAGTAAACGGAGTGCTATCAGTGCTATTGCCGGCATCTAATACCATAGACACAGCACCTGCATTGGTAAGAGTGACCGAGGGCATACCCCCAGTGACGCCTGTCTCCACCTCACTAAAATTGGAACCTGAACCATTAGAGTAGTTAATCGTTTGCTGTGCGGCCCAGGCTTCACCGGAAAAAAACGCTGAGGACACCCATGCTGTTGTAATTGCGATCGCTACCTGACGACGTAATCTCATTTTCCTCTCCTGAAGATGACGGCCTTATCAACATAGCCGGGTTATCATAATCAACTTAAATATTTAATTTTTTTATAGGAAAGGATTAGCGAAAGTTTCAGCCAATTCTTTCTTGGTTGATTAGCTGCGCGGTGGGTATACTCCCGCAGTGGCAATTAACCAATTAATCGGCAATACCGGGCTCAAAATATTAAGTGGCACTGAACCGCCTGTTTCAGTCACAGTTACAGTACCTCCTTCCGAGCCACCACCAGACACACTTAAGCCTTCGATCTCAGTCAAATCTGGTTGCTGAAACGTCGGTTTATAGAACCCAGGGGTAGAGTTTTGCGCTATATACGAATTACTATCGGGTACCTGTGTATTTGCAGCATTGGTAGCAACCTGCATCCTGCCTGTTACAGGTGCAGAAGTGCCAAGAGGGGTAAAGATTGCCGTATGTAAGTGTGCTGGCATTTGGGTTATATCAATAGTTACCAGTTCAGTACCCAATCTTTCTCCCTGATGATAATCCATCCCCCCAGGTCGTGTGCCTACACCAACTGGACTGCGGCCACGCAAATCAGGTAAACCAAAGGTAGTTCGGGCGTCACCTCCGTATAGAGTGCTTACTAGAGAGAAGAGTGCTGGATTATCTTCAATTGCCTGCATTTGCCCCGAGCACATTGCCCAATTTCTAATTGCAAAATTGCCGCCAAATGCGGTTAGTGTCCCAAGATACGGTTCTGTAGCCATACTGTTCTTCCTTTTAACGTATACACTTAAGTTAAAACCAACCCATAACGTAATCTTTACTCGCAGGCTGAAGCAATGACATGCCAGCGTCCAGCCCAGCCATTTGCGCGTAGCGATAACCCGAAAACACGCCTTGCGGTGTAGCAATAACATCTATTGATATGGCGCTATCTAACGTTTTCACTTGTAACCCATGTTGTGGGCTGATCTCGAGAATGCTCCCCGCCTCAACACCGACTAAAGAAGTCTCCACTGCGCTTGCTTGCAAAACATTGGCGACACCATTTGGCAAGCTCAACATCGCACCTCCTAAGTCATGATTGCCTGCTCGCACTAAATTGACGATTTCGCGACTCGTTTGCACGTTCCAACGAATGTGTAGATCATGTTGGTTTACTGCTCGTGCCACTTCGTTGGGGTTTGATACTTGCTCACGCCAAACCAGCCCTTGCTTTTGTTGCGCGATGAGGAAGTCATACATCAGCTTAGCCGTCATTTGTGACGCTTTTTGCTGAGCACTGGTTAAGGTCTCAAACGGGTGAAATGGTACCTCTAACTCCATTCCTATAGCACCGGAATCAACCGATGCCTCAAGACGATGCAGGGTGAGGCTAAAGGTGTCTAAACCCTCTCTTAATTGCCAATAGAGAGGCATCGGGCCTCGATACTCGGGCAGCTTTCCCGGATGAATGTTGTACAAGTTTCCGTTGAAAAACTGACACAGCGAGGAATGAACTATGTGCCTGAACAAATAGATGACGCCATCCGTGACTCGCCAAGCATCGAGTTGCGCCATCAAAGCACTGCTGTCATTGGCGGTATACTGAGTAATATGAATCGATTGAGCGCTCAGATAGCTCTGTAGCTGCTGTAAGTCAGGATTTAGTTCTCCTTCCGGTACTACCACGCCCGCCAATTTATGCTGTTGTGCCAACAACTGAATGATGGGCAAGGCGTAACAACTTCCTGTAAAAACGACGTATTTTTGCTGCATATCGAAATCATCCATGGGTGGCGACAAAACCTGGCAATCCGGTTAACTGATAATAGAAACTGACCTTATCCCCTCCCTTCGCTTCAAAGTAATGGTGTTCAACAGCTTTGGGCTTGGCATCCACATAAAAAGTCATGTCGGGTTTAGGATGGGTAATACCAGAGTCGTATTGTCCGACCATCGCATCTCCGTAAGTATCGATATGGCTGTAAATGGCCAGGATACGTTTTGCCATATCTGGCACATCTTTCGGCAGCTCAATGGTGTTGCCTTGCAGCATTTTTATTCCACCATCTAGCTCAAAAATCTCGCTTCTGAGCAACATGGCTTTATTGACGTTAAGAATTTCTCCCAGATCAATTCGATCATCTATCGCTTCCGGCTGGCAATGGTTGGAATGTGCATACTCTGCTTTTTCCCATTGTTGATTAAATTCCGTCTCCCCGATGACCATCATGGCGCGCACAGATACCTGATTGGGGATCATTTCGCCTTGAATATGTAAATATTGAACCAAATGTTTCGCGATGCTGAGGAACCCTTCCCGACTAAAGCCATGCTGCATCGCTTCAAGTATCAGGAGATCAAACGTTTGAGTTGGCGAAAATTGGGTAGCATCTTCTTCCACTAAGGCTTCAATGTAGTCTGCGATATCGAGATCCGCGATCAATTGATTGAGTGCTTTAATCGCTCCGGGGTGAATATCTACTAGTGTCACCTGAAGCTGCTCTGCGCTAATCCGATCACTTTGTTTGTAGTGAGCAAGTAAAGGCAGCAGCAACGGTGCAAAGGGGCCGCAAGCTGGATAAAGCACTTTAACCTGTGGCTTGTTGGCAAGCATTTGTTGGATAGCTTTGTTTGTACCACACGCAAAGCCTTTAATTCGGTACACATCTTTGATGGTGTGTTTACAGTTAAGTGGAGACATCACCAGCCCAGATGTGGAAATGTACTGTCGGGTCAGTTCCTCTTGAGTGAGTTTAGCCAGAGAAAGAGATTGGCACGCGTTGCCATACATGCTCTGAAAGGCTTGCACCAGTGTTAGGTGCTCAACTTTCGTCTCCTTCAATACGAGCTCAACTGCCGCAGCGAAACTCTCTTTCAGTTGCCGTTGGCGTTCAGCCGTGCTGAGTTGGTTTTGGAGCATAGCCTCAAGTTGAGTCCGTAATGAGTACTTAAGCAGCTCATCCATTTCGGGTTCAGCAAAACCAAACTGTTGAGTTTGTTGCTGCACTTCTTCAACACCGACCGTCTCACGAGATTGAGGACGTTGCTGGTAGAATTCTATAGGTGAGCCCTTTTGCATAATTCATGAACCTCAATTGCCGCTGTAGCAGTTGTTAATGATGTAAACAAGCCTGTACTTGAGAAAAACATACGCCATAAGCTCGGCGTTATAATATCTGAGCTCACGGATCTAATTTCATAAACCGTACTGACAAAATTGGGCAGAAAAATTGAGATAAAAACAGTTCCAATTCTGGAAATTCAGAGAGTAGTAAATAGTTAGGGTAATAGGCCTTTCGATAGGATTCTTCTAAAGCAAGCGCTTGCCAATCCCCTCGATAACAAGATCGTTTGACATGTGGCAGCCACGCAGTCACCTTGATAGAGGTAAGCGCGGCATTCAAGTGTGGTGTAATATGAAATCCTTTTAACAGGCAGAAAAAGCCAATATCCATTGTATAAAGCCAACTATTTATAATATTGAAATTAAAATTATTTTTATCGGCAGTTATTTAGAAAGTACCGATATTTAATTTATAGACTAGAAAAACTTAACTCGCCAGAATAGGAATAAAAAAAACACTAAAAATAAGATTATCAATTTATATCTCTAAAATTAAAGAGTTTAATGCGGCCCAATATAAGTTGAAGGTGTGCAATCTTTTAAAAGATATACATTTAAAGATATTTCAAAAAACTTATTAAGAAAAACATGAATTCACAACAATAATTATCAAAATTATTAATAACAAAAACACTACTAATACAACAATGAATTAAGGTAGTTTGAAGATTAAAATGCCCATTTCATTTTCGTATGTAACATTTTAACTACTAGTATTATATGTGGTGAAATAAGATAAACTTATTCACTCAACATATCCAATCGATTCAGGTTTACTGGGAAAAGCTATACGTTACAACGGAGTGAAATATGGCAAATAGGGATGGAAGAATTCCACTCAACGTATTACGACTCAAAGAACTGAGAAAGAAATTAGGACTGAGCCAAGAAAGACTGGCGGAAGAATGCTTTCAACAGGGTTTAGTCGTATCTATTGCTTCCATAAAGCGAGCAGAGTCTGGGGCGAATGTGCTGTATCGTACCGCATCCAATCTCGCGGAATACTTTTCTGTCCCCGTAGAGGACCTCTTAATAGATCGCGCCTCAGAACCATTACTTACAAATGTGTCTTCATCACCACCATATTTTTTTATTTTTGCAATCGAAGCAAAGTGTGATTTGACCGTAAAGACTCTGCAAACATTACTTTTCAGCCAAAACACTACACCCATAATAAAAAACCGGACGTTTGTTCTTACTTGGTCTATACAGGAATCGGACGAATATGTTTTTGAACGAATTCGACAACTAGCCCTTCAATTACAGGTTGCTCTTTCGGCTTCGATTCGGTCTTTTATCAATGTGAAATACAAGCATCGAGTCACTGAGCTATCGGAACATCCGAATGCGATAACCCCAATCAATGAAATCCTAGTTAAAATCCCTTGGGGAGAAATAGCTGCTTGCCCTTGCTTTATCTCGTCCAATTGTGCCAGACCAATAAAACCGTTTCTAACAGGAGAGCCAGACTTCAACAACTGGCATCTTGTATCCTTACACCAAAGCCATACTGACTGTTTTGTAGGGCGTAAACTTGAACTAGAAACATTGAATAGCGGAATCAAGCGATGGCAAAAACAAGAAGCAGGCCAAACGTATTGTATTACTGGTACCGCAGGGATAGGAAAGACCAGCCTACTCAACCAGGTCATTGCGTCTTTGAATCGATCTTCGTGTTTAACCACTGAGATTCAAATCCTGAATCATGGCAGTGCTGATCTCTTGTCCCCTCAAAATATATTCACTCGGGCAATTTGTTCATTTACTCGTGAAGATACCGATGATTCTATTCGTCAGCAAACTGTCGAGTCATCAATTCCCTCTTCTTTCCACCTCTGCCTTTATTGGTTAATGGGGGTAGCACTCAACGAATCAGAAAAGCAGTTGCTGAACTTAATGGAGTTCCAAACGCTGAAACAAACGATAGAGCAATCTATCCCTTTCTTAATTCAACAACGGCAGACCAGCAAACCGCACTTGATTATTGTTGAAGATGTCCATTGGGCCGACGAGGTAATGTTGGCGTTTCTTGAGACACTGCTACCTCATATTACAAACACCAATATTTTGCTCTTTCTGACGTTTAGGCAGCAAAAACGACTTAGTTCCAAACAATCTTGGTTTACCAACGTGAACCTAATCGAACTTAGGGAGTTATCATCTGAAGAGTCTTACGAGTTAGCTTGCTCAATCACATGCCAACAGAATAAACATATCAATGACTGTATAAAGCTTGCGAAAGGCCATCCTCTGTACTTGCGCCAAACACTGCTTTGCTCTCAGTTTGATAAAGACGTTCCGGAGTCATTGGAACATTTAGTTTCGATACAATTAGCTCAACTTCCAGCCCAAGATCGCCAAGCACTCTGTACTGCCTCTGTGTTGGGGCAGTGCTTTCAACTGGAGCAACTGCGTGAAATCACTCGAATTCCCGGCTACGTACCAGATAAGTTAGTCGACGCTGGCTTAGTAAAACTCAATGGCGATCAATACCTTTTCCATCATGATTTGATTTGTAATGCTGTTTTCCGTCAAATAGACAAGTCACAGTGTTCAAAAATACACATGGCCTGTGCAAAATGGTATGAGAACCGAGATCGATTCTTATATGCCGTCCATATTAATCATGCCAAGGTCGAAGGTGTATTTACTGTTCTTGAACAGACCGCCAAACATTACCTGAGTAATTATCAGTTTGAAAAAGCACTGACACTTATTGAGTTCGCTATTAAAGAGTCACCTAAAGAACAGATGGCGTATGCACTAAATATGAAAGGAAACTGCCTGTATTCGATGGGACGCATCAAAGAGAGTATTGAGGTTCTTGAGCAAGCGGTTCATCACACAGAAAATGATCCTGAACGTGTTCAATACTATTTAGACCTCATTAACCCCTACCGCTTAACCGACAACTTTGTACAAGCGATGTCGATTTTAGACCAAGCCCAAGCCCTGTGCGAAAAGCTGACGTTAAATAAATCTTTGTGTGAAATCCACTCGATGCGAGGCAATATGCTGTTCCCTACTGGGCAGCTAGACGAATGTGAGAAAGAACATTTACTCGCGTTGGATTACAGTAAGCGAGCAAACTGTTTTCGCGCGAAAGCGAAATCGCTTGGCGGCCTTGGAGACTGCGCCTATGCACAAGGAAAAATGGCTCGAGCTTACGAACACTTAACCCAGTGCTTGCAATTGTGCGAGCAACATCAGTTGCTTTCGATTGAAACTGCCAATCGCTACATGCTGGCAACAGTGATGATCTATCAACTGCAATCTGGCGAAGCACTAAAACAGACTCAGCATGCCTCAAATCTCGCCTATCTCACGGCAAACCGCCGAGCAGAAATTGTTTCCCGACTTACAGCAGCATGGATCTTTCTCGACCGTAATGCATTGGCGCAAGCTGAAAACGAAATCTCGACCGCACTACAGCTTTCAAAACAGCTCAATGCCCATCGATTTGTCGCATTTCTTTTGGAGTCCAGTGCAAGGCTACACTGGTATCAGGGTCAATCAGAGAAAGCCCTTGCGGATATCGACACAGCTCTAGATCTTGTTCGTACCAATAAGCTACACAATTTTATTGGTCCTTGGCTCGCATCTACCAAGGCCCTTGTTTGTGGCGATGAATCAGCGGCTCTCTCCGCTTTGCGCACTGGCGAAACTTGGCTAGAGTCACCCTGTGTTGGCCATAACTATTTACGCTTTTACCAGCAAGGAATCCAAGTAGCGTGGCAGTATAAGTTGCCTGCACTACTTCGAAAATATCGCGATAAGCTGGCTAACTTCACCCGAGAGGACCCGCATCCATGGGGCGATTTTTATATTGAACAGGCGAATCTGATGCTCGCCTTACTCGACCAGTCCAGCTCCGTCTCTGAGTTATTAAACTTCAATCAAGCCGCGCGTAAGCATCAACTCAATCAGGCCCAAATCAGTGTTGATGAACTCGACCATTGGCTCTTCACCTCCACTCAGCAATGAGTATTCGATAAACGAAGAACTCACCCGTCAAATCATCGAGTTTGCTCGATTTACCTCGTCAAACACAGATATTCGAAACCATCGAATATCTGTGTTTTGAACGCAGTGTCATCACCAGTGGGATTTACGCTGGCGCAAGATCACTTTTCTCTACCTTAAGGTGCTCAATGCTGGGAACATGCTCAGGAAGTTGCAAAGTGACGCGTTGATTTGCTACTTCAATCCATTCACCCGAGTTGTTTTTGTATCGATAAAATGCCACGCCTGATTTCCAATCATCATTAAGTAGGATGTTGAGCGTTACGTTGTGAAGATCTGCTCCTAGAGGAGGAATGCCTAGGTAAGGCTGGTAGCCCTGCAACGTCACCATGATATGACAATCACGCATCGTGCATTGATAATTGAAACTGCCATTGAGATCAGACACTACATTTAACGGTGGGTTGACCGCCTGACAAATACGTCCCTTGCCCAATATTGATTTGTCTTCGCCAGCAACAAGTAGCTTGATATCGAAACTCACTCCTCCAGGTAAACCGTTACCAATATGATAATGAGCAGCAAAAATAGCTTGTGACTCTTTTAAATTAATAGTCATTGTTTTCTCCAACTGATTTATCGTCGTTAGTGACCCATTCAATGTAGATAAAACGTCACTAACGTTCAGCATCACTTTAGGCTCAGATCCACTTCGCCATGAAAGTGTCCACAGTCAGCTGATCGCAATAATTTTTATTTATCAACCAAACGCTACTGCACGATCGATGATATCTCTGGTGGTTCACTGACACTAACTGATACCAAACTGATATGGCACACATATGCACTTTAGCTAATATCAATAAAACAATCGGTCAAATGGAAAACAAGGAATAATAAATCATGAAACGAATGGAAGAATCTGTGGAACAACACCCTAGCCCTCAAATACAACGCCTTGCGGTACTTAGTGCTTACTCAATTTCCGTCCATAATGCCACACTGTTTATTCAGCAGATGGAAAAGTCCGGTTTTCCTAAAGATAGATTACTGACCCCTGGTGACGACACGGTGTCACCAGTTCCCGGTTTAAACCAATATCAAGTCGAATCACTCATTTTCAATACTCGCTATCAATACCAACCTTTTGCTATTGTCATGTGCGAAAATACATTAGAAGTTCAGCAAGCTTATCTGACAGCAACTCGATTAAATCTCCCTATTCGCGTTCGCTCGGGAGGGCATGATCACGCTGGTGAATGCAGTGGCAACAATGTCATTTTAATTGATGTAAGCAGAATTAAGACCTTCCAACTGTGTGACAACATTGCCACCATTGGCGCTGGTTATCGCTTCTATCAACTGACACCAAAACTTGCAGAACATGATCGAATGATTGCACATGGAACCTGTGCCACAGTAGGTTTGACTGGCTATATTCAAGGTGGCGGATGGGGCCCATGGACGCGAAAATATGGCATGTGTTGTGAGCACCTAGTCAGCGCAACCGTGGTATTGGGTGATGGTACGATCACAGAAGTTTCAGCGGAGTCCAATCCTCACCTGCTTTGGGCACTAAGAGGCGGCGGGGGCATGAGTTATGGCATTATTACCGAGCTGCGCGTAAAAACATTTCCTTTACCCAAAGAGATCCACCGCTTCGAGCTTCAGTGGAATCTCTATCAAAAAATCAACGGTATGCTTCAGCCAATACCATCGCACCCGACCATAGATGTGCTAAAAAATTGGGAGCAGGTTATAAAAAGTCTCGGCACGGCTAAACTTCTCGGCACCAACTTGCAAATTGATGCTCTGCCTGAATCATCTAACCACTGTGATCTCGAAACCATCAGCCATCACTGCACCATGTACGGCTACTGGGAAGGAACAGAACAAGATCTTCACCAATTTATAGCCGTTCAATTTGGCGCTTGCTCCCCTGATTTAGTTCAAGTCTATGAAGCACATGGCACTGATTTTGACGGGAAGAAATACGATCACTCCCTGATGAGCACATGGGGGCGCGATTCTTTGTGTCAAAGTGGTTCTCCTTTCCCACCCGATTATGACGCGCCAGCCCCCCACAAAATCACTTCACGATTGGTCTCTGAGCAAGGTCTCAATCCAGAAGGCTATACAGCCCTTCTACAAAGCTTGACTTCACCTTTGATAAAGTCTGAAAACCGCGAGCAAGGGCTATTTAGTTACGTCACCTTAGGAGCTATCACTGGCGACTTTTATCATCACTCCAACCATCTTGAAGACATCTCCTTCCCTTACCGTAAGTGTCAATATACGGTCCAATACCAAACCTGGTGGAATGAAGAGATAAAGCAAAAACTAGAACTACAAAATAACCCAGTACTTGTCGATGTAAACAGAGCCATGGACTGGATTGATACAGCCAGAGAAGCTGATATACCGGGAACCTATGGTGCCTTCATCAGCTTTAAAGATCCGGCAATTCCGACAAGCGTTTATTTTGATCGAAGCTACAGCGACTTAATCGGCATAAAAGAAAAATACGCTAAGGATAAGTTTAATCATCTTAGAACTAATAAGACCATCATTTAAAATCAATATTCATCTTAAGAAGCATATATTAACAGACCGTCATTTGGCCGTTCTATCACGTATAGAAATTAAAAAGAGGAAAAATTATGACAACTAAGGGTTCATTTTACGTTAAAAATAACTCCAACGATAAAATCACCGGATATGTGAGATTTAAAGACTCTCCGGAAATGGAGGTTCGTTTCGACTTGAATACTGGCGAACAATCTGAATCTGCTAGCTTTGAATCCGGTGCCGCTACGCATGACTCCTGGTACTACAACTTCAAAAAAGCAGGCGAAACCTATACTGGCGACAAGTCCTGTGCATTCTATGCAAAAGACGAAAATAAAGGCCCCGTCGTTGTGGAAATCTTTAATGACAATTTAAAAATATCTCCACCACTTAGCGGATCTTGTGAGAAAACTTTATAGCCGCTCACCCGATTCATCACTTTGCCCGAGACAGTTGAATAACTTCTCGGGCAGTTTCATTTCTCGGTATTTGGATTGAAAACTCTCCCCATTTTCAATCACAATCTGAAACTGTTAACTTTATGCCCTCACTTTATATCACCACTGCAAGATAATCGAATCAATAAAAATTCCTTTTAAAATCAACTTTAAATCTAGAGTAACCAAGATTGATAAAATAAATATATCATTGAATTCTAAGATCAAAGAGTTTGACTTAATACATCACTTTTTATTTTAACTCTATCAACTGATACTAAACTGCTACTGATGTTTTTTAATTGAATGCTTAACTTAATAGCATGCACTTATCTCAATGGTTAAAACCATTATTAAAGCGCAATTCTTCTATATCCACGTAATCTCTAAGCACTTGATTCAGGGAGTGTCTTGGAGATGCATCATTCAAAATAAACAACGGAAAGCATGGCTATGTGTACAGATGTAAATATCAACTATGGTTGTAACAACCAAACCTTATCCGCTAGAACCATGGAGTTTGCAGTTAACCTACAGACCGAAATCTGGTTTAGAGCCCAACAAACTTACCAAATTACGACCTTTACTTCCGACGGAAAAGCCGACCGTGTTTTTAATGGTCAGCCGCCACAACGTCACAGTAAAGAATGTGAGTTTAAAGCAAGTTGGAAGGGAAAATTAAGCTTCATCCACTGCAACGCCATTACCCGATATAATAACCCTCTTTTAACAGCTGATGGCATTAATGAATCCGGCCTTTCCGTCGGATCGCTATACTTGCCCATACTCAATCAAAATGTATCGACCTCTCACATCCCCAATGATGCCTTTGCATTAGGAAGCGGTCTGTTTGGTACTTTTATCTTGTCTACGTTTAATACTGTGGACGAGATGGTGACCTACTTCACCACCCACCCCGTTTACGTGTTTAACTCGACTATTTCAACTGGTGAAACAGAGAGTGACAACATGGCTTTAGACCAGCATTTCGTGATTCACGATGCAAATAATGACAGTGCAGTCATTGAGTTTCTTAACGGTAATATGCATATCTATCGAGCATTCAAAGAAAGCGATATGTTCAGCAAAGAGGAAAACCAGCAAGCACGCTATCAATGTACCGAATACGACTTTGATGATTATAAAGTGGTTGTGGACCACTCCTACGTTGGAGTAATGACTAACTGCCCAAATTACCATTGGCATGTCAATCACCTCTCTTATTTTTCCAATTTGCGCAACTACAACCCAGAACCGAACAATGAAGTAACCATGCAACGTCATGTCCAAGTGCCTAGCCCACTTCAATCAATCAATGGTGCTGGCTTGATGGGTCTACCCGCCGACCCAACACCGCCGTCTCGATTTGTACAAACCTATGCAATTAAGCAGTTAAGCGAACAACCAACTAACTTCGACGAAGCCTTCTCACTCGGACAAAAGCTACTTAATCGCGTTGATATACCTTTGGGCATCATGGCGAATGAGTTTGAGACATCCGATAACCCTGAAGTCTTTTTTAGTGATATCACCCAATGGAGCGTTATTAGGCATAACAGTCATCAGTCACCCGCGTTCTACTTGCGTACCTACGGAGACATGACTTGGCGCGTCGCCAACGTCAAAGACTATAGTGGGTTAAATAGAGACTGTCAGATCTCAAGCGTTTTACAACTCATGCCAGTTACAACATCATTACCGTTTGAACAAGTCGAATCTCGACCAACTATTAAAATCGCTTAGAGTTAATTTTGAAGCGCAAACAAATGAGAAGCAAAAAGCCCCGCTTTCTAAGCGGGGCTTTTAAAAGACAAACTGCTAAATTCACTATTCTTAATTTATCTGGAACTAAACAAGATAATCGCCATTCAGTCGATTTACTCTTTACCGAACACGTTGTTCTCTTGTTCTTGAACGCGGATGAATGTAGTACGCTTGGTTAGCTCTTTAAGCTTTGCTGCACCCACGTATGTACAAGTTGAGCGAACGCCGCCAAGGATGTCTTGGATAGTGCCGTGAACACTTCCACGGTAAGGTAATAGTACGGTTTTTCCTTCGGCTGCGCGGTAACCAGCAACACCACCTGAGTGCTTCTCCATCGCGCTCTTCGACGACATTCCATAGAACTTCATGAACTTCTCGCCGTCTTTCTCGATCACTTCGCCGCCTGACTCTTCGTGGCCCGCTAACATGCCGCCTAGCATAACAAAGTCCGCACCGCCGCCGAATGCTTTGGATACATCACCTGCGCATGAGCAACCGCCGTCACCGATGATCATGCCACCAAGGCCGTGCGCTGCATCGCCACACTCGATGATTGCAGAAAGCTGCGGGTAACCAACACCCGTTTTTACACGAGTTGTACAAACTGAGCCAGGGCCAATGCCTACTTTCACGATGTCTGCACCAGCGAGGATCAACTCTTCACACATATCACCAGTAACCACGTTACCCGCAGAAATCACCTTGTCTGGGAACTCTGCTCGCACGCGTTCAACATACTCGACTAAATGCTCTGAGTAACCATTTGCAATGTCGATACAGATGAAAATAAATTCATCTGAAAGCGCCATAATATCTTTGGTTTTTTGGAAGTCTGCGTCAGATGTTCCCGTAGACACCATTACGTTATTCAGGGTTGCTTTATCAGCTGATTTAGCAAACTCAGCCCAATCTTCTACCGTGTAATGTTTGTGAACTGCAGTCATTACACCATGCTCAGCTAGCGCTTTAGCCATTGCAAAGCTACCAACCGAATCCATGTTTGCTGCGATTACAGGCACACCAGACCATTGACGACCACTATGCTTGAATGTAAAATCGCGGGTTAAATTTACTTGAGAACGGCTCTTAAGGGTAGAACGTTTCGGGCGAAACAGTACATCTTTAAAACCTAACTTAAGTTCTTGTTCGATACGCATTGTGTAATTCCTTGATTCATATGTATATGTGTCATCTCAGAGTGCGTAGTGATTTCGTTGGCAGACGAGTTCACTGTTCTTCGGACACAAAAAAACCGGAGCGTTGGCAGACGCTCCGGTTTTCAGCATTATAGGCTGTGATTTATTTCCTACAAGTCTGATATTTGAATTTTTTTTGTGATACCATCTTGATAATCGCATATCAAAAACACTCCTCAAGTCGTTATTTTTTCTCATTATTTATAATTATCAACAACTTAAGAAAACGTTTAAGTTAACCTATTGCGCAAACCTTTGCGTCATACCTTTAAAATGAAAACGCATCACCTCTCAAATCTGCCTAAAACTCAATCACCTAATACTAAGATGCGCTGCTAATTCGGAAAAAGTACTCCAAAAAAATCGATCATTTTTTCATAGTGATGGGCGAGATCTAGCTACGTCCTATCGATTTGTTGAGTAATAGCGGTACGAAGTGTGCCTATAACATCACTTGCCAAAAGACCAATTTGACCATGCTGACTCACGTTTATATCCGCAGCATGACTGTGGAGTACCACACCTAAACGTGCCGCAATGGAAATGGGTAACCCTTTAGCTAGCAACGCACCAATAACACCAGATAGCACATCTCCCATTCCGCCCGTCGCCATTCCGGCGTTACCCGCTAGGCAGACGTACATTCTCGTTCCATCGTAAATAAGTGTTCCCGCGCCTTTTAAAACCACCACACCGCCATAACGCTCTTGCAGTTGTCTTGCAGCAGAATATCGGTCACTTTCTATTTGTTGAGTGGTCACATTTAATAGTCGAGCTGCCTCTCCAGGATGCGGCGTGATCACTCGCTGGTTGTCGCACACCAAAGTGCCATCACATCGTTGGCTTAGCATCGCTAGAATATTGAGCCCATCAGCATCAACAACTTTAGGTTTCGGTTCTTGAGCCAGATATTGATAGGCTTGATAAGCCCACTCATCATCACCAAAACCTGGACCAAACACCAATACTTCAGCCCAGCGAATGCGTTTAGTTAAGTCATTCTCAGTATCCCTGAGTAAGTCGGCGGTGATGCTTTGGCTCATTACTTCTGGGCAGCCAATCTGTAGCGGAATAAGGCTATTCGGGTGAGTAATTGCGGCAGTTAAACCCGCTCCGGATCTAACCGCAGCGGAGGAACATAAGCGAATCGCTCCTGACATACCTTGGTTACCACCAACACAAAGTAGTTTGCCATTGTCACCTTTGTGTGCTGTCGGGTTTGGCTTGGGCATTAACCTTGAAACAACCTGATGATCAATACCTAGTGCACTTTCTACTTCGATAGAATCAAACTCAACATTTACACCCAACCCACAAAAGTGGAGTTCACCAACTCGATCTCTCGCTTGTCCGGTGCACAAGCCTTGCTTAACACCAATGAAGGTTACAGTATGCTCAGCATGAATGGCATCGCCTAAAATAGCACCTGTATTTGCACACAACCCGGAAGGAATATCGACTGCAATCACTGGGGTGTGAATTTGATTGATTTGCTCAATGTAGCGACGGTACTCCGAACGAACCTCACCACTTAGACCAGTGCCTAACATGGCATCAATGATCACATCGGCTTCTAGCAATGCGGTATTCCACTCATCCCAATCATTGTTAACACCATCGATGGACTGCCAATCTTGATATGCGCGTAAAGCATCACCTTTGAGCGCAGTCACATCACCAAGTTGGAAAACCTGTACATTGAGTTGCGCTTGTTTAGCAAGCGAGGCAAAGACGTATCCGTCACCACCATTATTCCCTTTGCCACAAATGACTAAGATATTTTTTGATTTGGGATACAAGTGTAAAAAACGCTCATACACAGCCATACCTGCGCGTTGCATTAGGCTATACATAGAAACACCAGCCATTTGCGCTGCCAGCGTTTCACCGTTTTTTACTTGTTCTGCGGTGTAGAGTTTTAGGGCGAGATTAAAGTCCATCTTAACGTTCTGCGCATTAGGAAACACAATTATAAGTATACAAAAAAGCCAAGGCGAACCTTGGCTTTTGAGAAAGTTTTTTATCGCTACTGACTCTGAGACATCAATGCTTCGGCCGTCGCGTCTTGTATAGATAAAAACAACGAATTGATTTTCCCAGTCGGTGTACGCATGGGGTTCAACGTAACGTTCTGGTACATAAACTCCGCTTGCTGAGTGACAGGGCGTACGTTACGGCAGCGAAACAAGTAAGGACGCTGGCGCCACGTAATAAAGCTGCGGCAACCTAAATCATATACGGGCTTTGTTTTTAACTTAAACCATTCCTGCGGGATTTCAGGGAAAATATCAAAGATAGAACGACCAATTGCATCATGAGATTGCAAACCACTATGATGAGTCATAAACCCGTTCCACACTTGCACATTATAATCTCGGTCAATGACGACGAGCCCCATGTCGACGTTTTGTACCATGTCGACCATCCAATGGAATTGTTCAAACTCTGCTGGCATATTCAACATTAGAACTCCTCCATTAGATATGACAGTTTGTTATCGAGCAGCGGCAAAGATTCATCGACGAACATAAACAATAAATCACAACGGATTGACGTTCCCTCAATGTTGTAGCTCACCTCGAATGTCATGGTGCGGCTGAATGCGCCCGTCGTAGACTCAATGATCGAATCAATTGATATATGCTGACCAAGAAGCACTGGAGGGCTTTGGAAGAATCGCACTTCAGATTGTTCGCCTAAGCCATTTAAGAATGACCCCACCAAGATATTGGAAATATCCATGAGCAGCTCAAGCTCTTCCAGTTCGTCGCTGTCAGCTGGCACTTTCATCAACTTCTTGAGATCCGAGACGCTCGAATCGCTCAAAATCACCAGAGCTTCACCCGCAATACCTTCGCCACAAAAGCCCTGACAAACGCCCGATACGTTGTCATGCGACGCTAAGTCACGGAGAGCCATGTGTAGTTCACTCACTTCGAAGATATTAACGTTCGGAAGCGGTAACTGCACAAACACATCAAAGTGACGCGCCAATGCATCTGCGGCTCGACCAATAGAGACGTTCGCCACTTCCATGTAAATATCGCGACGACGTAAAATCGGTAACTCAATAGAAACAGGCGTGATAATTTGAGGACGAGGCTCTGGCTCAACCAACTCTTTAAGCGCATTCTTGAGTTCATCTTTGGCGATCGGTTTTTGAATAAACGCTTTTGCACCCAGTGCGAACACACGTTCTTTCGCTTTAGGTTGGATATCCCCCGACACCACAACCACGGGAGTTTTATTCCCTAACCGCTGCATGTTTTCTAGTGTTTCAAAGCCATCCATTTCTGGCATGGTCAAATCAAGAAACATCAATTTAAACTCATTCTTTTCGAGTTCTTCTAGCGCATTTTTTCCGTGGATAGCAAACGTAATATCGGCATTCAATGTGGCTGGTAGTGATCTCGCCATCTGTTTGCGTGCTAACGCTGAATCATCACAGATGAGTACGGGAAAAGACATTCAATCACCTTTTTATATTCCACAATCTGCGCCGGAGTCTAACAGATTGTTACAGCATGTAATACGAGAAAACTGACGAGTTTTTATTTCTTTTTTTATTCAATAAGCATACGCAATATGAATGGATGAGTGAACAAAATGGCGAAAAAGCAAACATCCCATTCGCTGTTTAGTGACATGAAACAAACATGGATAAAACGCCTCCATTAAAAATAAGCACAAAGTTGCATTTTAAATTAAAAATCCGTTTTTACTCCCACTCTATCTGCTCAGTATGAGTACTGGGTAAATCGGTATCGCGTAGCAATAAAAAAGCACCCTTTCATAGGGTGCCTTGAATAATGTGTTCATCAATAAAATGTCACGTCTATGGCACACCGTGACCTTTAGAAGCCACCCATACGCGATACCATTGCTCTCGAGTCAATTCGATATTCAGCGCATTTACTGCCGTTTGCACACGCTCAATCTTACCAGAGCCAATGATTGGAATTGGGTTAGATGGCAAACGACGTACCCAAGCGTAAATCACTTGGTCAATGCTAGTCGCCCCCACTTCTTCGCGAATCGCTTCTAATTCGTTGCGAACACGAACGGCTTGCTCACTGTCACCACTGAAGATTGAGCCACCACCGAGGCAAGACCAAGCCATTGGGCGCGTACGCAGCATTTGCATTTGATCAAGCGTTCCATCATGTGCAACTTCAAAATTAAGCGGGTTGATTTCCACTTGGTTAGTCACAAGAGGCTTACCTAAACGAGATTGCAACAGCTCAAACTGACGTGGAGTAAAGTTAGATACACCAAAGTGCTTCACTTTACCCACTTTGTGTAACTCTGAGAATGCTTCAGCCACTTCATCGGCATCCATTAACACGTCAGGGCGATGGATTAAAAGCACATCGATTTCGTCCACATTCAAACGTTCAAGCGAGTTATTCACCGATTGGTAGATGTGAGCGGAACTTGTATCGTAGTGATTGATCTTACGCTCTGGTGTTTTATCTCCGCACAGGTTGATATCACACTTTGTGACGATCTGAATCTGCTCTCGCACGCTCTTATCGAGAGCAAGTGCTTCACCAAACAATTTCTCACACTCGTAATTACCGTATATGTCTGCGTGATCGACCGTGGTAATGCCTAACTCAATATGTTGCTTTAGGAATGACAAACGCTCTTGAGCAGTCATGCCCCAATCAACTGCACGCCAATATCCTTGGACCAGCTCTGAGAACTCAGGGCCTTTTGGTGCAGTCACAACTTTTGCAACCATGGTTTTTCTCCTTCAATTGATCTGCATTCATCGTAGTCTTGTTTTCACATCGGCTCAACGGGTAAACTTTGGCAATTCGAACTGGAGTACGAAATATGTCTTTTGCCCAACGCCTAGCCACCTTGATCGGAGAAGAAAGCATCAGCGGATTTGCACGACGCGTTGATGTGTCTGAAGCTTTAATACGCAAATATTTAAAAGGCAGTGAACCGAGCCTAACGAAAGCAAATCAAATTGCGATGCGAGCCAACTGCTCTCTTGAATGGTTAGCGACCGGATGTGGTTATTTATATCGCCGCGCTGAAGTCGTAGATATGGATGCGTACAAACTTGCATTTCAACACGTTATGAATCAGCCGTTGCCAGATGAGGCAGAACAACAGCACCGTAAGCTCATCGCTGGCTATCAATACCTGCGTGCGCACAAAAAATCGGATGGATTTTTAGACGAGTCTGCGATGGTGACCTTCCTATCTCTCCATAAAGAATCTAAAAACGAGTCACTTTAACATCGATAATTTCGCCATCGCTGTGCAATTCCACATTTAAAGACGGTGATGGCGACGAAAACTCGTCCGGTTTTACCCAAAATAAGCTTCGAATCGTTTCTTGCGGATAGCGGTTTATCAACAAGATAACTTCTTTATCGACGAGCTCAGAAGATTTCTTTTCCAGCGCTTCAAAGACGTCATAGTGCTCTTGTCCGATAGTTATACTACGTAAAACCAACCCGTCTTTTCTTAAATTGAGGATTAAGTCATTGAGACTTTGCCATTGATATTCGGTCAAAAAAGAGAACTGAGCACTGTCCTTTCCCAACACAACTTCACCATACAGATGCTGCTGATAGTACGAAAAATCGTCCAAACAAAATGTGCTGAAATACGTTGAAGCATCTTGCTGCTGCACGTCACAGCGATACCAGCTTCCCCTTGTCTCTATACGCTCTTTTAAATTGGAGTACGGTATTGAAGACAACGTGTCCTGCCACCAACTCGGCGTCGAAAATGCTGGAAACGTTACCGAAAAACAACATAAAGAAAACAGGACTCGAGGATAAAAGCGCATGAATTACTCTGGTTGATTAACATCGAACCCAGACATTACCGACTAGTAGAAATTGTTCAAGATAAAAATAGTGGCAGGTAGTGCGGAAAGTTGTAGAGCAGAAATTAAGAAGGCGCACATTTGCGTGCGCCTCTACCTCGTTACTCAATCGTGAGTGTGCGAATCGGAGATGTCTATTGATGCATCCCGAACATAAAACGAGGACTTACCGTAGGGTTTGAATCCATCCAAATTGTGTGTAAAACCTCACATCCCTCCTTCTGAAGCAGTCATGTTGCTTTACACCTAAAGCATGGTTCATTTTGCTCAAAAAACAAGTTTTTTATCCCAAATTATGAGAGCAATAGCACAGTCTTGGTGAATGAATGACATCGCGACACTTCGAACACTCAATAGTGAAAAGCTAAATTGCATCTTTATTGATTAGGTCTAGACTCTGCGAAGCGTATACTTTCTCGCGTCCCTTCCACCAGCAACAGGAGAACTTGTTAATGACCAAACGAGAGAGAATTGTGAAATCTGTGTTAGCGCACGTACCGAAAGATGCGATTAACCAGTTTGTCTCTCGAGGGTCCACACCATTTTCTGTCCTGATTATGGCCGCAATCGTTGGCACACTAGCTGGTTTTGTCGGCACTTACTTCGAACTTGCTGTTCATTTTGTTTCTGAAACTCGTACCGAATGGCTAAGAAGCGAAATCGGTAGCGTACTTCCTCTTTGGCTTGCTGCTGTACTGATCAGTGCTCTGCTTGCTTTTGTTGGTTACTTTCTTGTTCACCGATTTGCTCCAGAGGCTGCGGGATCAGGCATCCCAGAAATAGAAGGCGCGATGGACAACATTCGTCCAGTGCGCTGGTGGCGAGTTCTACCTGTTAAATTCTTCGGCGGCATGGGAGCACTTGGCTCCGGTATGGTACTTGGTCGCGAAGGTCCGACAGTTCAAATGGGCGGCGCAGTTGGTCGAATGGTGACCGATATTTTCCGTGTGAAAGATGACGATACTCGTCACTCCCTACTCGCTTCAGGTGCCGCTGGTGGTTTGGCTGCCGCCTTTAATGCCCCACTCGCAGGCATTATGTTCGTTGTGGAGGAAATGCGACCTCAGTTTCGCTATTCTCTGATCTCAATTCGTGCGGTGATCATCTCTGCTATTATGGCCAACATTGTGTTTCGCGCCATCAACGGGCAAGACGCTGTCATCACAATGCCGCAATATCACTCTCCAGAGCTTCAGTCCCTTTGGTTGTTTCTATTGCTTGGCGCATTGTTTGGCGTATTCGGAGTGATCTTCAATAAATTGATTACCGTGGCACAAGACAGTTTTGTCGCAATTCACAAAAACGATCGTAAACGCTATTTAATCGTGGGTTCACTACTTGGGGGCATTTTTGGTCTGCTTCTCTTATACGTGCCACAGCTAACTGGCGGTGGCATCGGCCTTATTCCTGATATTACCAATGGCAACTACTCGGTATCCGTTTTAGTTCTGCTTTTCTTTGGTCGCGTCATCACGACGTTGCTATGCTTTGGCTCTGGTGCGCCGGGTGGTATCTTTGCACCTATGCTTGCTCTGGGGACCTTGTTTGGCTATGCATTCGGAGCGAGTGCTGATGTGTTGCTTCCTACGCTTGATATCGAACCTGGCGTATTTGCTATTGCGGGCATGGGGGCCCTGTTTGCTGCAACGGTACGCGCACCGATCACGGGCATTTTGTTGGTGATTGAAATGACCAATAACTACTACTTAATTCTACCACTTATCATTACTTGTTTAGGTGCCGTGATTATTGCTCAGTTGTTTGGCGGACAACCGATTTACAGCCAGTTGCTACATCGTACAATCAAAAACGATAAGTTACGTCAGCAGGATCTTCCTGAAAACCAATCGACATAATTCTCGCTTTGTTATTATTTCGCTCCAAACTATCGAAGGGTTTGGAGCGATAAACTCTACATTTTTACATCCTTTCCCAAATATTCGATACCAAACTCACAAAAACACCATTCTCTGATATTTCCTCACCACCTTTAATGAGTAAGCACTCTCTAAACTTGCTAGTATTCGCTACTCAAATAGAGCATTTCATCCAAATCATCACGTTTCATTCAGGCAAAAATCAAATGGAGTAGATTTGAACTGGAGAAGACTTGTGCAGTTTTATAGCGTTCCGCCGTCTCAAGCCGCGTTAGCGCTAGGTATGATAGGTTTAGGACAAGCTTGGGCACTCTATGTCCCTGAAATTGGTGAACCAATACGCCCATTTTTAGCGTCACTCGGCGCGCTTTTACTCGCCCCTGTGCTGATAAAATATGCCACGAATCCACGATTATTTATGGTCGACATTCGTCACCCATTGAGCGGTAGCTTAATGGCCCCCATGAGTATGGCGTTACTGATCCTTGCAGATTATCTTGCTTCTGTAGCAGCAATCATTGCTTATCCACTCTGGTTTATGGCACTTTTGCTGCATTTTACTATGATGGTACTGTTTTTTAGCTTTCAGCTAATGAACTTCAAAATGTCGAATATCGTACCTAGCTGGTTTCTATATCCAGTGGGACTGATCAGCAGCTCATTAGCAGGCTCCCAATTGGGTCACAACCTATTCTCTGAAACCTTAGCGATGATGTGCATTGGCATTTATTTCTTTATGTTACCGCTGGTGCTCTATCGTTTGGTGTTTTTCGGATCTCTACCGAGACGAGCCAGGCCGACCCTCGCAATTATGGCCGCACCGGTAAACTTGTCATTGGCGGCATACTTGGTGAACTTTCCCCTTCCCGATCCGATACTGACGGGCGCATTAGCAGGGATTGCTATCACAATGACGTTATTGATCTACCTGTGTTACTTCCGCTTACTTCGATTGAAGTTTCAACCTTCTATCGCGGCGGTAACCTTTCCTTCCGTGATCAGTGCCATTGCGATGCACCGCTTAACCTCCTTTTTTGCCGAATCGCACCCACATTGGCACTGGCTACACGATTTTGGCTTTTTGGAGCTCAGCATTGCGACTGTGTTGGTGGTTTGGGTATCGGCAGGTTACATCAAAATGTATTGGCCAGAAATCGTTAAGTCGCCCTCTAAACAAGCTTAAAAAACGGCCTCATCTGAGGCCGCTGTTTATCTCTATCAATAAGACATCAACCCGCAAACTTCGCCATGAAGTTCCCAATGTTAGTCAAACTCGATGCCGCCATTACGATAACAATCGCTGCTCCAGTTAGCGTTAAGTACATTGGGTGTTGGTAGTCACCGACAATATCTTTGCGTTTTGTCGCAACCAATACAGTGCCCAAAACGATAGGAAGAATAATGCTGTTCACTAGGCCCGCTAGCATCAAAAGAAGAATTGGCATGTCCATGGTTACCGTGCCTAGCGAGGTTAGGATAATGAAACCAACACACCACGCTTTCTCGTTTCGCGCCACAACTGGGAAAAGCGTCTTAATTAATGATATAGCCATGTAAGAGTTGCCAACCACAGACGTGATGGAAGCTACAAACAGTACTAAACCAAAGATGAAGTAACCAAGCTGGCCAGCACCTTGACGGAAAGCATCCGCCGCAGGGTTAGCCGTATCCAGCGTTGCGCCTGTCGCGATAACGCCAAACACTGCCAAAAACAGTAGGATTCGAATAACCACCGCAATAGAAATACCAGCCCACGCTGTTGAGGTGATGGAAGGCACGTTCTCTTTGCCTTTCAAGCCGATGTCTACTAAGCGTTGTGCACCCGTGTAGTAACCGCCAACTGCGCCGCCAACGATAGTCAACGTAGGCAGAAGCAAACTACCAACATCCATAGGCATCACCGCTGCACTTAGTGTCTCTCCCATCGGAGGTAAACTCGTCATAGCCACGTATGCGATCAGAACAATCATGAACAAGCCAAGGTAGCGGGCCATTTGGTCCATTCGTTTGGAGGCGTTATGAACCACAAACAACAAACAGCCAACGACACCGGTAAAAAGTGCGCCCCATGTTGTGTCCACGCCCGTTAGCACATTGATGCCTAACGCTGCGCCACTCACGTTGCCAAAGTTAAACGCCACTGCACCAAGCGCAAGGAGAATACCAACACCATAACCCATGCCGGGTGCCACTTTGTTCGCAATGTCTTGGATTCGCATGCCAGAAACGCCGACAATACGCCACAAGTTCATCACGATACCAAACGTGATAAAAATAGAAGCCAAAACTGGAAATGCCATGTCGACTTTGTAGATATTTGTGAAGACTGCGGTTTGAGTCAAAAAGCCGGGACCCACAGAGGTTGTCGCCATCAAAAAAGCGACACTAAGCATGGCTTTCTTTTGCCAACTGCTTTCTGTAACTGGAGCTGAAATAGAGGAGGTGCTGATAGTGCTTTGTGTAGTCATGCCGAGTCCCAAATTTGTTGTCTTTCTATTATTAGAAAATAGAAAGACAACTGACCGAGATCAGCTGAACTTAGAGAAATATCTCTTTTTAAAACAAAAGATTACAATTTGTAGCCGTTCATTGGGCGCATATATTAAGAGCAACGAATGTGACTGTCAATACACAATTGCATAATTACTATTTATTGCGACTCACTTGACTATGATTTGGATATAAAAGATATAAAAAAGGATGGCAACTCGCCATCCTCTCTCAATTTTATTTGTCGATTTGATTAACGCAGGCCATGCAGAAATTCAGCACGGGTCGCTGGGTTGCTCTTAAAAATACCACCTAACGCTGTAGTCGTGGTTTCACTGGTGGCATCCATCACGCCGCGTGACTTCACACAGTAATGCGTCGCGTCGATAGTCACCGCTACATCGTCAGACTCAAGCAATGTTTGCAAAGCAACAAGTATTTGCTGGGTCATGCGCTCTTGAACTTGAGGGCGTTGCGCAAAGAAACGAACAATTCGGTTGATCTTAGACAGGCCAATGATCTTACCGCGAGGAATATAAGCAACAGCGGCTTTACCGTCGATTGTCACAAGGTGGTGTTCGCACGTACTGGTCACAGTAATGTCTTTCACGCGAACCATTTCGCTCACGTTCATCTTGTTTTCGATAACTGTGATCTTGGGGAAGTTGGAGTAATCCAAACCAGAGAAAATCTCGTCCACGTACATTTTTGCAATGCGGTGTGGCGTTTCCTCTAAGCTATCATCCGTAAGGTCGAGCTGAAGCAGACCAAGAATCTCACGCATGTGGTATTCAATCTTTTCCTTCTTCTCTTCACGGCTAACGGCATTAGGGCGCATTGGTGTTTCTAACCCGCGTTGCTCTAGCGCTTCTTTCACTAACTTTGCTGACTCGCTAAGACCTGACATTCCACTTCCTCTTTTGTAACTACCACTCTCGGTGTGAAATACAATTGCCGTGTTTTCATCCCGTAGCGTTAAAGTCGCTCAGTCCGATGTTTATAACGCCAAGGCACATAACAAGAATACACTGAGCTATTTTCTCATGCTCCGTAGGAACTTTACCCCTTTCGGATGGGTGACAAGGATACTCGGATTTTTGAATAATTACACCCATATTTTATAGGTGGACATTCTTACTCGGTCCCCTTTTATGGTAGAGTTGCCACAAAACAAAAGAACATAGGATTATCTCAATGGGCTGCTGCGACGCACCTGGCTTGATGCCAATTGAAGAAGCGATGGATAAGATGCTATCGCGAATCAAACCTATCCAAACGACACTTTCTCTTCCTCTTGCTGACGCTCTGGGTTTTGTGCTGGCTGAAGACATTTTATCGCCAATTCACGTGCCCCCTTTCGACAATTCAGCGATGGACGGTTATGCCATTCGTATTCAAGACCTAGAAGTGTCTACAGTGTTGCCTCTGGCAGGTAAATCCTTCGCAGGTCAGCCTTTTGAGGGTGAATGGCCGGCAGGCACTTGTGTTCGAATCATGACTGGCGCGAAAATTCCGGAAGGCTGTGATGCCGTTATCATGCAAGAAAATACGGAAGTGACCGACGCTGGTATTCAGTTCAACCAAACGGATGTGAAGCCGCAAAATAACATCCGCCCTACGGGTGACGACATCAAGCAAGGCGATATTGTATTGGCAAAAAGCGCGCGCCTGACACCGCGCGATATTCCAATGATTGCCTCTCTTGGTGTCAGCCATGTCACCGTCGTGCGTAAGCCAAAGGTGGCATTTTTCTCCACAGGTGATGAACTTAAACCATTAGGAGAGCCACTCAAGGCGGGTCAAATCTACGACAGTAATCGTTACGGTATTAAGCCGCTAATCGAAAACTTTGGCTGTGAAGCGATTGATCTTGGCATTATCCCTGACTGCCCAGAAACACTAAAAGCAACATTCGAAAAAGCACAAACTCTCGCGGATGTAGTTGTAACGTCTGGCGGCGTCAGCGTTGGTGAAGCAGATTACACTAAAGACATTCTTGAAGAACTTGGCGAAATCGGTTTCTGGAAACTGGCAATCAAGCCGGGTAAACCTTTCGCATTTGGCAAGTTAAGTACTGCTTGGTTCTGTGGGCTACCAGGTAACCCTGTATCTGCAGTGCTAACCATGTACGTACTTGTTCAACCAATGTTGGCTAAATTGGCTGGCCACACTGAATGGAAAGCGCCTGAGTCTATCCCTGCTACGACTAAAACCGCATTTAAGAAAGCGCCGGGACGTACAGACTACCAACGCGGTATCTATACTCTAGAAAACGGTAAATTTGTCGTTGAAACCACTGGCAACCAAAGTTCAGGAGCCTTTCGCTCAATGAGTTTGGCAAACTGCTTTGTTGTGTTGGAACGTGAACGTGGCCGTGTGGAAGTTGGCGAAACGGTTCAAATCCAACTGTTTAACTCAACGTTATACTAGGAACATACCGTGGATATTCTTTCCGATCAGGAGATGCTGCGCTATAACCGCCAGATCATTCTTCGCCAGTTCGATTTCGAAGGGCAAGAAGCGCTCAAACAAAGCTCAGTGCTTATTTTGGGTGCTGGCGGTTTAGGTTGCGCTTCTAGCCAATACCTTGCCACGGCTGGTGTTGGCAATATTACTTTTATCGATGACGATATTGTTGAGCTCTCCAATTTACAACGCCAAGTATTGCACCACGACGCCGATATTGGCAGTAAAAAGGTTGACTCCGCGGCGGATGCATTGCGGGAACTTAATCCTCATATCGAAGTAAACACCGTCGCTAAACGCCTTGACGACACTCAGCTTCAAGCTTTGATTGAACAACACACTGTGGTGGTCGATGCTTCAGATAACGTCGACACTCGCAATCAACTCAACCGACTCTGCTTTGCAACAAAAACACCGCTTATTTCTGGTGCAGCCATTCGTATGGAAGGCCAAGTGAGTGTGTTTACGTACGACGACCCAACTCAACCGTGCTATCAGTGTTTGAGCGCGCTATTCGGCAGCAGTGCATTAAGTTGCGTTGAAGCTGGCGTCATGGCGCCTGTTGTGGGTATTGTAGGCGCTGTACAAGCGATGGAAACCATCAAGGTGATTGCAAATTACGGCCAACCCAAAAAAGGGAAGATCCTCATTCTCGATGCGTTTAGCATGTCCTGGCGGGAAATGAATTTGATGAAAATGCCGACCTGCCCTGTTTGTGGCTAAGTAATGCTGTCAGCTTATCAATGAAGATTCTCAAAAAGCTCAACGTAACGTTGAGCTTTTTCTTATTCTGAGATTCATATTTCGAACCAAATAACTTACCGATATAAAATTCATTATAAACAGTAAGTTAAAAACTGGCACATTCCTTTCATTGCATATCATACAAACCAATGAGAGGGCGAATCATGAAAAGGACATCACTATTACTTGGATCTCTGTTTGCAAGCGCATACGTAAGCGCAGCGCCATTCGACACTTGTCCGAGCAAAGCATATTTATTCCAATCGACCCCAGTGCAAGTTTACGGCGTTAATCTGGTTACCGGATCAACCAAGTTACTGACCGACGATGTGGGCTTAGCATCTGGTATTAACGGCGTCGGTTTCAACTTCACTGATCGATACATCTATGGTTACGATACAACCAACTTGAAAATCGTACGTTTAGGCCAGGACTTTCAAGCAGAAACTCTCAACGTACAAGGGCTTCCTAGCCATACGTTTTTTGTCGGCGACGTGTACAACCACGTCTACTACTTGTATCGCAAAGGTAAAGGACTATTTTCCATTGATCTGTCGCCGTTAGATACGGACCCAAATGCTACCTTAACCCTGAATAAAATCACATCAAATGCAAGCGTGAGTTTAACCGATTTTGCGTTCCACCCTGGCGACGGTGCGCTCTATGGTATCGATAATGGGTCTGGCGTATTGTATAAATTCGATACAAAAACAGGCCAAGCAACCGCGATCGGCAATACAGGGGAAACGGGTACCTTTGGTGCAGGCTACTTTGATGTAAACGGAAACTACTACGTATCGCGTAATCAGGACGGCAAAATTTATCGCGTCGACTTATCAGAAAACAATGCAGCCAATATCGCTGCGGGCATTGTTCCTGCTGTAGAGTTTGTGTCTAACGGTCCAAGTTCCAGCCAAAATGACGGTGCCCGATGCGCGAACGCTCCTGTTATTGACGAAGACGAGCCAATTGACTTTGGTGATGCACCTGACACTTACGCTACCTTGCTCTCTTCTAACGGACCACGCCACGCTGTTGATGGTGTAACTTGGCTTGGCACCATTGCGCCAGATAGTGATGCCGATGGACAAGTGGCTCCGTCTGGAGATAACAAAGTTGGTACAGCAGATGAAGATGGCGTCGGCTTTGTTACCGCACTCGACCCAGGGTTAAGTTCACTAGTGAACGTAACTGCATCGACATCCGGCTACTTGTCAGCTTGGTTTGACTGGAACCGAGATGGTGACTTTGCTGACGAAGGTGAGCAAGTATTCACTGATGAGTTACTCTCTGCAGGCAGCAATACGCTTCCATTTGTCGTCTCTGAACTGGCAACCGCAGGTCCTAGCTGGAGCCGATTCCGCTTTAGCCAACAAACTGGTCTGAACTTCGATGGCGGATCAACATCAGGTGAAGTAGAAGATTACCCAATCACAATCACTGAAAACGGCGTATCCGTACAGCACTTCCCAAGTGCCGATTCCTACGCAACGGTCGCGTATGAAGACAACTGGCCTTACACCGCTGACTACGACATGAATGACGTAGTCATTAAGTTCCGTATGACTGAAACACGTATGGACGGCACGGTGGAAAATATCCAAATTAGCGGAGATCTGGCCGCCTATGGGGCTGGCTATAAAAATGGCTTTGCTATTCGTCTACCTGGCGTTTCGAAAGCAAGCATTGAAAACGGCTTAACAAAGCTAACGTTTAATGGCAAAGAACAACCGACCAACGGTCTAGAAGCGATATCAGAAGAAGCCATCTTCATTATCAGTGACGACCTCAGTCAGTATGCGCAAAGTCAATGTGCGTATTTTCGAACCCAAACGGGTTGTAATGATAACGTCGCGTTGTCTTTCACACTGACCATCTACTTTAAGGAAGGAGCCGACCGCTCAGCGCTACAGGCCATGCCTTATGACCCATTTATCTTTGCCACCCCCAATACATATCACGGCGATGGCATCACCTTTCAACCAGGTAGAAAATGGGAAGTACATTTGCCAGACCAAGCACCAACTGAGCAGTTTGATGACGCAAACCTATATGGCGTGGGCGTAGACGCAAGTGACCCGGCTCGAGGCGTGTACTTCAAAACAGCGAACAACCTCCCTTGGGCATTGCTTATCGTCGAAGAGTGGAATTGGCCGCTAGAGAAAGTTGACTTAGTTGACGCTTACCCAGAGTTTGCCACCTACGCCGAGTCTGGTGGGCGAGAAGGAGCAAACTGGCATACCCAACCTAAAGCAAACAAACGTTACATTCCATAGGAGAAACATCATGAAAAACTTAATCACAATCATCATGGGATTAGCGTTAACAGCCTGCGGCGGTGGCGGTGGCGGCGGTGGAGACAAAAGCAACGATAGCGCTACTCCACCTCCAGCTCAAACTACCGTTATTGTTGAAGAGCCAAGCATGCAAAATTTAGACGTACCAGATGGGTTCGATTATGACCCAAGGTTAGAAAGCTCACTTGCGGTAGATATTAGTGGTTACTCTTTACAGCGCGCACATCTGAGCATTTATAAGGAGTACCGTGAAGATGCGTCTGGAACCTACCAAGCGAAATATTCGAGCAATATTGCTTCTGCTGCGCTGACGAGTGGGAAAGCTAAATTAGACTTCTCCACCTCGGACAGCCAAGATAACCTGTTAGTCGAAATTTGGTTCTACGATGGCTCAGAACCTCTTCAAAAAGTCGTCTCAACCGGAAATACGACATGGCGCATGTAAGATGCTCTATTGGTGAGCATTGATACTCGGGACTGGCGCAAGCCACAGGTTTTAAGACAAAATCGCATCGTTCTTTGAACATGCGATTTTTTTGTTGTAAAACAAAATGATTACTTGAAACAATAGCAATGGAGCGCAAATTGGATAATCCCAAAACCTATATGTTGGTCTTCAGCGGTTTCATTGCCCTACTTGTGCTCTTGTTGCTCATTAAGCAAACGGATGAAAACACGGTTTCAGCCACCGTCATTAGCAACACTTTAACTCAGTCCCTTGATGGTCAACGTCGGTACCTCACTATTAATTCACCTGAGATAGAGCAACAACGAGTGACGGTTCCAGTGTCCGCATCTTGTCCAGTGGGCTCTATTGCGTTGTTCCACCAAGCATCCCGCTCAAGTTTTGACTCATCCCTTTCATTCATTCGCTGTGAGTAAAGATACTGTGCGAACTTCCCAAATCAGAAGGATTTAACCATGCAAGCATTGATCGATGCCAAAGAACTTCATGCTTTATTAGACCAACCAAATGTAAAACTTCTAGACGCGAGTATTCGTTTTCAAATTCCTTCCGAAGGGAAAAAGATCACCAATAAGTGGATTCCAGGCTCATTGCGTTTCGACTACGACAATGACTTTTGTCTGCCAGATACCAATCTCCCTCATATGATGCCAACAGAAGAAGGGTTTAATCACAGCGCTCAGAAACTTGGCCTGAACAACGAAGACCTTATTATTGTTTATGACAACTCTGGAACACTCGCCTCTCCGCGCGCATGGTGGATGTTTAAGGCAATGGGACACGATAATGTCAAAGTGCTTAATGGTGGCCTCCCGGCTTGGATTGAGGCTGGATTGCCTGTCACGGATGCCTTGTCAGAAGCTAAGCAGCTTGGAAACTTTACCGGGAAATTAAATAAACATGCTTTTTTGGACGCAAATGCAATATTAGAGTACTCAAACAATTGCAGTGCAAACATTGTTGACGCTCGCTCACGTGCACGTTTTTTAGGCGAGGTACCAGAGCCAAGAGAAGGACTGCGTTCTGGTCATATTCCTAATTCTGTTTGCCTCCCTTTTCAAACATTATTGAGTAATGGCTTTATAAAGGCAGACTCGGAATTGAAACAAGCATTTAGTGCACTAACGTTATATAATGATAAATCAATCATTTTCAGTTGTGGCTCAGGTGTAACGGCCTGTATTTTGCTGCTAGCAGCATACCAGTTAGGTTGGCGTGATTTATCGGTCTATGACGGGTCATGGACAGAATGGGGCGCAGACCACTCATTACCCATTACTCGCTAATCTAGGAGCTATCGAAGCGGCATGGTCAGGTTAAAGAAGAACATTTGGACACTATACATGGCGCTACTTACGATAAGCGCCGTGCTGTTCGTGTTGTTTGGCCGCTACCATTATGAGTCAACCCTGAATAAGTACAAAGATAAGCAGCTCCTACAATTGGAGCTGTTTGCCTCTTCTGTCGAATCACTTCTGAAAGGACAAGAATCGTTACTTGAAGTCATTGGTCATCAGTTGGTCGAGAGAAATGACTTTACTCGTACAGCAGCAGTTCAAACTCGCCCGATGCTGGACAAACTGCTCAGTATCCATCCGGCGATTATTGGATTCGGCCTAACCAACCCCGATGGAGACTACATCGCCGTAAGCTCCAACTTGATCTTGGCAAAGCTACATAATCTAAAACAAGATCCACTGACTCGTGATACCTTTTTGGCAGCACTCAACTCCGACCGAATGATTATAGGTCGAACGTATTTTATGCCAGCTCAAGATTCACTTGTGATTCCGATCCGAAAAGCAATTCCAAATAAAGATGGTGTTGTACAAGCAGTGATGACGGCTGGCTTTAATATGAATTCATCTTCGGTTTTTCGTAACGACATCCATGCCAATGAGCACAACCGGGTCACATTGATCCGCAGTGATGGCTACCTTACTTTTAGCTCGTCAGAAGACACAACCCTAGAAGATTACCTAAAACCTGCCAATGATTTAGATATAAAAGCCGTTATGGCTCAAATCACAAAAGATTCAGGCTGGGATATGGCGCAACTAAAAGAGCTCACACGAGCGCTCAATATTGTTGTCGACAATTCTCGCCTGAGTGAGTTAATCACATTGAGATACCTTCCTGATTATCATCTTTGGGCCTCTTCCTCGACAGATTTGAATTTTATTAAGCGCGGATTTTACGAACAGTTTGCACTGTACTCGATTGTTTTTCTTATCGTCCAAGGTGCTTTTTACGCTTTATTCCGCTCCATTGCGAACAATGAACATAAAACAAAACTGCGTTTGCTCTATCAAGCGAACCACGATCATCTCACTGGATTACCAAACCGAGAGTACCTACGCGCAAACATTCGACACTGGCTTTCTGGGAAAGGGAATCCTTTTTCTTTGATGTTTATCGATATTGATAATTTCAAATCAGTCAACGACACACATGGTCATGACTTTGGCGACGAAGTTCTAAAACAAATATCTATCCGCTTAAACACCTTTGTTAACGATGGCCGATTAATCATCCGTGAAGCCAGTGACGAGTTTATTTTTCTAACGAATCGAATTGATGAAGTAAGCGTTAAAAGACTAGCGAGCGACTTAATAAAGGCGCTATCAGAACCCTACGAAGTCAATGACAGTCAGTTCCTGCTCAGTTGCAGTATTGGTATTGCCTGCTATCCACACCATGGTGAAACATTAGATGAACTGCTCCTTTCAGCCGATATTGCGATGTATCAAGCGAAAAAACAACGCAACGTATACAGCCTGTTCAATCAGCAGATGCAAGCTACACACCTGCGTAAAATGAAAATTGAGCAACGCTTGAGGCTCGCGATAGATAAGCAAGCGCTTCATATGGTTTATCAACCTCAGTTAAACCTAGAAGGCGATATTTATGGTGTCGAAGCGCTTATTCGTTGGAGTGATGATGAGCTCGGCTTAGTCCCACCAAGTGAATTTATTCCCGTCGCAGAAAGCACTGGGTTGATGGTTCGTATTGGTGAACAAATCATTGAAAATAGCCTGACAGATATGGCTAAACTGACTGGTAATATTGATACATCTATCCAGATGTCTATTAACATCTCGGTCAAACAGTTTGTTCACGCCAAATTCATTACTAATCTTATGAATGCTATTGAGAAACGCGGCATCGAATGTTCAAAGATTACCCTAGAGATCACCGAAAACCTGTTTATTGAAGATCTTGAAAAGTTCGCACCAATTTGCGAGCGCTTGCATGCTCTTGGCTTTAAAATCTCGCTCGATGATTTCGGGACTGGCTACTCTTCATTAAGCATGTTGCGTACGCTACCTATTGACGAGGTGAAGATTGACAAGAGCTTTGTCGATCACATTGAGCATGACAAAAAAGCGCTGAATATGGTTAAGAATATCATTTCTATCGGCAAAAACTTTGAAATGAAAGTACTGGCTGAAGGAGTAGAAACGCTGCAACAACTGAATGAGTTAAAAGCTTGCGGTTGTGATTTGATTCAGGGCTACTTCTACTCTAAACCTTTATCGCTTGAAGACTTGATCGCTTTTACGAAGCAGAACCAAAGCAAAGAAACCGTAGTTGAATAACTACGATCGCTTTGCTTAGAAGGTTTTATTTATTCATTTCTTGGTACATCACCTCCACCAACTCGCCTTTCGGGTCGCCTGATAATTCCCAGGTAAAAATGCCACCTAAGTTCGCCTGTTTAGCCCAATTTGCTTTGGCTTTGATCGAGCGTTGATCTTCGTAAGAGATAAAGACTTTCTTTACAGGATGCCACAAGTAAGGCGCTTGAGATTGCTCATCATACTTGTACTCGTAGCCCTGCTCCGCTCCATAGTTCTTCACCAAATCCCAAAACATGAAATAGCCGTTCTCACCCGTACCAAACTGCGCTCCTTGCTCGGATACAAGATCTTGCGTTGGTAAGCCACCCGAGAAGTCTTTGGTGCCTTGCCAGCCACGCCCGTAAAACGCAGCGCCAATCACCAGTTTCTCACTTGGAATACCGAGCTCAATCATCTGGTTGATGAACACGTCTGCGCCCATGCCCCACCAGCTTCGCTCAGTCGCATGCAAGTTGGTAGTATGCCCGGTTTGCTGTCCCCAACCACCAAGGAAGTCATACGTCATTGCAAACATGTTAGTTAGGTACGGCTCCGCGGCTTTCCAATCGATACCTCCTGCTTTTGGACCAACGCCTACCGCTGTAGAGAGCTCGTATTCACGTTTGGTTTGATTTGTGAGTTCATCTAACTCTGCACGCATGGTTTTCACCAAATAGGTAAAGGCCTCACGCTCAGATGCTTTTTGTTCATCAGAAAGCTTGGTGTCAGGGTTCCAAGGCGACGTTGTTAAACCGCCACCACCTGGGTATTCCCAATCCAGATCAATACCATCAAAGAAATCATACTGAGCAATCAACTTAACGGCAGTTTTTGAGAATTGATCCATCGCTTGTTTGCTTTTCGCCATAGCATGGAACGGTTCGGACATTGTCCAACCACCAAAAGAAGGGAGCATTTTAAGATCAGGATGTTGTTTCTTCATTTCAGCAAGTTGAGCGAAGTGGCCTTTGTATGGCACGTTAACGGAGACATCGCCAAAGTCCTTTTCTAATGCTGCTTCGGTATCGACAATGATCGCCGTATACGGATCTTTTCCTTCACATTGTTCGGCAACCAGTTTTTGTACCGTTTCAGAAGCACCGGTATGAGGGCCGCACATACTAAGAAACGCGTAAATCACGTGCGTCAGTTTATCGGCGGGAATATCGTTCACCGTGTATGGGTTTTCTGCATTTGCGTACTGCCAATCCGCAAAGTAACCTGCTACGACTTTTTGCTCGGCGTGCGCCGCACCAGTTAGCCCCATAATCAGTGCAGCAAGAAGTGTCTTTTTCATTGTGTTCTCCAGAGTAGATGTACAAATTTAAAGCTACTCCTAGAGAATATTTTTAACTTGGAAACGAAATCAGGCTGCGAGTCATTTATAACTCCTCGCAGCCTGATTACATAAATTGCATATTATTTGTGCTAACTCTCAGATGCCGCGTTGCCGTGCATTTGCTCATCTAAGTTGAGCACCGTTAATGCGTTGCTGACGCTCGTGGCGATCACGTCTATCGCTCCGGTTCTTAATGCTCCAAGTAAGGCGAGCGGCTTGCTGTTCTCCGCTGCAATCGCGATGACTTCCGATATTGGGCGAAACTCTTCAATACCAAGGCCAATCACTCGGTCACTCATTACGGTGTTGGCAACATTACCGTGAATGTCAAAGAAATCATAACCTGCAAAGTCCCCGACCACGCCTTGTTGAAGCCTCGATTGAACGACCTCATCTGGCGTAAACCAGCCTAAGTCCACCATGTAACTGTTTTCGCTCATGTCACCAATACCGACCAAAGCGACATCGGCTTTACGTGCCAAATCGAGCGTTTGTTTCACGGTTGCATTTTGCATGAAAGCCAACTTCTGTTCTCTGTTCTCTGCATAAGCCGGCGCATAGAGAGTTTCGGACGTTCCACCGTACTTTTTCGCTAACTGACGACATATGTGGTCGGCGTTATACATACCACCACGTGGGTGAATACCGCCGATACCACATACAAATTTACAGTCACGCGGCGTAATAACACCAATATGGTGAGCGACAGAAGATACGTTACGCCCTTGTCCAACGGTCACCACCATGCCGTTTTTAAGCGTGCTGGTGAGATAATTGGACACCAATCCCGACACCTGTAGTCGCTGTGCCTCTTCATTTGGCTGATCAAGAGCAACAAGCGCGCGCTTAACGCCGAATCGCTCGATCAAACGTTGTTCAATCTTAGCGCTAAACACCGGGTGGTATTTAACGGTGATTTCAACGATGCCCTCATCACGCGCCTGCTTGAGCATTCGCCCGACCTTTGCGCGTGATATGGCAAATTTTCTCGATATCTCTTCCTGAGTCGCACCGTCTTGATAATACGCGACGGAAATCTCTGTCAACAAATCCGTGTTTTCAATGGAAATATCTTGATTAGAACTGCTCATGGTTTCTCTCGCCCTTTAAGAGGATCGATATTGTATGCAATAAGTGAGCATATGCTCATTGACTTAGCATATGTTCTTTATCAATTTAAACGCTACATTTGCTCATCGCAATAACATTTTCTCACTACAATTTTTTACCCTAGCGTACAACGCTCAAGCTTTGAACAATAAGGGCAAACGTTTATTTGGGTTAACCACTAAACACACAGTAAAAAAACGTTGATGAAGTTCACTATAAGTCGATTTCAGCAATTGACTTTCAGCATAGATAGGATAAATATGGACACATCATTTACTCAGCTATCGATCAAATGTTCATGGCATTTGTTCGGTAACGAAATTTTCCGTAGTTGGCTGAGCAGATGTCTCATTAAATGCGATGAGACGATTAGCTAACTCGCTTGCAAATGCACAAGCTGTGATAACAAAAATCACGCTTAAGCCCATTTAAATAGGATGATCGATTATGAGCAACAAGTTAGAGCAACTTCGTAAACTAACGACTGTAGTAGCAGACACTGGCGAAATTGATGCAATCAAAAAGTATCAACCAGAAGACGCAACAACTAACCCTTCTCTTATCCTGAAAGCCGCTCAAATCGCAGAGTACGCACCTCTAATCGATGCTTCAATCGAATATGCTAAAGCACAGAGCAACGACAAAGCTCAACAAGTTCAAGACACTTGTGACATGCTTGCAGTAAACATCGGTAAAGAAATCCTAAAAACTATTCCAGGTCGTATCTCTACAGAAGTTGACGCGCGCCTATCTTACGATATGGAAGGCAGCGTAGCGAAAGCACGTCAACTAGTAAAAATGTACAACGATGCAGGCATCACTAACGACCGCATCCTTATCAAACTGGCGTCTACTTGGGAAGGTATCCGCGCAGCAGAAATCCTAGAGAAAGAAGGCATCAACTGTAACCTAACGCTTCTATTCTCATTCGCTCAAGCGCGTGCTTGTGCAGAAGCTGGCGTATTCCTAATCTCTCCATTCGTTGGCCGTATTATGGACTGGTACAAAGCGAAAGAAGGCCGTGACTTCGAAGCTTCAGAAGATCCAGGCGTACTGTCTGTAACTAAGATCTACAACTACTACAAAGAGTACGGCTACAAAACTGTCGTAATGGGCGCAAGCTTCCGTAACATCGGTGAGATCCTAGAACTGGCTGGCTGTGACCGTCTAACTATCGCGCCTGCTCTACTTGCTGAGCTAGAAGCGGCAGAAGGCGAAGTGGTTGAGAAGTTGGTTGATTCTAAAGGCGCAGCTGAGCGTCCTGCACCAATGACTCACTCTGAGTTCCTATGGGAACACAATCAAGACCCAATGGCGGTTGAGAAACTGGCTGAAGGCATCCGCAACTTCGCCGTTGACCAAGGTAAACTAGAAGCGATGATCGAAGCTAAGCTTTAATTGCTTACCAAAAGCGAGTAGCCCGTCTACTCGCTTTTACCATCAGCGCTTATTCAAGATTTTCTATTTGAACTTGTTTCGACGAGTTCCCTCTATTTAAACCCTTATCGAGAAGTAATCACTATGGATCGTAAATATCTAGCAAATGCAATTCGTGCGCTAAGCATGGATGGTGTTCAACAAGCTAACTCTGGTCACCCAGGTGCACCTATGGGCATGGCTGATATCGCTGAAGTTCTTTGGCGCTCTCACCTAAACCACAACCCATCAAACCCTGAGTGGGCAGACCGCGACCGTTTCGTACTGTCTAACGGCCACGGCTCAATGCTAATTTACTCTCTACTGCACTTGAGCGGTTACGAGCTATCTATCGATGATCTGAAAAACTTCCGTCAGCTTCACTCTAAGACTCCTGGTCACCCAGAGTACGGCTACGCGCCTGGTATCGAGACAACAACGGGCCCTCTAGGTCAAGGCATCACTAACGCGGTTGGTATGGCTCTAGCTGAGAAAGCGCTAGCAGCACAGTTCAACAAAGAAGGCCACGATATCGTTGACCACTTCACTTACGTGTTCATGGGCGACGGCTGTCTAATGGAAGGTATCTCGCACGAGGCATGTTCTCTAGCTGGTACACTAGGTCTAGGCAAACTGATCGCATTCTGGGATGACAACGGCATCTCTATCGACGGTCACGTTGAAGGTTGGTTCTCTGACGACACGCCTAAGCGTTTTGAAGCGTACGGCTGGCACGTAATCCCAGCAGTAGACGGTCACGACTCTGAAGCGATCAACGCAGCAATCGAAGCGGCGAAAGCGGATCCTCGCCCTACACTTATCTGTACTAAGACAATCATCGGTTTTGGTTCACCAAACAAGTCTGGTTCACACGATTGTCACGGTGCGCCACTAGGTGCAGAAGAAATCGCAGCAACACGCAAAGAACTAGGTTGGGAGCACGGTCCTTTTGAAATTCCGCAAGAAGTCTACGCAGAATGGTCAGCGAAAGAAACAGGCGCAGCTAAGGAAGCAGCGTGGAACGAGAAATTTGCAGCTTATGAAGCAGCGTACCCTGAGCTGGCAGCTGAATTTAAACGCCGCGTAAACGGTGAGCTTCCTGCACAGTGGGAAGAGAAAGCAAGCCAAATCATTGCCGATCTTCAAGCAAACCCAGCAAACATTGCGTCACGTAAAGCATCTCAAAACGCTCTAGAGGCATTTGGTGCTCTACTACCTGAGTTCATGGGCGGCTCTGCTGACCTAGCGCCTTCTAACCTAACCATGTGGTCTGGTTCTAAGTCTCTAGAAGCAAGTGACTTCTCTGGTAACTACATCCACTACGGTGTACGTGAATTCGGTATGACGGCGATCATGAACGGTATTGCGCTACACGGTGGTTTCGTTCCTTACGGCGCGACATTCCTAATGTTCATGGAATACGCTCGTAACGCAATGCGTATGGCGGCTCTGATGAAGATTCAGAACATCCAAGTGTACACGCACGATTCTATCGGTCTTGGCGAAGATGGCCCAACTCACCAACCGGTTGAGCAAATGGCATCGCTACGTCTAACGCCAAACATGAGCACATGGCGTCCATGTGACCAAGTTGAATCAGCAGTGGCTTGGAAACTAGCGATTGAACGTAAAGATGCACCAACTGCGCTTATCTTCTCTCGTCAGAACCTAGCGCAACAAGAGCGTGATGCGGAGCAATTAGCAAACATCGCGAAAGGTGGTTACATCCTGAAAGATTGCGAAGGCAAGCCAGAGCTAATCCTTATCGCAACAGGTTCTGAAGTTGAACTAGCAGTAGAAGCAGCAGCACAGCTAACTGCTGAAGGTAAGAAAGTACGCGTGGTTTCAATGCCATCAACAGATGCATTCGACAAGCAAGACGCAGCTTACCGTGAAGCCGTTCTACCATCAGACGTAACAGCTCGTATCGCTATCGAAGCAGGTATCGCTGACTTCTGGTACAAGTACGTAGGCTTCGACGGTCGCATCATCGGTATGACTTCATTCGGTGAATCTGCACCTGCTGGTGAACTGTTCAAAATGTTCGGTTTCACTACGGAAAACGTAGTAAATACAGCAAAAGAACTACTAGCGTAATTGCAGTAAAAAGATAATCAGTTTTCTCTATTGCGAATGTGAAAACTGAAAAGCCCCGCCAGCAATGGCGGGGCTTTCTTTTATCTGGCCCCTATTTGTATAAGCACAGCCAGAAAGTGAACACAACGACTTTCGTTACGGCTATTTGTCTTCAAATCGAAGCGCGAGCTGATAGAAATCTTGTACTTGCTCTTTCAACTGACGGCTGTTTTGCTCTACGGAGTGCGTTGCTGCCAAGTTTTGCTCTGCCGTAGAAGCAATAGAGTGAATATGCTGATTTACATCGCTGGATAGCTTCAGCTGGTTATTCGCCGCTTCCGCCACATCGACCATCAACCCACTCATGCGTTGCATCATCTGTTCAACCTCAGACAAACGAAGCGCGCTTTGCTCTGCAACCTGAGAACAGGTATCCGTTTGCTCTTTGTTTGCCAGAATGTCTTTTTGCCAACTTTGTATCGTTGCCAACATAGCATAGATAGACGCTTGGATTTGTTCAGTTGCATTGGATGTGCGACCAGAGAGCGCGCGCACCTCATCGGCAACAACAGCAAAACCACGACCTTGCTCACCCGCCCTCGCCGCTTCAATTGCCGCGTTAAGTGCCAGTAAATTGGTTTGTTCTGCGATCCCACCAATCTCTTCCATCAAATGATTCACTTTCTGCGCCTGATCACTCAGCTGATACGTCGTTTCCGTCGCTTTTTCAGCTTGAAGGCTCAACTGCGTTAGATTGGTGTGCGTTTGATCGATGGTTTCCTTCGCCATCAAGCATGACTTCAAGGTGTCATCAATTAGCATATGGGCATCATTGGTGCTAGAAGAGACTGAATTCGCCGAAGACTCCACCTCTTGAGTCGCATCACGTACGCGATGAATATCGGTGTTTTGCTGATTTAATGCAGCCGAAACTTCTGCTGTGGTTTGGCTCAATTCTTCAGCACAATGCTGCAACGGCAGTGCGGAGTCAGTCATTCTTCCCAACACGGTTCGAATTCTTGCGGACAGCATTTTGATATGGAAATCGGCAATCGAAAATGCCGTATTACCAGAATAGATCAAGCGACTCACGCTGTCGTATTGCTTTTGTAACTTTTTCAGTTGTTGAGGCGTATCAATTAATTCTTGGCGGAATAACAGCGCTAGAACACTCGCAGGTAGTGCACTTGCAAGCCAAGCTAATGGACCTTCAATAGACAATGCATATGCGGCTGCAGGTGCGGTCAATGCGCCAAGTAGAATCGCATAGCGAATGGTTTCATTGAGTTTCAACGACCAAGTACGACCTGATTTCTCGGCGGCGCGCATACTCTTGTAGGCTTTCGTGGCTATATCAACCCACTCTCGCTTTGGCTTCACGCGCACAGATTGATAACCAACAACGTGGTTATTTTCATAAATAGGGGTGACATAGGCATCAACCCAATAGTAACCGCCCGACTTAGTGGCATTCTTAACCATGCCGCGCCAGGCTTTGCCTTGCTTAAGACGTGTCCACATATCGCCGAAAGCGGCTTTAGGCATGTCATTGTGGCGAACGATATTGTGGTTCTGACCGACGAGTTCTTCGTGAGTGTACTCAGCAACACGGCAAAAGGCTTCGTTACAATACGTAATAACACCTTGTAGGTTCGTTGTTGAGACGAGTTCCTCAGACTCCCTCACGAGAGTTTCTTGAGCTTTATGAGAAATATTGGCTGACATAGACGAAACTTCTGTAGTTTTTATTAATTTTCGGCAAGATATATACAGGATTTTTATTTTTATTACAAAAAGTTAGATAAAAAGTCTTATCAAATCGACATTTTTAGTGTGGGAATTCACATTATCAATAAAAATATAAAGAAGAAGTTGTGGAGTTGAGCTAATAAACAAAACCCGACACATTATGCCGGGCTATGTATAGAAGATCTAATCAAGCAGTTTGGGATTCCGTTTCTTTGTTCGTTTTCAAAGCAAACATCACGATGACGAGCAACACAAAAGGAAGAACGTACAAATTAAGGTTTTGCCAACCTACGGTGGATTCAAGCCAGCCAGATAGTAATGCAGTGATAGTGACACAACTGAACACGAAGAATTCATTAAATGCTTGAGCCTTGCTCCTGTTTTTCGCTTCATAGCTTTGACTAAATAACCCAGTTGCCGCGATAAACATAAAGTTCCAACCAACGCCTAACAGAACTAAAGCAAGACTAAAGTGCCAAATGGACACTCCATGTATGTTAATTCCGATGCAAGCAACAAATAGAAATCCACCGGCTAAAATCATATTCTTCGCGCCAAACCGCTCTATCAAGCGTCCCGTGACAAACGCCGGTGCAAACATGCCCAGCACATGCCATTCGATCACTCCTGCCGCTTTGTCAAAATCAAAGCCACAACCAATCATCGCCAGAGGCGTTGCTGTCATTAAAATGTTCATTACCGCATACGCAACCATTGCGGCGATAACCGCTAGCATGAAATTAGGTCGACGGATAATGTGCCCCACTTTATCCGCTTTAGTATGTAGAACTTGCGTGTGTGCTGGTGGAAAACGAATCGTTTGCAGCACGATCAACGCAGTTATATAAAGTCCAATAAGCACGGCAAAAGCACTAATGTACAAACCATCATCTGACCATTGCTGTGAATACACCGCCAAATTAGGGCCAAGTATCGCCGCTAGTACCCCTCCCGCCATAGATATCGAAATCGCCCTGTGTCTTGCCGACTCTTCACACACTTCAATAGCGGCAAATCTGTATAGCGTTCCGAAGCCAATACCAACACCGAGCAAAAAGGTAGAAACACAGAACAGATAGAAGTTCTGTTGACTTAACGCATACGTCGCTAGGCTGGCACCCAAAATGCCAATAACATTACCGAGACTAAACCCAAGGCGACGTCCCAACTTGCCCATAATTAGTGACGCAGGGATCGTCGCAGCCATCAGTCCTAAAAATTGCAGCGCAACGGGCAACGTAATAAAGCTTGATGACGGCGCAAGTGTTTTGCCAATAAGGGCAATAACAGATATGAGTAAAATATTCCCTGTCATTAATAGGGCTTGGCAAAGGGATAATAGCCATACATTACGATTCAATTCCAAATTCCTTTTGGTTACAGCGCATACAGATAACATATAGGAAAGCAGAAACAATAGAAAGAGATGCGAGTAATTCTCAATAAAAAAGAGCCAGAAGCACAATGCCTCTGGCTCTTTAAAAAAGTTCTTTCTGTTGAGCTTATTTGTTACGGCGCGCTTTTACTGCATCTGAAAGCTGACGAAGTACGGTTTCCGTATCTTCCCAACCGATACATGCATCGGTAATCGACTGACCATAAGTGGCCGCTTTACCATCCACTAAGTCTTGGCGACCTTCAACTAAATGAGACTCAATCATCACACCAAAAATTGCTTCTTCGCCACCAGCGATTTGCTCTGATACGTCATCAGATACCAACATTTGACGTTTGAACTGCTTCGAGCTGTTAGCGTGGCTAAAATCAATCATCACTTTTTTCGGTAGCCCAGCGCCATCTAACTCATCTTTAATTTGAGCAACATGCGCTGCACTGTAGTTTGGCTCTTTACCACCACGGAGAATGATATGGCAATCAGGATTGCCAGCGGTTTCTACGATCGCAGAATGTCCGTATTTTGTTACTGATAAGAAGTGGTGAGAAGCACTTGCAGAACGAATCGCATCGCTCGCGATCTTAATGTTCCCGTCTGTACCATTTTTAAACCCAACAGGACAAGAAAGACCAGAAGCAAGCTCACGGTGAACCTGAGATTCTGTCGTACGAGCACCGATAGCACCCCAACTGATCAGATCCGCCACGTACTGGGGCGTGATCATATCTAAGAACTCACTCGCGGTCGGCAAGCCCATATCGGTAAGATCAAGAAGAAGCTTACGTCCAATACGCAGACCATCATTCAGCTTGTAGGTATCATTTAGGTAAGGGTCGTTGATCAGACCTTTCCATCCTACCGTTGTACGCGGTTTCTCAAAATAAACTCGCATCACAACTTCTAGTTGTTCACCAAGTTCATCACGTAATACTTTTAGCTTTTTACCATATTCAACCGCAGCAGCAGGATCGTGAATGGAACACGGGCCAACAATTACAAGCAATCGGTCATCTTTTCCTTCAAGAATATTGTGAATGGCATTACGGCAATCAAAAGTGGTCGAAGAAGCGGTTTCAGTCGCTGGGAACTTCTCTAATACTGCTACAGGTGGCAATAACTCTTTTACTCTATTTATTCTTACATCATCAGTTTGAAACATTACTTCTACTTCCTGGTTTTTATTTCCGACCCAATTTTTTGCCAACTGAACTCATTGCAACATTGTTCACAAAGCGAGCAGCATCAAGGGCTCTGGTCATTTTCTGTCTAGCGTTTAAGTAACTTATCGGCTTAGGCGTAGACTTGCAATCAGTTTTTGCAAATAAATGCAAATAAAAACCACCTGTTAACCACCGCGCACAATGTAAAATAAAGTTTACGAAAAAAAGTTCAAAATAATCATCAATTTTCTTATGACCCTAAAAATCTTTACTACAATGTAAGAAATATCAGAAGTTTGTGAGGTGTTATTGGTTAGTAAATGTTGATCAAGTTCAAAGATATTGTTGCTTGATATGAAATGATTAGAATATTAAACTAATTTCTTATAAACGCTGGTTTTTTCTAATTTTTTGATAAAACGAAGTAGAAGTTAATATGCAATCAATACAAGGAAACATTATGAACAAAGTAGCAATTGCAGTAGCAGCAGTGGTAGCTGGTAGTAGCGCGCTTTTAAACTCTGCTCAAGCTGAAATGTATATCGGGGGCAAAGTAGGCATGACTACACTTGACGATGCTTGCTATCTAAATAGCCCTTGTGATGATGAAGCTTTTGGTGCTGGACTACATATCGGTTATGACTTCACCGATATCATCGGGCTAGAGTATGGTGTCGACTTCTTAGGCGATTACAAAGCTAACTTTAAGTCAGGGGCTAATACAGTTAATACGATCGACGGCAATTTAACGGCTTTAACTCTCGCACCTAAATTTAACTGGCACTTGAACGAATCTTGGAACTTATTCGCTAAGATCGGTGGTGCTTACATGATGTCTGATGACGAAAAAGATTTCGTTCCAACTGGCTCGCTAGGTGCTGAATACACTATCGACAGAAACTGGAGCGTACGCGCAGAATATCAACGCTATCAAGACCTGTCTGATGACGTATGGGACGACATGGACGCTAACTTCTTCGGTATCGGCTTTAACTACAAATTTGCGGCTGCGCCAGTGGTTGCGGCAGTTGTAACAGAAGAAGTGGTTGAGCCAGATCCAGAACCAGTGATGATGAGCAAAGTGCACAAAGAAGAGTACGGTACAGGTACGTTTGAATTCGACAGTGCTAAGCTAACAGACTCTGTTTCGGAGCGTCTAGACAACTTCGTATCATTCTTGAACGAATACCCTCAAGCTCAAGTAGAGATCACTGGCTACACGGATAGCTCTGGTCCTGCGACTTACAACCAAAAACTGTCTGAGCGTCGTGCTCAATCTGTTGCGGATTACCTAACTGCTGCAGGCATTGACTCAGATCGTTTAACTGTGAAAGGCATGGGTGAAGAAAACCCAGTTGCTGACAACAGCACTCGTGAAGGTCGTGAGAAAAACCGTCGCGTAGAGGTTGTGGTTCCTTCGTTTGAATACCAAGAGCTAGTTCAACCTGAATAAACATCTATGATACTTTATCTATGATGTTGTAACAGTTAATGGGGTGCGTTTGCACCCCATTTTGATCTCGCTTTATCGCTCTTTTTACTATGGTTTTGGAAAAAAGATTAACTCGTTATCTTGCACCATAACGCAATCCATACCCGCTGCATGCGCCGCTCGTTTACCTAGCTCGGTATCCTCGAATACAAGACATTGTGACGCTTCCAACCCAAGATGCTCGGCCGCCACCAAAAAGGTATCCGGAAAAGGCTTATGGTTCTCTACATCACTTGCTGTTACCACAACATCCAACTTGTCCAATAAACCGGAGTGGCTCAATAGGCGCATGGCACTTTCTCGTTGACTGCCAGTTCCGACCGCTATTTTCTTGTGGCCTAAATATTCTTCTAACACGATATTAGTGCACGGAATAACGTCCCCGTGCAGCTCCATAGCAGCGAACGTTTCCATTTTAAATGTAGCGACGGTTTTAGGATCTAATGAAAGCTCATGCACACGGTTTAGCTCCTCAACAATTTTAAAGCTCGGCATGCCCCCTAAACTGTGAAACCACTCCTGACAAAACGGAAAATCAAAGCGATCTGCGGTTGCTTGCCAAGCAGCCAAATGGGCTGGCATGGTATCTATTAAAGTACCATCCATATCAAATATGAATCCCTCATAGGGCCTAAAATCAATCGTGCTCATGTCTTTTCTTCTATTTGTACATCTGTGATGTTAATTTATCAGCTCTTTCAATCGTCCTTACCGGCATTTACTTATCATGCTCAAAATTTCGAACTCCGTCACAATTCAAGAGTGGGAAATTCAATTATCCCCAATTAGAGCTCAAGGAAATGGTGGCCAGAACGTTAACAAGGTAGCGTCCGCTATACATTTACGCTTTGATATCCGACATTCCAGCTTACCTGACTTCTACAAAGAACGATTACTTGCTCTTTCTGACAGTCGTATAACTAAAGATGGCGTGATCATCATCAAAGCGCAACAATTTCGCACGCAAGAACAAAATAAGGAAGACGCCCTGAATCGGCTTCAAGCTTTAATTAAAGCTGCCGCCTTACAGGAGAAGAAGCGTATTAAAACGAAACCAACCCGCGCTTCTCAACGCCGAAGACTTGATACCAAGAACAAGCATGGAGCGAAAAAGCAGCAACGTAAGAAAGTGCTGTATTAATGCATGTCGTTTTCTCGACATGTTAGTTGAACAACGTTTGCTAGCCCTTGGGAAATCTCATTGGATTTCTCTTTTTAGTTACTTATTCAGGAAACAACAATATGACTATTAGGCAAAAACTCTACTTCCTCGGAGTTATCGCCATTTTAGGCATCGTGGCCCTTTTGGGTACGTCATCCCATTTCGCCAATAAGAGCAATGAACTTAACCACGCCATCAAACTCGTTGGCGATCTAGAAATACGTTTACTCAACTTACGCAGAAACGAGAAAGATTTCTTACTGCGTAGTAATGACAAATACTTAAACAAATTTGATGCGAATGTTGATAAGTTTCTAAATACCGAAAAAGAGCTTGCGAGCATACTCACGAGCAATGAATTACCTTCAAGTCAACGATTCAAACAAGACCTTCTTGCATACCAAAAGGGCTTTCAGAATCTGGTCAGTGCTTACCAACGCTACGGACTTGATGCAAAGAGTGGCCTTCTTGCTGGTTACGAGCAAGCACTGTTAGAAGCCAAGCAACGCTCCGACCACCAGCAATTGCTGGCGTTGGTTCGTTTTGACTCTGCGGTAAAATCAGGTCAATTCAATAGTGATTTGCTTGTTGGTCTATATGCTCCGGAGCTCATCAAAACAGGTAAGCTAGTAGCGGCACAAAAACAAGTTGTAGGGGTCGCTTACGACCAGGGCCTACTTGGTGAAACTCGCGCATTATCTCATGCTGTAGAAGAGCAATTTGAAACCTTTTCGACAGCCCTTAGCTCTGCTGCTGCAAAGCGTGATGAACAAATGTCGACTATCAAGCAAGTCATTACTGCTCTGATCTTAGGTGTTATTTTCGCATTGATTTGGCAGATCTCTCGCTCAATCAATACACGAGTAAACAGCTTGCTTGGCACCATTCGAAGCATTAGCGAAACAAACAACATGGGACTGCGCTCTGACTTGAAAGGCAAAGATGAGCTATTTGATATCAGCCACCACCTCAATGATCTGTTGGATAAGCTTGAGCAGTTAATTAGTGGCACCCAAGAAAAATCTGCGCAGTTAACGGCCAGTACCGATAATATGCATCGTGAGCTAGAAGGAGTTATGGAGCAGTTCCATACTCAAACGGACCACACTGCATCGATGGCTACTGCGGTTCAGCAAATGGTGGCAACGATAGGCGAAATATCGGAAAGCACGTCGGTTGCGGTAGAGGGTGTACATCAAGCCGCGAATAATGCCGAACAAGGCCGAAGTGTTGTTGAAACTACTGTAACCAACATTGGTCAATTGACCAGTATTTTATCGAACAGTCAGCAGTCGATTGGCTCGTTGAACCAACATGTAGATAAAATTGGTGGTGCGGTGAACATCATCCAAGAAATTGCGGAACAAACTAACTTACTGGCTCTCAATGCAGCAATTGAAGCCGCGCGAGCGGGCGAACAAGGTCGTGGCTTCGCCGTTGTTGCCGATGAAGTACGAGCCCTAGCTAGCCGAACTCATCAATCTACCGAGGAAATCACGCGAGTTGTTGTTGATATTCAAGCTCAAATGTCGACGGTCGTGGCGGATATTGATCAATGTAACGATCAAGGACAACAAACGCTTAATGCCTCTGAAAAACTTGATTCTAGCCTGCAGCAGATCATCACTGACATGCATGCAATTCAAGGCAATTCGGAGCGCATTGCTTCTGCGATTGAAGAGCAAGGTATCGTGATGAACCAAGTTAGTGGCTCAATCACCGAGCTTAACGCGATATCTGAAAACAACATGCAATCTGCTCAGGAATGCTTGCACGAAGTGAACTCTGTTTCTGCTCAAGCTCATGATATGGACGAAGCCGTTGCACAATTTAAAACCGCGCTAAAATAACCTTCTCTACAAATAAAAAGCCCGAGGCAATCATTGCTTCGGGCTTTTTTTCGACTTTAACTTCGTGCTCTACTGTGCACAGCGGGTGTGATTACTCATCATCAAGAGGAACCAGCTTGGTGTTGCCGCCATGAACTTTCTCACGCTGTCTTTGCACCAGAGCGTAGAAGCCAGGGATCAAGAATGTACCTGCTAGAAGCACACACAATAGACCACCAATCAGCGACACGCCGAGCGAGTTTTGGCTCACGTGCCCTGCACCTGCGGCGAAGATCAGCGGGAAGATACCCAGGATAAACGACCAAGATGTCATATTCACAGCGCGGAAACGTAACGTGCCTCCTTTAACCGCTGCACTATCGATATCAGCATCTTTTTCTTCACGTTCTTGCTTGGCGAACTCCACAATCAAAATTGCGTTTTTCGCCGCCAAGGCTATGAGCAAGACAAGGCCAATTTGCGCATACAAGTTAAGCGGTGTCCCAGTCAGATTCAACGCCAAGAAGGAGCCTAACGTTGCTACTGGCACCACCAAAATGATGGCTAATGGAATACTCCAGCTCTCATATTGTGCCACCATGAACAAGTAAATGAAGATCAAAGCCAGTGCAAACGCATAAATGGCTTGGTTACCCGCAAGTACTTCCTGGTAAGCCATACCTGTCCATTCGTACGTGTAGCCCTGCGGAAGAACCTCTGCAGCAACGCGTTCCATTGCGGCAATCGCATCACCACTAGAGTAGCCCGGAGCTGGTTGGCCTTGAATGATAGCACTGCGGTACATGTTGTAACGCCATGCCACATCAGGCTCGAACACTTGCTCGTAGCTCACTAGCGTACTTAGTGGAACCATATCACCGTTCGAAGAACGAACATGGAAACGCTCTAGATCTTCCATGCTGCTACGGTGCTGGCTATCAGCTTGCATGGTTACGCGGAAGTTCTTACCAAACATGGTGAAGTCATTCACATAAAGCGAACCTAAGTTGCCTTGCAAGGTTTGGAAAATAGACGACAGTGAAATACCCAACTGCTGTGCTTTCTCACGGTCGATATCAACGTAGTAGTGAGGGACATTCGCGCGGAACGTACTAAACGTGTAGGCAATTTCAGGGGCTTGGTTGGCCGCTTGGATCATTTCTCCCATGACCATCGACAAATCGGTACGGCTTCGCCCTAGCGTATCTTCAAGCACAAACTCAAAACCAGACGCTGCCCCCATACCAGGAACCGCTGGTGGCCCCATCGCAAACACAACCGCTTGAGGCAACTCTGTTGCAGCACGACCGTTAATACGCGCCGCGATGGCATTGGCAGAGTGTTCCCCTTGCAACGAGTTACGAGTATCCCAGTCATGCAGTTTGATAAACACAGATGCACCGTTTGATGCTGCTGCGCCTGTCATAAACGAGTAACCGTTCGCAACCGTCACGCCATCCACACCAGGTTCTTCACCAATCATGTTCATTAAATCATTGGTGACTTCTTCAGTACGAGATAAAGATGCTGAATCTGGTAGCTGAACGTTAACCAGCAAAATGCCTTTATCTTCTTGAGGAACAAACGCTGTTGAGGTGGTTTTCGCAAAGAAAGTGACCGCCGCGATAGCGACTATAAAGAACGTCACGAGTAGCAAAGATTTCTTCACCAAGAAACCAGCGACCTGACCATAACGCGTTGTGATACGCTCTAAGCCTCGGTTGAAAGCCTGGAACCAGTTAGCGGTGTTGCCCCCACCCTGCTTCAATACCAAAGAACAAAGTGCTGGAGACAGCGTCAATGCGTTAATGGATGAGATCACAACCGAAATACAGATGGTCAAAGCGAACTGGCGATACATGATACCAGTGATACCCGGCAGCATCGCGACTGGTATGAATACCGCAAGTAAAACCAAGGTCGACGTGATGATTGGGCCCGTTACTTCTTTCATCGCTAGCAATGTCGCTTTACGCGGTGAAATGGTTGGGTCTTTCGCCATGGTGGTATCGACGTTTTCGATAACCAGAATCGCATCGTCCACCACGATACCAATCGCGAGGATCAAGCCAAACAAAGTGACCGTATTGATGGTGAAGCCCGTCGCCTGCATGATGGCAAACGTACCAATCAGAGAAACGGGGATCGCAACAACAGGAATCAACGTTGCGCGCGCACTACCCAAGAACAAGTAAGTTACAGCAATCACCAATAGAATCGCTTCAATCAGTGTTTTTACTACCCCTTTGATCGATTCAGATACGAACACGGTTGTATCGTAGCTGGTCTCGTACGCCATGCCCTCAGGGAAGTTTTTACTCAAGTCCTCAAGCAGCTCCATGACGGCCTGACCACTTTCTAACGCGTTCGCATCTGATTGAAGAGACAATGCAACAATTGACGCGTCCTGACCACGGAATTTACCGTTACCATCGTAGAACTTTTTGCCTAGTTCAACGCGAGCAACATCTTTCAGATAAACCGTAGATCCATTGGGATTAGCTCGAAGGACAACGTTCTCAAACTCACTCACGCTTTCCAAGCGACCTTTGGTCACAAGGTTAAACTGAACTTCTTGTGGATTGTTGTATGGTGCTGCACCTACACGCCCTGCCGCAACTTGAACGTTCTGTTCAGCCAAAGCGGCGTATACGTCTGACGTAGTTAGCTTAAGGTTGGCCATTTTTTCAGGGTCTAACCAAACACGCATTGCGTATTCGCCACCACCAATCACGTTAACTTCACTGATACCTTTCGCACGAGCCAGCTGATCTTTTACATTCAAGTTAATGTAGTTAATCAAGAACTGATCATCGTATTTGCCATCAGGTGAATAGAAGTTGAGTACCATCAGCAAGTCAGGTGAACGCTTTTTCACCGTCACACCAACCATGCGCACTTCTTGAGGCAGTTTTGACTCGATCTGTGACACACGGTTTTGCACGTTTACTTGCGCCATGTCTGGATCGGTCCCGACATCGAACGTGACATTTAGGCTGTATGAGCCATCGTTCGCGCTCTTTGAAGACATGTAGATCATGTCCTCAACGCCATTGACCGACGTCTCTATGGGGTCCGCAATGGCCTGCTCGACAACTTCCGCACTCGCACCGGTGTAGTATGCCGAAACGCTGACTGATGGCGGACTTATCTGTGGGTACTCCGCCACTGGCAAAATCGCCAGTGAGATCGCGCCTGCTAGCGTTAATATGATCGAAATAACCAGCGCGAATTTAGGTCTCTGAATAAAGAAACGACTTAACATAGTGCCCCCTACTGCTTATCTTCAGCAGGTGTTTGAATGCGCACTTCTACACCATTACGCACACGCTGTAGGCCCTGTGTAATAACCGTATCTTCCTGTTCGAGGCCTTCTCGAATGATAATGCCTTGTTCAACCTGAGGTCCAAGCTCGACGTTACGACGCTCAGCCACACTTCCCTCAGCCATCACCATCACAAAGTCACCTTCTAAGTCAGTCTGTACGGCACGTCGTGGGATAACAATAACGTCTTTTGTGTTCTTATCTCTCAAGTTCACTTTGATGTGCTGACCCGGAAGTAACTTCTGCTCTGGGTTTGGCACTAGCGCACGCATTGCAATCGTACCAGTTTTGGTATCAATACGATTACCTAAGAAATCGAGCTTACCGAGATGCTCAAAAAACTGACCATTTTCCAGCTCAAGCTGAACTTCAACTCTGTTTGATTCTGCTGAGCCGTCGCCTTTGACTTGATCCATACCCATGGCTAAACGCTCGCGCTCACTCACACTAAATGAAGTATGCACTGGGTCTAAGCTCACCAATGTCGTCAGCACGCCAGATGAAGGGGAAACAAGATCACCAGTACTCACTTTGGTATCGCTAATGCGACCGCTGAACGGAGCTCGGATTTGAGTATAAGAAAGGTTAACTTCAGCAAGCTTAAGCTGAGCATTTGCTGCTTCTAGCTCGGCTTTCGCACCAAGAAGTGCCGCAGTTAAGGCGTCAAACTCAGATTGAGAGATACTACCGCGAGGCAACAAGTTTTTACCTCGGGTGTGGTCTAGTTCCGCTTTTTTTAGCGCGGCTTTTGCTTGTGCAAGTGCCGCTTTAGCGCTCGCGACTTGTGCTTCAAAAGAAGATGGCTCGATAGAATAAAGAAGCTGCCCTTTTTCTACCATTTGCCCCTCTTCAAAGTGACGAGCTTTTAAATAGCCAGAAATCTGCGCGGTAATATTGGTATCTTCTACTGCTTCAATGCGACCGATATAAGACTTGCTCGGTTGGTAGTCGATAACCGTGACATCCTGAGTCACTACGAGAGGCGCTTGGCCTTCCCTTTGGGCATTATTAGCTTCCCCGCATCCAGCGAGGATTGCTGTAGCCGCCATTAGTGCGACAAGTGGTTTCTTTTGCATGTATTTACCGTCTTTATAGAACAGGATATTGTTGAATTCCCATCAACCTTACTCCTTGCTGCTACTGAAAACTTCACTCAAAAGCCCCCAAAATGTTTCTAAATGTAAATATGAGAAACAAAAAGAAAATAAAGTAATTTAGTTAACAGTGATATTTAATGAACAATATACAAACAGCTCAATCATAACTATTTGATATACACTCTCAGGCATCGTGCATTTAGAGGCGCTAGGAAACGCGAATTAAGATATCGTATAAAGACGGAAGTGAGATTCGGTGCTCAAGATAAGAACGTTTTATGGTTAAAAAGACAAAAAATGACGCCTTCATACTCAAGACCCCGATTTTGACTATTTTTTTAATATAAATGGGTTATCATTCAATTAATTCAACGCCTTCGACAGAGAGGATGACTATGATTTCTAAATGGGCAAAACGCTTTTACCAGATGGCAGAACTAGTGGCGTCTTGGAGTAAGGACCCATCAACACAAGTCGGTGCAGTTATCACTAAACAGAATCGCATTGTATCTGTTGGATTTAATGGCTACCCGCACGGTGTTTCTGACAGTGTCGATACCGATGAACGCGAGTTGAAATACCTTAAAACACTACACGCGGAAGAGAACGCAATTTTGTTCTCAAAACGTGATTTAGACGGATGTGATATTTGGGTGACTCATTTTCCATGTCCTAACTGCGCGGCAAAGATCATTCAAACAGGGATCTCACACGTGCACTGCCCTGAGCAATCTGAAGACTTTCTATCTCGCTGGGGAGATAAAATCCAAGTCAGCCAAGACATGTTCGATCAAGCGGGTGTGAAAGTCGACTGGCTACCACTAGAAGACATTGAAATTGAAGACAAAGACGTACGTTAATGTTTCGTTTTTGAATTTAAAAATAGCCCAGATGACTCTGGGCTATTTTCCCCATTCAATCGACAAGAACAGCTCGACCTAGTCTGTTAACCGTGTTTTTTCGCGGTGAGTTCAGCAATTTTGACGATGACAAGCACTGACTTCTCCATCATTTCAACCGAAATAAACTCATGAATCCCATGGAAGTTAAAACCACCAGTGAAGATATTCGGGCACGGCAACCCCATAAAAGATAAACGAGCGCCATCTGTACCACCACGAATAGGTTTTATAATCGGTTCAACATCACACGCTTCCATCGCTTGCTTCGCTAACTCAATGATATGCGGGTAAGGCTCAACCATTTCTCTCATATTGTAATAGCTGTCTGTTATTTTCAGTTCTACAGAACCATGGCGTAAGCCCGCGTTCATGTCATCAACGAGTTTCTGCATAAAGGCTTTTCGCTCTTCAAGGCCCTGACGATCAAAGTCTCGGATAATGTAACCAAGTTCGCTTCGCGCCACACCCATTTCTGCCGATTTTAAATGGAAGAACCCTTCGTAGCCTTCTGTTGTTTCGGGAGTTTGATCTTGGGGCATTTGAACTTGAAATTTCGCAGCCAAGTTCATCGCATTGACCATTTTGCCTTTTGCGGTACCTGGATGAACGCTAACACCATGAAAAATCACATCGGCGTTTGCCGCATTAAAATTTTCGTATTCCAGTTCACCTTGCGGGCCACCATCAATAGTGTATGCCCATTTCGCGCCAAACTTTTCAACATCAAATAAATCTGCGCCCCGGCCAATCTCTTCATCTGGTGTGAAGCCGATACGAATGTCGCCGTGTGGAATGTCTGGATTTTCTAGTAACAGCGCGACCGCAGAGAGAATCTCAGCAATACCAGCTTTGTTATCCGCGCCAAGTAATGTAGTGCCATCGGTAGTGATAAGGTTATGGCCATGTAGATGATGTAAATCTGGGTATTGCACCGGAGATAACACTTCATCCCCCAACCCTAGCGCAATATCGCCACCTTGATAATCTTCAATAAATTGCGGTTTTACGTTTTTTCCTGAGGCGTCAGACGCGGTATCCATATGGGCAATAAAGCCGATAGGCGGCACCTCATAATCAACGTTAGCTGGCAGTCTAGCCATCAAGTAGCCATTTTTATCTAATGTCACATCACTTAAGCCAAGTTCGATCATCTCTTTTTTAAGCAACTCAGCAAACACAAGCTGACCAGGCGAGCTTGGGCAAAGCGTAACATGTGGATTTGATTGGGTATCGAACGTGACGTAGCGAAGAAATCTTTCAACTAAATGTTTCATATTTATTCTCATTGTTTTTATACGATGAGGCTTTATCAACCATCAGTAAGCTGACCTTACCTCATCAAACCTCAAGCTATGTTACGCTCTTAGCTCAATAAGAATTTGCTTTGAATCAGTTTTTCATAAGAAAGGCTAATGCACATCCCCTCGTCAATTGAAGCATGAATCTAATCTAATAATTCCTCAGCTAGTACTCGCCACTCTTTTACCTTACCGCGAAAATGACGCCATTGTTTATCGGTCATAGATTGAGAAATATCTAATGTCAGTTGATCGACCAGCACAAAGTTAGAATCAATATTTTTAGAAAGCTGCTCACTGTAATAGCTCTCTGGCTCGAACAACAGGCGCATAAATATATCCTGATAAGTGACAGCATTGGACTTGTTGTCGAACAGATATTCGAGCTCTTGATATATCGTTGCTCGATAACCTCTCCATAAAGGACTGTTAAGAGTGACTTGTTGAGAAAACGTTTGAGCTAATTGGCGCTGACTTTCTGATAGGCTTCCCAACCACTCTTCCATCCATTCTTCTGTGTTATCTAGAACAATTTCACGTATTTCATCTTCCGTTTTATCCGCATATTTTGCGTTTCGCTCTTGATAATGCTCTTGTACATTACTCAGAAATTCCCGTTCTTGATCTTTCGTTAACTGTAAACTCAAAGCAAAAAGGTCTGGTGCCGCTTTGCTTACCACTCTATCGTAATGCGCTCGCATTCTATCTCGATTTTCCTGCAAATAATTTAGGGTTATATCGCTCGCTTTTAATCTCTCAAGCTCTTTTAAATGATCGATATATAACGGTAACTCTTCTTTCTTATGCCATTCTGCTAACAATAATAAGCGTTCTTCGACCAAGACTTCTTGTTCACCTTGCAGAGAAACATAATCCTCTATGTAATCGATAACGAACCAATCGATATTGCTGTATAGAAACTTCTTCGTACATCCGGCAAGAAGAAATACGAAACAAAATAGAAGGCCATAACCAAGCACCTTATTAGATACACCCTGTAATTTAGTCACTTATTCGTATTCCCTTTTCTATTGATTAAGTTCTATACTCAACTTGTATCACTTAATATTGCGGCAAACTTACACCAGTGTGACAAATATTGATTGCCACCTTAATAATATATAGAGTTTGAAATTAACTTTTTGATCACAGCTATCCGCAAAAAAGTGAGTTAGAGCGCAATTATCGGCTAAAAAATACACCGAACGACGCTCCCTATAACGGCATATAATTTGCATGGATGTTTTTTGGATGGTTTATGGAGGCGAAGTATGGCAGCCGCTGAGCAACTTGATACCAGTGTAGAATATGAGATTCGATATTTTGAACAGGGGAAAATGCACTGCATGAGAGTCATTGCTGAAAGCAAAAAAGTGGCTTATCAGTACTATTTAGAGTGCGGTAAGCACAACAGTGACTTGTACTCTATTCGCCCAGACAAATAAAAAAACCGCCTTAAAGGCGGTTTTTTTATTATTAAAATCACGCTAAACGATTGATTCCATTGGTGGTTTGGGATTGTTCTTCAACTGTATTATTTGATGTCGCCAAAGCGCTCAAGATAAAGAACGGTTGCCGCAGTACGAGAAGGAACTTGAAGCTTTTTAAGTAAACTCTTCATATGAACTTTAACCGTTGATTCAGAAATAAAAAGACGATCGGCAATCTGCTTGTTGCGGAAACCTCTTGCCACCTCTCTTAAGATCTGCGTTTCGCGATCCGTCAGCGTATCAAAAACGTCCTCTTGTCCTGAACGCTCACTCAAATACTTAGAAACTTCTTGGCTGTAAGCTTTGTCACCTTGATGCGCTTGTTTTAGCAACTCAACCAGCTCATCAGGCTCAGTATCTTTCAATAAATAGCCATCTGCGCCACTTCGAACTATTGCTTCTATGTCAGCAGGACTATCCGATACGGTTAAGATAACAATTCGAGCTTCACAACCATCAGCACGTAGCGCTTGTAAGGTATCGAGGCCTGACATGCCTTTCATATTGAGATCAAGAAGTACAAGATCCAGTTCCAGCTCATGCGCTTTCGCTACCGCATCTGCGCCATTACTTGCTTCTGCAACGACTTCAAACTCAGGCTCAAAGCTTAAAAGTTGATGAATACCTCGTCGCATGAGTGGATGATCATCCACCAGCATTACTTTACACACTGTCACTGTTTACTTCCTTACTATGTTGGAATTCTAGTTTTACGGTACAGCCTTTGTTGATCGATGCTTCAATATGAAGATCGGCATGCAGCCTAGCGGCTCGCTCTTGCATGATACTCATACCGTAATGATTTAATTTTTCGTCTTGATGTTCAAAGCCTATTCCATCATCGGTAACGGTTACTGTGACTTTTCCATCATTATCAAGACATTGAATGTGAATATTATCTGCTTGCGCATGCTTGATGGCATTAATTGCCGCTTCTCTTATCAACTGTAGTAAATGAACCTGCTGGTGTGCATCCAGTTCAGTTGAAGAAAGTCTATTTTTTAACGTAATGTCAGCGACGGTTTGTTCGTTGAGCGTTTCGACCATATCTTGCAATGCTTGGCCAAAACTGCCCTCTTTAATCGTAAGACGAAACGTCGTCAGTAATTCGCGTAGTTGGGTATAAGCAGCAGATAAGCCCGTATCCAACTCGGCAATGACTTGATTCGCCTGAGCTATCGCTTTTTCATCAGGCAAATTCTTTACGCTTCTCTTTAATAAAGCGACCTGAATTTTTAAATAAGAGAGTGCTTGAGCTAATGAATCATGCAGTTCCCGAGCAATGGTGGCTCGCTCTTCCATCAGTAGGATTTGTTCTGCTTGGCGTTGGGCTCGATTGTAATACACGGCACGCGATAAAATCTGCACAAAGTTGTCAATAAGAGCTTCGTTCGGACAAGGTAACCCGGCCTTCCAATACAAATAGCCTAAGTGCTCACCGTCCAACGTTAGAGCCTTACTGTGGCAATCTTCATCACAGTCGTGGCAGCACTCTTCCCCTTCCATCAATATCCAACTCGGTTCTCCCAATTGCTCTATTTCAAGTTTGACCGCTTTAATGCCCTCAAGACTTGCAATATGTTGCAATATGGCTTGGAAGTTATCCTGATTAATACGTGAAGCCGTTAACTCTTTCGACGAGTCATACAATACTTCTAAAGACTGATTCGCATGCTGTAATTTACGCGTTTTTTCATCAACCGCTTGTTCTAGCCCTCGGTATAACTTACCAAGGTCCGTCGCCATCCGATTAAAGGTTCGAGTCAGGATCCCCATTTCATTATCGCTGGATACATCAAGCGATATATTAAATGAGCGATTCTTAATTTGCTCGCTAGCAAAAACTAAAGCACGCAAAGGCCGTACAACTTCGAGGCGCACAAAATGGACAACAAACATACTGACACAAAGGATACCGCCTAACCCTAACCCGCCAATCCAAGCTAAGTTAATCAGCTTTTGCTCCGAAAAGCTTTGCAGCTTAAATACAAACTCATCGATCTGCTTTACAAAACCAGCCACTAGGAGTTGGTACTTCGCCGGATTATCTCCTCTCAACACCGACTTGAGCTCATGCCATCTCATAATAAGACGGTAGTAATCATGAGTAATGTCTTCTGGCACTGACCAATGCTGGAGTGCTTTCATGGAAGGTGAGTATATCGAATGTTCAAATGCGTCAATATGTGAAGAGTAATCAACAGATTTAATCTGAATATCATGTGCCAAACGATAACTTTGCATTCGCATTGAGCCAGCAACATTGACGGCTTCTGCATCATTCAAGCTTGACGCTAACGTAAAAATTGCAAAACCAGTCGTAGCAACTGAAAGCAGCAAAATAAGAAGCATCGCGGACGCAATCGTGCGCGTCACTGACTTTTTCACATTTTTAAACAATCTGAGTTCCTCGCCCATTAACAACCCTATTTGTACGTGCAATGAACCCATTACCTTTCAACTTTATCAATATGTGATCACCTGCGACGGAATTTATTGATCCAAAACAATATTGCATCCCATTTACCTCCTAAGAGGTATTTATACAAATATGTCAAAAACTACAATTTCGTTAGTTTAAATGACAGTTTATTAATGAAAATTGTGGACTATGCTTAGTTTGGGTTCCAAGTTTCGAGGTGACTAAGTGGTAGACCTTTCCAGAAGAAGACTCTTTGCAAGAAAAGCGCACCCCGACAACGCCGTACGTTTGCCTTGGTTAACCAAGCCAGAACAGTTTACGGACGATTGCACTCGCTGCGGTAAATGCATTGAGGCCTGCGAAACAAAGATTATAACTAAAAGTGATGGCGGATTCCCTTCGGTCGATTTTTCTATTGATGAATGCACATTTTGTTATCAGTGTGCAGACGCCTGTCCTGAGCCCCTTTTCTTGCCAAAAACAGAGCAACCTTGGCAAGCGAAAGCAAGCATCAACGATAGCTGCTTAGCAAAACAAAATGTCGAATGCCGAAGCTGTGGGGATATGTGCGACCCGATGGCAATTCAGTTCAAATTAGAGCTGGGGAAAGTAGCACAACCCAATTTAGACCTTGATGAGTGTAACGGCTGCGGCGCATGTGTTTCAGTGTGCCCGACTTCATCCATCAATGTGAGCAATATAACAGCCTAAGCCGTATGTCGTCGGCCAAAGGCAATAAATGAGAGAGCTATATGTCACTAAATGAAGTGCATATTTCAAGTTTGGTAGTACATGTACTGCCGGAACATCTGGATGAAATCAAACAACAGATCGAAGCACATGAAAATGCGGAAATCTATGGTGACAGTCCAGAAGGCAAGATTATCGTCGTGCTTGAAACCGAGAACCAAGGTTTTATCACAGACACTATCGATGCCATTAACAATTTACCGAATGTCTTGAGCACGGTATTGGTTTATCACCAAATCGAAACTGGGCTTGAAGAAACGGATGAAGAAGACACTGGAACACAACATTCCCAAATCGAGGGTGAAGTATGAAAATGACAAGACGTGCGTTTGTGAAAGCAAACGCGGCTGCATCAGCTGCTGCTGTCGCAGGTGTGACACTACCAGCATCTGCAGCCAACCTGATTGCAAGCTCTGATCAAACCAAAATCACATGGGACAAAGCACCTTGTCGTTTCTGTGGTACAGGCTGTTCTGTTCTTGTTGGTACTCAAAATGGCAAAGTGGTAGCAACACAGGGTGACCCAGAAGCGCCAGTAAACAAAGGCCTAAACTGTATTAAAGGCTACTTCCTTTCTAAGATCATGTACGGTCAAGACCGTCTGACTCAGCCGATGCTGAGAATGAAAGATGGCAAATTCCACAAAGACGGTGAATTTACACCTATCTCTTGGGATGACGCTTTCGACATCATGGCTGAGAAATGGAAAGCTTCCCTCGAGAAAAAAGGTCCAACAAGCGTAGGTATGTTTGGCTCAGGCCAATGGACAGTAATGGAAGGCTACGCTGCGTCAAAGCTAATGAAAGCTGGCTTCCGTTCAAACAACATTGATCCAAACGCTCGTCACTGTATGGCTTCTGCTGTAGTTGGCTTTATGCGCGCATTCGGTATCGATGAGCCGATGGGGTGTTACGATGACTTTGAGAACGCAGACGCTTTCGTTCTATGGGGCTCGAACATGGCAGAGATGCACCCTGTTCTATGGACTCGTATTACTGACCGTCGCCTAAGTCACCCTCACGTTAAAGTGAACGTGCTTTCTACTTACTACCACCGTTCATTTGAGTTGGCAGATCACGGCTACATTTTTAATCCACAGTCTGACCTAGCGATTGCTAACTTCATCGCGAACTACATCATCGAAAACGATGCTGTAAACTGGGACTTCGTAAACAAGCACACTAACTTCACTCAAGCAGATACCGACATCGGTTACGGCCTACGTGACGATGATCCGCTACAAAAAGCAGCGAAGAATCCTAACTCAGGCAAACTAACGTCTATCTCTTTCGAAGAGTACAAAAAGTCTGTTGCACCTTACACAGCTGAGAAAGCCTCTGAAATCTCTGGTGTTGAAAAAGAGAAGCTTATCGAGCTTGCGAAGCAATACGCCAATCCAAATACAAAAGTAATGTCACTTTGGACAATGGGTATGAACCAACATACTCGTGGCGTGTGGATGAATAACTTGGTTTACAACATCCACCTACTAACCGGTAAGATCTCGACTCCGGGTAACAGCCCATTCTCACTAACGGGTCAACCATCTGCGTGTGGTACGGCTCGTGAGGTTGGTACTTTCGCTCACCGTCTACCTGCAGACATGGTAGTAGCTAACCCGAAACACCGTAAGATTGCGGAAGACATCTGGAAACTGCCAGAAGGTACGATTCCACCAAAACCTGGCTTCCACGCCGTATTGCAAGATCGCATGTTGAATGATGGTGTTCTGAACTGTTACTGGGTTCAATGTAACAACAACATGCAAGCGGGTCCAAACATCAACACTGAACGCCTTCCAGGTTACCGCAACCCTGAAAACTTCATCGTTGTGTCTGACCCATACCCAACAGCGACAGCGCAAGCAGCAGACCTTATTCTTCCAACAGCAATGTGGATTGAGAAAGAAGGTGCTTACGGTAACGCAGAGCGTCGTACTCAAGCTTGGTACCAACAGGTGGGCACGGTCGGTCAGGCAAAATCTGACCTGTGGCAGCTAATGGAGTTCTCGAAACGCTTCAAAATGGAAGAAGTGTGGCCTGAAGAGCTTCTAGCGAAAGCGCCTCAGTACCGTGGTAAAACCATGTACGACGTACTATACCGCAATGGTAATGTCGACAAGTTCCCTATCGAAGAAGCTCGCGAATTGAATGACGATGCTCACCACTTCGGTTTCTATGTTCAAAAAGGTCTGTTTGAGGAATACGCAACGTTTGGCCGCGGTCACGGGCATGATTTAGCACCATACGACCGTTACCATGAAGTGCGTGGTCTACGTTGGCCAGTTGTTGATGGTAAGGAAACACAATGGCGCTTTAAAGAAGGTTCTGATCCATACGCAAAAGAAGGTTCTGGTTGGGATTTCTACGGCAATGCTGACGGCAAGGCGAAGATTATCTCTGCACCATATGAAGCGCCACCAGAAGTGCCAAACGATGAGTTTGATATGTGGCTATGTACTGGCCGTGTTCTTGAACATTGGCACACAGGCACCATGACTCGTCGTGTACCTGAGCTATACAAAGCAGTACCAGACGCAGTGTGTTACATGCACCCTGAGGACGCAAAAGCGCGTAACGTTCGTCGTGGTGAAGAAGTACTCATGGCAAACAAACGCGGCGAAGTACGCGTTCGTGTTGAAACTCGCGGTCGTAACCGTCCGCCAAAAGGTTTGGTATTCGTACCGTTCTTTGATGCACGTATTTTGATTAACAAGCTCATCCTAGATGCGACTGACCCACTGTCTAAACAGACAGACTTTAAGAAGTGTCCAGTCAAAATCACTAAGATTGCTTAACCTTCAGATACCGAATGCTACGGCCGTCACTATGGCGGCCTAATAAAGAATTTAAGCCATAAAGGCGGAGATGAAATGATGAAAAAATTACTTGTCGCACTTTTATCTGTAGGTGCTTTAGTGACAGGCATTGCGCAAGCTGAGTTAGATAATCCAGGTGGCATTGGTGGTCTAGAGTCTCTACGTGGAATGTCTCAATTGGAAGACACACGCCCAGCAGATGAGTTCAAGGACTTCCCTAAAGACCAGATTGTTGAAGATAGCTTTGTTTATCAACCACCGTTGATCCCACACAGCATCCGTCACTACGAAGTATCGTTAAATGCTAACAAGTGTCTTGCGTGCCACAGCTGGAAAAATGCAAAAGAGTCAGGCGCGACTAAAATTAGCGTAACGCACTATGTAAACCGAGAAGATGCTGTATTGGCGGATATGTCTCCTCGTCGTTACTTCTGTTTGCAATGCCACGTGCCACAAACTAATGCTAAGCCACTAGTGGAAAACAAGTTCGAGGCAGTTGATTCGCTTCAGTAATTGAAACGCGAGTACGAAGAGGTTATTTATGAAAATACTTAAAGCGTTTTGGAAAAGACTGAAGAACCCAAGTAAAGCTGCCGCTGGTGTGGTTTTGTTCTTAGGTTTTGCAGGCGGTCTTTTATTTTGGGGCGCATTCAACACAGGTATGGAGGCAACCAACACAGAAGAGTTCTGTTCTGGCTGTCACGCACCAATCGTTGCTGAAATTCAAGAAACAATTCACTACTCTAACCGTTCTGGTGTTCGTGCCATCTGCTCAGACTGTCACGTTCCTCATGAATGGACAGATAAGATCGTTCGTAAAGTACAAGCATCCAAAGAGCTATTCGCTCACTATGTTCTGCGTACTATCGATACACCAGAGAAGTTCCAAGAGCGTCGAGGACACCTTGCTGAGCGAGAGTGGGCGCGAATGAAAAAGAATGACTCTCTTGAGTGTCGTAACTGTCACGAGTTTGATTACATGGATTACTCTCAACAAGGCTCACGAGCAGCGGAGCAGCACTCTACTGCGCTAGCTTCTGGAGAGAAAACCTGCGTAGATTGTCACAAAGGCATCGCGCACAAACTACCGGACATGAGCGGCGTTGAAGGCTGGCACTAAGGAGACTTCCCATGAGTACTTTAGAATCTGTAATTTGGCATATCCTTGGCTATAGCGCCATGCCTGTGATTATTCTTTCCGGCTTTGTGGCAGTAGCAGCAATCTCTCTCTGGCTGCTGTCATTTGGTAAGGATAAAGAGGTGTAACGTAACGCACTTCTACCCGTCAACTTGCCTATTTGTTGACACTAAGCGCTGAGTATCTACTCGGCGCTTTTTTATTCACCGTCACTTTCGACCCCAGAGTTTCCTCAACCGATACGTATATTCAATCGGGATAATAAGGTAGCCAGTAACGACCAAAAAAAGCGACCATAAAGGTCGCTAAAATTTACTGCTATAGGGAGTTGTTTAAGATTCTTTTACTGGCAGAACCTGCTTGACGTATTGCCCTGGAGCTTCATCGATTGCTGGGTGGTCTTCCGAGCCAATAGGGAATGGTTCGACTTGCTCTTTTGGATTGAATTGAAGTAGCCATTCATTCCAATGTGTCCACCACGAGCCCTCTTTGTGCTCGGCATTATTCAACCACTCGTCAGCCGAATCATCCAAAGTATCGTTCAACCAATAACCATACTTATTTTTCGCTGGAGGGTTCACGATACCCGCAATATGACCCGACTCACCGAGAACAAACGTTTTGTTGCCACCAGTGTTCAGGGCACCACGATAAGTTCCCTGCCATAAAGCAATATGGTCTTCTTTCGTTGATACAAAATAGCTAGGAATTTTGATCTTATTTAGGTCAATCCATACCCCACCAATTTTGACGCCTTTGTCTTGCACTAGCTTATTCTCTAAATAGAGCTCACGAAGCAAGAAGTTATGGGAGGCAGCACTCACGTTGGTGCTGTCACTGTTCCAGTACAACAAGTCAAAATCGACTGGGCTGTTGCCCTTTAAGTAGTTGTCTACATAGTAGTTCCAGTACAAGCTATTTTCGCGCAGTAAGCTGAATGTGACGCTTAATGAACGACCGTCCATATACCCTTTTGCGTTGTTTTGCGCCTCAATTGCACTAACAATGGTGTCATTGATGTACGCGCCAACTTCGCCTGGCTGAGAAAAGTCGAGCAATGTGGTGAAGAAAGTCGCTGACTTAATACGCTTCTTCATACGTTTTGCCGCATAGTACGCAACCGTGCTCGCCAGAACCGTACCACCGATACAGTAACCAGCCGCGTTGATTTGCTCTTGGCCCGTTATATCTTCAATTGCGGCGACGGCTTTGACGACGCCTTCTGTCACATAGTCACCAAACTCTACATGCGCTTGTGCCTTGCCTGGGTTACGCCAAGACATCATAAATACGCTATGTCCCTGCTCTAGCAACCATCGAACCATTGAGTTCTTCGCTGTTAAGTCAAGGATGTAGTATTTATTAATGAAAGGCGGAACGATGAGCAGTGGCGTCGCATTCACTTTCTCTGTTAGAGGTCGATATTGAATCAACTCAAACAATTCGTTTTGAAAAACCACATCGCCCGGGGTGGTCGCAACGTCATCACCCACACGGAACGCATTGTTGTTCGTCATACGAATTTTCAAAATGTCCGCGCTGGACTCAACGTCTTCTTTTAACTGCTCTAAGCCAGCCAGCAGGTTTTGACCGTTTTGCTCAAGTGTCAGTTTCAAGAGTTCTGGGTTCGTCGCGATGAAATTCGAGGGGGAAAGTGCATTGATGGCTTGACGAGAAAAGAAAAGTATTCGCTCTTTAGATTTTTCATCCAAACCTTCGAGTGACTCAATTGTATCTAAATAAGTCTTGCTGAATAACAGGTAGGATTGCTTAATGAAGCTATACATCACCTCATTTTGCCACGCTTCATTAGAAAAACGCTTGTCCCCTTTTTCTGCTTCAATGACCTGTTTTTGGTTACCCGCCAACGCGACATTCTGCCAAATTTGTAGCTGCTGTTCCCACCATTCTGCTTGCAGTTTTAAGATCGCAGCAGGTTGATTTACAGCTTGTTCGAAGAGTTTGGCAGTGTCTTCCAAGTTCACTTCTTGCATGGCCTTATTTAAAGGAGAGTTCACGACTGCCTTGTTCACTTCGAAATCATGCCACCACTGTTGATTGGTTTGTTGAAGCTGTACAAGATAGTCCGAAAAGAAGTGCTGAAACATAGTCTTACTCCTATATTCGGAAAAAACAACGCCGCCCAAATTAGGGTCTAAAGACCCTAAGGCGGCGAGAATCGGACAAATTACGCTGGAGTAACAGTCTTTAGATTTTCCGAAGTCATTTTCTCAACGTCTTCTTTGAACTCCTTTGCAATAGCTTGAAGCTTGTTGCTGTCGTCCATCATTTGTTGAGAAAGCTTAGTAAGAACGCTTAGTTGCTGGCTGTTGAAAGCAGTCAATGACGTTACGTCTTTGATTTCTGATGCCGCTTTCATTTGGTTCAGACCCACTTCGCTATAAGTACGAATTGCGTTCAGTTGAAGCTCAGTCAACACTTCTACGTTTTTTGTCACTAGCTTGTTGAACTTCAAGTAAGGTTCTAGATTTTTTTCAGTTTGATCGCTAAAGGTTTTGAAGAAATCTGTGTACATGGTTTATCTCCTAGAGAAAGAATTAAAAATGTCCGTTTAAATAATTACTTAACTGCTTTTATAACCACAGCCGTCCCCATGCCGCCGCCCACACAAAGTGATGCGACACCATATTGACCATTTTGCTTATGAAGCTCGTGAACAAGCGTCACTAAGATTCGGTTGCCCGATGCACCAAGTGGGTGACCTAGCGCGATAGCACCACCATTAAAGTTCGCTTTATCTTGAATCGCGTTAACGGGAACTTGGTTGGTTTCCGCCAACTGATGAATCACGCCAAGTGCTTGCGCAGCAAATGCTTCGTTTAACTCGTAAACGTCAATGTCGTTTACCGTTAATTCCGCTTTTGCTAATGCTTTATTGACTGACTCCACTGGACCTAGACCCATAATTTTCGGATCAAGCCCCGATTGCGCATAGCTTACGATCTCAGCAATAGGCGTGAGTCCATGTGCTTTAACTGCGCTCTCAGACGCGACGATAATTGCACTCGCACCATCGTTAATACCTGATGCATTCCCCGCAGTCACAGTGCCTTCACGGTCAAAAGCAGGGCGCAGCTTGCTTAACGCTTCCATGGTCGCATTAGCCTTTGGGTATTCGTCGGTATCAAATAGCACCGTTTCACGGCGTTGCTTTACTTCTACGGGCACAATTTCGTCTTTGAATTTGCCCGCTTCGATTGCCGCCACCGCTTTCTGTTGGCTAGACAGCGCATACTCGTCTTGCTGTTGACGGGTTAGGCCGATTTCTTTTGCAACGTTTTCTGCCGTCACACCCATGTGATATTGGTTATAAACGTCGGTTAAACCGTCCGCTACGAGCAGGTCTTTCAGCTCTAGGTTGCCCATTTTGTTGCCATCACGAATACTGCTTGGTGCGGCAAACGGTATCTGAGACATGACCTCAACACCTGCTGCAACAACAATCTCTGCATCGCCACTACGGATATGTGAAACCGCATCCATGACGGTTTTCATGCCACTGCCGCAAACCATGTTTACACCATACGCAGGAACCGCGTCCGGAATCCCAGCGAACAATGCCGCCTGACGACCGACTCCCATGCCTTGACCTGCGCCGACAACGTTGCCAACAATCACCTCATCAATCTTATCACCAGTCAACTTTGCCGCTTCTAACGCGCCTTTAATCGCTACTGCTGCCAAATTGCCAGCAGAGGTATTTTTCAGACTGCCACCAAAGGCGCCAATTGGAGTGCGCTTCGCTGCTACGATAAACACTTTTTCCATCATCTTCTCTCCTTAGTGCATGTATAGGCCGCCGTTCACCGACAAAGTCTCACCGGTGATATAGGCCCCTGCATCGCTGACCAAGAAGCTCACTGATGCTGCAATTTCTTCTGGTGTAGCAAGGCGTTTCATTGGGATTTGATTCGTGATGGACTCCAATACTTCTGGCTTCATTTGCTCAACCATTGGTGTACCAGTGTAACCTGGCGCAATAACATTTACTGTCACACCCGAACGAGCACCTTCATACGCCAAGGCTTTAGAGAAACCTATCATCCCAGCTTTCGCCGCCGAGTAGTTTGCTTGACCAAACTGCCCTTTTAGGCCATTGACTGAGGAGATGTTAATGACACGACCACCGCCTTTTTCGCACATCGCAGCGAACAGAGGTTGCGTAACGTTGAATAGACTATTGAGGTTGGTATTAATGACGTCATTCCAAGCTTGCGCAGTCATCTTTTTAAACACGCCATCACGTGTGATACCTGCGTTGTTGATAACGACATCAATGGTCCCTTCTTCCTCAAGCAATTGCGCTAACTTTGCTGCACACTCTGCAGTGTTTGTTACGTCCAACTCAAAAAGGCGAACCTGATCTTTGGTAAACCCTTTACTGTTGAACCACTCCAACGCACATTCATAGTTGCCTGTGAAATACGTAGCGATTACACGGTAACCATCATTCACTAATTGAGAGGAAATAGCAGAACCAATTCCGCCTTTTGATCCGGTGATCAAAGCGACTTTCTTCATCGAAGACTCCATTCTTAACGGCATTTAAAAAAGCAAACTAAATACACTGATGAAATAAATCACCAACTGACGTGTTTATTTATTCTTTTGGCTACCAATCCTGTGATGCCTTTTATTTTAAGTTAAACCAGAAATATTACATTTCAAATAAAAAACTAATCCATTTGCATAAGATTGATTTAGATCTCATTAAACATGAAATGTTATAAAATGGTTAACTCTTTATAAGTCATTGTTTTAAATAAAATAAAGTTAAACACAAGCTTATCAGAACATAAATTTAAGCATTATTTATCAATAGGTTACATACCGAACAGTGGACGTTACATCATCTCATGATTTCAGATACCACTCTCATGCTCAGAGTTGTTCTCTATAAATACGATTAGAATAATAATTCAAATATCAATATAAGCAATTGTCAGTAATATCATTTAATTACTAACTTAAATGATATTTAAGACAGTATAAACTTAATTTTATATTTATAGTTTCGCTTATGAAAAGTGGTATATTTAGAATGTAAACAATAGAAGAAAACGTCTCATTTTGGTGCAGTTCGCACTATTATGACGCAGCAATTAAAAAATAATTTCAGTTTTATTTTAAATATCCAAATAACATCAATTAACTAGCATTTAACGTATCGAATCACTTTTTATCTATTGAAGTACCGGTACGGTGCAATATTCGATGGTGCCATCTCCTAAAGCAATCATCTAGATTCTTTAACCCAGTAAATTGATGTTATACCCAAATGACGTCAAGATGCAGAAATCGTGTCAGTGACATGCTCCGCAGGGCGAGTTTCCTTATCCCACAGCCTTTGTTAACGATTTTTGATTTAGAACCAGTAGGTCTTCAAATCGTTGCCGTGCCTGTGAGCCAAGTCATTCTCGCTGAACCTAGCACCTTGAGGTTATTTGGGGATATTTGGGGATAGTATCCTTTATCAATTTGCACTATCTTTGTGGCTTCTATCAAATCACTTAGTGATCAACAAACATGAATCTTGCATTGCTCAGTATGTTCATCCCTACCTTCTTTTTTGTCTCAATTACACCAGGAATGTGCATGACGCTCGCCTTAACGCTAGGAATGAGTATCGGTTATCGCCGCACATTATGGATGATGATTGGTGAACTCGTCGGTGTCGCGCTGGTTTCAGTCTCGGCAGTACTAGGGATCGCAGCGATCATGCTCAACTATCCTTGGATGTTTATCGCACTAAAGTTTATTGGTGGCGGCTACTTACTCTATCTTGGTGTAGAAATGTGGCGATCTCGAGGTAAGTTAGCAATAAATGTCGATAATTTAGAAAAACCCAAAAGTGGCAATGTCGCGCTCATCATGCAAGGCTTCGTTACCGCTATCGCAAACCCAAAAGGCTGGGCATTTATGATTTCTCTACTGCCGCCTTTTATCGATCAAAATGCGGCTCTTGCTCCACAGCTGATCGTGCTTGTCTCCATCATCCTTCTTTTTGAGTTCATTTGTATGTCTCTGTATGCCACGGGTGGCAAAGGACTTAAACGCGTGTTGGGTCAATCAAAGAATGTGCGTCTGATGAACCGTATCGCGGGCACTTTAATGATGGGGGTTGGTGTTTGGCTATTACTGAGCTAAAGCAACGCTGGAAATGATGAAAAATATCCTAAGAAAAATTACGCGAAACATAAGTGAAGTATTAGATTTTCAGGCCCGAGTTTGGGTCGTAAACGTTTATGCTGGAGAACACAAAGGCGAATCTTACGTTGTAAACGAAGACAGCTTTTCTGAGCCATTGCAATGGATGAAAAAGAAAGGTTATCACACATCCATGCTGCGCCTGGTTGAATCGATGAAGCGCTCTCAAATCATTGAGTTCGATTTAGGTCACGTCAAACACCGCCTGATGCGTGTGAAATAGCACAAAGTAAAACGCCACTCAAACTGAGTGGCGCGAGCACTTTTTACCTTCAGCACCTCGTATTACGGCGCGGTATCAATCTCAACAGGCAAGTAATGCTTCGGTTCGAGCTTGAACAGTTCAGGTAATACGGTACCAATGGAAATGGAAGACCATGTACCTGATAGCACACCAATAAACATCGCTGTTGAGAAACCCGCTAGCGGTGCTCCCCCCATAATCCATAGTGCACCAACAGTAATCAGTGTTGTGCCTGAAGTCACCATCGTTCTAGAGAACGTTGCGATGACAGCCTGGTCATTGATGTCTTCCATTTTCCAACTTTGTTTCGCGATCAGTAGCTCACGAATTCGATCTGAAATGATGATCGAATCATTCAATGAGTAGCCTAAAATTGCCAATACGGCAGCAAAAACCGTTAAGTTGAATTCCATTTGGGTAACGGCGAAGAAGCCGAGGACGACAATTACGTCATGAGCCAGAGCAAATACAGAGCCACTCGCTAAGCGCCATTCAAAACGGAAACACAAGTAACCAAGGATGCTCAGCACACAAATCAATAGTGCTAAACCGCCTTGGTCAAACAAATCCTGGCCAACTTGAGCACCAACAATACTGTTGCTGACGACATCAACTTGATGTGAAACTGGCTTTAATACCTCTTCCACACTTGGCAGAGTTTGCCCTTCTTCAGGGGCGGAGTAGCGAATGAGCCAACGACCATCTTCACCTGTGCGGGTGACAGAGGTTGATTCACCAAGTTTTGGTTGTAGTGCATCAAGCAGATCGTGGTTGGTTAACGACTTATCGACTTTCACTTCTGTCACCATACCACCAGTGAAATCCAAGCCGAGATTCAACCCTTTAAAGCCCAGAGCACCAAGTGCGATCACCGTCAAAACGATAGAAACTAGCGTAGTGAAGTGGCGAATTTTACGAATATTTTGTTTTAGCATTTCGACCATGATTAAACCCTCACATCACGACGGGCATCTCGGCCCCAAATTAAATTGATCATTGCTCGAGAGGCAAATACGCCTGTAAACATACTGGTTAACAAACCTAATCCGAGTGTTAAAGCAAAGCCTTGGATTGGACCGTTACCGATGGCGTATAAAATCACGGCGGTGATCATGGTAGTAATGTTGGCATCAAGGATGGTCGAGAACGCGCTATCAAAGCCCAGATCAATCGCTTGAGCGAAACTGCGGCCTTCACGCATTTTGTCCTTAATACGTTCGAAGATAATAACGTTGGTGTCCACTGCCATACCAACGGTTAACACCAACCCTGCAATACCTGGAAGCGTTAGCACCGCACCTGGTAACAAGGCAATTAAGCCAAGCAAACAAAGCATGTTGGCACAAAGCGCCACGTTCGCCACCCAACCTAAGCGGCGGTACCAAAGGGCCATAAAGGTCAGTGTTAAACCCATACCCAAAGCAAGTGCCGCAAAGCCATTTTCAATGTTTTCAGCTCCCAAAGAAGCACCAATAGTGCGCTCTTCTACGATAGTAACCGGGGCTGTTAGCGACCCCGCACGAAGTAATAGCGCTAACTGCTGCGCTTCGTCCATGCTGCCAGCGCCGGTAATACGGAATTGGCTACCAAGTTGAGATTGAATAGTCGCAACGCTGATAACGCGCTCGCTGCGCTCCGTTACGCCACGATCGTTTGTCTTGTATTCGCGGTAAACCGTCGCCATTGGCTTGCCAATATGCGTTGCAGAGAAATCACTCATCTTTTTACCGCCCGCGTGGTCAAGCGAGATGTTAACTTCTGACATACCCATATTGTCGACGCCTGCACGAGCGTTAACAATGTGCTCACCCGTTAGGACTGGTCGTTTCTCCAGAACAACAGTTCGGCCATCGTTATCTTTCAGCACAAGATCTTGGCCGCTTCGCGCTTGGCCTGCATCTTTCACTTCATAGAATGCCAAACTCGCAGTGGCACCAATAACGTTTTTCGCTTGTGCTGGGTCTTGTACACCTGGTAGCTCAATACGAATGCTGTCTTTACCCTGACGCTGAACTAATGCTTCCGTAATGCCTAGCTCTTCAATACGACCACGCATAATCTTCAAGTTTTGTTGCAATGTCGTTGATTGGAACTCTTGAATATTCTGCTCACTTGGCTCAAGAACAAAACCGCGAGACGAGCTTTTCACCACCCAACCTGGATAGTTTTGACGCAAGAATTTGTTTACTTCAGCTAGGGCGGTATCACTCTCACTGTTTACCGCAATGCGGTTACCACTTTCTGCGCGAATTTGTACACCACGCACGCGCTGATCTCGCAGGCTTGCTTTGATCTCATCGATCAAAGCATTACGTTGCTCCTCAAATGCTTTATTTACGTCGACATTCAAGAGGAACTGTACCCCACCGCGAAGGTCAAGACCGAGTTTGATTGGGCTAAAACCCATCTCATTCAGCCACTCTGGAGCAACAGACACATATGAGAAGGTAATGCTGTCTTCTTTATTTAGCTCATTGTTTAGTAACGCACGAGCTTTGCTTTGCGCATTTTCATCATCGAATACAATGGTCGTTTTGCCATCTTTTTCGATGATTTTGTCTGCTGAGATATGATTGGTTTTCAGTAGTTGATTCAACTGAACAACCGACATTTCACTGCTGTTTTGGTTTGAAAACGTTAGCTGGATCGATGGTTGCTCACCGAACCAAGTCGGAATCGCGCTTAACGTTAAGATAATGACCGTCGTGATTAATACGACATATTTCCAAGCTGAATAGTGATTCATCAGCTTTCTGTTCTTTTGCTGCTTTGGTGTTTTTTTCATGTAAACATCATCCCTTCACTACGAAGTGAAGCTTTTAATAACAAGGCTTAACACACGACAGATGCCCCCAGAATAAATTCAGGGTATGAAATGCTCAGGACGGTTACGCCCTGTTGAATACAATCGTCGTGTTAAGAGTGCACAATGGTGCAAATAGATGGTGTTTAGGCAGAAAACTGACTATTGAGTGCGACGTACATTGCGTTGGTCTCTTTCCAACCAGAAATGCGATGATCGCTTGTGAAATGATAAAAAGTGTACTGGTTTTGACGCCAATTGATATCCATCAGGCTGTAGGCATAACCTGCGTCAACATAGAAAGGCGTGTTTAGGTCACCAACAACGTCAACATGCTCATCATCGAGGCCTTCACGTAAGTGAGAAACCCAACGTTGAGTGTTAAATAGAGCTAGCGTATCGAGTCTTGCATGACTTTCAGAAATCGGAGACTGCGTCGTTTCTTCTGAGACTTCAGAAAAATCGATTGAGGTATTTGCAAAAGCAATACTCGCAACAAATGGTTGCAGCTTAGAAAAGTAAGGTAAATGAGCTTTCTGATCGATTTGCGCAGCAAAAACATGCGCTGGTAGCAATACCATCGCAAGCAGCATAAAAAGCAATTTTTTCAAGCAAATCTGAGACATAAGAACTCACTAAAAACAAAACGAGTCGAGTTTTTTCACTCGACTCGATGATAGTATTCCTATTAATTATGGTTCACAACTAAAAAGTTATAAATCTCTAGAGGCTTTAAACTAAAGGCGCTCTGTTAACGGTAAAAGATATCGCCTTTATCGACATCTAAATAGATTTTGTTCTCTTGCTCCAAACCACCACAATAAATGAAGTACACATTGCGCTTGTCATAAGTAACCGAACGAACCCAGCCACCGAGCTCTTCAAAATCACTCGGATCACAGGTTTCATCGTCTAACAATTGCTGGGTTTTCTTGCGGAAGATGTCCAAGTGGACTTTTAAATCATCCGACTTCTGCAAATATCCATCCAGTATTTCCAAACGCTCTTGTTCTTTAATAACTGGCTCTGCATCAGATAATCCTTCGGCATTCAACCACTCAGCTTTTTCTTCACCGCCCTCTTCATAAACAAGGTAACCAGAGATTCGATACCAACCATCCACTTTTTCTAACACCGATACTTTTTCTCCCTTATAGAGCGTATCGACAACCAAAGCATTAGCATTTGGCTTATTGTAAACATTGATTCGACGCTCAATGACATAGTATTCGGTCACTTCAGGAGGGGCGGTTTCTAAATCCAGAATCGGTTTGGATATTTCTTCTTCCACTGGCGCTTGCTCCACTTGCGCAGCTTTTGGCGCCTCAGGTTCATCTTTCTGCATAAAGAAGAAATAGTATCCAGCACCCGCCCCACCGAGCAACAGTATGACAATCAATGCGATGAGAATTTTCTTCATGTACTTTTCCTTTTCATTCTTTGTTCTTATCTCACCGGCAACACGCATGTCGCGGAAATTTGGGTATATACTCAAAAGGGTCGGTCAACTAACGCGAGCAATAATGATCAACAAACTCAATTGGATACTGTTGCTTCTTCTGTTCCCCATTATGGGGCACGCCAATATTCAATGTAAACCATCGTCGTGGAATGACAATCTTACCCAATTCAATCGTTTAGAGTCCAATTACAATAAGCATGTTGAGGTATTCAATGCACTTTTAGCCGAACATAAGCAGCGTCAGTTATTGTCCCAAACCTTTTCCCTACATGAACTCGTATTACTTTGGCGCGCCCGCTCGAACCAAAATGCGTTCAAAACTCAATTAAAAGCCTCCATTCAATATAAAGAAGAACTCACGACTAAAGCTAATGAGTTGATTAAATTGAGCACACAATCTCAATGGTCAGCAAATGGATGGAAGAAACTTGCCCAAAAGTGCCGTGAGTCAAACGAAACTGCCAATCAAATCACTGCGGAGTGGTATAACACCAACGCTTTGCAACTTACCGAGGATTACAAACGCCTTTCTTCACAGTACCAAGCACTAGCGCAACTCTATGATAAAGAAGCGAGATCGCTTCAATACGCTCAAGATGTTTCGAGGTAAAAATCGAGCCCGTTTTGAAAAGACGATGTCGGGTTTTCGCTCCAATATTGGACGTTATTCGTGCTTTAATTCCCTCTTTTAGTGATCCCAACATTATATGTAAAAAATGGGACTGTTCCCTTTTACAAACTTGACTAAACCATGACCAAGAGAGGCAACTTATAGAGACATACGTCACAATAATGCTTTACTTATGGCCAATTTTTGGTTAATTTACCCATTAATAAAATTTAATAAAAAGTCACATTTGGCTGGAGATGATGCTACAACCATGGTTATCAATCGATTAAGTAACAGGGACTGTCCTAATGCTACCAAAGCCAAGTTTTTGTCAGTAGTTAGGCACGTAAAAGAGTTTGGTTCAATCAGCGATTTGGACCTTTGTAAAATCTTCGGAGAAACAATTTGGAGTGATGGGAGGGAATACCATTCAGCTGCGTTCTCATTCAAGGTTGATAGATACACAGGTAACTGTGAAATCTCACAATACAAGCAGCAATAAGGCTTAAGAATTTATAAGGCGGAGTCAGGAAACTGATTCCGCTTTTTTGATCATCGCAATCGTAAAGTCGTGATCGGAATAACCCTCAATCAATTGTGCGTCTGGACATAGCCATCGGCAATAGCGTAACACCCCAACTTTATTATGCGATGCGAGCATTCTCATGCTCGGCAGCTTTTCTTCATCCAATAAGTTAAACACGCACCCTTTCTCTGCGGTCCGGTACATTTTCTCAATCATCTCAATGGTATGATTTGGATTCGCGGATTGATAATTCAATGATCCAGAAGCAAAGACATAATCACTACGGGGCAATACCAACGTTGAAAAGTCACCGCATACGAACTCACTTTGAGTACGAAAGTCCCGCTTTCTGGCCTCAGAGATAAACTGTTTTTGCTGATCAATGCCAATATAACTTTGGGGGCGCAGATTATTGAACTCAATAAACGCTAATAAGTCTCCGTAGCCGCACCCAATATCTAAAAGACTTGAACCGTCTAACGTTAACCCACGGCACAAGGCTTCAAATCGACTGATTTGGCTGTACTTATCTCTCCATCCCAGCGTTCGCGCTCTGTCTGTACCGAACTGTCGGTATCGCTTTCGGTGATAGTGAGCAATCTTAAGTCTATCGAGAAATTTCATCTTTCTTATGCATAAATCGGCAAGCTTCCATTTCCTTTCACTTGTCTAATCGCCAAGTGCGTATGGATATCTTTTACGTTTTCTAATCGTTGTAGCTTTCTAGTGAATGTTTCATAGCCAGCGAGATCTTTGCTGACCACTTCTAACAAATAATCATAAGCCCCTGATACAACATGGCACGAGATCACCTCGTCCATTTCAACAACAGCATGTTCAAATTCATCAATCGAAGAAGCTTGGTGGTTGTTCAAACTGACTTCAACAAATACGGTCATCGCAATACCCACCGTGTCTCTGGACACAATGGCTCGATAACCGCTAATTACGCCCTCCTGCTCTAAACGCTTAATGCGTCTTGCACAAGGTGATGCCGATAATCCTACTTTGTCAGCGAGCTCTGCCGTAGTCAGGGTTGCATCCTTCTGCATCAAGTTGATCAGTTGCCTGTCAATTTTGTCCATTTTTCCTTCCATGCCAATAATCACTAACAATTGACACTTATACGCGCTTTATCACCAACATCAAGCTTAATTACGTCAAATTTTGCCTCCCCTTGGCACGAGTTTTATTCAACAATTAACACATCATTTACAAATGGACATGCCGACAATGATCTTGGGATACGCAGCTATATTAACGACCTTACTGCTTTGGTCTGGTTTCTTTATTTCTTTAAAAGGGGGCGCAATTTCTAACTTGCAGCCAGCCGATATCGCGTTAGTTCGCTTTCTAATCCCAAGTTTAATTTTATTACCATTTGTGATTAAGCATAAGCAGGCGCTTCGCGTCGTGCCTAAACGCTACCTAACTGGTGTTGTGGTAGGGAGTGGCCTGCCCTACCTGCTGGTCGTCGGCACAGCTATGCACTTCGCTCCCGTGGCGCACGGCAGTGCATTAGTACCTGGCACTTTGCCATTGTTTGTTTCTGCTATCGCGGTGTTGTGCTATCAACAGTCGCTGAGTGCTCACCGCTTAATCGGGCTTTCTACGGTGCTGTTAGGGATTTTCGTATTCTTTCTTTCTAATAGCGGTGCAGAGTACAACTGGTCTCAATTACAAGGCCACATCTTGTTTCTAACCGGTAGCATTATGTGGGGCGTTTTCACCATCAGTGCTCGTGTTGCTAACCTTAATGCGCATGTCTGTGCTGGGTTCGTTGCAATCGCGTCTTTGGCACTGCTCATCATTGCGGTTGGCTTCGGATGGGTAGATAGTTACCTAGCGATAACGCCGATCAGTCAGTGGCCGTGGGAAGAGTTATTTGGCCACGCGATGTTGCAAGGTGTCGGCGCAGGCTTAATCGCCTCTTTTACCTTTATCTATGCAATCCGAATTATTGGCGCCGAAGCCAGTGCTGCTTTTGGGTCATTAACTCCAGTCGTCGCGACACTTCTTGCCGTTCCAATTTTTGGTGAACAACCAGATTCACTGACTTGGTTAGCGCTGATGCTGGTAACCTGCGGCAGTATTGTGGCAAGCCAAATCTTTATGAAAGATGGAATGAGCCAAACTTATCGCCCACCACTTCACAGATAGCGATAATTTTACAAAAACTTTTGTCCTACTATCTTGAATAACAAAATGGCGTTTTGATAGCCTCGATTTAACCAATAATTAAAACGCCAATGTAATGCCTGCCACTCATACTAAAGATGAACTGCATAGATTCCTCAAACCGGGAATGAAACTTTCGACTAATTTCGAGTTTGGGCCTAAGGACCAGTATACATATCCCACCACCTATCTTGGGATGAAAGAGAACGCGTATTTGATTCTTGATATACCGATGCGTTTGCTTGAAGAGCAAGTGATGAGAAAACTCCCAAACGCCGATGTCATCGTGCGTGGTGTATCAGATACGGAGTTAGGCCATGTCATTGCATTTAAATCCAGTGTTCTAACAACTGCGGTTCGTCCTTCGCCCCTTTTATTTATTCGAATTCCAGGAACATTTGCAACCAAACCAGTCCGGGAACACGAACGATATAAGCTGCAAATGGATTGTAAGATTGTTCACGCGGGGAATGTTTACGACGGTAGCCTTATCGACTTCTCACTGGCAGGTATTGGTATCTCAACCTTTATAGAGCCAGAATTCAACGTTGGTGAAAGTGTCACTATCGACTCTTCTCTAAGTCACTATATCGGAGAAGAAAATCGGTGTGTCATTGCCAACATTAAGAAGTTGGTGAAAGGCTGGGTAATAGGAATTAAATTTGAAAGCCCAATAGCGATGAGTCACGAGCTAAAAACAGAGTTACTGGAGCAGTCCTTTCTAACCAGTAACGTCTGAACTTACTGCTGGCTAAAGCGCGTCGCCTCAAAGCTGTTGAGCACTCTGTGCACCGCATAGGTCACGAGCAGAGTGACAACAATAGCAAACAAAATACTACTCACGCGATACAGCGCGCTGAACATTAAATCGCCATCCGGAGTAAGGTATTGGCCAAATAAAATACCTAATGTAGTTAATCCGCCAAACCCAGCTCCTGACCCACTAGACTCTTTTACATGCATATAGCTGAACATCATCGCGCCAATCCACAGCAATGGGACGATAAACAGCAAGGTATCCGACCAATCGTATAGTACGAGCTGCCCAGCAATACCAAAGGTTACCCCCATCAAGGTCCCCATTGCTCTTTTGCGCGCATACCCTAAAGCACCGTTCCAATGCATAGGAAACAATAAAAGCAAGGTTGTCGCCTGAGCGGACATAGAATCACTGAGGTCAAATAGCTGGAATACAAGGAAAGACATTGTAGCGATGCTCGCCCCCATAAGGGCTTCATGACGCATGCGGTGATTCTGTTTAGGCTGAGATGGTTTGGCCGATGGCTGACGAGGCTCTGCATCAGGGATCAAAAATGTCACGACGTAGGCCACGATCACTGAAATAACATTCGCTTGTAGGTTGCTGAATATCAGATCATTTAAGTCGGTTGTTGGATAACTCGCAAAATGCAGCATGATGCTCAAGCTCAGCACGCTATTTGCCCCAAACAAGAATAAGCTCCCTTTTGACATACAGGCGAACTTATACAAAAACAACCCGAAGGCGATGATCGTCATCATGCCAGGATGTCCACCAAATAGCCCACCAAGAATACCGACCTCTAATCCGCATACGACCGCTGAAAAAATCAGCTGTCGTGCGGCATGCAGGCTCATGACTGGTACCATTCCAAGTAACAACATCGGTGTTACGGTAAAAAATACGCCATAATTCCAGCCAAAGACCTTACATAAGGTGAAGCCAATGGTCGCGCCAGTTGTAATGCGCAAACACTGACGGAAGTCGTTTTCCGACATGGGGTGATCCCATAACTTCATATCGCCTCCCCGTTAATAAATGTAATGAAGAAGACTCAAAAATCGGATCTGACATCTCGCTAACCAGCCAGATAACGAGTTTTCTGGCAACAGTTGCACAGTCGCACGTGCCCCGGCCGGAAATGCGCGCTGTTGAGGTTCATCGATAGCTAAATGTAAACGTAAACGCTGCGCGTCTCTCACCCAACGGTTTGAGTCTGTCGGTGTCGCTAAACGGCCATCCGCATCAAACTGGCCCGAGCTTACCCCCGCATCCACACTCGTAATACGAGCTTCAAATACGTCACCTGGCAAGCTATCAAAGGCCACTAACGCCCGACTGTTCTGATTGAAGTGTCGCAGACTCTTTTCACGAAAGTCGGCAATAATATCCACGTCATCCGAGACTAAAGCCACAAGAGGCGTACCAGCTGCCGCATAGGCACCCGTTTCCAGCTGCAAGTTAGCGACAACGCCATCATGCTCAGCAATTACTTGAGTGTAAGACAGATTAAGTTCCGCTTGTTTTAGCTGGTTTTGTGCCACGCGGATATTTACATTCGTTGCACCTAAATCGCCTCGGTTTACTTCCAACTCTTTTAAACGAGCGCGCGCGGCCAGTAAGTTTGCTCTGGCTGCCGTTGCACTACTTTGTGCGTCGTCACGCTGTTGTTGCGAGGTGCCATTGCGATGAAACAATGTATCAAGACGTTTGGCTTCGCGAACTTTTTGCTCGGCGACAATTTTACTCGCTTCAACGTCCGCTTTTGCCGCTGCAATAGAGGCATCAAGCTGTTCATTATTTTGAATCACACGCTCAAGGTTAAGTTGAGCCTTTTCTACGGCGAGCTGATAAGGCTGTGGATCAATCTGGAATAGTAGATCGCCTTGGCTTATTTCTTGGTTGTTGGCAACATAAAGATGCGTAATCTGTCCACTCACACGGGGAGCTACTTTCGTTACTACTCGCGTTGCCATTGCCTGGGGCGTCAGTGGCATAGCGAGATCTGCGACTAGAAAATAGGCAAAGACAAGGACAAACGCGACGCAAGAATACTTGATCCAACGTGCGAATTTTTGATCTGGAGTCATAGGCGTTTACTTCTCTTTTAATTCGGGTTTCTGACTTATTCGCTAAGTGAATCAAGTGCATTGTGAGCAATCTGATCGAGGATCAATGAAAGCTTTTGAAGCTCTTGGTCATTGATTTCTGTCAGTAGCTTGCTCCGTACTTGAAGAATTCGAGTCTCCATTTGCTTGAGTAGGGTTTTACCTTCTTCTGTAAGGCTAACAATACGTGCTCGCTTGTCATGCTCACTGCAATGGCGAGTGATCAGAGATTGCTCTTCTAATAGCTTTAATGTGCGCATCAGCGATGCCAACTCAATCTCAAGCGCTTCAGCCAAATGCTTCTGACTAACGTTGTCGCCCATTCGATAAAGTTTCCATAACGCAGTCCAACGCGGGTACGTCAGGTTTAAAGGCTCCAACTCGCGATCTGCAACCATTTTCCACAAACGGGCAACACGAGATAACTTTTCAGCCAGAGAAAGGTCGCGCAAACTGTTGATGTCTTGAATCATAAGATCTACTCAATTACTTAGCTTGCTAAGTAATATAAAATAGTTAGCACGCTAAGTAAATAAGTTTTTGTGATTTAAATCACATAGAATATGCCATTGGGGAACAAGTTTGCGTAACGTAGTACTTGGGTTGAATAGTAGTGATATACGACACTAAAGGTGATATCAGCACTCCTGGCTTATCAACAAGTGAAGCATTTGAGATACAAAAAAAGCACAACCCTAAGTTATGGCGTTGTGCTTTTCGGTCTAGTGAGCGATTGAATTATCAATTGAGGCTCATAGCGAATGAGTTCATCACGTTCGTTCAATTAAGAATCGCTGCTTGAAGTCAACAAAGGCTTCATGGAGCGCATTTTCTTTAATCGGTTTGAGCAATACGTAATTCGCGCCCGCCTCCATAAACGCATCACTGGTTTCTTTCGCCGTATCGGCAGTACAAGCATAAATTGGCGTGCCTAACTTCAGCTTCTGTCGGATCTCTTTGGTTGTTTCAATTCCTCCAAGATGCGGCAGTTGGTTGTCCATCAAAATCAAATCGTAAGTATGATCTTTTAAGAACTCCATCGCTTCCAATCCATCTTTTGCCCAATCAACCTGCATTTTGTACTTGTTACAAAATGCTTTGAGAATGAAAGCATTAGTATGGTTATCTTCTACCAACAGTACTTTTAGACTCTCTGCGAATAACTCACCAGGTTTAACTCTCAAGCTTGAATCAAGAGGGGTGAGCACTCGCTCACGATCTTTCACTGGCATTGTAATAACAAAGGTCGTACCCAAACCTTTTTGACTGCGTACTTGAACGTCACCTTCCAGCATATCGACGAGGCTTTTCACAATGGTCAGTCCCAAACCACTGCCACCGTATTCTCGAGTGGTCGTTGCTTCCTCTTGAACGAAAGGCTCGAACATTTGGTCAAGCTTATCGGGCTCTATGCCGATGCCCGTATCCGTAATTTCCACTACCAACACACTATTTTCAGCGCCGTAGAACTGCTCCAGTTCAGCATGCAAGCGTACGCTGCCCGAGGGGGTAAACTTAACTGAGTTACTGACTAAGTTGAATAAAATTTGGTTCAGACGAACTTGGTCAGTAAAGATTTCAACATTGGGATCAATCTTGTTTTCAATGACGAGGTTAACGCCTTTATTTTCGCAAATTGGACGATAAATGTTTTCTAACGTTCGAATCGTGTCAGTGAACGAAAACGGGTGCTTTTGAATATTAAACTTACCCTGCTCAATCTTCGAAAAATCCAAAATATCATTCAAAACAGCAAGTAAGTGCTCACCACTATGTCGGAGTACATCAATTTGGTTATTCTGCTCTTCCGTTTCGACCGAGTCTTTTAATAATTGAGCAACTCCTAGAATGCCATTGATTGGCGTTCGGATTTCATGGCTCATTTTAGCCAGAAAATCGGCACGTGCTTGGGCGGATTTTTCTGCCTCTTTACGTGCCAAGTTACTTTGTTTTTCCGCTTCAATAAGCGTCGTAATATCCTGACCTTGAACAATGATACCGCTGATATCACCATCCACTCGAATCGGCGATAAGTTCCAGCGATATACCTTGTCTCCAATTGGTACATTGACGCCAGTTAACGTGGCTCCTTGAGCTGCCATTCGCAGGTGCGGCATCAACTTTTCTTTGAAGCCTTTAAACACTGGGTGCATGGTTTCAATGTCGTTTTCCATGACCAATTCTTTGCGGGCTGCCGGATTGATTTGGATGAGTACGCCAGACTCTGACCAAACCATAATCGGCGATAACGCAAAGTTAAACAGATCGCGGAATGAACGCTTTTGCGCTTCCAGCTCTTCAAAGGTGTTTTCTAGTGTCGAACCAATATGATCGAACTCCTCGATATCCGATCCGCCAAATCGTTCGAACCCTTTTTCTTCACGAGCCGAACGAGTGTATGCCATCAACGAGCCAAGCTCTTCGACAACTCGATTCTCAATCCACTCTTTGGTCATCAACGCAATCATCACCATCCCGATAACCGAAGCCAGCATCGCTAAAAGGTGCTGGATTTGCAGCGTCACAACACTCTGATTGTCCTGCACGGTTAGTAAACACAAATCCGTCGTGGCAGCATTGACTTCGATAGGGGTTTTAATGATCAACAACTGGTCAAGCTTTTGCTGAGACTCTCGCCGCTTCAGAACATCAAATATCTTGTACGCTTCATCTCCGACTAGTGAGCTAGCTAGTGGCGTATCGTTGGCCACCAAAACAACATTATCAACGTTCCCTTCGTTTTTTAGTCTTTCCATCAACCCGAAGTTGTTATCTAGAACAACAACATTGTAAGAATACCCCATCACTTCACCGGTTTTAGGTTGTAAAACCGGTACACGACGCAGTAACAGATGGCGAGTTCCCATTGGGGTATGTGAAGGAAGGTAATACCAATTGTTGCTAAAAGTCACTTGGCTCGCGAGATCATTGAGAATCAAGTTATTGATGCCATAGAAATGCGCATTCCCATCGTCCCAAATAATGCCTTGATGATCTGTGAGAAAGCGAAACTCTGGCGTATGAGAAGGATCACTCTGGTCAATACTCATGAAAAAGTAATTGAGAGCTTCTTCATCCCGTTCTGTATAAAAATCTAAAACAACATCACTCTTCGAGTTACTGTTGTGATGAATCTGAATCGCAGCAAAATGGCTATCAAAAATATTAAGAATCAGCGCTGACGTCTGTTGCTTAGTTCTGTCGACTTCCTGCCAAATAATTTGCTTCGAGAAGTAATAACTCTGAACGAAGATACCTAAAATGATCGGAGCAAGTACGAGAATGATTATTTTCGTAATAAGCGTCGACAATGAGCGACGCTTTCTTGTTTTTGATGTAGTTGTCATCAATTGTCTGAGTATCTAAATGCGCGTTTTCTTAATGCTTCAATTCTTTCTGGAGAATCAGATTTCGTGACGACTTCAAAATCACCAGAATAAACGGTTGGAACGGGTTTCCCTTCAAGATCCCACTTAATCGCTTCTGCCATTGCAATGCCAGTATCATCGTTCATACGCATAACAGTAACGTCTAACTCCCCTTTCGAAAGCGCTTCTAATTCTGCAGAGCCGCCACCCCAGCCGTTGATCATGACATCTTCACGCCCTAATTCTTTCAGCGCATCAACAGCCCCTAGCGCCACATCTGTAGAACACGCATAAATAAAATCGACGTCAGGGTATTTTTCCAAACTCGCTTTTGCTGCTTCATACCCAGACTGCTTTGTCGCTTTGGTATAGTAAGCAGATTGTAGTTCAAAGTTGTTATCACGGTTGACTTGATTGATAAAGGTATTGCCTCTGATATCGCTGATATACCCTTCTGAAAAGTAGAGCACACTATAATGGCTCTGTTTTGGAAAACGCTTACCAAACTCCACGGCAAGCTCACGGCTGCCTTCAGCATGATCAAAACCAACATAAAGGAACGGTTGGTGATCCTCCCAATCTCTTACCGGTGTAGTGATATTTTGTAAGATCAACTTGGTTTTCTTTGAGTCTAAGACGTGCTCAACAAACTTACGATGCCTAGTGGTATCGAGAGTGAAAATCAGATAATCGGAGTTGCTCTTCAGCGCTTCCATTAAAGACAAACTTTGTTGCTTAATATCTGCGTTGGGACGGGTAAATACTTGATTAAGTTGATAGTCGATATCGAGTTTATCTAAACGCTGTTCAAATGCGTCTATATTTCGAATCCAATAATCCGAAATCTGTTGGCCTGGATAAACCACAGAAATTTTTAACGGACTCTTTTTGTCTCTTTCAACCGGAACAGGAGTCTCTCGCACGGCGTCAGCCAACGCATTCGTTAACTGCTTCTGTTCTGGAAACTGGTCTAAAAATTCTTGATATGCCCAATACCCATTGAGGACTTGAGTGGCTTGCGCTATCGGCGCGACAGTGGCCATTGACATCAGGGAGAATACTAACGCTTTTTTCATCTACTGCTCTTTTAGCTTTTTATGAGCCTAATTCAGCTCTATTCGTTACCTAGCCGAGTCATCCTTTACTCTTGTAATCTACCTTCCTCTGAGTGCCTGTTTCAATAATAAATTGGTTCTTAGTCTGAGTTGGAACGAATAAACGTTTATTGTGTACCTAATTGTAAGGTCACAAAATATCATTTCTCCTTTTCATACTCTGAGTGTTTAAACAGAACACCAACCCATTATGCGTCAGTTTGTTCTTACATGGTACTCCAAAACTAAAAAGAAACCGCCTCAGTGGACGGTTTCTTTGTTATTCGGCATGTCGCGAACGCTTATTTCGATAAAGCCATTTCTAACATCATCTGCTGATTTTCATCAACGACAATACTTGCTTTTGACGTAACAAGTAGCTCTTTCTTAGCTTTTGTTAGTTGCTTAATATAATACTCAGCCCGCATGGCAAGTGTCTTTGAATCAAAATCCGAAGACCACTCCAATACCAAGGGACCTTTTCCCTTTAAAGCTTTCGCTCCTTTGCCCGTTTGGTGCTGATTGAATCTTCGCTCAACATTGTTTGTGACACCGCAATACAGCGCATTGCGGTTATTTCGTATCAAATAGACACTCCAACGCTGCGCTGTATTTTCAATCATGAAAGTAGTGACTCGACCTTAGCTTTAAGTTCATCGAGCTCTTCTTTAAGCTGAGCAACTTCGAGCTCTAGCTGGCTGACTCGATCAGAATTAGAGCCAGCCGCTGACACTGGCACTGCTAGCTCAGAGACGTCAACGTCGCCACAGAACAAATGCATATAGCGTGATTCTCGCTTCCCGGCTTCACGCGGTAACTTGACCACTAATGGTCCTTTTTCTTCGCTTGCTAAGTGCTCCAAAACCGTTTCAACTTCTTTTACATCATGAAATGTCGCGAGACGATTGGTACGAGTGCGAATTTCCCCAGGCGTTTGAGCACCACGCAAAAGCATACAACATACGATTCCCTTCTCTTGTTCTGTCAGTTTTAAATCACCAAACTCCGTATTACAGAAACGGTGCTGATACTTGCTAACACGGCTGTTAAACGCACTTTCGTCACTGACGAGCCTACGCTCAATTAGAGCCTCAACGGCATCGAGAACGTCTGACTCAGAGAGCGACATTACGGGATCACGGTTGCTTTTTTGATTACACGCGTTGGTTAATGCGTTTAGGCTGAGGGGGTAAAGATCTGGGGTGGTGACTTCTTTTTCGATCAAGCAACCAATGACTCGTGCTTCAATTGCCGTTAGCTCAACTTTCATAATGCATTTCCTTATTATTTTTGCATTTGACTTGGTACCTAAATCGCTTCGAAATCATGCATCATACATTGGCAAAGAGATGCAAGAAGCGTTAACGATTCAGGTGTCGGTGTCAGGCTAAAGCATAGCGCAAGACCTGGCACCCTTTGCGAATCGGGTCAGGTATCAATGCTCCGAGAGAATTGGCACTTTCGTCAAATTGCCATCTTGATCAACCATCATTATTTTTGAACGATTCAGCTCAACTTCGATGATTTCGAGTTGCTCGCGAGCGTTGATATACGCTGTTTTTAACTTTTCAGCCACAGAGCGAGTGGCTTGCTCATTATCTTGACTACTTACTTGCTCCGCAGTGTTCCCAGAGTCCATATCAAGTTCATCATTTTGCATTCAATGGTGTTGATAATATAGTGAAGGCCACGTTATGACAATGAATCGATGGATTCTACGATGTTGCCTAAAACTCGATTAAAGAAGCGTGATTATGTAGACACATCGCAATTGGTTGAGAAATGTTCAACTCTGCATTGTGATTGATCTAAAGACTGTTATGCCACTGGATGTTGTGCTTTAATCGAGGGAGATATTCATAAAATTAGGAAAGAGAACTATGAGTAGCGTATTTGAAATCGTTAACCAAGCTCGTCGTAAAAACAAACTAAAACGTGAGCTGCTTGATAACGAAAAGAAAGTTCGTGATAACCGCAAACGTGTTGACCTTCTAGAAAACCTTCTAGATTACATCAAACCAGAAATGACTCACGATGAAATCGTCGCAATCATCAAAAATATGAAAGCAGACTACGAAGATCGTGTTGATGACCACATCATCAAAAGTGCAGAAATCTCTAAAGCACGTCGTGACATCAGCCGTCGTATTCGCGAACTGACCGAAGAAGACAAGCAAACTAGCGGCAAAAAGTAAACACGTAAGCTAGATTTTTCAACCCCGAGTAAGGCTACCTTCCTCGGGGTTTATTTTTGTCTCTAAACTAAGCGCCGTGTACAATCAATCCAACTCTTATTCCTAACGCATTCAGCTTTCTATGTCCTCAACTACGACAAGTACACAACCAACACTTGCAAAACAATTATTTACGATGACTTGGCCAATGCTATTTGGCGTTCTATCTTTAATGAGCTTTCAGCTTGTAGATAGTGCGTTTATCGGTCAGCTCGGCGTTTTACCTTTGGCCGCTCAAGGTTTTACTCTTCCGTTGCAAATGGTCATTATCGGCATTCAAGTCGGTTTAGGTATCGCCACGACCGCTGTCATTTCTAAAGCGCTTGGTGCGAATGAAAGTCGTTATGCCAAACAGCTCGGTGGCTTAGTTTTGATGATTGGCTCAATCGGTGTAGCCGTTTTTGGAGGGCTAATTTGGCTTTTGCGCTACCCCATTTTATCTCTATTAAGTGCTCCAGAGTCTGTGATGCCGATTATCGACAGCTACTGGCCTTGGTGGCTGCTAAGTTCATGGACTGGCGCGGTTTTATATTTTTACTACAGTATTTGCCGAGCTAACGGCAACACCATGTTGCCTGGCACAATGATGATGGTGACCAGCGGTGTGAACCTTGTGCTCGATCCACTATTTATTTTCACGTTTGACTTGGGTATTAACGGAGCCGCAATAGCAACCATCGTTGCTTTTGGGTTTGGTATTTTAGTCGTCGCGCCTCGCGTAAAGAAGAATCACTGGGCAACAACGCAGTGGCAAGACCTCAACGTAGCTAAAAGTGTTGCGTCTATCGGTAACATCATGGGACCTGCGATGATCAGCCAACTGCTGCCTCCGTTGTCGTCCATGTTGGCAACAAAGTTGTTGGCAAGCTTCGGGACCGCAGCAGTCGCCGCTTGGGCGCTCGGTTCACGCTACGAATTCTTTGCTATCGTTTCGGTGTTAGCGCTGACAATGTCTATGCCCCCAATGGTCGGGCGCTTACTTGGCGCAAAGAACTACCAAGATATCCAATCGCTAGTCAGTATTGCCGTAAAATTCATTCTGGGCTTTCAACTTTTGATCGCAGCCATTACGTTTGCCGTCGCAAACCCACTTGCACTACTGATGACCAGTGATGTTCAAGTAGAGCAAGTATTAGAAATGCATTTGCTGATTGTTCCTATCAGCTTAGGTTCACTAGGTGTATGTATGTTGATGGTTTCTCTTTGCAATGCATTAGGTAAGTCTTACACCGCGCTCACCATTTCAGCGCTACGCTTGTTTGTCTTTTTCCTTCCTTGCTTATGGGTTGGCGCTCAAATGGGGGGAATCCGAGGTCTACTTTTAGGCGCTTGTATGGGCAACATTCTGGCGGGCATTTCCGCTTACCTAACCTACCGACAAACCATACGTAAACTCGCTGGCGCTCAAGCAAACGCATAACAATGCATGGTTAAAATAAAGCCCCTTTGATTGGGGCTTTATCGTCTTGAAATGTTATCGATTTAGGCGAGTTTTAATTCATTGAAGAGCTCAAATAGCTGATTCGATTTATAAGGCTTAGGTAAATAAGCATCCATACCTGCAGCAAAACAGTTGTGAATGTCTTCTTCCAAAACACTCGCGGTGAGCGCAATAATGGTCGTTTTCTCACGCCCGGCTTTCTTTTCCCAACGACGAATTTCTTTCGTCGCGGTCAGTCCATCCATCACCGGCATCATACAATCCATTAAAATTGCATCGAATTCTTCTCCCTTTGTGATGGCTTCCAACGCTTCTTGTCCATTGCTTGTTATCAAATAGTCATACCCTGCTTTATCCAGAAAGAAACTCGCGATTTTCTGATTCATCAAGTTATCCTCCGCGATTAAGATCCTCCTGTGAGAGCGCGATGTTCGATATTCAGACTTTGGAAGACCATTAGTGACAGTGTCACCTGATATGGTTTTTTCTACCTTCGCTAAGTCGTCAATGACATGCTTAAATCGATTGCCAAGAAAAGGCAATGTGAGTACAGCATGTACTCTTTCTGCATTGTCGTAGGGAGTGGATAGATGATGCTGACAAATAATCACACGACGAAGATCATATTTGAGTGACAATTCATCTAAGGCTTCATCCGTATTGGAGTCGTCACTATGGCACAGAAATATGACATCAAAGTCATCGTTTATTGCTTTTACTTCATTAACATTATTCGCACCAAAGAGATTGATTTTCGCTAATCGACACTCTTTCAAAAGTTGATCAGCGTAATCGTAATTTGTGCAGATCAAGAGCCCTTTATTTATCACGTCCGAGCGCCAGCCAAACATCGGAATAACGTCAACCTCAATAGAGAATTCAAAGCATGTGCCCACTCCTTTGGTGGATGTCGCTATAAGCTGCCCTCCCATCATCGATACCAGTTGACGACAAATTGCCAATCCCAGCCCCGTTCCACCGAACTGCCTTGACACCCCTTCATCTTCCTGAGTAAAGGGTTCAAAAATCGTCGTTAACTTATCTTGTTCAATGCCTATCCCGGTATCTTCGACTTTAAACATCAGCGTTCCGCGCTCGTTCTCAGGTAACTCGTCATAACTGACATCAACACGTATATGACCGCTTTCGGTAAACTTGACCGCATTCGATACCAGATTCGTGATGACCTGCTTGATGCGATGATCATCAACCATCACTCGAGTTGGAATGTTTTCAGCTAAGTTAATCCCCAGCTCTAGCTGTTTAGATGTGGCTTTGGATTGAAATAAAACCATCGACTGGTACACCACCTCTCGGATATCGGCCTCGACTAGCGACAACTCCAGTCGACCAGATTCGATTTTAGAAAGATCCAAAATATCGTTAAGCAAGGTAAGTAATGTTTGAGATGAAGAGTCAATGTCATCAACGACTTCTTGTTGATGGGAAGATAACTCGCTTTGAGAGAGTATCTCCGTCATGCCCATAATACCGTTTAGGGGGGTACGTATTTCATGCGACATGTTGGCAAGAAATACTGATTTAGCGCGATTAGCAGACACTGCTGACTCTTTAGCATGGAGTATTTCGTCTGTTTGTCTCTGCTTTTCTTCAACCACTCGATTCACTTGCTGAGCGAAAATCGTCAGTTCATCACTGCCATCGACTTTGACTTTCGTCTGTTTCTCTTCATCGTTGATCAGCGCCGTTAAGGTATGAATAATCGCATCTAGTTTGCTATTAACCCGAAACCAAGTGCCAAAGCCAAGCCAGCAAAGCATTACGATAACCAAAATAACGCCAGAGGTAATCATCGCAATATTGGTCTTTTGTTCATGAACTTGTGTTAGGAGCGACTGCTCTGTTTGTTTCGTGAACCCATCAATGAGTACTTGCAAGCGTTGCACACGGAAATCGAGTTCTCTCAAATACGCTTCATAGTCACTACGTGACATGTCCCCTGACATTAATCGCCCACGAGATGCCAAATTTCTCTGATATCTCGGCGACGTAAACAAGCCTAGCAATTTATCAACTTGATCGTATGACCCTCCTAAATTTAAAAACGCATCCAAATTTTGCTGCTGTCGATCAATAGCCTGAAAAAACAGACTCTGACTCAACCGACTCTTAGGATCTTGAACTAGGCGATGCGTCAACCAGGCTTCTTTCTGTGTCCAAAAAGACAGCTGAGCAAGGTAAGCAATAAAATTCTGCATTCGAATACCGTCCTCACTACCATACCACTGATGATTTTGTAGCAAAGAGCGCGACATATTTTGAAGCAGTTGAAATGCCCAATCGCCCAGGTCATCCATCTCGTCCAACCTACCTGATAATACCCCTAGCATGGCCTCTTTCAGCTCATCAGCATATTCAGCGGTATTGGGGTTACTGACGAATTTTTGATGCATGGAAGAAATAACACCGTTTTGTTCTTCTATATTAAGTGCGGCTGATGCTTGAAGCGTAGGCTGGCGGCGTGCTTTCTCTATGGAGTATATAAAATGAGAGGCTTGGGATATCAACTGGAAACCTTGGATATTGATTACCGTTTGATTGAGACGGCTTACGCGCAACGCATTGTCAGAAAACTGCTGAACTGCAAAAACCACTATCACCACCGTGGGTAATAGTGCGAGGAGTGCTAAGCGTGTTTTTATTGATAATCTCAACATCCATCAGCCCAATGGTTGATCTCATCCGATTATTTAATACTAGACTAGTTTCTAGCATTGAAAGGCATATACGACATGGTTACTTTAAAACAACATTCACCTACCAAAACCATGGTCATTCCGCTTATTTCGCCATCGGTCAATGAAATGGTAATTGTGACTCGAATCATACTTTTCGATCTTCAAGCTGAGTACAAACAGTGAAGTTTCACTCATACCTAAGATGCACATCACTTTTCATGAAATTTCAAACCATATGTTCACCTATCTCGTTGCCTTATCGAGACAAATCACACAAAAATGCAAACGAATTCACAGTGACAACAAAACTAATTTGAAAACACACATTATCATCGCGAAAAAAGTGGATGACTTTTTAAATGTCAATACGTGAAAACCACCGCTTTAGTCACATTAATTCACCACTAACACGACCTTAACTAGTGTTTTACACTGGATTTAATTTTCCTAGCAGAATAAGGGCTCCGACCTTAGAATCCGCACACATAACTATTACAACCCGATTACATAACCCACCACACTCTTGCACGCTGCCGAAGAGGCAACAGCAGGGAGTATGGTTAGCCCCCAAAACGTGAAAGGTCTAATACAACAATGAGTCCAGAGAAATATCTCCAAGACTGGCAAACTAGCCAAACGATTGCTGAATCTATTTCCCCTCTAATTGGTAAGCTATATCGTCAAAAAGGAATCGAAGTGGTTCTGTTTGGTAAAACGCTTATCAATGCTACTACTATAGACATTCTCAAAACTCATCGCGTTGCAAGACGTTATACAGGCAGCCCACTCTCACTTGAGCACACGATGCCTATCATTCAAGCGCTATGTGAAATGAGCATTTCTTCGTGTCGTGTCGATGTTGGCCAATTGGCAACTAAGTACTGGAATGAGCATGACGATACTGCATCTCTAAATGATTTCCTTATCACTGCACTCGATGGCGCACGCGATGCAGACTCTTCATTGAAAGCGCGTGATGTAGTTCTTTATGGTTTTGGTCGCATTGGTCGACTACTAACTCGCCTTCTGATCGAGAAAAGTGGCCCAGGTTACCCACTACGACTACGAGCGATTGTGGTTCGTGGCGGTAAAAAAGGCGATTTAGAGAAGCGTGCTAGCTTACTGCGTCGTGACTCAGTCCACGGTCAGTTCAACGGTAGCATCGTGATCGATGAGGAACGTAAAGCTCTGATCGTTAACGGTAACTACATCCAAATCATCTACGCAAACAATCCAAGCGAAGTGGACTACTCTGCTTACGGTATTAGCAACGCGCTTGTTGTTGATAACACAGGTGTTTGGCGTGATTCTGAAGGTCTAAGCCAACACTTAGCGTGTCAAGGTGCAGAGAAAGTGCTGCTAACGGCACCAGGTAAAGGCGATATCAAAAACGTTGTATTCGGTGTAAATGAATCAGTTATTCAAGAAGATGACACCATCATCTCTGCAGCGAGCTGTACCACAAATGCAATCACGCCGGTTCTTAAAGCGCTGAATGATAAATATGGTGTCCTTTCTGGTCACATCGAAACCGTGCACTCATACACAAACGACCAAAACTTGATCGACAACTTCCACTCTGGTGACCGCCGTGGACGTAGTGCTTCTCTGAACATGGTTCTAACTTCAACTGGCGCAGCTAAAGCAGTAGCAAAAGCACTGCCAGAGCTAGCTGGTAAGCTAACAGGTAACGCAATTCGCGTACCGACACCAAACGTTTCGATGGCAGTCGCTAACCTAAACTTAGGTGAAGACGTAGACCGTGATTCACTGAACGATTACTTGCGTGAAATGGCGTTGAACTCTGAGCTTTCGGCACAGATTGACTACACCGATTCAACAGAAATTGTATCAACTGACTTAGTTGGTTCTCGCCATGCAGGCGTCGTGGATGGTCAAGCGACTATCGCACAAGACAAACGTTGCGTACTTTACATCTGGTACGACAACGAATTCGGTTACAGCTGCCAAGTTGTGCACTGTATGGAACAAATGATGGGTGTTCGTTACCAAACATTCCCTCGATAGGTGAACTTTGCTCCACAACGTTAACCACATAGCGTAACGGACAATATCTCATATTTGTTCTAAATAATAAGCGCGAAGCGCATTACTAATATTTTTCCCCGTTTATACGCCTGATCACCCTCAGGCGTTTTTTCATTTCGCTCATTTGACACTCTCCGGACAAAGTGAAGGCTATCATTCATGTTTTGTTCATGTTCACAGCATTAATCTGAACACATGAATTACAGAGAGGTCATGATTATGAATCGGATTATTGTTACCGCACTGGCACTGATTACGGGCTTTTTTACATTAGTATTTAGCTTGATCATTGCGATTCCGTTGACCATCGCAGCATTGATTACAGGCAAGCGTATTGAGAAGCGCGTGAAGAAAATGCAGAAAGAAATGCATGAAGAGTATGAATTCAATACTGGTAAAGCCGATGCGATTGAAGGTGAGTTCGAAGAGGTTCGCCGATAAATAAATCGAATTTATATAAGTTTCTCTCCCCCGACTGCTCCTGAGAAACTTCTTGCTTTCACCCTGTCTTTTACAATGGCAGGGTGCTTTTTTACAAAAAAGGCAGCCACCTGGGCTGCCTTTAATATTTTGTTGTCTTGGCAAATTTATACGGTTACGACCACTCGAAGTGCCAATAGCATGAGAACAATCCCTGACAAACGATCAATTAGCACCGCTTTAGAACGAATTCTGTCCACTACTTTAGAGCTCGATAACACTAGGGTGATAAAGGTATACCAAAGCCCGTCCACAACAAATGGTGTAGCCACAATGATCATTTGATTGCTCAAATCATTACCTAGCGCTACAAACTGACTAAATAGTGCGATAAAAAACAAGGCAATTTTGGGGCTTAAAATCGAGATAAAAAAACCTTCTCGAGCAGACTGGCTTACCGTTGTTTCTTCGCCTGACTCCAACTTCGCCGCCACACCGCCTTTCGAACGCAGCGCATTGAACCCTAAATATGCAAGATATGCCGCGCCTGCAAGGCTGATCGTCTTGAACAACATCGGGCTTTGCTGCAAAACAACAGCGAGGCCAATCAGCGTAATAAACGCATAAATGCCAATTCCAAAAGCGTGTGCCCAAGCCGTTGCCAAACCATTGATGCGTCCACCAGCCAAGGCATGTTTTGCCACAATCGCTAGGCTAGGCCCAGGTGACATAGCACCGAGTAAACACACGGTAAAAAGTGATAACCAAACTGTTAGTGTCATAAATAACCTCTCTCCATTTGAATTCAATCTATCAATTGAAGAGCTATAATTTGAAATCAAAGTTTCGCATAAAAGTCATGATTTAAAATCATAACTTAATGGATGGAGTATTCCGATATTTTCATCACCGCGTGGATTTGCTCTCGCACCCACTGATGAGCTGGATCATTGTCGTATTTAGGATGCCACATCAGCCAATATTCATGGGTAGGTGTCTCAAAAGGAAGCGCTTTATGAACCAAAGGCCAGTGCTTGGCCAAATTATTTGCAATGTGCTCCGGAACTACCATTAAGTGCTCACTTGAGACCAAACGATTTACCGCCGCAGAGAAAAAAGGCACTTTAAAGGTAACATGACGCATCAGCCCCCTGTCTTTTAGTGCCATATCGGTACTTGAGTCTTTGTCTCCTCCACCCGTCACTTGAATATGCGAATGACTAATGAGGTCCTCTACAGAAATCGAAGCCTTACCAGCTAAAGGGTGAGACGCCTTCATCAAACAAACTGACTTATCTGAACCAATATTGATGCTAGATACACCTTCAGGCTGAGTGGGATACATAGAAGAAGCAAGGTGGATTCCTAACTCGTGAAGCTTATCGATAAAATCTAGCTGCCACAGTCGATACGCCAAATCCAATTGTGGTGCTTGTTCACCTAAGTGAGATGCAATATCGGGCAAAACGTATTGTGCCACGTAATCACTTGAGGCAATAACCAGCTCGCCTTGCCACAGTTGCGGCTCAAAAGGTTTGTCATCGAGTAAATGGTCAAACTCAGCCAGTAACGCATCAAGCTTTGATTTTAATGCTATTGCTCGCGGGGTTGGTATCAGCTGATTACCTTGACGAATAAGCAGTGGGTCACCACACAGATCGCGCAATTGTGCAAGCTGTCGGCTAACCGCAGACTGAGTAATGTGCAAACGTTCTGCAGTTCGGCTGACATGACACTCTTCTAAAAGTACATGCAAGGACCTAAGTAGATTCAAATTGATGTTGTTTAACATACCGGCTCAAGAAGGTTTAATAAATAATGGCACCCATGATGCTTATTTCACAAACTGGTTGCCAGTCGTATTAAAGAACTCAGCTAAAACGGTATGAGTCATGAGGTGCCTTAGCTCTGGGTAACGTTGAATTTGATCTCTGATTTCGTTCAAACGAGTCATCGTAGGTACTTCGACAAAAACCATCATATCCGTTTCACCACTGATTGCATGGCACCATTTTACGCCATCGATTTTGTATAGTTCGTCGGCATATGATTCGCAATAATACGTGGATGTAGATTTATCGAACTTTAGAGCAAAATAAGCACAAATCGAGTCCCCGCCTGAAGAGGCAATTTCAGCGTGATACCCGAGAATCACTTTGTCATGTTCTAGCTTACGAATACGAGCCGTCACCGCAGAACGAGAAAGGTTCACTTTATCCGCAATTTCAGTCACCGACAGCCGAGCGTTGTGTCGGAGAAGATCCACAATCTTGTGATCAAACTTGTCCATATACTTACCAAGCTTTCCTTATTTTTCTCATTCTATACCGATTCTAACTGCATAAGAAACCAACATTTTGTTGGAAATATTTAAAACAACCGTCATATTGACGGTTCAGTAAATCATTTTGTTATTAAGATTTTGGATATGCTATTTGGTAAGCATGAGATGAGCACCGTTATCCATTCAAATAAAAGAGCGATAACGCATTGAAATCAAATACGCTTCTTATGCACTCAGCGCACTAGCGGGCTCATTAAACTCCAATAAATGAGATAATTAGAAGCCACAAGCGCTTTCGTCATAAGTCCTACAACATTGGATGAATCAATTAGCATGGAACAGCTCAAAAAAGACATTTCACTCACATCCGGTATCGCCCAACTATCCACAACATTAATGGGAACGGGGCTTTTTATGATACCAGCCATTGCAGCAGGCATAGCGGGTCATTTTTCACTATGGGCCTGGATTTTATTATTCATCGCCATTTGTCCTATTGCGCTGACTTTTGCCCAGCTAGGCAAGCGATATCCCAACGCGGGCGGAACCGCATTTTTTGTGCGTAAAGCATTTAACGCCAAGCTGGAAAGTAGTGTAGCTTGGCTATTTGTTAGTGTCATTCCGGTAGGGGTTCCGGCCGCGATTGCACTCGCCGCAGGCTTTCTACAGCAAATATTGCCAGAGCCTATTAGCAATAATCTGTTTGCACAAATTCTAACGGTATTACTTCTTGTGTTCGTCAACTTGATGGGCACTAAGTCATCAGGTCATTTACAAACTCTTATTGCTTTGAGTGTCTTTGCGCTCGTTGGCACATTTTTATGGAAAGGTGACGTTAACAGCGCCGATCTCGTGATGCCAGCTATCACACAAGAGTCAATTTGGCCTATTACCGCAGCGCTTGGCGTGATGTTCTGGTGTTTTGTTGGCATAGAGGCTTTTGCTCATATGGGGGAAGAATTCAAAAACCCTCAAAGAGACTTCCCTATCGCCATTATTGTCGGTTGTTTTGTAGCGGGAGCTACGTACTGGGCTTGCTCTGTTGTTATTTTAAAGTTTGGTGCATATGGTAATGCTCAATTCGATAATGCATCGATTCCATGGTTGAGTGCTCAACTACTTGGCGATGGGGCCAAATGGATAATCAGTTTGATCGGATTCTCCGCTTGTTTCGCGAGCGTTAACTTATACACACAGAGCCTAGCGCGAATGGTCTGGGCTCAAGCTCGGGAACATCGTCCTTACAGCCCACTAGCCAAGATTTCGCGTCGTGGTGTCCCTTTCTCAGCCACCTTATTAGTTGGCGGCGTACTGCTAATATCTTGCGTGATAGGAACGCTATCGCAGCTCGATCTGGAGTTTTTCCTAAAACTAGCAAATAGTGTATTCGTTTTGGTTTACATGTTGGCGATGTTAGCCGCTTATAAATTGCTCCGTGGGTTTGGTAAAGCGCTTGCGGGACTTTCTCTACTGCTTTGTACCGGTGTTTTTATATGTTTAGGCTGGTCAATGTTTTATGCACTTGGCATTTTCACTCTACTTTTACTGCCTTGGAAACAGTGGCGACATAAACGACAAACACGCGCAGTTGAATAGTCACTGCTTCCCATGTCGAAAAATTAGGGCTAAACGTTGGATACCAGCGTCTATATTCTCTAACGCGATATTGCCATAACCAAGCACGGCACCATGCCAGTGACGTGCTTGGAAACCTGGATGTTCATAATAGCTCAAAGGTCGCAAGATGATCCCTTCATGCTCTGCCAGTTTTGTCAAACGCAGCTCATCTATACCGTTTTGCCATTTCAACGTAATATGAAGCCCCGCCGCTTGGCTAACGACGCAAACACTGTCGCCAAAATGCTGTTGAATGGATAAATGCATCTGTTCATGCTTGGTTTTATATAATCGGCGCATTTTTCGGATATGGCGCAACAACCCACCCTCGGTTATAAAATCTGCCAACGCTTCTTGAGTGTGCGTCGGTGAATCACCACTTAACGCATCTTTAACCACCAAACATTGCTCTACTAAACGTTCAGGAACCACAAGGTAGCCAAGCCGCAACCCGTTAAACATTACTTTACTGAAGGAACCCACATACAACACACGATCATCTCGACCCATTTGAGCTGCTAGCCCCTGTAAGCTGGTGTAGGGACGATGAGCAAACTGAAATTCGCTGTCATAATCGTCCTCGATGATCCAACTTGATTGCTCGACCGCCCAGTTGATGATCTTCCCTCTTTGCTCGGTATTGAGTGTGGTACCCATCGGATATTGATTACTTGGTGTGATATACAGCGCATCGGCATCGCTTGAGGTCACAGCTTCCACATCAAAACCTAATTTCTCTCTTACGAACAAAGGCTCAAATTGATAGTTTTGGAACTGAATCAACTTCCGCATTTGCGCGTAACCTGGTTGCTCCATCAGAACCTTATCACCTTGTTTGAGCACTACCATCGTCGCAATTGACAACGCTTGCTGCGCCCCAGAGGTAATAATAATGCGCTCTGGGGAACAATTCACTGAACGACTTGATGCGAGGTAGTCAGCTAAAGCACAGCGCAATGCCCAACTACCCTGAATATCTTGATTCCCCAACAAGCAGGGGCGGGACATGTGGCGATTGAGTAACTTTTGCCACTGCGCCATCGGAAATGCGTCCAAATCCGGCACACCCGGTGCAAATGCAAGGTTGATATCAAAGTGAGTTTTCGGTGATGAGTCTCTCTGAACTGAATTAGGTTCAGGCAAGTACTGCTCCGGCAGTTCTACGGCAACATAAAAGCCAGAACCTTTTTGGCTGTTCAAGTACCCTTCCGCCACTAACTGTTCGTAGGCAGAAATCACGGTATTCCTACTTAGATTAAGCGTCTGTGAAAGCTTCCGCGTAGAAGGCAACTTCCCATTCTTCACCCACAATCCTTGAACAATTTTCTTGCGAATAGCAAAAAACAACGCTTGCTGACGCGTTCCATCACTTTCTTTTAAATGTAGGTCACCGATATCAATCAAAGACAAACTGGATCCATCCATTAAATAAAACTGGCTCTCTTTAAGCTACCAGTTAAGCGCTACATTGCAATTAAAGAATGAGGATCAAGCGCTCGTAATCGTGAGTAAACAAGGAGAGAAAATGCTATCCAACACCAATAGAACAGAAATTAAGAAAGGCGCACATAAAGCCGTCTCTGATGTTAGCAAACTGCACGCCATCATAGATGAAAGCCTAATCGCTCATATTGCGATAACCAACGAGTCAGGCCCTGTGGTCATCCCTATGCTGGCATGGCGTGTGGATGATTACGTGTATATCCATGGTGCCAACAACAGTCGACTGTTACGCTCACTCAAACAAGGAGTGCAAACGTGCTTAACCTTTACTTTGTTTGATGGTTGGGTATTGGCTCGAAGTGCGTTTCACCACAGTGCGCATTATCGCAGTACAGTGGTCTTTGGCCAATTTGAGATGGTGGAGAATAACCAAGAGAAAGACAGGTTGCTGAATCACTTTATCGAACAGATCGCTCCAGGGAGAACAAAACAAGTCCGTTTGAGTAATGAAAAAGAACTCAAAGCCACCATGCTACTGCGTATCCCGCTCACGGAAGCATCAGTGAAAATCAGCAATTTTGGCGTCAACGACGATGCGGAAGACATGGACATTCCTGTTTGGGCAGGTGTCCTACCCTACCGAACCGTCGTAGGTCCGCTGCAAGCTTGTGAAGATTTGTATGAAGGTATCGCTGAACCAGACTACCGCAGTGCCTACTCTAATCGTTGGCAGGAATAAGCACCGTAAAACGTGCGCCGCCTAAGTGACTCTCGCCGACGGAAAGCTCCCAACCCAGTTGCCGCGCTGCACTGGTAGCGATAGCAAGCCCTAAACCAAAGCCTTTCACGTCGGCGTTGCGGCTTTTATCTAAACGTGAAAATGGCATAAATACTTCTTCTCGCATCGCTTCAGGTATGCCCGGACCATCGTCCTCAATATCGATGCTCCAGCAATCCGCTACCATTCGAATCGTCACCTCAACGCAGGATTCACCGTAACGCTTGGCGTTTTGCAATAAATTATCGAGGACGAGGTTACCCAAAGTAGGCTGAAAGTGAATCAATTGGTTCGCGAGTTCATTTTCTGCTCTCAACATGGCGGACTCTAAGCCTAGGTAATTCATGCGGCTTTTACACCAAAGAGGCAGTTCCATGGTTTCAACAGAATCGCTCAAAGAATGGTTTTTCACACTCAAGCGAGACAGCATGACAATGTCGGACGTTAAGTCCGTCACTACATCAACGTATCGTTCAATATCGTCATGTAACTCTGCCTGCATTTCACCACTCGTGCGCCTAGCTAAATCCGTCGCTAGCTGAATACGACTCAGCGGAGTGCGCACTTCATGAGGAATAGCTTGAGTAAAGATGTGTGTTTGACGTACTCGTCTCTCAATCTCTTCAGACATGCAGTTGAAGCCTTGGGCGAGCTCTTTCACGGGTTGCGAAAATTGCTTTAGATCGACTCGCGTATTCAACTCACCATAACCAAATTGTTGTTGTGCAGCCGTTAGTTGCCGAATTTGGCGGTCAAGACGTCGTACAGGTATGTAAACCATAATGCCTAAACTGCACACAACAACCAAAAGTAGAGTCAGTATAAATACAATCTCAGAATCTTCATTCCAATCAACATCTGGGCTAAAGAAATCCGTTTTTTCTTTGAAAACTAAACTCTTCGAGGTGTTAGGTAAAGGGAATACCGCAGCATAGGTACTGCCATCAATAAGATAAACAGGTATCCCTTGTATTCGGTACAGTAGCTTACAATCTCGACAAGGCGGTGATCCGTCCCAGTTTTCAACCAATGTTAAATCAAAGATAAAGAAATCTTGCTTGCCGTTTTCGGTTAACTTCTTGTAGAGAGAATCCGGAGTGCCTCGTTGCTCAATGTATTGATCGACAAAATAAGCACCATCACTCAAAAAAACACCGACTTCTGTTTTGCGCATGTACTCTTCCCCCATAAAGAGAAACAAAGCAACAGTCAGCGCAAGGCCAGTAACTAACCCCACATATAGACGAGTAAACAGGGAAAACATGCGTCATTTACCTGTCAGCATATAGCCGTGGTGACGTATGGTCTTAATGGTAGCAGTATGGATATGAGCCTTAGAGAATTTCTTCCTTAGTGAGGATATACGCATATCAATCGAACGATCAGTAATGCAGTATTCAATGCCTCTGGCAAGACGGCAACATGATTCACGAGATACTGGCTTATCGACATTCAGCATCAGGAGCTCTAGAATTTCAAACTCAGAGCTCGTTAAACCAATATCTTTTTGCAAATAAAATGCTTGGGAGCGACGAAGACAAAGGCTAATGCCATATCGGCTCAGCTTTTCTTCTTCAACGGTATCAACTTGACGACGATAGCGACGTAGCGCCGCTTCAATACGGGCGAGAAGGATATTGCCTTTTATCGGTTTGGTAAGGTAATCATCAGCACCGAACTTAAATAAGCTCACCTCGCTCATTTCATCATCGGTTGCAGTCAAAACAATGATAATCCCATGATAAAATTTACGTGCCTCTTGGCATATTTCTGCGCCATTTTTTCCCGGCAACATCAAATCTAACAGCACTAGGTCCGGATTGAGTCCGTGAATCGTTTCTAATGCATTTTGACCGTTGTCGATAACGGTTACTGTATAGCCTTCGGCTTCGAGGTACATTTTGGTTAATCGAGCAATCTCAGAGTCGTCTTCTACCAGTAAGATTGTATTGCCCACCATGAATCATTTACTCCACCAATATGATGGAGGGAGTATATCGCTCGTCCTATACTGCGCAACCCACTTAAATGATAATTTTAATAAAAAGCGGGCTTACATACGCTTACAAACCATACATATACGATAATCCTAATCATTCCACGCCCCTAAAACCATGCAATAACCTGATGTTTTATTTATTAGCAGAATATAGCTTCACATAAAAAATAAATTTCGGAATAAAAATCTACTACATTTTTAAATATATCGAATGATAGTCCTTACCAAAAAACAATATCGATATATATGACTTGGTTTGCTTATATAGACAGGACTTTATGTTGCTTCTAAGTTTCTTGCTCTAATAAAGTCTACGAGTAACATGAAATGAGATATTCCCAATTAACACCTTTAGCCATATTTTGCGCGATAAGTCTAACTGCTTGCGGCGGCAGTGAATCTAATTCGAAACCATCGACAACGACACCTCCAACACCACCAGCGCCAACATTGAGCACTGTCACAATCCCAACTGTCGTTTCTACAGAGCTTCCAGCCAAGTTAAAAGTGGCTGCTGATGCGGGCTTCACCCACTATGTGAAAATCTCCCTTTCTGAAGCAAATAACAATGATGCATTTCACATTGTGGCTGTTGATGACGGTGCGAATAATGAAAAAATCTTTCGTGCAGCCAAAATCATCCAACACCTTCTTACAAACCAACCAGACTCTAAGTACGGCGCTGACAAGTCTCGTATCGCTAAGACATTAGCCGAGCGTGATGCCACACTAATGCTGACCGAAAACGACGAACAGAATGATGAGATGTTAACCAAAATCTTTATCAACGAACTGATTCGCCAAGACAAACTGAACGATGCAGTGACAAACTCGGGCTTAGCACACTCTTTTGATACGAGTTCTCTAGAAAAGTTTGTTGTAAGCATGATGGTACTTAACGAAGAAGATATGGATACACTTGTCACATCTATCGTGGCAACATTAGTAAATAGTAAAGAAACACCAAACTGGCTAAGGAACAGCCAATCTTTGATGTATCGAGAACTGACAGTTGAAGGCGATTGCCATTACATGAGTAATTTTGCCGATTACTGTGCCAATCTTGGTAAAAAAGCCGAACGAGACGCCGCTTTTGAAGAAATTTTACACTTGGTCCAAGCGCAAGGTATTGCACCTAACACGGGGACTGCGGCACTGCAAAATGACATTCAAGCTCATGCGTTAAAAATCTATAACGATATTCAAGCGGGCAAACCGACGGTGTGGCGCCCAACTCAGTATGACTGGGACGATTGGAAATCGGACGACTTCGATCCTGAAAGTGTTAAACAAACGGGCCCTTCATATTCTCACGAATACTTTGCTGCCGCTTTTGAAGCTTACATGGGTGTAGCAAAAGCAAACGGACAAGGTTTAGATGGCTACCAAGCGTTAACACGTGAAGAAATGCAAACTCAAGATCCACAAGCCGTTGATTGGATCAGCGGCTTATTCCACGGATACTTGCAATACACCGCGAACATCGACTCTGCGGGCGTCAAACTTTACACAGAAAAGACAAATCCAGGCACTGTGCCTACCTTCCGTATGGCTCCCAACAAAGACGGCTTGATAGAAGCATACACCTACAAATCTCAGTGGCTGACAAGAGTGAAGATCATTGGCGACGACGCAATGAATGTCATCGGTAATGACCAAAACAATACCTTTGAAGGCAACAGCAAAGACAACAGCATTTATGGTGAAGGTGGTATCAACACCTATATCGTGCCACACAAACTGGCAGAATGTACTGTTATCAAAGCAAAGAGCGTTTCTGTTAAGTGCCCGAGTACAGGCTCGGATGAGTTGTACGACATTCAAAAGATCCAATTCACCGACCAAATCTTAGATGTAACCGAGCTATAAACGATGAAAAACATGAAGAAACTTACTCTATTCGCTCCCCTACTCCTTGTAGGTTGTGGTGGCCTAGCTGTCATGGATCGTACTGATGCCGTAAAAGCACAACCAGAAATGCTGATCAAAACCGACGGAGATTTTTGGGGGTTCGGTGCAGATGGTCATTTTGATTTTGCTGGTAAGTACAAAGGCAACTATTCACGCAGTGCTTCTAACTCAAGTTGGTTTAACCATATCTCTTTCAAAGAAGGTGCGATGGGCGCAGAAGTTACTCGTATCGACAACGGGGAAACTTGGCTTCTGAGCTGCTCTGGAGGCGGTATGTCGGTTAACTACATGGGCGTCGATTTTGGTGGGAATGATCCTTACACCTGTGATATCACCCAAGATGGCGTCAAAGTGGGAGAATTTGCGATGGAGCCAAAATCCGCTCTCATCGACATCAGCTTTGAGAAAAAAGAGACTGGCGTAGTGCGTATTGGCAGCACCCACTTTAATGTAGAAACCGTACATACTAGTCCCGACGCCATGATGGCGGTAGACATTCCATTGGGTTATAGCTTTAAGGAAGGCACACAAGAAATTGCCGCTGTACAGACGAACGGTACCATTGCGGTACAAATGCTCCCAGAACTTAGTGAACAAAAAAAGGATGTGATTGCCATCGGCGCTGTTGCAAGTGCACTAAGCTGGCGCCCTAAGAAATAGCCATTACATTAAACAACACCAAAAATAGCAAAGCCCTCTACCTTGAGGGCTTTTATTGCTTGTTTTCATAAAGACAAGTGAAGCATTACTTTTCTAATCTTCCCGCATACTGCTTGGGCGTTAATCCACGATGTTTCTTAAACATACGATTGAAGCTCGCCACATTGGTGTAACCAAGGCGCATGGCTATGTCATCAATACTCACGCGCTTACTCAATAACCCAGCCGCAACATTACTCAATACATAGCCGGATACCATCGAGAAGTTGAGGCCTAATTTGTGCAAACGACGTTGAAACTGCTGTTCAGATAAATCAAGCAGAGAAGAAACGCGCTCTAACGTTGGCAATCCATAATGACTGCTGTAGTTCACCACTTCATAAATCACTTTCAACTCATCTTCTGGGTCGGGCATATTAAGCAAATCATCCAAATCGGAAAAACTCATCGCTAGACGGCTGTCCTCGCGATGGCTCACTTGGCGGGAAGCTAATCGGTCATCTCCCGGGATCCATATTTCTGTTTTTGGCTGACTCCATTCCACCTCGCAGCCGAAATATTCCCGGTATCGCTCAGTATTTTTTCTCGACCCTGAAATCTTGACGCGCAAAGGCTGATAGTCTTTACCAAGAAATTCGCGTAGCACTTTAATCATAAATACCGCACAGCGGATACTATCGTGCACCTTTACTGACGTTTCTATAAACGGATTGTGGTAAGTCCATTTGATGATTTTGCCCGACTGTTCGCCAGCAAAAAATGCCCCAGATTGTAAGTTACTCGCACCATAATTAACGCGTCGAATCGCGCTGGCTAAATCATTCCCAGAAAATAGCCAGCGTCCCACAGGCCCAAGCTTTTGCAGTTCAATACCTCGGCTGAGACTCAAAACCACATCTGGATCACTACTGGCTTGTTCAACACAACGATACCATTCTGCGACGGCTTTTAGCGGGATCAGTGTCATTGGGTTGTGAAATACCGACGACGGAATCCCCAGTTCATCCGAGCCCAAATTATATTTAGATAACGCGAGGTTATGCATGTTTAGAATGCCCATCGCGCGAATAAATCGAACCGTCTTCATTACCAATCACATCAAATTCAATCCTCTATTGATTGAATCTGTCACAAAGAAAGACCTAAATCAAATCCAGATCACAATACGCCAACCGTTTGATAGAGGAGTGTTTAATGAGTTTACTGAGTGTCCCATTTGTCGGTACAGGCGCAGATACGGCGTTACATGTTGTCGCTGCTGTCGTTTTAATCGCGAGTGTCGCGGGCGCGTGTTACGGCTTTTGGAAAATCCATGAGTTGCCAATTAATAAGGCGCACAGCAAAGACCATCATCAGATAGGGCTCATCACTGCGCTCACCTGGATAGGGTTTGTCTGGCACTGGGTTTGGGTGCTAGCTGTTATCTTTGCATTCGTTGATATGGAAAAAGCCATCATCAATCTGCGTGATACATGGAGAAGTAAACCGCAAACAGAAACACAGCCAAAAGAGGAAGCGTAATGTTAGAAGGTTTAGCGGTATGGGCTCTCTTCATCTATTTGCTGCGTTTGGTTGGCATGCCTTGGAACAAAGCAACCAAATCGTTCGCTTATCTTGGCGGTTTGAGTTGGCTGATGTTCGTATGGGTAGGTTTGATTAACTTCACCCCGATGGATTTATCCGGTGGTTCTGTCGTGCAGTCACCACACATCCAATTGCGTCCAGATTCAACCAATGTGAAGGGTAAAGTTGACCACATTTACATTAAGCCAAATCAACAAGTTAAAGAAGGTCAGCTTATTTATGAACTTGACCCAACGCAATACGAAATCGCATTAAATCAGGCGAGCGTATCCGCCGATTCTGCACGAGTCGCATTAGCTACGGCAAAAGGCGACATCGAGATTGAAGAAGCGAATCATCAAGCATTGGTGCAAGATCTAGAAACATCAAAGAGCCAATTGGAAGCGGCGAAAGTTGACTACAAATTGCAGAAAAAGATGCTAGATCGTTATGTTGAGCAAAACCGAGTGGTGCAAAACACCATCACGGAAAGCGACATCGACAAACAATCGAGTGCGGTTGATATGGCACGTCACAACGTGTTAACCCTTGAGTCTCAAATTAAGAAGAAACAAGTCGATATTTCACGTGCAAAACTGGCGATTCATAAAGCAGAGCTCGCAGTTGAAACCAAACAAGCCGAACTGCGCCAAGCTGAAGAGCAAATTGCAAAAGCGCAATGGGATTTGAACAGCACCAAAGTTCATGCCCCAACAGATGGCTTTGTCACCAACTTTATCCTGCGTGAAGGTCAGCGTGTATCGATGATGCCACGTATTAATATGTACACTAACGAGAAGTATGTGCTGATGCGAGTCAACCACCAGGCGATTCGTAACATCAAACCGGGTCAACCTGCGGAATTCTCCTCGTCCGTTTACCCAGGCAAGATCTTCTCAGCGACCGTCGAAGGCATTGTTGAAGCAACAGGTGAGTCACAAGGTAATCTGCTGGGTTTCGATGATTCTGTGCGTGTCACCACTGGAAAGAATTTACAGAACAAACACCACTTTGTTCGTCTTAAGATTGATGAGCCAGAAGGCTACGACATTCCTGTTGGCTCTGTTGGCCTCGCATGGGTCAGCGGTGAAAAACCGATAGGCTTCATGGCCTTCTTGGATGTGATTCGCGGGATCATCATTCGAATGAAGTCCCAGCTGTACTTCTTCTACTCCATCTAAACTCACAAACCGCCAGTTTCGCTGGCGGTTTTTTCATTTGTATCCAAACACATCCTTTTCCCGTATAACAATTAGTTAGTAAATAGCGGAGAAGATTCATGTCGGCAAAGGAAAGAAGCCTACCTACCCATCGTATCTCAAGGTTCAGCAAGTTCGCTTCACTTGCTACCCGTGTCGCAGGCAATGTGATTGCAGAAAGCACGAAACAAATCGCCAAAGGCAATAAACCAAAAGCGAAAGACCTCTTGCTGACGCCACAAAACATCGCACGGTTGACAGACCAACTTGCTCACCTACGTGGCGCTGCAATGAAGCTTGGTCAAATGCTCTCAATGGATGCTGGTGATGTTTTAGAACCTGAACTCGCAGATATTCTCTCCCGCCTTCGCTCCAACGCAGACCCAATGCCTGCAAAGCAACTGAACGGAGTCATGGAAAGTTCGCTAGGAACGAGTTGGAAAGCTGAGTTTCTATCATTTAACTTCAAACCAATCGCCAGTGCATCAATAGGACAAGTGCACCAAGCCTACAGCGATGCGGGCGATAACCTAGCCGTCAAAGTGCAATATCCGGGCATACGAAAAAGTATCGATAGCGACGTAGACAACGTAGGTACGCTGCTTAAAGTGGTTGGGTTGATTCCAGAATCCGTCGACTACAAAGGGCTACTAGAAGAAGCCAAAAAGCAACTGCATGATGAAGCCGATTACACCCGAGAAGCGCAATTTGCGATTCGTTACCATGATGCTTTGAAGGAGCATCCTCACTTTGTCGTACCAAAGATTCACACTGAAAGTTGCTCAGACTCCGTTCTCTCCATGGAGTTTATTGACGGCGTACCCATTGAACACATCGAACATTATGATCAAAGTACGCGAGATTTTGTCATGCACAGTTTGCTCGAATTGCTGTTCAGAGAGCTGTTCGAATTCAAGATGGTGCAAACCGACCCTAACTTCGCCAATTACTTGTACATTGAAAGTACTCGCCAAATCGGCTTGTTAGATTTCGGTGCAACTCGCGAATACAGCGAACGATTCAGTGCCGGCTATCGCCAAGCCTTTGCGTCCGTCATGAACAATGACGAACAAGGCTTGAATGATGCGCTTGAACAAATAGGCTTCTTCAGCCAAACCATCCTTCCAGACCAGCGCCAAGCGATTCTCGATCTAGTGAAAATGGCATGTGAACCTATGTTGGTCGATGAGCCCTATGATTTCAAAGCCAGCGGCTTAGCACAAAAGCTTCGCGAGGCTGGCACCATTCTAAGCATGGAGCAAGAATACTGGCATACTCCACCAGCAGATGCCCTATTTTTACACAGAAAAATCGGCGGAATGTACTTGCTGGCAGCCCGTATTGGCGCAAAAGTGAACATTCGCCAATTGGTACAGCCATATCTCACTATCAACAGCGAATAGCCTATTGTTTTTCTGTTACTTTCAAGTACCTTGAGCAAGGTTAAGATGCATAGTTGTGCATCTCAATAACATGCCATACTTCCATAAAACGAATTAACTATCGGGGTACTCGGTGAGCAAGTTTCAAGATCTCTCCACTCTAATCCAGCAAATTGGCCAAGCCGAAGAAGCGGATCAAGTCGCAACGCTCAATGAATCTATTGAAGCGGGCCTCGAGCCCGGCGCGGTTGCCCTGATTCTAGAAGCATTTCCAATCGACGATCGTGTTCGCTTATGGCGAGCTTTACCACTAGAGCTACATATCGACGTGTTAACGGAAATGCGTGCGGACGTACGTTTTTCTATCATCAATGCATTATCTGAAGTCGAGCTAAAACTCACCCTCGCTAAACTTGATAACTTATCGCTGATCGAATGGGCGGATTCGTTGCCTGAGTCGATCATCAACGAAGCGCTCGCGTTAATCGAAAAAGATGAGTTAGAGCTTTACGATCAGGCAAACGAATATGAAGATGAAGAACTCGGCCACTGGGCTGAGCGTAAAATCATCACCCTGCCCTTTAATATTACGATTGGAACGGCTAAGCAGTTAATGGAGCGCTATAGCTACGACACGCCTCAACAGGTCTACCTGATCAACCGTAATAAACAGTATCGAGGGACAGTCAATTACTACGAAATTTTACGTAGTGATCCTGATACTCGCTTGAAAACACTCGTTATTGAAGCGGTGACGGTGCTAGACAGTAAGATGATGCTTCCCGAAGCGGTAGAAGCATTAGAGCACAGCACACTGCCCGCTCTACCTGTGACTGATGCAGACCAAACTCTGATTGGTGAAGTCGATTGGCAATTTGCATTAAGTACGCAACGTGAAATCTACGAAGCGCGCTTAATGGCCGGTACTGGTATGGATGAAGGCGATGACTTGTTTGCGCCAGTATTAAAAAGCTCACAAAAACGCGGCGTGTGGCTGGGCATCAATTTGCTGACTGCAATTTTAGCGTCTGTCACTATCGGGCTATTTGAAGACGTGATTGCTCAAGTGGTGGCTTTGGCCGTACTAATGCCAATTGTTGCATCGATGGGTGGCATTGCAGGCAGCCAAACGCTGACTCTAATGGTTCGTGCGATGGCGCTTAATCAGATTACCCCAGGTAACCGATTCAAATTCTTAAAAAATGAGTTGGGCATAGGCTCACTGAACGGCATTGCTTGGGCGCTAATCATCGGCGGGTTAGCCGGATTGTGGTTCCAATCGCCAGTTTTAGGTGGAACCATCGCGCTGGCCATTATCGTCAACATTATTACCGCTGCTTTATTTGGCGTGTTGATACCCATTATTTTGGATAAGTTTAAATTGGATCCAGCCTTAGCAGGTTCGGTTATTCTAACGACGGTGACAGATGTAGTTGGTTTCTTCGCCTTTTTGGGAACGGCGAGTTTAGTCATGCTCTAAAAAGTCCACTGTTTATTAATCAATCATTAGCATAATAGAGTTAAATTGCATAACGCAGTTGCAAATTGCAAATAAACTCAAACTTTAAGCAACGCATGTCACAGAAACAACGTATTTTGGGGCATATTAAAGTTGGCACAGTAACTGCATTATATAAATTGACCCTTCTTAAGCCGAGGGTCACCTAGCCAACTGACGTTGTTAGTGAACTTGATTTTGTTCACATGTATATAAGCCAATCGCACTCTTTGCGGTTGGCTATTTTTTTATGTGGCTATTGCCCTCTTATCCTCTGACCGAGCTCGGTTGTACTTTTCTTGCCCACAACAGATTGTTTACTGTTTATAAAACTCAAATATTCGCCCACTAAACCATTAGAAATACCAACTTCAACAAAAAAAACCACCTAACCCAAATAAAACCAAGAAAACACACCCAAAAAAGAACAAATAACGTCCAAACCAAAAATCTCATCATGAAATCGTTTTCTTTTCATAGAAATCGACTGAACAATCCAGAGTTATAGATAAATTTAATCCATAAAAACAAATAGCAATTCAAAACATTCATTTCACATAGAAAGCCTGTCTATAAATCATAGAAAATACGTAAAAATAAACTTTTCACTTTTAGAACTTAAAAACCAAACCATTGTTATTAAAAGAAAAAGCATACACTAAAAATCAAGCAAACGTTTAAGTTGCAACTTTATCATTGACTATTAAATTTACATCACGATAATACGCGCCGTTTGCCTGAAAACCAGGTGCTATAATTTAATATTTCAATGTGCGGAGGTAATAATGGCTGGAGACAATAACTACAGTCTTGGACCAGTTCCCAACACGGCCAGAAAAGGCGTGGCATCACTAACCATGGTGATGTTAGGACTCACTTTTTTCTCCGCAAGTATGTGGACAGGGGGTTCTCTCGGTACTGGGCTCTCCTTTAATGATTTTTTCCTCGCTGTTCTCATCGGTAACCTAATTCTCGGTATTTACACTTCTTTCCTCGGTTACATCGGCGCTTCTACTGGTCTCTCTACTCACCTCCTTGCTCGTTTCTCTTTTGGTTCTAAAGGCTCTTGGCTTCCTTCCGCTCTTCTTGGCGGTACTCAAGTTGGGTGGTTTGGAGTTGGTGTCGCGATGTTTGCGATTCCGGTGCATAAAGCAACGGACATCGATACCAACACGTTGCTCCTCGTCTCCGGTTTGCTCATGACCGCGACCGTTTACTTTGGCATCTCCGCACTGATGGTGCTGTCAGCAATCGCCGTTCCTGCCATTGCGCTACTTGGCGGTTACTCTGTCATTGAGGCAGTAAATAGCGTTGGCGGTATTAGCGAACTACAACAAGTTCAACCAACCGAGCCACTCGATTTTTCAATAGCTCTCGCGATGGTTGTTGGCTCTTTTGTCAGTGCTGGTACATTAACGGCAGATTTCGTGCGCTTTGGCAAAAAGCCGCGCAGCGCCGTGATGATCACCATGGTGGCATTTTTCATCGGTAACTCGTTAATGTTTATCTTTGGCGCGGCAGGTGCATCCGTGACTGGTCAATCAGACATCTCTGAAGTGATGATTGCGCAAGGCTTATTAATTCCCGCCATCATCGTACTTGGATTAAACATTTGGACGACTAACGACAACGCGCTCTACGCATCGGGTCTTGGATTTTCCAACATCACAGGCTTACCAAGTAAATACATCTCGATGGCGAACGGGCTTGTTGGCACACTTTGCGCTCTCTGGCTCTACAATAACTTTGTTGGCTGGCTAACCTTCCTATCGTTGGCAATTCCACCGATTGGCGGCGTGATCATCGCTGACTTCTTCACGAACCGTAAGCGCTACGCAAACTTTGAAGCCGCCCAGTTCCAAAGCGTAAACTGGGCTGGCATTATCGCTGTAGCGATTGGCGTTGGTGCGGGACACTTCCTTCCTGGCGTAGTACCGATTAACGCTGTACTTGGCGGCGCAATTAGCTTCCTGATTCTTAATCCTATTCTCAACAAAAAAGCACTGGCTACACAGCCAGCGTAAGGAACCATCATGACAACACTACTGATCAAAAACGTAACGCTAAAAGGACAAGAAGGTCTGCAGCAAATTTTGATTGAAGATGGTCAATTCAAGCGCATTGAAAGCAACGATGTGGAGCTTAATCATAACGGTGACACCATCGATGCTGAAGGGGGCATGGCGGTGGCGCCTTTCTGCGAGCCGCACATCCACCTAGATACAACGCAAACCGCAGGCGAGCCAAGCTGGAACATCTCTGGCACATTGTTTGAGGGTATTGAACGTTGGGCTGAGCGCAAAGAAATGCTGTCGATTGAAGACGTGAAAACGCGCGCAAAACAAACCTTAAAATGGCAGATCGCAAACGGCGTACAACACGTTCGAACTCACGTAGACGTTTCAGACCCTACCCTAATTGCCCTAAAAGCGATGGTAGAAGTGCGTGAAGAGATGAAAGAGTGGGTAGACATCCAAATCGTTGCGTTTCCGCAGGAAGGTATTCTCTCTTACCCAAATGGCAAAGAGCTGCTAGAAGAAGCCGTCAAATTGGGGGCGGACGTTATTGGCGCGATTCCACACTTTGAATTCACACGCGAATATGGCATTGAATCACTGCACTACGTATTCGAATTAGCACAAAAATACGACCGTCTGATCGACGTGCATTGTGATGAAATCGATGACGAGCAATCTCGCTTCGTTGAAACGTTGGCAGCATTAGCGCACAAGTTCGATATGGGAAGTAAAGTCACGGCCAGTCACACAACAGCGATGGGTTCCTACAACGGCGCGTATGCATCTCGCCTGTTCCGTTTATTACGCATGTCCGGTATCAACTTCGTGGCAAACCCTCTGGTGAACATTCACTTACAAGGCCGTTTTGATGATTACCCAAAACGTCGTGGCGTAACACGAGTAAAAGAGATGCTGAATGCCAACATCAACGTCTGCTTTGGACACGATGACGTATTCGACCCATGGTATCCACTTGGTACAGCAAACATGCTGCAAGTGCTACACATGGGCCTACATGTATGTCAGGTCATGGGTTACGAGCAAATCAACAACTCACTGGATCTGATCAGCACCAATTCAGCACGTACACTGAACATTCAAGACAAGTATGGAATTGAAGAAGGCAAACCAGGTAGCCTACTGATTCTTCCTGCAGAAAATGGTTTTGACGCCGTACGTCGCCAAGTACCGGTTCGCTACTCTGTTCGTCACGGTAAAGTGATTGCAGAAACACAGCCTGCGACGACTCATATTCATCTTGAACAAGCAGAGCAAGTGACGTTCAAGCGCTGAGGTTCGTAAAAATACCGACTAAAACGAAAAAGGGTCTGACGAAATCATCAGGCCCTTTTGCTATTGGCAAACGTCACTGCTCGCTCTGTCTATTCTTGTCTCATAAACCGCTGAACACATTGAAAGGCCATATAAAACGGCTCAGTACCAAACGTTGCACAAGGTTCTGGTGGCTGAATCTCAATTACACCATCGCACTTGGAAATTATTCTAAGCGTTGGGCATACTTCTGACTTCATTTTAGTTGTAGATATGAACCATGACGTCATTAAGCCAGATAGAACCGCAATTTTTGGAATTTATGCAGCAAGAGATGCAAGTAGATGCAGCTCATGATCTTAAACACGTAAAACGCGTGGTCAAAACAGCGAAACAGCTCTGCAAAGAAGAAAATGCAGACATCGCGATTGTATTACCGGCTGCCTATTTGCATGATTGCTTTACTTATCCGAAAGATCACCCAAATCGCAAAGAGAGCTCAATCATCGCAGCCAAAAAAGCGGTCGCATTTTTAGAGAGTATCGATTATCCGCAGCAATATCATGATGCCATTGCTCATGCGATAGAGGCACACAGCTTTAGCGCAAACATCAGGCCAAATACGTTGGAAGCCAAAATCGTCCAAGATGCCGACCGTCTGGACGCTTTAGGCGCAATTGGCGTGACGCGATGCATTCAGGTCAGCACTCAATTTAACGCGCAACTTTACAACGACAGCGATATATTTGCCGAAGAACGTGAACTTAACGATAAACAATTCACTCTGGATCACTTTCAAACCAAGTTGTTCAAAATCGCTGAAACTATGAACACGGAGTCAGCGAGACGCGAGGCGCAAAAACGCAAAACCTTTATGCAAACGTACCTAGAGCAGTTACACGACGAGGTAACAGCGTAAATGTCTGAAAGCCGTACGTTAATTAAAGAGCTTAAACGCCAGCTAAAGTTAGCTGGGCTGCATTATATCGATGTTGCACAACACCTTGATTTAAGTGAAGGCAGCGTCAAACGGTTACTCGCTGAAGGTCAACACATTAGCCTTGAGCGCTTAGAGCGAATTTGCCAATTGATTGGTTTAGAAATGGCGGAACTGTTTAAGCTCGCGGCTGCGCACAATAAAGGTCTAGAGTCGCTAACGTTAGAGCAAGAAAAGCAGTTGATTGACGATAAAGCCCTGCTACTCGTGGCGATCTGTGTTGTAAATGGTTATCAGTTTGAACAAATCGTTCAGCAATACACCTTCAATGAGTTGGAACTGGTGCAAAAGCTTGCTCAGTTGGATCGTCTGAACATCATCGACTTGCAGCCAAATAACAAAATTCGTTTGCGTATATCTCCGACATTTAAGTGGCAGATGGGCGGCCCTATTCAACGGTTCTTCCAACAGCAAGTTCAAGACGCCTTTTTCCAAAGCTACTTTTCTGGTGAAGATGAACAGTTGTCCATGGCAACAGGATTGATGAGCGTACCAACCAACAAGAAGCTGCAACAGAAACTGCAAAAGGTCATCGATGAGTTTTATCAGGCTTGCCAAAGTGATAGCTCTCTCGATATGAACGAAAAGCACGGCACCTCTCTGATTATTGCGATGCGTCGCTGGACTTTCCCTCTGTTTGAACCATGGGAAAGAAAACCTACTCAGAAGTCTCGAAATTAGTAACTCAATAAACAAATGGAAATGAAAGTAACGAATTTCGTTACTTTTGGTGGCATGCAACGTCACTTGAAAGAGAAAGCTGGTTTAATCGCTCATTGAGCATAAAGTGCTCCCATCTCATTCGACTTTGTTTACTCGAGGCCAGCATGTTTTTCTCAAAACGCTTTTTTCCTTACTTTGTGACGCAATGCCTTGGCGCACTCAATGACAACATCTACAAAAACGTCCTGTTGTTGATGGTGACATACAGCCAAATTGATAACCTACCAATATCCGTCAATCTATTCGTTAATTTGGCGGCAGGCTTATTCATCCTACCTTTCTTTCTATTCTCTACGCATGCTGGTGCCGTCGCTGACAGCATGGACAAAGCCAAATTAATCCGGCGTCTAAAGCTCATCGAGCTGGCTATCATGTCTTGCGCTGCAACCGCTATTGCCACTCAAAGTGCCATGCTGATGCTGGCTCTTTTGTTTATGACAGGCACTCAATCGGCCTATTTTGGTCCCGTAAAATACGCCTTACTACCACAAGCGCTCAAACCAAATGAGCTTGTTAAAGGAAATGCTTGGGTTGAAATGGGCACGTTCCTTTCGATTCTTATAGGTACGCTTAGCGCAGGCCTGCTGCTAGCCATTCCTAATGGTACCTTGATTGCTTCTTGTGTCGTGATTACCTTGTCTTTGCTTGGGTTCATGAGCAGCGTGAATATTCCAACGATGCCTAGCCAATCGACTGACAAAGCGAAATTTGAACCGATTTCTGGCTTAAAGAAGACGTTAAAAGTGGCAAAAAAGCAGAGAGGCATTTGGATGTCTATTCTAGCCATCAGTTGGTTCTGGTTCATGGGTGCGACTTACCTGACTCAATTCCCTAACTTTGCGCGTGAACATTTGTTTGCAGACAGCACTGTCGTTTCTTTACTGTTGGCATTATTTTCCATTGGTATCGCGACAGGCTCTTGGTTGTGTGAAAAGCTCTCTTTCAACCACGTTGAGCTTGGTATTTTGCCATTCGGTATCCTTGGTCTGACAGTCTTTGGCGTCGACTTGCTATGGGCAGTCCCAAGTTATCCATCACTTCCGGTGCACTTTTATGATGTGCAAAGCTTCGTTGCTGAATCCAAACATCTACGCGTCATGATTGACCTGTTCCTTGTTGGTGTAAGCGGCGGTGTCTTTATTGTTCCTCTTTATGCGTTCATCCAATCGCGTTCAAACAAAGGGGAATGTGCACGTGCCATTGCTGCTAACAACATCATGAATGCGTTGTTTATGGTGGTGTCTGCTTTGGTTTCTATCGTTGTACTCAGCGTACTAGAGCTTTCTATTGTGGAACTGTTTGCCATGATGGCAATAGGTAACTTCTTCGTGGCAATCTATGTCTATCGTCAAGTACCGGAATTTACACAACGTTTTATCAGTTATTTACTCAGCCATTGTATGTATCGTGTGTCAGTAACGGGGCGCCAACATATTCCTGAACAAGGTGCTGCATTAATCGTGGCTAACCATGTTAGCTATGTCGATGCGTTGATTTTGATGGGAACCTCTACTCGCCCGGTTCGTTTTGTGATGGACAAGTCCATCAGCGAGCTGCCTGTTCTTAAATATGTTTTCCGTCATGCCGGTGTTATCCCGATCTGTTCTCCACGTAAGTGTGCCGACACTTACCGTCGAGCATTTGAACAGATTGAACAAGCGCTTAACGACGGTGAGGTTGTCTGTATCTTCCCTGAGGGTCGTTTAACGTCTAACGGTGAATTGGGTGAGTTTCGCCCTGGTGTGGAAAAAATCCTTGAACGTAATCCTGTTCCTGTCATCCCTATGGCGTTAAAAGGGCTTTGGGGTTCTTTTTTCAGCCACAAAGGCGGACATGCTCTCACAAAACGACCGACTCGTTTTTGGTCAAAAGTGGATGTTGTTATCGGTGAAGTGTTAAGCCCAGCTTCTTTAAATCGTCATCAATTGCAACAACAAGTACAGGATTTACTGGGCTGATACGCTCGCTATACCGCTCAAACTTTGCAGCAAAACGTAAATATGCACCACAAAGCGCAAGTAGTTCCTTGTTAATTAGAGTAGGATATCTACGACGTCATAAATCTAGGAGGTATTATGAAAATCATCATCTTACATGGTCTTTATATGCATGGGCTGGTCATGCAGCCTCTTAGCCAAAAGCTGCGAAAGCTCGGATACGAAACGCAAGTACTCAGCTATAACACTGTTGCTATCGATGAGTCTTCACTGTTTGATTCTATTGACCATTCACTGAATCCACTGACCGCAAACGTGCTCGTGGGGCACAGTTTGGGAGGCTTGATGATTAAGCGCTATCTCGCCAACAGAAAACCGAGCACTAGCTTAATCTCTCATGTTGTCGCTATCGGTTCGCCTCTTAAAGGCGCGTCCATAGTAGGTAGGATTCAAGATCTCGGATTGGGTGCAATTTTAGGCAATTCGCCACACCACGGATTAAACAGACATGATGACGCTTGGGCTTTTCCGCAAAAACTCGGCAGTATCGCAGGAACGATGCCGATTGGTGCCCGCCCATTGTTGATCCGTAATGACAACACCATGTCGGACGGTACGGTTACCGTAGAAGAGACAAGACTGGACGGTATGCAAGATCATATCGAAGTGAAGCAAACGCATACGAGTCTGATTTACAACACCTTCGTGCCGCAGCAGATTGATCACTTTATTCGCACAGATTATTTCCGTCGATAGCACACTTTTCCACCATACAAATGGAATCGACTTTCCAAGCTATTCAGTTCGCAGTACTATCCTAGCTCCACTTCCTCACAACTTGAATGAAGTGGCACATTTTTAATTGTTCTCAGGGCGGGGCGAAATTCCCCACCGGCGGTATACTTTTTCAAGTGAGCCCGCGAGCGCTCGATTCGTCGAGGTCAGCAGATCTGGTGAGATGCCAGAGCCGACGGTTATAGTCCGGATGAAAGAGAATAAGAATACACCAGCATAGCGAGTCAGATTGCTAAGAGTGCTGGTGCACTTCTTTTTGATCGTATTTTACGACGATCTCTCATACCGCCCTGATTCTGGTGAAATTTAGGAGTTAACCATGAATCAGTCATCACTACTTGCCGAATTCGGCGACCCAATTACTCGCGTTGAAAACGCACTTATCGCTCTAAAAGAAGGCCGTGGCGTACTTCTTCTTGATGATGAAGATCGCGAAAACGAAGGCGATATCATTTATTCAGTCGAGCACCTCACCAACGAGCAAATGGCGTTGATGATCCGCGAATGTAGCGGCATCGTTTGTTTGTGCTTAACAGATGCTCAAGCGGACAAACTGGAACTGCCTCCAATGGTAGTAAACAACAACAGCGCAAACCAAACCGCATTTACGGTTTCTATTGAAGCGAAAGTTGGTGTAACAACGGGGGTTTCAGCAGCAGACCGAGTGACGACCATTAAAACGGCGGCAAACCCGCATGCGAAACCTGAAGATCTTGCTCGCCCGGGCCACGTATTCCCTCTGCGCGCACGTCCAGGTGGTGTAATGACTCGCCGTGGTCACACAGAAGGTACGATTGACCTGATGCAAATGGCAGGGCTTCAACCCGCTGGCGTACTATGTGAAGTGACCAACCCAGATGGCACGATGGCAAAAGCACCTGAGATCGTAGCATTCGGTCGCCTGCACAACATGCCAGTGCTGACTATTGAAGACATGGTGATGTACCGCAATCAGTTCGAGTTAAAACTGGCATAATTAAATCCCAGCTCTGAAAGAAGCCGCGCATTTGTGCGGCTTTTTTGATCGATCCTCTTTGCACTTGAGTAGTTATACTTATTGAAAACAAGGGGAACAACACCATGAAAGGATTACTGAAACTCGCCGCTCTCGTTAGCTTTCTCTCCATGAATTCGCTTGCTCTTGCATCTGAGTGCCCTGATATTCTTCAAGGTAAGCAAAGGTTGTTAAACTCAACAGAAGAAGTCGATCTATGCGAAAGCTTTAAGGGAAAGACACTACTAGTCGTCAATACAGCAAGCCAGTGCGGCTTCACTCCTCAGTTCGAACAGTTAGAAACCCTCTATCAAACTTACAAAGACCAAAACTTCACCGTCATTGGTTTCCCGAGCAATGACTTCCGACAGGACAGAGGAAGCGAAACAAACACTGCGAAAGTCTGTTATCTCGATTACGGGGTCACCTTTCCAATGATGGCTCGCTCCTCAGTATTAGGCGTAGATGCAAACCCCGTATTCAGCGAGATTACTAACCAAGCTGGCATCAAACCAAAATGGAACTTCTATAAGTTTCTAATTAGCTCTGAAGGCAAAGTTATTGCCACTTTTCCAAGCTCCACATCACCGACAAGTACTACGCTTACCAATATGATAGAGCAACAATTGTAAGGTGACGACCATGACAACACGCTCAACCATGCTACAACTCGGTTACTTAGGCCTAGTTCCATTTGTGTTTAGTTTAGGGCTGATTTTCACTGACATTTCACTCTTCAATTTAAGTGGCCAGCAATTTTTCATCGCTTACAGTGCCGTAATATTAAGTTTTTTATCCGGCATACTCTGGGGGAATGGCATTGAGCATTACTACCACCGCCTTAGCAGAAATATATTAATTCTCAGCAACCTTTTTGTCTTACTCGCTTGGGGCGCATTATTGCAGGGTCACAAACACTACGCGGTCGCTACCCTACTCTTAGCAATTGGGTATCTTGCTGTTTGGTATGCAGAAAAACTCGTGAGGAAAGTCGAACAAGACGCCGAGCCCAAGGGATATCAAGGAATGAGGAGCAAACTGACCTTCGGCGTAATCGTAATGCACGGATTGGCTTTAGTTTCATAACCTGGTCTGTCCAGTGCTAAGATCACAAAAAAACGTCTTTTTATAAAACAATGTTCATTTCGTGAATGCACACATATTTTGAACACTGTTTTGTTTTATTTATGAATCAATCCACATATAAGTATTTCAAAGCATTCACAAAGGATATGAATATGTTTTTTCGCAAACTTTTGTTTAGCACTGCGATGATCAATGCAACGACAGGTTGCGTGTCTTACCAGGCACAACAAGCCGCCGCTCAAACAGTAAACAATACAGGTGCCGTGCTTACCAATGTGATTAAAACCACGATTGCTCAGCCATGTAATGTCGCAATCACTGCAGCTAGCTTGTTTTATCCGCATGCCATATTTATGACTAGTGTTCCGACTCAAGCATGTACAAGCGTTCTTAGATAATACGAAAGTGATAAGCATAAAAAATGGCGACTCTACCGTCGCCATTTTTAAGTATCAATGCTATTTATAGTTACAGCGTCAATAAGTAATTAACTAATTGATTGTACTCGTCGTAAGTACGAATTTCGTTGGCCAAAACAATGTATTTATTGTTCACAACCACACCCGGAACCCCTCTCAACGTGCTAGCAGAGAATTGCTTATCAAAACCTTTCTGCATTGAGTTTACGGCGAAACTGTTGTACGCCGCATCAAACTTCTTACCTTCTACGCCATTATCAACGAAGAGCTGTTTCAGCTCAGCTTCATCTTTTGGCGCTTGTCGCTTTTGATGAATTTGGGCAAACATGGCAGGAATCATTGTATCTTCAACCCCGAGCGACACCATCGTCGCGTAGGACTTGGCCATCGGAATCGCCATATCTCCGCCCATGAACCCCACATGTACCTTTTCAAACTTTGCCTCTTTTGGCAGAGCAGGTTTTAAACGCTCAATAAGCGACTCGAACTTGTAGCAATGTGGGCAATAAAAAGAAAAGAATTCCGTCACAACAGGTTTCGATGCTTTCTTAACATCCAGAACTTTGTAGTGCTTCCCTTCTTCAAATTGCGCTGCGTGAGCGGTAAAAGTCAGTAAAAGTGCACTACATAAGGCAAGTATTTTTTTCATTGTTTATTTCCTTGTGGCATTCAAATGCCAAATCATTTCATTTGGTAAAAAGGGGGAAACCCCAAGTAATTTGAGATGAGGAATTAAACAATCGGAGGACGATAAAGCTTGGTGATCACTGTCACTACTTTTTCGACTAAAGGCCTATCAATCAATGCAAGGCTGTAAGGAAGAAGCAGTAAGTCGTTTTGAGATAAGTTGGCAGGAATTTTGACCATGCAGGAAGAGTTACAACTCGTGTGAGACTGTTGCGCCTTATTGATGATTGACGCATCGTGATGTAATTCTACGCAGTCGTCATTGACGCCAAGTTGTTTGTGCAGAGCAGCCTGTTGAACAATAATATCGCGTACTTCAATTGTTTTCACCGGGGCTGAAGCCTTCGCCATAGGAGCGACACTGCTCAAAAGCATAGCGGCTAAACAAACTATCGCGGTCAACAATGTACGGTTAAACTTCAACATAGCTACATCAACAAAAATGGTGATTTAAGATAATACATGATAACGATTTGACTTCAAGATACGGACTCTGAGTTCCGCCTCGCCTAAAAACTTGGTACGTTAACGGTTCTATATCCTTGAGGCTTCTCAATACCGCTCCCCTCTCACACGAACTCATAGCGATTAAGCTATTCATCATTCAGATAGTTCTTCACATGATACCAGCGACAATTCGATAAAACTTGAAATCGTTATGAAACACGAGTAATAGTTAGAGCAGTTTTTGTACGAACAAGGAAAGATCAATGCTTAAAAAGAGATTCTTTAAGACAAAAGATGAAGTTGAAGTCACGTTCGAGCTAGATAAAGACCAGTGGGACTCCATCCATATTGCTGGGGATTTTAACAACTGGCAGCCAGAACCGATGAAATTAGTGAAGAAAAGCCGTCAATTTAAATTTAAAACGCGCTTACCTAAAGAGCAGAATGTTCAGTTCCGCTACTTGCTCAATGATGCAAAGTGGGAAAACGATCCTCAAGCCGACGCTTATGTTCCCAATGCTTTTGGCAGCGACAACAGCGTCGTGTGCACCACCGAATAAAACGTAAGTTCACTCTAATATTCCATATTAAGGCGCAGTAGTTGCGCCTTTTTTAGACTTTTCAAAATGTGATTAATGATTAAGTTTGAATCATTACTTGGGGTATTTATCGAATCAACTCATCCGATAACCTTATTCTGAGAAAGCTTTATTTGAAATAATTCGTAAATTTGTTTAAGTTCCAGTGATATTAAATATTGTATACATCACTCAAATGAACGCACAACAAGTCAAACCATCTTTAATCATTGTGGAAGACGATCCCAAATTACAAGCTATGCTGGGAGAGTATTTTGTTGAACAAGGTTTCCAGGTCAAATGTATCGACAACGGGACAGACGCACCGGAAGCGATTATTGACACACAGCCAGACGTGGTTTTGTTAGATTTGATGCTACCTGGACAAGACGGCCTGAGCGTATGTCGTCAAATCCGTGAATGCTACAAAGGCAAAGTGTTGATGCTGACAGCGAGTGATGACGACTTCGATCACGTCGCCGCATTAGAAATTGGCGCCGATGACTTTGTAACCAAGCCAATCAAACCTCGCGTGCTGCTGGCACGCATTCGCATGCTATTGAGAAGAAAAGAGGCAGCCTCTACCGATTCCGAAAACGGTCTACAAATTGGAGTACTGTGTTTAAACCGATTACGTAAATCATGCGTCATGAACCAGGAAGAAATTGCGCTGACTGACGGTGAGTTCGATTTATTATGGGTTCTCGCAACACACGCAGAAAAAACACTCTCACGTGAGTGGTTAACGAAAACACTACGTGGTATTGAGTACGACGGTACAGATCGCACCATTGACAACCGTATTGTGACATTGAGAAAAAAACTAGGTGATGCCTCTTGCTCTCCACAAAAAATCATCACGGTTCGCGGCAAAGGCTACCTATTTATGCCTGATGCATGGAATGAATAATGAGACGGATTTATCTGGAAAGCTTTGTCGGTCTTATCATTCTATTTATGGTGAGTTTGTGGGGTTACGAATTCTTAGTCTATGAGATCAACACAGATTACGATTACCTGCTACAAGAGCAAGAAGGTCAAGCTTTCCACGATCTTATCTATCCTATCTACGAAGAGCACGGACTAGAATACACTCAACAACAGCTTGAGCAATTTGCCACGTCCAGCCATCGCTTGTTGATTCCTCACACGCTCGAAGAACTTCCAGAGGACATCAGAAAAGCATTTGAAAGTGACACCTCTGTTAACGTTGCTTACGACGAAGAAAGGGATATATGGTTCCGCCTAGATGCGGACACCCCTATTTTCAAAATGATCGATGATCCGGATAGCTCAGTTATTCAGGCGATTAACTTTGATGACAACATTGTATGGTTATTCTTTTTAGCCGGATTTGCTCTGTATTGCATACTGCTGATCTGGTTTTTGAGTCGTCGAATTCGTGAGTTAGAAAGAGTCACGGTAGAGTTTGCTTCAGGCAACTTCAAAGCACGAGCAAGCACCTCAAGTGCCAAGTCCGTTGGAACGCTGAACAAAAGCTTTAATACGATGGCTGACAAAGTTTCTCGCCTGATCACTAGCAATAAAATGCTGACCAATGCAGTTGCGCATGAATTACGCACTCCTATTTTTCGTTTACAGTGGCAAGCTGACTTGTTATCGGACTCTACATTAACCGAACAACAGAAAAAGCATGTACGTAGTATCGTCGAAGACATTGACGAGATGGAAGACATGGTTGAAGAGTTGCTTTATTACGCCAAAATGGAACGCCCAGATACGGCGTTGCAAACAGAAAACGTAGCACTCGCCAAGTTAGTTAGTGAGTTAAAACAGAGATGGCAAAAAGAGACCAAATTATCAATCTCACTCAATGAAACAAACTCTGAAAACGCGCGCGCATTCGCCGATCCAAAACTGCTAAAACGTGCCCTGGATAATCTGCTACGCAATGCAATGCGATACGCAAATACTCAAATTATGGTTGAGATAAAAAGTGATCAGCAAAGCTGCTTAATCCACGTACATGATGATGGTATAGGTATAGAAGAGCAGCATTGGCCTCACCTTTTTGAAGCATTTTATAGCGCGGATGAATCCCGAAACAAAAACACGAGTGGATTTGGGCTCGGTTTGGCGATCGTCAGGCAGATAATGGAACTTCAAAATGGTGAGGTTTCGATTTCTCATAGCCCACTGGGTGGTGCTTGCTTCACACTTCGTCTTCCAAAATCAGACAGTTAAGTTAACGTCTTTCCTCCTTTACAGAAGACGACACTTCAATACACTCCAGCGACAGAGCCCAACAATAAAACAGTGTACATTTAATCCATAAATTCACAGAACAAATGGATAATACTCATGTACAAACCTTTTATTCTGGTTATGACGCTTGCCTCTACTCTTAGCGCTTGTACTTATAATCAAAAGCCTGTTGTCGACATGACCAATGTTGATCCTGCTAAATATGAACAAGATTTTCTTTATTGCCAAGGGTATGCGGATAACGTAGACAAAGCGGAAGCTGCTAAATCTGAAGCCGCTAATGGCGCAGTTACAGGTGCACTAATTGGGGCAGCTGCTGGAGTGCTAGAAAGCGGGATAGGTGGGGCTGCTGTTGGTGCCGCTGCAGGCGGTGCTGTAGGAGCAGGGGCCGGAGCGTTGAGTGGAAGCAATGACTCCACCAAGACACAATCTCTCGTACTGCGAAAATGCCTTCAGAATAAAGGCTATACCGTCTACGACCTTGATTAATTCAACTCTTTTTTCTTATTCAAACCCTATCTCGTTGTGTGATGAATGCCATTCACAAATGTTTCACGCAAGAACGATTAGTCTCATTTCATCGTTTGGATAGATGCACAATCTAAATTATTAAGCTGTAGTAAGGTCATATTTTGAAGCCAGGAAAAACAGGTCTACGCCGTGTCATGGATGCGACCGGCTATTCATTTCAGGGATTGAAAGCCGCATGGAAATACGAAGCCGCCTTCAGACAAGAATTGATTCTAGCCTTAGTGCTTTCCGTCTGTGCTTTTTTCCTTCCAGTCACCACATTTGAAAGAGTACTGATGATCAGTAGCCTGTTATTGGTCCTGATCGTCGAACTTATTAATTCCGCCGTAGAAGCGATTGTCGACCGTGTTAGCGATGACTGGCACGAGCTCAGTGGTAGAGCCAAAGATATCGGCTCGGCTGCAGTATTTGTTGCGCTCACTCTTGCCCTTTTTGTTTGGGCTTCGTTCTTGCTCTAATTTTGATTCAAGACATTTACTTATGAAGACACATAATTTGCAACAAAAAGGTATCTCGTACGTTACCTTTACTTTCTTGTTGGCATTCTATTTCGCGCTGGTTGTAAATATTCCTATTTACAAAGAGCTGAATGGTATTTTTTCAAGCCTAGATAATGTCAAAATTGGTTTTATTATTACGATACCCATTTTCTTTCTTGCCGCGCTCAATTTCCTTTTTAACTTATTTAGTTGGCCTTGGGTTGGAAAACCATTCTTTATTACTTTGCTCATAATTTCGAGTATGGTTAGCTACGCAAGTTACAACTATGGCACACTTTTCGATTCTGGAATGATTGCTAATATTGCTGAAACCGATTCGAGCGAGGCAAGCTCTTACCTGAGTACTTATTCTGTAATCTGGACGCTACTTATGGGGGGCGTCCCTGCGATGATTGTCTATAAGGTCAAGTTGCAATCTCAGCGCCACCAATTGCTGTATTTTTCTCTCACGAAGTTGGTGTCGATGTTGTCATCTCTTGCAGTAATTGCTGTTATTGCCAGTGTTTACTACCAAGACTATGCATCTGTCGGTCGCAATAACAGCTATCTGAAAAAAATCATTATTCCCACTCAATTCGTTTACAGCGCGACTGGGTATGTAAAGGAGAAATACTTCACCACGCCAGAGCCGTATCGCGAGATTGGAATCGATGCAAAGCAGTCAGATAGCGCAGTAAAGCAAGCACAGAACAAGCCGACACTACTGGTGTTTGTTGTCGGAGAAACCGCTCGAACACAGAACTACCAACTCAATGGCTATAAGCGAGAGACAAACCCTTACACCAGTAAGCTGGATGTAATTTCATTTCAAGAGGTTGCGTCTTGTGGCACTGCAACTGCAGTATCTGTGCCTTGCATGTTTTCTCAGCTCACGCGAAGCGAGTTTGAACGGACCAAAGCAGATAACCAAGATAATGCTCTCGACATCATGCAGCGCGCTGGAGTTGACCTCATCTGGAAAGAAAATGATGGCGGAGACAAAGAAGTCGCCCACAAGATCAAGAAAATTGAAGTGAACCGAAAGCAAGCAAGTCCTCTGTGTAACGGTCAAACCTGTTACGATATGGCGCTGTTAGATCACTTTGATCAAGAAGTTGCGGATATGCACGGCAATCGCGTTGTCGCCATGCATCTTATAGGAAGCCATGGTCCTACCTACTTCCAGCGTTATCCTAGAGACAAAGCGTTTTTCAAACCAGACTGCCCACGTGCAGATATAGAAAACTGTAGCGTCGAACAAATCGTGAATACGTACGACAATACGATACGCTACACTGATCTTGTGTTGGCAGAAACCATCAACAAACTCAAAGCATTAGAGTCTCAATATAATACCGCTCTCATCTACGTATCGGATCATGGTGAATCATTAGGCGAAAACGGATTGTTCTTACATGGCATGCCTTACGGCCTTGCACCAGACTTCCAAAAACGTGTTCCTTTGCTCATGTGGCTATCTTCCGGCTTTAAGCAAGTGAAACAAATAAACACCGACTGTTTGTCGAATGAAGCGCAAAAGGCAGGCCAGTACTCACATGATAACGTGTTCCACTCTTTATTAGGCGTTATGGATGTACAAACCCAAGCCTACGACGGCAAGTTAGATATATTCAAAGATTGCCGCACGACTTCCTAAGTGGACCAACAAAGCCTGACTCAAAATGTGAGTCAGGCTCTTTTCTAACAAGGCATTTAAACTCATCAGCTTGCCAAGCGTTATACTACAACCTGCCATCCATACATCGAAATAAGGACTAGGATGAAAATTGGTATTATTGGTTTAGGAGATATTGCTCAGAAAGCATACCTTCCCGTTATCACTCAGCTTCCAAATATCGAACTTGTATTTTGTACACGCAACGCAAATGCACTTGAGAGTCTGGCTAAGCAATATCGAATCTCAGAGACCTGTCAAGACTACCAGCAGCTTCTGCACTTTGGCGTAGATGCTGTCATGATTCATGCGGCAACAAGCGTACATCCTCAAATCGCAGCATTCTTTTTGCAGCATGGAATCCCAACCTTTGTCGACAAACCATTAGCGGACAATGCTGATGACGTGGAAAAACTGTACGATATTGCCGAAAAAGAAAAACAACCACTTTATGTGGGCTTCAACCGACGTCATATTCCGCTTTACAACCAACACATGCCAGAGGTACAGCAAGGCAACATTTCTGACCTAAAATCGCTACGCTGGGAAAAGAACCGTCACCAACTACCAGGCGATATTCGTACCTTTATATTTGATGATTTTATTCACCCATTAGACAGTATTAACGTGACAGCCAAAACCGATTTAAAAGAGGCTTACATAACGCATCAGCTTGAGGGTGACCAATTGGCGCGTTTAGACATTCAGTGGCAACACGGAGATACTTTACTCCACGCTTCGATGAATCGTCACTTCGGTATGACTATGGAACGCGTTCAAGCTTGTTATGCAAACAAAGCAATGGAGTTCGACTCTTTCGTTGAAGGGAGACGATGGCAAGCGAACCAAGAGCAAAAAGTTAATTTGAAAGATTGGACGCCAATGCTGACGAGCAAAGGTTTCCATGCGATGTTGCTCGACTGGTTTAGCGTCGTTGAATCTGGAAAAATCGCTAGTGAAGTAGTGAAACGCAACATTGCTAGCCATCAGTTAGCAGAGCAAATTTGTCAATATATCGAGAAAGTTACCTCTAGGTAGCTTAATTCTTGGCTATGTGCTTAATCGAGTATTACGCTCTATACTAAAACAAACGTAGCTTCAGAGAGTCATTCATTCTCTGTTAATACTTATGCGGCTATTCTATCAAGCAAGTGAATGAGGGAACGGATCACGTTTATTAACGGAGTGGTTCTAGTTTTACATTACGATACCCTCAGGAACCTGCATCGTCATATTCAAGAGTAAAGGAAATAGAATGAGAACACTCGGTAACATCATTTGGTTTGTATTTGGTGGCGTATTTATGGGGTTGCTATGGTGGTTTTTCGGTATCTTAGCCTTTATTAGCATCATCGGAATACCTTGGGGGCGTGCGTGTATCGTTATGGGTAATTTTTCCTTTTTCCCATTCGGAAAAGAAGCCATTTCACGCGATGAATTGACCAATGAAATGGACATTGGTACGAGCCCTCTAGGCGTTATCGGTAACGTCCTTTGGTTTGTCTTTGCAGGTCTTTGGTTGGCAATCGGTCACGTCCTTTCCGCCGCAGCGTGTTTTGTAACCATCATTGGTATTCCGTTTGCACTCCAACACCTGAAGCTTGCGGTTATTTCACTCGCACCAATTGGTAAAACGGTTGTGTCGTCAGAAGAAGCTGCAATGGCTCGGTACAATATCAACCGCTAACAAACAGCCAATATACTTTCTATCCTCTGGGCAATCGTGCTCAGAGGGCAACTCCCGTCAAAAGTAAGCCTATTATCGCTATCGCATATTCAATAATGGTTGATTGTATATCCATACCGTCACCTTTAAGTTGAAGTTCACCCTAGCTCTGTACTACTTTACTTTATTATTAATCAATGGATTAGCTTAACCCTCGAAGCTCACCCACGCTCAAAAATCAGTATTATTCCCGCTCCTCTAAATTGAGTTCATTTACGAAAAGTCGAACTATAAGCGTAGTTGATATTAATGATTTTTGACGATAAATAACTCACACCAATCCAGCGATAGTTCCAGCGTTTACTTTTTCTCAATAAACGTAAGCCGTTACGAAAGCGGGTTTCTTCCCGATCAAAGCCACCACTTCGCATCACTATCGCTTTTCTTTAAAAAGCAACAAATATTCGTTGTTATCTTGAGTAAATTATTTTGTTTGTCGCATTTAAGTTCAATCAATATTATTCGCGACATCAGAGAAATAGATCATTGAGCTCCTTAGCATTTATCACAGACATAGAACGTAAAGCCCCTTTTTTGCTCGTTTTTCTTTTTACAAATGTTCTAACTCAACGTCTATTCAGACAGGAATACACCGTGGATAAATATCAAGCTGCTTATGCCAAACGTCTAGAGAAGTTAAAGGGTAATCAATCTCCAAAAACGATAGCCCGTCTTTCGGCTTGGGAGGCATTTCTTAACAAAGAGTACGAACTCCAAGACTTAGAATACCAACTATCAGACGCAGCACACCTACACTATGAACAATCTCATGTGAAAAATGATATTTCTTTTAAGGCGTTCAAGCGGGCGTTCTATAACGAATCCATCAAAATCTACAACCTAACCGATGGCGCCTCTATACAGAAAGTATTCACTCCGCTGCTCGCATTAACGACAGTTTGGGTCCTATTTATCTGCTTTTTTGACAAGTGATCATCACTTTTATTAGAACAATAAACTTGGGGCGCTTGCATCATGATTCCAAACGATAACCAGACGCACAACGCCCCACTTAAATATAAAAAAGGAGTTTGATCTTGTATGTCTAAGATGACACTTCTTTTAATTACAACAACGATCAGTATCGGAATTACAGGCGCCGCTTTCTGTGTGGGAGTGACATATTTATTCAGTGCGCTTTCACTAAATGAGCTGCTCAATAACCTGTAACTCCCTAGGCTTAATATGAAAAGGGCATCCATCGATGCCCTTTTCTTTTACTTAAGGAGATGCCCTAGCACTTAGGGCCACTTGGGTATAAAACCGTTATGCGTTAAGCTGCATTCTATTCATCCAATAGGTAAAGAATGGAACACAGTGATGGAACAAGTAGGAGAGCGTGCGTTGATTGTCGAAGGTGGTGCAATGCGAGGTGTATTTTCTTGCGGCATACTCGATCATTTTCTCGCTAACGATTTCTCTCCATTTGATAGCTTTTGGGGCGTATCGGCGGGCGCAAGTAACTTGGCGGCGTATTTAGCTAAAATGCCCGGGCGCAACTTAAAAATCTATCTCGATTACAGTTTAAGGAAAGAATTCATCTCACCATCTCAGATTCTACGTGGTGGTGATATGATGAACTTAGATTGGATGTGGGACGTCACTCTCGAAGAGCTTGGCATCGACAAGTCCGCACTAAAAGCGGATTCGAGACCTTTCTTTTTAGGCGTAACACGTCAAGACAATGGCCAAGCCGAGTACCATACTCCTAGTGTCGACGAGCTCGCAGAAACAATGAAAGCCAGCAGCGCGCTTCCCGTACTTTACCGAAATGGTGTCTTACTGAACGGCACCCGATACGTTGATGGTGGGGTTTCTGATGCCCTTCCTGTCGCAGAAGCAATAAAGCGAGGAGCCAAAAAGATTATGGTTTTACGCAGCCAACCCTCTAGCTATCAAAAGCCGAAAGGAAAGTTCAGCGCACTAACCAAACGGATGTTGAAAGAAACGCCAGGATTAATTGAGCCGATGTTGACGCGTGAAGTTCGCTACAATCAAACGTTAGCACTGATCGACAATCCACCATCGGGAGTCGAAATCATCCAAGTTTGTCCTCCTGAATCATTTAAATTAAAACGATTGAGTCGCTCGCCAGCACCATTGCGCCAAGCTTATGAGTTAGGTATTGAAGCAGGAAAAGAAGCCATCATGCGATGGAATCAGAAGTAGAAAAAAGCCACGTGGATTAGACGTGGCTAACGCAAATTCGATGGCAGTGGATTATCGTATTTGCTTCTGGTCGAGCCCAATAGTCAGGCTCAAAACTGTTGATAACTGCGCTACTCACAGAAAAGGGAGTTAGGATGTTGACGCTAGTAGGTTTCAAACAATCCTGAATTGTAGTCTTGGATTGCTTGTTCTATTTCTTCCATGCTATTCATTACAAAAGGGCCATAGTGAACCACTGGTTCATTGATTGGTTCGCCAATAAAAATCAGAGCACCACTCTCCTTTTCGGCTTGTAATTCAACCCATTCACCTTTCGATAGAATCGCCATTTCGCCTTGATTGATCTCACGATCTTTTAACTGAACACGACCTTTATAAACGTAGATCATCATGTTGTGGTCTTGCTCCGTGGTCAAATTCAAAGCGTGGCCAACCATCGCTCTCCAATCGGCCACCGTGGCAGCAACACCTGTTTCTGTTAGAGGCCCCTGAATACGTTCGTTGTTTATAGTCAGATGACCAGCAATCAAGCGCACAACGCCCGAGCTTTGAGTTTCGAATTCCGTTATCGTTTCAGGTTGAAAGTCATGATATTGAGCCGGTGCCATCTTATTTTTCGCAGGCTGGTTTATCCAAATTTGGAAACCATGCAATTCACCTTCCTGCATAATAGGCATCTCACTATGAATGACGCCTCTTCCTGCCGCCATCCATTGAGCGCCACCAGAACGAAGCTCACCAACATTATCCATGTGGTCACGATGCTGGAAATGACCTTTCAACATATAAGTAAGCGTCTCGATGCCGCGATGCGGATGAGGAGGAAAGCCACCCACATAATCAGCACGGTCGTCAGACTTAAGTTCATCCATCATCAAAAATGGAGAAAAGCTCGCATTATTAAACCCTGCTACTCGACGAATTTTCACTCCGTCACCATCAGCAGTGGGTTGTGATTGAATAAGCTGACGAATTTCTCTGAATGTGCTCATACTATTTCTCCTCGTTTACCTTTGTGGCCGCTTGCAAACCGCATGTTCAGCCATGGCTATCGATATGGTTCTATTTTAGATTGAAGAAAAATAATCATGAGCCTTGCTATTTGAGCTACTTATTCAAATTTTTCGAACAGCCCACTTATCCAAGCTGTCGACATATATTTAAAAATAAGTGTAGCTATTTCCTAAACAAGGTGTATAGTAGGCCTTGGCTCTTAGAAGAGAGCTGTTAATGCAACATTTAGTTTAAGTTTCCTCTCAGTAAAATCTTGAATCCCCCAATTCAGACACCTGCGTACAACTTCCTCTTGATTGAACATTCAATAGCTTAGAAAAGATCCACAAAACAAATTCAAATTTTAATGTTTAATTCAAAGGTATTTTTATGTCTAAAGTAAACGGCTCAGTAAAATGGTTTAACGAAACTAAAGGCTTTGGCTTCCTATCTCAAGACAACGGTGGTCAAGATGTATTCGTACACTTCAACGCTATCGTTTCTGACGGTTTCAAAACACTGACTGAAGGTCAGAAAGTAAGCTTCAACGTAGAGCAAGGTAAAAAAGGTCCTCAAGCGACTGAAGTAACTCCTCTATAAGACTGCTTTTCTTGGTGTAGCATGCCCATGCTGCACCAAATCTCTCTCCTTCAAAAATATTCTCACTTTAATCACTCAGCTTAATATCAGGCATTGCTTTGTGCTACCTAAAATAAATAGGATAGTACTGCTTAATTTATTATTTATAGGAAAAATCATGTCCTCAAAAAGAACAGGCCGTCAAAGGCATTGGTATCAATTACTTAACAAAGACAAAATCACTAAGAAACAGGAGAATAAATGTTAGAAATTGAATTTAATCTAGAACAACCTCACACCTCTTGGAACGCTAAAATACATCAATTAAATGGTGATATTTTACGAAGGCACGTATTACCTAAGCTTCATTCTCATAGCTACATGATCGATTTTGAATATTGTGAGAAAACGCAATCTGGAACTATTCTCTGTGATTCAGGTTCAAAGTTAGGAAGTTTTACTGTTAACTAATTCAGTTTTCATGCATTAATGAATGATGCAACTAATTTGGAAGGTATCCAATGGCTAGAAAAAGTAAGAAGCAAGCAGAAAAAGACAAGAAAGAGTCTGAGCAAAACGCGGCGGCGGTAAAACAAAAAACGCGACGCCGTATAGAAGACATTATGGAACAAAGAGAATTTGACAAGTTATTTGATCTATAAGCTATCCTTGACTCTCTCAATTCTCTCTCTGCTCCATCGTTGTGCAAGGTACCGCCACCTACCTTTGCTCAAACGAAGCCTCACTCTTTTTCCTCACTTCTAACAACACGATAAGCCTCGTGCACGCCCAAAAACCAATTTGCTCCTCTATACCCAAGTGACTTATGCGGTTGCCAGTTACTTTTCTTAGAAAAACCCTTCGACTACTGACAACTAGGTTATTTGCGTATAGCCAAATTGAGAATTTTGCGTATAATCGCCTCGTTTGCTTCGTATAACCCCAATGATATGGTTTGGGGGTCTCTACCAGTTCCCGCAAAGTGCTGATTACGAAGAGTTGAGATCATCGTGGGTCTTACTCTTTGTGATAGCGTTCGATTTATTCTTATCTATACCTATTCTTAGAGTAACTGCATCCACAATACACATAAGGTGGAATATGAACGCATTTATTCAAGGTCTTCCAAAAGTAGAGCTGCACTTACATATCGAAGGTTCACTTGAGCCAGAACTTCTCTTCAAGTTAGCACAACGAAACGGCATCGACATTCCTTACTCTTCTCCGAGTGAACTACGCAGCGCGTATCAGTTCGAAGACTTACAGTCATTCCTTGACCTTTATTACCAAGGGGCGGATGTTTTGCGTACAGAGCAAGACTTTTACGATCTCACTTGGGAATACTTACTGCACTGTAAAGCGGATAACGTTATTCATACCGAAATCTTTTTTGACCCACAAACGCATACAGAGCGCGGTATTGACTTTGACACCGTTATCCACGGGATCGCTCGCGCACTACAAGATGGGCACGAGAAGCTCGGCATTACTTCACAAATCATTGCGTGTTTTCTCCGTCACCTTTCAGAAGAAAGCGCCATGGAGACTCTGCAAGCCGTTCTGAAACACCGTGATAAGATCATTGGTGTCGGTCTAGATTCTTCAGAACAAGGGCATCCACCAGCTAAGTTCAAACGAGTATTTAAACAAGCAGTAGAAGCAGGCTTACTGACTGTTGCTCACGCAGGTGAAGAAGGTCCGGCACAAAACATTACCGATGCAATTGAAATGCTTCACGTCAGCCGCGTGGATCATGGTGTTCGCTGTGTTGAGGATGAAGCATTAGTCGAGTCGTTAATTGAAAGAAAAATGCCACTGACGGTATGTCCATTATCGAACCTTAAATTGTGTGTATTTGACGATATGAACGATCACAATATTGTCGAGCTACTGCGCAAAGGGGTCGCTGTGACAATTAATTCGGACGATCCGGTATACTTTGGTGGTTACATGACAGATAACTTTTTAGCCGTCAACAACGCACACCCAATGAGTAAGAATGAACTAGCTCAATTCACAATGAATGCGATTGATGCTAGCTTCATCGATAATGAGTTGAAAGCGAAGTATCGCCATCTCGTTAGTCAATACGTAAGTCAGCATGAAGCGTTGTAATAAAGCCATCAGTGCTACATCTTAGGTCAAACACTTAGGTGCTAAAACCTTACAAAAGCTCTGTGGTTAACCGCATTTATAAGCGCTAGACTGAGAAAGCTAAACTAGCACACAAAAAGGAATAAAATCATGATTCAACAAGGCCAAGCTCTACCAGTTGCGACTCTAAGCGAATTGACTGCCGATGGTATGGTTAACCACGACGTTACTGAGCTGTTTGCAAACAAGAAAGTCGTACTCTTCGCTGTACCTGGCGCATTCACCCCAACGTGCTCGGAAGCTCACCTACCAGGCTATGTGGTATTAGTCGACGAGTTGAAGGCAAAAGGTGTTGATTTAATAGCTTGTGTTTCTGTAAACGATGCATTTGTGATGCAAGCTTGGGGCGAAGCTCAAAACGCTTCAGAAATCCTGATGTTGGGTGATGGCGACGCAAGCTTTACTAAAGCATTGGGTCTTGAAATGGATACCGGCGGCTTTGGTGGTATTCGCTCACAACGCTACGCCATGATCATTGAAAACGGCATTGTGACCAAACTTAACGTTGAAGAACCAAAAGAGTTTGAAGCAAGCAAAGCAGAAACGATTTTAGCGGCGCTTTAAGCTTACCCTTAGATACAAAAACGGAAGCCATCGCTTCCGTTTTTTGTTGGCTAACGCATTCTCACAACACTCGTTTGTTGCTTACGCTGCATTTCCGCAAAAGTCAGCACAAATGGGGATGATTGCTTTACGCGGCTCGGCAGTGAAGAAAGCGCATTGTAGGCATCCTGTTTCGTTTTAAAATCGCCAACAGTTACCGTATACCAACGCGTGCCTCGGCTGTTTTTCCAGTTAACCCAAACCGGATGCTTAGGATCGATATAACGAATGTAATCTTTCACATCTTTTTCTTGCTTTAGCGCGAGTACCTGCATCGTGTAATGGTTTGGGTTTAAATAACCATACGCATCCTGAGAGGTCATTACTCCAACACATTGGCCACTATCGACCTGCTGCTGGTAAGGCATAGCGCAGCCCATGAGCGATAAAATCAATGTCAAAGATAAAATCTTGTGCACGTGTCACTCCATTTTTGTTCTAGTTTCTTTTTTCTCGCACTCAAAAACACAAAAACGCTTCTAATTAGGCGAAAATAGCCCCTTACAAGAAGGTTCGATGTTTTAGCACAACGAGTATTCCAAAAAAGTAAGGCGACCACGTTGGCCGCCTTAGTAAATTGATTTAATAGAACAATAACAAGATAGAGTGATAATGGCAGAAGTTAGCTGTTTTTTAGAGCCAACTCGCGACCAATTGCTTAAACCAGTCTAAAACTCGCTTGAATAAGCTGCCTTCTTCCACCGATTCCAACGCAACAAGTTCGGCTTCATTCACAACTTTACCTTCGACTTTGTAAAGCACTTTACCAACCACTTGTTGTTGAGAAATTGGCGCTACCAAATCGCCATTATATTCAACTTCAGCTTGTAGCTTTTTCACATCCCCTTTTGGTAAAGTGAGATAAACGTCATTGGCCACGCCTACTTTAAGCTCATCTTGTTCGCCCATCCAAACTCGAGCGTTCGCAACTTCCGTTCCTGCCTCGGTTGGCATTACCGTATCGTAAAAGCGGAAGCCATAACTTAACAATTGCTTGCTTTCGGATTCACGGATATTCTCACTTTTCGCTCCCATTACAACAGCAATCAAACGCATATCACCTTGAGTCGCTGAAGTCGCTAGACTATAACCAGCACCGCTCGTATAACCAGTTTTCATGCCATCAACATTCATACTGCGATCACGAAGCAAGCCATTGCGGTTATATTGCGTAATACCGTTGTAGGTAAACGAGGTTTCGCTATACAGTGGGTAGATGTCAGGTAAGTCACGAATAATAGCTTGACCCAACTTGGCAATGTCATAAGGTGTTGAATATAAACCGTCACTGTCTAGACCATGAGGGTTGGTGAAAGCCGTGTTAGTTAATTCAAGCTTAGCAGCCCAACTATTCATCAAGCTTACAAACCCTGATTCACTACCTGCGACATGTTCAGCAATGGCCACACTAGCATCATTACCTGATTGAACAACCAGGCCACGGTATAAGTCAGATAAAGAAACGGAAGTATTGACTTCAATAAACATCTTTGAGGAATCTGGGAAGTTTTTTGCCCAAGCATTTCGGCTAATGACGACCTCATCATCCAAAGTAATATTACCTGCGTTAATTTCTTGACCAGCCACATAAGCCGTCATTAACTTCGTTAAGCTCGCAGGATTTAGCCGTTTATGTGCATCACGTTCAACCAGCACTTTCCCAGTGTGAAAGTCCATCAAAACATAGCCACGAGAACTGAGTTCCGGTGCATTTGGCACAACCGTTGGTGCTGCATAAGCCAACGAAGATACAGCAGCGAACCCTGTAATTAACACTGTGTTTAATATAGTACTTTTTCTCATCATGACATCTTATCTTAGTAGCATTTAAGGCTTACAAACGGTACCCGAATGAATTCAAAGCGCAGGGTTACCTAGGTAAAGAGCGAGTATATTGAAACGGCGCTCAGTTACAGCCACCTTGTTACGATTAGTTACTTTTACTCAATGTTTGTCGAGAATAATGAGAGGTAGGTAGAGCTTTCGTCTAGAAAGATGAGACAAGAGACGAGAAATCATGCCGTTGTGCTATGTAATTAGTGTTCAGAGAAAAAACCGTACAAGCCAGATCTAAAACTAAGCTTGTACGGGAAAAGATAGCTAAAAATTTTATCACTATCTAACTAGGGGCAACTAAGAAAATCTACAATTCAATTAATAACCCGAACTAATAATTTACTAACCAATGCTTCATCTCGGTCATAACAACATAATAATTTATTGTCAGAAATTCAGATAAAAATAAAAATTTAATTTATATATAACCTAAATATTATCTATTACTAGACAGGAGAAAAGTATAATTTCCCTTTCTTAAAACTAAGGGAGGCTTTTTTCGATGCCTTTGAGTTTGTATCGTCATCAGTAAACTGAGTGTAACAATGAGGGATAAGGCATCCGGCTTTAGCACGAAAAGATAAACCACTGTTATTTAAGTTCACTCTCTGCTTTTTTATCACTAAAGACTTTAAATTTCGGTTACCTTCAGTTTGTATAGCAATTCTTTCACGTACCCCAACCCAGTACGAATCAAACGACGACATTATACATATCCTCTTTCATGGTATAAGCAGTTGTAATTAAACATTGCTCAAAGCTAGATGTAGAATTCAGTAAATTATTTAAATTTTATTTATCTATAAATTTTAATTTAAATAGATTAACCTGCACATTCCACACAAAATAAAAGGTTATGTCAAAGATTAATTATCATTAAGTTTATTTATACTAGATATAAAATTAAGTTATAAATTTAAGGTTATCTAAAGTATAAACTTTTAGAATATCATCAGCTAATAGTTAATAGAAACGCAGAGGGCTTGTTGAATATGAAAACGACAAATAGAAGCAAAGAACCATCTATAGATTGAATAATCTTCAACGGGGTTACAATTCAAATAAAAGTAGCGCATCTAGTAAGATGCGCTATGGATTTGATCAGTTTTGGAGTATGAGTTCGGATGAAAACAAACTTACTTGAAGTGACTGAGCCAAGGTTGCTTATGGTTTAAGCTTCAATACCTTATCAATATCTTCTGCGCTGTGACGTTCAGGTAACTGCTCCCACTCTTCTCCCCATGAGCGATTCACAATACGACCACGCTGGACAGCTTCTCGCTCATCAATCGCTTTCGCCCAACGCACAACGTTTTTGTAGCTTTCTACATCTAAGAATTCAGCCGCATCGTAAGCACGACCCAGTACAAGGTTGCCGTACCATGGCCATGTTGCGATATCAGCGATACTGTACTCATCGCCACCTAGGAATTCATTGTTCGCAAGACGCTTGTCTAATACATCTAACTGACGTTTTGCTTCCATTGTAAAACGGTTGATTGGGTACTCGAACTTCTCTGGTGCGTACGCGTAGAAGTGACCAAAACCACCGCCTAGGTATGGCGCAGAACCTTGCAGCCAGAATAACCAGTTCATTACCTCAGCACGCTTAGCGCCTTCTTTTGGTAAGAAATGATCAAACTTCTCTGCTAGATAAAACAAGATGTTGCCAGATTCAAACACGTTCACTGGCTCAGAACCCGAACGGTCAACCAATGCCGGAATTTTAGAGTTTGGGTTAACAGCTACAAAGCCAGAACCAAACTGGTCGCCGTCACCAATCTTGATCAGGTATGCATCATATTCTGCTTCTTTTACGCCTGCCGCCAGAAGCTCTTCAAACATGATCGTTACTTTCTGGCCGTTTGGAGTCCCCATGGAATAAAGTTGGAATGGGTGTTCCCCAACAGGCAATTCTTGCTCATGACGAGCGCCTGAGTCCGGACGGTTAATGCTCGCCCACTGACCACCGTTTTCGTTATCGTTTGTCCAAACTTTTGGTGGAATGTATTCGTTAGCCATTGTTATCCCTTATTGTGTTTGAATGCATTATCAAACTGGCAAACTCAGTGCGCCAGCAAGCATGATGAAGTAACCCACCGCATTCGATAAATGGGCATACCCAAGATATTAGGCCGGAATCTTCAAATAAAAGTCCTGACCTTTCACTTAATTAGAACCTTTGGTTATGGGATTTTCTTTCACGCTATAAGGAAAAACGTTGTGTTAATGTGAGTTAGGTTCGAGATGCTAACAATAATGAGTAAGCCCAACTCGGCGGCGCATCTCTGTTTGGTGATTTAGAACAACCGCTTAACTTTACAGTCACTAAGAGCGAAGTAGTGTTAGATACTTTGATTCAGAAGACTTACGTACGTGAAAGATAGTTAGGTTAGATCGTTAAAAAGAAAAACGCCTTTCACTGAGTCAATGAAGGGCGTTTTAATATCTTTGTAATCGAAACCGTTACTTAGCTGATTCAAACAAACCAGTGATGCCTTTCAAAGGGAAAAGCCTTGCTTGCTCCAACCTTCTCAACGTTACCTTACTAAGGTCATCAATAAAGAAACGACTGGTCATCGTGTGTTTGCCACCATTAATAAAAATCTCGATGACAGAATTGTCGATATATATCTCAATCGTCTGCTTAGCGTCCAATCTTGGTGCTTTTCGAATGCTACCAAATTCTTCTGCGTACAAGTGCGACATGTGACGACGATCCAGCATAAACTCGTGCTCTGTCGCACTAAAGACGATGTTGTCACCTTTGAGGTTACTCAGCTCAAGTTCAAAACCATCACCCACAAGGTCTAATTGGATCAAACAACTTGTGCTTTCCAGTGTATGGGATTGTGCAAAGACCACCTCTTCTTTTCTTAAACTCTCCAGCTCAGGGAGTGGAGTTTGAACAAGAAAACCATCTTTCAACGTTAGTTCTCTAGGAAGAGACAACATTCCTGCCCACTGGTGTGTGACCGATGGCGTGTCGATTTCTGGCAACCCTATCCATGCAATAAGAATGCGACGCCCATTCTCATCTAAATAGGTTTGTGGGGCGTAGAAATCAAACCCATAATCTGGCTGCAAAATATCTTGGTGGTTTTCTAAAGTCATCGACTCTAGGTTCAACTGATCACCCACGATATACGCAACAGAATAGATGTTTTTGAAATCATAAGAATTACTACTGCTCACGCCCTGTGGAGAAAACAGCATCACCGATTGACCATTAATCTCAAAGAAATCAGGACACTCCCACATGTACCCAAGGTCAGAAAACTTGGTCTTGATAGGACCTTTATGCTGCCACGTTTTCAAATCTTTGCTTTGATAGAGCGCCATTGAACCATGCTCAGTTTTGGTTTGAGCACCCACCACCATCAAATAGTCGTCGCCTTTCTTCCAAACTTTTGGGTCACGAAAGTGCTCCCTGTAATGTTCGTTCTCAATGACCACACCATGTTTTTCAATGTTGCCGTCTGAATCCATGGTGGCAAAGCACTGTGTTGGAATTCGGTTCCAGTTTTGGTCACGCTTGTTGCCAGTAAAAAACAGCAAAGCCTTGTTGTTTTCCACCAAAGCGCCACCCGAATAAACACCATGTGAATCGTAGTCTTGGTCGGGATGAAGACCCACGCCATGATCTTTAAAATGGATGAAGTCTTTAGTAGAAAGGTGATACCAATACTTCATTCCATGAACTGGTCCCACAGGCGTCCACTGGTAAAAGATGTGGTGCTCACCATTGAAATAGCACAACCCATTTGGGTCATTTAACAGCCCAAATCTAGGGGCGATATGAAAACTAGGAAAGCCTTTATCTTGCTGACGTAAAAGTGTCATTTCTTCGATATCACACTGAGGGATTTGCTCAAGTCGGCGATATCTTTGCTCTACAGTCCAACGGTTGTCTAAGCTCATAATTTTTCTCAACTGAAATTGGATCTGAAGATCATTGCCCAATAAATCGCAGCAATTCTGTCTGGGTCGGAAGCGCGGTCATTGCGCCTTTTTGCGTCGTCGCTAATGCACCACAGCCATTTGCCCATTGAATCGCAGAGCTAACAACAGGATGATTTTTCCAATCGTCATGCTGAGACAGACATGCCAGTAGCCCTCCGACAAAAGCATCACCCGCACCTGTGGTATCAATCGGACTAACGACTTGACCTGTGATCAGCTCACTCTGACTTTCAAAGACGCACCAAACACCTTTCGCACCTTGTGTCACCAAGACCAAAGCAATATTCAAAGCGGCTATTTGTTGTAAACCTTGTGCCATCGATGTTGAGTCAGTTAAGAACAAAAGCTCCTCTTCAGAGAACTTAACCACATCAACCATCGCTACAGCCTTCATTACGACAGCTTGGATTTCTGATTGATCTTGCCACACTTCATCACGCAAGTTAGGGTCAAAGCTAATGAAACCACCAGCGGCTTTTGCTCTTTTAATCGCCTCAAATGTGCTGCTTCGACTTGGCTCATTTGCCAGTGAAATCGAGCAAACATGTAACCAGTCACCTTGCTTAAAGTTTGGGATGTCTTCAACAGACATAAACTGATCAGCGCTCGGTTTTACCATAAACGTAAAGCTGCGCTCACCTTGATCGTCTAAATCCACCACCACTGTTGATGTTCTTTGCTCAGGATCTTTAACGAGAAACTCCGTGCACACGCCCTCTTGATCCAGCGTTGATTGCATGAAGCGACCAAATGGGTCATCACCCACACGTCCAAAAAACGCACTCTTACCAGATAGACGAGCAATTGCTACGGCGACATTCGCTGGTGCACCACCGGGACATTTGAGTAAAGAAGTCTCAAATTCCGGTATTAGATCGACAACAGCATCACCAGTTACCCACACTTGATTCATCTTGCTTACCTTAAAATTAAAGCCCTGATAGTCCAACGTGTTGAACACCTTCACTACCAAGTAAAAATTGAAAAAGGCTAGCCAAGCCATTAGTGCTTGGCTAGCACCCCAAACATTTAGGAAAAGAAGTGGATTTTGGGGGACTCCACCCTTAAGGAGTTCAGATTAAGCCGCTGCTTTTTTACCGACTTTAGCGCGGTCACGCATACCAAGAACGATGGTGAGAACAAATGCGGTCAAGAACGCGATCACCATACCCGCGATGTAGTAACCAATCTTATCTGGCGTGATGGAAATGATGCCTGGAAGACCAGCTGCACCCAATGCCTGAGCTTTCACATTAAACATTGTGATGAACGCACTTGATAACGCTGCAGCGCAAACTGCCGCAATAAATGGGTAACGTAGTTTTAAGTTAACACCAAACATGGCTGGTTCTGTAATACCCAGCAAACCCGTGACACCTGATGGAATCGCAATACCTTTCATCTTCTTATCTTTACTCATCACGCCCACCGCCAACGCTGCAGCACCTTGAGAAACGTTAGACATCGCCGCAATAGGAAAGATAAAGGTGCCGCCTGTCGTCGCAATATCGGCAAGAAGTTGCGTTTCAATCGCAATGAAGCTGTGATGCATACCGGTAATAACAAACGGAGCATAGATAAGACCAAATACCGCACCGCCAACAAAGCCAGCTGTGTTGTATAGCCAATTCAGACCATCACCCAATAGGAAACCGATATCACGCGTGAATGGACCAACGACAGTAAACGTCAATAAACCCGTGATGAAAATTGCAAGTAGCGGCGTTAAAAGGTTATCTAAAACAGAAGGAATAACCTTACGCAGACCCAACTCAACCTTCGCAAGAATGAATGCCGATACCAAAACCGGTAACACCGAACCTTGGTAGCCCACTTTTTGAATTTCAAAGCCAAGAATATTCCAAACCGGAATGTTGCCAGATACCGCAGCCCCCCCGAAGCCCCACCCGTTAAGTAATTCTGGGTGAACCATCAACATACCTAGCGCCGCCCCTAAATATGGGTTACCGCCAAACTTCTTACTGGCTGAAAATGCCAGCAGAATAGGCAGGTAAACAAACGGAGCATTCGCAAACGTGTTGATCATGTTCGCCAAGTCTGTCAGTCCTGGGTTGGCATCAATCAAAGATTTGCCATCAATGAACAAGCCTTGGGCAGTCAATAGGTTATAGATACCCATCAACAAACCGCCAGCGACGATTGCGGGAATGATTGGAACGAAAATATCAGACAACCCTTTCACCGCGCGCTGAACGATGTTTTGTTTCTCTGCACCAGCAGACGCAACGTCGTTGGTGGACATTTCACTCATACCCGTCAACTTCGCCATTTCTGCATAAACTTGGTTTACGATGCCTGATCCAAAAATGATTTGGTACTGACCCGCAACTTTGAACTGCCCTTTTACCCCTTCAAGGCTATCAATCGCTTGTTCATCTATTTTTTGCTCATCTGCAACGGCAAGGCGTAAGCGTGTCGCACAATGCGCAAGTGCGGTGATGTTGCTTTTACCACCTAATAGAGTTAACAACTCTTTTGCTACTGCCGGATAATTCATTTCATACCCCATTGGATTATTATCTGAGCTTGCGAAATTTTCGGGAACGTTTGCAAAACAGATTTTTGCTCAATAAAACCAAATGATCAAAGATAAAGCAGAGAGAATGTGAGAATGATCGTCAAATTCTCTCCCTAAGTGCAGTATAGGAGGTTAGAATCGCTACTTATCAAAGAGATTTTCATCTTCTCTTTGCAAACAATCCCAAAAACGAAAAACAGAATGGATAGGAACAATGGCGAGTCTGCATGATGTCGCCCGTCTGGCTGGCGTATCAAAATCAACAGTGTCACGGGTTATAAACGATGAGTATGGCGTAAAAGAAGCGACAAAACAGAAGGTCCGCCAAGCAGTAGCGGAGTGTGGCTATGTGCCGAACCAAGTCGCTAAAGATCTAAAATCTCAAAAGACCAATCTGGTTGGTGTCATTGTTCCTCGGGTTTCCTCTCATGCCACATCCCAAGGTGTCGATGGATTAACCGATGTCCTTGAAAAAGCCGGGAAACATGTCTTACTTGCTAGCACTCACCAAGCCCACGAAAAAGAACTGGAATACATTCGGATCTTTAACCAAAAACGGGTTGAAGGGATCATTCTTTACGCCACCCACCTCGATTCCAAGCTGGTAAAAGCAATTCAAAACTCAGCCGTCCCAGTTGTGCTCGTCGGTCAAGATGGTTCCATGTTTAATATTCCAAGCATCATTCATGATGACGCACGAGTAGGGTTTGAAGCGGGAAATAGACTGGTTGCAAAAGGTTGCCAAACCATGGGTTTTATTGGTGTGCAAGGTGACGATATCGCGGTAGATAAGCAACGCTCTGAAGGATTTGTTCAAGCGCTACAACATCATGGTTTTGAGCTCGCCTTCCATGCTCGTGGTGACTTTACAATCGATTCTGGCTATTCATTGGCAAAACAACACTTAACAAAGAACCCTAAGCTAGATGGCTTGTTCTGTGCGACAGACCGTATTGCTATCGGTGCGATGAGAGCGATTCAAGAGCTCGGGTTAACACCGGGTAAAGACGTTTTAGTGCTAGGAGTTGGTGATGATGAGCTCGCATCAGTGTGCACCCCAACCTTATCAACATTTAACTATGCATTTGATAAAGCCGGGGAAAATGGTGCGAAACTGTTACTAGATAGAATCGCCAACAGAAGTTTTGAAATGAGTAAGATGGTACTAACCTTCAAAACAATTGAGCGTCAGTCCTGTTAATGAAAAAGCGCCAACTGAAATCAGTTGGCGCTTTTCTTATTACTCTTTGTCGGTTAGAGCCCTTTAGAACCAAGTTTCCATTTGCAGTGCAAACAGAACTTCACCACCATCACCCATCGTTGCAGCGCCCGCATCCTGGCTAATCGAGTAGCCATTCAAGTCTTCGCTCCAATCAACGTAGCTAACTGCAAAACGTAGCTCCGGACGGTCAAAGAAACCTGCTGCGGTAGACATCTTAAGCGTTGGTGCAATTGTCGCTTTGTAAAAACTGCCACTTGCTTTATCAATCGCATTGTCTAGGTCCATGTATTGGTATGAGCCTTCATAAACCATCTCAAAGTTTTGCGTAAACTCTTGTGCTAAGCGGATGTTGAACGATGCCCACATAAATTCATCATTTTTAGCAAAGCGATCTTGGCTGTGTTCTGCTAGCAACGCAGGTGCTACACGCCAGTTGTCGCCGATGCGTGTTACACCATAACTGAACAAACGTACGGCTTTTGCGTCTTCTAGCAAATCACCGTTTGAACCAATGCCTTTAAGTTCTGCACCCAGTCCATCACCCACCAAAATACCAGTTTTAGAGAAGCCTTCACTCATGCCAAAGAAGTTATCGCCATGGTAAGCAAACATCGCATGTAAACCTTTGTCCGCAGCTCCTTCTACACGATCATTGTTATCAGCTGACGTCATGCCGCTCAGCATCAATTGCCAATTACCAAAGCGGTTGTTCATTGTCGCGATATAGTTTTCAACATCAGTTGACGAGCTATCAATCTCACCAAAATCACGACCATAGATCGAGAAGTTTGCTTTCCATGAATCGTTCATTTGGACGTCATACACGCCAGCACCAGTACCAGATAGGAAAACGATATCCGAGTCAAAGAAGTGAATGTCAAAGTTATCACGGTCAAATCGTTTACCTGCCCAAAACGTTGCGTCAGCAAACGCACTTGATTCAGAGAACATGCTCAACTTGTTTAGCTCAGCATATACCTGACGAACGTTTAATTGACTCTCACTCGCTGTCCATTCGTTATTGGTTTCCGTACTATCTGCCAACATGATTCGGAACAATGCGCTGGAACCATCATCTGCAAAGCGTTTGTGAATAAGGTTTGCTTCCACATAATGATCATCCTCAACCCCTAATCGTCCAATTGGCGCGCCAATAGCACCAGCTGCCGTCATGTAAGGACCAGTACCCACTGCACCATTCAGATCATCATTAATGAGCAGCCCGGAACGAGCGTAGCCATGAAACTCAAAGCTTGAGGCTTTCTCATTTGCTTCTGTGGATACTTTTTCTGTCTGTTCAAGTCTCTGTTCTAATTCATTAATTCGCTTTTCAAGAGCGTCAACATCTGTTGTTGCGAATGCAGGTGCAGTAACCAGCCCAAGCGCTACTGCCATCGTCAAAGTGTGTAGTTTCATTTCCATAGTCTCACGTAAATTTATACTTAGGTTATTTGCAAACGTTCCCAAGAAAAATTGCAAACTTATGGTGACTTTAAATGTCCATCTAAAGCCTGAATTTCAGAGCGCTCAGATACAGAGCGTCTCTACCACTTTTGTCAATGGGGCGATAATATATAAAATTTTCGGGAACGTTACCGCAAGGAAGCGAATTTGTTACTTCTATCACGTTCAATTGTGTTACTTACATAAAAATCATTAACCAGCGCACAGTTAAATTATTCGTTCTAGCGGAATTAGTTTGAAGATATCAGGTTGTGAATGGGAATTTGATGTTCGCTTGAGGGAATGATAATCACTCACTTCCCCAATCTACTTGGTGACGACGCACCTCTAGAAGATCAGCGGCTAAGCTTGAAAGTGACTAAGAGCGAAGCGGATCTCGATACCTTGGTTCAAACGACATAAAAGGCTTTTAACGCCCTGTTGAGGTGATCAACGCAATACTGATGCTGCCGCATAACACCTCAACCACTAAAACCAATGTATAGTGAAAATGCCACGCGTTGCAAATCACTCTAAATGCTTTGTTATGTGCTAATTTAATGCAACCACTTGTTATTTAGTACCTTATAACTTGAACTAATTAGTAGCATTGTTGGTGGCATTGTGCTGTCTGTAGGTACAGGAAAAATCACATCGTATACCGCAACTTCGACTGGCTCCATTTGGTTTGCCTTCATGTAATCTTCAGCAGCCCCGTCTTCAACCTCTTTACGATCGTTAGAGTCAAACGCCCTAACGTGAAGAAACTTCTCTTACTCTACTAAGGCCTTTGAAACATCTTTCTTTATTGAATACTCCAACAAGACTGCCGTTTCAATCAATTTTTCTCTCTAAAACAACGTGTTAAAATAGCTGATTATACAACGCATTAATTATGGGGATGAAATGAAAATATTTGTTATTCTGGGTTTAATTGCAGTAGCGTTCTACTTTTACACCAGTGGCGATGAAGACAAAATTAATAATCTTAGATCTGTAGAGTTCAGCGCCAAAAATAGGATTCTGACGATAGCAATAGATGATGATAGGGACTTGCAAACAAAAATCAGAGTGGACGATAAAATAGAAGAAGCTGTGCTCCTTAATCAGGTGATAGATAAAGGCAAGTCAATCTACGCCGACGGTAACTATCTTTACCAAGGCCGATGCCAACACGTTCAATTAGAATGGCAAAAAGGTGAGTTGTTCTTACCGAAATACTACAAGGTACTTTTGAATGAAACCTGTTAAAAAAGTTAGTGTTAACACACCCACTTTTTCCTAGTTTGTTAACCAAAGATATATGCTGTTGTCAGAGGGCTTTGATATGACTGATTTGCTAGGTAAGTTAGCGTAGGATTCAGAACATCATTTGGTTCTCAATTTCTTGCATGGCAATAGCGCGGCCAACTTCGAGAATCCATCGAATCATGCTCGTTGGACCACCGCCAACTGCGTACTCTAGACTAGCGTTAAAAAACGCTTCTAGAAGGCTCAAAGCTTCGAATACCTTAAGAGCACCCTCATACATGTGATAGTAAGTATAAGCTACTTCATCGGTAAATCTAAAGCCTGAAGGCGGTCTAAATATAGTACAGTTGTTGCCATAAATATTACGATTCCCGATCTTACGGAATAGCTCCATAAGGCGCAAAAACTCTGCATCTGCCTCTTCACCTGAAACTGAGCACTTAGCTTTCACCATCTCTACTTTTCAGCAAAGCTAATACTAATACCAATCACATCATCCTATTTCAGATAGGTCATTTTTAACGGTTTTAAAAACTTCTTCGAGCATTTTTATTCCTTATTTTTTTGGGTTAAGTTGTTCTAGAAAGTTAAAAACAATTACGTCGAGATTTGTAACAAACGCTGTCTGTATATACAGTAATTTTATAAAGAAAGTTGCGATAAAACGAGCTAAATTGGAATGGGGCAAAAACGCGCCAGCAGCGCAATTAACGTTACCCAACAAAAACGCCCTTCACATAAGTAAAGGGCGTTTGTTATTTGAGATTTTGATTAGCGAGCTATAACACCAACCCACCATCAATCTTGAGCACTTGTCCGGTTATAAACGCACTTTTATCAGACGCTAGAAACGCAACGCCATTGGCAATGTCTTGCGCCGAGCCCATGCGTCCCAGAGGCGTTTTACTTTCCATCATTTGAATGACTTTTTCAGGCAAGCTCTTTGTCATGTCGGTAGCGATAAAACCTGGAGCAACACAGTTGACTCGGATTTGAGCGCCTTTTCTTGCGAACTCTTTCGCCCAGCCTTTGCTCATCGCTATCACGCCACCTTTACTCGCGCCATAATTACTTTGACCAATATTGCCATCCGTTCCCACGATAGACGAAATACTGACAATACTGCCTGCGCCTTGCTCTAGCATGACAGGTGCAACTCGCTGGGTGAGTAAAAACACCGCCTTTAGGTTCACGTCGATAACGCTGTCCCAGTCTTGCTCTAACATGTCTGGCAGCAGTGCATCTCTCGTTATCCCGGCGTTGTTGACCAGAACATCAATGCGTTGATGTTTCGCGACGATGCTGTCGACCACTTCACTTACCGCTGCGGCCTCACAGAGATTCACTTGATAACTTGAAAGGTTTGGCGACTGACTCCACTCCACAGGCGAGATATCTAGCCCCACGACGTGAAATCCATCTTCGAGTAATTGTTCGCAAATGGCCTGCCCTATACCGCGAGCAGCCCCTGTAACGACGGCGACTTTTTCGTCTTTCATCTTGGTCTTCCTTAAATGTTGAGAGTACAAATTCGCTTGTATCCCTAGCGTTTTTTGTTTTTGTGCCTAGTCGCGCTACAGCTGCGCTTCTCATACGCAGGGTCTTTTATATCTTATAAAAACTATAGAAACAGTCTGGGAGTCGGATGTGAACTAATCAAGGCAACTTGATGACTATGGCAAGATCAACTTAAGAAAGTGTGTTGGAAGGAGCAAAGTTACACGATTGGAGGACTTGGATAGAAAAGTATTGATCTGATGACTCAAATACTACTTCATCAGACCAATATTACTTGTCTCTTAATCTCTTACAAAAGCTGGTTTTGTTATTTTCACCAGAAAAGGTTGAAGCAAAAGATTAAACAACATTCCAGTAATAAACAGGGTGATCACAATACTCGCACCACTTGGTAAGTCGTAGCGAGCCGATGCGGCAATACCCGATAAAATCCCAACAATACCGATGCTGATACTGGCGACAAAGAATCGAGTTCCCTTCAATGCTGCCGCACATAAAGCCGGAATAACCAACAAAGCAAATTCTAAATAAATGCCGGTTAACTTGACCGTAATGGGCATCAGGATAGCAAAGATCAGATAAAAACCACTACCACACATAAACGCAGGTTTTAACCAAACCAATAGCAACATCGCAGCGGTAATGAGTGCCAAAGGCCAAACGTCTGCCCAAGTCGCCCATAACAGTTGCCCATTAAGAATGCCTTGAATAAAGTCTCCGCCGTGTGGGTCTTTGCTCACCAGCAGGATCGCCAGCGATGCAGACACCACAAACAAGCTGCCAATCATGGGCTCTAAATGTTGCTGGTATCGTTTCTCCATTAAGGCAATCAAACCGCAAAGCACCAAAGACATAACCCAAGGGCCAATCATTTCACCAAAGAATGAGCCTGAGAACAGCGCGTATTGGCTCAACCAGTAGTGGCTTAGTGCTGCCCCCAATGCCGCAACTTGCGCCACCGCCAAATCTATAAAGATGATCTGACGATTAAGAACTTGTTGCCCCAGAACGATGTTGCCAACTAACGCAATTAAGCCACACAAAACCGCAGGTAAAAGCCATGCATAATCTGCCATGACTTAGATCTTCACTGGAACGGGTGGCACTAACACATCCAGTAAATCATCAATGACCTGATCGTACATCTCATCCAAGCTTTCACCCTCAGAAACGGTCAATGGTAGTTGAATCACAGGTTTGTCAGTATGCTCCTGCAACCAGTTCGCTGGACGCTGATCCTGATGAGAGGAGTAAACAATCGCATCAAAACTGTCGGCATCTAACTTGGTAAGTGATTGCAGGTGAGATGTGGTCGGTGAAATGCCCGGTTTAGGTTCGAGATCGGCAATCTGCTTCATTCCGAGCCAATCGTACAAATAACGATACGTCGCGTGATAACCGACAACTTGCTTACCCTTTAAAGCCGCGCCTTTCTCATTCCATTCATTGAGCTTTTTTTGCCACTGCGCGCGAAACTTCATACCATTCACTTGGTAACTTTGCGCGTTGTCGGGATCAATCGCTTTTAAGCGCTCAGTTACTTTACGAGATAATGGAATCATGTCATTTGCCGCAAACTGAACATGTGGATTTCCGTGCGCATGAATGTCCCCCATGCTGCGGTCAACATGATCATGAGAGTCCAACATACGCACGAAATCGGTCGCATAAATCATGCTTTGAGCACCATTTTGAACAGCACTATTGCCACTTCTAGTTTGAAGCATCGGCAACCAACCTACCTCCAACTCAGCGCCAGAGCACATCGCCATATCAGCTTGGCGCATCTTGGCAATTAAAGACGGACGAGCTTGAACATAATGCGGATCTTGCTTAGCCGTGGTTGCTGAGTAAATGGTGGCGTTTGGGGCATGACTTTCAAGAAAAGCTTTCCATTCAGGCTCACAAACGAAAATGTTGAGAGCCAAAGCAGGCGAAGAGATGATGGCAGATCCCGCCGCCATCATCACTAAACTGCATTTACTTATCGCAAGTTTAGAACGCATGTGCACCGTGCGCTCCAAATGTCATCACGTATTGCAGAGTAAACACGTTGTCTGTTTCGCTGTCTTGGTTATCAATGCGAGTGTATTGCGCACGGATCGTACCGAAATGAGAAGAATCCCATGCGATCATCGCATCCATCTCTTTATCATTCAGTGCAGTGAAGTGCATATGATCGCCGTGTGCGTGGCCATCATAGCTTTCTGCTTCGCCGTAACGTAGGCCTGTAGACCAGCTTGGGTTGAATCGGTAAACGCCCGAAACATAGTATGCGCTTAGGTTGTCTGGTGACTCTGCATCGTTCTTGTATTTGCTGTCTACTACACCGTCTAACAACATGTATTCCGCAGATAGCGTGAAGTTGCTGTACTTGTAGTTACCATCTGGTGCCCACTTCCACACAAAATCTGCGCCGTATAGGTTCGCACCCGTTACAGCCGCAGCGTGGCTGTGGTCATGTTCTTCTTCGTGACCATGGTCGTGATCTTCAAATTCTTTAACTTTGCCGTTTTCGTTACGCAGATAACTTAAACCAAACTGCCAACTGGAAGATTCAGAGAAATCATTACCAAGCTTCATCGTTGTCGTGTAAACACCAACTTTAGAGCCATCTTCAACAGAAGACATCTTGTTGCCGCTTAATGCTTCTACACCAAACTTCACGTAAAGATCGGTTGGCAGAACGATGTTTGCGCGTACACCGTCATCATAGTAATGCGAACCAAGGAAAGTACGATAAGCAATTGGGCGTTCAACGAAACTGTCAGTGTGCATGTGTTGATTGTTGAGGTAACCGAAGTCAGATAGGAATCGGCCCGCGCGCACGTTTACACCGTATGGCAATGCCAAAGTTTCGATGAATGCTTCTTCAAGCTCTAATTCTGTCTCATCGCCATGACTTTCAAGAACAGCGGTCAACGCACCGTGAAACTTGTCGTCAATATTTGATGATAAGTTCAATTCCGTATGACCTAGACCAAAACCTTCTTCGCGCTCAGAATTATGACGTTGACCATCTTGGTAGTAGCCATCAACAACAACACCAATCTGTGGGTTCGATAATGTATCGGCAAAAACAGGGGACGCAAAAATGCTACCGATCGCGAGAGAAACCAATTTCTTATTCACTACTTCTTTCCTTTTGTTATGTTATAACATTTAATTTTGCGATGTTATAATATAACAATTATCATTACACAAGCAGAAATTTAACTCGGTTCCGACTGCTAGCTCGTATCCAATCCCTGATTTCGACTATCAACAAGTGAATCAATTGATGTTTTTTATACGTATACTATTGAGAGTCAATCATTAGATAAGTAACGGAATTTCAGTATGTTGAATATGGATTTCTCGAAAAGAATCGTGATAGAAACAGGTGAACAGGAGTGGATCGCCAGCCCTTCCAAAGGCGTGTGGCGTAAACCTTTGGAAAGAGAAGCCAAAGAATCAGGGCACACCACCAGCTTAGTGAAGTATGAGCCAAACTCGCACTTTTCGACTCATCCTCATCCTCACGGAGAAGAAATATTAGTGCTCGAAGGAGTGTTCTCTGACGAACATGGTGACTACCCTGCTGGAACCTACTTGCGTAACCCTCCTGGAAGTCAACATGCGCCCTATAGCAAAGAAGGCTGTGTGATTTTAGTTAAACTAAATCAATTCAATTCTGATGATCTTGAAACAGTTCGCATCAACACGAACGAAGCGAATTGGTTACCTGGCATTGGTGGGCTGAAAGTCATGCCATTGCATGATTTTGAGCATGAACATGTCGCATTGGTTAAATGGCCGAAAGACGAGAAGTTTCAACCACACCGTCACTTTGGTGGTGAAGAAATTTTTGTGTTATCGGGAGAGTTTAAAGACGAGCTAGGAACCTATCCTCCCTACTCTTGGATACGCAGTCCACATATGAGTGAGCACTTTCCTTTTGTAGAGCAAGAAACGATCATTTGGGTAAAAACAGGCCACCTGCCACTCCAAGCTCCTGCTCAGCAATCCTAATGTTGGAATACTTGGCATCGTCCCTTGAAACTAAAATCGGCTCGTAGTTTACGAGCCGATGATCATTGCGTCGCTAAGAACCCATAATTCTCGAGTGGAGCCAATCTTTGAGCTCAGCTCGATTATGTTTTAACACGTTCATTTCGTGATCATCAATCGGGCTTCCTTGCAGTTCTAGTACGCGGATTTCCTTATCTAAAGCATTGTAGTTTTTAACGGTTTCAGCAAATGATGCATCGTTTTCGGCAAGCTGAGTAATGGTATCCAAATGTTCTGGGAATTCATGAGTTAATGAGTGATTTTCACCTAACATAGAGACCTCTTGGCTAGAGTTATTGATGTATATCTCCGCTCATTTTTTGAGCGACACATTCTTAACCATAGCACTTCATTGAGCACAATATCGTCGATTTGAGCACACTTTTACTGAACGTCTTAATGATGGTTCGTCACTGTTTTCGACCCGGTAACTCCGCTCGTTGTTATTCTGTATTTTGTCAATAATAAGCTACATTTAATACACTTCTCATAAAAAGGTACATCTAATGAACAGCATGAAAATTGGCCTAATCAGTGCATCAATAGCCGTTGCACTTATTGGCTGTAATTCAGACAGTGACTCTGTCAGTACAATGACTCCTGTTACTTTGTCTGTATCAGATGCCCCTATTGATGACGTATCAGAAGTGGTGATCACATATAACAAAGTTGCATTTCTTCCTCTGGATGGTGGCACACCACAAGTATTCGATGTGTATAAAACAAACGAAGAAGGCAATTTGGTCGACGAAGATGGTAACCCCCTTCCCGATGGTGAAGATCCACTCCCCCTAAGTGTTAACTTACTCAACTTCCAAGGCAGTGACGCACAAGAATTGGTGGATGATGAACTGATACCAACTGGTAATTATAAACTCTGCGTGTTTGCTAATGATGGCGATCATCCAAACTACCCATCGTATGTAATTGACGAAGCGACAGGAAATCAAATCCCACTGACCGTCAAAGGTGATGGGGCTTGCCCACAAGGTGTCGGAAAGGATCCTGATTCTGGAGTACTGTTCTTTAACAACACCTTTGCAGTCAACCCTGACAATAATGAGTTCGTAGTTGAATTTGATCTGCGCCGTGGCTTAAAAGACGGAACAGGCCAAAACGAAGGCTACAGCATTCAACGCACCTCCGTCACTTTAATTAACACGGTTACAACGGGGGAGATTCAGGGTGATGTCGCAACATTGACCTATCAAAGCTGCGAAACGGATACCCCAAGTGCAAATGGATATTCGCACGCGGTCTACTTATATCAAGGAAATATCGCCGAAGAAAACATGGGGCCATTTGCCGGCGCAGAAGGCCAAGCAATGCCAATCGCAGCAGCGAACGTGGTTCAAGACGTTGATGATGCAAATTACGAGTACGAATTCGGTTTTGTAGAACCTGGTACTTACTCGGTCGGTTATACCTGTACGGCAAATGACGATTCTGAAGAAGGTATTGTCGCTGGCGAAACTTTCAGCATTTATCAATCAACTAGCGGACTTAACGTATCCGTTGGTACTAATACAGACGCAAACTTTTAAGATCCCCTAGAAATGGCAGAGTCAGCACAAGCTCTGCCTTTTCTTCATGGCGTTCTTGGTCAGCTCTTTGCTCACCACAAATCGACTCACAAGATAATACGTTCGTTTTCATCCTTAGAAGAAGCTAATGGGTAGATAGAAATCCAGCTCAAACGCCTCATCATGGCTGAGAAAGTGATTTTTATGATAATGGACATAAGCGGGCGTAGAACGCTGTTTAAAGCCAGAGTTAGGCAACCACTTCTCTAATACCATACTCAGTTGAGGAAGAAGCTCACCATATACTCCCGTTAAGCGAAAGACGGCATGTAAACCGCCTGGGATAGTCATTTGATTCACGACGCCACGCACTTTGAGCGGCGTATCAATATCCATACAAGCCACATAGCGACACTTGTCGAGTTCGACCCAAGCAGGGTTGGAGTGATGCAAACCGTATTGAACTGAAAAGTCCCGATTCTCAGAACTTGCCCACGCTTTCAAAATCAGCCACGCATTGCGAATGGAACGGCTATAGCCCTCATGTCGAACATACGCTGCAAAGCGTTGTGGGACCTCCATAATTTTAGGTTCTGGCAACTCGCGTTTCGCAACCCGATGATAACCCGCAGCCACTTCCGGATCCTTCAAATACGGCTTTTCTGCGACTTGTAAATCATGCTTTCGCCACGCACCGGGAGACATAGCGAACGTCGCTTTAAACGCTCGGCTAAAAGAAGATACCGAGCTAAAGCCGCACTTGTTAGCAATATCTAACACCGATGAGCTGGTATCAAACATCAGTTGGTTGGCGGCGTATTCCATTCTTGTACGGCGGATATATTGATGGATGGACTCCCCCACTACATCTTTAAAAATACGATGGAAGTGTTGTTCAGAATAGGCTGCTACATCTGCTAGCTCTTTAGCCGATAACTCTCTGCTAATGTCCTGATGAATGTAAAACAGCACGTCATTGATTCTGGAAACTTGTTGATGGCTCACGGAGTAAACTTTCGCTCAAATAGCATAAATGGACATGTTTAACAGCATAAATGGACACACTAAGCTTGGCAATTTACCTATACTATTTCTGACATAAAAAAAGACAATTACGAGAAGCACAGCACATGGAAATCGCACAGTCATTACAACAAACTAAGTCATCCTACATCCGAGAAATCCTCGCAGCAGCGAGCGATAAGAACGTCATTTCTCTTGCGGGTGGCTTACCGGACGAAAAAACCTTCCCGATCGACTTAATGAAACCGACGCTCGAAAACCTCGCGAACATGCCAGAGGTGTTTCAATATGGCGCAACAGCAGGCTACGCACCGCTACTTAACTTTTTGACCGATTATTACCAGCTACCAGAATCTCATTTGGCGATGATCACAACGGGTTCTCAGCAAGGGCTAGATTTGATTGCGCGTGCGTACGTGAATCCGGGCGATAAAGTGGTGATGGAAGCGCCAAGCTACCTTGGTGCTATGCAAGTATTCGGTTTAGTGCAAGCCAACATCGTGACCGTTTCGCAAACCGAGTGTGGCCCAAACCTTGAAGAACTCGAGCAATGTTTTGCCACGCAGCAACCAAAAATGTTCTACGCCGTGCCCGATTTTCACAACCCAACGGGCGTATGCTGGGCGCTAGAGACTCGCCAAAAAGTTGCCGAGCTTTGTATCCAATACGACGTTGCATTCATTGAAGACGCACCATACCGAGAGCTGCGTTTTTCTGGTGAAGCACTACCGCTGGTTTCGGATTTCTGCCCGCAGCACTCCATCGTGTTGCGTTCATTCTCCAAAATCGCCTCTCCAGGCTTGCGTATTGGTGTGGTAACGGGCAAACGCAGTTACCTTGAGCCACTCATCAAAATCAAACAAGGTGCCGATCTGCACTCTAGTATTCCTATGCAAGCTTTGCTGCATGGTCTACTGCAACATGACAACTTCGAAACGCACATTTCAACCATCTGTGCGCTTTACAAATCGCGTTACGATGTCATGTTTGCTGAGCTGCAAAAACAGCTGCCAGAAAGTTGCGTACTCAAACCTGTCGATGGTGGCATGTTTGTATGGGTCGAAATTCCAGAATGCGACACCTTCGAACTTGCGAAGACTCTTCTCGCAAACTGGGTTGCTGTGGTGCCTAGCCCGGTATTTTATCCGGAAGGTTCAAAGGTAAAAGCCGCTCTGCGTCTTAACTTTACCAATGCCACACCAGAAGAACTGACGACTGCTGTCACTCGACTTGCGGATGTACTCAACGCTTTGTAATTAAGCGCATGCGTTAGAATTTGCCTTTGAGATTCGAAAAAGTCTCAAAGGCAGCATCAAAAAAGTTCCCCAAAAAAATTTATATTTTTCTCTCAAATCAACTCTCTACAGTAAGTGCCTGTTTTCTCTTGATCCTCTCACTCATATAAAAATGAGAACCTAATCACGTATTTGATGGTTAGAAAAGTTACGTCTATCTTTCAAACAAAAGACATCAACTTCGCAGCATTAATGTTCTCAATTTCAGACACTTTACTCAGTCGTGGCTTAGCGATTGAGAAAACGACTAGAAAGCATCTGCGGGCATACCCACTACGAAGGATTGACCAGAACCATTCTGAATGTCGCGAGCCAATCTTTTGATTGGCAATTACGTCAGTGAATCGCACCAAATGACAGAGGGGTTATCAGGATGAACACTCGAACCACGACAGGACTCGTCGCCACTGGCTGGTCCGTTATCTTTTCACTTTTTACCGCATTCGCCGCGTATGCGAATACGTCTCCAAACTGTAGTGATGTTTTAGCGGGCAACACAACCGCCGTATCGCAAAAAATGATGGTTTTACTGGGCGAAGACATCACTAAATCCAACCGCATCACCACAGTGATTCCAGCCGAAAACAATCCATTTGTAACCGAAGCACTGGTCTCGGTTTCCAACGACGTGTCACCCAATGGACGTTTGCCACAAAAGACATTGGAAGAGATCAGAAAAGTACGCTCAGATTTAGAAAAAGCCGCACAGGAAGTGAGCCGATTACAAGGTACTTTTGAAGTCGCATTTGTTAGCTTGATTGATGGTTACTGCCAGTTCTCGAACCACGAACTTACTCAGCATGCCAAAATCGACTTTGACCATTTGGAAGGTCTCACGTTGTATTCAATCCCCGCTTTGTTAGCAATGGTGGATCAATCTTACGCCATGGCAGAAAATAGAATTGCTAGCGAGCAAGAACAGTTAAGCAACATCGAGAAAGAACAACAGAGACAGAAGCAGCAAGCCAGTGCTGCCGCAGCAGCGCGTTACCAAGACGGTAACGTGTTGGTGAAAGTCGAGAATTTTGATGGCTCTAATGTGACGTTTTCCGTCACTAACGTCGGTTCACAAGGTTCATTACAGCCAAACTTCAACACGTTTAATGCCTATCGCACCGAAAGCGGAGAGCTAGTGTATAAATCGGAGTCTTTGTTGAACTTAGCAGATACTGCGGGTAACACGCTTGAAACCATGGGGATCGCAGAGCTATCATCACGAGGGGGAGACAACTTGTCAATCTCTCCGGGTGAAACCCGAAAATTCGTCACCAGTATCGCTTCAGAAGTCGCACCACACGCACAGTTAAGCTTGGAGTTCCCAGCCAAAGTATTAAATACCGAACAAGACTTCACGCTGTCGTTTTCTGACACGACGGCTGTGGCTACAGCGAATGTAAATTAGCTGAAAAGTGCTCATCACAACGCGCACAGACGTAAACTTGTTGTTTGGCAGCAAGAGCAAAGACAGGCACATTTCGCCTGTCTTTGCTTTCGGAAAAGTAAAATTATGGCTGTTTGCACTTATAAGCATTGGCAAACATGGTAACCGATGTGGAGAAGTCCAACGGCTCATATAAATACAATGTATCTGCGCCCAAATCTGCCGCTTTGATGCGCATTTGGTTTAACGTACCCCAAACCATGTCTTTATCTGCGTGCAGCCAATAATCATAAAAGTGCCCTTCCGAGCCAATTACCGTTCCCATTAGCTCACAGTTTTCAATCGCATTCACGTTGTCCCAAAGCACTTGGACTTGCTCAGATTCTTGGGTCGGGAACGTCACACATCCCGTCAATGATGCCGCTAACGCAAGACACATCACTCGCTTTTTCATAGTCATATCGCCTAAAAATTATTTAGATGGCGGATTTTATGAATTGCTTATGTGATGACCAACAAAATATTTCTATCGCCCCTTTAAATAGAAATAATGGAAGCGAAGAAAGCTCTAAAGGCAGCGTATACCGCTAGTAATCACATGGTATCTAAGATAAAACAGTAGCGATAATATACGGATGAGGGATAGAGTGTGGTTTCTAAAAATAAGCTAATTCGCTATACGGCTACGGAAGTCGCTGATGCATTTGAAAAAGAAGATGAGCTCATTAAACAAGTTCAGTCCAACCAACTCTCGCAAGTGCTATTACTTTGGCAAGTAAAAAGCCCGACGCTCGTGCTTCCCGCAGGTAAAAAGTGGCCTATTTCTAACGAGTTAGAACATGCGTTAAATGCGTCTGGCTGGAAACTCTTTTCCCGTAAAACTGGTGGTGCCCCCGTCCCTCAAGTACCGGGTATTATTAATCTATCCCACATCTATCACTGGCCAGACGGTGAGCCTTACGACATCAAGAAAGCGTATCTCGATTTATGTGCGATATTAACGGTTTTCTTTAAACAGCTCGGCGTGAAAGTGGATGTTCATGCTACGCCTTATTCCTACTGCGATGGCGAGTACAACCTCAACATTGGCGGGCAAAAAGTCGTGGGAACCGCGCAGCGTGTTTTACTTAAAAAAGGCGGCGGACAAGTGGTATTGTCACAAGCATGCATTCTGATTGATACCGACGTCGAGAAGATTGTCGAACCAGTACGAATGTGTAATCAGCTTTGTGGTCACAGCGATGATATTCGTGGCGATGTCCACACACCGCTCTTCAATCATATATCCGACCGCCCCTCGATAGATTCACTCTTTCAGCAACTGACTAGCGCGTTTTTAATGCATGCTAAAGGCGACTAAAGGCGCGTTAACAACCAAAAAAGAAAAGGAGCTTTCGCTCCTTTCCTACTCAATCAACCAACGTTAAAAGCGAACTTCCACTTCGACCCCTTCAATCCATCGACTTTTTTCCAACGGCTCATCAAAGCTCAGTGTGACTTTTAAATAGGCAGGCTGCCCTTCAAATGGGCTTTGAAGTTCCGAAGGCAATTTGTTCACAACCTCAACCGGCTTCGATACCGTCGCATTAAACTTTCGACCATCAGGAAATACGACTTTTGCTTTGGTTTCCATATTGCTGTATTCGAGGTATTTAGGATTTAGAAAAGCCGTAATTTCAGGTGTCACGTTGCGAGCAATCGTGAGCAATGGCGTATTTTCCGATACATTTTGCCCCTCATGCACATGAATATCGAGTACACGACCGTTCATAGGAGAACGGAAGGTGAGATCTTCTTGTTGAGCACGCTTTACTACCAGCTCACGCATTAAAGAACGATACTCTTGTGTCACTGGACCAGCCAACTCTAACTCTTCCAAGTTACGCATCGCATCCACATAAGCAATTTTCTGACTGCTTAACTGATTACTCAGTGAGTTATTCACACTCACAATAGCCGCGTAATCCACCTCAGACACTTGCCCTTTCTTTCTGTAAAGGTCGTATTTTTTCTGAATATCACGAACCTTCTTCAAGCCTTCGGCTGAGCTTTCAATAGCACTTTTGTATAGCTCATCAGTACTTTGCACCTGATTTTTAGACAGTTTCACCAGCTCATCTTTAATGAAATCAATCTCTTTATTCAACGCATTATCTTTTAACAACAGCAGCGCTTGATCCTGACTCACTTCCGTACCGACATTCACAGGCACTGGCCCAACAATGGCAGAGCGAGTTGCCGTCACCGTAAGTGGATGTGACGTGATAATGGCAGGCGCCGTCACTAACACTTGCGTTCTAAACAAGTAATAAGCCATAAACAAAAGCGGACTGATTACAATCGCTAAAATCAAGTACCAACGGAGACGATAACCGCCACGCTTTGCCTGTCCGTAGACGACTTTCATCCCGTTCTCAGACTGCGGTTTGTTTTTCTTATCTAAGTGAAAGTTAACTTTCATACTAAAACTTTTTACCTCGCTTCAATACCCACCAAGGTGCCATACTCGACTCTTCATGACTTCTCCTCACAACTTCATTAACCATTGAGAAAGCGGTAATCAAACGCATGAAAAACTGGTAGACTGGGTAAAGAAATAACCATTTCGCTGACTTCAAATCCTCTTTTTTTCTCTCTGATACAAGCCCAATGTAGACAACAAAAATCAGAGCAGATAAGAAGAGGTAGACAAAATAGAGCATTAGCATCAACGCCAATACAAATTTAAGTGGATAGACAATCACCATGTACACGCTAAATATCACCACAAGCAGCGGCAATAAAACGTTTTGAATCACGCCATAAGCCAAAGTGAATAAGAAGTTTCCCCAACCAAGTAACCGTGGAGACAACCCTTCATTGTGTTTACGCAAAAACAAAAACAATAAATCGCCATCCCAACGCAGCCGCTGCAATACCAAACCTTTCAACGTATCTGGCACATCAGTATGGCCGATGGAGTGCGTCGAAAAAGCCAATTTATTATCAGGGTAACGACGTTTGTATTGCTTCAAGCGCATGGTTAAGTCGAGATCTTCTGCGGTATGCGTATCCCAGCCCCCCACTTGCTTAAGCAAGTTCTTCCGAAACGCTCCGAAGGCGCCAGAAATGTTATTGAGCACTCCCCATGTCGCCATCCCCGTTTTACCGGCTTGCATCGACAGCATGTACTCCAAGGATTGCATTTTGGTCAACAAGTTGGCGTTGTGGTTGCGAACTCTTAACGCACCACCGCTCGCAATCACATTTTTATCCGCAAACTGTTTCATCATGGTGAAGACCATGTCGTTATCGAAAGACGTATCTCCATCCACGTTAATGACGATTTCACCGCTAGCCATTGATAAGCCGGCATTCAGTGTTGAAACCCGGCCTCCTCGTTGCCATTTTGGCAACACGCGTACTTTACGATTACGAACGCCTGCATGCCTTTTCTCACCATTTAACGCGGCATGATAGGTATCTTGGTTTTGTACCGCCCCATCAACCACAGCAAGTACTTCAATATGACCTGGGTAAACTTGCTCAACTAACGTATCGATAGTGATCCCAATCGCATCACCTTCACCATAACAAGTAATAACGAAACTCACTGAAGGAAACCGCTTTAATTCTCGGTCTTCTTGCGCATATGACCAACGAAATATCCCTGTTAGCACCAGCAAATATAGAGGTAGCTCGATAATGATCATGACGGGAAACAGTAATAGCCATAACTCTTCATTATGAAGTAGCATGCCTCGAAGATAGTCGAGCAGAACGAGACTATCTTGCAGCATAAATCTCACCCATCAGCGACTCCATCCAAACAGAAACACCGTCTTCAATGATCGGATCGGGCAGGTCCCAAGCAAAGACATCCAACTCAAACTCTTCGTCTTCAACAAGTTCACCCAGATCCGATAATTTTTGCTGTAAAATGGACAGGCTCGCGTTGGTCGTATTTGGCATTAGGACAAGCAAAACATCCTGTTTGTACTGACAACAGATATCGGTATCTCTAAACAAGCCGCTAAGACGACGCGTCAGTTGATCCATCAATGAGAATAATTTTGCATCGCCATATTGCTTACCGTATTCATCGATCGTCGGTAAATGCAGTCCAAGTAGAAGGTGCTGTTCTTTGTGTCTCAGCGCGACTTTATTTAACCATGCAAGCAAATTTTGGAAAAAGCTGACTTCCACTTTGCCTTTGATCGAGAGCTCAGGAGCTTGAATGGACTTGCCGTGTTGGAAAATGTATTCACCCACTTCACCAAGTCGATATTGGTAAATTTTCCGGACAACAAGCTCTTCGACTTTGATCTTTGAGCCACAACTTAAACATTGACTGATCGTCGCAGCTTCAACAAATAAACTGGAGCAACTATTACAAACGTGGTTTTCAAGCGGGCGATCATAATCAACGCCGATATGGCGCAGCTGGGTCAAACATTTAGGGCACTCAAGCTTTCCACGGCGCTGAAAGCTGTGTTGTTCACCAACATGGCCACAAGTGAAACAGTGCAAAGAGCTTTGAGAATCGATATCGATGCTGCTGCAATCCGGGCACACCTCTACATAATTCAAGTGTCCGCTGTTGCAATGAGAACAAACACGAATTCTATCGATCAGTACTTCCGCTTCTAATACTCCGCGACCTTGCTCTGAGAGCACGTATCGATAAGTCGAATAAATATCAGGAAACAACATATCGATGATTGGGTACGAATAAACCGACATAGACTCTAAGCTTTTTAAAGCAGTCACTCTTCGCTGACGATTGACCCCAAGCCAACCAATCAAAGGGTCTAACACTTCCGGTTCATCAATGGCATCGAGCTTATTTTGAATAGATCGCCAAATTTTTATTGATTCTCTAACTTCAAATACACCGTCGGTAACGCATCGAGAATAAGGGGTTTCCACGGAGACATAAACCGCCCAAGACCAACGCCCTTTCTCCTGATAAAACGCTTTCAGAGCAGTATCTATTTGGTGTGGATCTTGATAAGCAATACACACCATGCCACCGAGTCCCGTTGCCACCTCATCAATATGATTAACCAAAACCATATCTTCAGCTAACTCACTGACAGGCTGTTCACCAACCCAGTAGAAATTGTTATTTATTGACGACATTTTATTAGTTCTCACAACCACAAAATTAATTCATAACATCAGAAATATAGAACTTGCAGTAACAAAGCACTCTAGGTAGACAAGCCTTGCCACCGTTAAATACAACAATAGAACAAATATTTAGAGAGCTTTAACTCAGGCAGTAAAAGCAGAAAGATCTCTGAATAAAGTGTGAAGGAGGCCGTGAGTAGAGAAATCGGATAGCAAAGCGCATAGTACAACCTTTTGTTAGCAAGCTGGGATAATAGTGCGATTTGATGCTGAATGAGATCCTTGCATTCACATCAAGCTCATTGTTTTATATCAGTCGATTCCTTTCTGCTCAGCATTTAACCATACCGTCATGTGTCAAATCTGAGACTTGGTAATACTTTACTAACTAATTTCCATTAAAATTGAGTGGCAAAACACTGAATAACATTCAATCATTCTGATTATTTATCAAACAAGTATTTTTAAGCCGTTTGAGTGATTAATAATCACCATTTGTCTCGCTGTTTTTTCCGAAAGAACACGTAACACATTCAAACTACAGAATGAATCTACGTCACTTTTCTATGCTCTTTTTTGTTCAAAAAAGAAATGAGATCCAGTTCAAATATTTATCCATAACAGAATTAGTTGAAGCCAGCGCGTAAAAGCCTCAGAATGTCGCACTTTTCGTACCGATTTGTTTCGGCGCGTTGTTATCTAACTCTACAATTGAGAATCATACATATGGGTTTTACCTCTTTAGGTCTATCTGCTCCAATCCTTAAAGCTATTCAAGAAAAAGGCTACGACACCCCTTCGCCAATTCAGGCAAAAGCAATTCCTGCTATTTTGGAAGGGAAAGACGTAATGGCAGCAGCGCAGACTGGTACAGGTAAAACTGCAGGCTTTACGCTACCGATTCTTGAGCGTTTATCGAACGGCCCTCGCGTTCGTGCTAACCAAGTTCGTGCACTGATCCTAACGCCAACACGTGAGCTTGCAGCTCAGGTACAAGAAAACGTATTTATGTACGGCCGTCATCTTCCACTAAGCAGTGCGGTTGTTTTTGGTGGTGTGAAGATCAACCCGCAAATGCAGCGTCTTCGCAAAGGTGCGGATGTGTTGGTCGCGACACCAGGCCGCCTGATGGATTTGTACAACCAAAATGCAGTGAAGTTCGACCAACTGGAAGTGCTAGTACTGGACGAAGCAGACCGCATGCTGGATATGGGCTTTATCCGTGACATTCGTAAGATCCTAGCTCTGCTACCAAAACAGCGTCAGAACCTACTTTTCTCTGCAACTTTCTCGGATGAAATCCGCGACCTTGCGAAAGGCTTGGTGAACAACCCGGTTGAGATTTCCGTAAACCCGGCAAACTCGACGGCGAGAACGGTTGAGCAAAGCATCTACCCAGCAGACGTGAAGAAGAAAGCACCGATGTTGGTTAAATTGATCAAAGACGGTGATTGGAAGCAAGTGCTGGTGTTTACGAAAACGAAACACGGCGCAAACCGTCTGGCGAAGTTCCTTATCGAACAAAACCTACCGGCTGCTGCCATCCACGGCAACAAGAGCCAAGGCGCGCGTACCAAAGCACTGGCGGATTTTAAATCGGGTGAAATTCGTGTATTGGTCGCGACGGATATTGCTGCGCGCGGTATCGATATTCCTCAATTACCACAAGTGGTGAACTTTGAGCTACCTAAAGTGGCAGAAGACTACGTTCACCGTATTGGTCGTACTGGCCGCGCGGGCGAAGTAGGTAAAGCGATTTCACTTGTATGTGCGCTAGAAGCATCTGAGTTGTTTGCGATTGAACGTTTGATTCAAGAAGTGCTACCACGTAAAGAGTTGGAAGGTTTTGCGCCAACCAATGTGGTACCAGAATCTAAACTGGATACTCGTCCAATCAAACCGAAAAAACCTAAGAAGCCGAAGAAACCAAAAGCGCCAAATGCTGCGGGTGAAAACGCTCCAGCAACCGAAAAGAAAGCAGGCAATGGTGCAAACAAACCTAAACGTCGCTTCAACAGTGGTAACAACGGCAACAAAAACAGCACCAACCAAGGCGGTGAGGGCAAGCCTAAAGGCAACCGTGAAGGCCAAGGTCGTGCAAACAGTAAACCAGATGACCGTAAACCTAACGGCAACAAGCCAAATGGCAATAAACCGAATGGAAATAAACCAAACGGTAATAAGAGTGGCAACGCTGGTAAACCGTCTGGTAACCGCAAGCCAAACAATGCTAAGCCTGCAGGAAACAAACCATCAGGTCAGCGCCGTAAACCTCGTCCGCAGGCTGCAAACTAATCTGTAAACGGCCACTGATAGCAAATACAACAAAGCCGCTGATAATCTCAGCGGCTTTGTCTTTCTTAGAACACAATTTTTAGAACAAAGCTTTGTTAAAACAGCCTACATTAAAGGTGTGATTCGAATATCTGCGATTTGCGCTTCGTTCTTTTCACCCTCAATACCACCAGCGTAGATGTAGGTTTCATTCGATGTGAGGTAACTCATATTGAAGTGGTCCTTCAGCGCGATCTGATAGGTTTTCCCCTGCTCCAACGTCACTTCAATTGGCGTTGAGTAACGCATACCTTGGTTTTCACCAATATGGCCCATCTGCAAGTAACCTTGACCAACCACTTTACCTGCATCATCCAATACCTCTAACAGTTTCACGGTGTTCGTGATACCGGTATTAAGTTGTCCTAGGTTATTGTTGTACCAAGCATCGAACTGGTAAGTGCCCGTTACAGGAGCTGTAAACGACTCTACACCTTTTACGATGCCGCTGTCTTTGCTCACCGTAACCACTGAGACATTGTCTTTGAGTGGCTGATATTCGCCAGCAAGTTTGATGCGGCTCTCTTCACCGACACAAACTGGTTGGCTTGGGTTAGAACGGAAGCCTTTATCGTTAATGCTTTCAGCCAAATAACAAGCAAAACCTGTTGGCGTATCGGAATAAGATTGAGCAATCACGTTCTTTTGAATCAGCTCGCCATTGCGATACAAGTTCACGTTGTACTTGCTCGTCACGTCAATCGAAACCGAATTATCAACGCTTTTTACTACCAGTTTTGGCTCTTGCGGAGAATAAACGCGGCTGTCTTCACTCACATACGGTTTCACACCAGAAACTAAAGTAATGCTGCTATCTACATTCACAAGCGCGCCCAGTGTCACGTGGAAATGCCCCTCTTCGTCCATCGTGACATTTTCAACTGGGTAGTAGCCTGTTTCATCTTTGCTTACTTCAGGCAAGTCAATCGTTACCGAGTAGTTCTTTCCTTTGAAGGCAAAGTTTTCCAACGTGATTTGTTCAGACTTAGCCAACAAGTTATTGCGCACCCAACTTGTGATAAATGGCTTCACTTCCAACTTACCTGTTTCGGTATGGATGCCAAATAGGGTCTCTACCACCATGTTCAAGTAGCCACCCACAGACCAAAGCTGACGCTGAGAGTTAATCACTGGGCCATCCAAGCTCGGATCTTCGCCATGATCACTATGGATGATGAATGACTTACCAGAAAGCCACTCTAAGTTTTCCATGTTGGATAAATTGGTCGCTGTACCACGAACCAACGATTGAATGGCATTGTTCGCCGCAGCCACGTTTTGTGTTTGATGCGCGGCGCGCAAGCTGTACGCGGTAACAAATGGCCAAATTGCGCGGTTATGGTACACAGGCACATCCGGTTGTTGAGGGAAATAAACCGGCACGCCAAACTCACTGTGTGGGTAATTGGCCATGATTTGTTTCGCCTGCGCATCACTTGCCACGCCACTGATGATCGCAAGTGCTTCGCCCAACATGTCGTATTTGTCGACCGCGATGTCTTTGCCATTATCAAACAAATAGCTTACGTACATACCGCGTTCGGCATTCCAAAACTGCTCGTTGATAGCGGTTTTTAACTGCTCAGCCCAATCGGTGTATTTGACCGCGTTGGTTGAATCGTACTTCTCTGCCAACTTAGCCGCGAGCTGAATCGCGCGGTAGTGAACCACGTTTGTCGATAACGCTTTGCTGCTACCAATCGCATTGACATCGTTTGGCGTCCACGTTGAATACGTTTGCTCACGCCAATCGAGGAATGATTGCTCACCAGTGTATAAACCAGATTTCGCATCAAAAGCCGCCAGGCGATCGGCTTCAAGTGTATTACTGATGGCTTTATATGCGCGCTCAGCAAACTGGTTGTACTCTTCTCCATCCAATGCCGAAAGTAAGCGTTCTGCACCAAGCGCCCAAGTCGTGCGGTCGGTACTGATTGGCCAGCTGCCGCCAGTGCCCGTGTCTTGCACAATCTGCTCGCCATCATATTGCTGATCAGTCGTGTCGCGGAAAGCAGACAATTTAAAGTTAAGACCATTTTGCACGCGAGTTGGATTCATCAAAGCAAGCGAAAGGTCTGCTGCGTACGCCAAATCACGCGTCCACACGTAATGCCATTTCGCGCCCGTCTCAAAAACTTCCGCTTTGATTGGGTTGTTGTAGTTGTAATTGCCATCTTTGATTTCAGAAACAGCAAGCTGGTCTAGCTCTTTCATCGTCAACGCAAACAACGCGTCAAACGCGACATCACCCGACACCACTCGCGGCCCTGTTTGTTCATTAATCACTAAGCCTTGGTCGAGCGCATCACGCAATTCTGTCGTCGTTGAAATACCAAATTCACGCTGCTTGGCTTTTGGGTCTTTCACCGAGAAAATCACGGTATCACTCGAGTCATCGTAATTGGCGAACAGTTTCACTTCTTTACTCTGATGCCCTTCATGCACCATTGCAGGGTCGAGAATCGCATCAGAGTAGTATTTTTCCGCTTCTTCTTGCGTTGCTTTTGTCACAGTCATTGTCGCGCGACTTTCATCGGCAAAGCTCACAGAAAACTTGTAATACCCTTTGTCTTCAAACGTGATCTCAGAGTTGCAATCATCGTTCATACACGCTTCATTTGTGTCTGGTTTTGGCAGGTACTCCTGAGCTTTATCGAACGCCGCGGGCTCCTCAAAATAGGTGTATTGGATCTGCCAACCCGGATCAGCAATCTTGAACTGATTGCTACCTCGAGCGACGCGCAGTACGGTTTCGTACTCGTTATTACCCAAATAGTTTAGCTTGGCATGCTCTGCCGTGCCCCAATCCCCATTTAAACCACGTAAATATAAGTCGGCTGAAATAATTGGTTTGTCGACCTGCACAGGCGCATCAGAGGAATCTGACCCACACCCAGCAAGACCAATACAAGACGCGACAGCAAGCGCAATAAAACTCGGTTTCATGTTCATCCCTTAGATTGTTGTTTTAGCGACAGTCTAAAGAACACCCTTTTGAGGGGAAAATAGGAAGTCAGGAGCGAGCTATAGATAACATCTATACGTCAAACCCCAACAGTGATGTAGATCTATGAAATGCGCATAATTTCAATCAAATGAGATTACAGATTTGTGATTTATAAATGAAATTGTGCAAAATACCCCTCGTTATTAGAGGGGAAAGAAAATGGACAAATCTCTGCAGCAATTTTTACTGGTTGCACGCTGCCAAAGCATCAGTGCTGCGGCAAGAATGGCAGGGTTAAGCCAGCCAACGGTAACAAGCAATTTAAAGAAGCTAGAAGAGAATCTCGGCGTGACGCTGTTTGAACGTCATCCTAATGGCATGGTGTTGACCGAATACGGACGCATCCTCTATCGCCATAGCAACGCGATGCAGCATGAATACAACCAAATGATGCAAAGCATTGATGAACGGAAACAGTACCAAGTCGGAAAAATTAAAATGGGTACTGGCGATGCGTGGTGGCCGCTGTTCGTCAAACAAGCTCTCAATGAACATCTGACCAAGCAGCCATCGGCATCTACGCACGTCGAATTTGGTAACCACTTAGGCTTGATGGATTCATTAATCAACGAACAGATTGAATTCTTCATCGGCCACGAGATTGTCGGCTTGTCGTCTAAATGCGATGTTACGTTTATTCCGCTATTTCAAACGGTTGATGCCTATTTTGTTTCCCCAAACCACCCACTTCTAGGGAAAACCGTCACCGAAGAGATGCTGCACGAATACCCCGCTCTTTCGGTCACTTATGACGCTAAGAAATTCGCTCACGTCATCGATAACCCAATCCCGAAACAAAATGAACGCGAAAGGCAGCAACTGGATGACAGACCGACTTACGAAGTGGATTCTCTGCTCGCCAGTATTGATGTACTGAAAGAAAGCGTCGCGGTGATGTCTTATACCGGCCACCTGAAACCATATTTGGAATCTTTTGGCTTACGATGCTTAACCATGGAAAACGAACCAAACCCTGGCACCGTCGGGATTTATCGCCACCGCCGAGAAACCTCGGAATCGCATCTAGATCTGATTGCTGGCATCACTCAGCGCGCTAAATTGCTCAACTAGAAAGTCCAAAAACAGGCGAACTCTTTTCGGTTGATATTGACGGCTTTGATAAATGACATGCAGATCCGCTTCAGCGCCTTGCGAAAAGGCGCTGAAGTTTTTCATATACCCATCCAAAACCGTTACTAAACGTTGTTGTTTTAGGTCTTGCTGAATATCTAAAATCGATTTCAACGCAATCCCCGCACCGTCCAACGCCCATTGTCGAATCACTTCACCATCATCAGAAAAGCGCTTTGGCGTGACCGTGATCGTTTGGTGAGACTCTTCATCTTTAAAGTGCCACGTTTTTAATTCTTCATTGCTGCGCACCATGGCTAAGCAGCGATGATCCGCGAGATCTTGAGGACAGTTGGGGATACCTTGCTTCAACAAATAATCAGGTGACGCACACAGTACGCGTTGACTCGATGCCAGCTTGCGCGAAATGAGATTGCTGTCCGCTAACTCGCCGTAACGAATCACTAAATCGAGCCCCGATTCAGCCAAGTTCGACAAATTGTCATTAAGATAAAGATAAGGCGTCACATCCGGATATTGCTCAGAAAAAGCCGACACCATCGGCGAAATAATTTGTTTGCCAATATCTCGTGGAGCTGAAATTTTCAACGTTCCGCGCACTTCCGAAATACCCGTTTGCAGTAAGTTTTCCGTCTCTTTCACGCTATCAATGATGTTCAGACAAGCTTGATGGTACATTGCCCCTGCGTCCGTAAGTGATACGTGGCGTGTGCTTCGGTTGAGCAGCTTTACGCCATAGCGTTCTTCTATCGCTTGCAGCCTTGCCGTTACCGACGCCGGAGACAAACCTAACTCCCTTCCCGCCGCTGCCAGACCTTGATGTTTAACGATGCTGACAAACAACGTCATATCCGAAAACTTATCCATCTTCGCGCCCTTATTATTTGGAAAAACTGAATAATCAATTCAGATATTACCCAATTATCAAATTAAATCGAATCCATATACTGACCCTATCGACATTGTTTAGACCCAGAACGTTATGTGACAGGGCAAAGTTAAACGCCGTAACGCTGTTCAACGCACAACAACACGCCCTGCCCAGCCAAGAGATAGGAAACAAAAATGAAACTGTACATTTATGAACATTGCCCCTTTAGCGCCCGCGTCCGTTTTGTTGCAGGCATGCTGAATATTCAGCTCGACGTCATCAACATTGCTTATGACGACGAGAGCACCACCACAAACATCATCGGCGCAAAACAAGTTCCTCTTTTGATCAAAGACAATGGTGAAGCCATGGCGGAAAGCTTAGACATCATCAACTACTTCCTTGAATTGGCATCTTCCAACGAAAGCAGCCAACCCTCAACACCGGTTTTAGACTGGCAAAAACAAGCGTTTTTACCGCTACAAAAAGTCGGGTATCCGCGTTGGTCAAACATGACATTACCGGAATTTGCAACAGAAACCGCTAAACAAGCATGGCGTGAAAAAAAAGAAACCGAAGCGTTAAATTTTGAAGCTTTGATTAACGATACACCTGCGATTGCGAAAGAAGTCGCCGCTTTGATAGAACAAACCAAACCCTTGCTCAACCTAAGTTCAGAAAAGCAAACATCACTGGTTGATCAGGCCATTATGTTCTCCATTCTACGCGGTTTTTTCAGTGCGCCCGAAGTGCAATGGGATCCAGCCGTACTTCACTGGATGGCAACCGCTCGTAAAGCGACCAACGTGCCAGTACTTATCTGAGGAGCGCAACATGAAACAAAGAACAAATAAGCTGTTTGAACCAGCTCAACTGAAAGCGTTGTCACTACAAAACCGTATTGTCATGGCACCAATGACTCGCGCACGCACCACTCAGCCGGGCAACATCCCGAATGAGATGATGGCAACGTATTATCAACAGCGCGCTTCTGCCGGGCTGATCATTTCCGAAGCCACACAAATTTCGGACGATTCTCAAGGTTATTCGTTCACCCCTGGCGTTTACACCGATGCGCAAGTGGCGGGCTGGCAGGGTGTGACCCAAGCGGTCAAATCACAAGGCGCAGCGATGTTTTGTCAGCTATGGCATGTGGGCAGAGTGTCTCATCCAACATTCCAAAATGGTGAACAGCCTATCGCGCCATCTGCGCTCGCTCCGGTAGAGACGCAAGTTTGGATTGCGGACGAACAAGGCAACGGCAATATGGTCGATTGTGTTGAGCCACGCGCAATGACACAAGCGGATATCAACCGAGTTGTCGGTGATTTCGCGAACGCAGCCAAACGCGCCATTGAATCGGGTTTTGATGGTGTAGAAATCCACGGCGGGAATGGGTATCTGATCGATCAGTTCTTAAGAACCAACTCAAACTATCGAACAGACAACTACGGCGGTTCACGAGAAAATCGTATTCGTTTTCTTATCGAAGTAGTGGATGCAGTTATCGCCGCTGTTGGTGCGCATCGAGTTGGAGTGAGATTGGCACCATTCATTACGTTTAAAGATATGGACTGCCCAGATATCGTGCCAACAATCTTAGAGGCATCAAAACAGCTACAGGAGCGCGACATTGCCTACTTGCACTTGTCCGAGGCCGATTGGGCCGATGCACCAACGATTCCCGAGACGTTTCGAATCGAACTTAGAAAGCGCTTTCGCAACGCTATTATTGTTGCAGGTCGCTACGATCCTCAACGAGCAAACGAAGTGTTAGAGAAAGGCTACGCGGATCTTGTCGCATTCGGACGGCCATTCGTAGCAAACCCAGACTTAGTCTCTCGCTTGCAACATCACCATCCGTTGGCAGAACTCGATGGCTCAACGTTGTTCGGTGGAAACGAACGAGGCTACACCGATTACCCTGCTCTGCAACAGGAATACGCAGAACAGGCCTAACAAAAAAAGCCCCAACCTAGCTGCTACGGTTGGGGCTGTCACCAAACTAGAATTGGTTTTAGCTAGCTTAATCTGGCTAAGAGTTAAATCACTTCTAACGCGCCGCTGCGCCAAGGTTCGATAACGACTTTGATGTGATCATTTGGCGTCATTAACTGTCTAAACGCATCTTCCACACCATCGATTCCCACTTTGGCGGTAAGCATTTTCTGCCAAGGCAACTTGTGTTCGGCAATCGCTTGTAGGCATTGCTCAAACTCGTGCGGTTGATAGTAGTAAGAGAATCTCAAATCGAGCTCTTTTACCGTCGCGTACGCGTAGTTAATGGTCGCTGGAGCCGTATGAATGCCTGATACAACGATTCGAGATCGGGCAGGAGCACGGCGCATGAAGTCATCAATTAAAGTATGTTTGCCCACACACTCATAAATGACCAGACGTGAGTTCATCGCGTACCGCTCAGCAACGGCGATCTCGTCTTCCTTGTTCGGGTTGATCAACCGATCTGCGCCAAACTCGCTGGCAAGTTGCAGCTTCTCTTCCTGAAGATCAACCGCAAGAATGTTACTCACGCCGCGTTGTTTGAGCGCTGCAATCACCGCCAGCCCTATAGGGCCACAACCGACAACCAGCGCTGTTTCTTCCGTTTCGATTTCACTGCGATTGACCGCATGCAAACCGACCGCCAGCGGCTCGGTTAACGCTGCCGCTTCAGACGGCATTTCGTCGGGCACTGGCAGTAGGAGCGCTTCATCAAGTAGGAAATACTCAGAGTAAGCGCCGTAAGTACCCGGAGTGACACCAACGCCTGCGCCATTTTGGCTGAGCAACATCGGCACAGAGGTGACTCGGCTACCGACAGGCAACGTTTGCTGCGTATCGGCACCGTATTCGACAATTTCCGCACAGAATTCATGTCCCAACATCACTTGAGCGTGCTCACCTACTTCATCAGGCATCAACCCGAGCTGGTGGAATACATCAAACACCTCATCCGCGTGTCGAGTAATGTGTAGGTCGGAGCCACAAATCCCACAGGCGAGACTACGAACCAAGACTTGTCCCGCTGCGGGTTTGGGGATTTCGACTTGCTTCAGGCGGACACTACCATCCTGCATTACGATACTGTTCATCTGTTGCATGGGGTTACTCCGCTAGCTCATCACTCAGGGCAGCAATCGCACCCGGTTTGATATAGCGCGCAGTGAAGCCTTGCGCTTTGGCAGCGGCAACCACCACTTGCTCAATCCAACCTGCATCCATGATGTTGATAAAGTTACCCTCTTCGTCAAAGTTAATGTTCGCACCTTGGATCACCATAAAGCCATCTGCGCCACCCGACTCTTCTGGACAGTGAAAGGTATGAATCGAACCGCCCGGCTCATATAAGTAGCTACCAGCGGTTTGGACTTGGTCTGGATACTCGATGTAGTGCCACGCGCCACTCAGTGTATAGAAATGCACCACACCAGTATGGAAGTGCTTAGGCAGAGTGATACCCGGTTTGAACTTGGCGCGAATCACCCACGTACCATTTTCTGGGTCAAGAAACAGCGGGTAAACATCAACGCCCGGTAGCGCGTCTTTGATGATCGACTCTTCATTCGTATTAAAAGTTAATAGGAAATCTTGATGCTGAATAACTTCTGGTAATGACATAACTTACATCCTCACTATTGCTGTAATTTGGCGTGCTCGCCTATTCCATCTACCCCATGAGTGGGTACTTAAAATTCTCGAAACCGTCAGATGCGCTAATGGTGCAGCCGTTGATACAGTTTGCTTTTTCGCTGACAAGAAACGCCACCACGTTGGCAATCTCTTCTGGTTGCGTGAAGTTTTGACGCATCTGTTCTTTGCGGATGTGGTTCCACAAGCCAATCTCTTCGTATTGCCTTAACATCGGAGTATCAACGCGTCCCGGAGCGACCGCGCACACACGAATATCCAGAGGCGCTAACTCTAAAGCGGCGCATTTGGTCATCATATCGACTGCGGCTTTACTGACGTTGTAGGTAAACGTCATCTCGGAGGCCATTTGGGCGTAAACGGAAGAGGTATTGAGGATCACGCCCGGTGTCCCTTGCGCTTGGAATTGTCGTCCAGCGGCGAGAATTCCATAGTAAACGCCGTTTTGGTTGACTTTAGAGATAGGCTCAAAGTCGGCGATAGGATCATGTTCAAGCAGAGGTTTCGGTGCGCCGATGCCTGCATTGTTGACCATGATGTCAAGTGAGCCAAATTGTTCGACCGCGTACTTCACCATGGCTTCGACTTGTTGGTAATCGGTGACGTCCGCAACAAAGGTTTCCAACTGCTTAGAGCCAAAACTTGTGTACATTTGCAGTGATTGCTCTGAAATATCGACAGCAAGCACTTTGGCTCCTTGCTCTCTTAGCTTTGCAATAATAGCTTGCCCAATTCCACCCGCAGCGCCAGTCACGATGGCAGTTTTATTGATAAGTTCCATACAGCTTCTCATCCATGCGTTGTTGTTATCGAAATGTAACTTAGATCAACTCACTGGCACTCACTTGACCTTTTACGAAGTAAATTTGATATATTGCGATTTACAACCTGTTAACATTTAAAAATCGAGACATGTATATCGTACGAAGTGGCGCTGCCGATAAGTTTGATAGCTTGGTTTCAGAATTAGGTCAGAATCCGCAAGAGATAATGGCCGCTGCTGGCCTGTCTGCCGCGCAGTTTCGCGATCCCGATACCTATCTCGCTTATCCAAGATTGGCTGAATTGCTGGAGGAAGCAGCTGCTCGTTGTAAGCAACCGTTGTTTGGTGCGTTACTCGCCGAGCGCCAAAACCTGCAAAGTTTAGGCGATTTGCCGATGCTGGTTTCTCGTGCTGAAACGGTCGGTGATGCATTGGCGCGGGTGAATGATTATCTCTATCTGCATTCGTCAGGCGTTACTCTCAACATGACGCCACAAGATGATTGGGTACGATTGTCGCTCAATATTGATGTGAATAGTGACCGCGGTATTGCGCAGTTGATGCAGCTAAGTGTGTCACACTTAGCCATGTTTATCGCCAGTTTGCTCGATATTGAAGCAAGCCACTTCGCGCTACATTTGACTCAAAACGCAACATTGGAAGTAGAGCAAAGCAAGTTTGCCCAACAGAACAAACTGCGTTTTGGTGATAAGTTTGACGGTGTATTGCTCAAAGCCAACCTGCTCAACGCTAAGAATCACCAAGACGAAGACGCACTGGATCGCCACTTTCAACAGCACCTCAAGTATTTGCAAACCCGCTATCCTAACAATCTGAGTGATCAAGCAGCGAATATGATTGGTCGTTTGTTGTCGACCGGAGAATGCAGCGTGGAGCGCGTTGCAAGAGCATTAGACCTGCATCCGAGAATGCTGCAAAACAAGTTGAAACAGCAGGAAACAAGTTATCGACAGTTGTTACAACAAGTACGACAGGATTTCGCCGAGCAGCGTTTAAGTGAGAATATTCAGAGTATTACCGATATCGCATTGCAACTGGGCTATGCAGAAACTGCGGTATTCAGCCGCCACTTTCGCAGTTGGACAGGAAAGTCGCCCAGCCAATGGAGACTGGAGAACAGGATAAGTTGAACCAGTTTGAGAGCATAGATAAAAAGCCGCTGATATTCAGCGGCTTTAAGCGTTTAGTCGATACTATCGAAACGCTAGATCACGTAAGAAAAGTGAAATCGAAGGGAAGAAAATCAGCATCACGGAGACCAAAAGCAAGATGAACACAAACGGTGGTGTCCCGCGAATCACTTCCACATAAGGACGTTTAAACACGGCAATCGCGGTAAAAATATCACAACCGAATGGCGGCGTTGCAGAACCTATCGCTGCTTGCAAGGTCACGATGGTGCCGACCAGTACTGGGTCAATGCCAGAGGACTTAATCACAGGTGCAAAGATAGGGATCAAAATCAGCATCACTACGATTGGATCAACGAACATACAACCAATAAAGAACGCAATTGAGATAACGACCAGTAACTCGGTCTGCGAAAGATCATTAATCCCGATCATACCCAACAATTCTTGCGGGATCTGGGCAAATGAAATTACCCAAGAAAAAGCAGCCCCTGCTGCGACTAAGATAAATACCACCGCGGTAACCATGCCCGTAGAAAGCGCGATTTCGCCAAGCTCCTTCCATTTCACTTTACGGAAGATAACCATTTCTAATAACACAGCGTACAACACCGAAACCGACGCCGCTTCGGTAGGGCTAAATACTCCAGCATAAATACCGCCAACAGTAATGATCGGAAAACCAAATGGTAAAACCGCTTTACGTATTGTGGTCCAACGTTCTTTCCAGCTGGCTCGCGGGGCATTTTCTACAGAGCTTTTACCTGCATAAAAATAACAGTAGGCAGAAAACATCAATAAAATCACGATCGCCGGTCCAATACCAGCAATAAACAGCTCAGCAACCGATGTTCCAGACACCACACCATAGATGATCATACCGATACTCGGTGGAATAAGGAGCGCTAAGTCAGAGGCGTTAATAATCAAAGCCAGAGCAAAACTGTCTTTGTAACCATACTCCAACATTTTCGGTCGCATAATAGAGCCAACAGAAACAACGGTGGCTTGTGTAGACCCAGATACCGCACCAAACATCGCACAGCTAAGCGATGAGGTGATCGCCAGACCGCCACGAACGTGCCCAACAAACGCCATTGCGACATCTAGCAAGCGCGTTGCTGCCACGCCTCGGGTAATAATTTCTGCCGCGAGAATAAACATAGGCACAGCGATCAACGCAGCGGGTTTGATGCCAGCAAGCATTTGCTGGATCATAAAATCTGGCCCCAAGCCAAGAAAAACAATAAATCCCAACATGGTCGCCGCTAATAGCGGTACCAACATCGGAAAGCCAAAAGCCAACAACGTGATCATCGTTGCAACAAGAGCGGTCGTCATAGCGCTTTCTCCTGCTTAGTGGCAGAGCCGACGCCATCTGGTCGAGATGAGCGTGAAAGCTTTGTCAGCGTTATGAAACGTTTGATATGGCGACTACCCACACGCGCGAACTGAACCGTGCTAAAGAAAAGGCCAACCGGTGCGATTAAGTACACCCAACTCAAAGGTACTTGCATTGCAGGAGAAAGACGCCCCATTTGGCTCACCTTGCCAATGTATTGCCACGAATACCAAGTTAGTACCGCCACCAATGCGGCGGTGAGTAAATAAATAATGCCGTTGGCTAAAGTTTGTATACGCTTTGGAAGCATATCGGTAAATGCCGTCATACGGATATGGCGAGATTGGCGGGCAGCATAACTGCAACCAATAAACGTGACGGCGATAATGAGGAAATAATTGAGTTCTTCTGAAAAGTAGATGCTTTGGCTAAAGAGGTAGCGCCCTAACACGTTAGCAATTGAGTTCAACGCAATGAGAAGCACCGAGCCAATGAGCAGTGCCGCCTCCGCTTTCTGTATATATTTATCTAGCCACTGAAAAATCCCTTTCATCCGCGCTGCTCCTGATCAACAAAAATGTTAATGAAACGTTATCTTTTTCATGACAATCAAGTCAATCAGGTGAATAAGAAAGATTTTCTGAACTTGGCGCTTTCGCAGAAAAAATTGGTCAGAGCATACTGCTCAGACCAAAAAGTGAGAGGTTGGAGGGTTTGTATCGAGAATTTCTGCAATAACAGACAACCCATGCTTGATGTAGCCTCGATTAGTCTCTGCTCCCAAACTGATTCGCACGTGGGGCATTGGCTGATTAGTATCGAGAACAAAAGGTTTATACCCCGTTATCTGCACCCCAGAACGCTTAGCCGAAGCGACCAGATCATCACTGCTCCACTGCTCGGGTAACCTCAACCAAATGTGCTGACCATTAGGGTGTGAGCTATAAACATGCCCTTCTAAGGTGGCTTTTGCTATTCGCTGGCGCTTGGCAAATTCATTGACTTGAAATCGAATAAGTCGATTTAATGTATCGTTCTCGATCCACAAATGAGCGACTTCAAACGGTAGCGGGGTCGCAGACCAACTCGTCGCTGCTAAACGGCCAATCGCATGCTGCAAAAAATGACGTGGGACCGTTAAATAGCCCGTACGCATACCTGGCGCTACGACTTTGGTTAAACTGGTGACATAAAAAGCCTGCTCGGGTAACAGTGCGGCGAGAGGTGGGACACGATTGGGCTCTAGTGCCCCATACACGTCATCTTCAATCACGTAGATCTCATACTGCTTCGCAATATTTGCTATCGCCTCTCGGCGCGAAATGTCCATATGCGCACTATTCGGATTGGCCATGCTCGGTGTGCAACACAGCGCCTTGATTGGTTTGTGTTTACATGCCCATTCAAATGCATCCGGCGTGATACCAAACTCATCCATCTCAAGCGGCTGTAACTTAAATCCAAGCATTCTCGAGCGAGAGATCAAGCCATGATCGACTAAGTGGCCACAAGCGACTAAATCACCGTGTTCAACAACGGTGCTTAAAGCCAAGGTCAAGCCATGGCATGCACCGTTTGTGAGTAATATTTGATCGGTACCAACGTCTAACCCTTGGCTACTGAGAAATCGCGCTCCGGACTCAATATGATGAGGCTGACCTGTTACTGGCTTTGCTTTACTGATCAAACTGCGATTGTTTGTTTGCCCAGCAATTTCCATTAACGCCTGATTAAAAAGCGTAATGTGCCGATCGGTTACTACCGGATGAGCGATCGACATATCAATTTCATCCGGCGTTTCTTTCATCTCTTGCGTCAGCATGAACTCCGTGTCCGTGCTTTCATCCACAAAGCCTGATTTTACAAACGTACCGTTTCCCACCCAAGACTCGAGCGCACCTTTTTTCTCTGCATAACCATATGCATGACTGACGGTTTGTACGCTCACGCCAATTTGCTCCGCAAATTCACGATGTGTGGGTAGTCGAGTACCGGGTTTTAGGTAACCACTGCGGACACATTCGACAAGATAATTGCCAATGGAGATGTACTTAGCGGTGCCTGGGCGAATGATCGGGTTCAAAGAAATTGTCATGACACAATATTTTAATTGATTCATTTTTAATGCTCATTGTAACTTCAATTTAACAAATGGCGAGTTTTTAGCCATCAAATGCGGTGTAATGCACAAAAATGAGCCACAATTGTAATGATTGACATGAGAAATATAGATTCAACAAACATGTCATATGGCATCGTTTAATCCAAACCCAGCCGCAGTGGTGAGTTGCAATAGTTTTTAAACGCAGGTCTGGCTGACCTGGTGGAAGGTAGAAATACCTCAACGTCTCCGAAGGCCCATAAGGCGTCGGATTTTTAACAAGGAGAAAATATGAGAGGCGTTGCTTTGCATTTTACACTGGATGAATTCCAGGACCGATTAACAAAAGTTCGGCAGTCGATGGAAGAACGAGAGTTGGATGTCCTTATCATTCACGATCCTTCTAACATGGCATGGCTGACAGGTTATGACGGTTGGTCTTTTTATGTCCCACAATGTGTCGTTGTAGGATCATCTGGCGAGCCTGTTTGGTTTGGGCGCTGCCAAGATGCCAATGGGGCATACAGAACTGCGTATATGTCGGCAGAAAATATCACCTACTACCCAGACCATTATGTAATGAACCCACCATTGCACCCAATGGACTTTCTGGTAGAAGCGGTACTCGCCCCGCGTCTTTGGGATCGCGGCCGTATCGGTGTGGAAAAAGATAACTATTACTTTAGTGCCACCGCTTACGAGTCACTCACCACGCACTTACCGAATGCTCAACTTCTCGATGCAACCGGGCTAGTCAATTGGTGTCGCGCCGTTAAATCTGATCAAGAACTGGCTTATATGTACCGCGCAGCTCGCATTGTTGAAAACATGCATCGTGTCGCGTTCGATATGATCGAGCCAGGATTGCCGAAACATCACCTTGTCGCCGAGATTAACCGCCAAGCAGTACTTGGGCATGAAGATCACTTTGGCGATTACACCGCGATCGTACCGCTTTTGCCATCTGGTTCTGATGCTTCTGCACCTCACCTAACGTGGGATGATAGGCCTTTCAAAAAAGGCGAGGGCACTTTTTTCGAAATCGCTGGCGCGCATCGCCGTTACCATTGCCCACTCTCTCGCACTATTTTTCTTGGGGAACCAGACGACAAATTCAAACGTGCAGATGAAGCATTAACTTTAGGTCTCGAAGCAGGCTTAGAAGTCGCAAGACCAGGCAATACTTGCGCCGACATCGCCAACGCATTGAACCAAGTCCTCGATAAAGCAGGATTCTCACGTGAAGGCGCCCGCTGTGGTTACCCAATTGGTCTGAGCTACCCTCCTGACTGGGGCGAACGAACCATGAGCTTGCGAGACACCGATAAAACCGTATTAAAAGAAGGCATGACATTCCACTTTATGCCAGGGCTATGGTTTGAAGATTGGGGGTTAGAAACCACCGAAAGCATTGTGATCACCCGTGATGGTGCAAAAACACTGTGTGATTTCCCACGCCACTTATTTGTTAAACACTAATTTTTCAAACCGTAAGTTCTGTTGAACTAGGCTTAAGAACAAAAAGGACTCGATATGCAAAAGAGCTCGATCACAGCCACCGTAGACTTTGACCGAGAAGGCGTGCAGCACGGCTTTTTAGCGCTGCCCTATTCCCATGATGACTCCGCTTGGGGAAGCATCATGATACCTATCACCGTGATCAAAAATGGTCACGGGCCAACGGCGCTGCTTACTGGCGGTAATCACGGTGATGAATACGAAGGTATTACCAGCCTGCTTAAATTGGCAAACTCGCTGCAAGCAGAGCAAATCCAAGGTCGCGTCATTATTGTGCCAATGATGAACTTACCTGCGGTACAAAATGCCTCGCGCACATCGTCTATCGATAAAGGGAATTTAAATCGCAGCTTTCCCGGAAACCCTGTAGGCTCAGTGACCGAAAAAATCGCGGATTACTTTACTCGTTACTTAGTACCCATGTGCGATTTTGCGTTAGACATTCATTCAGGTGGAAAAACGTTAGACATCGTACCTTTCGCCGCAGCCCATCGTCTCGACAACCTCGATCAAGAAGAAGCATGCATCTTAGGTGCGAAACTGTTTGGCGCACCTTACACCATGATCTTGCTCGAAATGGACGCCACCAGCCTGTACGACACCGCAGTGGAATCTCAAGGCAAAATTTTCGTCACCACAGAGCTCAGAGGTGGCGGAACCAGCACTCCAGAAACCATCGCTTATGCCGACCGAGGTATTCGTAACTTCTTGCGTTTTTCGGGCAACTTATCAGGTGATTACGAAAAACCAACCCTACCAACTAGGTTGCTTGATATGCCCGATGCAAGTTGCTACGTGCAAAGCCAGCACAAAGGTATCACCGAATACTTATTTGAGCTTGGCGATACCATCAAACAAGACGATGTACTGGCAAGAATCTATTCAACCGAGCGTACAGGGAGCGACCCAATCGAATACAAAGCGCAGCGCAGTGGGATTTTTGCTGCGCGTCGTTTCCCTGCCATGGTCAACATTGGTGACACTGTCGCCGTAATTGCCGAAGACTGTGGCGAATTAAACTAACTCTTATTAGGGCGTATTGACCTTTCGCGGTTAAATTTTGTTCGAGGTAAAATCGTTTTAGGCGCGGCAAAGACTATGCAGCCTAGTCATTCTAAGCAAATGGTCTTCAACAAAGCATAAAACGATTTTTGCGGGGGCGCCTAGCTCGAACCCTTCGGGCTGCCTTTGTGGTTCATTTCTACTGCGTTATCGGCTTTTTATGTAGGCCACCCACAAAGCGCTGCAAAAATCAGCTCGAAAGGTCAACACACCCTAAACACGACACAACATCGGGTCTGGTGTATCACCTGCCGTTGGTGAATTGACTCACAAACTGATTAAGGAAGAAATGGATGAATCCGATGAAACACAGCTACCTAACGAGTGCCGTACTGATCGCAGCCAGCTTTGCCACCAGCAATGTTTATGCAGAAACGTGGAAATTCGCTCTAGAAGAAGTCAAAGGCTCGGTGCAAGATGCTTATGCGCAAGAGTTTAAAAAGCGCATCGAAAATGCAACCGATGGCGACGTCACAGTGGAAGTCTATCCATACGGCACATTAGGTCAGTCAGAAGATCTTACCGAGCTTACTGCGAACGGTATTATCCAATTTACCAACGCATCGCCAGGTATTTTTGGTTCATTCGTGCCCGAAATGCAGGTTTTCTCCATCCCTTACCTTTTGTCGCAAGACAATGATGTGAATAAAAAAGTGCTGAGTTCAAGCCCTACTATCTATGACACACTCGGCAAAAAGCTAGAACAGAAAAACCTCAAACTTCTCACTATGTATCCAGAAGGTGAAATGGTGTGGACGACCAACCGTGAGATTCGTTCTCCAAAAGATTTTGATAACTTCAAAATACGCGTGATGGCATCGCCAATGCTGGTTGAGGCTTATAAATCGTTTGGAGCCGACCCTACGCCTTTACCCTACTCAGAAGTCTATGGTGCTCTGCAACTTAAAATGATCGATGGTCAAGTAAACCCCGTTTTTGCTATCGAAGAAATGAAGTTCTACGAAGTGAACGACTACATGATCTGGGCAGGACAACAACAATTTACTACTACTGTCATTACCAACAACAGTTGGTTCGAAACCCTTCCACAAGACCGCCAAGATCAGGTCAATAAAGTCATCGCTGGTATGACTGACTTTATATTTGAAAAACAGGATGAGTTTAACCAAAAACGTCTTGAGCAAATTAAGCAAGCAAAACCAGATATGCAGATGATCAAACTCGACAGTGACGAACGTGCAGCATTTGAACAAGCCTCTATGCCAATGCGGGACAAATACATCGAGCTTACAGGCGACAGCGGTAAAGCGGTGCTGAGCTCACTGGAACAAGAGTTCAATCAATAACAGAAAAAGGAGTGGCCTTCGGGCCACCTTATAGCGGTTGACCAGTCATCAACTATTCTGAACTGATTGGTATTTTACAGGGAGACCAATTATGCGCCTCGATCGCTACGACGTAAAAATTCTACAAATACTTCATGACAATGGCCGTATTACCAAATCTCACCTAGCCGAGGCCATTAACCTATCCGTGAGCCCTTGCTGGGAGCGTGTCAAAAAACTGGAAGAAGCAGGCATCATTGAAGGCTACGGGGCAAAAGTAAATACCGATGTTTTGTTCAAACGAACGTCGGTCATGGTTGAAGTTACGCTCAAAGAGCACAGCGCCCAAGCGTTCAAACGTTTCGAGCAACTGGTTCAACACTCACCAGAAGTCACTGATTGTTATGCCACAGGCGGCGGTGTCGATTACATACTCAAAATTCAGTCGGAAGATATTGATCAATATCAGCGACTTATCGACAACTGGTTAGAGTCAGAAGTGGGCATTGAGCGCTACTTTACTTACATCGTGACGAAAACAATCAAACGTGATGCAGGCACATTAGAAGTGAACCAAAACGCCTTGTTCTAAAAGGGAAAACACGCTTAAAAGACAACCAGAAAAATCACCATATCTAACGGTGTGGAAAAGAAAGTTTTGATGGTTTAAACCTCGGCATCAGAAATTATTTCGGTCACTTCTCCATTACAGTTTAACTATGGACAACGACGCTGGGAGAAGGACTCATGACAGCACTGCACAGCTTACATGCTGAGGAATTAAAAGCCTCGCACGACATGATGGCGATAATGAAAGACGTACGTTTGGTGAGAGGTTTAGCGTACGTAAATGGCAAATGGGTAACTGGTGACCAATTTCATCCGGTGGATAATCCAGCGGATGGTACGGTCATCGGCTACATTACCAAACTATCTCAGCAACAACTCTATCAAGCGATTGATGAAGCCGACCAAGCCTTTCGTCAATGGCGAAAAATGCAAGCAGAAGAACGCGCTGAAATTCTCATGCGTTGGCACGATCTGATTTTAGAATCAAAACAAGATCTTGCTCGTTTGATGGTTATGGAGCAAGGCAAAACATTAGGTGATGCTTTGGGTGAAATCGACTACGGCGCATCCTTTGTTCGTTGGTTTGCAGAGGAAGCACGCCGTAGCTATGGCGAAACCATCCCAAGTCATATTCCGAATGCGCAGCTATCGACGGTACGCGAGCCGATTGGTGTCGCAGCTCTGATTACACCATGGAATTTTCCTAATGCAATGGTCACCCGTAAAGCCGCCGCAGCACTAGCGATAGGCTGTCCGGTGCTCATCAAACCTGCCAGCGAAACGCCTTTCTCCGCATTGGCCTTGGCAGAGTTAGCAGACCGAGCTGGCTTTCCACCTGGTGTATTTAACGTGATCACTGGCGATGCGGTGATGGTGTCACAAACCTTGTGTCACTCCGATAAAGTCAAAGCGCTCTCATTCACAGGTTCTACTCGAGTGGGTAAGTTGCTGCTGCGCGACGCGGCACAAACCGTGAAGAAGTGCAGTATGGAGCTCGGCGGTAATGCCCCTTTCATCGTGCTGCCAGATATGGATGTCGAGCAAGCAGCCAAAGCCGCCGTGGATGCCAAGTTTCAAACCGCAGGACAAGACTGCTTGGCCGCAAACCGTATTTTCGTCCCCGAAGATAAGTACGAAGCGTTTTTGGAAGCGTTTGCCAAAGAAATGAACCACATTGTTTTGGGCAATGGTTTAGATGAAAAAACCACCATGGGGCCGCTGATCAATCGCGCTGCTGTGGATAAAGCGCATGATTTGGTGCGTGACGCACTCGACAAAGGCGCGCGATTGGTAGCGGGATACCACCAGCCCGTACCAGGCGAAAACTTCTTCGCGCCGACATTGCTAGCCGATGTCACCCCTGATATGGCGGTGTATCGCGAAGAGAATTTTTGTCCTGTGGCAGGCGTATTGCCTTACCAAGACTTAGATACCGTGATTGAAATGAGCAACGACACTGAGTACGGCTTAGCTGCCTATGTTTATGGTCACGATATTCACCAAATTTGGCGCTGCATGCGTGGTTTGGAATTTGGCATGGTGAGCGTGAACTCCGTCAAGATGACTGGCCACCCTATCCCATTTGGCGGTGTGAAACAGTCTGGGCTTGGACGAGAAGGCAGTCGCCACGGCTTTGAAGAATACAGTGAAATCAAATACTGCTGCTTAGGCGCTTTACCAACCGTCAGTGGCAGTTAAGGCACGAAATATGGATATCCAATTATTCGAGGAGAAGGATCATGAGCAACAAAACCAAACAACTTTTAGAGATCGACCGTCAGAGAGTATTTCATGCCTCAACCCACCTGAAGCAGTATGCGGCTGGGGAGCTTTCGGGAAGAATTATCTCGAGCGGAAGCGGAATACGCATCACCGATTCAGAAGGCATCGAGCTGATAGACGGCTTTGCCGGGTTGTATTGTGTGAACATTGGCTATGGCAGGACTGAAATGGCCGATGCTATTTATGAACAAGCCAAAGAGCTGGCGTACTACCACACTTACGTCGGTCACACGAACGAAGCACTAGTGACACTGTCAGATCGCATCATCAAAATGGCGCCTGAAGGCATGAGTAAAGTCTACTACGGCATGTCAGGCAGCGATGCGAACGAAACTCAACTTAAGTTGGTATGGTATTACAACAATGCTCGTGGTCTACCAGAGAAGAAAAAAATTATCTCCCGTGATCGCGGCTACCATGGCTCAAGTATCGCTTCGGGTTCAATGACAGGGCTACCTCTGTTCCACGCACATTTTGATTTACCGCTTGAGCGCATCAAGCACACCATGGCGCCGTATTACTATCGCCGTGAAGACGAGAGTATGTCTGAGCTTGAATTCTCTCAATATTGTGCGGATCAACTCGAAGCGATGATCTTGGAAGAAGGCCCTGAAACGGTGGCAGCGATGATTGCGGAACCAGTGCTTGGTACTGGCGGTATTGTGCCACCACCAGAAGGGTACTGGCAGGCGATTCGTAAAGTACTCGACAAATACGATGTACTCTTGATTGCGGATGAAGTGGTGTGTGGCTTTGGTCGCCTCGGCTCCGATTTTGGCTCACTGCACTACGACATGAAACCGGATCTCATCACGGTAGCGAAAGGGTTAACCTCAGCGTATCAACCGCTGTCTGGCGTGATCGTCGGTGAACGAGTTTGGAGTGTGCTAGAAAACGGCACCGACCAATGGGGCGCTATCGGACACGGTTATACCTACTCCGGTCACCCAATGGGAGCGGCAGCCGCGAACTGCAACCTCGATATCATTGAACGTGAAGGCTTGGTGCAAAACGCAGCCGAAGTCGGCGCTTACTTGCAGCAACGTATGGCGGAGACGTTTAACGATCATCCATTGGTCGGTGATACTCGTGGCGTTGGCTTGTTGCATGCGTTGGAGTTTTCTTCAGACAAACTCCGCCGAGCACACTTTGATCCAAACTTGAAAGTGGGTCCGCAAATCGCGGCGGCCTGTTTAGAGCAAGGCTTAATCGCTCGTGCCATGCCACATGGTGACATCCTCGGCTTTGCTCCACCGCTTATCGCGAACCGTAATGACATCGACACTATTGTCGACAAAGCGCACCAAGCGGTCAATAAAGTGATGGATAACCTCGTCACGTCTAAACAGTGGCAGCCAAAATAGCCGCGAATTAACCAACTCACAAACCTACCAATGATTACCGCCCCCTCTGACCAAATTAGAGGGGGCGGTCCTAAGAGACGTACTACATGGAAACACAAGCAATCTTTGCCGCAAAGAAAGCGATTAACGGATTAGTCAGTCGCACACCATTACTTCACTCACCACTGTTATCGCAACAATATCAATGTGAAATTTGGTTAAAACTGGAAACACTACAACCTATTGGTGCTTTTAAATTGCGTGGAGCGACTCATGCCATGAACAAACTGAGTGAGGAACAAAAACGACATGGCGTCGTCACTTGCTCTACTGGTAACCACGGCCGTGCCGTGGCTTATGCAGGGCAACGACTAGGAGTCCGCACCGTGATTTGTATGTCCAATTTAGTGCCACAAAACAAAGTCGACGCAATTAAAGCATTAGGCGCAGAAGTTCGAATAGTTGGTCAAGCTCAAGACGACGCGGAGCGAGAAGCATTGAGGCTAACAGAAGAAGAGTCGATGACCTATCTCTCACCATTCGAACACCCAGACATCATCGCCGGACAAGGGACCATTGGGCTAGAAATCATTGAAGATCTTCCTGATGTCGACGTCATTTTCGCCGGGCTATCTGGCGGCGGATTGATTGGTGGTATTGGCTTAGCCGCAAAATCAAACAGCAGCAAAGTGAACGTGTATGGCGTTTCCATGGACAAAGGCGCTGCGATGGTAGAAAGCATTAAAGCAGGAAAACCAGTACAAGTTGAAGAGCACGAATCGTTTGCTGACAGCTTAGGTGGCGGCATAGGTTTAGACAATCGCTATACCTTCAAACTCGTGCAAGAAGTCATGGATAAAGCGTTTTTAGTCAGTGAACACAACATCGCCAAAGGCATGGCAGATATTTTCGATGCAGAAAAATTTGCCGTAGAAGGCGCAGCCGCAGTGGGGCTTGCCGCCATTCACCAGCATCAACTGGACTTACGCGGTAAGAAAGTCGTTTTGGTGCTCAGTGGAAAAAACGTCTCTTCAGACACTTTTGAGACGGCATTAAAAATTGGCCGCCAAGTCAAAGAATAACCGAGGTCGTGCGAATGAAAATCTATAATAAATCTCAGATAGAGCAAGTGACTCAGTTAGATCTTAATGCGTTAGCGGCCGTGGAAAATGGCTTCAAAGCACTTGGGCAAGGCAACGTCACCATGCCTCCGATTCTTAGTATGGCAATCGAAGAACATAACGGCGAAGTGGATGTAAAAACGGCGCATATCAAAGGCAATGAGCGCTTCGCGATAAAAATCAGCCCAGGTTTTTTTGATAACCCAAAACTGGGACTACCCAGCCTAAATGGTTTGATGGTGCTCTTTAGCGCGAAAACAGGGCTGGTTGATAGCGTATTGTTTGACGAAGGGTATCTAACCGACATTCGTACTGCTCTCGCCGGCGCTATCTCCGCGAAATACCTGTCGAACTCAGAAGCATCCAAAATTACGGTTATTGGCAGTGGGCTTCAAGCAGAACTACAAGTCGCTGCAATAAAATTAGTTAGGCCAATCTCCCAAGTGAACATCTGGGCAAGAGACAACACAAAATCGCAGGCTTACAAACAACGTATGGAGCAACGATACGATCTATCCGTATCCGTACACTCCTCTATCCAGCAAGCATGCCAAGAAGCCGACATTATTGTCACGACAACACCGTCAAAAGAACCTTTGCTGAATTGGGAAGATATCCCATCCGGAGCACACGTGATCGCTATGGGTTCAGACAGCCCTCATAAACGTGAGCTTGCCACCTCAGTCATCCTAAACGCTGAGCATCTGGTGGTTGATCGAATCAGTCAGTCAGAATCACTTGGCGAATTACGTGGTGTAGACAAACCGCTCACCCGTAGCCTAGTCGAACTTGGCGACATCATTTGCGGCAAGCTCCCCTACTCAAGGCGTGTTGACGATGTTTCGGTATGTGATTTAACGGGAACTGGCGTTCAAGACACCGCAATCGCTGACTATACCGCTCAACAACTCACCAGCATTCAATCCACGATGTAACTTATTCCCTGTGACTTTGGCGGTGGGCAACCACCGCACTTTTTGAGGGCCGTAACATGCCAGAGCTCTGTACGTTTCAATCTTTAACCACTCAGTTTGAGTTTTCGGCGGATGTATCCGCTTATCAACGTTCAATCGGACTCATTCAACTCGCGACCGACTATGTGCTAGAAAACGAATGGCGCGAGCATTTACCCGCAGATGTTCGCTTATACACTTCACGCTTTCTCACTACAGGTACTGTCGATCCTCTGCACTTAACAGACATGCAAAACAGTATCCGCGAGTGTGTACGCACCATCGTGCCAATGTGGCCAATCAACGTCATGGCGTTTGGCTGTACGTCAGCTAGTGTGCTCATTGGCTCCGATAAAATCACTGATTTAATTCGTCAAGAGAGACCCGAAGCCATAACAACTAACCCTTGGCAAGCCGCACTGAGAGCGCTTGAACACCATCAAGCTCAAAGAATCGTTATGCTGACGCCGTATACCAATGACGTCAATCACCCACTTTATGAGTCCATGACCGAACATGGCATTGACGTTCTGGCCTTTGGGTATTTCAATCTCGACTACGATCCCCATATCCCAACCATTGGAGGACAAGACGTAGAAAATGCCTTAGCGCAGCTGCTTGAGTCGATTGATTGCACTGTGGACGCGGTATTTATTTCATGCACGAACATGCGAGTCATGCATCTACTGCCTTATTTCTCAAGCCGCTTTGGTATTCCTGTACTAAGCTCCAACCAAGTGATGCTTTGGGACGCATTGCGTTTGCTTGAGTCTGATAATTTCTCCGACGTGTCATCATCGCCCTTTCCTTGCTGATAAGGACTCGCTAAAATGCACAAAATTGCGCACTAACTGGATGAAACATGGCAAAACTTACCCTTCAAGAACAAATGCTGAAAGCTGGCTTAGTTAATGAAAAGAAACTAAAGAAAGCGAAGAAAGGCTCTAAAAAATCACGCGTTCAAGCACGCGAAGTAAAAGCGGCGGTTGAAGAGAATAAACGCCAACAGTTAGAGCGTGATAAACAATTGAGCGAACAGCAAAATGCCGAGCGTTTGAATAAAGAGATCAAAGCGCAAATCAATCAATTGATTGAGATGAACAAGATCGACTTAAAAGATGGCGATATTAAGTACAACTTCACCCATGGCACCTTGGTTAAGTCACTGTATGTTGATGCTCTCATCCGTGAACAGTTGATTAAAGGCATTCTAGCCATTGCTATTGTCGGTGAAAGCTACGTTGTCATTCCACGCGGAGTAGCAAATAAAATTGCTCAACGTGATGAATCCGTCATCATCGAACAGAAAGAACCAGAATCGGACATTCCAGCAGAAGACGACCCATACGCAGATTTCGTCGTGCCAGATGACTTGATGTGGTAACAACAAACAATAGATGCATCAACGAAAAGAGCCGCTGATATAACATCAGCGGCTCTTTTTTTAATAGAAAAAATACGCTACAGAAATGATGTGCGTTATTGCTTACTTAGTAGTAAATTCACACCAGATGCGGCTAAAAACAGCGAACATCCGCGATTGAAACGTTTCGCCATTTTTGGATTTGAAAACCAATGTCTAAGGTACAAACCAAAAATCGCGTAAATTGAAATGGCGACCATTTCTAAAATCAAAAACGTGGAGCCAAGGGCAAAAAACTGCTCTTGAACGTTGGCGTCCACATCAACAAACTGCGGCAAAAACGCAGTAAAAATAAGAATCGCCTTCGGGTTACCGGCGGCAAGCGTAAACTCTTGTTTCGCAAGCCCTGCATAGTTGCGTGAGTTAGTTAACTCAGAGATCGGGCTCGATTCAGAACGCCAAAGGTTGAATGCAATCCACAATAGGTACAACGCACCCACCAGCTTTAACGCTAAAAACAGCATTTCTGATGTGTACAAAATCACGGCGAGCCCAGAGGCAGACAACGCGATCATGCCAGAAAATGCCGTAATACGCCCTAAACTAGCGACAAACGCGGCACGAAAACCGTAACAACGCGCATTATTCATTGCCAATAAGTTGTTTGGGCCTGGAGTCATATTCAGAGCAAAGCAAGCGGGAATAAAAAGGAGGAGCTTCCAAATATCCATGATAAAAAATGGCCTTAATTTTTAGTAATAGCCAGCACCGTAACATTGGCTGCTAGAATGAGTAAATAAAAATTCTACGCTAGAGCATTTCCTCTTCAAACCGAGCTGCTCTGGCTTGCGCAATCGTACAGTGCGTTTCTGTCATTAACTCCGCCAAGGTGATATTTGGGTTTTGCACCACCAACCGAATCAGTTTTTCTTCCAACGGTTCCAGTTTGTCCTGATGAACGGATAACCCTTTCTCCAACTTATTCATCACAAACCTTAGCTCTTCACACTGCCCTGCTTTTAGCTGATCAAGTAACGCTTTTAAGTTCAAAGCTTCTCCAGAAACTTGCCAATGACGAGAGCGCCTAACTCGCTTAACGTCACACCCGCAATCCGCCGCAATGACTTTAATGCGTTTAGCATTCTCACCGCCAATGCGATGAATCAGAGAGGGCAGCGAAACAATAATGTCGTCATCTTTCATCCGTTACTCTCCCACCACTGACACATTCTCTCCAACCCAAGTGAGTAGCTGTTTGGCGGCTTTGGAGAGCACCTGATTTTGGCGCACAATGTAGCCGAAATCGGTGTTTGGAAAACTAGGCAAAGGCGTGACTTCTCGGGAAAGCATTAACCTCGGATCAAGAGAGAAATCCGGCACAATGGCGGTCCCAAATCCTGCTTCTGCCCAGTCGATTTGTGCTTCCACACTGCCCACTTCCATCACGCGATGCTTAGGCAGATTTAACTCAGGTAAAGACGCATCTATCAGCTCACGGGTTCGCGTGTCGTGCCCTAGCAGAATCAGCGTTTGGCTCTCTTTTCGATTGTCCTGCCACTCAAAAATGTTATCGCCAAACGCACACCAGTGAATCTGCGTGAGGGGCGTAAAATGCAGCGGTTGACTCTCTTTTTGTGCGATAACAAAGCCGATATCGGCACGCGCACTTTTCACCAACTCCACTGCTTGAGAAGACGTGGTATTGAACAATGCCAAGTCGATACCCGGGTATTCACTTTTGAATTGCTGAAATGGTTTGATAAGCAGTAAACGTGAAACGATATCGCTCGCCGCAATAGAAAGCGTTCCTTGCGTAAGATCGTTGATGGCATTGAGATCCGACTGACAAATTTGCAGCTCATTGAGCATTCGCTGCGCCGTATCTAACAAACGCTTCCCCGCTTGCGTCAACTGCACAGGATTTCTCTCAATCAATTTCGTGCGCGTGGCCTGCTCCAACTGCTTGATATGCAAGCTGACGTTCGGTTGCGTCATGTGCAGTTCCGTCGCTGTTTTGCCGAAATGCTTTACCTCTGCAAGAGTTACGAAGGTTCGCAGCCAGTTCAAATCTAACATTGCCAATTCCGATATGAGATTCTTATCAAGTTAATGAGTATAATTAATTTCTCTTATTATGGCGAACATCTTAAGATTTTTGCATCTGTTTTTGGAGATTAAATTATGTCGTCTATCGTTGTTGTGGGTGCAAACTGGGGTGATGAAGGCAAAGGCCGCATCGTTGACTTTTTGGCAGAGCAAGCTTCTGCAAGCATTCGTTTCCAAGGTGGTAACAACGCGGGTCACACCGTGGTTAACGACCTAGGTACGTTCAAGCTGCACCAGCTACCAAGTGGCGTTTTCAACCCAGACTGTTTGGCAGTATTAGGTCCGGGTATGGTTATCAGCCCTGCGTTGCTGTCTCAGGAGATTGCGGAAGTTGAAGAAGCGGGCGTAAAAGTGAATATGTGCATCTCTGATCGCGCAACACTGTGTCTACCTCTACACGCACTAGAAGATACGCTAGAAGAACAACGTTTAGGCGACAAAGCATATGGCTCAACTCGTCAAGGTATTGCACCTGCGTACGGTGACCGCGTAATGAAGAAAGGCATCCTAGTTGGTTGGTTGAAGCAACCAGAAGTATTGGTTGAACGCCTTCAATTCATGATGGATTGGAAACTGCCACAACTGCGTGCGCTTTACCCGACGTTCGAGTTTGAACAAACCGCTGAAGAACTGGCGAACTGGCTGCTAGAAGTCTCTGCACCTTGGCGCGATTCAATTTGCAACGTAACGCTTCCTCTAAAAGAACTACAAGCGAAAGACAAAACTCTATTGTTCGAAGCGCAGCTTGGCGCGGGTCGTGACCTTGTTTACGGTGAGTACCCTTGGACAACATCTTCTAACGTTGTATCAATGTACGCGGGTATCGGCAGTGGTCTTCCAGCACTTCGTCCTGAACGCGTTATTGCGGTTGCAAAAGCATTCAGCTCATCAGTAGGTACTGGTACGTTGATCACAGCAATGGAAGAGCAAGATGCTTTCCGAGAACTTGCAGGCGAGTTCGGTGCAACTACAGGTCGTCCGCGCGATATGGGTTACTTCGACGCAGTCGCTACGAAGAATGGCGTTGAACTGCAAGCCGCAACTGAAATTGCACTAACGAAAGTAGACTGTTTGACTGGTCTTAACGATCTGAAAATCTGTGTTGGCTACGAAGGCGACCACAGCGAAAACCCAATCTGGCCTCAAACTGCATCTCTTGCGCCAATCTACGAGAAGATGGAAAGCTGGAGCGAAGACATCACAGGTTGTCGTCAGTTTGAAGAACTACCAGTAGCAGCACAGAAATACGTTCTACGCATTGAGGAACTCATGGGCGTACCAGTAAAAATGGTGTCTGTGGGTCCTGGTCGTGAACAAATGATTATGCGATAAGATGTGAATTAACACATCATTGGCAAGCGGCTTTTATCTGTTCCGGGGTAAAGCCGCTTTTTTTTTACACTGTAAACTTTGAAGAAATTGCACTTCTCAATTCGTGTTTAGTAACCTAATCGCGCCTCCCTTCCCTCTTTATTTCCCAATCAATAGATTAGAGCATATAACGCATTATGCACGTTATTAGTACATCTCACTTGTTAAAGAAGCACGTTATTTAAGTTAATTGTTTGAATTAATGTTCTTTAACTGATTGCTTGATCACGATCTTCATCTGCAATTTGTTGAACTAGTGCTCAAAAAATCTAACCCGCTGTTTTTAGGATAGATGAGTTCCCCAACATCCAACCTAACAGCAGGTGATTCCCATGACGAAAAATCTTTTCCGCCTCAGTACGATAACTCTCGGTTTATGCATCAGTTCGTTCTCTTTTGCGCAATCCGATCTTCCGAACATTAAAATTCTTGCCACTGGCGGCACCATAGCAGGCGCAGGTCAATCTGCGACAGAGTCAAACTACACAGCAGGTAAAGTCGGCGTTGAATCATTGATTTCTGCGGTACCTAGCATGACCAACATTGCCGATATTTCCGGAGAGCAAGTAGTCAGCATTGGTTCACAAGACATGAATGATGAGGTATGGCTTAAATTAGCCAAACGCGTCAACGAACTGCTCGCTCAAGATGATGTTGACGGTATCGTCATCACGCATGGTACAGATACGTTAGAAGAAACCGCTTACTTCCTTGATCTGACCGTCAAGAGCAAAAAGCCAGTCGTGATCGTCGGTGCAATGCGTCCTTCCACCGCAATGAGTGCTGATGGCCCAGTTAATTTATACAACGCCGTCGTGACAGCCACCGATGAAGATTCTGAAGGGCGCGGCGTGTTAGTCGCGATGAATGACACGATTTTCGACGCGCGAGACGTAACTAAAACAAGCACCACTTCCGTCAGTACTTTCCAGTCACCTAACTTTGGCCCTATCGGCTACATTCATAATAGCGATGCCAAATATCAACGAAGCCCAGAGCGTAAACACACCACAGAAACACCATTCGATGTATCAAAACTCAACACACTACCTAAAGTAGGCATTGTTTATAACTATGCAAATGCGTCGAGCTTACCAGTCAAAGCCTTTGTGGATGCGAAGTTTGACGGTATTGTAAGTGCTGGTGTGGGTAATGGTAACTTGTACCACACGGTCTTTGATGAGCTAGAAAAAGCGAGCAAAGATGGCGTTGTTGTTGTAAGAAGCTCTCGCACACCAACCGGCTCAACCACTTTGGATGCTGAAATTGATGACGACAAATATGGCTTTGTTGCCTCAGGCACACTAAACCCACAAAAAGCACGTATCTTACTGATGCTGTCACTGACTCAGACCAAAAACTATCAAGACATCCAAAAGATGTTCCAATACTATTAATTCTGTCTAAGGTTCATTCGATAGAGGAGGTACACACCTTACCTCCTCTTACACATAGCGACATGAGCTTGTCTTGTTAGCCAAACAAGCGACGCTTCATTCCTGCTTTTTCCAGAATACGCGTAGTAATTTCCTCAACAGACAGAGAGGACGTATTGATATATGGGATCGCCTCTCTTCTAAACAACGCCTCTACGGTGTCTAGCTCCAGCTTACACTGCTCGGTACTGGCGTAATCACTTCCGGATAAACGATTCTCACGGATTTCAGTCAAACGTTCAGGGTCGATAGTAAGCCCGAATAATTTATGACGATGGATCTCAAACTCAGGCAACAAGCGCATCATCTTCACGTCTTCCGCGATAAATGGGTAGTTCACGACACGCAAACCAAACTGCATCGCCATATATAGGCTGGTGGGGGTTTTTCCGCTGCGCGATACTCCCAGCAGGATGATATCGGCTTGCTCCAACCCTTTTAGCGTGATGCCATCATCATGCGCCAATGTATATTCAATGGCCGCGATACGGTCGAAATAGGTATCGGAATCTTTCCCCACACTGCGAGAACGTTGCAACTTGGGTTTTGGCGCCATCTGAATGTCATCTTGCACTTTCTGTACAATGCTTTCCAACACATCGTAGCTGTATGCAGGCGCTTCCAGCAGCATTTCACGTACGTCTGGCACCACGATAGAGAAAAACACCAGAGGTTTGACGCCATTGCGTTGGTAGGAAGTTTCAATTTCTTTTACAACGTCAGCAACTTTGTCCTGGCTTTCTACGAACGGAAAGGTTTTTTCGTTAGGAATGAACGGAAATTGACCGAGAACAACATGCCCTAATGTCTCACATGTTATCGCCGTACCGTCAGAAACATAGAACACATCACGACTTTGGTTATTTATTTGCATTTCTGTTTAATTTTTCAAAATCTTTTGAGTAGGATGGTAAACATAATATTAATAAATCAGTTTGGCTTTCAGTTAGGTTCACCACAGCTTTAAAAATTCTTTTGAATTTTTTTCAGCCAGAACGTAATCGTTTGCCTTTGATATCAATCTAAATGAAGCAATGTATGGTCAAAGTGTAATAACAGCCAACATGCGATTGTTTAGAGCGATTTAAGTCCCCCTACTAAGCTGCAATGTTTCTGGAGAAAGACATGCAAAAGAACACCCTCTGGTTCAATGGCCTATCCATGGATGATGTCGACAAAGTCGGCGGTAAGAATGCTTCACTTGGCGAAATGGTTTCTAACCTAGCGAACGCAGGCGTTTCTGTACCAAATGGTTTTGCGACAACCTCATACGCGTTTAACCAATTCCTTGACCACGAAGGTTTGGATGAGCGTATTCACCAATTACTTGATGAACTAGACGTTGAGGATGTGGAAGCTCTGCGTAAGACAGGTGCAACCATCCGTCAATGGGTATTAGAGGCCCCTTTCCCTGCGGACCTTGAACAAGAAATCCGTGAAAACTACCAAGAACTGATTGAAGGCAACCCTGAGCTTTCAGTCGCAGTTCGTTCGTCTGCTACGGCAGAAGACCTGCCTGATGCTTCTTTTGCTGGTCAGCAAGAAACGTTTTTGAACGTGAAAGGCATCGATGCAGTACTAGAAGCAACTAAGCACGTTTACGCTTCTCTATTTAACGACCGTGCGATCTCTTACCGTGTACACCAAGGTTTCGACCATCGTGGTATCTCACTATCTGCGGGTATCCAACGTATGGTGCGTTCAGACAAAGCTTCTTCGGGTGTAATGTTTACGCTTGATACTGAGTCTGGTTTCGACCAAGTTGTCTTCATCACCTCTTCATGGGGCCTAGGTGAAATGGTCGTTCAAGGCGCAGTAAACCCTGATGAATTCTACGTTCATAAGCCAATGCTTGAAGCAGGTGAGCACCCGATCGTTAAGAAAACATTTGGTTCTAAGTTGATCAAAATGATCTACTCTGACAACCAAGAGATCGGCAAACAAGTTGATATCGTTGATACTTCTGATGAAGAGCGCAACACGTTCTCACTGAACGACGAAGAGATCAAAGAGCTCGCCAAACAAGCGATGATCATCGAGAAGCACTACCAGCGTCCAATGGACATTGAGTGGGCAAAAGATGGCATCGACGGCAAGCTGTACATTGTTCAAGCGCGTCCTGAAACCGTATGTTCACAAACGGAACAAAACGTGATTGAGCGCTACGAGCTACAGAACAAAGCAGATGTTTTGATTGAAGGTCGTGCCATCGGTCAACGTATCGGTAAAGGTGCAGTACGTTTGGTTGACTCTCTGGACCAAATGTCATTGGTTCAAGAAGGTGATGTGTTAGTTACAGACATGACTGACCCAGACTGGGAACCAGTGATGAAGAAAGCTTCTGCTATTGTTACCAACCGTGGCGGACGTACTTGTCACGCAGCAATCATTGCTCGTGAACTTGGTATTCCTGCAATCGTTGGCTGTGGCGATGCGACAAGCAAACTGACTGATGGCGCAACAGTGACAGTATCTTGTGCAGAAGGCGAAACGGGTTACGTTTACCAAGGTGAACTTGAGTTTGATGTAAAACGCTCTTCTGTTGATGAACTGCCACTACTGCCGACCAAAGTGATGATGAATGTGGGCAACCCAGATCGCGCATTCGACTTTGCTCAGATTCCAAACGAAGGTGTTGGTCTTGCTCGTCTAGAGTTCATCATCAACAAGATGATCGGTATTCACCCGAAAGCATTACTTAACTTTGATGCGCAAAGCGATGAGCTAAAAGCAGAAATCAAACAGCGCATTCGTGGTTACAAAGATCCTATCGATTTCTACGTAAGCAAACTGACTGAAGGCATCGCGACTATCGCTTCTGCTTTCTGGCCAAAACGCGTCATCGTTCGTATGTCTGACTTTAAGTCAAACGAATACAGCAACTTGGTTGGTGGTAAAGCCTACGAACCGCATGAAGAAAACCCAATGCTTGGCTTCCGTGGTGCGTCTCGTTACATTTCTCCAGTGTTTGAAGATTGCTTCGAGTTAGAAACTCAAGCTATCAAGCGCGTTCGTAACGAAATGGGTCTGAAAAACGTTGAAATCATGATTCCATTCGTGCGTACACCAAGCGAAGCTGCATCAGTGATTGATTTGCTAGCTAAGTTTGATCTGCGCCGTGGCGACCAAGGTCTTAAAGTCATCATGATGTGTGAACTGCCATCCAACGCGGTACTTGCCGATGAGTTCTTGAAGTACTTTGATGGCTTCTCGATTGGTTCAAACGACATGACTCAGCTAACGCTTGGTCTGGACCGTGACTCTGGCGACGTTGCTCACCTATTTGATGAGCGTAACGCGGCGGTGAAAATCATGCTGAAAATGGCAATTGACGCAGCAACCAAAGCTGGCAAGTACGTGGGTATTTGTGGTCAGGGCCCATCAGATCATGAAGATTTGGCGGAATGGTTGATGGAGCAAGGCATCAGCTCTGTTTCACTAAACCCAGACACCGTTATCGATACTTGGTTACAGCTCGGTAAAGTTAGCAGCAAGTAACGCGCTAAAAACTCAAGCCCTCACACTCCCCTTGTGAGGGCTTTGTTATTCATACGTCATTTCGCAATCAGTTCGTGATTCCTCTCTCAAGATCGCCATTTAGTCAATTTCATTATCAAAGTCTGATGACCTAGAATGAAGATGTATCGACAACTCCAGAGAGAATTTGATGAAAAAGTCTATCGCACTCATTACCACATTGATGCTCCTAGCATCTCCCGCTTACGCAGATTGGGATGATATTTCCAACAAAATGTCTGAGCTAGGCGAAGCGGTTTCTGATACTGCGCAAGATGCTTGGGACGATACCAAAGCCTTTTCAAAGCAAGCGTGGCAAGATTTCACTAATTGGTCCGAGGAAGCAATCAATACCGCAGGCGAGTGGACAGAAGCTAGTATCGAGAAAAGCAAAGAATGGATAGATGCAGCCGACAAGAAAATTGATGAACTGATGGAAGGCGACACGCCAGAAGAAGCTCGCCAAGCCGTAGACTTAATGGCGGATAGTGCTTTGCTCAAGTTGTTTAATGAAAAGCCGGAGGCCAAAGCCATTTACGACAACGCTTACGGCTACGCGGTCTTTGATTCTCGTAAATTGTCTTTGTTGTTTCACACCAACTCAGGGTCAGGTGTCGCAGTCAATAAGGAAACAGAAAAACGCACTTATATGAATATGTTTGGTTTGGGCGTCGCACTTGGGGCTGGCGGCAAGTTTTACCAACAAGTGATTCTGTTTGAGAGCAAAGAAGACTTTGATACGTTCGTCAACGAAGGATGGGAAGCGACCAGTGAAGCCTCTGCTGTAGCTGGCGAAGACTCAGAGCAACTTTCAAAGCAATTTAACAGTGGCGTCGCCGTTTATCAGTTGAATGCAAAAGGCTTGCTCATCGATGCCAACGTGTCTGGTTCTAAATATTGGGTTAACGAAGAGCTCACCAACTCGCAGTAACGCATAGCAACTAATTGCTTAAACAGAACGGTTGTTATGCACCCTTATCAATAAGTTAACGCAGCTATGACTCCTCAAAACTGAGTACTTGTGCAACTTTCTCATGGGAAGTCACCAGAAGATGGTGACTTCCCTTTCTCGTTGGATGGCTTTTCGTTATGCTTGCCCAAAACCATCTGCGATTCGGTATCCCATGCCTGACAATAACTTTAATAATCTGCTGGCAGAAGCAATTTCTGCTCTTAATACGCCTAACTTTACTCCTAAGCTTATGCGTGTCATTCGCACTCTTTTTCATTTTGATTGCGCGGTTATTTTAGGTTATCGAGAAGGTAAACATCCTATTTATCTCTACGACTCTATTGAGAACGAGCGAGAATTACTTTTTCAACGCTACCTTACTGACTCATTTCAAAATGACCCTTTTTTTCTCAAACTAAACGAGACAAAACAACAAGGCATATTTACGCTCAAAGACGTGGCGCGTAAAGGCGTTGACTTCACCTCATACTGCGAGCAGTTCTACCATCAGACAGGGTGGAAAGACGAACTGAGCATGCTAGTCGAAGTCGAACCTGGCCGTTGGGTCATGCTGTACTTCGGGTATATGAATGATGGAAAATACTTTTCTCAACAGCAAATCAATAAATTAAAGCCCTACTTCCCGATAATTCAATCGCTTTGTCAGCAGCACTGGAAACAAACGGAGTTTACCTTTTCTGAGCCTGTTTTTGCCCAGAGTGCTTATTCTGGCAGTATGCGATTAGCCATTGAGCAAGCTTTAGCAACATTTGGCGTAGAATCACTCACTCGTCGCGAGCAAGAGGTGGCTTCACTTCTCGCTCAAGGGTTTGACACCAAAGAAATTGCCGCGCGGTTACACTTAGTTCAAGGCACAGTCAAAAATCATCGAAAACGCATTTACTCGCAGTTAAATGTGTCTTCATTGAGTGAGTTATTCCAGCTTTTCCTCAATCACCTCATTCTCCATTCAAGATAAAAAACTGTCCCTTAAGGGATATATGGAGAAAAGGTGTCGCGTTTTAGTCTGAATACAACAACCACTAAGACAGACAAAAAGAATGACGACACCATTACTGCAAGATTTACAAGATCGTGGCTTGATTGCACAAGCCAGCGATTTGGAAGAAATTCAGACACTTCTCTCACAGCCACAAACCGTTTACTGCGGCTTCGATCCTACAGCAGGCAGCTTGCACATCGGCCACCTCGTGCCTTTGATTATGCTTAAGCGCTTTCAAGATGCCGGACACCAGGCTATAGCCTTGATTGGCGGTGCAACGGGCATGATTGGCGACCCAAGCTTTAAAGCGACCGAGCGCAGTCTGAATTCTTCAAAAATCGTCTCAGGTTGGGTTAACGATCTTTCTAATCAAATTCAGCAGTTGATGAATCACCAACTGGCCAAGCCAATGATCATGGTGAACAATGCTGACTGGATGAAAGCGATCAACGTCATCGACTTCTTCCGTGATGTGGGTAAGCACTTCTCAATCAATACCATGATCAACCGAGAGTCGGTAAAGCAACGCTTGCAACGCCCTGATCAAGGCATCTCTTTTACCGAATTTAGCTACGCCCTGCTGCAATCGTACGATTTTGCCGAGCTAAACCGTCAATACGATTGTCGTTTGCAAATCGGTGGCAATGACCAATGGGGAAACATCGTCAGTGGGATCGATTTAACTCGTCGCCAAAATGGTGAGCAAGTATTTGGCTTAACTCTGCCGCTGATCACCAAATCCGATGGCACCAAATTTGGCAAAACCGAAGGCGGCGCAGTGTGGCTAGACCCTAGCAAAACCTCACCTTACGCCTTCTACCAGTTCTGGCTTGGCGCAGAAGACGCCGACGTTTACCACTTCTTGCGTTACTACACGTTCTTGAGCTGCGAAGAAATTGCCAGCATTGAAGCGCAAGACCAAGCAAGCCAAGGCAAGCCACAAGCACAACGTATTCTCGCTGAAGAAATGACGCGATTTGTTCATGGCGAAGACGGCCTATCTAGTGCCGAGCGCATCACTCAAGCACTGTTCAGCGGTAATGTGCAACAACTGAGTTTGGGTGAATTAAAACAGTTGGAGTTAGATGGTTTACCAAGCATTGAGAGCACACAACAAGATTTGGTTGAGCTATTGATTGAGTCGGGCTTAGCAAGCTCGAAACGTGTTGCACGCGAACACATCAGCAACAACGCCATCAGTGTAAACGGTGAAAAAGTGTCGGCTGATAACCCGAGTTTAAGCTTCCCACTGTTTGACCAATACTGGTTACTGCAACGCGGTAAAAAGCACTTCTGCCTCGTAAAGCGTACCGCTTAACAAAGCATCGTAGTGACACCTCACAAGGCAAAGTGATATAGCGAGTTAACTGACAAGACTTTATAAGGTTAGCTCGCTCTAGTATCGGCTGTGCATACCAAAATGATGAGACATTCCATCTTCCATTCGGCCGCCTTTCCAGCCACCAGCACCGAATAAATTAAGCACATCTTGAGCGGTATAATCGGCACCAGCAAAGAAGTCATTCGCCACATCAGAGCGGATGGCTTGCAACTCTGGTTGGTTTTCCAAATCAAGCTCTTGCGGATTCGCGTACAACGCCAACGCAATTTTTTGTTGGCACGTGCTTAACTCACTGGTGCTCGTCTTTACCTGACCGACGGAAAAGTACTCACGACTGCCGTATCCCACCATCAATCTGGTACTCATTAGCTTAATCACTTTCTTAATGCGGCGACGTTGTATAAATCTCAACATGTTGAAGTCCTTATTTATATTTCGATAATTAATAATAAGTTTTGTATACCACACATCAATACTCTAGAGTGTCAGGGTTTAGCACGGCGCTCAAAGAGTATGGAGTTCAAGAGTGAAAATTGACGATCTAAAACTGTTCACCAAAGTCGTCCAACTTGGCAGCTTTACAGCGGCAGCCAATGCTTTGGACTTGCCACGAGCAAATGTTAGCCGACGCATTGGAGAACTGGAACGTTACCTCGGAACGCAACTTTTTCACCGCACCACTCGCAGCCTTTCGCTGACAAACAAAGGCGATGCCTACTACCAAGATCTGCAAAAAGTGCTCACCTTACTTGATTCGGCAAACCAGCAAGCCAGTAACGAAAGCATCGAGGTCAGAGGCAAAATCAAACTTGGCCTTCTGCCAGAAACCTATGAACCTCTTCAACCCATTTTGTTTGAATTTCAGGATCAATATCCGCAGGTTGAGCTCGACATTCGCAATATCAACAATGGCTTTATTGATATGTTTCAGCAGGGGTTGGACATCGCGCTGCACGGCGGCATGCTGTTTGATTCAGACATTGTCGCCAGAAAGATCTTAACGCTAGACCGATGTGTCGTTGCCTCACCGAACTATCTTCAAACTCACGGCACACCAGCCACATTAGAAGAGTTGAGCGATCATCAGTGCATTTGTTTTCGTTGGCCAAATGGCAATGTCGACAACCTTTGGCACTTTCAGGAACAAAACGTAGCGCTCAAACCGAAACTCATTTCCAACAACATCGGCTTTATCAAAAGCTCCACAGTGCTAGACCGCGGCATCAGTTATATCCCAAAACTGTTGGTAAAAAATGAGCTCGAATCCGGTGCATTGGTGCAAGTATTGTCTCAATATGCCGTCACAGAAGAAACGGGGTGGTTACTCTACCCTAAGCCGAAAACGCTGAATCAAGCTAGCCGGTTACTTATTGAACATTTGTGCAATAAAATTCCAAAACTTTTGTAATTTACATTTATTGTCATAAAATTCGTGACATTGAATCATGCACACGCATGATTATCTGAACATCTGTGAATTATAAGATGGCGCCGAAATTATGGAGCCATCTTATGAATCATCAAATCAAAACCGCCGCGCTGAGCACTATCGCGCTCTCTCTACTCGGCTGTAATCAAGCTCAACCTCAGATTGAGGAGCCAAGCGCATCCAGACCCGTTCAAGTAATTGAAGTCAACGAAAGGAATGAAGAACTCAACAAATCATTCAGCGGGATCGTAAAAGCAAAAGAAACCGCCTCACTCTCTTTTCGTGTACCTGGCACCGTGGAAAGCGTGTTCGTAAATAAAGGCAGCTTGGTAGAAAAAGGCCAAGTCATTGCCACGCTGGACAAGCACGATTACCAAGTCTCACTAGAAGAATTACAAGCACGTATGTTAGAAGCACAATCAGCACACAAACTCGCGAAAGCCGAGTTAAAGCGCGTAAAACAAGCAACTTCTGATGATGCCATTGCCAGCGTAAACTTAGACCGAGCCATCAGCAGCTACGAACGTAGCCTCTCAGCCGTCAAAGTGGTTGAGAAAAACATCCAACGTGCAAAAGATGCCCTACGTTACACCACTCTACGTGCGCCATTCACTGGCATTGTTGCCGACGTTTCTATTGATCCACATGAGCAAACCTTGCCGGGCGGCAGTGTTGTGTCAATTCAGCAAGAAGGCAACTGGGAAGTCGACATCGACGTGCCGGAAAATATGATTGCGCAATTCGCACTAGGTCAGCCAGCATCGTTGACTTGGTATGATTCGGAGCAATCCTACCGAGCAACCGTGGCAGAAATCGCGCCGAAAAAGCACCTGCTCAAACAAACCTATACCATCACGCTAGACATCGATTCGATTTCCAGTGCGCTATTCAACGGTAAAGCAGTCACGGTAAATACCGCTCTCAACACCAGCCACTCAAGCCATTGCTTTCCTTACTCTGCTATTTTGGGTGAGAAACAAACTCTGCACGTGAATGTGGTTCGTGATGCGGTTATTCATTCAGAGCCGGTCAATCTTGACTCTATCGACGCATACCAAGCGTGTGTGACCGGAAGTTTTGAGCAAGGCGATTATGTGGTGATCAGCGGTAGCCATTATCTGAGCGAGGGCGATGCCGCCCCAAACCTGACCATCAAGACGTTGTAGGTGCGAATCCATGATCAATTTAGCTGAATTCGCGATTCGCCAACGTAAGTTCGTTCTGTTCTTTATCGTATTGAGCGTGATCGCTGGCATCTATTCTTACTTCGACTTAGGCAAGTTGGAAGACCCGAGCTTTACGGTAAAAACTGCGGTAGTCGTGACCCTTTATCCGGGGGCGTCTGCCGAAGAAGTCGAACACCAAGTCACCGATACCGTTGAAACCAAATTGCAGGAAATGGCGGAGTTGGATCGCTTGCGCTCATTGTCTCGCCCCGGTTTATCTGTGGTCTTTGTTGACCTCAAAGAGAGCCTTAATTCCAAAGCACTTCCGCAGGAATGGGACTTATTGAGACGCAAAGTAGACGATGTAAAACTGCAGTTGCCTTCCAGCGCGCAGATCAGCGTAGTGCAAGACGAGTTCTCTGAAGTCTACGGCATGCTTTTCTCTATCCACAGCACAGATGCTGCACCAGAAGAGTTACGTCGCTACGCCGAAGAGCTGCAACGCCAAATCAAAGCCGTCGACGGCATCAAAAAGATCGAGCTACACGGCGTTCAACCTCGCGTTGTACATATCGATATGCCAGATGAGCGCCTGGCTCAATATGGTTTGTCGATCGCACAAGTTTGGAACCAACTGAGCACACAAAACAGCACGTTCGAAGCGGGAAAATTCGATGCAGGTACAGAGCGTATTCGTATTGCGCAAACCAGTGAGTTTCAGTCTCTAGAAGACATTCGCAATTTAATCATCAATGGTGGCACCGGAGAGTTTGGCTCGGGATTGATTCGTCTTGGTGACATCGCCGATATCACCATGGGTTATCAAACACCAGCATTGGCAGAAAACCGCTACAACGGAGAGCCCGCTGTCACTTTGGCGGTGAGCCCAGTTCAAGGCATTAACGTGGTGTCACTTGGCGATACGATTCAAGACATCATCTCTAACTACCAAGCAACACTGCCGCTGGGTGTCGACATCTCGACCGTTGCTTATCAACCTGAAGAAGTACAAAAGTCTATCGACGACTTTGTTGGCAACCTGCTTGAAAGTGTCGCGATTGTTTTTGTGGTGTTGTTGGTCTTCATGGGTTTTAAGAGTGCGACCATCGTTGGCGCAAGCTTGCTCCTGACGATTTTGCTCACGCTTGTATACATGAACATCGCCAGCATCGATTTGCACCGTGTCTCGCTAGGTACGTTTATTCTCGCACTGGGCATGTTGGTGGATAACGCCATTGTGATCACCGATATGATGATCGCCAAGCTCAACAAAGGTATCGAGCGAACTCGCGCCGCGATTGATTCCGTCAAAGAAACCGCCGTGCCACTTTTAGGCGCAACTGTCATCGCGATTATGGGCGCAAGCCCAGTATTGTTCTCCAAAACCGACTCCGCCGAGTTTGCAAGCTCTGTGTTCTACATTGTGGCATCGTCACTGTTGCTTTCATGGATCGTCGCGATGACGTTTACGGTATTAATGGCGTGGATGTTCATCAAGCCAAAAGCTAACAGAGAAGAGACCAAACCGAGCCGTTATAAACAGTTGGTATTCTGGACGGTGGACAACCCGCGTAAAGCATTAGCCGCTTTGGTTCCGTTAATTTTAGTCACCGCCGTGGCAATCCCGTATGTGGCCGTGAACTTTATTCCTCAGTCGGATCGTTCAATTGTGTTTCTCGATTACTGGCTACCCAATGGAGCCAAGATTGAACAAACCTCGGCAGACATGCGTAAAGTTGAAGAATGGTTGGTCGCACAACCAGAAGTGGAAAGTATCTCTAGCTATGTCGGCACCAGTGCACCTCGCTTCTCGGTAACGGTAGAGCCTGAGCCGCTCGACCCTGCCTACGGCCAGATTCTGATCAACACTAAAGACTACGAGAGCATCAGTCACTTGGTAACGCGTGGTGATGATTGGCTGAAAGAGGCGTTTCCGGATGCCGAACCTCGCTTCCGAGCACTGAAGTTGGCAACCAAAGATAAGTTCGCGGTTGAGGTGCGTTTTTCTGGTCCGGATGAAACCGTATTGCATCAACTAGCGGCGGAAGCGAAAATGATTTTTGCTTCAAACCCTGATGCAAAATACATTCGCGATGATTGGCGCCAAGAAAGCAAAGTGCTCAAGCCGATTCTAAACCAAGACAAAATGCGTCAAGCAGGAATTAACCGCGCCGATGTCGCTTTCGCGCTAAAACGCGCATCAGACGGCATGCCGCTCGGACAAATGAACCTGAATGATGAGTTGATTCCAATTCAGTTACGTGGCACATCGCAAAACATGGCGTCACTAGAAACGCTACCTGTGCGCTCGCTACTTGGCTTTAACAGCGTTCCACTTGGTCAAGTGGTGGATGGATTCGAACTGGTCACCGAAGAGAGCATGATTTGGCGACGAGACCGCGTGAAAACCATCACGGTTCAAGCGGGTGTGAGCCGAGACTCCACACCAGCGAACGTTAGAAATGCCATTAAAGATCAGGTTGAATCTATCCAACTTCCGGCGGGTTATAGCATGGAATGGGGCGGCGAATATTACGATGAAGACAAAGCGGTCACCGACATCATGAAGCAGCAACCAAAAGCAATGCTGATCATGGTGATCATCCTAGTTGCGATGTTCAACGGCTTTAAGCAGCCAATCATCATCCTCGCAACGCTACCACTGGCAGCATCAGGGGCTGTGTTTGCTCTGCTTGGATTCGATAAACCATTTGGCTTTATGGCGCTGATCGGAGCTATCACACTGACCGGGATGATCATCAAAAATGGCATCGTACTAATGGATCAAATTGAGCTCGAACGCACAAATGGCAAGAGCTTGTCTGACGCGATCAAAGAAGCCACGGTCAACCGTACTATGGCCATTTCTATGGGTGCGTTAACGACCGCGCTCGGCATGATCCCGCTGCTGTCAGATCTGCTGTTTGACCAAATGGCGGCAACCATCATCGGAGGCTTGGCGGCCGCAACCATATTGTCACTGTTTGTCATGCCGGCACTGTATCGCCTTGCTTATAAAGAAAAAGCACCATCCATACAAACCAACGCTGAGCTAGAGGAGGCGTCATCGTGAAAAAATTCATTCTAACGCCTGTCGTTCTAGCCCTAAGTTTAGCGGGCTGTGCAGTGGGGCCAGACTACCAAGCACCGACCACCAGCATGGCAGAAACCTACTTGAACGCCGAAAATGCAGGGTTGAGTACCGATTCACAACACGTTGAGTTTTGGTGGACTAAGTTTCACGATCCGGTGTTGAATCAAATGGTTCAAGACATGCAGAGCCAAAACATTCCGCTGAAAGTGGCGGCCGAACGGGTGAAAATGGCCAACAACTATAAAATCATGGTGGAGTCATTCAAGGTACCGACAATTAATCTTGGTGCGGGTTACATGAACTATCAGTTCAGTAAAAATGACTCTTCGCTCGCTCCGATATTGAATCCACTCAGTGATTCTGCGTCGGGTCTGCCACCTCAAATTGGTAACATCACCCTAATGGATAATCAGCACGATGGCGTATTTGCAGGCGCGAATGTCGCTTGGGAGGCTGATCTGTTTGGGCGCATCGACCGCCAAGCGAACGCGGCGCAAATTCGTCTCGAACAAGCTCAGATCTATCAAAGCGGCTTGAACACGGTGATCACGGCGGATTTGATTCACAACTACTTGCAATACCAAGGCGCGAGTGAGCGCCTTGAATTGGCAAAGTCGAACTTAGAAGATCAACGACGCACACTTGATCTCGTCGAGAAAGTCGTGCGCAGCGGCTACGGTTCTGATCTCGATTTAGCCCAAGCGAAGGCCACGCTTGCGGCGATGGAATCGCTCGTTCCGCAGTTAGAGATTGCACAACAAGCGCACAAACATCGTTTAGCGGTGCTGCTTGGCGAGCCGCTAACGCAAGTCGAAATCCGTCTGTCTAAGCAACATAGTGTACCTGTCATGCAAGACATGGTGCCGGTCGGTTTACCTTCCGATCTGTTGAAGCGTCGTACCGATATTCGCTTAGCCGAGCGCGAAATGGCCGCGCTCAATGAAGAGTTGGCCGCAAGCGTTGCTGATCAATATCCGAAGTTCTTTTTGACGGGCGCTCCGGGGTTGTCGGCGTCAAGCTTTGACGATCTCTTCAGTAGCGATTCTTTCGGTTGGATGGGTGCGGCTGGCGTAAGCTGGAACTTGTTCGATGGGGGTCGTGGCGAAGCGATTGAAGCCATCAACCAAGCGCGTTTTGATTCGGCGACATTGTCTTATCAACATACGGTAGAGGCGGCTTTGGCGGAAACCGAATCCACGCTGTTTACTTATGGTCGCAGCCAAGAAAATCAGCGTCGAATCGATGAGGCATTGAAAGCCACCAATAACGCCGTCAACAAAGCCAAGTCACTGTATCGAGCTGGCTTGATTGATCACTTATCGGTTTTAGATGCGCAACGTCAGCAACGCATGATGCAAGATCAGCGAGTCGCAGCAAAGTTACAAACCGCACACGCTACGATTGCGCTCTACAAATCGCTTGGTGGTGATTGGACGCTACAACCAGAAGCACAACCCGACACGAATGCCAAAGGTTAGGTTTCTTACAAGCCTCACACCTTTGCGTCATAACGGATGCCGTTAAATCGGTTAAAAAGAGGCCACTTAGATGGCCTCTTAGTTTGTGAGGCAAATATTTCTACCACCTATACCCTCTCTAGGTTGTATAATGCATGCTCTGAAATATTTTGTTACGTTACCTCGGTAACACCTGAGATTACAACATGAACAACAGCAGATGGGTCGGCTTTATAGGCGGCACGATTGTCTTACTTAGTACCTTTATCCTCTTCGGATCTTCCGTCCACGCTGCTTGGTACCGAATCCCTGCGGAAGCCATTCATGGTATCGCCTTCACTCTGGCTTTTGGTTTAGGGTTAAACAGCCTACTGGCGTACGCGACGGCAATGCTTACTCTCGCAGCGCTATTCTACATAGGTTTTGTTGTTGGCTACCGTATTCATCAGAAACTTAAATAACCTTCTGTCTCAACCTGAGCTTAATAACGGATACTTGATAACTAAAAAGGGAGCAAAGGCCCCCTTCTCAGATATCAGCATATAGATGCTCTATGCCCGTGTTAATCATTAAGGTGGTATACCCTCAACGACTGTTGCATGCCGAAAACATCATCACCTAAATACTCAACCGTCATTGGAACGTTGGTCAGCAGAGTAAAACTGGAGTCACTGAACCTTCCATCAACATCACTTTCCAAATGAACAAAAAACGCAGGCTTGTCAGCAATCAATGTAATTTGGCTTCCTTCAATAGAGACATCAATATTGGCTTTTGCCATAGGCAAAGTTTTCAGCTCATGAGTGCAAAACCATGTGTTGCTTATTCTGTCTTCACCGATTTGCGCTTCAACATAGAAGAAGCCTGACGTAAGCTCATCCTTCTCAACCGATTCATCCAATTGCCACAAAATCGTATTGCTGTCTGCTATGACCGTTTGTTCTAAGCTCCAACATTGCTTTTCTTCCCCTTGCCAATCTACCCACTTGAGCAGTGCGTTGACGCTTGCGGGCTCTTTGGCATCATTGAGCAAATGCAGGCTCAACTTGCCTGTATGCTCGGAAAATACCAAATACTGCGGCGCAAAAAAGCGTTTTGCATGGTAGTGCAACTGCTTCCAACGACCACTGTATTCCAAGCTAGACCAAGAACTGACAGGCCAGTTGTCGTTGAGTTGCCAATACAGCATGCCGCGACAAACTGGAGAAATGGCACGCCAATGATCGCACGCAGTTTTGATCGCGATTGCCTGCTGAACTTGGCTTAAATACAGCATGTTCTCGAATCCAGAGGGAAAACGGAAATAACGCGTGAACATCTCTGTGATGATACTGTTACCACGAGGATTCTTCTGATGTTGTTCAAAGGTTAGGGACGTGATATTCCAATCTTGCTCCGGGACAAACTGCTTAACTTCAGCAAAAGATGGCCAAGATTGAAAACCAAACTCAGAGCAAAAGCGAGGATTCACGTCAAGGTAGGCATTGAATGATTTTCCTGAATGCCAAACGTCCCAAAAGTGCATATCGCCTTTACTATCATCATGCCACGCGTCACCGAAATCCAGTTCACCATTACACGGGGAACCTGGCCAGAAACGACGAGCGCTATCGTGCTCAGTAATCACCTGCTCAATCATGCGGTTGAGGCGATCGTAGTTAACCGTGTATTTGACTTTATTGTGCTTAGATTCTTCGTACCAACCAATAGCTCCAATCACTTCATTATCACCACACCAAAGTGCTATTGATGGGTGCTCCTTAAGTCTCGGAATTTGGTATCGAAGCTCATCTTCGACCTCTTTTAAGAAGTCATTATCAGATGGGTACAGTGAACATGCGAACATCATGTCTTGCCACACTAACAAGCCGAGCTCATCACACAGATTGTAAAAGCTCTCGCTCTCGTACTGACCTCCACCCCACACACGTATCATATTCATGTTAGCATCAACCGCACTTTGCAAAAGGTTGCGATAACGTGTTTCGCATTCTCGCCCCGGCATTGCGTCAACAGGGATCCAGTTGGCACCTTTGGCATTAATTGGTACGCCATTAACGATAAACTCCATCGCAGAGCCATGTTCATCAGCTTGGTTATTTAGGGTTAACTGACGCAAACCAACGTTGCGCGTTAACTTTTGCTCTCTGCAAGAAATGGTAATGGGGTAAAGATAAGCTTCGCCATAACCTGATGGCCACCAGCGTTGAGGCTCCGAAATGTGGAACTGGCAGTGATAGTGGCCACTTCCTTTTGTTTGAATACATTGACGCTCACCATTAAATTCAACAATCAGTTCATGGCGTTGACTGTCCGTTTCCACTTCAACTACTACATCAAGAAACACACTCTCATCGGCTTGCCATTGCTGCTCTGTCGAGAAGCCTTTGAGCCAAAGCTCATTCACAATGTCGATTTGAATGGGGTCGTAAATACCCGATACCATCAAGCAAATGCCCCAGTCCCATCCGGAATGACATTGCGTTTTTCGGATCAAATTCATGTGCGGAATTTGATTATTTCCCATTGCGGAAGGGATTGGGAAAGGCAATTTTTTAGCACGTTCCACACCTTCTATATCGACTCTTGCGAATTGAACAAGAACAGTATTTATGCCCTGTTTTAAATAAGGTTTGATATCAACTCGTTGTTGAGTAAACATGTTGCTGCAAGTTAGTGCTAACTCACCATTAATATAGAAGGTTGCCAAGGTATCGACACGAGTTAGCGTCATCCAAACTTGCTTGGCAGACAACGTAAACGCGTCGACTTCAAACTCACGCGAGATATGCCACTCACACTCTTCAATCCAACGAACTTTGTTTTCATTATCGGCAAAATAAGGATCCGGAATGCGCTCTGCTTGTAAAAGCGCCGAAATATTATCGCCCGGAATAGACATTGGAATTTCAATATCGGGACGCTGTGGCGAGGTAAGTAACCACTGTCCATTAAGTTCGAAGTGAGCCATTGAGTAAACCTCAGTTTGGAGAAGAAACATGTTTGCTCAATGTAATCCTGAGTAATCCATGCAAAAACAAGGGAAATGTTATTTACATACGAAATGCGGTGCACTTCACGTAAAAACACTTTCCTTTGATCTCTACCCAAAAATCAGCAACTTGGCTAACCTGTTAAAAATTAATCGAAATCTAAGGTTATATTTGCAACTTCGACATGTTAACATCATCGGCTTTTTGAACATCCTCACACTTTTCGTCGAAACGATGTGAGGGGAAATGCACGGCTTCATAGCCCTAAAAAGCGAAGTAATTATGTCAAATATGACGAATGCCGCCTCCCACACAGCGCCTATTCAGGATGCTGACTATTCTGCTATTCATCCCCCATCTCTGCTCAAGCGCCTCGAACTCACCAATCCTGTCTTTTGGTTAAGTGGTAGCTTCCTCACTCTATTCGTTTTACTTGCCCTAACGAATACCGACTCTCTAACCGCAATGGTTAACACCGGCTTCGGCTTTGCTACTAAATATTTCGGAGCTTACTGGCAAGTACTGCTTCTTCTGAATTTCCTTATTGGTTTGGCTCTTGCGTTTGGTCGCACTGGTTATGTGCGTCTAGGTGGTCTAGCGAAACCTGATATTGATAACTTTAAGTGGTTGTCAATTGTACTCTGTACCCTACTTGCAGGTGGTGGTGTTTTCTGGGCCGCTGCTGAGCCTATCGCGCACTTTGTGACTGCCCCACCTTTATACGGTGAAGCTTCACCGAAAACTGCCGCAATCAATGCTCTATCTCAGTCTTTTATGCACTGGGGCTTCTTAGCTTGGGCGATCCTTGGTGGTCTATCTTCCATTGTCTTAATGCACTTGCATTACGATAAAGGCCTGCCTCTTAAGCCGCGTACTCTGCTTTACCCTGTGTTTGGCGATAAAGCCATTAAAGGCTGGATTGGTGATGTTGCTGACGCATGTAGCATTATTGCCGTAGCAGCAGGAACAATCGGCCCTATAGGCTTCTTAGGTTTACAAATTAGCTACGCGCTAAATTCATTGTTTGGCCTGCCAGATACGTTCGTAACGCAAAGCATGGTTATCATGGCAGCGATCCTGATGTATACCCTTTCCGCACTAAGCGGTTTAAGCAAAGGTATTCAAATCGTCAGTCGTTACAACATTATTTTGTCTGTGCTGTTAATTGGTTACATCCTGTTCTTTGGACCGACAAGCTTTATTGTTGATGGCTATGTACAAGGCGTTGGTCGCATGGTAGATAACTTCTTCCCAATGGCGCTTTACCGTGGTGATACGGGCTGGCTAAGCTGGTGGACAGTATTCTTCTGGGGTTGGTTTATCGGTTATGGCCCAATGATGGCGATCTTTATTGCTCGTATCTCTCGTGGTCGTACAATTCGCCAGCTGATCATGTCTATTAGCATCGCAGCACCGCTGATTACTTGCTTCTGGTTTAGTATTGTTGGCGGCAGTGGCCTTGCGTTTGAGCTTGATAACCCTGGCTTGATTTCATCTGCGTTTGAAGGCTTTAACTTGCCTGCAGCACTGCTAGCGATTACCGGTGAATTACCTTACCCAATGATCATTTCGGTTCTGTTCCTGATCTTAACGACAACATTTATCGTGACGACAGGTGACTCGATGACTTACACAATCAGTGTGGTAATGACGGGCTCTACGGAACCAAACGCAGTGATTCGCTCATTCTGGGGCTTGATGATGGGTATTGTCGCTATTGCGCTTATCTCAATGGGCTCTGGTGGTATTTCTGCATTGCAGTCTTTCATTGTAATTACCGCCGTACCTGTGTCTTTCATTTTGCTGCCAAGCATTTGGAAAGCGCCTGGCATAGCAAGTAAAATGGCAAAAGAGCAAGGCCTCGTTTAAACCGCCTCTCTAACCAATATGCGAAAAAGAGCCCTTCATTGGGCTCTTTTTAATTCTGCGCTTTATCCTACGCTATCAATGCGAATCATCACTGCATCTGGACGCCAATACTCGAATTCGCAGTCCATTAATTTGCCATCTTGTTTGTAGTTTACTCGACGAATTTTCAGGACGGGTTGTCCTTCAGCTAGGTTCAACGCCTTAGCGACATGAGCAGGCGCTGACGTTGGAATCACATCAAAACGAGAGCGCTTTGTCTCGTAGCCATACTTCTCACGATAAATACCTGTCAGTGACATGGTGAGGTTCTCGGACAATATACCTTCAAACAGTGCTGCTTTGAGTATATTTTCAACAAACAATACCGCTCGCCCATCAATAAAACGTAACCGTTCAATCACATAAATTGGGGTAATTCGCTCAACCTCTAACGATTTTGCATACTCACCTGCGGCCATTTCACTTCGTACGTTGAGTAATTTGGTTTCCGCAATACGATGCTGCTCTCGAATCATTTGATGGAAGTGAGAACGAGACAACGGGTTGTAACAGATACGCCCCGGAGATACGTACCAGCCACGACGCTCTTCTCGGTAAATCAGGCCTTCGGTTTCCAAAGACACCAACGCATCTTTGATAGTGATTCGAGTCGTAGAAAATAGTTCACTGAGCTCTCTTTCTGATGGCAATTTTTGTCCTTCCGACATGATGCCGGAAAGAATCTGCTGCTTTAAGCTGCTTCTAATTTTTCCTAATTGGGTACCAAATTGGCTGGTGCCTGTCGCTCTCATTCTGATCTAGTCCAACGATAATTTGATGAACAACATAAGGCGTGTACGTAACAAAAATATGACATTAATCAACAGAACACATATTGAGCGTATGAAATATAAGTGCCATAGAAATTCATAAAAACTGTCAAATTACTTGCGCTAAATCGTCACATTCCATCCATAGCATACAAAGCGAACTTACTGACCTAGTCCAGAAGGATGGAGACAATGAAAACTTTGCTAAGTCGTTCAATTACCGCACCAGCGGCAATCATCGCGGTAACGCTTGCAGCACCAACAGTAGCGAAAGAAGCCGATATTGAGTCATTGGTTACCGCAGCACAAAAAGAAGGGGCGGTTTACAGTGTAGGTATGCCCGATAGTTGGGCGAACTGGAAAGACACTTGGGCTGATTTAAAGTCAAACTACAACCTTAAGCACCAAGACACGGATATGAGCTCGGCTCAAGAAATCGCAAAATTCGAAGCTGAGAAGAAAAACGCGACCGCAGACATTGGTGACGTAGGCTTTGCCTTCGCACGTGTAGCGGTTAAAAAAGGCGTCACTCAGCCATACAAACCAACAACTTGGAATGACATTCCAGATTGGGCAAAAGACGAAGATGGTCATTGGGCACTTGCTTACACTGGCACTATTTCTTTTATCTCCAACAATAACCTCGTAAAAGACGCGCCAAAAACGTGGGATGACCTATTAAAAGGCGACTACAAAGTGACCGTAGGTGACGTCGGCGTAGCAGCACAGGCAAACAACGCGGTTCTCGCCGCAGCGTTCGCCAACGGTGGGGACGAATCCAACCTCAAGCCTGCGCTCAAGTTCTTTTCTGAACTCGCGAAGCAAGGTCGTCTTTCATTTACTGATCCGAACATCGCCAACCTAGAAAAAGGCGAAGTGGAAGTGGCGATCATGTGGGACTTCAATGCGTTGAACTATCGCGACAAAATTGACCGCGATCGCTTTACAGTGAGCATTCCTCAAGATGGCTCTGTGATTTCTGGTTATACAACCATAATCAATAAATATGCGAAGAACCCTAATGCAGCAAAACTTGCTCGTGAGTACATCTTCAGCGATCAAGGGCAAATCAACTTAGCAGAAGGTTATGCGCGTCCAATCCGCACCAACATCACACTGCCTCAAGCAGTGCAAGACAAGCTAATTGCTAACGACCAATACAGCAATGTTCACCCAGTGACTGACTTCTCAGCTTGGGAAAAGTCCGCGCGTAAGCTGCCACGTCAATGGCAAGAAAGTGTCTTAATCCACCAGCAATAAGAGTAAGTCGTTATGAGCAATAAGGTCATCCTTGTTGTTCTAGATGGACTGAACTATCAGGTAGCCCGTGATTGTATGGGCTACCTCAATGGTCTTCTAGAACAAAGTCGTTCCCAACAAGAAACTCGCGCAACGCTTTATCCTGTGCAATGTGAGCTGCCCTCTATGTCTCGCCCACTTTATGAGTGCATTTTAACGGGCGTTCGCCCTGTAGAAAGCGGCATCGTAAACAACAATATCGTTCGTCTATCCAAACACGATTCCATTTTCAGTTTGGCAAAAGCCCAAGGCAAAGTTACCGCTGCGGCTGCCTACCACTGGGTAAGTGAGCTTTATAATCGCGCGCCATTTGAACCTGTTCGCGATCGTTTCACGCATGATGAAACCCTGAATATCCAGCACGGCTGCTTTTACCATTGGGATCATTATCCTGATGAAGCCTTGTTCCTGGACGCAGAGTATTTACGTCGAAACTATCAACCTGATTTCTTACTGATCCACCCGATGAATATCGACGATACAGGACATAAGTTTGGCCTAGACTCTCGCCAATACCGCAATTGTGCGCGAGGTGCAGACATTATTCTTTCCAACTACATCGAACAATGGCTTGCTGATGGGTATCAAATCATTGTGACCAGCGATCATGGCATGAACAACGATCTTTCTCACGGTGGGATTTTACCTGAAGAGCGAGAAGTTCCTCTGTTTGTCATTGGCGATAAGTTTACCCATCAGGATTGTCATATTAAGCAAACTGATATTTGTGGCACCGTTTGTCAATTGCTAAACCTTGACCACACGAAGCCATACACTCAGGAATTGTTAGCACTATGAGCAGTTCTGTCCTCTCCCCAAGCTCTAGCGAATCTCGCTCAAATTTGGCAAGTACTTGGTTAAAGCGCTTTAAGCCAGCCATTTGGTTAGTGCCTTTCGCGCTGTTTTTCTACCTATTTCAACTCGCACCGATGATTTGGGTACTGTTAAACAGCTTTATCTACGATGGCGAGTTTGCCTTAGATAACTACATTGAAGTGCTCGACTCTGCCTTTATGATGCAGGCGTTTGGCAATAGCTTGTGGTTAGCGGTGTGGTCGAGCATTTTTGGCTTAGCCATTGCGACTTTGTTGGTCTCTTCTCTACGCAGAGTCGATTCTAAAGTCCGCGACGGTGTGATTGCGTTTACGAACATGAGCAGCAACTTTGCAGGCGTACCTCTGTCATTCGCTTTTATTATTATTTTAGGCACCAACGGGGCAATTACCCTTTTGCTCAAACAGTATGGCTTACTCGGTGATTTCGACCTTTATGGTAAATGGGGCCTGCTGGCCATTTACATCTACTTCCAAATCCCGCTGGCGGTGTTGTTGCTCTACCCTGCGTTCGACGCGTTGAGTGATGATTGGCAAGCCGCTGCTGCGCTACTGGGAGCCAAAACATCGCAGTATTGGGCGAAAATCGCTCTGCCAGTGCTCTCACCAGCCTTATTCGGTACCTTTATTATCTTAATAGCCAACGCGATTGGCGCATATGCGAGTGTTTATGCGTTGACCTCCGGTAACTATAACGTCATCACAATTCGAATCGCGAGTCTGGTATCGGGAGACCTGTTCCTTGAACCGAATCTCGCCGCTGCGATTTCGGTGATTCTAATGGCGTTACTTGCCTTTATCACAGTGATTAACCAATGGCTCATTTCGAAAAGCTATGCAGGTAGGAAGTAGTCATGCACAACGTTAATACTCGATTCCATAAAACAGTGGTTTATTCCATTGTTGGGATCATGCTCATCCCGATTTTAGCGACCTTTGTCTATTCGCTTTCATCACGCTGGGGCGCCACGGTGCTTCCGGATGGTTTCACTTTTGATTGGTACGTTAAATTGCTGACCGACCCACGTTTTTTGCAAGCGTTTGGGCGTTCGCTGTTTATTTGTATTGCTTCGCTAACCCTCAGTGTGCTTCTGGTTCTGCCAGCGATATTCGTGGTGTTTTACTACTTTCCGAAGCTCGATAAGCTCATGAACGTATTGATTTTGCTACCATTCGCTGTACCACCAGTCGTGTCGTCCGTCGGCTTGCTTCAACTTTATGCTGACAGTGAAATATCTCTTATCGGTACCCCTTGGATTTTAATAGGCACTTACTTCACCATCGCGTTACCGTTCATGTATCGTGCGATTTCCAATAGCTTCGAAGCAATTAACCTCAATGATTTAATGGACGCGGCACACTTACTAGGGGCAAGCACAACCAAAGCGTTCTTGATGGTCATTTTACCCAACCTCAAGAAAGGGCTGATGGCATCGCTTTTCCTTTCATTTTCATTTCTACTGGGAGAGTTTGTGTTCGCCAATATTTTGGTCGGCACACGTTATGAAACCTTGCAAATCTACTTGTATAACATGCGTCAGACAAGCGGCCACTTCACGTCTGCCTTAGTGATGACCTACTTCCTATTTATTTTTTTCCTGACTTGGTTGGCAAGTCGTTTTAGCCGAGGAGTCAAACAATGAGCTACGTCACTGCGAAAAATCTGACTAAACGTTTTGGTGATAACACCGTATTTGAGGACATTCACTTTAACATCGAGCAAGGTGAATTCATTACGCTTTTGGGCCCTAGCGGTTGTGGTAAATCGACGCTACTTCGCAGCCTTGCAGGGCTTAACCCTGTCGATGGCGGCGAGATTTGGGTAAACGGAGAAGATATCACGCATCAAGTCCCGCAAGAGCGTGGTATTGGGATGGTCTTTCAATCGTATGCGCTGTTTCCCAATATGACCGTTGAAGGCAACATTGCATTTGGCTTAAAAATGAAAAAGCTTGCGAATGATGATATTCGACGTGAAGTAGCTAAAGTCATCAAACTGGTGGATCTGGCAGGTAAAGAAAGACACTATCCGCATCAACTTTCTGGCGGTCAGCGCCAGCGTGTCGCACTCGCCCGAGCGTTGGTGGTTAAACCTCGCATATTATTGCTTGATGAGCCACTTTCTGCGCTTGATGCCAAAATCCGCAAACATCTTCGTCAGCAAATCCGAGATATTCAGAAAGAGATGAATCTCACCACTATCTTCGTAACTCATGACCAAGAAGAGGCGATGATTATGTCTGATCGTATCTTCCTAATGAGTAAAGGGGAAATTGTTCAAGCAGGAACACCTGAAGAAATTTATACTCATCCTGCTAACGAGTTTGTGGCCGGTTTCATGGGGCACTACAACCTTGTAGAGGCCAATAAAGCCAAGCAACTCTTCAATATTGATACCGAATGGAAAGTAGCGATTCGCCCAGAGTCTATATATGTAAAAGAGCAAGGTCGTCAATATGATAGCCACATCTCAGCGCCACAAGTAGGTACGATCACCAACCACCAGCTTCTAGGTAATATTATTCGCTATCAAGTGAACGTTGAAGAGTGTGAGCTCACTGTTGACTTACTTAACCGCTCTTCAGAACGCTTACTAGCGAATGGCAGCCAACTAGAGCTACTCTTTAACCTAAACGAAATACAACCAGTGAGAGCCTAAACATGTCCAAACCTTTGTATGTTTTTGATATGGATGAAACCCTAATAAACGCTGACTGCGCAATGATTTGGAACGAGTTTATGGTTGAGAGAGGCATCGCGACTGATCCTTTATTTATTAAGGAAGATCAGCGTCTAATGGCCTTGTACTCTGAAGGCAAAATGGACATGGAAGATTACCTAGCGTTCTCCATGAAGCCACTAGAAAACATGCCAATTGAAGAAGTAAACGCCTTGGTTGAAGAATGTGTTGAAAGCCATATTCTGGCTAAACAGTTTCCTCAAGCCAAAACTCTGATTGAGCAACTGTCTCGTGATGGTATAGATATGGTTATCATCTCTGCCAGCGTCACTTTTTTGGTGGAAGCCGTTGGTCGCCGTCTTAATATTCCAACCGTACTCGGAATTGATTTAATTGAGAAAGACAACTGTTATACCGCTGAAATCGACGGTGTCCCTAGTTATCGTGAAGGTAAAGTCACGCGCTTAAAACAGTGGCTAGAAAATCAGCCTGAGCCTTATTCTGAAATCCATTTCTATACCGATTCAATCAACGATTTGCCTTTATGTGAATATGCAGATTACACCTACCTGGTAAATCCATGCCCACGCCTCAAAGAACACGCGAATCGATCACATTGGACGCTATTACGTTGGAATTAGCCTTCGGTCTTTATAGCAATAAAGGGCAGCGAACTGCTGCTCTTTTCCTTTAATTGCCTGGTTATACGTGAACTCAAATTTGAGACCATCGAAAAACAAACACACCAGTAACAAAATGGCATAAGCCATGTCGAATTATTAAAAATAATGAAGATTTAGCAGTGTGATATGACAAGATTTATATAACCAAAATGGATAAAGAAAGGGCCATCTATATCTCATGATGTATTCAAATTCGACAGTCAAGCATTCCAGGAACAATAGAACAACATATTCACAATCCAGACTAACGATAATGAAAACATTGATTGAAGAATTAACATTTTAACAATCATTGCAACAATGTTAACTTTAGCTCCGTTGGTCGCGCTGGTGGTAAGCCTCTCACCAAGCCTATTGTCAGTTTTATATGGACGTTCGACCACCTCCAAAATGAATAGACACCCAATTTGGTGCCCTTTATTACGCCCGCAGAGGAAATTCTTTGCGGGCTTTTTTCTTTAAGTTGAAAGTCAGAGCGCACAGGATCAATTTTATTTGGTCAATCTCTCTACCTTGGAGGTAGTATACGAATCAACAAGCGGAGACAATTCTAGTAACTCTAACACCTTTTTCTCAAAGGTTTCATCAGCACTTCTCACCCAATCTAAAAACTTTTTTTGAGCAAACATAGGCTCGATTTCGTATAAAAACTCGATACTAAAGTAAAACTCATTTTTGATATGCAAATTGTAGACTCTTCGATAGTCCTTCTTATACTCCAAGTTACCTTCTACGTATTTTGAGTACGTTTTCTCTCCAACATCAATAGCCTGGCATTTAATTGGGGGGTAGCCGCGAAGAAACTCTCCTACGAGAAACTCTTCTTTCGCTCTCTTTTTTTCTTCGTTTATCGGCTCTAATCCCCAGCGATGATTTGCGTAATCGTTAGCATCATTCATCATCTCTGTATGATCTCCTTTCTTAGATCCTTCAGGAGACTCTAGAGCATGATAAAACTCCACATACTCTTTTTCTATGAATGAAGATAATTGATTGACAGATCTAATATTCTCATTGGCAGACTTGATCCTTAGTCTAATATATAAACCACCTTGTTTATTTATAGGTAATAGAGGGTTTAATATTTTTTTTTTGAAATGAGAAATAAATAGAAGCCAATTTTATTAACTTTTCATGCCGTTCTTCTTTTGAGTCAACATCGAATTGTTTTAACTCCACAAGATCTTGGTATACATGCCCTTCATATATATTGTTCGGACACTCAAATGACAATACTAAGTCATCTATCTGGAATACATTATGTAGCAAGTTTGAAAAATCTGGTTTTCCTCGAAAGCCATCTTTACAAATTTCAATAAGGCCCATATTTCTAACTCTTGTTCTTTAAATATGCATCAATACCTTTAAACGAGAGCCTGCAATATGAGTTCTAATTCAAGTAAAGGTAAGGCACATACTAAGGTATGATGAAGGTCAAAAAGGAGAACGGCTCTTTTCTAAATTTAAAATATCTAACATCGCCTCCAGTTTACTGAAATCTACACTTTTAAAAGTTACATCCGCTCCAGCGATAGCTCATCAAACACGCCAACGATTGATAATAAGCTTGAGGCTCTGAGACCACCTATAAAATGAGAAACAAAAAAGCCAGCCTTAAAAGGCTGGCAAGTAGAGCAACAAGGTCAGTGCTTACAGCTAACTAGCACTGAACTCGTATTGGATTCATTTTCGTCTGTTAGTCTCTTTATCGGCGGTTATGACTTGCTTGCTTTCTCTTTGTGGCACGTTACCTTTACTAACTGTTCTTGCTCATCTTTAATGTTTTTCACGATACGCTCATCGCGTGCGTGGATGGCATCCATATTCATTTGCTGAATATCTGCTACAGCTTCATGCTTCATTTCAGAAAAGTCCTGACGTAAATCTGAGCTCCACTCCTCTTTGTCTAAAGTGTTAGCAGCAGCGATTGATGATGACATTACAACAATAAGACTTAGAGTAGATAGAAATACGCTTTTCATAATAAGCTCCTTGAGGATTAGCAGTTCGTTTTAGTTACAATTTATATATTGCACATACGATGCCAACTTTTATTTTGTTATTTTTCAATAACTTAACCAAGCCCATATATTCATCATTATCTCCATCTGGTAAATTTCGCTAACCAAGTGTTAAATTAACCAAGAAAATCAAACGCACAAAAGGTATTCATAAAAAGAATAACTTATCAGGAGATTTTCTCGCTGTTCTTTCATCGAATAAATTACGTTACAACCCACTCTAGAACTGCTTTGAATCAAAATACAGAAATAAAAAAGCAGCCCGAAGGCTGCTCCTAATCGTTAACATCAAGCTTGTTAACTCTATATATTTACTTCAACGCTCGACGTCACTGGCGACTTTCTGAAACGATTGATAAAGCGATGAACAAACCCCTTAATCGATCTGAAAATATTTTTAATATCTTCAAGCATTAAATACAAACAAGGCACCAGCACTAAAGTCAGAACCGTTGCGTACAACACCGCAAAGCCCAAAGCTACAGCCATTGGTATGACAAAACGCGCCTGCAAGCTCGTTTCAAACATAATCGGCAATACACCCGCAAACGTCGTTATTGAGGTGAGCGTGATCGCTCGAAAGCGTGCACAGCCCGCTTCAACCACCGCTTGTTTGATGTTCATACCCTTTTCTCTCACTTGGTTTACGTAATCTGTCATAACCAGAGAGTCGTTGATAACCACGCCAGCAGCGGCGATCAAACCAAATGTCGACATCATACTGATATCCAAACCTAGCCAGAAGTGGCCCCAAATCGCCCCCGTCAGACTAAATGGAATGACTGACATTACAATCAAAGGTTGGGTATAACTTTTTAACGGTACGGCTAACAAGATGTAGACGATGATCATGCCTGCAATAAAGAACAAAATCTGTTCATTACGCTGCGCTGCCTGCTCTTCAATATCACCACCTAATTCCGTTTTCACACTCGGGAAGGCTTGCTTCATGTCCGGTAAGATATTGTCGTCGATGACCTTCACGATTTCTTGAGGTTCAACCAACTCTTCGTCTATCGAACCATAGACATAAACGGTTTGATACCCACCTTCACGTCGAATGCTACTCACGCCCGGCTGCTCGTTAATCTTCACCACATCACCCAGCATGACCTTCTTACCTGCTGGCGTGGTAATCACAGCGTAACGTAATGATGAAAATGCTTCACGTGTCAGTTGCGGGTAACGCACCATAACTTTGATTTCTTCACCATCACGAATAAGACGCTGTGCTTCACCACCGTAGAAGCTGCCACCCACTTGCTCTGCGATCATGGTGAGATCCAGTCCGAGATCGTACGCTACAGGCGCAAGAGAAAGGAGCACTTCTTTGCTTCCTGAATCAATAGAAGATGAAATATCGTATAGCCCTTCTTCCTGCTGTAAACGCTCTATCAAGTAACGCCCGGCCTCGTTCAATTCATTAATATTAGAACCAAACAGCAAGTAACCAAACTCATCTCTGTCACCGCCACCCGCGCTCTGCTCGCGGATTTTGATGCTCTTCATTCCAGGAATAACTGGCATAGCTTCACGCCAACGTCGAGCAAGTTCAAATGTATTGAACGGGCGTAATTCCTCATCAACCAATGGCACTAAAACACGGCCTTCGGTACGGCTTCGGTTGTACGAAAGCACATCACGAATCATGCCTTGACCATGTTCTGCGATGGTCTCTGATTCAATTTTTTGCATCACACGTTCGATGGTCTTAAGAGCGCTGATTGTTTGCTCACTTGAAACGGTATCGTTCATTTCAATAGTGATCGCAGGATAATCAGTAGGCACTTTAGGGTTAGGGATCACCCGAACATAATTCGCGTTGACCAAAGCCGCACTGATCAGCAGTAAACCGCAAAACACAGCAAACACTGTCCAGCGCCAATGCGTACATGTCGTGACAAAATTACGATAAGTGCCGTTTACAAAGCCAAAAAAGCGTTGGTTAAATCGGTCACGCCAGCCACCAGGTTTAACTGGCTTAAAGTGGGTATGTGCGAGGTGAGCAGGAAGGATTAACTTTGATTCAATCAAACTGAAGATCAAACAAAGAATCACAACACCCGCGATACCATAGAAGAAAGCACTGTCAATACCGCTAGACAACAAGAAAGGGGCAAACACGGCAATTGTGGTCAAAACACCAAAAGTAGCTGGCGTGGCAACACGTTTGACACCGCGAACCACATTTTCGACGCCACCGCCTTTTTCTTCAATTTCGCTGTAGGCGCTCTCTCCCATCACGATGGCGTCATCGACCACAATACCGAGCACCATAATGAAGGCAAAAAGAGATACGATGTTTACCGTGATCCCTAATGCAGGCATCATCATCACCGCGCCAAGAAAACACACTGGCAGCCCAATCATTACCCACATTGCCAAGCGAAAGCGCAAGAAAATGGTCAGCATAATCGCCACTAGAGCTGCGCCTTGCAGCAAGTTTTTCAACATCATGTCGAGACGACCATTTAAATAATAGGTCGTATCCACTAAGACTTTGAGCTTAACGTCCTGCGGTAATGTCTTATTTTTTGCTTCGATATAATTACGAACAGACTCGGCAACAGGGATAATGTTCTGATCACGAGTCGCTTCAACAGACATGTAGATCGCATTTTGCCCTGAGTACTCAAAGTAGCGCTCTTCTTCCGTAAAGCCATCTTTGATCGTGGCGATATCTTGCAGTAAAACCTTCGCACCATTTGCGCCAAGCTTTACAGGAATATTCCTAAACTCATCACCACGGTAGTACTGATTTTCAATCCTTACTGCGATCATCCCTGAGTTTGTTTTGACTTCGCCCGCAGAAAAGTTGGCAGAATAACGACTGATCGCGCTGCTGATATCGCTCAACGTCAAGTCGTATTTACGAAGAACAAGTGGATCAATTTCAATCGCTATCTCTTCCTCTGGTGCACTCAAATACACCAACATGACATTTTTGAGTTGAAGTAATTCATCCTCGACTTGCTTAGCAATGGGTTTGAGCTCTTCAAGCGGTCGGTCCCCAACTAACCCCATTTCTATCACATCTTGACGCCACTCAACTTGGTAGACATTGATCGGCTCCATACCGGCAGGTAAGTTGGATAAAGTATCAATGCGTTGATTTACATCATCCAAGACACGCTTGATATCAGCATTAACGTCTACCTCGATAGAGACATACGCGCTACCTCTAGAGGCCGTTGAGACCGTTTTTTTAATCCCGGTGACATCTTTAATCGATTCCTCAACCTTAACGAGAATGCTTTCTTCAATTTCTTGAGGAGAAGCGCCAGGATAAGTCGCACGAACATCAATGTAGTTCACCTCAATGTTCGGAAACATCTGCCTTTGAATAAAGAGAAAACTCACCACACCCATGATGATGATGAACACCATCAAAAGGTTGGCAGCGACGGGGTTATTCGCAAAATAAGCAATTAAGCCCTTTTGTTTAGTATCTTCCATGACAAACTCCTACTTACTGTACGACGGTTTCGGAGTCGTCACTCTTTTTTGCGATTTGTACCGCCATGCCTTTTTGAGGGTACTCCGGCAAGGTAAGTACCAACTTGTCACTTTGCTCTAAGCCTTCCCCCACAAGTAAAAATTCACCTTCTGCTCTCAAGACCGTTACCGTCCGAGGTTGAAGTTGATTCTCACCATTCACTACCCATACTGTGCGATTTTTGACTAATTCCTGTGGCAGGCGATAGATATGCTTTAGCTCCTTACCTGTGAAGCTCACTTCAACGTAGGAGCCAAATTTAATTGGAGGCTGCTGATTATCAATACCATATGGGTCCGCGATTTGAATGACCATGTTAATCATTCGGGTAGCGCTATCAATCATGCCTAAATCACGAACCACTCGACCTTCTCTAATGGTAGAAAACACACCTTGCTGCGTTACTGTCGCAGTGAGATCACCAATGGATTCGGGTAAAAATGCACTATCAAAACCGGCAATTGGTACATGCACCTCCGCCACTTCAATGTTGTTTAGCGTGGCAACTCGAGAGCCAGATGTGACAAATTGACCAACACCAATATCACGCTCAACAACCAGCGCATCGTAAGGTGCAACGACTTTGCAATTTTCTAAATCTCTTTTTGCTCGTTTGAGTGCCGCTTGAGCCGACTTCACTTGCGCTTGCGCGCTCAAAACGTGAGGCTTACGTAAATACAGGTCTGTCACTTGCTTATCGCTCAGTCTCTTGGCCTGACGTTTTGCCACTTCCGCTTTGGCTTGCTCCTCAATCAAGCTCGCACGTGCGCTAGCTAAATTGGCCTCGGCTTGCAAAACCGACGCTTCGTAGTTGTCACTTTCAATCGTGAACAGTACTTCTCCTCGTTTCACGATCCCACCCGTTACAAAATTAGGGTGCCAACTTATCACTTCACCACTGACTTGCGCGGAAAGATGTGTTTTTTCAAAAGGGACTAACTCACCATGGCTGGTTATCACCACTTTATGATCGGTAGGAAAAAGAGAAGAGGCCTGAACGGTAGGCTCTGTAATGGCATCTTTGGTTGACTCTTTTTCCGGAGCTGTCGCGGCGATTGCAGCATATCCTGCATAAGATCCACCAACGACGACGAAAGGTAAAAGCCAACGTAATACGGGTTTTGCTAACATCGAAAATCCTTTTTTATTGTTGTTTTCATCACCATGCTTTTATTAAATCTTTGACTCCCTGTAAGCATGATGGTGAGGGAATTACATTTGAATAGACGTCAAAGCAGCGCGTACCTTGCTTTTTCGGTTGCTAACTACAGAGTTATTGCCAATTCAAAGTTAATAAAATTAACAAAAAATTAACCAACTTCGCAAGTTGCCCTGACTTAACTCTTCTTTTAAATAGCAAGGGACGTGCCAGGCATTTATTTATTAAAATTCAAATAGTTATTATTACTCAACTATTTTAACCAGTGTGCTATTGGTCATAATCACCAGATATTAGTGATTATGACCAATTCAGACACAATCATAATTAAAATAAATGATTATCTGCGTTCAAAAAGGTGAACTTAATCCCGAGAACATGACAATTCATTGATTAATAGCCCGTTATCCAACCTTGTTGGATGCACGCTGCGGCAACTTAGGTCTATAATTTCTGATAAGTAACACTCTGTAAGACAAGGAAATGTACTTTGTTACATACACTCGCTAAGCTGCTCTTCCCTTCTTTATTCACAATTTTATCGGCATGTTCATCCGTGTCATTGAACGATCCCAGTGAAAAATCCACTAGCTTCCAACTTGGGTATCAAGGTGACTCTGTGCTTGCACAGTACTTTGAAGCTTACGGGAAAGACCCAAAGTCAATCACTGGCTTTTCTCCTTTAAATCAAGGACACGATGCCCTTCTTGCTCGCACCTCTCTAATCGAGTCCGCACAAAAAAGCCTTGATCTTCAATACTATATTTACCGTGGTGACGAAACGAGTCAGCTAATAACGTGGCGCTTGTATGAAGCTGCAAAGCGTGGAGTCCGAGTAAGGCTGTTGCTTGACGATATGCAAAAGCGAAACGATGACGTGATGGCTGCCCTCAATGCACATCCTAATATCGAAATCCGCTTATTCAATCCGCATCAGTATCGCGACTCCCGCTGGTTCGCACTTGCCAGTGACTTTGAACGTCTTAATCGCCGTATGCACAATAAATCTCTGATTGCAGACAGTGTTTCTGCCATTGTCGGGGGTAGGAATATCGGCAATGAGTACTTTTCTTTTGAATCACAAGTCGAATTTGGTGATTTTGATCTACTGCTCTATGGTGAGGCGGTACAACAAACTGCAGATCAGTTCGACCTCTATTGGAATAGCGCCTATGCGATACCAATGGAATGGATAACACCGGACTCACAGCAAATTACCGACCTGGCGATTCAAAAGCAGGTCGACAAACTCCAGCTAGAGGAAAAGTTCTCAACCGGCCGTTATGACTTCACTAAACTGGATATGTACCAAGCTCTCAAACAAGGCAATCTCAAGCTCTACTGGGGAGAAGCAAAAGTATGGTTTGACTTACCCGATAAAGTTGCGACCCGAGAGAGCCAACTTATTGATAATTTAACGGAGCTGGTTAAAAGTGTTGAACATTCATTTGTTCTTATCTCCCCCTATTTCGTCCCAACCGAAGTCGGCACACAAGCATTGAGTAACGCGGCCAAGCGAGGCGTTGATATCACGATTGTGACCAATAGTCTCGCCTCTAACGACGTGTTTGCCGTGCATGGTTGGTACGCAAAATATCGAACAGACCTACTCGAAGCTGGGGTCAAGCTATGGGAAGTAAAAGCGAGCGCGAAACTCAAAAGCAAGTGGAGCCTCACGGGGAGCAGCAGAGCAAGTTTACACGCAAAAGCAATGACGATTGATGACAAAACGCTGTTTGTTGGCTCGATGAACTGGGACCCACGTTCAGCCTCTTTGAATACCGAAATGGCCGTTGTTATCGAACAGCCAGAATATGTGCAAATGTTTCTAGAACAACTGCCGAATCAATTGTCGAATAACGCCTATGCCTTAACTCTACACGACGGAGACATTGTCTGGACTGACATAAAAACAGGCAAAGAATATGATTCTGAACCAGAGGCCGGAGTATGGCGAAAAATGGGCGCTTGGTTCTCCGGCATATTGCCAATTGAAGATCAGCTATAACAATTGTCAATGTTTCAAAACCTCCCCGATAAAGCAAGACAAGAATGGACACTAGATTTGGGGAAACACAATAAATACAAGGAAGTTCAATGTCAGCACAATGGAACGAGTACTATCAGAAAATTTTAAACCAACCTCACCGCCCAAACGTAGAAAATGCCGTAAACCTATTGAAACTCGAAAGCAAAGTCGCTCTTGATATTGGCTGCGGAATAGGTCGAGACAGTCATTTCCTCCTCGAACAGGGGTTTAACGTTCACGCATTTGATAGCCATGAAGATGCAGTAAAAACTTGTTTAACACGCTTTGAAGGCCAGAAGCGTTTCTCAATTTCACAGTGCTGTTTTACTGAGTTTGACTACCCTCAATGCAGCCTGGTTATCGCGAATGCCAGTTTGTTCTTTTGCCCGGACGAAGGCTTTGAGCAAGTTTGGACCAAAATAGACAGAGCCTTACAACCTGGCGGTATCTTTTGCGGTGATTTCTTAGGAGTAAAAGATTCCTGGGTTGCATCAGAAATGCATCCGAACATTACCGCATTAACGAAAAAGGAAGTGGAAAGTTTATTCGCGGATTACGAACTCATTTCATTGAATGAAAGAGATGAAGACGGAACCACAGTAGTCGGAAGCCCAAAACACTGGCACATGTTTAGTGTGACCGCTCGCAAGCGCTAAAAGCGGTCTCTCAAGAAAGCAGCACTTCAAATCAGTGCTGCTATCAGCGATTAATTGACTGGATACACCACTTCAAAACGTTCCAAAACTAGCGTACGTTTCTCATGCCAATCTATGTTCAACTCATCGCATTCAGCTTTAAAAAATGCAGTATGCGCGTCACGCCACCAGTTTAAGGTTCTATCACCTTCGCCTTCTGCGTAGGCAAACTCTGCGGTTACATCCTCATATTTGCATGTGCTGACATCAGTAATTCGTATTACACAAACGGGGTCCCCGTTCCAATTCGTGACGACTTGTAAATGGCCGACTTGTGGCATGGTTTCGCCATGCTCTCGATACCAAAGCTCCATGCTGCAAGAGGCGGTTTTCTGTCCAATTCGAACCAAATCGGCGCATACGTTGGCGTTGTATTCATCGGCACAATAATAGTCAGCGCTAACTGATGGTACGGCAGCTCTTTGTTCTGGTGATAATAATTTTAGATACTGCTCTAAGTAATCCTTAGCTCGCGCGTCCATGCTCACTCCATTAATCATAAATTCGCAAGGAGGATAAAAGATATCACGGCAAATAACCACAAGGAACAAACTGAAAAGCAACAAGAATATGACTTTTACGTAGACGACAATTATTTCTTTTGTAATAACTTTGCTAAACGTTTGTGCTATTTGCTATTGTTGCATGGTCTATCTGTACTCTTCTCGTGAAAGGACGTTATATGCGCTTATTTATTGGTATTTTTTTCTCGCTGATACTTGCCTTGCCGACGATGGCATCGGACGAAAAGTATTCAGAATCGGATCTGTTAGATAGACCATTAATGGAACGCTATATTTTAGATGAGCTAAAAGCACTGCGTCAGGACTATCAGAGCCTGGAAAAACGAATGATCACAGAGATCACCGACCGCGAGCTGACGGTTGCGGATAAATCGTTGAACTATGCCAACGTGACCGTAACCTACTTCTTCTACATCATCGCAGGTGTCGCATCGCTGATTGCCTTTGTAGGCTGGCAATCTCTGCGTGAGTTTAAACACAACACCAAAGAGATGGCGGATAAACGATTAGAAAAGATCGCCCAAGAATACGAGAAGAAATTTGTAGCACTGGAGCGAGATTTAAAACGCAAAACTCGTATTATCAGTGAAAACAATAAAGAAATTGAGAAAATCAACGAGATCCATAACTTATGGTTGCGTGCGCAAAGCTCACAAACACCAGAGCAACGTATTGAAATCTATGATGAGATCTTGCTGATTCGCCCAGGTGATTTAGAAGCGTTGACTTACAAAGCAGACGCCGCGATGGAAATCAACGAATACCACTGGGCACTGAGCATCTGTAACCGCGTACTTGAAGTCGATTACACCAATGGTCCGGCACTGTATCAACGTGCTTGTGCATACTCTCGTCTTGGCATTGAAGAGCAAGCCATTGAAGACTTGGAACGCGCTATTGAATACAGCCCATCTATTCGTGACTTGCTTGCCGAAGAGCGAGACCTCGAATTGCTGCATGGTAACGAGCGCTTTGAAAAGCTCTTACACCTAGCAAACGAATAATGGAATGAGCAGCATGAGTAGCCACTTTAATTTAGAAGACGCCAGCCAAGTGTTGGTTGGCGCTTTTGCCCTAGCCGTCCCCATCTCTTTTTCTGAAGAGGCGTGGCGACTAGGTGAAAGCTTGCCAATGGCAAACCTGCTCATGCTGTTAAGCCTTTCTGTCATTTTCCTCAGTTTTTTCGCCTATCAAAGCGTGTTCCAAAGCCACATAAAAAATCGCGTATCCATTTTTATTTTTCGTGTGGTTATCGCCTATTCTATCGCCGCTATCGTAGTAGCGCTGGTGCTATTCTGCCTCGATAAATTACCGCTACTGTCTGACCCTCTGGTTGCGATAAAACGCGTTATCGTCATCACAATGCCGGCGTCAATGGGTGCAATTGTGGTGGACAGTTTCGACAAAGAATAGGAATAACACCTACTCTTCTAACGTTAAGTTAGAACCCGAGTGGTCTTTGCCTAACACATCTTCTGGGTTTCGCAGTGCGCAGGTTTCTAACGACAAACACCCGCAGCCAATGCATCCGCCCAAATCGTTTTGCAGGGCTTTGAGCTTTTGAATTTTTTGCTCCAACTGTTCATGCCAATGGCTCGCCATGACTTCCCATTGCTGTTTGTTTGGCGCTTGATGTTTCGGCAGCTCATCTAGCGCATGTTTGATCTCTTCTAACGACAACCCCACTTGCTGCGCCGCTTTAATCACCGCAACACGGCGCAAAACGCTGCGGTGGTAGCGGCGCTGATTACCTTGATTTCTCCAGCTCGAAATCAGTCCTTTTTGCTCGTAAAAATGTAGGGCAGATACTTTCACTCCAGAACGTTTTGCCACTTCTCCTACGCTGATTTCCATCCTTGACTCCCTGTGTATCAATTTTGTTAAAAAAATGCTTTACCTCAAGTTTACTTGAGGTTTTAAAGTTGCACCATCTTAATTAACGCTAAACCCAGATGGTCTCGAAATAATGCGTTCGAAATGAACAAGTTGGTCGACAAACACAGCACCGTTATAAGTCAACGTTTTGAAATCCAAAGGGAACTTGAGGCAAACATAATGAAAAATAAAACTCAGCCGTACTTAGCTGGCCGCTTCTTTGACAGTATCTCATCTGGCTTGTTCATGATGGCACTGCCATGGGTCATGCTTTCCGAGCCCAAAATGGGCACATTCGTCGCTTTAGTTTCTCTGAGCTGCACCGCGATTTCTTTTCTGGCAACGCCTTTCTTTTCCACTTTAGTTGACCGACACTCACGCAAAGCACTCCTCGTACTCAATCAATGGATTCAATCGGGAATGGCTTTGGTGGTGTTCATTGCTTATTGGTTAGGGTTTGAGTCCCACTGGCTGCTGGCTTTTGCGCAATTGGTGTATTGGGTTTCGAGTAACTTTGCATGGACGACCAACAACGCCTTCACTCAAGAAAATTATCAGCATCACGAATACGCAAAAATTTCGGGTCAGCAAGAAATTGTAATGCAATCCACGACCCTAGGAGCTGGTGCGTTGGGTATTGTTTTGCTTGAAATGTGGGGAATGAAAGAGTTTGCTTTGTTTGCAGCCAGCGCATCCGCTTTAGCGGCGATGTTTTATATTCTGACGCCGTATACCCAACAATTAAGGGCATCAAAATCTGTCGCTTTCATCGCACAACTCAAAGAGAGCCAACAAATATTCCGTCTCGAACCCCGCTTTTATGGCTTTATTCTGCTCTCTTGTCTCTCTTATCCTGCATTGACGTATTTGAGCAAATTGGTGCCGATTTGGTTTTCTGAACAAGGCATCTCTGGCGATTGGTTTGCAGGGTTCAACATCAGTTTTGGTCTCGGCTCGTTGCTAACTGGTTTCATTGTCACCAAAGTGCTGAGTCGCGCCTCCCATAGCCACATTATGTTTGCTTCGATGGTTATGGTATCTCTGACGTTAATCGGGATGAGTTTTTCAATGAGTCCCCTCATCATCTTGTTGTTTACGGCACTGTTTGGCGTATTTAACGCGCTGAATCGCATTGCGAGAGTCAACTGGATGCATCACACCGTAGCGGTTCATCAACGTGGTCGTGTTGATGGCGGCATCAGCATGTTTTCCACTACCATTCAATCTCTCAGTTATGTATTAATCGCGATGTTGAGTCATTACGAGCTAACACAATACGGTTTTGCAATAGCAGCTGTTGTCATGGTGTTAGCAGTGGTATTGATGGGATTACTCAGCCGAGACGTCGAGCCGTTTAACGATCTGCCCCTTCATGCGGCTGCAAAGTAAAGCGGTATAAATAGATATGACGAAAAGGAAGACGACCAACATCGTCTTCCTAATTTTCTACACCAGCACTTTTTTCCTCTATCGCTCATCAGCAAGGTTGGGTATTCTGAGGCGACCAACATGAGAAGAAGGAATTCGCAGTGAACTTAAGACAATTGGAAGTCTTTTACGCCATTATGCAAGCAGGAACGGTGTCTGGTGCTGCTCGCTTACTGCACGTTTCCCAGCCCAATGTCACTCGAGTTCTCGCCCATACAGAACAACAACTGAGCTTCACTTTATTTGAGCGTGTAAAGGGGCGTCTCGTTCCAACTCAAGAAGCCAAAACCTTATTGCCAGAGGCTGAAAAAGTCTATCAACAACTCGGACAATTTCGCTCTCTGACCAACAAAGTCAAACAGGGAACTCAACATTTACGAGTTGGTGCTCCGCCTGTTTTGGCCGCGCACTTGTTAGCACCGACTGTCGCCTTGTTGTCGAAAGAACACGGCATCTCCTTTGAGCTCTTAACGGCCAATCGCGATGAGCTGTGCTCAGGATTGCTGAAACATGAACTGGATGTCGCCATTGCGTTCGGTGAAGAAACGCCACCAGCGATCATGGGACACATGTTATTAAAAGAAAACTTGGCGCTAATCGCCCCTAAAAGCGCAGCGATACCCGAAGAAAAAACCGTCATTTTAGAAGAACTCATCAGTCACGATTTACCCATTATCGGTTTAGATAGCCGAGATCCTCTGGGCTTATTGCTGCATCAAACCTTATCGGCGCGTGACGAGCATTATCAACATGCCATTACCGTGCGCAGCCACTCCGCGGCGGCTGAACTGGTGAAAAACGAAGCAGGATTCGCCATTGTAGACCCTTGGACTGCAAAACAATATCGCCAAGATAATGCCGTTTCCGTGCATGCTTTGGAGCCAAATATGTCCTTCTCTGTCTCTATTTTATTCGCAGAGCACACGCCTCAATCCATTGCGACAAAGCAATTTATCACCGCCCTAAAACAACAGATGGTGTAAAGGTATAACCTGAAGTTATACCTGCCTAACAAATAAGCATTCGGTTTCCTAAATCAGTCTGGCTACATTAATGAGCAATAACGATGACGAAGGGAACCATCATGCAAATTGCTCAACCTTACCTACTCTTTCTTGGCGATGTAACCGATCCACTCGCAGCAAAAACCGCGCGTGGCATATATCAATGGCGACCTGAGATTTGTCTTGGCCAAATCCGCCTGACGCCAGAAACCGTATCGCTTGGTTTAACCGACATGACACTACAACAAGCGCAGCAGCAAGGAGCAAAAACGCTGGTGCTCGGCACGGCAAACCCGGGGGGAGTCATTCCCGAAGCTTGGCAAGCTACCTTACTTGAAGCGGCAGAAATGGGATTTGAAATTGCATCGGGCATGCACCAACGTTTGGCGGAATTTGCTCCTCTTGCCGATCTAGAACAACGCGGATTAACCAAACTGTATGATGTTCGCCATTATGATGCCCCGCTCAAGGTCGGCAATGGCAAAGCTCGCGCAGGCAAGCGAGTACTTACTGTAGGAACAGATTGCTCCGTTGGCAAAATGTACTCTGCCCTCGCCATTGAACACACATTAAAGCGTAAAAACTGTCGCGCAGAGTTCAAAGCAACAGGTCAAACCGGAATTCTCATCGCAGGCTGTGGCATTTCGATTGATGCTGTAGTTGCCGATTTTATCTCCGGCGCAGTAGAAGCGATCAGCCCCGACTTCACTGACCACGATTGGGACATCATCGAAGGGCAAGGTTCGTTATTTAACCCTTCGTTTGCTGGCGTAAGTTTGGGCTTACTTCACGGCGCACAAGCGGACGCTCTGGTACTGTGCCATGAGATTGGTCGCCCGCACATCCGCAACTTACCACATGCGAGCTTGCCAACCATTGAACAAACGATAGAAGCGAATCTGGCCGCGGCTCGCCTAACAAATCCAAAAGCTCAATTAGTGGGTATTTGCTTAAATACTTCGGCGATCAGCGAAGAAGATGCTGCCCAGTTATGCCAGGATTGGAGCGACAAATATCAGGTGCCCGTCACCGACCCTGTGCGTTTTGGCGTTGATGCGGTTGCAGACAGGCTTCTTACGATTTAGGAAACATTTACGGTTTAGAAAATAACTGCGGTTTAGGGAAAACTAGTGAGATGAAAATTCATGTAGAACCCGTCACGATTGCTATGGCGACACCATTTCGCATCTCTCGCGGCAGTCGGACAGAGTGCCACGTAGTCCGCGTGACAATTGAACATCTAGGCATGATCGCCCAAGGAGAATGCACACCATACCCACGTTATGGTGAATCGGTTGAATCGGTGATTAAGGCGATTTCTCACGCCGCGCATGAACTGCAAAGTTTGTATGCCAAAGGTGATGCTGATGTGATGGCTCTCAAAAGCCAGCTTCAATCGTTATTGCCCGCAGGGGCGGCAAGAAATGCATTGGATTGCGCGCTTTGGCATCTTCTTGCGCTTTTGAGCCACAAGCAACAAGTTCACGACCTCTTTACGTTACCCGAGGCGATTGTGACGGCGATGACGGTTTCTATCGACACGCCGCAAGCGATGGCAAAACAGGCGCAAGCTTACCTTAGCCAAGGCGCAAAACTGCTTAAGGTAAAGCTGGATGGTGAAAACGTGATTGAGCGCGTTGCAGCAGTACGCGATGCCGCGCCGCACGTACAAATTGTCTTAGATGCGAATGAAGCGTGGCAAAACCTCGACCTCGCGACGGTATTTGATCAACTCGAACCGTTTAATATCATCATGATCGAGCAACCGCTGCCACAAGACCGTGATGACGTACTCGCCAGCATTCCGCACCCCATTCCACTTTGCGCCGATGAAAGCTGTCACACCAGAGAGCAATTGCATCAACTGCTTGGCAAATATGAAATGGTGAACATTAAGCTAGATAAAACGGGCGGGCTCAGTGAAGCATTATTGCTGGCCGACGATGCAAAAAAACTCGGTTTTAGCCTCATGTCCGGTTGTATGTTGGGGACGTCGCTGGCGATGCGTGCTGCGTTACCCATTGCTGCTCAGGCGAGCGTTGTCGATCTTGATGGCCCGGTGTTGCTCGGACAAGATGTAACGCCGAGCTTAGTTTATCGCGACGGCGAAATAGTTCTTTCCAAATAGCCTAAATAATCCCGAGGTTTTGATCGAAAAGTCAGAACCTCTGAGTTTATGATCTCGATTAAAAAACAATCAGCCCCATCATGAAATAAGTCACATAAATTATACGGTTATTACGGCATGCTAAGATTACAGTAGTCCAAGAAGGTGGTCTTATGCATCGAGTCATCCGGAAAATGACATGGAAGACGAATAGGCGGTAATCCCGCCCTACTCCAATGCAGTGCGTGGGTTTCTCTAACAACCCACTTCCTAGCAATTCGTAGGTTTTTCACGCCATCTTGCAAGGAGGCTCTATGCCTATAAACAAAATACGCAATATCGCTTTCGTCGGCCAAACCGGGACCGGTAAAACCACGCTGATAGAAAAACTGCTCTTCACCTGCGATGCCACGCACCATTTAGGCAGCGTAGAAAAAGGCGATACCGTTACCGACTTCGACCCTCAATCCATCCAATATCAACACAGTATTGAAGCAACGCCAGTCGCACTGCGCTGGAATAAACACCGGCTCAATATCATCGACACTCCGGGACAAAACGAGTTACTTGGCCGCACGATCAGCGTTTTTCCTGCCGTTGAAACATCCGCCCTTGTCATCGACCCTCAAACCCCACTAAACCAAACTTCCGATCGCTTATTCACCTTTGCTAAAGAGCAGCAAAAATGTCAGATGATCATCATCAATAAGCTCGATAACCACGGTAGTCAGTTAGAAAGATTGATGGAGAACATCGTTGAGCATTTTGGGGACCACTGCTTGCCGATCAACTTACCTTCGGCTGACGGAGAATCTGTAGTTGACTGCTATTTCGAACCAGAATTGGGACGAGAAACCTTACTTGCGACGGTAGATGAAGCTCATGAGACCTTGATTGATCAAGTTATCGAAGTCGATGAAGAACTGATGGAACTGTATCTGGAACAAGGTTCCGAACTCACCGCAGAGCAACTGCATGATCCGTTTGAAGAAGCACTGAGAACTGGACATGTGATTCCGGTCTGTTTTGTCTCAGCACAAACCGGCGCGGGCGTCGAGCTTCTGCTGCGCACCTTGGCGGAGATCATGCCCATGCCAAACGAAGGTAACCCTCCTCTATTGGAAAAGAACGGCAAAAAAATCAAAGTAAATTGCGAAACCCTAGAGCACACCGTCGCACACGTGTACAAAGTCAGCGTCGACCCATATATGGGAAAACTTGCCTACTTACGTGTGTATCAGGGTGAAATCAATGCGGGCAGCCAGCTTTATATTGGCGAAAGCAACAAGGCATTTAAAGTTGGGCACTTATATCAACTGCAGGGCAAAGATAGAACCGAGATCCCTCGCGCGCTTGCCGGCGACTTCTGCGTTTTAGCCAAAGTGGATGATCTCGAATTCGATTCAATCGTTCATGACTCTCACGAAGAAGATGGTGTTCAACTCAAGACATTGGACCTTCCTGACTCCATGTATTCTTTGTGCTTGAAGCCTCTTAAGCGTGGAGATGAGCAAAAATTAGGCGATGTACTGAATAAAATCGCCAGCGAAGATCCTTCGCTGCGCATCGAACATCGCGCTCGCACCAACGAAACCATCATCAGCGGCCAAGGGGAGTTTCACCTCAAAGTCGCATTAGAAAAGATGGCGAACGTGTACAAGCTGGACGTCGAAACCTGCCAACCAAGCGTCGAATACTTTGAAACCATCACTAAACCTGCCGAAGGGCATTATCGACACAAAAAACAAAGTGGCGGTGCAGGCCAGTTTGGTGAAGTGCAATTGAAGGTTCGCCCACTCGAGCGTGGCGCCGGATTTAAGTTCATCAACAAAGTGGTGGGTGGCGCAATTCCAACCGCGCTCATTCCTGCTGTTGAAAAAGGTATTTTGCAAGCGTTAGAGGAAGGTGCGATTTCTGGCAACCCAATTAAGGATGTGGAGGTCACGGTTTATGACGGTAAATATCACTCCGTCGATTCGAAAGAAATTGCGTTTGTCATCGCAGGTAAGAAAGCCTTTTTAGATGCGATCAACAACGCTGATCCTATTGTGCTGGAGCCCATTGTCCAAATGGAGTTACACGTCCCAACCACAAACGTCGGTGACGTGTCTGGGGATTTGTCAGGTAATCGAGGATTAATAGAAGGCACCGAACCGATTGATAGCCAATTCACGTTGTTGAAAGCCAAATCGCCAGTAAACGAGTTGCAAGATTACGCTCGTCGATTGCGAGCTATCACGGGTGGTGAAGGCAGTTTTAGTATGACTTTAAGCCATTACGAGCCCGCGCCACCAGCAGTGCAAAAACAAGTCTGCCAAGGCAGTGCTCAACAAGGTTAATTCCCTACGATTCAAATCAATCAAATAAAAAAGCGCCCTCAAAATGAGGGCGCTTTTAGGTAAATTAAAATTTATTTATCGAGAGACAAACCGATCTGACTGATTTTATTTTCAAACTCTTCGATGCTGTTCGCTTTGTAAGTCGGAGCACCGTTAAAGTAGCGCGGTTTCTCTGGCAGCATCGCATTTTTCAGCTCTTGTTCTTGATCGACATTGTCATGATAAACCGTTACACGATTTGGAATATCCTGCTTTATTACAGCCATATTGGTTCTCCTTGTTTAAATCGAATATTAAGCGTAGAACGTGGTTAACGATGCGTAAAAGCCACTGTGTAAAATTTAGACACTAGCGACAATTTTATACTCAAACCATTGCATTATTTTGTTTCAATGTTCTCTTTAAGTATTCTTGGAGCACACACCTTTCGCGTTTAAGGTAAGTGAAGGTTCCACCATCAAAAGACAGGATGTCTCATGTCAAGGCAAGAGCTTAACCAGATGGGCAGTGCCAAAGTTTATCTGGTAGAAAAACACGGCATTTCATTCATTGAAAAGCAACAGGTAGAACAGGTTGAGGTCGCTTTTTATCAACACCAGGCTAAACCATTCAATGAACTTGGCATTCTTGTACCTGAGCTCATTGATTACGATCACCAACAAAATACGTTACGAATCGAGTATATCCCGCACTCTGTCAATCAAGAATTCCTGCTTGAAGAGCCGCGCGTGATAGAACAACTAGCTAAAATACACAGACTATCTCCGACATCAAATGGTGTTTATCATCCTCATCAGTGGACACAACCAGCCACTTCCCAAGCTTTAAGCACGCTCAAACTAGACGCAAAAACAGAGCGGTTCTTTTATCAGCTACAAGAGCAATCCGGCCCGCTTTTCAACGCCAAAAATTTGATCTCTGGAGACACCAATGCCGGGAACTGGGGGCGACGAGATAATGGCGATTTGGTGCTGTTCGACTGGGAACGTTTTTCGACAGGGCATATCGCGATAGATTTAGCGCCACTAGTCAAAGGCATGGGCACACTCGAAGATTATCTTGGTGTGGCGCATACCTATACCAAGACGGCAAAGCAAGGCGATGTGAGTAATTTAGCAAGAACGATTGCAATAGCTAAAACGTGGATGGTGGTAGAAGTGGTGAACATACTGGTCTCGAGACAGAACCCTCAGACCAGTAAATACATTGACTGGTTTAAACAAACCTTACCGAAATGGGCAAAAGATCTTAGCGCTCAGATGACGAGTTAGGTTCGGATATTTGATACAAACGTCTTTCAGGCTCGGCACAAGAGGTTTCACAATTGCACACCTTATCAACACCGACATTATTCAATCCGCCACAACTCCCTTGAATACGCTTGTTGTGGAAAATGACGCCAAGCGACATCAACAAAATGATTGCGAGAAAACCAAGAAAGGTAAATAACCAAACCATATTAACCTGCCTTATTAGCCATCGTCTTTAGCCTAAGTATAGCAGGGCGAGATGTCACTTTAAGTAGCCCTGCTGGTGCTTTCGGTCTTGCCAGCAAGGAGGGTTTGGATTTTTTGCCACCACAACCACAGGAACCGCAACCGCCTTTTGGCTTGTGAGCATTTTTCTTATGATTGTTTGAGGGACGACCTTGAGACGGCTCAATGAGAGGCTCTCTTGGAACCGCAAGTACATCTTCCAATGAGCTACGGGTAGAAAGCCTGAATACTTGCGTGCCACTACGAAGTAATTTGGCTAATGCGCGTTCACCGATATTTCGTACAAGTACAGCATCCACATTGTACTCTTGCAGAGACTGAATTAACTGAGACTTCGCATTGCAACCTGCTTGTGGCATCGAAGCAATGTTCGCTAAGTTTTTTAGCATACCGTCAGTATCAGAATAAATAGCAATATATGGTGCTTTAACAAAGTGGTTTGCCACCCGCTCACCATCATTAGGAATAGCATAAATCATAAGTTTGACTCCTCATCCGGAAAAACTAATGCATGACCTTCAACTAAACTTTTTGCGACTTTCAATCTTGCACTTTTTACTGTGTTACCAAAAGTTTGTCTAGAGATGCCCATCTGTTCAGCAGCTTGCTGCTGGCTAAGACCCTCTAAATCGGCCAAACGCAGTGCTTCTAGCTCTTCTGGTAATATGGCGACTTGCTCCAACTGATGAAATGGCACGCCATTGGGTTTGAAACAATGGTGTGCAGCACGTCCGCATATTCGTCTTTCTATCTTTGGTCTTGCCATCATTATCCCTCGAAAACACAGGGTCAAATTACGCCTTAAACTGGCATATGCCAATAACATTTTTAGCATATGCCAATAAACTAAGTTTGCAAAAATCGACACGATAAATACGTAAGACATCAGGATTAATTAGACATCTAAGAATTGACAAACTTTGGTGACAAACGAGCAAAAAGATCAATTCTAATTATCTAGATAATAAAAACGTTAGTTTGCGCAGACTTTTCATACAAATACGCGCTAATGTATTCATTTTATTGGAGAAGAAAAACTATAATCCGATCAAATCATTCATTTGAACACTAATGATTATTTTATTAAAAGGGTGTCTACCTAAGTAACTATAAAGTGCAGGTCGACCACATTGAAATGAGCCTAAAGCGTAAAACAATAGGTGGAGGACCTATCGAACCACCAATCATTACTTGGTCTACGATCCCAGCCATTCTTGCTGAATCACGTCTCTTGAGGGCACCTAGATATATCAGAAAAGGAAGTAAATATGTCTGACTCGAATTGGCTCAGCGAATTCCCAGAAATGGATCGCTCTGATCTTAGAGCGATTCGCAAAACACTCGATGGCGCCTACCGAGATTTCTCTCGTGAATATGGTGAACTTATCGAGTCTCTCTTTGATCCGCTCCTTTCATTTCTTGTCTGGTTTGAAAAACTGCTTATTTCAACACCTTGGGTCGTTGTTTTAGGCGTCTGCACCGCCCTCGTTTATGCCGCTAGTCGCTCTTGGAAACTGGCCATCGCATGTTTTGGCTCACTTATCCTGATTGGCTACTTCGGCATGTGGGAAGACACAATGCGCACGCTCAGTATTATCACGGTGTGTACCATGCTGGCAATCACACTCGGGATCCCTATCGGCATCGCTATGGCGCGCTCTAATCGTATTCAGTCAGTTGTGACACCATTACTCGACGTCATGCAGACCATGCCGGCATTTGTGTACCTCATCCCAGTTGTGATGTTACTCGGGATCGGGAAAATTCCTGGCCTCATCGCAGTAGTGATCTACGCGATTCCACCTGTTATTCGTTTAACTAATTTGGGTATTCGTTTGGTGGATAAAGAAGTGTTGGAAGCAGCAACTGCATTTGGAGCCAGCAGTAAACAGCGACTTTTTGGGGTCCAACTTCCGCTCGCAATGCCAACCATCATGGCAGGAATCAACCAAACGATCATGATGGCACTGTCGATGGTCGTCATCGCATCGATGATTGGGGTAAAAGGTTTGGGCCAGCCCGTTCTTAAGTCGATTACCAATCAATATTTCACTCTTGGTCTTTTAAATGGTCTAGCCATTGTCGCTCTAGCGATTCTTTTCGACCGCGCTTCACAAGCGTATGCGAAACGCACTCAAGCCCATCTAGGAGATTTAAAGCATGACTAGTCCACTTATCGAAATCAGCGGTCTGTATAAAATCTTCGGCCCCAAACCCAACAGCGTGATTGAGCGCGTCAAGTTGGGACATAGTAAAGAACACGTGTTGGCGGAAACGGGCCACACGGTCGGGCTAAAAGACATCAACCTCCAAATTAAAAAGGGCGAGATTTTCGTCATCATGGGTTTATCCGGTTCAGGAAAGTCCACCATGATTCGCCACTTCAATCGCCTAATCGATCCAACCATGGGACAGATTTTGGTGGAAGGGGTAGATGTCATGCAGCTTTCTAACAAGGAGTTAGAGCAGTTTCGTCGTCATAAGATGTCGATGGTGTTTCAACGTTTTGGCTTATTGCCCCATCGCACTGTTATCGACAACATCGCTTACGGTTTGGAAATTCAAGGAATAAGTAAAGAAGCGCGCTTATCAAAAGCAAACGAATGGTTGGATACCGTTGGATTAACGGGTTATGAGAACCAATACCCAGCTCAGCTATCAGGTGGTCAGCAGCAACGCGTAGGCCTCGCGCGAGCATTGGCAACCAACGCCGAAATACTGTTAATGGACGAGGCATTCTCAGCGTTGGACCCACTGATTCGGAGCGAAATGCAGGATCAGCTGGTAGAGCTGCAACAGAAGCTGCACAAAACCATTATTTTCATTACTCATGATTTAGATGAAGCACTGCGCCTTGGCGATCGCATTGCGATCCTTAAAGACGGTGAGCTTGTGCAACAAGGTTCACCAGACGAAATATTGCTGCATCCTGCCGATGAGTACGTTGAAGCCTTTGTAAAAGACGTCAATAGAGCGCGAGCATTGACGGTTGAGACTGTGATGCAGCCACCTTCATATCGCATTGCCGCTAAAACCATTGAAGAAGCGCTCAGTGAGATGAAACGTGTTAAACGTAATTATGCTTATCATGTGACCGATGCAGGCTATCAAGGCGTGATAACGCAACAAGGGTTACTAGACGCGACTAAGTTAGCTCAAACCCCAAGCTGGGATGATGATATCTATGAAGAAGTGCCTATCATCTCTCCCCATTCAGCCATTGAGCAAATATTGACTGAAACCATGTCGTGCGAATACTCACTGCCCGTTGTCGATGAGCATGGTCATTTGAAAGGTGAACTAGAGCGTCGTACTGTTGCTGATCTATTCGCTTATGAAGACAGCACAAAACGAAGCACCTCACGTTCAAACATCTATAAGGCCTCTTAACTGATTTAATAAAACAGCTCACAGCAATGTGGGCTGTTTTCACTATCTCTGCCCCCACCCCTCTAGATATTTATTTGTAGACTCAAGCTTGATATCCCAATCAACATTTACATTGTTCTGATTTTCCTGACAATTTCATGCTCATATTCGGTTTTATTGACATAGACAGATCATTCTATTGCTTTTTGATGACGCAAATACCTGATAAATGTCTACTATTACTCTCATACAAAATCTTGATTTAAAGAGGGATAAAATGAAAAAAACAATGTTGGCACTAACAGGCGCGGTAATCATTCTTGCAGGCTGTCAAGATGAGAAACCTGCCGAAACAAGCGCAGTTGAAGTACCTCAAGCGACGGAAACTGAAGTCACCACTAGTGCAGAAGTTACTACAGAGACAATTGACACGCTGCCAGTAGCAGAAGAACAAGTCATCACTGAAGAAACATTTGTAGACTCTGAGCATAACGCACAAAATGCCCTAGACTGGAACGGCACATACAAAGGTACGCTTCCATGTGCGGATTGTTCAGGTATCGACATGACCATCACACTAAATCAAGATGGCACTTACGTACTTGAAGAAAGCTACCAAGACAAAGAAGACGGTCAGTCAAAGTCTGAAGGCCAATTCACTTGGGATGCAAACGGCAGCATCGTAACGTTGACAAACGAAGATGCGCCAAACCAATACTTTGTTGGTGAAAATGTACTTATGAAGCTAGACATGAATGGCGAAAAAGTAACAGGTGACCTAGCACCGTTATACAACTTAACGAAACAACAATAAGTTCGTATCGATACCTGATAAATAATCTAAATCCGAGCTACCCCAACTCGGATTTTTTCTTTCCATCGACGGCGGTTGCCTTTCTTATCTTCCTCCTCTGATCTTACATTCCGCTTCTTATCCTGATGGTTCATTACATTTCCATACGCTTTGCTGATAGAGGCTTACAACTTCATTTTGTACAGTGTTCAAAACAAATCAGAACAACTCGGAAAATGATGAAAAAGACATTAATTGCACTACTAACTCTGACTGCTGCTGGTTCAGCGGTTGCTGGTGATACTTATATTCGTAACGGTAACATCTACAACAATGAAGGTGGCTGGAACGCGGAAGTCGGAGTGGCTCATGGCAGCGATCTTTTCAAAGATCAAAAATACAATACAGCTCCAATTCTAAATGGCGGTTACCATGGTGACGACTTTAACGCCGATCTAAGTGGCATTAACTACCGTTTCTTCGGTAACACCAATGAATTAATCAACATGAGTGCCTACCTTGTTGGTAGTGGTGTCATGCGTGACGGTGATATTGCAAAAAGCCTGAAAGGCACGGATAAACGTCGCTTTGCTGTCGATTTAGGTTTGAACACTGACTTTACGTTAGATCAACACAATGTGATTTCAACATACCTTCAACATGATATCAGTGGTGCTTACAAAGGTTACTTAGCGGGCGCAACTTACTTCCACATTATGAACTTCGGTAGTGTTGATTTTGTTCCTTTTGCTAACCTAACTTATCAAAGTGAAGACTACGTAGATTACTACTTTGGCGTAAAACAACGCGAAGCAAATGCAAACCGCAAAGCGTACAAAGGTGATTCAACAGTAAGCTATGGTTTAGGCTACAAGCTAGTCATGCCAATCAACGATAACTGGCAAGTGAGCCAAATGACACAATACACTCGCCTAGGCAGCGGTATCAGCGATTCCTCAATTGTTGATAGTGCAAACCAATGGGTTGTTGGTGCGAGTGTGTCGTACAACTTCTAACTCTACATTCCACATAAAGCCATCACTGCGATGGCTTTATGTATTCATACTCTATGCTCACCGTATCGAAATATGCTAGTTAGAGTGAGCGATCCAGAGACGATGCAAATCGCTATAACCCGTATTTTTCACCTGAACACCGCGCACTTGCTGTGTTTTTGTCACCTCTTCATAGCCAACAAATAAAGGCAAATAAAGATACTGCTCTCGTAACGCTTTTTCTACGCCTAAAAGAGATTGTAAAGATTGAGCATTTGTCATGGCTTCGCGAAGGTTTTCTCGATGGAGCAACATCTGGCTTTGATCAAAACTAAAACGCAAACCTGTTGCTATCGATAGCCACTCAAATACGCCATACTCAAACGGCGCTTCCATGACTTCTTCAATTAGGAGCAAGTCCGCTCGATGTGATACGACTTCAGGAAAACTAATGTCATCAATAATGACGATCTCTAGCTCTAATCCCGTCGCCCGAATCACACGGTGCAACCACTCAGAGTGACGAATTAAACTTGGTATCGTCCAGATTGGCTCGGCTAGCGCTACTTTACCCTGTAGCTTAGGCGTCACAACAGCCTCTGCGATTAGTAAATCTTGCTCTTGAGTCGCTAACTGAATGCTGTCAACGGCACTTTGCGCCTCATAGATTCTCTTTTGCGCATTGATGTAATCGGCGAGTTGATGCCAATCTTCTTTTGCGAGATTAGAGTCCGCGCGTTCACGATAGGTCAAATATGAAAATGCGCTGATTTTTTCCACTTCAACGTGATCAGAGGTTTGGTTAAAACTCAACATATTCAGGGTTTTAACATCACCATGAGACAGCGTAATTTGGTCTAACAATGCGCGCGCTGAAAAATATTCTTTGTGTGCTTGAAGAAGCATACTCTCTTGGTTCCAACCACTGATTTTAAATGGTCCGGTGCCTATGTGGTAAGAATAACCAGAACCGAAAGAAACAACATCTCGACAAAGAATAGAAGCGTGAGGAGTGGCTAGCATATATGGAAAAAACATGTTCGGATGTTTCAATGTAATTTTTAAGCAGCTCGATGTTTCGGTAATCACACTGTCAATACATTGCCAGAGCTCGTGTACTGGTCCTTTTATTTCCTTAAGTCTTTCTATGCTCCAAACAACATCTTGTATGCTGAGAAGTTCGCCATCGTGACGATATATTCCAGGTCTCAACCATAACGTCATCACATTGCCTTCCATTTTCCACTCATGTGCTAGCGAAGGCTCAATGCCACCATTGGAATTTTGAGTCAGCAAAACATCATAAACACTTTTCGCCACATGCAGTTCAGTATGACGATAAGTATTCGCAGGATCGACCTTAGACACCCAAGGGTAAGAGGAGATCAAAATAGCATTATTTGACTCATTCAACTGGTTCACTTTTTCAGAGGCAATCGTCAACGCCCTGACAGCACTTTGGCCGAACCAATCGATAAGTTTTGTTATCGAGTTCATTCTTCCCCGACCAAGCTCCTCAACCAAAAATTCGGTCATCGCTTGTTGAAGGGAAATAGTAATATTCAGACGGCTGGCGTTACTTCTGCCAATTGCAGGTTTCCAATCTACCCAACCGTAAGTGGCAAGCTTTTTCATCACAATAGAAACATTGCGCCTTGAAGTACAAATTACCACTTCAAGCTCAGACAGCGTAACGAAGTGATATTGATGAGGTTCAAAATGCTTTAACAGTAGATCCAGATACCTAAGATTGACATCGTTCACAAAGATTCCTAAGAGTTATTCCAAAGCAAAAAATAGCACAGGACGCTTAGCAACTAAACTTCCTGTGCTATATCTAAACATATTCAAAGCTTGGACTCAGCTCGACCAACAGAAGTCAAAAGCGTGTACTAAGCCAAGAGGTAACTTGAATAAGTATTCTTAGAAACGGTAACTCATACCTACAGAGAACACGTTGATGTCAGCATCAACCGTTACTTTTTCATTACCAAATTTCGCAATGTCTAGCTCAGGCATCATGTATTCCCATTCAACTTGCAGAGCAAAGTTTTCTGTAATAGCGAACTCTGCGCCTAAACCGTACATGCCTGTCACAGTGCTGTCAGAAATGGTGGTATGGCCTGCGCTACCGTCAATCACAGAGTTGCTAATTTTGAATTCAGCATTGAAGTAAGAAAGACCAGCTTTAGCAAAAAGGTTGAAACGATCACCAATAGGTAGAGTCGCCTTTGGTTGAATCGATAGATACTTCATATCACCAACAGTAACAACTTTGCCGTCTAAAGCGTCGTAGCCACCAATGGCTGCTTCTAGAGAAATGTATTCGTTGAATTTGTAACCACCAAATACTTTACCTGAAAGGCTTGAGTCATCTTCAAGTTTAAGCTTAGTGCTAGCGTTGGTACCACCACCATTGATAGAGCCATTAACATCACCAAACGATGCTTGACCTACCGATGCGCCAACGTAAGGAGCTGCGTTTGCAACAGAACATGTTGCTAGAAGGGCTGTCATTAGCCATGTTTTTTTAAACATTGTATTTCACTGCCTGTTAATTATTGAGGTTGTGTTTTGCCCATCCTTAAGCACGTCATGCTATCCATTTCACTCGGTTTCAAAACCAAGTTGATGTTAATGAATAAAAACTCAATAAAACATGAAATATTTAAACACAACTTTGCCACTTTATTTCTTAATTATGACAATTTAGTCATTTTACAAGCACTGTTGCTTCAACCAATTGGTGAGTTTGATGATTTCCGCCTGCTTGGCTCGGCTCTTTTTATGAATAAAATAAAAGCTGTCCCCCGTCTCTAATCCATGAGAAGGGATATACACCAAATCATGCGCTTTATCTCTTTCATTGAGCATAAAATCATTCGCAAATGCGATGCCTTGGTCATAACGTGCAGCCTCAATTGCCAGCAACATATGACTAAAATGTTGAACATCGACATCTTTCGGCAAAGTGTAACCACCCGCTCTGCACCACTCTGCCCAGTCTTTTCCTCTCTCACGATAAATAGAGTCTGTTGACAAAATAGGATATCGCCAAAGCGCTTCTGGAATGGGTTGATCTTGTAACTCTTTCCAAATTTTATGGCTGCATACCGGATACAGCGTTTCCGCGTATAACTTCACCGACATATAGTTGCGCTTTGGCTTCTCTACCGTGATAAAGCAATCACCAACGCTATCTGTCTGCTCAGGATCACCAACAACCATATTGAGTGTCAGATCGATTTCCGGATGTAACCGCTTAAAATCAGACAAACGCGGAATAAGCCACTTTACGGCAAGCGAGCTATAAATCGCTAAACGTATGCTGCCTTTGTCCCCTTCTCTCACCTTTTGGCTGGCCATCGCAATAGAGCTAATTGCCGGGCTAATATCCTCTAAATAACGAGCACCAGTATCCGATAAAGAGAGCTTTCTTCCTTGACGAATAAATAATGACTCGCCCAAATAATCTTCCAATAATCGTATCTGATGACTAACGGCACTTTGCGTCACATTGAGCTCTTCAGCCGCAAGCGAAAAGCTAGAGTTTCGAGCGACAGATTCAAAACAGTGAACCGCTCTGAGTGGTGGCAATTTCATTATCTAAAAATCTCATACTTAAACTAATAAATATCACTTCACTTCATCCTATGACATCACCTACTCTTTGGCAAAGAAAGAGGAGAGGAAATAAGTGAAAGTTACATCGGTCGGCGCAGCTATGCTGCTATTAATTGTTGGGAATCTCATTGCGGTGCTTTCGGACTCTTTAATTAAAAGTGTCGGAAATGAAGTGCCTATTTTTCAGTTTGTCTTTTTCCGACAAATTTCCGCAGTGCTTTTCCTACTGCCTGTCTGCTTGCTGACAAAAAAGACTCATTTTCTTGAAGGATTTAAATGGCATGCTGTCCGCGCTCACGTGTGGTTGCTTGGTGCTATATTTATGGTTTTGGCGATTTCATCTTTACCGCTCGCAACTGCGAACGCAATCTTCTACGCCGCGCCATTGATCATGTTGCCGCTTGCAGCAATCTTTTTTGGAGAACAGTTATCTAAGCAATCGGTCGCCGCTGCGATAATGGGCTTTGCCGGTGTATTGGTCATCATTCGTCCAGACCAAATCGATTGGGCAGCGATTTCAGCTTTAGTTGTTGCAATTACTTTAGCAATCAATAACTTGCTCATTCGAAAACTGCCAAAAAATCAGTCTGTGATGCAAACGCTATTAATGACAAACTTGGCAGGTATTCCCGTGGCTTTCTTACTTGTTCTGATCGAAGCGGAACCTTGGGACTGGAGTGCTTTCCCTGTCGCTGCTGGCTCAAGTTTGTTCATCATGATTTATGCGGCAACATGTGTGATCGCTTACCGCTCGATTGATAGCAACAAAATTGCCAGCGCTGAATACAGTGGCTTAATTGGTGCCGTGTTTGTGGGATTAATCTGGTTTGGAGAAGTGCCAGACATATTTATGGCTATAGGAACAATAATGATTGTTGTGCCGCTGGTTTGGCTTTCTAAACGAGAACGTCGCAAGAAAAAGCTGCAAGCTCAACAAGAGCGAGAGCAACAAGAGGCGCACGTTACTTAAAATCGCGCTCTATCTCAAAGACTAAAAAACCGAGTCGTAAGTGCTCGGTTTTTTATGTAGCTCTAATCCATTCTGATGTAAGCGACCACATGAGATAAAAACTGCCTTGCAAAACGATCATTAAACCGGATGCGATATTCATGATCGGCTTCCGATACTAAACGCCAACCTTCAGCAAAGTACTCTTTGATATCATCGACCGCTTCGTCTTCATTTTTGATGTGTTTCGCGTTCCACTGATAAGTGCAAGAGACAACCATCAGCCCGCCAACCTTGGTGGCTTCTTTTAGAGCGTTGATCACGCTAAGTGGCGACTCACATTGATCAACCACGTTCAAACATACGACTAAATCAAAGCTAGACTGGAGAGTATCGTGCTCAAAAGGTTGGTTAATCAGCGTCAAATCAACATGAGCACATTTTTGCACGATATCTCTATTCTCTACTTCTAACGTGTTTATGGTGTTCACATCGTGCAGATAAGTTAACTCGACCCGTTGTTCTTCTATTAAAAGCTGCTTAAAGCCATCTATTAACCTATTTGAAGGCTCAACCAGCGTCGCTTCTTTAAGGCTAGATAAGCGTTGCACTAACTCATAATAGTTTCTTCCAAGCGCCGCCCCAACCTCAAGTAGGGAACACGGCTGAACGCCGCTCTCGAGTGCCGTCTGCGCAATAAAGTCAGCGACTTGGGAACAATGTGGTGATGACAAAAAAGAGAGTGGGACTTGTTTTGAGCGACTGGTTATCGTCTCAATCTGCTTATCTTCGATGAACTTGTCGAACCATTGCGCTTCGAAATAACCAGCTAAACCGCGATCGGTCAGGTAAAAATCTTCCATGTTTTTTCCGTTCGTACTTTTCGAAAAGTGATTGTATCGAACGCTGAAATTAGCTGGTAATTCTGGCTGCACATTCCCGCGGGAAAATAGATGAAAACACCGCTTATGTGAAAAAGCCCTTTCATCTCAAAGATAAAAGGGCTTGTTAATTACTTCGGTTGAGGAGCTAGTTATTGCGGAAGAACAACTTTGCCATCTTGAATTGGGAACGTTTTTGTCGCTGGCTTGCTCGCTAAGCGAACCGTCGTTGGCGCACCTGAAACTTCGTAAGTGACATCGTAACCCACTACTTTTTCAGATGTTGTGTATTCTGTGTGGCACTGCTTTTTCGTCGTTGTCACTACATCGCCTTGTTGCACGTTCTCCTGAATCTTACGACCCGTTAATGCACCAGCGATCGTACCAGCTGCAGTTGCAATCACTTTACCTGAGCCGCCACCGATTTGGTTACCCAATGCCGCGCCAGCTGCTGCGCCGCCGACCGTACCAATTATTTTATTATCATCCGTAGGAGCAACTTGCTCCGTTACTACCACGTCTTTACATACTTGGTGTGGATTTTTCACCGTTTCAGTCACCGCTTCAACCAAAGTAATGTTTGCTTGGGTTGGAGCTGGTGGCGTTTTGTCTTTACAGCCTGCTAGTACAGCAACAACTGCCGTTGCAATTGCGATAGATTTCATATTCATGATTTACATCCCAGTATGGTTTGCTTTGATGAGCGGTATAGTAAATCGCAATTAGGAAATCACATCAGGCGAAAACAAACCCTCTGTCATTAACGAGTAAAGAAACACTGTTTTATAAAAGGTACGTCAAGAAACACTCAACAGAATGTCAACTGAGCTAAAACCGTATCATTACTGATTATGATTAGGCTTGATTAACCTATGAGGCTTATTTTTAAGCCAAGCTTAAAAACAGTTCGTCGTCGGTTAAATACTTATGACGGTGACTCAGGTTACGCACGTGCATAAACATAAAATCAGGAAAGCCAGGAGCAATAATGTTGTTTGGTTCCCAGCATACACCACCAACAAACACATATCGCCCTTGCTTGTCATCTTCGTGAAGGGGGTTATTAAGAGGAGAAGAAAACTCTGCGCGACAACCTTCAATCACACAAACAATTTGTCCTTTAAAAAGGCCGATCACGCGCTTAACAAGATTTGCCTTGATGCCACATTTCCATGCTTGACGAGTGGCCATCTCATAGCCATATTTTCGGATCGCTTTCTTTTGCAAATGTACTACTAGGTTCATTTTGACTCCTGATTCAAGCAATTACGCGAAGCCCAAAGTCATAAAAGCAGATAGACGTCTATACCCGAGTGACCTCATGGTACATGGGAATAAACTACGTGATTAGACTGAGTTTAGTGTCCGATGAAAATACACCTTCCACGATGCTGTAACGTATCGATTTACACCAATCATAGGCACATAGCACATCAAAAAAACAACCTCATTTTCGAGTGCTTTCCTACGCTGTATCTGGTTACTTCTGCGTATTACTATAACGAAATCACCCTCTACGTTTGTCTATATAAATTTGTCGTAACGATAGAGGGTGCTTATCAAGAAGGAGGGATAACGCCTACGCGTCGATGAGATAGTTTTGACCTTCAGTTTCTAGACGATCAATCAGTTTACGACACTCATTTAAATCAAGAGGTTGCTCGAAGCGGCGCTTGAGGTTCATCAAAAAGAAGATATCTTCACACATGGCTTTCTCAGGTTCGTCACTGATTTTTGCGACTGGTGAACCATTGCACGTGACCATTTTGATCACGATAGAAAGTGGCTGGTAGGCTTCACCCGCTTTATTGACATAATCACCCATATCATTCGCAAGAAAAGTACCGATACCAAAACTCACCTGAATACGTCCTTGGAAGTACTCGCAAATATCTAACGCTTGTTCGAAGTTAAGTCCGTCTGTAAACACCAGCGTTTTTGTTAACGGGTCTATATTAAGCGACTGATAGTGTGCAATCATTTTTTCACCCCAGCTATAAGGGCAACCACTATCGTGACGTACACCGAAATACGCGTTACTTAGCTCTTCATCAAAGTCTTTAAGGAAGGCATCGATACCAATCGTGTCGGTAAGTGCAATACCTAGTGCACCGTTAAACATTTTTTGCCAACGTTGCAAAGCCACTTTTTGCGAATCTCGCACATTCACCAGAGCTTGATGGCCCATAAACCATTCATGAGCAACGGTACCGATAGGCGTTAAATTCAGTTCTTTTGCTAAGTGGTAGTTGCTTGTTCCTGTCAAACATTCCGGCACTTCCTGGCACAAATATTCCAACATGGTGCGCTGAGCTTGAAAGGAAAAACGTCGACGCGTCGACATATCAGAAAACTTAAAGTTAGTGATGTTACGACGTTTTAGCTCGGATTTTAGGTACCGAATTTTCTCTTCTAAGACGGTGGTAAATTGCGCTACAGGGATATCTGACCAACGCTGACGGCTACGAACTTCAGACACGATACTCATTATGATCGTTTCGTACAAAATAGTATCTCGCCACAAACCATTGATAGTAATGCGTAACTGGCTTGAGCCATCAGCCATGGCTTTATTGTGGAAAGAGACATCACTTTGTGGATTGAAACGGAAATGGCGCAGTGCATCAACAAAGTCAGGATTCAGGTAAGGCGCGACACGCTTGATGTATTCGATTTCTTCTTGCGTAAATTGAATATCTTGCAGTTTAAGAACTTCTGCTTTTACCTCTGGTAGCAGTTCAGAGAGATCTTCCTCGCTACGCACAATAAATTTGTATGACACCATCGCATCAGGGTAAAGCGCTGTTACTGCGCTCATCATATTGACTTTGTAGACATCAAAATCCAAAGCGCTTTGAATGATGCGGGAAGAAAATAGTTTGGTGGTCATTAGGTGCCCTTCTACACGCCCTTCCTGGGTATATAACTTTTTGTTACTAACTAATTTGCGTAAACAATAAACACCCATCTATAGTTTGTCAACTTTTGTTACTAACCACTCATTTTTATAAGGTTTTTCTGTCTAGAATTCGCACACAGATTGTGAATAAGTCAGATTCATTCGTAGATTTATACTCAAGGCGTACTATGAAGCACTACCGAAAACGTTTCGCACAACTCGTTACTTACCCATTGATTGACCACTTGTTATGCGCTAGATTACTTACAAATCAATATTAGGACCCAACCATGATCGTATCTGTCGACATTATTCCATTCAGGCTATCAGGCTGTGCCGATAAAGGATTGGAAGTGTTGTTGATTAAACGTTCAAATCCAAATCGGCCATACCATGGAGTCTGGGCACTACCGGGCGGATTTGTCTTTGATAAAGACTTAACCAGTGAAGGAGGACGTCCGGCCGATGAAAACTTTGAGGCGGCGCGCCGCCGAATTTGCCGCGAGAAAATCCATACTTACCCTCGTCACTTTAGTGAAGCTTTTATCGACGGCGATCCCAAGCGTGATCCAGAAGACTGGAGCTTAAACATTACGCACTACGCCTTGGTCGATCGTAACAATGTAGAGCAAATCAACAATGCTGGTGTACCAGAGTGCCAACTAAAATGGTTTTCGCTACAAGCTATACTCAATGGAGAAGAGACCCTCGCGTTTGATCATCAAAAAACCATTGAAAAAGCGTGGCAGAAGCTTCGTGCATCCATTGAATACACATCGGTTCTTTTGTTTGCATTAGACAAGGAGTTTTTGGTTGCCGACATCATTTCTGCTTATCAAGAGTTTGGTATTGATATTAGCCGAATGACGATTAAGCGCCGCTTGATAGATTCAGGCGTACTAAAACCCACCAATAAAGTCGCTTCTACCAACAAAGGCAAAGGTGGAAAACCCGCAATGGTATATACGCTGACCAGCGACGAAGTAACCTTTTTTCAAAACTGTTTGCGTGGATAAACGCAGGCAATCAGACAGACAAGGAGTCTGCCATGACTGTTCGAGTAAACTATCAAACCACGGCGGTGATCGACGTTGATCCAGAGAAGGGCTTTAGTGAGTTATGTCCAAATGAACTGCCCGTTGCAGGTGCGTTGGAAATCGTACCGGAGTTGCTGAGTAATCATGCCAAAGGCCGATTAAAACTGGTGAGCCGTGACTTGCACCCACCGAAAGCAAAATGGGATGCAGAAACACCAGCTAACATGCTTGAACCCGTCGGTCTACCCAATGTGGATATAAAATGGAACCGCCATTGTGTGCTTGGCACAACAGGTTCTGAACTGCTAGACGGTTTACCACCTGTTTTGGACTATGATTTTCAAGTTAATAAAGGCATGGATCCTGATGCGCATCCTTACGGTATTTTCTTCCATGATATTGCCGATACTAAAACGACAGGCGCACATGAATTTCTAAAATTCAACGGGATTGATACCCTAGTGATCGGTGGTCTCGCGCTAGATTTTTGTGTGAAGAAATCCGTCATGCAAGCACTGGATCTTGGCTACAATGTGGTGGTCAACCTTGCTTCAACTCGCGCAGTACTGCCTGATAATGTTGAAAATGTGCTGACAGAGCTCAAGGATCAAGGCTCATTATTTGTCGAAAAAGCGGATGACATCATCGTAGAAAAATTCGCCTAGAGACGATAGTAACCGAGAAGGATTTCACTATGCATCAACATGAAAAATTGAATTACGTCGAATTTGGTTCCACCAATATTAACGCTACAAAACAATTTTTTGAGCGTACCTTTGACTGGACTTTTATCGATTATGGTCCTGAATACTCTGCATTTTCAGGACAAGGGTTAGATGGCGGATTCTTCAAATCTGAGTTTGTAAACCAAACCGCAAATGGTGGCGCACTTTTAGTGTTTTATAGCTCAGATATTCAGGCCACACAGATAAAAGTTGAGCAGCATGGTGGAAAAATTATCCGCCCTATTTTCGAATTTCCCGGCGGCTGCCGATTCCACTTCACCGAACCAAGTGGAAATGAATTCGCAGTATGGTCGGAGAGCCATTAGTACTTACCCCAACACCACTTCCACACCTAGCTTTTTGATTTGCTCAAGGTCGCTTTTCGGAGCGGCTTTGTCGGTTAACAACACCGATATTTCGTTGGTATTTCCAATTGAAGAAGGATAAATCTGTCCAAACTTACTGGAGTCCGTCAGTACGATGTTACGTCTATTCTTTGCCAGAATGGCCTCTGCGATGTCGGCACGCATCATGTCTCGGCTAGTAAAACCAGTGTCTTGGTGAAATCCGTCGATACCCAAGAAAGCCGTGCTGAAGTGAATGTTCTCAATACAGAGTTTGGTGAGCGGGCCAACGAGGCTCTCACCTTGATGCTGATACACACCACCAAGCAAGATGATGTTGGCAGAGGTGTTACGGATGAGATGGGCGATGTACGCCGATGGGGTAATGATGGTCACATCGCCGCGTTCAGCTAAAGTGCGAGCCAAGAGCGCATTAGCACTGCCGCCCTCGATCAATACGGTTTCGTTTGGTGATACCAAGTCCGCCGCTTTATTTGCAAGTGATTGTTTAATATCGAAACGGACTTCTAATCGGGTATCAATATCATCACTTTGCAATGCGGTAGCTGCGCCGTGTACGCGCTTTAGATAGCCCTGTTGCTCCAGAAAATTCAAATCCTGCCTGATGGTCACGCCCGACACGCCGATAATGTCAGAAAGCTCCGTTACTTGAACGCGTTTACGATCATTCACTAATTGCAGGATTTCATTTTGTCTTGGGTTCACAGGCTCACTCCTTATTAATGAGCTTGCAGTATACGCCCGAACACTTTCATATGAAAGCAGCCTGTGAACGATAGAAATAAGCTAAGTCGCGTTACACCGTAAGCTCTAGACGGTTGCCATCCGGATCTAATACGCAGCTTTCGTAGTAACCATCACCCGTTTGTCTCGGACCGTCGATCCATTGGTAGCCATCATCTACTAAGGTTTTGGTTAATTGATCCACCGCCTGCTCTGATCCTAAAGCGAAGGCAAAGTGTGCTAATCCTGTTACCTGCATCGCATGAGATTTTTCACAAGCGGTCACACCTTCCATCGACATTAACTCCAATCGCGCTCCACTTTCAAACGAAAGAAAGTAAGATGAAAACTGCTTAGTTGGGTTGTGGTATTTATCGTTAGACACCGCGTTAAAATATTTCTCATAGAAGGCTTTTAACTCTTCCAAACGTTCTGTCCAAATCGCGATATGTTCAATTTTCATTAGGGTTCCCCTTAGCTCTTAACTGCGCTCAATCTAACGAGGAAAAGCAGCACAAAAAAGAGAGCAAATCATCACCGAGTTGTTCCTGTTTTATGTCCGAACTGCTCATCGATGAGTCATTAAATCTATGGTTGGAGTTGTGTTTGAGCGAAAGTGATGTCCATAATGGCGCAAAGTTTTACAGGATAAAATGATGGAAGAGATTTACTTCGCAGGCGGCTGCCTTTGGGGCGTTCAAGAATTTATGCGCCACCTTCCGGGCGTAATTGGCACCGAAGCAGGACGAGCAAATGGCACGACGGATAACACTCAATCCGAATACGATGGCTACGCAGAATGCGTGAAAACTCAGTTCGACCCTAAGCAGGTTTCGGTTGAAACTTTAATGGGATATCTGTTTGAGATCATCGACCCGCACAGTGTAAACAAGCAAGGTGAAGACGTAGGTGAGAAGTATCGTACTGGTGTCTATAGCCAAAACGAACAACACCTAGCGATTGCCAAAGCATTTATCGCAGCAAGACCAGATGCCGATAAAATCGCCGTAGAAGTGCTGCCACTCACAAACTATGTGCCAAGTGATGATGAGCACCAAGACAGACTCACACGCTTTCCCAATGACTACTGCCATATCCCGTTAGATTTGCTGCACAAGTACAAGAATCCGTCTTAATGGATTAGCCAAATCCAGCGTACCACCCCCTCCTAACCTCCCCTTGGCTCCAGATTCGGAGCTTACATTGGCCAATGCGTATCAAGGGGAGGAACTAGCTCAGTCCACTATCCGCTCTCCTGCTCGCTTTATGTCTTTTCTCATAGAGATAGAAAATGAAGCTATTAAAAGGGTTATTAGAGTGCCTTTAGCACAAAGCCTCTTTTTTATAGCAAAATTGAACCATATTTGATTCCCTTCTCGTTTATTTTCAAGCTTCATTATTAATTTCAAAATAAATGGAATATAAGTCACGATACTAATTACCTTCTAGCTCATTGATATTAATGACTTCTATCACACTTAGCTCTCAGTGATACAAAAATATAGTTATTGGATTTTTTTTACTATTTCAGAAAACCATAACATTAATTAAATTTGCCTCATTACTTCAGTACCAATGAGTCAAAAAATGATTACAGAACTAACAAACGTCAATTTAATTAAAGGCAACCTTCAAGCAAATAATAAAAAAGAAGTCTTTGAAGAGCTAGCGCAAATGCTATTCGAAAATAATCGAATCAGCAGCAAAGAGGCTTTTTTAACCGACATCGAAGCGCGTGAAGCATTAAGCGTGACTTCAATGGACGGCATCGCTTACCCACACGCAAAAAGTAAAGCGGTTACAGAGCCTGCAATCGCCGTTGGCGTAAAGCGCGAAGGCATCGAGTATGGCGACGAAGAGGGAGTCAAACCGACCGTATTCTTCATGATTGCCTCACCAGATAACGGTGCCGACCACCATATTTATGTTCTTCAAGAATTATTCGGAAAATTTAGCGAAGAGTTTATTGAAGATATTCATAACGCAAAAGACGAAAACCAAATACTAAATATTTTAATTAATTCATAAGGCGTGAAATTATGAGTACAATCACAGCTCAAGCTAGCAATAATAGCGATTTCAAAAAACTCCTAAGTACCATGAAAGGTCACCTTTTATTCGGTACTTCTCACATGCTTCCATTTATCGTTGCGGGTGGTGTACTACTGGCGCTGGCGGTAATGGCATCCGGTAAAGGTGCGGTTCCTGCAGACGGGTTATTGGCTGATATTTCTAATATCGGTATTAAAGGTCTGGTGTTGTTCCCAATTATTCTTGGTGGCTTCATCGGTTACTCAATTGCAGACAAACCAGCACTAGCGCCAGCGATGATCTCTTCTGGCATCATGGCTGACATGGGCGGCGGCTTCCTAGGTTGTATCGTCGCTGGTTTTATCGCTGGTGGTGTAGTTCTACAACTTAAGAAGATCCCTCTTTCTGCTAACATGACTGCGTTGGGCGCTTACTTCATCTACCCACTTGTTGGTACGCTTATCTCTGCAGGTATCGTTCTATGGGGTATCGGTGAGCCAATCAAGATCTTCATGGCGTCTATGAACGAATTCCTAGCTTCTATGGCTGGCGCTTCTAAAGTGGTTCTAGGTACGATTCTTGGTGGTATGACTGCATTCGATATGGGCGGTCCAATCAACAAAGTAGCAACGTTATTCGCTCAAACTCAAGTTGATACTCAACCATGGCTAATGGGTGGTGTTGGTATCGCAATCTGTACGCCTCCTCTAGGTATGGCACTAGCAACATTCCTATTCAAGAAGAAGTTCACTAAGCAAGAGCAAGAAGCAGGTAAAGCAGCAGCAATCATGGGCTCTATCGGTATCTCTGAAGGTGCTATCCCATTCGCAGCAAACGACCCTGTACGCGTTCTTCCTTCAATCGTTGCTGGTGGTATCGTTGGCTGTGTGTTCGGCTTCCTAACAAACGTACTACTACACGCACCATGGGGCGGTCTAATCACGGCACCTGTATCAAGCAACATCCCAATGTACGTTGTGGGTATCGCACTAGGCTCACTAACAACAGCAGTTATCGTTGGCTTCTGGAAACCAGTTGCTGAAGAAGAAGCAGAAGACGAAATCGTTGAAGCAGCACCTGCACAAGCTCAAGCGGCTCCAGCAGCAGGCGAAGGCGAGTACGACATCGTAGCAGTAACATGCTGCCCATCTGGCGTAGCACACACATTCATGGCAGCAAAAGCACTAGAGAAAGCAGGTGCGGCAGCGGGTCTGAAAATCAAAGTAGAAACTCAAGGTCAAAACGGTATCCAGAACCGCATCACTGACCTAGATGTAGCAAACGCGAAGCTGGTTATTCTAGCTCACGATATCCAAGTAAAAGACGCTCACCGCTTTGCAAAAGCAAACGTTGTTGAGTGTTCAACGAAAGAAGCGATGCGTAACGCAGCGACTCTTGTGAAATCTTAAACCTTAAGCTCCTCCCCCTAAGAGCCCTTCCCCCAAAGGGCTCTATTTCAAGTTTTTAAGTTTTAGTAATACCTCTGCTTTCAACAACTACATAAACCTACAACTTACAAGGCTTTAAAAATGAAATTCAAACCTTCCCTACTCGCTTGCGCAGTTCTCAGTGGTCTAGTCGGTCTGACAGGCTGTAACGACGACACAACCAACATTTATGAAGGCGGTGACACCAACCCTGCACTGCCGGATATTCCTGACGGCGGCAAGCCAGTATGTCATCCAGTTAGCGATGGCGACTGTGATGACAAGCCAAACCCAGAAACACCTGAAATCGACATGGGTGTTCATATCCCGGTAGATTTCGCCGATATGGACGTAACACGCTACGTCAACCCATTCATCGGCACAGGTAACCTAGGCAACACCTACCCTGGTGCAACCACACCACACGGCATGGTGCAGCTTTCTCCAAACAACGGTTCTAACGGCTGGGAATACATTTCAGGCTACTACTACCACGACGCACGTACTTCCGGTTTCTCTCATACCCACCTTTCCGGAGCAGGTGCTGGCGACTTGAACGACATTCTCGTCATGCCAATCAACTCGCGTTCGGATTACATGATTGATGAAGGTTCGGCAACGCTAAACCTAGAAGCGTCTCGCTTCCAACATCGTGACGAGCAAGCGACAGCGGGCTACTACAAAGTCGATCTATTGGATTACGACATCAAAGCAGAGTTAACGGCGTCTGATCGCGTTGGTGTACACCGTTACACCTTCCCTCGTGATGAGAAATCAGAAATCATCGTGAACACTGGCTTCAAAATTAACTGGGACTACACCTCAGATTCTTACTTGAAATGGGACAAAGACAATAACCGTCTAGAAGGTCACCGTTTCTCTGATGGTTGGGCACCAAGCCAAAAAGAATTCTTCGTGATGGAATTCGACCAACCAATCAAAAACGTTCGCTTTGCTTACTACGATAAAGAGCAAGGTCGTTACATGGACGTGCCAGAAGGCATCACTGAAATCGGTAACGAAACACGTGGCAAGTATCAATACGCACGCGCTTACGTAGAGTTCGACACATCCAAAGACGGCTTAACGGTTGAAGCAAAATTGGCGCTATCAAACGTTGAGATTGGCGAGAACGGTAAATCAGGTGCTTCTCTTAACATGACCGAAGTTGCGGGCATGAACTTCGACCAAGTACGCGAAGCAGCAACGAAGAAATGGGAAGACGAACTCGGCAAGATCCAAGTCTCTGGCGACGAAGATTACAAACAGACGTTCTACACCGCGATGTACCACTCGTACCTAGGTCAAACTATTCACTCTGACTTAGATGGTCGCTACCGCCAAGTTCACCAAGGTCGCAACGCATACCCAGATGGCAACACACCTTGGGGCGACAAGATCGATACGCTGAAAGAGTCGATCCGTACTGCCGATGCCAACAAAGATGGCAAAGCAGACTTCACGCGCTACGACACTTTCTCTTTGTGGGATACGTACCGCGCAGTTCAACCACTATCTTCGATTCTTGAACCTGACCGCTTAGCAGACGTGGTGCTGTCTATGCTGTCTTACGCCGAAGAAGAATGGGTGGATGACAAAGGCAACGTGCGCAAAGGTCGCCTGCCTGAGTGGACATTCAAAGGCAACGAAACGGGCATGATGATGGGCATGCACTCAACGCCTGTGATTCATGATGTGTTGTCGAAAGGCTCACTAGAAAAACGCATGATTGATCTTGGCTTCACAGAAGCAGAGCGCACAGACGTTAAAGAACGTTTAGTTGAAGCGATGATCACAGACGCGCGCGCCGCAACGAGCCAAGGTGTAGCATGGATCAAAGAGTACGAAGAACAAGGTTACGTGCCAGCGCAATTGCACGACACTCCACCAGATTCTTACGGCGGTCACTCACCATTTAAAGACTCTTGGACAGCATCTTACTCGCTTGAATACTCAATGAACGACTGGGCAATCGCGCAATCGATCAAAGAAGTATTTGGTGAAGAAGATCCACGCTACACCGAGTTCGCTAACCGTTCTAAAAACTGGCAAGCGCAGTTCGACTTCGGCGGTAAGCAATACCAAGGTTGGTTTAAAGCCCGTGACTACGATGGCGAGTTTATCGATGCAGGTTGGGTAGACCCAATCACCGGTCGCGCGGTTGGTAAAGACTGGCGTCCAGACATGTTCAACTGGTCATTCTCTGAATCGAACGGCTGGCAATACTCGTTCAGCGTTCAACACGACATTCACGGCTTGATTGACCTGATGACACGCTTCGACAAGACACAAAACCCTGAAGCAGAACGCGGTGACTTGTTCGCAGCGCGCTTGGATGAGTACTGGTCAACCTACCCAGACCGCAACGCAGGCGACAACCAATTCCCAGTGTTCAACACAGGTAACGTTGGTCAGCACGTTCAAGGTAACGAACCAGATATCCACGTTCCTTACTTGTACAACTACGTCGGTCAGCCTTGGAAAGGTCAGGCAGCCATCGCCGCAGCAACCAACATTTGCTACAAGAACACCGCTGACGGCATTTGTGGTAACGACGACTTCGGTACGCTCTCTGCGTGGTTCGTGTTCCGTGCGCTTGGTTTCTACCCTGTGAACGCTTCTTCTGGCATCTACGAAATCGGTACTCCGCTGTTTGAAAGCGCGTCTATCGATGTCGGCAACAACCAGAAGTTCACGGTTACCGCGAAAAACGTTAGCCGCGAAAACATCTTCATTCAATCGGCTCGCTACAACGGCAAAGACTTCAACCGCACTTACCTGACTCATGACGAAATCATGTACGGCGGTGAGTTGGAGTTCGTGATGGGCGACAAACCAAATCAACGTTGGGGCTCTTTAGAGCAAGATCTTCCACCAGCACAAGGCATCGGTGAGTTCTTGCATGAAGACGAGATGCCAGCAGGTTCTCGTTAATCCCAATAGTGACAACTCAGCCGGGGGAGCGCATCTCCCGGCTATCCCTACAAGCAAATTTTATAAGCAGTCTCTTATAAACACTTTTTTATATACGAATAACGACAAAACGGTATGCACATGTTTAAACGTAATCTTATCTCTTTGGCTATCCTGGTTGGTCTGACGGGTGGCTTGGCTGGCTGTAACAGCGACAACGATTCTTCCTCTTCACTGCCGGGTGATCCAATTGTTGATCTTGCGGTATTGAAATACGTCGATCCTATGATCGGCACAGCAGCTTCTGGTCATACATTCCCGGGCGCGACGGTACCGGCAGGTATGATTCAACTGTCTCCAGATACTTTCATCGGTTCTAACACAGATCATGAATCTGGGCTTAACCCTTGGCACTCGGCATCTGGCTACTGGGATTCATCCAACTACGAAACTGGCGAAGTGGTTAACACTGACGTTCCGCTGTACGGCTTCTCCCATACTCACCTTTCAGGTACAGGCGCAACGGACTTAGGCGACATCTTGGTTCTGCCATACTCAGACATGGCGAACACACAACTGAACTCTTTCGACAAAGCCAATGAAGAAGCAAGCGCGGGCTACTACAAAACCAAGCTGAACCAAGGTCAAATCGAAGTAGAACTAAGCGCAACCAAACGCGTTGGTTTGCACAAATACACCTTTGCTGATGGCGCAGACCGCAACGTGAAGTTCGATTTGGGTCATACCCTAATGAACAACAACGGCAAGTCTTTGAAGAACAAAGTAGAAGTGGTGGACGAATACACCATTCGCGGTCGTAAAACCTCAACTGGCTGGTTCCAAGGGCAAGACCACCAAGGTCAAGACATCTTCTTCTACGCTAAATTCAACCAACCAATCGCCAAGGCACTGTTGGGCGAACAAGATCTAGAACCAACTCGCGAAATGCGCAATGGCGCGGTTTACTCAGGCGATGATCTGACGGCTTACCTAAACTTCGGCACAGGCGAAGAACCAATTGAAATCCGCGTGGGTATCTCTCCTGTTAACTGGCAAGGCGCACAGAAAAACTTAGAAGCGGAAGCACCAAGTTTCGACCTAGCACAAGTGAAAGAAGACGCGGAATACGCGTGGGCTGAGAAGCTAGCGAAAATCAAAGTTGAAGGCGGCACTGACGCAGAGAAAACCAACTTCTACACTGGCATGTACCACATGATGATCGCACCAATCGAATTCTACGATGTGGATGGTCAATACGTGGATATGCTTGGCACGGTGCGCACACTGAAAGATGGCGACACACCAAACTACTCGATTTACTCAACGTGGGATACGTTCCGCGCGGTTCATCCAATGTGGACCATCATCGACCCAGACCAAGCAACGCTATACGTGAAAGACTTGATTCGTAAATCCAACGACGAGTTTGGTCTATTGCCGAAATGGGAAGGTCACGGCTCAGAAACTGGCACCATGATCGGCTACCCATCGGCAGCGATTCTTGGCGATGCGGTAACCAAAGGCTTGATTGATGCAGAGCAAGCTTACACCGCATCAGTGAAATCAGCTCGATACACACCGCATGAGTACCCACAGATTCATGACGACATCCTAAGCTCACTCATGGCAGGTCAGTTGAACTACCACGAGAAAGAACAGTGTGTTCGTTACCCGAACTGGAACTCAGTATCGTACTCGTTGGAATTCTCATTCTACGATTGGACGATCGCAGAAATGGCGAAAGCTGCTGGCGATATAGACGCGTATGAAGAGTTCAAAGCTCGTTCTTACAACTCTTTGAAACACTGGGATGCAGAAGCAGGTAACGCAGACGGCACGGGCTTCTTTGTACCGACAGAACTGAAAGAAGGCGACCCATGTGCACTGAAATACGCTTCAACTGACTTCGACCCTTACAAGTCTGACGCGTTCTACTACACAGAAGGTAACGCGTGGCAATGGCAATGGGCGTTCATGCAAGACTTAGACAAGCTGACTGAAATCATGGGCGGCACGCAAGGTCTGAACGACAAGCTGAACAACCTATTTACTGCCGATCCAAATGGCGGCGAAGCGCACCAAGACATGACAGGCTACATCGGTCAGTACATTCACGGTAACGAGCCTTCGCACCACGTCATCTACTTGTACAACCATACTGAAGAGTCTTACAAGGCGCAGGAATACCTAGACCAAGTTTACGACCAGTTCTACAAGCCGACGCCAGACGGCATCATCGGTAACGAAGACGTGGGTCAAATGTCAGCGTGGTACTTGATGTCAGCACTGGGCTTCTACCAAATCTCGCCAACCGATCCAACCTACAGCATCGGTCGTCCAATATTCGACAAAGCGACGGTAGACATTGGCTCTGGCACCTTCACGGTAACGGCTGAGAACAACGGTCCAGACAACATGTACATCAAAGAAGTGACCATCAACGGTAAGCCTCTGGATGTGTACAACACCTTCCAGCACAGCGAATTCAAAGCAGGCGGCGAACTGCACTTCGTGATGACGGCTGACAAGTCTGAAGCAATGCAAGCCAACCTAGGCGAATAATGATTTTGAGGGGACCTTGTGTCCCCTTTTCTCGTGGAATAAAAACAATGAAACTAAAAAGAACCCTACTCTCTACCGCAGTTTTAACCGCCATGCTTGGTCTTGCTGGTTGTGGCAGCGACTCTGATCCAGAAACTCCGGTTATTTCTACCCCTACTTTGGAATTCGTTGATACCTTGATCGGCACTAAAGGTCTTGGCAACGTCAACCCATCGCCAGTGATGCCAGAAGGTATGATTCAACCGTCACCAGATAACTTCGATCCAAACGGTTGGAATGGCAAAGGCTCGCCTGTCGAATACGACCCAGTACACAGCTTGCTTTCTGGCTTCTCAATGACCCACATTTCTGGCGCAGGTAAAGGCGACCTAAACGACTTCGCTTTCTTGCCATACACAGGTTTCAATACTGATGCCGTGACCATGGATAAAAGCTCGGAAGTGGCAGAGGTTGGTTACTACTCGGTTGACCTTGTAGAAACCGGCGTAAAAGCTGAACTGTCTGCAACCGACCGCGTGGCGTTCCAACGTTACACCTTCAAGCCGGGTGAAGACCGCAAAGTACGTATCGACCTGCAACACGAACTGTTGGAGCAATACGGCAACCACTCTCGCAGCATCTACTACAAACGCGTTAACGACACCAAAGTCGTAGGCGCGCGTACTTCAAACGAATGGGGTCAATGGCAAACCGTGTTCTTCGCGGCAGAATTCTCTGATCCAATCATTGAAGAGAACCTGTACACCAAGTTGGCTTCTGAAAGCAAACTGACTCCAACTGACGCTACTGAAGTCGGCTTGGAAGATTACCGTGGCTACGCTGAGCACAAACCAATGCCGGGCGAACCAGAACCTGAGCCAGAACGTTTGGCAAAACGCGCAAACGATGTCCTGACGCATTTGAACTTTGGTAAAAGCGATGAGTCATTAGTGGTCAAGGTAGCGATTTCTGGCACTGGCGTTGACGGCGCACTGAAAAACCTAGAAGCAGACACCAACGGTTGGGATTTCGACAACGTCGTACAACAAAACCGCGTGGCTTGGGAAAACATCCTTGGCGAGTTTGAACTGGAAGGCGGCAACAAAGCCGACAAGACCATGTTCTACACCTCGCTCTACCGTACGTTTGTTGCTCCATTCCTATACCAAGACGTGGATGGCAAATACCGTGGCATGGATGGCAAAGTGCACCAAGCAGAAGATGGCTTAGTGAACTACTCAGTGTACTCAATGTGGGATACCTTTCGCGCGGCACACCCACTGAAAACCATCATCGATAAAGAGCGCGCGATTGAACACGCACGCGATCTATTGAACAAATACCAAACGGGCGGCGTACTACCAAAATGGGAACTGCACTCGGATTACACCGGTGAAATGGTCGGTCATCCTGCGGTTTCGGTTATCGCCGATATCATGGTTAAACACCCAGAAGCCTTTACTGCTGCCGAGTTTGATTTGGCACTGAAAGCGGCTGACGAAACGGTCAACTTCAACCTTGATAAAACCGAAAGCTGGGTGCCTTACCAAGATGCTTGGAACGGTGACAAACGCTTCACAGTCATGACACGTCACAATGACTACCAAGAAGACGTCGGCTTTATTCCAGCCAACACCAAATGGGCGCCGGATTCTGGTGACAAACCGGGTTACGTGGAAGGCTTGAAAGTCGATAAGTACGACGAGCTCGTCAACGAGTCTGTGTCTTACGGTCTTGAGGATGCTTACTACGACTGGTGTATCGCCCAGATCGCTAAACTTGCGGGCAACGACCAGCAGTACGACCGCTACATGGCACGTTCTGAATCGTTCAAGAACTACTTCGATTACAACCCAGAGCAATACGGCAAACTGCAAGACACCAAAGGCAACGCATTGGGTGCAACGGGCTTTATGCGTCCGGCTTACATGAACAGCGGCAGCAAGGTTTGGGCAAACAACCTGAAAGCCGAATGTTTGGACGAGAACATGGCGCTGTCTATCCCAGACGGTATGGACTACAACGCGTGTAAAGACCGCAAAGCACTCAACGAAAGTGACGTGTTCTGGCCTTACCGCGCTGAGCACCGAGGCGAAGACTTTACCGAAGGCAACACATGGCAATGGACATGGTTTGCACCGCACAACTTGAACGGTCTGGCTAACGTGATGGGCGGCGAGCACATCGACCGCACTGACTTCTCTCTTCCTGAAGACATAACCGAACAAGGCAAAGCGGCATTCCTCGCTAACTTGAATGCGCTGTTTAATGCGGACTCCAACGCCGATACGAGCCAATCACACGACATGTCTGGCTACATCGGTCAGTTCGTGATGGGTAACGAGCCAGATCATCACGTGCCTTACCTATACAACTGGACGGCAGAGCCTTGGAAGACACAAGAAATCATCGACCAAGCGATGAACGAGTTCTACCACCCAACCCATGAAGGTCTGATTGGTAACGAAGACGTCGGTCAGATGTCGGCGTGGTATGTGATGTCTGCATTGGGCTTCTACCAAGTCACACCGGGCGAAGCAAGTTACACCATCGGTCGTCCTCTGTTCGACAAAGCCGTGATTCCAGTCGCGGACGGTAAATTCACCATCACCTCAGAAAATAACAGCCAAGAGAGCATCTACGTTAAGTCGGTGACCATCAACGGCAAACAATTGAGTGACAACTTCAGCTTCGCGCACAGCGATTTGAAAGACGGTGGTGAGCTGCATTTCGTCATGACTTCAGACAAATCTGAAGCGATGAAAGCGCAGTAACCGATACCCATCCAAATAACGAAAGGGGGCATCTAGCCCCCTAAAAACTTCACTTCAGTGGAACCAAAAAAATGAAACTAAAAAGAACCCTTATCTCTACCGCTATTCTCGCTGCCATGTTTGGTCTTGCTGGTTGTAACAGTGATGACGACAACAGCAAATCTGGTACACCATTCCTCGACACCACGCTAACCCAATACGTCAACCCATTGATTGGTACAGGCGCAGATGGTCACACCTTCCCGGGGGCGGTTGTGCCTTACGGTTTGGTACAACTATCTCCTGATACCGAAATGGAAGGCTGGGGCTCTGCTGCAGGTTACTTCGACCACGGCAAGCTGACTGAAATCCCAGTGTATGGTTTTTCCCACACTCACCTTTCTGGCACAGGCATTACCGACCTTGGTGATATCTTAGTTCTGCCTTTCACCAAGAAAGAAAACGCCGTTTTCAACACCTTCGATAAAGACAACGAAACTGCAGAAGCGGGCTACTATGCGGTTGAACTGAACAAAGGTGAAATCAAAGCCGAGCTAACCACCACGCAACGTGTTGGCTTCCACCGCTACACCTTCAAAGAAGGCACTACGCCACACATCAAGTTCGATTTAGACCACACTCTCAATAAAGGTCACTTCAACAACCGCACCATGAAGGGCGATTTGGAGTTTATCGACGCTTACACCATTCGCGGTTTACGTAGCTCGAATGGCTGGGCGAACAACCAGCACGTCTACTTCTACGCCACCTTCAACCAACCTATCGTCAAAGCCTTTGCTTTGGTTGATAGCGCAGAAACGGAAATCGATGTAAACAACGACAACATCGACGCAGTGAAAACCATCGCTTACCTAGAATTCGCACCATCATCAACACCGCTAGAAATCCAAGTAGGCTTGTCACCAACAGGCACAGAAGGTGCGGAGAAAAACCTAGAAGCAGAAGCGAAAGACGTGTCATTTGATACTGCGCGCGCTCAAGCCAACGACGCATGGCACCAAGAGCTTAGCCGCATGATGGTATCTGGCGGCACAGAAGATCAAAAAGAAATCTTCTACACCGCGCTTTACCACGCTTCTATCGCGCCAATGATTTTCCAAGATGTCGACGGCCAATACCCTGCGATGCGTACTCGCATTCAAAAAGACGCGGGCGACACACCAAACTACTCTGTGTACTCCATGTGGGATACCTTCCGTGCAGCGCATCCACTGAAAACCATTATCGATCCGGAACGTGCCGAAGAGTTTGCCAATGACCTGATTCGTAAATACGAAGACGGTGGCATCTTGCCGAAATGGGAACTGCACAGTCATTACACGGGCACTATGATCGGCTTCCCTGCGGTTTCTATCATTGCTGATGCGATGGCGAAAGGTTTAGACATCGACCCGCAACTGGCCAAAGAAGCGGCTGAGTTTACGGTGCGCTACCACGAGGCATCTGAATTCCCAGATTGGACGGAAGACAACAACATCGGCGCAGCAAACGTTGTGCAAGTGAAAGTGTACGAAGAAAACGGCTTTGTTCACCACGGTTACTGGAACAGTGCGTCTTACACGCTTGAGTTTGCTTACGGCGACTGGGCAATGGCAGAAATCGCGCGCATGGCTGGCGATGTAAAACTGCAAGAAGAGTTTATGACTCGTGCCGACAACTGGCTTAACCATTGGGATGCAGAGACAGGCTTCTTACGTCCGAAAAACCACCCGCTAAGCTCATCACCAAACAAACCACCTTTGGAGTTCAACCAACCAATTGATGAAGAGCGTTTGGATGAGTGTGAAATGGTTGAGTGGCCAGAAGGCTCAGGTGTGATGAAAGAGAAATGCCCGCTGCTACCGTTTGACCCTTACTACGTGGACGAGTTTGCCTACACCGAAGGGAACGCGTGGCAATGGAAGTTCCAACCAATGCACGATTTCAACCGCCTGAAACAAGAAATCTACCAAGCAGACTTGGCGCAAGGCAAAGACACCACGCCAGAGAAAGCCTTCCGTGAAGACTTGGACGAGCTATTCAACGCGCGTTCTTCAAACACAGGTGAAGAGCTGCCAGACCTAACGGGTTACATCGGTCAGTACATGCACGGTAACGAACCATCGCACCACATTCCTTACCTATACGCGCTAACGGATGAGCCATGGAAAGCGCAAGAGTACCTAGACCGCATCATGTCAGAGATGTACACCAGCGAACCAACTGGTTTGATTGGTAACGAAGACGTGGGTCAGATGAGCTCTTGGTACTTGATGTCGGCAATGGGCTTCTATCAAGTGACGCCTGCAGACCCGGTCTACACCATCGGTCGTCCTATGTTTGATGAAATCACCATTCCAGTGGAAGGCGGCGAGTTCACAGTCACCGCGGACAACAACAGCCCACACAACAAGTACGTGAAGTCCGTAACCATCAACGGCAAACCGCTGGATGCCAACTTCACCTTCAAGCACAGCGAAATCAAAGCGGGTGGCGAGCTTCACTTCGTCATGACGGGTGACAAGCAAGAAGCGCTTCAAGCTCAATAACGTTTTATGTAATTCGTGTTTAAAGAATAAGTAGATAGATTAACTCAGTGGCAGGAAGTGACGCGCTTCCTGCCTAAGGAATCAAGATTATGAACTTTACGAAAACCGCTATCGCCACCGCAGTGATTGCAAGTGTTATTGGTTTGGCTGGCTGCAACGATAACGACGATAACACCTCACCAAGCGTCGATACTTCCAACCTAAAATACGTCGATCCATTCATTGGTACCGGCTTTAATGGGCACACCTTCCCGGGTCCTGTTGTGCCAGAAGGCATGGTGCAACTTTCTCCAGATACCGAGCTGATCGGCTGGCATTCTTCATCAGGTTACCACTTCGATAAAAAGACCCTGTTTGGCTTCTCCCACACTCACCTATCCGGCACGGGTATGGGCGGCTTAGGTGACATTCTATTCCTGCCGTTTACCGAAGATAAAGCTAAATACATCGAAGACAGCGACGACTACCGCGAAGCGATTTCGGTCAAGATGGACAAAACCTCAGAAGTGGCAGAAGCGGGTTACTACTCTGTGAAGATTGCAGAGAACGGTATCAAAGCTGAGCTTACAGCTTCTGAACGGGTCGGCTTCCATCGTTACACCTACCCGCAAGGTCAACCACAACGTCTGAAGATAGACCTCAACTCCATCCTTAACAGTGACTGGGGTTCGACCTCTCTGCGCAACAAACTGACGGTGAGCGAAGACGGTCATACCATCACAGGCGAGCGCGATGCAGCGCACTTCTCTGGCTGGGCGAAAAACCAAAAAATCTTCTTCTATGCGACTTTTGATAAGAAGATCAAAGACGTCTACATCCTTGCCAATGGCGAACCTGTTGACGGCCTAACGGCAGAACACGTTTCTGAATTGATATACGATGACCAAGGTAATCCAGTTAAGCGTGTCAAAGCGGACGTCACTGCCTACATCGAATTTGAAGATGAAGGCTCACAAGAGTTGAATGCTCAAGTGGCGTTATCTGCGGTTGACCCACAAGGTGCAGAAAACAACTACGATGCCGAAGCCAATGTCTCTTTCGATACTGCGCGCAGCAACGCACGCGAGAAATGGGCAAAAGCGCTCAACTTCTCTATCGAAGGGGGCACGGAAGATCAGAAAGAGATCTTCTACACTGCGCTTTACCACACCAAGATTGCGCCGATGGTGCATCAAGACGTAGATGGTCGATTCCGAGGCATGGGCAAAGGCTCAATTCGTGAAGGCGAAGGGGAATACTCCATCGCTTACGGTCAAGCAACGGAAGAACAGCCAAACTTCTCGGTTTACTCTCTATGGGATACCCAACGTGCATTACACCCACTGAAAACCATCACAGAGCCAACTCGCGCGGTGCAATACGCGAAGAACCTAGTTCAGAAGTACACTGAAAGCGGCTTGCTACCGAAATGGGAGCACTTAGGCGACGAGACAGGCACCATGGTCGGTTACCCAGCAGTAGCAGTGATTGCGGATGCGATCACCAAATTCCCAGAAGAGTTTACTCAACAAGAGAAAGAGCTGGCGCTGAAAGCCGCGATCAACTCTTCGACTTACGAGAACTACCCTGCATTGCAAGCCGATTGGGATCAGGGCGTATTGGATCGCACTTTAACCAAGCACATCGACTACATTGAGAAAAACGGCTTCACGCCTGCCATCCAACGTGTCGATGGTGAGCCAGTATTTGAAGACTACACGGTTGAGTCTGTTTCTTACGGTCTGGAAAACGCGTTCTACGATTGGGCTATCGCGCAAATCGCCAAAGCAGCCGGTGATACTCAAGCGGAAGAGCAATACCTTGAACGCTCAAAAGGCTACAAAAAGTACTTCGATTACAACCCGACGGAATACGCAGAACATGGCGTGACAGGCTTTATGCGCCCAGTGATGATTGATGAAACCTTCATGACGCCATTCGACCCATACGGTACGGAACACGAGACGGGCAACTACACCGAAGGTAACGCGTGGCAGTGGACTTGGTTTGTGCCGCATGACATCGCAGGCTTAAAAACCATCATGGGTGGCGATGCTGAGTTCCAGAAGAACCTAGAAGCAACCTTCACAGCAGAAAGCCAAGGCACAGAAACACCGGATATGTCTGGTTTGATTGGTCAAGTTGCGTTTGGTAACGAGCCTTCACACCACATTCCTTACCTATTCAACTGGACCGCAGAACCATGGAAGACGCAACAAGTCGTCGACCACATTCTTGATAACATGTACTTTGCAGCGCCAGAAGGCGTCATTGGTAACGAAGACGTAGGCGCGATGTCTGCTTGGTATGTGATGTCTGCACTAGGCTTCTACCAAGTGAACGCGGCAGAGCCTATCTACACTGTGGGTCGTCCGCTATTCGACAAAGCAGTGATTCCGGTGAAAGGCGGCACGTTCACCATCACCACAGAGAACAACGCCGATGACAACATGTACATTAAGTCTGTCACCATCAATGGCAAAGCTTTGGATAACGGCTTCTTCTTCGACCATTCCGAGTTCAAACCGGGTGGCGAGTTGCACTTCGTGATGACGGACGATCAATCAGAAGCGATGAAAGCGCCTCAATAACCTTCACTTGAAATGTGTTCCTCAGGCCAAATTAGTCTGAGGGACATAAGCTCAAATCAATCCCTTCCACTAATGATAGTGTCATTTCTGCCGCTGAAACTTCTTTGCAACCCGACGAATTTTGTCCGCACCACAACGGCGTAAATTCATCTCGGTTTTGCTTCTCCATAAGCGCTCTTAACTGAGTCATTTCAATGGAAGCATATGGGAATTTCGGCGCAGACTCACAGATGTAGCCTAGCTCCGACATCGCGCGATTCACAATGCCTCGTGCTGGTCGGCCCGAGAAAACATTGGTCACCGCCGTATGCTGCGCGCGCTCACTGGCAATGGCATATCGATGTAAAGACGATGTTTTTGCCTCATCACACAACAAATAGGCGCTGCCAACCTGCACGGCACTTGCTCCTAACTTCAGCGCGGCTTCAACACCGCTTTTATCGGCAATTCCTCCTGCTGCAATAACAGGTAAATTCACGCGCTTGACGATTTGCGGTAACAACGCCATCAAGCCTAATTGAGTAGATAAATCATCCGATAAAAACATGCCTCGGTGTCCACCAGCCTCCAAGCCTTGAGCGATAATGCCGTCAACGCCTTTTGCTTCCAGCCACAGTGCTTCATCCACTGTGGTCGCTGTCGAAAGGATCTTCCCTCCCCAGCCTCTAATTCGCGCTAACAAGTCATCGGCAGGCAAACCAAAGTGGAAACTGATCACTGGCGGTGCAAATGATTCAATCGCGTCAGCAATATCATGATTGAAAGGCATCCTTGTCGGAGCGTTTGGCTGAGCCTGTACGGTTGCACCAACTTCAGAAAAATACGGTTGCAGCGTTTTTTGCCACTCTTCGTGCTTGTTGGCGTCGTATTCCGGCATTTCATGGCAAAAGAAGTTGAGGTTGAACGGTCGATTGGTCGCCTGTTGAATAAGTTGAAGTTCTTTAACGATGGCGTCTTTATTCAGCATTCCACAAGGTAACGAGCCAAGCCCGCCAACATTACTGACAGCTATGGTCATTTGGCTATCTTGCACGCCGGCCATTGGTGCTTGAATAATCGGTAACTCTGTTCCAAAAAGTGTATTAAATGCGTTGTTTTTCATGATCCTTCCTTGAAAACTTAACCTATACCAGTGGTGGCTCTGCTCCATAGTTATCCAGACTAGACTTTCACATGATTAACCACTTATAAAGTTAAAGTGATGCATTTGTGCGCTATGCACTTTTGATAGAAATGACAAAGGGAGCACATGGCTCCCTTGATGTAGTGGCGAACAAGAATTGAAATGGCTATCGTGCTACATCTGATTCAAGCTCTAATTCTGCAACAGAAAGCATGGCAAACTCTTCTTCGGCGGTTGCTGCCACCAGTTTGTTGCGGCTGTATAAACCATAATAAACACCACCGATAAGAAACAATCCCATTGTCATGAAAAAGGCAGAGGGATCAAAAGCATAAACACCTGTCATTGCGATCAAAGAAAGCACCAGAGAAATACTCGAAGTGATTACCCCGCCAGGCGTTTTATATGGGCGAGCTAACTCCGGCTGTTTAATTCGCAATAAAATATGGCTCAAGGACATTAATGCGTACGATACAGTCGCACCGACAACAGCCATCGCCAAGATTAAGTCCCCCTCCCCCGTAAGAGAAACCAAGAACCCAAAAACTCCCGGAACCAAAAGCGCACGAGAAGGCACTTTTTTGTCGCTGGTTAATGACAAAGTTTGCGGCAAATAACCCGCGCGGGAAAGCGCAAACACCAAGCGACTGTAACCATAAATGATAGAAAAGAAAGAAGCGATAAGACCAGCTAACCCGAGTAAGTTCACGGCCATTGCTATCGTTGAGTTGCCCGTAAGCTTCAGTGCGTCAACTAATGGCACAGCGCTATCGCCTATGACCTTTGAACCAACCGCACCAGCCAAAAGAACGACCACCAGAGTTGCGGTTAGTAATAAAAACAACATCGCACCAATGATGCCTTTTGGAACATCTTTCGCCGGATTTTTTGCCTCCTCTGCCGCTAAAGGCACACCTTCAACCGCAAGAAACAACCACATTGCAAATGGCAACGCAGCCCATACGCCATACCACCCAAACGGCAAGATTTCTGTTGCCTGAGCCGTCGCTGGAGCAATATCGAATAAGTTATTAACATCAAAGTGACCAATAAGCACAGCAGCAGTGATTAGAATAGCTAGCACAGCCAAACCGCTGATGACCATCATTACTTTGAGAGCTTCGCCAACACCTGCCATGTGAATAGCAATAAAGACGGCGTAGAAAAGTGCGTAAACAACAGGGCCATCGATACCAACCAATTCATTCACTGCTGAGCCAATAAAAATTACTATCGCAGCAGGCGCGAGCGCATATTCAATCAAAACTGATAAGCCAGTGAAAAAGCCACCTGTCGGCCCCATCGCCTGTCTTGCGAAGCTGTAACCACCACCCGCAGCCGGAATAGCCGCAGACATTTCAGCTAAAGACAATACTAGCGTGAAATACATTACTGCCATCGCGATAGCAGCAATAAGAAAGCCTCCCCATCCTGCTTGAGCGATGCCAAAGTTCCAACCGGCGAAGTCACCAGATATAACATACGAGACACCTAAGCCAGCAAGTAAAATCCAACCTGCGGTGCCTCTTTTTAGCTGCCTTTTGGCCAAGTACTCCTGATGTTTAGACATAGTAAATCCTTCTACTTTGATGAAATTAAAAAGTTGTCGCTGTGTTTATCTTCAACGCTTGCGCCACCTGGCTCATTGATGTCGGAGCGATCTTTCAGGTTCACTCCTGACAGTTGTAATTTTCGAGCCTCCTTAAGCAAGTAAAATGCACGTTCACAGGCATCGTCATAATTGAGCCCCTGAGGGCGCACATTGGAAATACAGTTTCTCTGGGAGTCTTTAGAGCCTCGTTTAGCCCCCCAAGTGAGATACATACCCATGCTATCCGGAGAAGTCAGACCTGGCCTCTCTCCAATTAAAACCAGCACGGCCTTGGCGTTAAAACATTCACCAACATCATCCCCTACCGCCACTCTTCCTTGCTTTACGATTGTGATAGGTGCGAATTTCCATTGATGTTCATCATCAGCGCTTAAAAGAGAAATCAATCGAGTAACAACAGGCACGGCATGGTTTTGAATTGCGACGGAAGAAAGTCCATCAGCAATAACAATCGCAAGATCAATGTCAGTGTTATGCTCATTTGCTATCGAGTTGAGCGTTTGCCAAGAAGATTCATCGAGCTGCCGTCCTAAATCGGGCCTTTGCAAGTACATAAGCCGATTACTCACTTGACTGCTCACTACGACAGGAGGCTCTAAGGTATTTTCAAGAATCGAGTAAGAGTCAGATAAACCAGCAACAAGAGAGTCAACATTCAAACTGCAATGCACTGCATCCATAGCTTGGGCGTGATCCAGCTGAAATGAGAGTAACTCGTTGGTTGGTACACTGTTCCCGCTGCGACCCAGAGCGATCCGAGCAGAGGTGAAGTCGCGTAACTTGCCCCAAGGGTTGTGTGTGACAACTTCAGACTCATCTTGTGTGGACTGAGCAATGGTGATCACTTTACCCATGAGAATACCCCTTATTCAGTTGGTTAATTGCTCCCGAAAACGAGCGAGAGACTTGCTCACTTAACCGAACGTCTTGCACGCTCTCGAAAATCTGCATCTCCATTAACCATTGTTCAAACTCTGGAGCTGGCTTCAGACCGAGTACTTTTCTTGCGTAAAGGGCATCGTGAAATGAGGTAGTTTGATAGTTGAGCATAATGTCATCAGACCCTGGAATACCCATGATGAAAGAGCACTCGGCCACGCCTAACAGTGTCAGCAAATTATCCATGTCATTCTGATCGGCATAGGCATGATTGGTGTAACAGATGTCGCAACCCATGGGTAAACCAAGCAGCTTCCCACAAAAATGATCTTCAAGCCCGGCACGAATGATCTGTTTACCATCAAACAGATACTCAGGGCCAATGAACCCAACGACTGTATTAACCAACAAAGGATCAAACTGTTTCGCAACAGCATAAGCACGGGCTTCACAAGTCTGTTGATCGACCCCATGAAATGCATTCGCAGACAGCGCTGTACCTTGTCCGGTTTCAAAATACATCACATTGTTTCCTACGCTACCTCGATTCAAAGACAACGCGGCTTCATGGGCCTCTTTCAAAATCGACAAGTCGATTCCGAAGGTATCATTCGTCCCTTGCGTGCCGCCTATCGACTGAAAAACGAGATCGACTGGTGCACCCATTTCAATGGCTTCGATCGTGTTCGTTACATGAGTTAACACACAAGACTGAGTCGGTATTTGATAGTGTTGAATCACCTCATCCATTAAGTTCATTAACTTGATAGCTTGAGGCACATTATCTGTTGCCGGATTGATACCGATAACCGCATCGCCATTTCCGTACATCAGACCATCAAAAATGGTCGCTGCGATACCGTTGAGAGAATCAGTGGGGTGATTCGGCTGTAAGCGAGTAGACAGGCGACTCGGCAAACCAATCGTATTCCGAAAAGCCGTGACAACTTGGCATTTTTTAGCAACGAGAATCAAATCCTGGTTGCGCATAATCTTACTGACTGCGGCCACCATTTCTGGTGTTAAACCTTGACGAATTTTAGCCAACGTTTCACCATCGGCTTCTTCACTCAGCAGCCAATTTCGAAAATCTCCGACCGTCAAGTGCTCAATCGGTTTAAAGGCTTCAAGGTCATGCGTATCGATAATTAGGCGAGTGATATCGTCGCTTTCGTATGGAATAACCGCCTCGTTAAGAAACGTTTTAAGTGGTAACTCAGACAGCGCCATTTGTGCGACTACACGTTCTGCCGCTGACTGAGCACAAACCCCGGCTAACGCATCGCCTGATCGCTCCGGTGTCGCTTTCGCCATCAAGTCAGCTAATGACTTAAAGGTATAGACTTTACTTCCTTGTTGCCGACGATAAGTTGCCGTCATTGCTCTTCCTCTTCACTATTTGGTTCGCTTTTTGCTGAACTATCAATAAGCTTTAAGAAAGTATTGCCAAATGTGTTCCGTAGCGTTATCAAAAACTGGCAACATTTATAAAACACTAATAAACAATGAGTTACATAAAAACTGCTCCAACATGACTCACAAAAAAGGAATGAGCATCACAAGGATGAGTGACCAAACACCCCAAACCGCACCAATGCTGTGCATCCATCACACAAAGGATGCAAACCAACAAGCTGCAAGCCTAATAAACTGGCAACAGGAATACGATCAACTCAGCGATGGCCGATTTTTAGGTCAAATTCGAGAACGACGATTTCCCAATTTCCATGTATTTCGTGAAGACAGTAACCGCTCACTAAGACAGCAATGCAGGGTTGAAGAGGGAGGAATTTGGTTGGGCTTGAGTGCGGAAAATAAGCCGCTACACCTAAATCACAGCAAGTTTAATGCAAGCCAGCTTTTGCTTAGACAAGGTGGTGCAGATTTTGAGTTAATGACACCTGAACAGTTTTCTATCTATGGGATAGTACTCGACAGAAAACTGGTTCAAATCATAGAAAAACAGCTCGAGTTAGACGGTATCGGCTGCAACACACCGCACTTAGCGGGACTAACAGAAAAGCACATTCAACAACTTAAATTCTACTTGGGTACTTTACTCGGTCCCACTGAATCGCGATGGTCTGACAGCACACATCAGGTGGTTTTAAAAGACATCGTTCTCGAACTGTTCTCAATCAGTTCACCAAGCGCAAGCCACCCGATATCAATCTCTCATCGTCAGCATGTGATGCGCCGCATAAAGCAACAGCTACACGACTTAGATTACAGAACTCCGATCACCGTCAGTGAACTGTGTGACGCTGTGCACGTCAGTCGCCGCACACTGCAGTACACCTTTGAACATTGCTGTAATACTTCGCCAAAGCAATTCATACACCGAATGCGGCTGAATCAAGTACGTAGAGTGCTACAAAGCCCTGAAGATAATCGAACAATTGCAGAAATCGCTTTTGACTTTGGTTTTTTTCATCTCGGGCAGTTCAGCCAAAGCTACAAGCGGCTATTTGGTGAGACGCCAACTGAAACGAGAAAATGGGAGTCCAGCAAATAAAATGACAGGCAGTATATTCTTTCAGATTCTGCGTTGGGGCCATTTTATGTAGTCGCAATGATTTGCTGAAACTTAGCATGAAGATCTGTAAGCGCGGCTTCAACATCCGGTTCTGCTCGGCTTAAATGTGCGATTAGCGTCATGAAGTAGCAGTCAAAAATCAACGGCATTTTGTCTTCAAGAACAGAACTTACGCTCGCAGATTGAAACAAAGCTTGGTTAAACGACTGGTAATAATCCAAATCCCAAATCACCTCTTTCAACAAGGCTCGGCTCAACTCGACGTTCGCAAAATAGTAGCGATAGTATTTCTCCGTCAGCGCCAAACCAATGTCGATAGCTGTCTTACCTTCCACACTGACTAGCGTCTCTTGGCTGATCTGTTGCAGTTGCGTCAGCATCCCTTCGCGCAAAATCGACAGTTTGGTCGGGAAGTGGCTGAATACCGTACCATCGGCGACTCCTGCTTCTCTCGCAATCTGCCTTGTGGTCGTCATGTCATAGCCATTCTGAGCAAAAGATGCCCACGCGGCTTTTAGGATTTTGTCTCTGGTTTGTTGTCGCTTCGTCATTGATGTATCTGCTTAATGAGCCTGAAAGGATCATACCTTGAGCGGCTGACATTGACAAATTGAGCGCGCTCAATTATAAAAATGAGCACGCTCAATTTTATATAAAAACAAAAGGATTCGCTCATGTACGTATTAAACAAACTAGGCCAAGGATTGATTTTCTTGCCGACCATATTCTGCTTTTCTTATATTTTAAGACCAATATTGATGGTGATTCTCATCCCAGGTGGACTCGCACTTTTGGCGTTAATCGGAGGGACAGAAGTCCGGGCGGAACTCAAAGCCATGCTGCTTGAGGAGCTTTTTGGGTTCAGTCCATCGCACACCACCTCGAAAAAGGCGTGAGTGCGCGAGAAACGTTGGCAAGGTTAAGCAAAAAACAAAACGCGCAGGTATCGAGATATCAATACCTGCGCGATATAGATGTTCTGAAAAGAGGACTGGCGTTAGTCAGTATTCATGTTCTGACCGATTCGCCATAAAACGCCACTAGGGTCAAACAAACAACATTCGCGCATACCCCAAGGTTGCTCGACCAGCTCAGTTAAACGCGAACCAAATTCCTCATGGCCCACTTTGGATAAGTGCTGATGCCAGCTTTCTGCGTCTTCTACGAGCAAGTGCATCATGAAGTTGTTGCCGTGTTCTGGCTCATAAAAATTCTGTAAAAGAAACGCGCAGCTGCCTTGAGAGAAGTACGCCACATCACCGAAGTCTGACGCCATATCAAAGCCTATCGCCTCATAAAAGCGTTTTGATAGCGCGTAATCTTTCGCCGGAACAAATGATTTGATTTCAACAATATTGAGGTTGTCCATTTCCAATTTCCTAAGCCCTTATCCATCAAACTGACTGACGTAATCACGCTCTACGCCTTCTATTCGCCTTGCGTATTTTGCTGCGATGGTAGTGGTACACACTCTACCATTTGCGTTTGTAACCACGTGATGAATTTATGTTCGAGTTCTGTACGCTTTTTATCTTGGCTCAATAAAACATAATTGCAACCTGATAGCACAAAACCAAATGGCGCGACCAAATTATCGCGCTTAATATCGTCCATAACAAAAGGATACGATCCCATCGCCGCGCCTAAGCCATCCACCTCGGCTTGTATGCAAAAATAAAAATGCGCAAATGATTGCTGAGTGTTGCCGTTGAAGGTTTTACAACGTGTTGATTGCTGCCAATCCGCCCAAGCATGTGGGTCGGGATTGGTCATTTTCGGCGCGATGCTGGGCTTAAAGACTTAATGCGCTTGCGATCAGATTTCGACCATAAAAAATGCGGCTACTAGAGCCGCATTACAATCTACAAACCTTCGGTCTGATAAGTGAAACGTTTATTGAGTGATAACGGTGAGCGTATCCCAATCAATCGTGAAGCGAATTTGTGCCTCAGTGTAGTGGCTCGTTGTACCTTGATCGTACCAGTTACACGCATTGCGAGAGAAACCTTCTTCAACTTCTTTCATGCCAGCTCGTGCGATCATCTCCGTTTTGGGCTCTTCTCCGCGCTCAAATTCTGGTGTGAACACGTACTGGAATTTCGGTTTGAAACCGTAGATCAAACGCGGCAAGTTCTCTTCTGGTAATAGGTTCTCGTTTGAACAACCTGTGTAGTGGTAAACGCCCGCCCATTTACCGTAGTACTGGTAATCGTTGGTGTAAATTTGGCTAAGAGAGGTGGTCCACTTAACACCCATACCGCGTTCCATGGAAGCCTTTGGTTTGGCTGCGGTGACGTAATCCTTACTTGAGTAGCGAGACGTATAAGCCACACCCAGGTCGGTCGTCAACGAGCCAGAAAAACTTGGTGCCGAGCCCGGTGTTGCAGTCGCGGTTAAGCCGATAGACGATGCAACCGTGGTTGTCGATACTGAAACATCATTAGCTTCGTTTTGCGGTGAGTAATCCTCACTAAATACCGGCGTGCCACCAGCTTGATAGATACTGTAGTCGAACGCGACTGGGTAGTTTTGAGTAAAACGGTCCACAATCGCAGCATCGTAAGTGTGTTTTACACCCGGATTACCTGGTACATAACCATTCCCTAGAGTGATCACGCGAGCCGCTTTTTTGTCGTTCTTTGAATTATGGAATAACTCAACCAGTAACTTCATTTGCACACGGCTACCACGAAACGCATACGGGAAAAGCTCAGGCTCGCTTTGCATCACGACCTCATAGCTTTTTTTCACGTAACCTTCTAGCGCGATGTCATCAATCAAGACACTTTCTACAACCTTGTTATCAGAAGCAGCGGCAGTAGCGGAAATCCCTAACATTAAGGGAAGCAGTATTTTCTTATTCATTATTTTATCACCTCACTTGGGAACAGTCCCAATTTAAGCTAACACATTGAACAAGTAGCAACAACCAAACGAAAACGATTCACATTATCAATAATTTGACCTACACCCAGAAATAAAAAAAAACAGCCAACTTACGCTGGCTGTTTCGATACAGTTAATGGATGACCCGAGCGTCCCCTTTAAATAACTGAGACAGATCGATAGTGAATATCGTCACTGTCGGACGTTTAGGCAGAGCATTTTCGATCGAAAACTCTGGCCCAGCTGGAACGAGGGGGAAGTGAATAGCCGTCGGCCACGTTGACGAAGCTTCATTACCGCTCGGCTCAGATATTGAGAAAGAAAACGCAGGTAAACGGGTCATAACACTTACCTCAAATGACTGATTCGCGGGCTCAAGCGAGCCCGCTTAGGTTTTGCAATGTTATTGTTGTTTTAACGCTTACTTAATCACTAACGATTGATAACGTTAGATATCAAGTTCTTTGTCTTCAACGTGGTTGGTGATCATCGCTTCAGTCGTGATCATCAAGCCAGCAACAGACGCCGCGAATTGAAGCGCTGAACGTGTTACTTTCGCAGGGTCCAAGATACCCATTTCGATCATGCTGCCGTATTCACCTGTTGCAGCGTTGTAACCGTAATCGGCATCACCCGCTTTGACAGCATTCGCTACGACTGAAGCTTCGTCACCTGCGTTGGTTGCGATTTGACGGAGAGGCTCTTCCATCGCACGTAGCGCAACTCGGATACCCACGTTTTGGTCATCGTTGTCACCTTTTAGATCCGCCAATTCTTTCGCGATCTTAGTTAGGGCAACACCACCACCAGCAACAATACCTTCTTCAACCGCTGCGCGAGTAGCGTGTAGCGCATCGTCCACGCGGTCTTTCTTCTCTTTCATCTCAACTTCAGTTGCAGCGCCGATCTTGATCACCGCTACGCCGCCAGAAAGCTTCGCAACACGTTGTTGAAGCTTGTCTTTGTCGTATTGAGAAGTGGTTGTTTCGATTTGTTTTTCAATCGAAGCCACACGATCAGCAATCGCGCTTGCTTCTGCTGCGCCACCCACAATAGTTGTTGTGTCTTTGGTGATGGTCACTTTCTTCGCGCTACCTAGTTGCTCTAGCGTTGCTTTTTCGAGTTCTAGGCCGATTTCTTCAGAGATGACCGTACCTGCGGTTAGTACCGCAATGTCTTCCATCATCGCTTTACGGTTGTCACCAAAACCAGGTGCTTTCACCGCCGTCGCACGCACGATGCCGCGCATGTTGTTCACAACCAATGTCGCTAGCGCTTCACCTTCGATGTCTTCAGCAATGATCAATAGCGAGCGAGAAGATTTCGCCACTTCTTCTAGCACTGGCAATAGCTCGCGGATGCTGCTGACTTTTTTGTCCACCAATAGGATGTAAGGGTTGTCTAGCTCTACACTGCCATTTTCTTGGTTAGTGATGAAGTATGGCGACAAGTAACCGCGGTCGAATTGCATACCTTCAACCACAGACAATTCGTTGTCTAGACCTTGGCCTTCTTCAACCGTAATCACGCCATTGCGACCCACTTTTTCCATCGCTTCTGCAATGATTTCACCGATCGCGCGATCGCTGTTTGCAGAAATGCTACCCACTTGGGTAATGGATTCTTTGTCGCTGCATGGCTTAGACATTTCACGTAGTTTCTCAACCGCCGCTTCAGTAGCTTTGTCGATACCACGTTTTAGGTCCATTGGGTTCATGCCAGACGCTACCGCTTTAAGACCTTCATTGATGAAAGATTGCGCCAGTACAGTAGCGGTCGTTGTACCGTCACCTGCTTCATCATTAGCTTTGGACGCCACTTGTTTCACCATTTGTGCGCCCATGTTTTCGAACTTGTCTTTCAGTTCGATTTCTTTCGCTACAGACACGCCATCTTTAGTGATCGTTGGCGCGCCGTAAGATTTATCAAGCACAACGTTGCGGCCTTTAGGGCCTAGTGTCACTTTTACTGCGTCCGCCAGTAAGTTCACACCTTTCAGCATTTTTTGACGTGCGTCATTAGCAAATAATACGTCTTTTGCAGCCATAATTATCTCCTCAAAAAACTACTACAAAAATAATTACTCAACGATTGCTAACACATCAGATTCGGACAGAATCAAGTATTCTGCGCCGTCAATTTTCTCGGTTTTCACGCCGTAACCGTCATTGAAAATGATTTGGTCGCCCACTTTGACTTCCATCGCAGCGCGTTCGCCATTTTCAAGGCGTTTACCTAAACCAACAGCAATGACTTTCCCGCGGTTTGATTTTTTCACCGACTGAGAAGTTAAAACGATTCCCCCTTCAGATTTATTTTCCACCTCTTGTCTTTCAACAATTAGCTTGTCATTTAAAGGACGAATTTTCATTTTTAAGTGCCTCCTACTTGGAACCAAAAATAAAAGACAGAATAAACATCAAGATGGATTTGCGAGTCGACCGCTCACTTTCGATGAGAATAATAAGGTCGAAAAATTGGAGTTCAAGAGGTGGATTTCATAAAAATTTTTTATTGAATTGAATAAAATCTTCTATCGAAACTTTTGACATTTACGACCACTTAAAACCATCTTTATTATGGAAAATGTGTTCAATCAAATCTAGAGTGGTTACATACTCTTAAAAAGGATAATCAAACAATGAAAAAGGTCGTATCTCTGTTTCTTGCAACATTGTGCGTTGGCTTGCTTTCTCCCAACGTGGCGGCTTCTGAGCGTGCTGAACAAGGGTGGCAACTGATTGAGAAAGGCGCAATGATTGTCGATGTACGCACGCCGCAAGAGTTCTCTGAGGGGCATTTAGACAATGCGGTCAATTTCCCTCTATCTGAGCTTGATAAACATTTCCAAGACGTCGATAAAGATCAAGCGATCGTATTGTACTGCCGCAGTGGTAATCGCTCTGGTAAAGCGTATCAATATTTGCAATCGCAAGGGTTCACGAATCTGCACAATGCAGGTGGCTTAGAAGAACTGCAAGACGCCAAATAATCATCTCTGTTCTAATTTCAAAAATAAAAGTGCAGAGGGCGTTGCAGACTTATTGCAACGCCCTCTGTTACTAAATAATTCTCTTCCGCTACTACTCTATTTGGGCCCGGCCTCAAACTGAGTCAGGTTATCCGATATCTCAAGCCACGGCGCTTTGGACGCGACAAAAATATGGAAATTTGGCTTGTGGGATGGAGCATCATCCAAGACACCTAGGCGAATATTGACAATCCCATTGTTCTTTTTCGAATACAGGCTCGACCCGCAATGGCGACAAAAACATAACATGGTATTTTCGCTTTTCTGATAAGTTTGAATATCCTCTTTTCCTTGGATAATGAGCAACTTATCTAGAGCAATACCGCCCGCAGATGAATAGTCAGAGCCAGTAAATTTTCGACATTCCGAGCAATGGCAATTTCCCATGTACTTGAATTCATCTGCCACTTCCAATTTCACCTTACCACACAGACATGAGCCTTTGAGTACTTCCATTTGAGTCCCTTTTTGTTATGAATCTAATTGAATTAGACGAATACACCGACACCATGCCACTGCAATGCGAAAAATTAAAGGCAGGTAATACAGGTTTTCAAAAATGAAACGAAAATGTAAAACACTCTACTCAGAGGAAAGATAGGTGTGCTCAGCACGTGAGAGCCCAAGCTATTGTCGATACAAAAACACCAAGCAAGACGCTTGGTGTTTTCTTAATATTTTGCCTAACACAGTCATCGCTCATAATGAGAGACGCCGTGTTGAGAAAGTGTAGTGCTTAGAAAATGCAGTGCTTAGTAAAGCTGGTAGCTTCGTTTGCACTCCAGTCACCTTTTGGCTTATCTTTCAAGTTCTCACACCATTGCTCGCTGCCCACACCATCTTGAAGAACACAGTGCTTCGCAAAGTCTACTGCGTTGTCTGCTGTCCATTCTGTTTTTGGCTTATCGCGCATGTCGTTACACCAGCCTTCAGTGCCCACTTCATCACTACAAGCGGTTAAAGCAGAAGCCGCCAACATCAGCATGACTAGTTTTTTCATAAATTTAAGGTTCCAGTTGCAAACAATATTAAAATAAAACTCAATCGCTTCAACAAATGCCCATTCAACTGTCTGAACTAAGCAGTCACTTGTTGAAGTGACTTTTGTATCAACTATAACGAAATTATCAGTCTACGTGTTAAGACACCGAAAAATTATTGAGCCAAGCTGCGTAAATGACACCATAAACACCTATAGGCAGCGCGCTTGCGTTAATGCGCTGATCTTAGAAGACCCCGTACCAAAACATGATAAACGTAACTCTAACGCCATTTGCTCAAAGTGCTCGACCACCGCTTGAGTGCTTATGGTAGCCGCTTTCAAGACTGCGCCCGCTTGCCCAACGAGATTGGCGCCCAAATGTATGGCTTTCGCCGCTTCAAGTCCGTTATGCACACCACCTGAGGCGATCAAAGGTAATGTAGGATGCTGTGCTCGTATTTGAGTCAAACATTTTGCCGTTGGGATGCCCCAATCGCGGAAAAGTTCGGCTGCACGCTGCATTTTCGGATTATCTTGGCAATAGCCTTCAACCGCGCTCCAACTTGTGCCACCCGCGCCCGCTACGTCAATGGCATCCACACCGGCGTCAACCAATCGCTGCGCAACGTGACCACTAATACCAAAACCGACTTCTTTAATAATGATCGGAACATTCACGCGAGATTTAAGCTGCTCGATAGCGTGTAAGACCCCAATCCAATTATGGTCGCCATTTTTCTGAAACGCTTCCTGCATTGGGTTTACGTGTACAAACAACGCATCCGCTTGAATGGATTCAACCGCACGCTGCGCATTATCAAGTTTACCTTTGTCGCGCAACTGAGCGGCTCCAAGGTTGGAATAAAGCGGCACATCTTTGGCTAAATCACGAATGGTTTTACCTAGACCTGCGTGTTGGCGCTCTTCTAAGCTAATACGCTGCGACCCCACGCCCATCGCAATGCCTAATTCACTGGCAGCTTCAGCCAAACGACAATTGATCACTTCAGCGTCTTTCGCTCCACCTGTCATCGAGCTAATCAAAAACGGCAGCGCCAGTCGGTGGCCAAGAAACTCTGTCGACAGGTCGATCGCCTGAAAGTCACATTCTGGCAGCGCGCAGTGTTCAAACTCGACAGACTCAAAGCCCGCTGTTTTATGCTTCATGCTCATGTCATGATGTAAAACAGCGTCTAGATGTAAATCTTTTCGGTTAGTTTGCGGAGCCATAATGCCACCCTAAAGTAAAACAGTCGCGCAGTATTGCGATCCTTATCAGTAACGTCAATGCGAATTTTCTGAATTCACGAGATTACTTTTCCGAAACCAGTAATGAATCACGACTTACTCTGACATTATAGGAAGAGAAACTCGCCTTCTGTTTTAAACAAGCAGGCGAGTGTTTCACCAAGTTGAAGTAATCAGCGTGCGAGACACCACGATAAAAATGAGCCGCATACTTCTCTAATTTACTTTGCGCTTTCTGACAGAATCAGAGACACAACGGTACTTGTGGTGGTTGGAGCAAACTGCTCAGGGTCATCACAGAATTGAATTTTTCCTTTTTCTTCAACGTGGAACAACGGCACTACCGAGTTCCCTTTGTGATGCGCTAAATAGTCTTGATACGTAAAGTTGTCGCTCAACTTCGTGTGTTTTATCTCTGCACCGCGGCTCAACAAACTGGCCAGCTGTGTATAGCTTACGTTACCGCCCATCAGCAATTTACCGTGGTACTCCTGAGCCACGGAGTGCTTCTCGCTACCATTGCCGTTGGTTTTCACTTTTTGCAAGCAGTGAACTTTATCTTCACCAAACTCGTCGACAAATTGCATGCAAGCCATAATGTTGAAATGCTGGTCAGGCGTTAATGCAACGACTTGTCCCACCCCTATCAGGTTCAAATTGTCATCTGCGTGACTAGAAATCGGATTCCCGTAGTAGTAATCCAGCCCCAACATACGAACTTGACTGATGTACTCCCAGTTAGAATCGGTCATCAATATGCGGCGGTCATAACGTGCCAACGCTTGACCAATTTCTCTGGCTACTCGGTTAGCACCAATCAACAAGAAGCCGCGTGGCGCTGGCTCCGCGACGCCCAGCATCAATGCGACAGGACGTGCCGTTGCACTTTGTAAAACAACCGTTCCGATGATCACCATGAAGGTCATAGGAACCAGTAAAATCGCTTCATCAATACCGTATTCGGTCAATTTGATCGCGAAAAGAGACGAAATAGAGGCAGCGACAATACCGCGCGGTGCAACCCAAGACAGGAACAGTTTATCTTTAAGTCTCAAGTTACTGCGGATGGTTGAGAGGAAAATCGACAACGGACGCGACACCAACTGCATAAATACAAACAGCAATAACGCGCCACTACCCAGCGCAGCAAAATCATCCAGACTGATTCGAGCCGCAAGGAAGATGAACAATCCGGTGATCAGTAAAATGGTTAAATGCTCTTTAAAGTGCAGAATTTGCTGAATATTGATGTCTTTAGCGTTTGCGAGCCACATACCCATTACGGTGACGGTTAGTAACCCAGCTTCAGACTCAATATGGTTGGAGACGGAAAATACGCCGAGCACGATCATCAAAACCGCAAATGGCTGCAAGTATTCCGGTAGCCACGCACGGCGCATAATCGTTGCGACTGCTGCGCCAGAGGCCGCACCAAGAATGACGCCCACGGCAATGAGCGTCCCGAACACTTCGACGCTATTTATCGCGCTGTGCGATACGATGAACTCATAAACCATCACAACAAAAAGCGCACCGAGTGGATCAATCAAGATCCCCTCCCAACGCAAAATATTAGCAAGCGTACTGTTAGGCCTTACCGTCCGAAGAAGTGGCACTATCACCGTCGGACCTGTTACCACGGTTAAGCTGCCGAACAACATGGCGAGCTCCCAAGTAAAACCGAGGAAATAGTGCGTCGCAATACTGGTTGCTGCCCACGAAATGATGGCCCCGATGGAAACGATACTCCAGACTGAGCCACTCACACCGCGAATTTCTTTGAAGTTTAGGGTCAAGCTGCCTTCGAAAAGAATCACCGCAACCGCCAATGAAACCAACGGAAAGAGCAAATTCCCTAAAATCTCATCGGGATTTAACCACTGCATAAATGGCCCGACAATCAACCCGGCTAGCAGCAAAAATAAAATCGCTGGTAAGCGCAATCGCCATGCCAACCACTGACAACCTAAACCAATGACCCCAACCGCTGATAAAACCAGCGCTTCATTACCCACTTGCATTAATCATTTACCTGTTTTGTCTTTTTTCGCGTGAATGCGCTATACCCAAATAACCTCGGGCGTGCGGTTCAATAAGCATGACTTGGCATGCAGACTAAACGGCTTACCTTCGACTCTTCGACAGCATGCCTCTGAAATGCACATTTTTGAGGTCACTTGGGTATCGCATCAGAATTATGAATATAGTTGAACCCCAATGACTTAACGACTCATTTCTGTTCATCAGATCTTAAAGTGACACACAAGTATGTCGCTTCGTCGAATTCATCATTATGCATTGAGTTTCATTATGTAGAATGATTCTTAAAGAAAGCGCGGAACCTAGCACTATATGAAGCTAAGGCAAAGCGCTTGGACTAAGCTTTAGCGTACGTGCTCAAAGTTAAGAATCGTGTGTCACGCGACGTACGCAAGGAGAAATGGATTGTACGTAATACTAGCACTATTCATGGCATTGCTCGCCATCCTCATCGGAGTGAAAGCCGCCAACCGAGCAGCACTTTTAGAAAAAGAGCTAACCAAACTTCGTGAAGAGGTAACATCACTGCGAGTCAGTCTAAATAAGGACTCGAACCAACCAACGCGTCAACAATCCAGCGTTGAAGAGGTAACAAAAGAGGCAAACTCCTCATCCTCTAAGGAGCATGACCCGATTACCGACCGAGCATCTTATCCAAACACAACACATCAAGCTCAATACCAGACAAGCGAAGTTCAACTGGACGTTTTTAGTCAAGAACAAGAGTCTATATTGCCAAGTAGAGTGCAGAGTCTGTTTAGCAACATTCAAGAAAACTGGTTGGTTTGGGTGGGCGCGCTGGCAATGCTAATTGGTGGGGGGTATCTCGTACAGGTTATTGGTAGTCACATTGAGTTTTCGCCACTTATGCGTGTGTCCTTTGCGTTTGTACTCTCGTTACTTATGGTGCTTGTTGGCGAATGGTTCCACCGCAAAGAACAACAAAATCCTCAACGAGCAACACGAGCCCAAGGCTTTACTTATGTGCCTGCCGCCGTTACCGGAACCGGGCTAACTGGCATTTACTGCACGGTTATCTTTGCGTTTGTTGTTTATCAAATGCTGACGCCTAGTGTCTCGCTGATCATCTTAGCCGCTGCTGCATTTTGTAGCTTGGCTCTATCTTTACAGCAAGGGCCGTTGATGGCGGTGCTTGGTCTTATTGGTGGATATACCGCACCGTTATGGATTGGTGGAAGCGAGCCTAATTACTTCTTATTAGCTGGGTATATCAGCGCGATCTCGGTCGCGGCAACATTGCTAATGCAAAAAGTGCGCAGTGCATGGATTTCTCCAAGCATCGCGCTTCCACATGTTGTTTGGATGCTGTTGCTCATTGAAAGCATGCCGCTTGAGACGCTTTTTTCTTGGCTGGCTATTTATCTCTCCATTACGCTCTATCTTATTTTCGCCGTTCCAAGACTGGGTTGGACACTCAATCCTCGTTCTCATCACTGCCAGAATAAGTGGACAAATCCGCCGACCGCTACCTCTCTCGCGATTGCGTTATTGACCTTTTCGGCTGTCACCAGAATGCCAGAATTGGACACACTGCACATGGTGTACTGTTATGCGCTACTCGTTGCGACAGTATGGCTCCCAGCGGTTCGCACAGGTTGGTCATTGCGCGTATTTTTGCCTTCCATATTGGTCTCTGCGACCGCAATTGTTGTCCTCACTGTCGCGTTTGACGCTTTGTATATGCCAGAACATGGTGCCAGTATCTTACTCGCATTGGCCACCAGTATTGCACTGATCTGCTGTCGAACTTATTTCCAGTCACTCAGTGACCGATCGCAACTTAGCGGCGTACTTCTGTTAGTACTGGCTCCAGCAATGAGTTTGATTACGCTGTTTTATGTCGACGAATTTATGCAAGGCTACCTGTGGCACTGGACTGCATTCTGCGCATTGGTGACCGTTTATTACGTTGTACTTGGTCAACGCTTACATTCGCTAGCATTGGAATGTTCTGCCGTCATGCACGCTTTAATCGTAGGCGTCGCCTTTGTTTGGTTAAGCGATACCTGGTTGACGACAACAATCTCGATACAAGTTGCGGTAATGGCGCTACAGACGCAATCAGGGTTATTTCGCCCCGCAAGTTGGGCGATCAAAGTGGCGATGGGGATACTGGTCATCCGCCTCACACTTTTACCCTTCATCCCTGAATGGCAACCCGTAGAAGCAGGACATTGGGCTTGGGTTATTGTGAGTTACCTACCGTCTCTCATCATCCTGCTCTATGCTCGAGCAACGCTAAAGCAAGTGGACCTCGAACTGACCAACTGGTTTGAAGGCGCATTTTTGCATGTATTCTTAATGGCGCTATTCACTCAAACCAACTACTGGTTAACTGGGCAGTACGGCTATTTGGGACACATTGATTTCGCAAGCGCCATCGTTTTTGCTAACCAAGCGTTGGTTATGGGTATGGTGTACAGCTACCGTAGCCAATTTGCACAACGCTTAAGCCGCATCTATGAAGCCTACAGCTACCTGCTTTGGTGTGCCTTCGCATTGCTGATAATTTTGCTTAATACGGCAGAGTCGCCATTGGTGACTGACAACGTCTCAGCCCAAGCTCTTCCCGTTATTAATATGCTAAGCGTCGGCTGGTTGCTGCCAGCTTGTATCCTACTTATCGCAACATTTAGAGGCTGGAATACGTTACAGGTTCATCGATTTGCGGTTGCTAGCCTAGGCTTTGCACTTGCTGCTATTTGGTTAGGTATGTCTATCCGTCAATTCTGGCAAACCACATCCATGATGCTGTACCAACCGACTAGCATGGCAGAACTGTTCAGTTATTCAGTAGCAGGTTTGCTCGTAGGTGGATTGCTTACTTGGCGCGGTGTGACACACAGAGGGTTGATGATGCAGCGCGTGGGTCTAGTGGTTTTAGCTTTTGTCGCACTAAAAGTATTCTTATGGGATGTTAGTTCTCTGGATGGGTTCTGGAGAGCAATCAGCTTCTTAGGTTTAGGAGCATCTTTAATCGCGCTTGGGTGGTTATTCCAGAAATTGAATCGCTCGGTGGCAAAAGCACTCGAACCATAAACGAATTAAAGAGAGATTCCCGACAATGCACCGTTCTCGTTATTGGGGGGCGATAGCGATGCAAAGCCGGGAATCATTGGAGTGTTCGTTATTTTAGCAACGCAACAACCGTATGACGACGCACGTTTGCTTGTGCATTCAACGCTTGAAAAGTCGAGGTAAACTCACCAGACTTCTGCACAAAACCATCCAGTTTTGCATTCACATCATCCACAGAAAGCTGCGCGGTTTTATTTTGAATTGAGCGCATTTGAGTATTCAACTCTCCATGAAATGCTTTCGCTTCCTGCAAGCTCGTTTGCACTTGTCTTAGGTGCTGGTTCACTTTGGCAATCGTCTGTTTCATACCATCGCGTGATGCCAAATCAAACCCAAGTTCTGCAATACCATCTGGCTCTGACTTTAGATTTAGAACGTTCGGCTGGCCCGCAGGAAAACGGTGCCCTTCGCCCGTGACCATCACTTTCTGCTGCATTTGCTGATAAGCGTTGTCTCTGGCTTCAAATAAAATGCTGCCATCGTCAGCTAATGAGGCACGCATCCCTAAAGCAATCAAGCTTCGGTCAAGCATTTTGACAGTTCGAGCACCATCGGCTTGTCCATCGAACTGAATCATTACCGCTTGACCCTGAGGGAAATCCAAACGAATTTGCTCAGCCTTGTCACTTAAGCGATGCACGTTCAAGCCAGGAATAGAAAAGCGACGAATGTCTGCTTTATCTAGCTTTAAATGCAGTTCGTTGTTGAGCACTTTCTGGCCGTCGAAACGAGCATGCTCCACAACGTTCTGAATGGTGGCTTTAGAACGAACCAATGTATCCTGCAAGCCAGGTACATTTTGTACGCCTTGATTCACCGCTTGCGTCAAGCCACGTTTAATTTGAGTCAGCTCTTTGCCAATCACCTGCAACGATTTCGATGCGATCTGCACTGCCGTCGCTTGCTGCTGACCCTGGGTCAGTTGAATCCCAGAGACAGAGTAGGCTGACGCAGTGTCAGCCTGAACTTGCGCCGGGCGCGGTTTAATTGCAGTACTTGAGTCTGCAGAACGGGTCGGCATGATAGAGGCTTGTTCTTGCCCACCCAAGCGTATGCTATGGGGTCTGACCTCTACTGTACTCATTACCATAAAAGAACTTCCTAACCTTATAGACGGTCAAACAACGATAGATCATTGATCTTTACATAGCTTGCTTGCGTTGCTTGCAAAGCCGCCATGTAATTGCTCAAGCGTACCGATGCTTCACCGTAATCCAGAGCTGAGAGGTCACCTGATACTTTGTCGACGAACAGTTTATTCTCACCATGAGCACCACCAACCAAATCTAGGTTATTGTGTCGACCACCAATCTCCGTCATCGTGCCAAGTACGCTTGCCAACGTATCATCAATGGCACTCAGGCTTGCGTCCACTTCAGCTTGGAAATTCGGACTCGGGTTCTCAAATTCTGTAATTAGATTATTAATTTGATCCAGTACGTTTTTGCCGCCACCAAGGTCCAAAATATCCTTTGCCGTCATGTTGGAATCCATCGTTACGCCTTTCGCAATCGTCACGACACGTTTATCGCTGTTGCCTTCGATGACATAACTACCGCTTGCGCTATTTATAGCAGGGGTGTCAGTTTTGGTGCCTGAAAATAGGTAATGTCCTTCTTCATCCTGAGCATTGAAAGACGATTCAATTGAATCACGATAGCTCTTTAGCTCCGTGATCATACCGGTACGGTCTTGATCAGTCAGTGAGCCATTCGCGCCCCATAATGCAATATCACGCATGCTCATTAGGCTCTCTTTCACTGAGTCTAAATGTGTTTCTTGACTCGAAAGCGTGGTTTTGACGTTTGCGATATTGTTTTGATATTGGGCGATGGCGCTGTTTTCACGATCCAAATTAAGCAGCTTAATCGATGCCATTGGATCGTCAGATAGTTTAGTTAGACGCTCACCTGTCGTCATTTGTTGTAGCACGTGCCCCAGACCTGCATTGTTACCTTGCAGGCTTTGCAGCATCATTTGGCTAAATTGATTGTCACTGATTCGCATCTGGGTTTCCTTTAGAATAACTGCAATACAGAATCGAACAGCTGATTCGCTGTGCTGATCACTTTCATGTTGGCATTGTGTGCATTAGCAAACGTCATTAAGTTAGCCGCTTCTTCATCACTGTTAACGGCACTTACATTGTCACGAGCCGCATGTGCTTGCTTGTTCATGGCTAACTTAGCTTGGTAATCGGCGTCTGCTTGGCGTGCTTTAATCGCGGTTTGACCCACCATAGAACTGAATGCGTCATTCAAACTCACTGAGCCATAGCCAGTCACAGAAACAGGCTTGTTGCTTAAATTAATCAACGACTGCAATACATCCGCATTACCTGGCGTACCATCACTTGAAAACGCAAGCTCACCTGGAGTCAACTCAGTGATATCCAAACTTGCCGCTGGGTTGGCAGGGTCGTAACTGAACAATGGTTTACCTGGGTTACCATTTAAATCTTGTCCAGTAGCGAGCACAGCGTTGTATTCATCCGCTAATGCTTTCGCCATGTCATTCAAAGCCAATTGGTTTGGTTTTAATACATCGGTTTGATAATCGTTAATCGCACCTAATTTGCCACCAAGAGAGTCACCAATCGCAAAACTTTGGCTTGAGAATGTTACGTGTAAGTCTGCTACGTAAGGGTCGCTAGGGTCTGGAACGGCTGCGAGTTTGCCATGGTCCGTGCCCATCACAAGTGGCTGACCAGAGGTCAACGTCACCTGAACACTGCCGTCAGGCTGTTCTGTTGTTCTGATTTCGATGGTTTGAGATAACTCGCCGATCAATTTATCTCGTTCATCCATAAGTTGCGATGGGTTGCCACCTGTTCCTTGCATTTCAACCAGCTGCTTGTTTACCTTCGCGATGTTTTCCATGAGGCTATTCGCGTGGTTGAGTGCCGCATTACGCTGGTCGCTCATATCTTTATGTTGGTTGTGCAAAGACTCGGTAAGCGTATTAAAGCGGCGCGCCAACGCTTCAGATTCGTTGATGATTTGTTGACGGTAAGGGATCGACTCAGGCTTAACCGTAGCATCGTTAAGCGCAGCGTTTAGAGAGTCCAAACCAGCAGAAATACTGAAGCCATCGGCCCCTAGCGTATTTTCCAATTGGCTCATGTTGCTGGTGTAACCAGAAGCGTACGCCGCCATACTGTTAGTGGACCACGTTTGCTTAATCAGAAATTGGTCTGTAACGCGGCGAATGCTGGTGACCTCTACCCCTAAACCAGGGCTTAAGCGGTTGGCTTTTCCGTCATCAACTGATGCCATCAACGCTTGTTGACGACTGTAGCCCACAGTATTCACGTTCGCCACGTTTTGTGCCGTTACGTCTAAGGCCACGCGGTTCGCGCCTAAACCTGAAAGGGCAATATTAACTAGGTTCATTTACAGCTCCATTTTCCTGATCAACGGCTGAGAAAACGCGGTAGTCATACCGGCCTCACCGAGCACCTGTTTTACAGAGGCGACGGCTTGAGAGGCGGTATTAAATAAGCTTGAGTTCCCCTCAATCTCGTTAGCATCAAGCTGTGAGATAGATTCAGAATTCGCACCTTTACCATCGTTTGCAGATGAGATGTTACGCGCAGCATCAAAGGCGACTTCGCGCATAGAGGGGCTAAGTTGCTGGATGAGCATATTGGCAATGCCGGAGCTCTGCTTTTTTGCCAGTTCCATTGCCAGTTGCCCATCGTACATATCGCGGAAAACACCTTGCTGCTGGCTTGCAAACGGGCTGTCTTTATCCGCTAGAACATCGCTGCTGCTGCGCATTTGACGCAGCACCATTTGTAAAAACATCGCCTCAAATTGACCCGCCACTACTTCAAGCGCGCCTTCCTGATCTCGACTCTGCTTGATGTTGGCAAGTGCGCTGTTGTCGTGATACAGCATCGAATTCAGTTGAGTTTGTTCATTGGTACTGTCTAGTTTCATCCTTAACTCCTTAAATCACGACCAATTCAGCGTTCAATGCACCCGCTTCGCTCAGTGCTTGCAGGATAGACATTAAGTCAGTAGGTGTGGCACCTAAGCTGTTTACCGCAGTCACAATAGTGTTGAGCTCCGTGCCTGGAGGCCAAATCACCATTTGAGCTAAATCTTCGTTCACATCAAGATCCGTTTGGTTAACGACTTTCGTATCGCCATTTGCAAACGCATTTGGCTGACTGACTTGTTGTGATTCAGAAATTCGCACGGTTAAGTTGCCATGGCTCACTGCTGCCTCACTCACTTTGACACTCTTACCGATCACGACCGTTCCCGTACGAGAGTTAAAGACAATTCGAGCCGGCTTGCGGCCTTCCACTACGCTCATTTCTTCAAGCATCGACATCATCACTACGCGCTGTTGGGTATCTTTTGGTGCACGCATATCAATGCGCGCTTTATTGATCGCAACAGCAACGTTAGGCCCAAAAGTGTTGTTGATTTCACGCGCGATATTTTTCGCCGTCGTGAAGCTTGGTTTACGCAGGTTTAAGGTGACTTCATCACGCTGGTTGAAATCAGTTTTGATTTCTCTCTCTAACGTCGCACCATTCGGGACGCGACCTGCCGTTGGCGTATTAACTTCGACTTTGGAGCCACTTCGCCCTTCTGCAGATAAACCGCCCACCACGACGTTTCCTTGTGCAATGGCATACACTTCACCATCAATACCGCGTAAAGGCGTCAACAATAGCGTACCGCCACGGAGGCTTTTCGCGTCACCAATAGAAGACACGACCACGTCCAAAGTTTGTCCGGGGCCCGCCATTGGATCAACGGTTGCTGTCACGCTCACAGAAGCCACATTTCGTAGCTTAGGGTTCATACTGTCATCAATTTGAACCCCAAACTGACGGAGCATGTTGGTGATAGATTGAGAAGTAAATTTCACTTGGTTTCGGTCACCCTGGCCAGCTAAGCCAACCACCAAGCCATAACCGACCAATTGGTTTTCTCGAATGCCGCGCACATCGACCAAGTCCATGATCGGAATTTCCACTTCAGCATGTGAAGTGGTTGGTAATCCCAAGGTCAACACCAATAGGAAAGACGTAAAGAAAGATTGCATTGTCTTCATTAGAAAGGTACCCATGGGCTGTTGAAGAATTGAGTCAGCCATCCGGCTGCGTTGCTGTCAGCCAGAGCTCCGCGACCTGCGTAAGTAATTCGTGCATCAGCAATTCGTTGAGAAGAAACTTGGTTGCTGCGATTAATATCATCCACACGAACAATGCCAGTGAGACGAATAAACTCATCTCCCTGGTTTAGGCGCAGCCATTTTTCGCCACTGATACGCAATACACCATTAGGTAACACCTCGTGTACCGTTACGGTGATAGCACCTTGCAGCTTGTTGCCCTGTGAGCTTGAAGCGCTGCCATCAAAGTTGCGGCTGCCATCGACACTAACCCCTAACTCATCGAACGTTTTCGTTCCTATGGTCGGCGCCGCGAAATTAACCGCTGAGCTTTTGCCAAACTTCGTACCCGCTTTTTTGCTCGATGAGGTTTCTTCTGATAGTTGAACCGTTAACACATCGCCAACTCGGTAAGCACGACGATCCTGAAACAGGGTCATCGTGTATTGGTGACGATAAAGGCTACCAGACTGGGTTTCCGGCAACGTGTAATCGAGCGTTGGTGGTGCGTATTCCTCGGCATTTGGCTCAGGCGGAATAAATTCCTGACGGCCGGCACATCCCACCAGCAACACGGCGGCTACTGCCCAACTCTTAGAAAGCCATTTCATTGCTTTTTCCTTCATCATCACCAATTTCATACTTACATTGATTGCGAAACAAACTTCAGCATGTCATCTGCAGCAGAGACCACTTTCGCATTCATCTCATACGCACGTTGAGTCGTGATCATGTCGACCATCTCTTCCACTACTTGTACGTTTGAACCTTCCAATGCACCTTGCTTGATGAGGCCTGCGCCATCTTCACCAGCAATCAGTTCATCTGCCGGGCCGCTGGCTTCCGTTTCACGGAACAAGTTACCACCCACGGCCTCTAAGCCTGCTGGGTTAATGAATTTTGCGAGTGTGATTTGACCAAGCTGCTGTGGCGTTGGATCGTCCGCCGTCGTTGTTGTTACCGTGCCATCAACACCAACAGAGAATGAAGAGGCATTATCTGGGATCTGAATTTGTGGCTCTAACGGCAAGCCTTGGCTGTTAACCATCAAGCCTTCAGAGTTGACATGGAACTGACCATTACGTGTGTACATGATCTGTCCATCCGAGTTTTCGATTTGAAAGAAACCCTGTCCCATAACGGCAAGGTCCAACTCTTGTGTTGTATTTTGAGTGTTACCTTGCGTAAACACTTTTTGCGTGCCAACTACGCGAACACCGCTACCTAGCTGAATACCACTTGGCAACTCGTTAACTTGGTCTACTTGAGCACCAGGTTGACGCTGAATGCTGTAGAAAAGGTCTTCGAATACAACTCGGTCACGCTTAAAGCCAACTGTATTTACGTTCGCTAGGTTGTTAGAAATGGCAGTCATCTTCGTGTCCTGCGCTGCCATGCCTGTTTTACTTACCCATAATGCTGAATGCATTTTTTATTACTCCTTGCGGGGCGAGACTTATCTCGCCGCCATTAATTTATTACCAGCTTGTGCCAACGTCTCGGCCGTTTTCATCATGCGAACTTGCATCTCGAAGTTACGCGTTAACGACATCACGCTAATCAACTCATCAATGGCAGATACGTTACTGCCCTCGATGTGCTCAGGAGAAAGTTGCACGGTTTCATCGGCAGCGAATGGCACGCCATCTACACTGTGCAGTAGGCTGTCACTCTCTTTTTGAAGTTGGTTCATTTCTGGTTTAACCAACTTCAACGTTCCCGCGACGATTTCTGCGCCACCACCTGGCGGAATCACGGATACTTGACCACGCTCGCTGATTTCAATCTTTTGATAATCAGGCACAACCAAAGGCCCATTTTCACCAAGAACAGGAAAACCGTTGATGGTCATAGCACCAAAAGTGTCGACTTGGATATTGCCCGCTCGCGTGTACGCTTCGTTACCCGCAGGGGTTTCAACAGCAAGATAACCCTCACCCATGATGGCGACATCCAACGGGCGTCCCGTTTTCATAATGTCGCCAGAATCAAAACGCGTTGAGGCAGAGTTGGTCACAACCATAGTGCGACCATCAAAACCTGGGCCTTGCATTTCTACACTGCGCACGCGCTCCATATCCGCTCGAAAGCCAGCAGTATCAGCGTTTGATAAGTTGTTTGAACGCACGTGCTGAGCCTTAAGAACTCGACTCGCACCTGACGTTGCAGTAAATAACAAGCTATCCATGCAAAACTCCCATTACACCGCGTTAAACAAAGCTTGAGTTAGCTTGTCGCTGGTAGAGATGGTTTTCGCGTTTGCTTGGTAGTTACGCTGTGCGGTCATAAGCGCCACAAGCTCACTGGTTAAGTCAACGTTAGAACCTTCTAGCGCACCTGGGGTTAAATCACCCAACGTACCTGAACCAGGGACACCCATGATTGGCGCACCAGAGCTAAAGCTTTGAGTCCATGCCGTACCACTCACTTTTGCTAAACCTTGTGTGTTGGCGAAGTCTGCAAGTACAACTTGACCTTGCAGCTGTGATTGGCCGTTAGTGTAGGTCGCGTAAACCATGCCATTACCTTCAACGCGTACACCTGCAAGCTCACCGGATGTGTAGCCGTTCGGGCTGTTAGTACTTACGCCGAATTTCGCACCAAACTGCGTGCTGCCCTTCAAGTTAATGTCGACACTCATCGCGTTTGCGCCTGCCGCAGGGAATGAAACATTAAACGGAGCCGTCGGTGAAGAAAGCGAACCGTCTTTGTCAAACGTTACTGGTACCGTTGTCACTGGTGTTGCGCCACCATCCACTTGAACATTCACTTCCCAAGAGTTAGAAGCGGTCTTAGTAAAGTACTGGGTTACCGTGTGCGAGTTACCCAGCGAGTCATAGACTTTTGTGGTGTAAGACGAATTGAATGAGTTTGGATCGTCCGGATTAAACGGCGTTACCGTTTTATCAATGGCAGACGCACTTGCATCAAAGTTTGCAACAAAATCAAGACCGTCTGTCGCTTTTGCATTCAGTGATGACGTAGATACTTGGATATTGCCCACAGAGCCTGTCATCAGGTTGTTGTTGCTATCCACACTGTAACCTTGCAGTTTTGCGCCACTGTTAGCTGTAACAAAGTTATCTTTATCTGTCGCGAATACACCTGAACGCGTGTATAGCGTTTGACCCATGTTGTCTTTAGTGACAAAGAATCCGCCACCGTTGATCGCCAAGTCCATCGCACGGCCAGTTCCTGAGATACTGCCGTCTTTGTCGAAGTTCTGTGAAATTGACGCGACTTCTACACCACCAGGTTGCATGCCGTTGTATACTGCGGAGAATTCTGTGCGGCCACCTTTAAAACCATACGTTGATGCGTTGGCAATGTTGTGACTGATTGTGTTTAGCTCTGTGTTGGTCGCGTCCAGACCACTTAGTGCGATGTTAAAACTCATAAAAAGACCTCTGATTTCCCTATTTGGTTAAGCACCAAACTGAGTGATTTGATAGAAAGGAACGTTGCCAACGCCATGGACATTGACTAATGCTGCGCCGCCAGTATTTGGAATACGCACTTGCTCAACAGTGCCAGCCATGAGCACATTTGGACTTGCTTGCCCTTCTTGCACTTCTACTGCCACTGAGTATTTGCCTGGTTTAAGACCAAGTTCTTCAGGATTAATTGAAAAGTCGACGTCACCTTTGCCGTGAGCACCTAATGGCACTTTAGTAGATTGACCAAACTCATCTTTCACAACTAACGTCACTTGGTTTGAGCTATGAGCGAGTTCGATTTTTCCATTCTGTACGCCTTCACCAAGCTCAAATTCTTTGGAGTTGACGTAAACAGTTTGTCCGACGAGCCCCGCTGTCGATAGCACTTGCATGTTGTCGAGGAGAATCATGCTCTGTTGCATTGTCTTGGACATATTCTCGGTACTTTGAACTTGAGAGAATTGAGCCAACTGACCAACGTATTCCGTGCCATCAAGTGGGTTAAGTGGATCTTGGTTTTGGATCTGCGCCACCATCAAAGAAATGAATTCGTTCTCTAATGAAGAAGCACTGTTCATATCTTTAGGATTTGGTGCAATGCCATTGTTCTCTTTTGCTTTAGTGCTCACAGGAGCATCAGACGATAAAGGTGTATATTGTGCGAGACTCATTAACTGCCCTGCCCTAATCTAAGCAGACCTTGCTGCATACTTTTCACATTTGATAACACTTCAACATTGGTTTCGAAGCTACGTGTCGCTGACATCATGTCTGCCATTTCAGCCACGACATCGATATCTGGGTAATACACATAACCTTCACCATTGGCCAACGGGTTGTTTGGCTCAAAGCGTTTCTCGGCTTCTCCCGCATTTTTCACAACGTCAACAATGCGAACTTCAGCATTGGGATAAACCCCGTTTTCCGTTGTCAGCTGCGCTTTTTGGTACACAGTCGCGAATACAGGCTTCAGCGCTTTATAAGCGTCATCTGGATTTGCAGACACCGCGTCCGCGTTAGCTAAGTTACTGGCGACCGTGTTAAGACGCACAGTTTGTGCCGTCATCGCGGATCCAGTGATCGAGTAAATATCAGTGAATGACATAATTAACGTCCCTCAATCGCTTTCGTTAAGCCATTAAATTTCATGTTGAGAAACGTCAGGCTAGTTTGAAAGTCCATGTTGTTTTGCGTGAATTTCGCTTGTTCAACACCCAGTTCTACAGTGTTGCCATCTTTGCTGTTCTGGTAAGGCACCGAGTATTGGGCCTGAACCTGAAACTTAGGCACTGGTTTGTTCACACCGCCTGCAGCCACCTGGTTCATTACGGTGGTGAAACTTAGGTCTTTCGCCAAATACCCAGGGGTGTCAACATTTGCTAGGTTACTGGCAAGGACTTTGGTACGCTGAACGCGAAAATTAAGTGCCTCTGGATGTACACCTAAAGCATTTTCAAATGTGATCGCCATGCATCTTCCTTACAGTTGGCTCGAATACGCCAACATACAAACAAGATGCGTGCCATAAAAAATAGTTATACATATCAATGATTTACAAACAAGGATGGAAGCCAAACTTCCGGCTCACGGAAAGCATTAAAAGCAAGGGGAAAGTGCTTACTTCCTCAACATTAATGCTAACTCTGCTTGCTCTAATACCAGGACAAACTTTCGCCAACACCTCTGGCAGAACCCTAAGCGTTGAGGAGATAAAATCTGTTGTAGCAGAGCATTTCAAACAAGAAGTGGCCCAAAATGCTCACTCTAACCAGTGGGGAGAATACCAACTGGATTTCGACATGTGGGTGCCAGGCTCGGCGAATCACCTACCTGAGTGTGAGTCGCCTCTGGTCATCACTGGTCGCGACAATCAAGCGTTGCCAGTTGGAAACCTTAAGCGCTCAGTAAGTTGCGATGACATCGCTTCACCCTGGCGAATTAACGTCACGATAAAATCTTCTCTGACACTGCCTGTCTTGGTTGCCACAACCACGGTCGGTCGAAATGAAGTTGTGACTGCCAAGCACGTTAAACTGGAAACGCGCACCATCTCGCGACAAGACGATTTTTATACTCGCCCAGGACAAGCAATAGGCTTAGAAACCTCTCGCCGTTTACGTGCAGGGCAAGTGGTCAACCCATCCAATTTATCGGCTCCACCTTTAATCGAAAAAGGCAATGAAGTCATAGTGATTGCGAGCAAAAATGGATTTAGCGCCAGCACGAAAGGAGTCGCCTTAGAAGATGGTGCGAAAGGGCAACAAATTGAAGTAGAAAACCTAAGTTCTGGCAAGGTCATTAGAGCTGTCGTAACCGGGTTAAACCAGGTTCATACTCAATTTTGATTTTGGACTCAGAGTAACATTTTTTAATTTTGGCTCTCGTCAGTAACGCTGAATTTCGAGTACAAAAAAATATTTAATGTTTATCACATCCTAACCGCCTACTTAATTTAGAACATGATGATGAGGACCACAGCATGAAAATCGACAAAGTCGCGGGCGGTCATGTCCCACAAACAAAATTACAGCAAGCAAGCAAACAGCCTGTCGACGTCGTCGAACAGAGCAAGGTACACGAGCCTACATTTCAAGCGAATACCGTAGCGATAGATCGCGCTCAAGCTGAAATGGCATCACTACCTGATGTTGATATGGAAAAAGTAGAACAAGTACGTAACGCATTAGCGCGTGGCGAACTTAGCCTAGATACCAAAGCACTATCAAAGGCGATCATGCAATTCCATACAGGTCACGAGTAATAACACACTAGGAAGAGATCATGGCAAGCGCAGTATCGCAGCGAATTCAACAATTTATTCGCTCAATACCTGAGGATATCAAGCTCTATCAACAACTTATCCCTTTGCTTCAACAGCAAAAAACGTTGTACTTAAAGTTTGATGGTGAGGCACTGAGCAACAATGTTCAGAAACAAATGCCAATACTCAATAAACTTAGCCGCTCAGCCAGTGATAGAAGCCAGTGTATGCGAGAGCTGGGGTTAGCGTGTAATGACGCCAGCGTAAAACGAATTTTCAATGCTTTGCCTGCCCAAATAGGTATGCAAGCTAGAAAACAATGGGCGCTATTGGAAACGTTGGTAAGTCAGTGCCAACAATACAATCAGAGCAATGGCCACAGCTCTGCGGCGTTCCATGAGTTGGTCAGTCAACTCAAACAACCTGTGCAACACACTTATGAAGATAAATCGTTCTAAACGATGTTCGTCTTGCCTACAGATTCAGTCGCCATCTCGGCTGAGTACTGTAGGCCTTTTTATTTTTATCGCCTTACTATCATCCTGCCTTTCAATCACCAGTCAGGCGAAACCAAGCCCAGCTGATATTCAAACGCAATATCAAGTTTTAGCCCCATACAAGCCACAAATTACCAAACGTCTCGATTCATCCAGCCTGGTAATTCATCACATTTTCAAACAACTGCAAAGCCACTCTTTACCAAAGAGTCTAGCCTTAGTGCCAATGTTGGAATCCTCTTACAACCCCAAAGCCGTTTCTCATGCCAACGCCGCCGGACTTTGGCAACTGATACCAGCAACAGCTCAACGATTCGGGTTGACTGTAGATACAAAACAAGACGATCGTTTTGATACAGAAGCAAGCACAGCTGCAGCACTCAAGTATCTGACGTTTTTATACAACAAATTCGATCAAAACATGGCGCTGACATTAGCGGCCTACAATGCAGGCGAAGGGCGTGTCGCACGCGCTATTCAGCGAGCAGGCAGTAACGACTTTCAGAAGCTCACACTACCTAAAGAGACTCGCCAATACGTTAGTCGATTCTTCGCACTGGAAAAGTTGATAGATATCGGTCAGTTACAATCCTCATCATTTCAACCTTTACTCTTATTTGCTTCAGATGCTCCGATGGTTTCGCAACCGCTGATCGACTTTAGTCCACTACCTCCGTTGGTCAATTTGTGATAAAAATCACGACAAAATCCAATGTCAGAAAAACGTAAAATTACAAGATCGTGTTCGGCCAATTTGAAAACTCGTGATCTCTATGCAAACGTGTGCAAAAAAGTTGAGGTAAGGTATCTCAAAGATAAGAAAGAGTAGTGGTTTATTAAAAGGTACCCAAATTGCGCTTGCCAATTGGGTAGATATGCGTCACATTGCGTTTGCAAAAAACATGAAAACCAATAGTTGGACCTAATAATTATTTACACACTAAATGTAAAACAGCTATTGTTTTCATAGTTCGAAACAAATTTAAAATATCAAGATGACGCTTCGCTTGCGCGTCTGGAATAAGTCCGGGTTCCGGGGGGGAGTCCGGACTTTTTTTATCGATTTAAAAGCTGACCTATTAACAGAACAACGAGTAGGTAAGTCACTATGAGGCAAGCTAAGTTATTTATAGTAATTCTTTAGAAATCAACTGAAGCAAAAACGTTTCGCGCTCGATGCTCATGCCTTTTTTCGGGCTTTCTGCCATGGTCTTTTCATTGTGCGCTATCGCTTCGTGAATGTTCATCCATACTGGACGCATTCCATTTTTAACTTCATAGTCTTCATAAGCCGTTTCGCCTAGCTCACGATCAATTTTACATGTATAGCAATACGACACCATGTGCATTACGTCAGCGTCGTCTTTGTACCAAGGACGAAATTCCTCAAAGATTCCGAAAGGCTTAATACCATGGATATTCTGCGCGCCGGTTTCCTCTTCTAGTTCACGAACTAGTCCAGCAATCACATCTTCACCATCATCAATACCACCACCAGGCAAAGTGTAGTCATGGTAACGCTCTGTATAGAGCAACAACACATCTTCACCATCTAGTACGATGGCGCGTGCCGCATTGCGCTGGAAAATAATTTTGTCGTCCAAGTGCTCAATGTCCGGATGAACGGTCGATTTTAAGTGTCTCATCGAAAATACCACTGTCATGTTTTGCGCGCATATTACCGAACTTCACGCTTTAAATCATCGTTGTCGGTCCAAATGCGTTCAAGACATTGGTTTGAACGCAACGGTTCTAACCTTCGTAACAATCCGCAACAAATAGAAGTGTGACGTGATAACCAGTAAAAGATGAGAATATCTAAATTCTTATACGTCCCTCTTACTTTTAACATCGATAAGACAATAATCTCTGAAAGTTGCCTATAATCAATACAATACTCGCCCACCCCATGCGGAGATAAAGAATGAAAAAGACAAATTTAATGATGGCTATGGCTGCAACGTTGGTACTGGCTGGTTGTTCAACTTACGAAGGTGCCACTCGCTCGACTGAGTATACCTCCGTCGCAAATCCTGCAGCCGTTTACTGTGTTCAGCAAGGTGGTGAGTTGGATACCGTTTCGGAAAATGGCGAACGTGTGACTTACTGCGTGCTGTCTGACGATAACCGTGTCGAGCAATGGGAATACTATCGCGACAATCATAAAGAAAGTGAGAGTGGCGACTACTAAATTTTTTTGTCGACACGTCAGATTCCCTCTATCACTTAGGAGCCTTTAGGCTCCTTTTTTATTTGATTTATCAAAACTTTCTCACTTCATTTTTACATAACTCTGACTTTACCGCACATCGATACTATATCGAACAGTGTTCTATTCTTGACATTCCTCTGACATAACTTTCCACTTGGACAATAAAATCCCAAACACAGATCACACTAATTCACATTTCTTCCACATTTTCTGGAACAGGTGAGCAAGATGAAAACACAAATAGTAAAAGAAGCCGAGTCAGCCCCAAGCAACGTTGTTACTGAAGAGTCAAAGCGCATCATTTATAAATCGAGTTTAAGTGCATTGATGATTGTCGCTATCAGTATTCTCGTTAACCTCAGTCTTCGCCTTGATTATGTCGTGTTGGGTTCAAGCCTTGGTGAGCTTTCCATAACAGAAACACTCCAGCTTGTGATGCTCGCGATTGCGTCATGGTCATTTTTCAGCCTATCTAAACAACAGCCTCAGCTAAAGCATGCGGCCATTTTGATTGCCGGCTTTTTCGCGGTGCTCATTATTCGTGAAACAGACTATTGGACAGACATGATTCGTCATGGTTCTTGGGTTTTCCCTGCGCTCGCTGTAACCGCACTGGCTTGCGCCAAAGCTTACCAAGGTGGTAAAGGTACCATGAACGAAATGGCGACCATCTTAACGGTGCCCCACATGAAACTGTTAATTGGTGCCGTGATGCTATTGTTGGTCTTCTCTCGCTTATATGGCATGGGCAGTTTTTGGCAACAAGTGATGGACGAGAACTACATCCGTGATGTTAAAAATATTTCGGAAGAAGGCATGGAACTCCTTTGCTACTGTTTGATCGCATTGAGCGCAGTCCGCACAAAACGCGAACTTAATGAATAGACTCAGGATCCAAGCGGCGGTTCAATGCAGTTAATATCGGATGAACGATCCTTAACGCTTGTTCCGCAGCTCCTACAGATTCATCCAAGGCCGTCATTTCGATGGCCTTTTTCATGTCTTCAATCTGTTGCAAACTATCTTTATCGAGTGGTAAAGCGAGTAATTGCTGAATGGCATGTCTCGCGATCATAAGCGGCTTCTTTCGGACAACCGATAAGTCTCGTAAAAATGCTCCCAGCTTGACCCCTTCTAAATAAACTCGGTAAGTCGTGAGTTCATCCAGTAATAAAAATGCCGCCGCCACAGGCCCTTTATGTGGGTATGGTACGCTGATATGTTTGTTGATATCCAAGGGTAAGTTGAGAGTAACGCCCATGGAGGCGCACTCAGATTTTAGTACTCGTAATAATCCCTGCTCATCCATCAAGGTTTGGATTTCTATGATTCGCTCAAGGTGGTAGTCATTCGACAACAAGGTGACCTCAACCGGGCGCGCTGACCATAACTGGAACAAACCACTATCACACAAAATGCGAGAAGCGTAACGCATGTTCTGAAACGTATTCAAAGAGCGATTTTCTAAAAGTACTTGATGTTCAGGGAACGGATGCACAGCGACCGCATTTAGAGATTTAAAATAACTGTACATTGCATCTGCTTCAGAAATGCGTTGACCTTGCGTTAATCCACCACAAAAAATAATCGCCGTTCGCTCTGTCGGCAATGACGCAATCGCATTAGATAAGGCTTCGACTCTTGTTACCCCCTCAACGGTCAATCTGCTATTGACGAGGCGTTTACCTAAAACGATGACCACATTGTCTAACTTCATTTCAAAATCTCGCGCTTAGTTGGCAGTGTTACAAAAATCTTCTTTCACTCCCGGCCTACAGGCTTTAACATCTAGTTAACAACACTGTTCTAGAGACCTTTATAAAGGTTCACTGCTAAAGGAAGTCAATTATGCTGTCGATTTTCGATATATTTAAGATTGGTGTCGGGCCTTCTAGCTCCCACACTAATGGTCCTATGCTTGCCGGATTCCATTTCACTCAACTAGTTAGCGACTCTATGGCGAAAGTGCATCGGGTGCAAGTGGACCTTTATGGCTCATTATCGCTCACTGGTAGAGGGCACCACACAGACCGAGCCACTGTCCTTGGTTTAATGGGAAATAAACCCGATACCATTAAAATGAGTAGCGCTAAAAGTGCGCTACAAAATACTATAGACAACAACACGCTGCTGCTCGCTGGTACGCACCAGATTGAGTTTAGCTACGACCATGACATCGTCTTTCATAGTGACAACCTTCCCCTGCATGAAAACGGAATGACGATTACCGCACTAGACGCTGCGGGAGACCAAGTGGCGTTTGAAATTTATTATTCCATCGGAGGTGGGTTCATCGCCACCGCTGACGAACTAGAAAACGGCACGCAACAAGATGAAGTCGCGGTACCATTTCCTTTCACATCAGCGGATGAGATGCTGGAAAAAGCCGAGACTAACGGTTTTAGTTTGGGAGGCATGATTCTACAAAACGAACTGGCATTCCGCTCAGATGAAGAAATTAGCCAAAGAGCAGAACAAATTTGGAAAGTGATGTCGCTCTGCATGCAACGTGGTTTCGATACGGAAGGGATTTTAGAAGGTGGTCTCAATGTCACTCGTCGTGCACCAAATCTTTTGAAGAAGCTCGAAGCTAACGCTGCAGTTGAGAATGATCCAATGGAGATCATGGATTGGATTAACCTCTTTGCCTTTGCGGTTAGCGAAGAAAATGCAGCTGGAGGACAAGTCGTTACTTCTCCAACTAATGGCGCCGCAGGGGTTATTCCGGCGGTATTGATGTACTACCATCGCTTCATCAAAGAGCTTGATATTAAACAGCTGAAAGACTTTCTTGCAGTCGCTGGCGCTATCGGCATCTTATACAAAACTAACGCGTCAATTTCCGGCGCCGAAGTGGGTTGTCAGGGAGAGGTCGGGGTTTCTTCATCCATGGCAGCCGCTGGTTTAACGGCACTCAGAGGCGGCAGTAACGAGCAGATTTGTATTGCTGCGGAAATTGCGATGGAGCATTCATTAGGAATGACTTGTGACCCGATCGGCGGCTTGGTTCAAGTGCCTTGCATTGAAAGAAATGCCATGGGCGCAATGAAAGCCATTAATGCCTCACGTATGGCATTAAAGCGCACGAGCAAATGCCTTATTTCATTAGATAAAGTTATCGAAACCATGTATCAAACTGGTAAAGATATGAACAAAAAATACCGTGAAACTTCCTTAGGTGGCTTGGCCGTCATTCATATGGCACCGCCATGCGAATAATCAAATAAGCCCGCTATATCATTGCTGGCGATGCACTTCGTCAGCAATTTCCTTTCTCGCAAGACCTCTTTTTATTTGCCGTAATCCTATAAAACCCCATTAGCTCCAATCAGTAACAAATACAATAAAATTAAACAAAAATAGAATTAAGCACTGCTTTATTCAAATTGATCTAGAACAACACATTAGCATTTAGCCACCTAAGCATTAGAAAATATAGTGCAGCATTTCCACGTTATGCGACAATTATTTCAATACTCAATCTTTCGTTTCATTACTATTTAATAGAAATAACAATACCTACCTTTCTCCGCTAATGTGAGTACAAAATTATGTGGAATAAACTCAATAAATCCATGATGTTCTGCCAAATGATGTTTGGCTTATCATTTTACGGTGTATTAGTAAGTCTAACTCGATTTTTTCTAGAGGATCTAAATTACAACGAAGCCGATACGATGATGATCGTTGGTGCTTTTTCGGCGATCGGGCCACTTTTCGCGATCGCGGGCGGCTTTATTGCAGATAAGTTTTTAGGCGCTTATCGCTCACTTTCTATCGCATATTTCGCTTTTGCATCCGGTTACGTATTACTCGTGTTGGGGGCTTCTGCTTCTAACGTTCCACTTTCAATGTGTGGTATTGCGCTCGCCAGTTATGGCCGCGGCCTGATGTCACCCTCTTACCCTAGCCTCTATAAACGAACGTTCAAATCACAAGAAGATTTTGAAAAAGGATACCCAATCAATTATTCAGTGAATAATGTTGGCGCCTTTTTAGGTCAATATTTGTTCCCAATGATTGTCCTTGTGATCGGCTTTAATGGCGGTTTTACCATCTCTGCTGTTATGGCAGCAGCGGCATTGATCATGCTATTGGTATTCCGCAAAGATCTTGTTGGCGTAGCCTCTGAGATTGATCAAAAAACCGTAAGTTTAAAAAACTGGGTACTTTTTGCATTGATTTCATTGGCAATGATCGCGTTGGTATTTTTCATGTTTTCAAACATGGATATTGGCCAAAATATCGTATACGCCATCGGAGGGGCGGCGATCGCATACTTCATATCTCTGATGCTTAAAGCAAGCAAAGCTGAGTCTTTGAAGATGGGGACCATCTTAATTGTGACCTTGCTGACAACCTGTTTCTTTGTTTACTACGGACAAATGATGACCTCGATGAACATGGTTGCTATCAACACATTAAAAGGCTCTCTATTTGGTTTTATTCCGCTCGAACCAGAAGCAGCAATGGCAATGAACCCGCTTTGGTGTATGGTTGGTGGTCCTATCGTAGCTGGCTTTTTTGGGTTGTTGGAAAAGCGCGATATCTACCTCTCTACCGCGACAAAAATCGCCTTGGCATTTGTACTGACCGCGATAGCGTTTGGTATCTTGACGTTTGCCGTGACTACCGTGGGTGAAGATGTCGTGATCATGCCAGAAATCTTTCTCGCTATTCACTTCTTCCAGGCGATTGCAGAAGTCATCGTGGGTTCGATGGTCGTAGCGTTTATTCTTTCCGTCGCGCCGAAGCACATCGAAAACTTCTCTGTTAGCCTATTTTCTGTGGCAATCGCATTGAGCGGTATTATTGGTGCTGCATTTTCAACCTCTATCGCGTTAGAGAAAGGACAGACCATCACACAAGACATTGTACAAAACGTATATGGTGATTATTTCCAATTACTCACTGTCCTTGCTGTCGTGATGGTCGCTATCGCAATGGCAGCGTCACTCATTATTCGCAAGATGCTTGATGCGGCGAAAGAAAGCGATACTCAAGCGCAACCAGTCGAGATCGAAGCTGGGGTTGAAGTTCAAAGCTGAGTTTGATGATTTACCTATCTCAAAATATAAAAAATGCCGCGATATTCGCGGCATTTTCTTAACAACAACATGTTCGATTAATCACGTCGACCACGAAGTTCAATTTTTTGTGTAGCAGCATCCGTTTGGATGATTACCCCGCCATAAGCCGTTTCATTTCGACCTTTCAGCGTCAGTTGAGAATCTGCGCGCTCGACGTCGACCTGATTTTTCGTAGCCATCGTCATATCAATCGTGCCCGTGTATGACCCATCGCCAGCTAATGCTATGTTTGTTGAGCAAACCATCAAACCAAGTGCGATTAATTTTTTCATACGTCACCTCTGTTTTTGTTCTTACTTTCTTTCGATGAAAAAACTGTAACAACAGAAACATGTTCATACGAGGAAAGTCATCATTTACCAAATGGAAACCCAAACCACTAAATTGATATGACCAAGCCTATTTGCTGTCCACCGTCGCCTTCAATAAACCATAAGATACGACAGCATGCTTAAATTGACCGAACGTTGTCTTTTATTCAGAAATTCAGAAATATGATTTCTCGGCAGAAGATAAATGAGACGATGTATGAGCATTAATCTGGACATTCAAAACGTATTGGTACTAAAACGGATGTATGAGTTACGTAGCGTCCGATTGGTGGCAGATTCACTCGGAAAGACATCCGGATCAATCAGCAAAAACCTGACAAAAATGAAAGCGCAGCTCGATGATCCTTTGTTCATTCAGACTAAAAATGGCTTTGAACCGACCGCTTTTGTCGAAGCGAACATGCCACATTTTGAACAAATCCTCACCAGTATTGATTCCATCAAACCACAGAGTTTTTCACCCGCTCATTTTGACGGCTCGATCACTATTTATGCGAACACATTGTTTTGGGATTACTTTGGTGACAAGTTTTACTTAGAATTACTAAAACACGCCCCAAAAGCAAAGTTCTCTTGTTTACGTTGGGGGAGCGACGCGAAAAAGCGATTAACTGAGGGTGAAAACGCTATTGCGATTCATTATTTTGATGAGGATCTTCCGCAGTCAATTATTCAAAACGAACTAGGTCGAGGAAAAGCCGTATTTTTTGTTCGAGATGAGCATCCCGCTCAACATTTCCAAGAACTAGAAAACTACCCCTTTTTACTTTTCAAAACGCCGGGATGGAACGACTACCGATACCCGTTGTTGGAAAGGCTCAACCATATGGGGTTCAGAACCACACCTAAGGTAGAAATTGAACACCCTGCGATGATTCAAAAAGTGCTCCTACAAACGGATCATTTTGGTATAACCATGAGTGGACATGTGCCTAAGGGCTGCCGAAGTATCGCGCTTCCTGGCGGGTTAGAGCTTGATGTTCGCTACGTGATGAGCTGTCGTCGCTCACAACAGCAAGCCCCGATAAACCAGTGGTTATTCAATGTCATTAAAGATATCACCCAGCCCTAACCTAAAAGTCCTAGGGTGATGACTTGTCTATGTTTTCTTAGGTACTCGATATCGTTGAGGTAAGCGGTATGATGGTAATCTTCTAGGTTCGCTTGAAACCTATCATCACCTTGAGCGGCGACCCCTCTCATATAATTAACTAACGCGGAGAGTCGATGTGTCATCACCTCCACCAGCTCTTCCCGTTCCAATCTCGAACAGCCATAAGCGTCACAGAAAAGTTTTGCGCGCTGAATTTGTTGCTCCAAACAGCCCATTTTATCGTGCTCATCGGTTTTAAATGGTGCCCAACCATAGACCGAAAAAGCGACGTCCCAAACTCTTGGCGCCGGATGCGCAGTATCAAAATCAAACACACCAACGACAAACTCTCCACGGAGTGCCACGTTATATGGCATGAAATCACCATGACAAATAACCTCTTGTGGTGTTCGTGGTGGCAGCATCCAGTGCAGCGTTTCATTTTGATATTGCTTAAGGAAACCCTCAGATGCATCGTGCATATCGCGTAACATTTTTGCCGCAGATTGGAGCGCGGAAACAGAAGCAATGTTGCCAATCAATGGATAGTTGTAAGTCTCTCCTTCGACATAGCTAACCCACTCTTTTCCTTTTTCAATACCAACCGCTTTAGGGCATGCCGTAAAGCCTCGTGAATGAAGATAGGTAAGTAGCTGATGGATAGTCATCGTCCAATAACTGGCAGGACGAGATATCAAATTCCCTTTTCGATAGATGGCATTTTCTCTACCGCCTTGCATTGTTTCCATAACAGTATCCTGTGTGGATTAAGCGCGCATCAGATAACGTAAAGTTAGATCATCATACACTCAAAGCTTTTAGAGAAGGTTGACTGACCCTATAAGAAACCGCGCATTTTGTTAGGTAAATCGCAAGAATAAGTACCGCTGTAAAAATAGACCGTAAAACATCAAAGGCTTTGTATTAACCATTGGGCAAAGGTGTTTACGTGTGACTTTTCTGATGCTCTAACCATCATATAGTGTGCGCCGGAGCTGGGCATACGCCAATCTCCGATTTGTACTAATATCCCTTGTTGCAACTCATCCTCAACAAGAAAGTCTCTCACCAGCAAGACACCAAGTTGATTGGTTGCAGCTTCAATAGCAAGCAATGAATGTTCAAATTCGGCTATCACTTTGCTCACCTTGCCTTGATAACCTTGGTACGCAAACCATACCTGCCAAGATTCATGATAACCCCCGGTGCAAATTTTAGGTGTTTGAGACAACTTCGTGAGGTCATCAATCGGATTTAACTGAATAAAGCCGGGGCTTGCTACAACGATCCAGTTTTCTTGGGTAAGCTGAATAGCTTGTTGTTCTTGCCAATCGCCATCTCCGTTAATAATTTCTATATCTGCTATCGCACTGGCGTTTGGAACCGTATTCGCGGTTGTCGAGATCTTAAAGGAAACATCTGGAAATTGACGCTGAAAATCGGCCAGCCTTGGCATTAGCCATTGCGAGCAAAAACTGTGGGCGACATGTAAGGTAATTTGCTTGTTCTGTGGGCGAGTAAATAAATGATGGGTCGAGGTTGATAAGGTTTGAAGCACATGGTTAACCACCGGCCAGTATTCTTTTGCTGAGCTGGTCAGCGTAAGGTGCGTACCCTTGCGCTCGAATAATGTTGCATTTAACTGCAGTTCTAGCGATTTCACCTGCTGACTGACGGCCGCACGGGTCACATTTAGCTCCTCTGCGGCTTTAGTGAAGCTCTGTAATCGCGCCGTGGCTTCAAACGCTCGGAGCAAATTAAGCGGCGGTAAACTTTGCATAACACTCTCCCAAATACTCAGTAGCCATGGTATGAACTGGTGATGACAAATTGATGAAAGTGCTGAGTTTGTTAAGCGGGATCAAAAAAGCCAGCGTGATACACGCTGGCTTTTGCAACTGTCTCTTAAGCAGGAATTATTCTGCTTTCTCAGTGGTTTGGTATTCAAACGCAGGGACAACTACTTCAACACGACGGTTCATTTGACGACCTTGACGTGTTTCGTTGCTTGCTACTGGGTTAGCTTCACCCATGCCTTTCACTGTCATACGCTCAGCCGCAATACCTTTTGCTTGGAACTCGTCAGCAACGGCTTTAGCGCGTTTTTCTGTAAGTTGCTGGTTGTACGCAGCAGAACCCGTCGTATCACTGTAACCCGTGATCTCAACTTGAGCTTGTGGGTAAGTGTTCATCAGATCAACGGTACCAGAAAGGGTCGATGCATCTTTCACTTCTGCACTTTCTAGGTCGAATTGTACTGTCGCTGTTGTTTGAGCAGGGTAAACATGCTCAACAATACGTGTTGCAGGGCGTGTTTCTACTACTTCCTCAACCACTTCTTCTTGAACTACTGGCTCAGAGCCGAACTTGTAGTTAAAACCAATACCGAAGAAATCTGAATCCATATCTTCAATCACGTCATCAGACATATCTTGGTAACGTTGGTATTCAGCACGTAGGCTCCAGTTGTAGTTGATTTTGTACTCAGCACCTAGAGAGCCTGTTGGTACGAAATCTTTTTCGTCACCCGCCATCATGTATGCAGCACCAACTTTCGCGAATAGATTCCAAGAATCCGTTAGCGGTAGGTTGAATTTAGGAGCAAGAGTCAACGCCCAAAGATCACCGTCAACGGTGTTTAGGCCCGGCTTTTTGAAGTTTGCAGTGAAGTCACCAAGGTAATCAACACCGTACTCTGCTGCAACGTACTCGTTGAAGCTGTAGCCCAGGTGCATAGATGCTGCAAAACTGTCGTCGTCACAAGGTTCGTTTAGGTAACACGCATCATTTAGAGAGTTGTAACCTACTTTACCGCCCATGTAAGTGTCAGCAAGTGCAACGTTTGAGATCACACCACCAGCAAGTACAGTAGCCACTGCTATAGCGATTTTTTTCATTATTCTTTTCCTTTTTCTTGTACACAAAGCAACACATCGAGGCAGCATACTGCCGTAAAATATGAAGCCGTAACTTTCTCTTTTCTTCGAACAGAAATAGCTAAATAGCGTAGGAAAGAATCAAAAAATGATATTCAAACGCCAATGACGTAAAACGGAGAAAGATAACCTCAAGACCATCTATTCATGAGCTTCATCCGCATACCCAACCGAAAAATAAAGTCTCGTTGCGTTGGTTTAGCCATAGTCAATTCGTTGCGGAGAATATCACAAAATATCCAGTTTTCTGTGACGCAAATCACCATAAAAACCCATTTTCTCAAATTTAAGAATCGACATTTAAGCCTGTGAATGGCAACAAATTTTTACAGGAGAGAATGGATATCGAAGGCATAAAAAAACAGCTCATTTAAAATGAGCTGTTTTCGAAATAATGAACAGACGTGAACTTATCGAACTAGATTTTATCCGCCACGGTAAGCGTTGCAGCTAAGACATCTTGCCCAAATAATACACTGCGTTCTGGTGACCAACCATAAAGCGGATCTGGGTGATTGTTGTTGTCTTTAAATGGCATCTCGATCGTGTACGACAGGCATTTGAACTGCTCCGCGACCCAGTTTGAGCCTACCGTCAAATTCGCTTTACCCGGCTCATCTTTATCATAACCAATCTCATCTTGGAACTCAGGTGTAATAGTCAGTAACGCTTGCTTAAATGATGCCTCTAAAGCGGCAAGATTTTCATCGTAAGAAGGAATACCTTCTGAGCCAGCGACGAAGTTGTAAGGAATTGCTTCATCACCATGGATATCTAAAAACATGTCAACACCCGTTTCCAGCATACGTTGACGCACAAGGTAGACTTCTGGACTTTTCTCCATAGACGGAGTTTGCCATTCACGGTTCAAGTTCACGCCTACCGCGTTCGTACGCAAGTGGCCGCGAATACCACCGTCTGGGTTCATGTTTGGTACCACGTAAAGCACTGCTTTTTCCAGTAATGCACGCGCAACCGTGTCATTTTCGTCCAGTAGACGTTGGATCATGCCTTCCATGAACCATTCAGCCATGGTTTCACCCGGATGTTGGCGTGCAATCATCCAGATTTTCTTTTTGCCTTCTTCTGGCTCACCAAACGTTAGCAAGCTCATGTCATTGCCGTCTAATGTGTGGCCTAGTGTTTCTAGTTGGCAGTGGTGCGCGCTTTGTGCCATGTGTAACAAATCTAAATGACGATCGTATGTGTAAGGCGCAAAGTACGCGAAGTAAATTGAGCTACGCTCAGGGATAACAGTGAAAGTCAGCGTGTCGCCATCGAACTCTGCTGGTATACGGAACCATTCTTCACGGTCGTAAGACGCCGCGACATCGTAACCTTGCCACCCTTCTGGATAAGCCGACTTAGCCAAATCAAGCAGTTTGATCGTGTGCGACTGCTCGGCTTCGGTTTCTAGACGGAAATGGAACCACTGGTAGAATTCCGACATATTGTCATTAGGGATTTTAAGTTGGATGTCATTTTTGTCGTCCGCTTTCACTACGTGAATGCTGCCGCTATCGAAGTTGCTGAATACTTTCATTATATTACTCACCTTTTAAATCTGAGCTTGAAAGACAGAGGCTAACACAAGGCTACATCGCCCCCCAATGACTTTCACTGCAAACTGTCTCGTTTGTGGCTAAAGTCTTCAGTTTAGTCGAGCTTATCCGCTTTGCCTGCTGGTCCTGCGAGTTTCGCTAGCCATTTATCCCAAACAAACGGATGTTTCTCATTGTCTTCCGCTTCCTCTTTTCGGCGAACAGCATTTCGTACCATCATTGCTCCCAGCCAACGTATTGGTTCTGGTGGAAAATACCCAAGCGGTCCTTGTGCTAAACCACTTCGCGTCCATTCGTTATCTAGCCCTAACACCAACGACGATAAAATCTTTCCACCCATTCGAGTTTGGGCAACGCCGTTACCTGAATAACCAAACCCGTAAAAGACATTACTTTGCTCATCCAATTGGCCAAAAAAAGGAAACCCAGTTGCGGAACGATCCGAACCGCCAGTCCAAGAGTACTCAAATTCAGTCCCTTTTAAGCGAGGAAAAAGGTTGTCGAATGATTTTTTTAGTAGCGTTTGATAACGCGTCGGCTTGTTAAACATCGCATCAACTTGGTTGTTGAAAGAGAACTGATTACCGCCTTTACCTAGCATCAAACGGCCATCTGGCGTATCTCGGTAATAATGTACGAAGATGCGTGAGTCCAAGACACTCGAACCCGCTTGCCAACCAGATTGAGACAAAGTATCACCAAGCGGTTTGGTAATAACCATATCCGAAGACACCACAACAATACTGTTTTTGAACTGCTTAAATTGCTCAACCATCCATGCGTTCAATGCCAGCACCACCTGCTGTGCTTGAATGTTTCCTTTAGGTGTACAGACGGTGGCAGGTTTTCCATAATCTAGACGCGTCATTGGCGTGTTCTCATAAACTTCTACACCCAGATCAATAGCAACACGGCTTAACCCTCGCGCGAGTAAGGCGGGTTGTACGTTAGCAGCAACCGGAGAGTGATAGCCTTCAACATGGCGAGGTGAACCCGCATTGGCACGCAGTTCCTTCACCGAGCAACGACGCCAACTGTTCACATCTAGCCGTTGTAACTCGTCGACAACTGGCTGCATTCCACCTTTCTGAGCCTGATTGGTTGCGGTGTAATAAACCCCTTTTAAAGATAATTGCGCATCGATATTGTATTGCTGACAAAAGTCGTCAATCTCCAACACCGCTTGTTCCGACTCTTTTACCAACCAAACAGCATGTTCTTCACCGAATAACCGTTTCAACGTCGGAAACTTTGTCGACCATGTCAGCATACAGCCGCCATTCGCGCCAGATGCCCCACTGCCACACAACCCCTTTTCGATAACAACCACCTGTTTTTCAGGAGATTGCTGCTTAATCATAATCGCTGTCCAAAGTCCGGTGTAGCCACCACCGACAATAGCAACATCGGTATCAATATTTTGATGTAATGGTTGCGGCGTTTCTGGCTGTTCAGCTTCAATGGCCTGTTTGAACCAGTATGAACTATGTGTCATCGGATATCCTTGTTAGTGCGTTGAATCGTTTCTGTAAACACTTTACAAACGATGAGCACAATCAACGAGCAAGAATATCTAACGCTGAGCGATAGCAAATGTTGCGCTGAGAGAGTGGAAGTTTCCGCTATCAATGAATACAAAAATGGGGAGCAGCGCTCCCCAAAACAAACAGCAAGGATATAAATTATCGGAAAATCGAGACCGTCTTACTGGTTAGTATTTACCGGTTTCACGCATGCGGTACTCGTATTGAACATTGAGAATAGGCTGGTATACAACTTGCCCGTCACTTTGCAAGAACTCATTCACCATGACTTTTGAGTCAGTGATAGAAAACGACTGGCGATCAACATACTCTGTAAGGCTTGTAAACTCGTCACGAAGCTGGCCTGGTGATTTGCTTTGATAGTTCTGAATCATGTCACGACCCATTTCATAAGCCGCTTGTTTGCTATCCATAACATCACCATGGATCGTTTCGGTATCGTTTGTCCACTGATAGCCACCAGCAAAAACAACAGAAGGTGCAGCAGTCAGAGCAATCATACTTGCTAAAGTCATTAAGCGTTTCATAAACCTCTCCTTACTTACCTTTATATCGGACCTAAATTGGCTCGATATTTATAAGGTACGTATAAAGACCAGAAACACGTCAAAATAATTTCAAATAACGTTCAATTCTTGTTCAACTCATTTCACTTTAACTTAGCAACACGGCATCATACTCTGCCAACACGAGCATTTTTCCACCTCGTAATCACAACGTTCAAAGTGGCTTCCAAACTGACATTTCCTTACCAACCCATACAATACCTAAGGTCAATTTTCTCTTAGAATCCCAACAAAAGAACAGTGTTCAAAACCTTATATAAACGTCGGGCACAGCAAAACCTCCCCTTTTAGTAGTGCTTTGCATTTCCCCCTTTTTCGGGTTCTTCGCTGCTCGTCCGTCGGTTCTTAATTGTGGCTGTTGAGCACACGTTAATCTGGAGTGAAAATGACCGCGAACAAATCCATTTTTTACCATAGCAAATCAATTTACTCAGATGATTATGCTGATGTCTATAAGCCAATTTGGACCTACAGAGCTAAGTTCATGTTGCGCGCACTTTACTACAAACGAGCGTTTAAGCACCTGTCAGATAATATTGAATCGTCATTGCTAGAGATGCTTTGTGCACGTACGCACCGATTTTTAGAAAAACCGTTTCGTCCCTACATCATCAAAAATAACTCAGCGTTCGATCGTTCAAACCTAGTGGTTGATCACTACAAAACCATTTCAGAGCTGTTTTCTAAACAGACCATTGAAGAGATCTATACCGATTCAACTGGCTTAACATTAACATCATTTGAAATCGACGAGACATTGTACTCTGTGCGATTGGTGTACGAAGCGCGTTACCAAAAAGAAGGCGACATGAGCCTAGTGCTACACAGCGCGGAGGATGGCAACTTCTATACGCTCTCATTTACTCTCGGCCACATAGAATCTGGACGTAGCATTATGATTGGCGGCTTGCAAGGGCCACGCAGCAGTGAAGAGAACAACGCGAAAATTAAAAAGTTAACTCGTAAGCTTTACGGGCAAAGACCAAAAAGCTTGATGGTGAGTTTGCTCACTTTACTCGCGCAAATTTGGGAAGTGAATACGATTCTAGCGGTAAAAACACAATCCCATACTTATGCTGCACGACGCTACAGTAAAGGACGAATCAAAACGGATTACGATGCACTCTGGCAAGAGTTGGGCGGCACCGAATACAACCGTCATTTCTACTCACTCGATGTGAATGCCCCGCGTCGTGATATCGAAGGCATGTCGCGTTCTAAGCGTTCGATGTATCGACGTCGTTACGAATGGTTAGACAATACCAAAGCGGAGTTCATAACAAGGCTACGTTAACCCAACGCAGCACATGACGTTTTGTTTTTTCATTTTATGATTCGGAGTTTTTATGTCTTACAAGTACGCCGTTGCATGCTTACTGTCCGCACTTTCCTTAACGGCTCATGCACAACCAACCCAACATGTTGTTGGAGCAAATTTAGGCTACGGTAATGTTAGTTACGATGTGAACAATAGCCATGATGAAGGTGACATGTTCCTTGGTGATGTATATTACCGTTACATGTTCGATCACAACTTTGGTATGGAAGCCGGCTATAAGGGCGCATTTAACGGCATTGGCTCCGTACTTATCAGTCCCTTAACAGAAATCACCGATGTCAGTTATGGCGGACCTCGACTCAGCGGTTACGCAAGTTACCCTCTGGGAGCTGGCTTTGAGCTTTACGGGAAAGGCGGTGTCACTTACTACACGTTAAGTTATACATTTAAAAATAATGGTCAGAGCAAAGAATATGATGAGTCCAGCCTTGGAGGCGAGGCCGCCGCTGGTGTCGCTTGGGCCTATAAACACTTTGGTTTGAACTTAGAGTACAACTACGCCAAGAATAGCGATTTTGATTCTGGCGGTGTGATGTTTGGTGCACAATTGCGATTTTAAAAATTTAGCTGTGCCAAGGCACCGAATCGACATCGGTGCCTTATACCTCAAGCAGAGCTCAATGACATAATGATTCCGCTCAGGATCAACAGCACCCCGACGCCTCGCGTGAAATACCATTTTTCAGCCAACAACCACACGCCCATTAATAAACCAAATACAATGCTGATTTGTCGCAAAGCCACAACAAGGCTGACGTTATCAGTCATAGTCATCGCAAACAGCACCAAGCCGTAGGTGGATGCCATCATGATGCCAGCCATGCTCGCACTTTTGCGAATCATCCAAGCGGTTTGTAGTTCTTGCTGACTCCCCGAAACAATACACCACAATAAAACCGGTACTCCCATAACCCAAAACTGCACGCCTAGATAAAAAATCGCGCTATAGTGGTCGTTAAGAATGGTCGATGTTTGTTGAGTTAGCAGATTCAGTGCTTGCTTGTCCACAACGGAGTAACCCGTCGTGCCAAACGCCGCAATCAAGGCCCAAAACACACCAACATTCAGGTACTCCCCAAGAGTAATTTGACGAAAACTGGTCACTGGAACTAGGACACAACCTAAAGTAATAAGCAGGAAACCCAACCACTGCTGAGCATTCAACTCATAACCTAAGGCGACGGTGAGTGCGCCCACCATCATTACAGGGAGTGCTCTCGCAATCGGATAAATCACTCCCACATCAGCGTGCTTGTAGGCCACGATCAAACCAATCAAATAGACGATTTGAGATAAACCACTGATAAACAGCATTCCCCAAAACACGTTGGGCAACGTCGCCCAGCCAATGTTAAAGAGATACCAAATAAGATAAGGCGTGAGCAGAAGGCAAGCAGATAAACTTGCCGCCATCGTAAACGCAAGTCCAGAACCAGAGTTGCTTTTACCAAGGATATTCCAGCCCGCATGGAGAACAGCAGAAAAAACGACGAGACCAATCGCCAACAAATCCATTTCAACGTTCCTGTCTGAATAAAATAAAGGCCCCTAGATGGAGCCTTACATAATGAGAAAATCCACTTAACGATTGAGTTCCGCCAGAGATTCAATGCTGATGGCATCGTGTCGCCAGTATTCGATGTCACAGTCAATCAACTCGCCATGTTGGTTGTAGTTGATACGTTCAACCACCATTGCAGGCGTACCAGACGTCGCGCGCAATGCCTGTGCCACCTCACCCAACAAAGTACTAGTCGAAATTCGGTAACGAATTTTTTGATACGTCACACCGTAGTGTTCACGATAAATGTCGGTTAACGAGTTTGATAAATCATAATCCAGCAGGTTCGGAAACAGCTCTGGGCGAATGTAGTTTGTTACGAACACCACAGGTCTATCTTCAAGGTATCGCACACGGTCGACTCGATACACGTCCGAGAAAGGTTGCAAGTCCAACAAACGAGCGGCCAATTTATTAGCCAAGGAGCCTTTTGCGGCTATCACTTCTGTTTTTGGCACGCGATTTTGCGCTTTTGCCATGTTTGGGAAGTTCAACGTTTGGGTTGGGTCGTAACGCAATGGCTCAGGTGAGATAAACCAACCTCGGCGGTCTTCGCGATAGATTCGACCTTCTGCTTCGAGCAGTGATAAAGCTTCACGCAAAGTGACGCGTGTAGTATCGAACGATTCCGCCAACTTACGCTCTGCTGGCAGTTTTTGACGCGGCGATAGCATGCCCGCTTCAATCTGTTCAACAATCGAATCTTTAATTTTTACGTATTGCACGAAGTGTCCTTATCTTTTGCGCCAAGCTTGTGTGCGATTCTCTAACAATTTACCCAAAGTCATCTGAACAATCTTCGCAATTGCAGCAGCAATCATGATCATGACAGCCATTGCCGCTGCAGCGCCGGTTTGACCGGCATCGTCCATATTCAGAATCGAGACCGAAGCCGGAATCGTATCGGTTGAGTAAAGGAATACTACCGCAGAAGTGGTGGTCAATGCATTAACAAACAAGTAAGTCGCAATGTCCGAAATCGCAGGTAAACACACAGGTAATGTCACTTTAAAGAACAACTTGTATTGAGGAAGCTTCACCGATGCTGCTGTGGCTTCAATCTCCGATGGCAACTGCTTTAGCGCTGTCAGTGCAGTCATGTGCCCCACGGTGTAGTAATGCACTACCGTGTTAATCACCAAGAATGCCATGGTGCCATAAAGCACATTCAGAGGATTGTTCGCATCATTGAAGTAAAAGATGTAACCCAAGCCAAGCACCATACCCGGAACCGCCATTGGCACCACGCTAAGCATTTGCATCACCTGGCGAATTGGACCGAACGCACGCCCTTTCTCAATGCAGTAAGCACCGACAAAGATGATGGCTGTACCAATAACTGCCGTCCAACCTGCCAGCGTTAACGAGTTGAAGAATGGACTCCAACCGTAAGTGCTCATTTCAGCAAAGTTGTAGTTGTTTAGCGTCAGTGCTTTGTTCCAAGGCCAGAACGTCACTAACGAGCCATACACCGCCATACCAAGCACTGCCAGCACTGCGATAGAAATGATGCTGCAGTAAACCAAACAAATGCTGTCGCGCGCTTTGTTAGGCTCTGGCTGATAAGGCACTGAACGTGCGTCGAATAAGCTCTTTTGTTTTTTCTGAACCCAGCGGTCTGCACCGAACGCCATTACCGCAGGGAATAGCAGCATAATGCTGGTCACCGCCCCCATGGCAAAGTTTTGCTGTCCCACGACTTGCTTGAAGATGTCAGTCGCCAGAACGTTGTAGCTGCCACCAATCACTTTCGGCACACCAAAGTCCGTGATAACCAGCGTAAAGACGACAATAAGCGTACTGATCAAACCGTATTTCGCCGCAGGTAACGTCACCATAAAGAAGGTTTTGATGGGTGAGGTTTTGAGTGCGCGGGCTGCTTCATACAAGCGGGCATCTGAAGTGCGCAGCGAAGTGGTCAAAATCATCAATGCATGAGGGAAGGTCCAGAAAATCAAACCCATCGAGATACCAATCACGCCGTAAATCGAGTTTCCTAACAGCATCTCTTTAGCAATGCCTTGATTACCGAAAAGGAAGATCAAACTGATCGCCGGCAACAACGAAGGCGCGAGAATCGGCGCAGTACCTAGGATTTGGAACAAACCTTTAAACGGCATGCATGAACGCGTCAGCGCGTAGGCATAGCCAAACGCAAGCACACCCACTACTGAGGTCACAATCACGCCCAAAGTGAAGGTGTTTCCCACCGACACCCACAAGCTTGAAGAGGAAAAGTACGTCGCAAAGTTTGCCAATCCGACAAATTCGCCATTGGCATTTTGCACACTCTTGGTCAACATTGCCCAAAGCGGCATTAAAATGAACAGCACCATCATGGTCGACAAACCAGCGAGCAAACCAAACAACACTAGGTTATCGCGGCTGACACGTCCGAGTAGGGATTTTGCTTTGTCTTGTGTGGTCAGGCTATTCATCGTCATTGTCTTCGCATCCATGTTTACACCTACGCTGCTAGCGCTTTATCAACCGAGGGCACGGCGTAACCATGCAGCCCTTCTTCAGCAAACTGGATGTAACGTACATCGCCCGCCTTGATATTGAGTTTTTGAACCGTTTCCACAGGCACATCCACTACGATGGTTTTCGTTGAGCTGTCGTTTTGCAATACGCAATCAATGCGGAAAAACGCCCCCAAAAACTCGGTAGCCGTAACTCGCACAGGTAAAGAGTTGTTGTAGTTTTCAACGAACTTGATGCTTTCAGGACGCACCGCAAGGTCAAAGCGGTCACCACGTTGAATCTTACGATTGGTCAAGCTTGGCGCTGGCATCAAGGTTTCTGCAATTCGTACTTGGGAGTCGGTTGCGACTGAGGTTTCAATAAAGTTCATGCTGCCGACAAACTCTGCAACAAAGCGCGTTGCTGGCTGCTGGTAGATCTCTTGAGGTGTGCCGACTTGCTCAATCACACCATGGTTCATTACCACGATACGATCCGCCATCGACAACGCTTCATCCTGATCGTGCGTAACCATGATGGTGGTGATGCCAAGCTTACGTTGTAGCTTACAAATCTCGTCACGTAAGTGAACACGCACTTTTGCATCCAGCGCCGATAATGGCTCATCAAGCAGCAGTAGACCCGGAGACAAAGCTAATGCACGAGCCAAAGCAACACGTTGTTGTTGACCACCAGAAAGTTGGTTAGGGAATTTCTCGCCAGAGGTTGGAAGACCAATGGTTTCTAGCCAGTAATCCACCTTCTCTAACGCTTCTTTGGTCGACATGCCTTGGTTCTTCAAACCCACCGCAATGTTCTCTTGCACGGTAAGGTTCGGAAACAGCGCGTAAGATTGGAATACGATGCCGAAATCGCGCTTCTCTGGTGGCAGGAATGTGGTCTCTTGACCGTTTTGAAAAATCGCACCAGACGTTGGCAAGTCTAAACCTGCAATAGCACGTAATAGAGTGGTTTTACCGCAGCCAGAAGGGCCAAGAAAACAAACGAACTCGCCCTTTTCAATCGCTAGCGAGATTTTCTTTAATGCAGTGAACTGTCCGAATTGCTTCACTACATTTTCAATATTTAGGTAATGTTGGTTAGTTGACATAACACACGCTCCAAATGGTATATACCAACTTTAGTTTTGGAGTGTTACGTTCCAATGACAAATTTATAGCCAGAAGATGACAAATAGATGAAGGGCGATGAGGTTTGTTTAAGTGGTAATTAGAGATTCCCGACTCACTCCTCCGTCGCTCTCGGGAATGACGTTGTGAATACGGATAGAAGCTCCCAACTTTTTAAGTCCGTCATTCCAGCGAACCTAGGTGAGACTAGGAATCTACTTGCAGCAAACTCTGACATAACAGAGAAAACAAAAAATCCACCTCAACCGAGGTGGATTTCAGTATTCAACTCAAAGCAAATTCAATTAAGATTTTGGCTCTGATTTCGCGTCAAACTTCTCAGACCAAGCCGCTAGAATCTCTGCACGCTTGCTGCCCATTTGCGCAAAGTCCATCTTCGCCATGTTCTCTTGAACATTAGGGAAGTTAGACACAGTAGCTTTCACTTCTTTATGTGCAACCACTGGGTACATTTCTACGTAAAGCTCGTTTGCCGCTTTAGAGATTGACCAGTCGACAACACGTTTCGCTGCATCCGACTCTTTTACTAGACCAACGGCTTCTGATTCCCAACCGATGCCTTTTGGTGTGATCACCGCTAGTGGCGCGCCTTGTGTTTTCAGCTTCGCGCCGCGGCTTGCCATCGAAATACCGATAGCCACTTCACCCATGCCCGCTTGAACACATGGTTTAGAGCCCGAGTGCGTGTAGTGTGCAATGTTCTTGTCTAAGTCACGCATGTAGTTCCATGCCTGATCTTCACCCATGTTTTGTAGCCAAGCAGAAACTTGCATGTAGCCAGTGCCTGAAGAAGCTGGGTTAGGCATTGCTATGTGACCTTTGTAAACCGGCTTTGTTAGGTCTTCCCAAGACGTTGGTTTAGGCAGATTAAGTTGTTTCGCTACCGCTTCGTTAAAACAAACTGCGTTAAAGAACGCATCGTTACCGAACCAAGCTTGGTTTGATTGAGGGTCGTTTAGGTTCGCGTGCAGCTCTTCCAAACCTTTTGGTGTGTAAGGCTTAAGAAGACCTTCATCTTTAAGCAGTGCCATTGACGAGCCAGCCAGACCCCAAACCACTTCTGCTTGAGGGTTATTCTTTTCTGCCAGCAATTTCGCCGTCATGATACCGGTTGAATCACGAACCCACTTAATCTTGATATCTGGGTTGTCTTTCTCAAACGCAGACTTGTATTTAGCAAGAATGTCAGTTTCGAAAGCGGTGTAAACCGTGACTTCCTGTGCTGCCATTGCATTCGTAGCTAGCAGAGAGACAAGTGCAGCCAGCGATCCTTTCATCAAACGGTTTTTCATCATTTTCTCCAGTTAATTTGGCCAAGTTTTCATTTGGTCTGTACCAGTTGACGATATACACCCTACTGAGCCTTTGTGACGAAATCATGACCATTAAATGGCAGTTTTACGAAAATTTGCGATGAATAATCGTTCAATTGATCCGCAATTTTCTGGATATTAAAGTTTTATGAAATTGGACATTCGCCTATTTACTGCCCTTTTCTTCCTCGCTAGAGTTAACTCGAAATTTGGTGTAGACCAATTAGCCTATTCTGATGGAAATCGAGATGAAAAACGAATACCTACTACTGACTCCAGGTCCTCTATCTACTTCTGAAACAGTACGTGAAGCCATGCTAAAAGACTGGTGTACTTGGGATGATGAATACAACAAAGACATTGTAGAAGTGATCCGCACTAAGCTTGTAAAACTGGCGACGGAGCAAGACGGCTACACCAGCGTACTAATGCAAGGTAGCGGCACCGCATCAGTAGAAGCGACGATTGGCAGTGCCATTGGCAAAGATGGAAAATTGTTGGTTGTCGACAACGGTGCTTACGGTGCGCGTATCGCTCAGATCGCTGATTATCTAAATATTCCATGCCATGTAGTTTCCCCAGGCGAAACATCACAGCCACACTTGAACGAGGTGGAAACTGCATTGGCATCGGATCCTACAATCACACACGTGGCAATTGTTCACTGTGAGACAACCACTGGCATGCTTAACCCAATTGAGGCATTTGCTTCTGCGGCAAAAGCACACGGTAAAGTGGTGATTCTCGATGCCATGTCGAGCTTTGGTGGCATTCCTATCGATATCGCAGAGCTAGGCATCGATTTTATGATCAGCTCTGCAAACAAATGTATCCAAGGCGTGCCGGGCTTTGGCTTTGTGATTGCGAAACAAACTGAGCTCGAAAAGTGCCAAGGTCAGGCACGTTCTTTGAGCCTTGATCTTTACGACCAGTGGCACTGCATGGAAGTGAACCACGGCAAATGGCGTTTCACGTCCCCTACGCACACGGTTCGCGCTTTCTACCAAGCATTGTTAGAACTCGAACAAGAAGGCGGCATTGAAGCGCGTCATAACCGTTACCAAACTAACCAGAAAACACTGGTTGCAGGTATGCGTTCTCTAGGTTTCGAGCCACTACTAAGTGATGATCTTCACTCGCCAATCATCACTTCTTTCTACTCTCCAACGCACAGTGATTACCAGTTCAAAGCGTTCTACACACGTTTGAAAGAGCAAGGTTTTGTGATTTATCCGGGTAAGGTATCGAACGCAGATTGCTTCCGTATCGGCAACATTGGTGAAGTTTACCCAGCAGATATCGAGCGCTTAATCGGTGCGATTGAAAAAGCAATGTATTGGCAAGTTGCGTAAAGCAGCCTTCTGATTAAGAGAGCGTTATGACTCAGAACATCAAACCGACCCATTTCCGCAGCGAAGGTGATGTCAACACGACACCGGCGCGCCAAGCTTGGAATGCGTCGATGGACGACGAACGCACGCAAGCATTATTGAAGCGCGATTCGGAGGTCTTTCTTCATCAAGCTATGTCGACGCCTTGCTTAGATACCTTAGAAGCAGCAGAAGGCATCTACATCCAAGATGCCACGGGCAAAAAGTACATGGACTTCCATGGCAATAACGTCCATCAGCTGGGCTACGGTCATCCGCATGTGATTAACCGTGTGCAAGAGCAAATTGCCAAACTGCCGTTTTCACCACGTCGTTTTACCAACGAGACCGCGATTGAATGTGCCGAAAAACTCACGCAAATCTGTGGCGGCGAATTGAATCGCGTGCTTTTTGCTCCGGGCGGCACATCAGCGGTAGGCATGGCACTTAAACTAGCGCGCCATATCACGGGTAACTACAAGGTGGTGTCGCTGTGGGATTCCTTCCACGGCGCATCGCTAGATGCCATCTCAGTGGGTGGTGAAGCGTGTTTCCGTCAAGGCATGGGACCATTAATGGCAGGTGTTGAGCGCATTCCACCAGCGGTGTCTTACCGTGGCGCTTTTCCTGTCGCGGACGGCAGTGATGTGCATTACGCCGATTACCTTGAATACGTGATTGAGAAAGAAGGTGGAGTGGGCGCGTTTATCGCAGAAGCGGTTCGCAATACCGACGTACAAGTGCCGAGCAAAGCCTACTGGAACCGCATTCGTGAAATCTGTGACAAGCACAATGTCATGCTGATCATCGACGACATCCCTAACGGCATGGGTCGCAGCGGTGAATGGTTTACCTACCAAGCCTACGACATCGAGCCAGATATGCTCTGCATCGGTAAAGGTTTGGGTGGTGGCTTAGTGCCTATCGCAGCCATGGTAACCAAAGACAAATACAACACCGCCGAGCAAATCTCAATGGGTCATTACACTCATGAGAAAAGCCCTGTCGGTTGTGCTGCGGCACTGGCAACCATGGAAGCTATTGAGCAAGACGGCTTGCTAGATAAAGCCAAAGCCGACAGCCAGTTCATGCGTGAAAAGCTGCTAGAGATGAAAGCCAAATACCCAGTGATTGGCGATGTGCGCGGCATCGGCATGTTATGGGGCATTGAACTGGTCACTGACCACGAAAGCAAAACACGCGCGTATGACGAAGCGGAAGCTGTGCTGTACCAATGCCTAAATAACGGTATGAGCTTCAAGGTATCGCAAGGTAACGTGATTCAACTCAGCCCACCGCTAATCATCACTCGCAAACAACTGACAGAAGCGTTGGCGATCTTCGAAGAAGCCATCGCCAAAGTGTGTAAAGACTTTAACTACTTTTAGGGTCAATAGACCTCAACAAAACCAATTTATCCAGAGCGCGATTCCAACGTGTAGGCAAGCGCTCTAGCAAGCAAGAAAAAGGATTGAACATGAGCAACTCACCAATTCAAGCAGTGATCTTTGACTGGGCTGGCACTATCGTCGATTTCGGCTCTTTCGCGCCAACCAGCATCTTTGTGGAAGCGTTCAAGCAAGGCTTTGATTTCGATATCGACCTTGAAGAGGCGCGTGAACCAATGGGGCTTGGTAAGTGGGACCACATTCAAGCTGTGGGTCGCATTCCTGCGGTTGATAAGCGTTGGAACGAGAAGTTTGGGCGCTCAATGACCAGCGAAGACATCGACGCTATCTATGCGGCATTTATGCCTCTGCAAAAAGCAAAAGTGGCTGACCACGCAGAACCAATCCTCAACGCAGTTGAAGTGGTAAACGGTCTGAAAGACAAAGGCATCAAGATCGGTTCTTGTTCGGGTTACCCTCGCGAAGTAATGGATGTACTGATTCCAGTTGCAGCGGATTACGGCTACCAACCAGATTACGTTGTCGCGACAGACGATCTGCCACAAGGTGGTCGCCCTGCGCCGTTTATGGCACTGAAAAACGTGATTGAGCTTGGTGTAACCGACGTTAAAGCATGCGTCAAAGTGGACGACTCAGCACCAGGCATCTTTGAAGGTCACAATGCGGGCATGTGGACGGTAGGTCTGCTGCTTTCTGGTAACGAAGCGGGTCTGACATTTGAAGAATACCAAGCTGCAGACGAAGCAACCTTAGAGAAAGCTCGTGAAAAAGCACGCGCGAAGTTTATCAAGAGTGCACCTCACTACTTAATCGACACCATCTCCGATCTGCCAGAGGTGATCGTAGATATCGAACAACGCCTAGCCGCGGGCGAACGTCCGTAGTTTTCGCTCGCGAATCCAGAATGTAAAAAGCCTCTCCATATTGAGAGGCTTTTTACATTTATGGAAAGAGGAAGTGTCAGTTAATCGCAGTACTTGCTCGACGCTTTAGCTTAAAGCCCATACTGGTTGGTCTTTCTTCTGGCTCACCTTTGATGGCATGCAACAGTTTTTCTGCCGCCTTGGTGCCCATGCGCTCGTAATCAAATTCTGCCGATGTCAAACTTGGGTAAGCATGCTCCCCCATAGAAGAGCCTTCAAGGCAAATAATGGCAATGTCGGTCGGGACTTTGAGCACGCGGCGATGGCACTCAAAGAGCGCACCAATTGCTATCTCCTCATGGCTACACACCAAAGCATTCAAGCTTGAATCGCGCAGCAATAACTTCGCCAATCCTTCCGCACCCAATTGTGAAGATGGCGCTTCATGAGTCGTTAGAAAATGATCTGGGGTGAGATAGTTTTCAATCATCGCACTTTGCCAACCGTGTAACTGCCGTTGCAACGTTGAGTGATTCCCGCGCGCCCCAATAAAACCAACGTTCTTAAAACCTTGTTCAATCAGGTGTCTGGTACAGGCCTTACCCACTTCGAAGTGATCCACGCCAATGTTGAGATAACTGGCCTTTGAGCTCAGTTCGGTAATCTCTAACACTGGCGTATTTGATGCCTCTAACAGTTGATGCGTTCGCTGACTATGCTCACTTCCAAACAGTACCACGCCCGCAGGACGGCTCTCTAAAAAAGTCGAAAGCAACTTTTCTTCTTGCTCAATCGAGTAGTCGCTGTAACCCAGTAATAATTGATAACCCGCTTTGTTTAACGCCTGTTGGAAGCTTGGTAAGAAATGCGCGCATGCCTTTTCAAACAGTGACGGAATGATTAGAGCGATGGAATAACTTTCTGCAGATGCGAGTGCCCCTGCGGCTTTGTTCGGGATATAGCCGAGCTCATCAACCACTTGTTGAATTTTTTCTCTCAGCTTATCGGATACCAGCTCTGGCGTTCGTAATGCTCGCGACACCGTCATAGTGCCTACGCCTGCTTGTTTGGCGACATCAGCCAAAGTGACATTGCCGGTACTTCTTCGTTTGCGAGGTTCGCTCATTGTTTTTATTTAATGTTCTCTAATTTCAGCTGCGACATCTTATCACAGCGCTTTAATGGTTTTGATATTAGCGCATTAGAACTCGAACACCAGCACATGAAACTTCGATGCCTGATAAAAATGATAGCGCTATCACAATTAATGGTAGCGCTATCAGATAGCGCTACCATTTGTGATCACTCTCAGGTTTTTCTGGCAAATTGATCGATAAAGTACGCAGCAACAAAACAACAAATCGGAAACATTCCAATGCTACGTGAACTGATTACCTCTGATGTCATTCGCATCCATTCTGACGCAACCGACTGGAAAGATGCGATCAGCAAATCTTGTGAAGCTTTGATTGAAAATGGCGCGATAGAACCAAGTTACGTTGAGGCAATTTACCGCTCGCACGAAGAGCTTGGTCCTTACTACGTGGTAGGTCCGGGCATGGCGATGCCACACGCTCGCCCTGAAGATGGCGTTAACCGCTTGTCATTGGCGATCACGGTGATCCAAAACGGCGTCAACTTTAACTCTGAAGAAAATGACCCAGTAAAAATGCTGGTCACGCTAGCGGCAACGGACAGTAATAGCCACGTTGATGCGATTTCGAAACTGGCGGAATTGTTTATGAATGAAGAGCATGTAGAGGCCATCTGCAACGCTCAAAGCAAAGAAGATGTTCTTGCGATCATCGACAAATACTAAGTTTTACTCCTGACATACCCCATTCACAAATGGGTATACCCCCTATAAAAAAGAAAAGGTCTGAATTATGAAAATTATGGTTGTTTGCGGTCACGGTCTTGGTACTAGCCTAATGATGGAAATGAGCATCAAAAGCATCGTAAAAGAATTGAACGTCGATGCCGCTGTGGATCACATCGATCTTGGCTCAGCAAAAGGCACAAGTTGCGACATTTTCATCGCCACAAAAGATATTGCAGAACAGTTGGAAGCACTTGGCGTTGAACAACGTATCGTAGCGCTTGATAACATGGTCGACAAAGTCGCAATGAAAGAGCGTTTATCTTTGGCACTTCAAGAGCTTGGCGCTCTATAAGGTGGCGTTATGGAATTCTTCAGTTTCTTAATGAACGATGTCCTATCAGAGCCAGCGGTTCTGGTCGGTCTCATCGCTCTAATCGGCTTAATTGCCCAGAAAAAACCAGTCACCGAGTGCATTAAAGGCACGGTAAAAACCATTCTTGGTTTCATCGTACTTGGCGCAGGTGCAGGCTTAGTTGTGAGCTCGCTAGGCGACTTCGCGACGATTTTCCAACACGCATTTGGCATTACAGGCGTGGTTCCAAACAACGAAGCTATCGTCTCTATCGCGCAAGAAGCGTTTGGTAAAGAGATGGCGATGATCATGTTCTTCGGTATGTTAGTGAACATCTTGATCGCTCGCTTCACGCCATGGAAATTCATCTTCCTAACCGGTCACCACACACTATTTATGTCGATGATGGTAGCAGCGATTCTGGCATCTAGCGGCATGAAAGGCGTTCCACTGATCGCGCTTGGCTCTGTGGTTGTGGGTTCTGTAATGGTGTTCTTCCCTGCGATCGCTCACAAGTACATGAAGCAAGTTACAGGTTCTGACGACGTTGCGATTGGTCACTTCTCTACCCTTTCTTACGTGCTAGCTGGCTTTATTGGCAGCAAGTTCGGTAACAAAGAACACTCTACTGAAGAGATGAATGTCCCTAAAAGCTTGTTGTTCTTGCGCGATACGCCAGTGGCGATCTCTTTCACCATGGGCATCATCTTTGTGGTGACGTGTTTGTTCGCTGGCGGTGATTTTGTCCGTGAAGTCAGTGGCGGTAAACATTGGTCTATGTTTGCGCTAATGCAATCCATCACATTTGCAGGTGGTGTGTACGTTATCCTGCAAGGTGTACGTATGGTTATCGCAGAAATCGTTCCTGCATTTAAAGGCATCTCAGACAAACTGGTTCCAAACGCAAAACCTGCACTGGATTGTCCGGTTGTGTTCCCATACGCACCAAATGCGGTATTGGTGGGCTTCCTATCGAGCTTTGCAGCCGGTCTAGTGGGCATGTTCCTGCTGTACGTGATGGGGCTTACTGTGATTATCCCTGGTGTAGTTCCACACTTCTTTGTGGGTGCGGCTGCGGGTGTATTTGGTAACGCAACAGGTGGTCGTCGCGGCGCAATTCTAGGTGCGTTTGCACAAGGTCTACTGATTACTTTCCTACCTGTCTTCCTAATGCCAGTACTGGGTGATCTTGGCTTTGCAAACACAACATTCAGTGATGCTGACTTCGGCATTGTAGGTATCCTACTTGGCCTGATTGTGCGCTAAGCTTTTATTCTTATGAATGCAGAATTAGGCTCGTCGGCATTCATCTCTAAGAAAAGCACTCAAACAAAACGCCCCTCACGTGAGGGGCGTTTTTCATATTGAGGCTATCTTATTGAGACAACAACTTTCTCGTTGGTTCTTGCTCAGTGTATTCAACGGATTCGTTACCAGATAGCTTATCGACGTCCGCTTGTTCGCCGCTCACCACCAGTACCTGTTGCTTCACCAACGCATCAACCACTTTAAGGTTATGTTGACGAAGAAGCGCTCTCACTTCGCTCTCTTTCCCTTTGTGATACTTAACAAAGTAACGCGTAGGTTGTTGCTCAGCTTGTTCGGAACGTTCATCCACGAGCGGAAACCCTTGATTGTTCGCCAAGCTGGCCGAGCTTAGTCCGATTGCCAATAGTGCGGTAGCACTCACCGCAGACAAAGAAAGTAAGGTCAACTTCTTCATAGCCACTCCTTATTGAAAAGTCAGAGTCCAACTGTTGATTGTGCCTGTGTCTCTTCTGGCACTGTCTACCGCTTTTAGTTCCCAAGAACCTTGTGATTCAAAACCAGAGAAATCCGCTTGGAAAGTGGCTTTGATATCGTTAGCGCTGCCGCCAGTATTATCGTGAAGCACGACTTCTCCACCAGTCGGTGAAGTTAGCGTCACTCGTAGGTCACCGATGTAAGTGTGGCTAATATCAACGTCAATACTTACTGTACCTGAATCACCAGAGCGATCGACATCTACTGCGCTGATTGCGCCAGAAGATTTGTTGTCAGGAATCGCAACAGGGCTGGTGTTTGAGAAGCTAGAGTCCGAAGAGCTACCGCCACCGTCAGGACCGTTACAGCCCGCATCCAAGAACAGTTTCGCCGCTTCCGCATTCACTAGGCCGTGACCTGTGCGGTTGTCTCGTCCAGCAACATCAATGTCTGTTGCCGTTTGAACTAGGGCATTACGTACTTGCGCTGCTGTACACGTTGGGTGGTAACTCCACACCAAGCCTGCTACGCCAGTTACATGAGGTGTTGCCATCGATGTACCATTGTAGTACTCGTAATCTTCACCAGAGGTGGTTGAAACCGTAATTTCTTGACCTACATACCCCAGCAACTCTTGACCAAATGCACGGTCAACCGTCACCGACACCATGCGATAAGCGTTGTTTGTGTCAACCAAGAATGGGTTTTGTAAACCAGGTAGTTCAGAGTTGCTGTATACGATTGCCGCTCGTGCACCTGCATTGTAACAAGCTTGAACCGCATCCACTTCTGGGTAGTTACCTGAAGACTGGTTGCCAATACGTTCAGTCAAACAAATTTTGCCCGACATATCACCACAGTTAAAGTTACCGCCAGATACATCACAGCTATCTAGCATTGCTGTTACTGAACCAGCGATTGGATCTGGCACATACGAAGAACCGTTATTGATCAAACGATTGTGAGGGACAATGCCGCGATCAAATTGGCTTACACCATTCAAGGTAATATCAGAAAGTTTACCTTCGCCTACCGTAACCGTTGATAAGATCGCCACACCTGGGCCAGAGATCTCAACTTGATCAGTAGATTGCGAGAACGCCGCATGATCATTTTGGTTATCGACAGCAGCAACAGACATAACTGAATCGTAAGAAGCTGGGTAGCTGTGTGCGGTGTTACCGTCATTACCAGCTGCGGCGATTAGCAGAACGCCTTGATCGTAAATGTTTTGCAGTGCATTTTGCTCAGTTCGGCTTGATTGACTACCACCAAGACTCATGTTCACAACGTTGGCACCATTATCTGCACACGTTTGGATCGCTTTAACAAGTCCAGATGAGTAACCCCAACCTGATTCGTTAAATACTTTCACGATGTGCAAATTCACATTCTGGTTTGGCATCACACCCTTCACACCTTCGGTGTTGGCAATCGCTGCGATAGTACCTGCTACGTGAGTACCGTGGGCGTTATTGTTACCCGGATCGCTCCATGACCCTGTACCACTATCGTTGGTACCTGCAACACGGTTACCGCTTAGGTCGTTGTGCGAGATGTCGTACCCTGAATCGATAATACATACAGTGCGATTACCAGCATTGAAGTCGTCTAACTGTTGAGCATTAACCGCTTCATAACCCCACGGGGTAGTTTCACTGAGCAAATAGCGAGGCGGATCGACTTCGACATATTCCACATCACTGCGATTACGAAGTGGTTCTAAGTCATCACCATCCAACTCAACGCTGTAAATGGCGCGATTACCCAGTTTTTCCACCTTACGTGCCTTCACCTGTTCTAAAACAGACTCCTGCGCGATTCGTGGTCCCCAAAAAGAGTTACCACCCATTGAAGATCGGCTGACTGCATCTTCTTTGAATTTGACGATGTACTTCGTCGGTAACTTAGATTCATCAAATCCCATTGGTGGAGCCGCAAACGCTGACATAGAAGTGGTCAGTGCTATCGCTACGGCAGACAACGAAAATAAGCCTTGTTTTTTACTTGTTGTGTAGTGCATTTGCCCTATTCCTTATTTGAGCTAATTTTTATTCACTATATTCCCATGAAAAGTCATCACCATGATGTTTGCATGAGAGCTTCAGCTATAGTTTATAGGCCAAAAATGCCAAACAATTTGTTTCATGAATATACAACTTTGTACAAAAGATCATTCAATAAACATTTTTAGTTAACATCAAAAAGCATAAACAAAACCTTATAAAGCAATCACTTAATTAACAAAAAGTGCATGTTAAATTAATGTTAGTGAGTAATTATTCTAAATAGCACACATTTAATCGATTGCTATGCTGAATGGATTTTTTGACCGTGGTGCCAAAACTGAAATATTGAATATTTAGTTGTTGACTGTCTTGAGTATTTACTCAGAATTAGAAGGTTTAGTGAGAAAAATTCTCATCTAAATACTGTTATAGCCGAGCGTATTCACGTATTCGGAACCATAACCATTACAAGAAGAGTGAATGATGAAAAAAACAATCACACTATTAACTGCATTACTTCCGCTTGCCTCTGCCGTTGCAGAGGAGCCAACATTATCACCAGAAATGGTTTCTGCGTCTGAAGTGGTCAGCACGCAAGAAAATCAAACCTATACTTACGTTCGCTGCTGGTATCGTACGAGCCACTCTAAGGATGATGCGGCTACCGACTGGAAATGGGCAAAAAACCAAGATGGTAGTGACTTCACTATCGACGGTTATTGGTGGAGCTCTGTTTCATTTAAAAACATGTTCTACACCAACACTTCACAAAACGTGATTCGCCAGCGCTGTGAAGAAACACTAGATCTGGCGAACGAGAACGCAGACATTACGTTTTTTGCTGCTGACAATCGCTATTCTTATAACCACACGATCTGGAGCAATGATGCTGCAATGCAACCAGATCAAATCAACAAAGTAGTGGCTTTGGGCGACAGCTTATCTGATACAGGCAACATCTTTAACGCTTCCCAATGGCGCTTCCCTAACCCAAACAGCTGGTTCTTAGGTCACTTCTCGAACGGTTTTGTTTGGACGGAATACGTTGCTAAAGCCAAAAACTTACCGCTTTATAACTGGGCAGTTGGCGGCGCAGCAGGTGAGAACCAATACATTGCGCTAACAGGTGTCGGCGAACAAGTTTCTTCTTACTTGACCTACACAAAACTGGCGAAAAACTACAACCCAGCAAACACATTGTTTACGTTGGAGTTTGGTTTAAATGATTTCATGAACTACAACCGTAGCGTGCCGGAAGTAAAAGCGGATTACGCTGAAGCTCTGATTCGTCTAACAGACGCGGGCGCGAAGAACTTCATGTTGATGACACTGCCAGACGCAACCAAAGCACCACAGTTCAAATACTCAACGCAGGAAGAAATTGAAACGATTCGCGCGAAAGTATTGAAAATGAACGAGTTCATCAAAGCACAAGCGATGTACTATAAAGCTCAAGGTTACAACATTTCATTGTTTGATACGCACGCACTGTTTGAGACGTTAACCTCGGCACCAGAAGAACACGGGTTCGTGAATGCAAGTGAGCCTTGTCTGGACATCAACCGCTCATCTTCTGTGGATTACATGTACACCCATTCATTACGCTCTGAGTGTGCGGCATCTGGCGCAGATAAGTTTGTGTTCTGGGATGTGACTCACCCAACCACAGCCACGCATCGTTATGTTGCTGAAAAAATGTTGGAAAGCAGCAATAACTTAGAAGAGTTTCGCTTTTAATAAGACTTTCTTATAGGTTAAATTCTTAATCATCATAAATACTTTGATGATAAAAATGGCCACGAAATATCGTGGTCATTTTGTTTTCATATACATGAGTCTACTTTTATATTTAAATATAGATTAACAATAATTAAAATACAAAATTTCAAGTTATAAGTATTATAAACAAAACTTTTAAATATCAGCAAACCAGTAAAATCTAAACTTATTCAACATGCAATCCATTTAAATTTCATCATGGTCATTTTTGATTATTGAATTTAAAGAAGAGTTAAGTGACAAGTTAAATAAAAAATACCCACATAACACAGGTAAGGCCGAGAGGAGTGTGTCATGTGGGTTTAAACGATAGTTCTCTTGCTGATTCGAACTACCAACGTTGGGATGCAATGGAAATACAAATGACTCAGAGTTTCCATCACGGACACTTTATCGCTGGATTTCCCTCTATTTGTTAGGGAACAGTCAGCACAATAAAAATAGAGAAGTAATACCGCAAAAATAAAAATAGAGGCTATGAGTTTAATTTACACGTAAAATAATCACCACATTCACGACATGAACCCTTAATAAATTCATCAATAAATATTTATTAAGTTAAATTTATTTATTGTCAACATACTGTTAGTTTTACTCCTAAATACACTGGTCAGATTTGTTTATTTTACTACTTTTCGTTGCAATACAATCTCTAATTAATTCATGAGAAAAAACATGCAGCGACAATTCACTCTTTCACCGATTTATTTATTAATCGGTTTAGCCTCATCGACGGCGTATGCCGGTGGTTTTCAAATTAACGAACATTCGGCGACGGGTCTTGGTCGTGCTTTTGCTGGTGATGCCGTCATTGGTGATAATGCGTCTGTAGTCAGCCGCAACGCCGCAGCGATGACGCTGTTTAAACAAAGTGCCTTATCGTTCGGTGTCACTTACGTCAAACCTGACGTTACCGTAAAAAATGCGCAATATCATCGAGCTAATATTAATGCAGATGTCAATGTTGGTATGGGCGGTTTTCCTCCGTCCCCTCAAGTTGACATTACCCCGTCCTTCTCTCAAACCGTGACCGACATTGATGACGTCGATGGCGTTGGTCAACCAGCCGTTGTACCCAATTTTTACTTTATTCACCCTATCAACGACGACTGGTATCTAGGCCTATCGGCATACTCCAACTTCGGAACTGACATGAAGTTTAAACCAAACTATGGCGCACCTGTTTTTGGCGGTGTCACCAGCGTAGCGAGTGTCAACCTTGGCGCAAGCTTGGCATACAAGGTGAACGACCGTTTTAGTATCGGTGGTGGTATTGATGTGATTTACGGCTCTGGTGAGCTGTACCGCGATATGGACGTGGGTGTTTGCGTTGGTGGGAACATACTTGGAAACGAACTAGAACAACGCTGTGGATCCGTAAAAGGCAACGCACTTGATGTGGAAGCTGGCGGCATTGGGCTTGGTGCGAATATTGGCATGATGTACGAGTTTAACGAACGTCATCGCTTAGGTTTAAGCTACAAGCACAGCCCTAACATTGATGCCAAGGGTGACATCCACTTTGCTGGCGAATCGTACGACTCGCTTGCTATGCCGCTACCGGATATTGCGGAGTTTTCCGGTTATCACCGCGTCTTACCTAAATTTGCCCTGCACTATTCTGTGCAGTGGATTGGTTGGTCAGCATTTGACAGCTTGAAAGCTGATGATCAGTTGCTAAAAGATTTTCAGTGGCAAGACTCCGCGCACTACTCCATCGGTGCGACTTGGTACGCCAATGAACGTTGGACACTTCGCACGGGTTACATGTTCGACAAAACACCTGTCGATGAGCTGACTTCGCTTTCTATCCCAGATTCGAACCGTCACTGGTTATCTGCGGGTGCCTCTTACCAATGGTCATCAGATACCACGGTTGACATCGGCATGACGTACTTGATTGGTGAAGATGTCAACGTAGAAGAGTGCGCGTATGAAGGTGTTCCTGCACCGATGGTGACAGGCGTGACCCATTCAAATGCGTTCCTAATTGGTGCCCAACTCAGCCACCGTTTCTAATTTGTCAGGCAGTGATCAAACCTCTAGGTCATTGCCTTGTAACAACGCTTATCGAAGCGACCGAACAGAGACATGATTATGAAGAAAACACTACTTGCTTTTTCACTCTCACTTCTCACTCTAAGCGCTGCTCAGGCTTCGGAATGGGGCTATGGCAATGACAAACACGGGCCAGAGCACTGGGGAGAAATCGCCAAAGACTGTGCTACCACAAAAAACCAAAGCCCAATCAACATCGACAACCCTGCCGATGCAAAACTGGAAGCATTGAACCTTTCGTACACTGGTCAGGTCATTGGCTTAACCAATAATGGTCATACGCTGCAAGCGCAAGTGAACGGACGTAACAGCTTCACCATCGATGGCGAAACGTTCGAGCTGCAACAGTTCCATTTCCACACACCATCAGAAAACCAAATCAAAGGCCGCCAATATCCACTTGAAGCGCACTTTGTACACGCCAACGCAGACGGCGAGTTGGCGGTAATTTCGGTGATGTTTGATGCTGGCGATCAAAACGCAGCGCTGTCTAAACTGATCAACGCAATCCCACAAGAGAATCAAACCACGTTCTTAAAAGATACGTTTGAGATTAACGACTTACTGCCAAAAACTGCAAACTACTATCGATTTAACGGCTCTTTAACCACACCACCATGTTCAGAAGGTGTGCGCTGGTTTGTGCTTAAAGACACTCAAACCTTATCCAAAGATCAAGCCGCGAAACTGATGGAAGTCATGGGACAAAACAATCGTCCGCTGCAACCGCTAAATGCGCGCGTTGTACTTTCTAACTAATCGCCACATCCGATAAGGGGCATCGTATTTGCCCCTTAATTTAATTTGCTCTAACCTCACTTCGTTACAGGAACCCCCAATGAAAACGCCATCTGTTCTGTCATTCTTACTCGCTCTCGCCCCGACACTCGCCTTCTCTCATAGCCTTTCTGTCGGTCAAACCACCCCTTCCGTCAGCATTGATACCTATGGCGAAATGACGCTGCAAGGAGACGATGTGGCTTATAAACCTTGGGCAACTCAGCAGATGTTAGGCAAAGTCCGTGTGATACAAGCCATTGCAGGTCGTAGTAAAGCCAAAGAGATGAACGCGCCGCTGATGTCAGCAATCACTGCCGCTCACTTTCCTGAAGATCAGTATCAGACCACAACCGTGATCAACCAAGAAGACGCCATATGGGGAACCGGTACATTTGTAAAATCGTCGGCAGAGGACAGCAAAAAGACATTCTCTTGGTCTTCCATGGTGTTGGACAAAAATGGCGTATTAGCAACGACTTGGGATCTGCAGCAAGAAAGTTCTGCGATTATCGTACAAAATAAACAAGGCGAAATTTTATTCGTGAAAGAAGGGGCTTTAACTCAAGACGAAGTCACACACGTCATCAAACTGATTAAACAGAATATTTAAACCTAAGGTAAGGAAAAGCTATGAAACTGTTCAACACCATCGCGCTCTGTCTTTTAGCGGCTGTAGCCTCTTTCCAATCGGTTGCAGGAGACAACGATTGGGACAAGATTGCAGATAAAACCGTCAGTTTTAAATCGGAAACCGACACAGTCAATCCACTGTCCCCATTTGCTAACGCTCGTTTCAGCCACATAAAAATCAAATGTACGCAAGGTACGGTCGATCTGAAAAGCGTTAAAGTAATCATGAAAGATGGTCAGGAAAAGACGTTCGACAGTTTAGGTGTTCTGACTAAAGGCATGTCATCAAGAAGCTTAAGCCTACCAACAAAAGATAACGCGAAATTAGACAAGATCGAGTTGAACTATGAATCGGTTGGCAGCACAGCGCTGCAAGTCGCGGGGGTGACCAAAAAAGCGCAAGTGGAAATCTTAGGTAAGAAAATCGACGAGTAAGCGATGGCTCAACGAACTCACCCAAACTAAAAACAGCGGCACTAGGCCGCTGTTTTCATTAAAAAATCGTCATGGATAACTAAATGAATTTCTTCAGCTTCGCCAAACCATAAGCGGCGATGGTGACACAATCTTTGATCGTGCCGTCGATCATCATCTGTTCGAACTCCTCAACAGAAAAAGCGCGAGTGATCAAATCCTCTTCTTCACTGTCGAGTTGATTGCCCACGTCCGTTAAATCACTGGCGAAGTAGACGTGACATGTCTGATTCAAAAAGCCGTATGCGATAAACTGCGCGCCGACATACGCCATTGCGCTCGCCTGCATGCCCGTTTCTTCACGCAGCTCGCCTTTGGCAAGCTCAAGGTGATCCGCATCTGGGTTTGATTCCCACGCCCCTTGTGGGATCTCCCAACAACGTTGACCTACGGTGTAACGGTACTGCTGAACCAAGTGAATCATCCCATTATCGATAGCCAGAATCGCAGCACAATCAGGTTTGTCGACCACACCATAGATGCCCTCTGCGCCGCTCGGACGTAAAATTTTGTCCTCACGCACCGTCATCCACTTATTCTGGTAAACGACTTTGCTGTCTAGCTGTTTGATGTCTGGCATGGTTATTCCTTGATTTTTCTGAGGGTTACTGCGGAATAATACCCGATTCGGTTACGCCACCAAAATATTCTTTAGTTCACTCAAAGACTCAACGGTGTAATTTGGTGCGATACGCTCATCGACACTTGCGCCTGTGGTATTTAACCAGCAAGTTTCAATACCAAAGTTATTGCCACCAAGAATATCGGAATGCAGGTTGTCACCCACCATCAGTACACGCGTTTTGCATGGGTTGCCCATTTGCTGCATCGCGTATTCAAAAATGCCTAAGTCCGGTTTTGCGACGCCCACTTGTTCAGAGATCACCACTTTATCGAAGTACTCAGTCATCCCTGTGCGCTCAAGGCGAATTGCTTGCAACTCTGTAAAACCGTTGGTGATGATGCCCATTTTAGCTTTGCCTTGCAGCGCTTCCATCAGCTCTTTTGCACCTGGCAACAAACTGCAAATATCGGCCATTGCTTCTAAAAATGCGCTATTGAGATCTGCTGTTGTGGTATTCAACTTCTCAGCCCACTCGGTAAAGCGGTTATGTTTTAGCTCATCTGCCGTTACTTTGCCGTCTTGGTAATCCACCCAAAGCGGTTTGTTTACGGTTTGGTAATGAGCAAAATCTTGTTCAGTAAAATCTACGCCTTTGCGAGAAAACATAAGCTGCAAACCTTTGAAAGCATCAAAGTGGAATAAGGTTTCGTCAGCGTCAAACAGGATCCAATCGTACTTCATTTTCTTCTTCCCAAAATCAAGGTCGTAATACTGATGCATAGTCTAGATTGTTTTCTTCTTGAAGATAATCTCTATAATTGGAAATTAATTGTATCCTTGTGCTCAACAATAAATGCTTCACGATGATAGGAGATTGATGTGAACGCGATTGCCTCCCTGCCCGTTTTTGTTGCTGTTGTCGAATGCGGCAGCTTTTCCCTTGCGGCCAAACAGCTGAATCTGACGAAATCGGCGATAAGCAAACGCATCAACCAACTAGAAGACGATTTGGGTATTCGTCTCCTTAACCGAACCACGCGTAAGCTGAGCCTGACCGAAGCGGGAGAACGCTATTTTGAGTACGCTTCTCAAGCGCTCAATCTGGCCCAGCAAGGCGTGGACGCGGTATCGGAACTGCAAGGCTCTCCACAAGGTCGGCTCAAAATTACCGTGCCGATGTCTTTCGGTGTGCTGCATATCGCGCCTTTGATCAGCGAGTTTCTCGCTCGTTACCCGAAAATTGAAGTGGATTTAAACCTCGAAGACAAAATGGTCGATTTGGTTAAAGACGGTTTTGATTTGGGGATCCGTATTGGTGAACTCACCTCTTCCAATCTAATCGCAAAACGTCTCGCCCCTTGTAAAAGTGTGCTTTGTGCCTCGCCAGATTACTTAGCGGAGTTTGGAACACCACAAAAACCAAGTGATTTAGTCAGTCACAACTGCCTGCGTTATTCCTATTTCCGTGGCGGCGTCGAATGGATGTTCATCAACAATGGCAGCGAATACAAGGTGCTTCCAAAAGGAAACTTTATCGTCAATAACAGCGAAGCCATTCGCCAGTTGCTGTTGAGAGGTTCGGGCATTGCGCAACTGCCGACGTTTATTGCAGGAAGAGACTTTGCCGCAGGAAATCTAAAACCGGTGATGGAAGAGTATTCTCTACCAGAACACGCCATTTATGCGGTGTTCCCTGAGCGCAAGCACATGCCGTTGAAAGTAAGAGCCTTTATCGATTTTATCAGCGAAAAACTCGGCACAGATTTACCTTACTGGGATCGTTACAACAGCCCAGAAAAATAACCATATTGATGATAAGTGAGTGAGATTTCACTACTGACATGTTCTGACATTCCATCCGCGTAACCTTATTTGGAACTCAACAGGCAATCCGCCAAAACCAATAAGGAATCACAATATGGAAACCGTTATCGAAACTGTGCAATTTCGTCTAACCGCAGGCACAACAGAGCAAGACGTGATCGCTGCTGCCAAACAGTCACAAACGTTTGTGAAGAATCTGCCGGGCTTTTTGTATCGCTCACTCAGTCACGAAGCGACGGACGATGTGTGGACAGACATCATTTACTGGCGTTCAATGGACGATGCAAAACAGGCGGGAAAACAGATTAAGCAAGCCGTTGAATTTCAGCCTCTGTTATCAATGATTGACTGCGAAAGCTTCGAGCTTAAACATCACAACTTAAAAATGTGCAGTGAGCTAGAGAAGTAATCAGCCACACTACCACTAACAACCAGTAGGTCTAGATAAGGAACATCATGAGCAAATCAGAACGACTGTTTGAGCTACTGACGCTTTTGCGCGCAAAGCGTTACGCCGTGACAGCGAAAGAGCTCGCAGAAAGGATGGAAGTCAGCGAACGTACGATTTATCGCGATATTCAGTCGTTGCTCAGTTCTGGTGTTCCTATTCAAGGTGAAGCAGGTGTCGGCTACCTGTTGCAAGCTGGCTCTCATCTGCCGCCTTTGATGTTCTCAGAAAAAGAGATGATGGCGCTTGAACTGGGTATGCGGATGGTTCGAGCCTGGTCGGATGCCGAACTTGCCGAAGCGTCTCACTCTGCGTCCACCAAAATACTTTCGGTATTGCCCGATAAGCTCAAACAACAAGTGGAAGATTGTCCGCTGATTGTGCCCGATTATCATACCCAATCCGAGACTGCCAAACGAGGGCAGCTTCTGCGCCACGCGATTGATCATCAGTTTAAGGTCAGTTTGGATTACCAAGATGAAAGCGGACAGGTGACCGAGAGAAAAATCCAACCGTTAGGCCAGTTCTTTTGGGGCAAAGTCTGGACGCTGGTCGCCTGGTGCGAATTGCGCGATGACTACCGCCAGTTCCGCCTCGACCGTATCCAAGCACTGCGTATGCACGATGAAGAGTTTCAGAGTGCGGAAACCAAATCTCTCAAACATTATATTGCGCAGTATGAATCGAAAGATTGAGTGTTTTTCATCCCTCCATCACAAGGATTCTAAATTGCTCTGCTCAATGCGCGATATTTGGAAAGGCACATTTGGTTAAATTAATGTTTCATTTTTAACAGATGCGCAACCAACCTAAGATCGTTAACTTAAGTAGCACGTCAACCACACCGGAGCGTGAAGCTATGAAAGTACTGATTCAATACACCCAAGCAGGGAAATATCGAGATCAAGCGTGGGAATCTTTAACTCTTCGATCTAAAGGTGATATGCAGGCCGTTACCCCTTCTTATGCTGCCCAACTTATCGAACAAAGCAAAGCGACACTTGTGATGACAGAAGACGGACAGATCATCTTTCACTCCTAAATTCCATCAGTCCTATGACGAAAAAGGCCTGCATTGCTGCAGGCCTTTGTATGAGTGAATTAAGAGTTATTTACTGGAAACTCACTGCAGTTGGTAGGCGATCAAGCATCTTGTAGTAATCACCAGCCACAGCGCCGATATCACCACGCAAATACGCTTGAATCATATTGAGATCTTTCAGCCAAAGTTCTTTGTCAGCATCTGAAGACGCCATGTACCCTGCGTACACATTGTCGACCGCGAACATCATGTCTTCGGCGTGATCGTTGTAAATCAAAAGCATCGCATCAGTGTAAGCTTCGAACGCTTTCAGCTCATCGTGCGCTTTACCACCTTTGTAGCTCAATGTGCCCGAAGTTGCATCGATGACCAAATCACCCGAAGTCACATTCGCTGTCGTAAAGTTGATGAAAGACTGGCTAAACGACAGCATACCTGCCGCGATATCCGCATCAATGGTTCGCTTCATTGCGTTGACCATTGGTGCATCCAGCAGCAATACAGGATCGTGGAACGCTGGGACAATCGCTGTTCGGAATGGCCCCCAAGCGCTATCGATGCTCTCTGCAACCTTGTTTAGTGTTGCAGGCTCATAGCTATCTAGGTACGTTTTTAGATCGTAACCTTTGGACGTCACCAGTTGATTTGCGTAGTCGTAAGCCAGCTTGTTTGCTTTTGTTGCCACAAACTTCTCGCCGTCGATAACAAACTCAACCTTGTCACCCGCGATGATACCGTAGCGGTCTTGCTGCTTCGTAAACGTATCAAACTGAGATTGACCACGAGTCTTCACTGTATAATCGTAAGACTTCATTTGGTTCACACCCATTCTCAAGATGACATCGCCAACACGTCCGCGACCTTCTGCACCAATATCAAGGAATCTTGCAATACCACGAGGCATTGGTGGTAGGGACTCCATTTGCTCAGTGATGTGTAGGTTCACGGTAACACCTTTTAGATTGGTGTATTCCTTACCGTCTTTACCCACCAATTTGACTGGCGTATTTAACGCGTCATTTGCCACGATGTTGCCCATGATGTCTTCGTATTCAGCTTGCACCCCAGGGATATCAAGCAGCGATGCAAAGCTCACCTCATCAGTAAAACGGTTCGAGAATCGACGTGCTAAGAAATAGCTCGCAAGCGCTTTGTCTGGCCAGTTACCCAACACAGACACCGCATTTGACCAAGGGTAATCCGGGTCAAAGCTACCAATTGAGTTTAGGAAGCGTCCATTCGCAGTTTCCGCAACAGCTATATAGCCCTCATCTGAATCTTCGATAAAGCGTGCTGCCAAATCATCAAAACAGCTGGCTGTTGAAAGATCGTAATCAGCCGGAATTTGGTGTGAGTTGTTGTCTAACAGTTGACCAAAAGAAATCACTTTTTGGTTGCCTGCCGCATTTTCTATCACACATTGATGCTCTGGTGTGCGCAAGATATCAAGGAAGAACGCCGCGGATTTTTTCGCCCCATTCGCGTAATCACAGAACCATGAGTTATCGGCTTTGTCTTCGCTACAGTATTGAGGGTTTGAAGCAAGGCGCAATAAGAAATCACCCGGCTTATCCGTTGACGAAGTGTAACCAAGATTGGTGTACAGGTTATCGATGCGCTCAAGATCTTCCATCTTGTCACGGATAGCGCTCATTTCCATGTAACGGCGCACTAAGTAACCAGGATAATCGGACGAGAATAATCCCGTCGTCCCATATAACTCCAAGTTGCGTCGCTCATAGCTATCGAGATAGTTCTGCCACTCGTAAGAAACAATTTCTTCTAGGTTTGTACCTTCGTCAAAACGGTTACAGTCGCTGTTTAGAGAAACGTTCCCATCGGTACAGAAATCGTAAGACTTACGCTCAATTTCATTCACTTTATCTAGGTAGTAAAGTGCGCCATAACGAGTTTTCGCATTCAGTTCAGGATCATCAGACAACGCGGCGGTATCGAATCGGCTGAAGTCACAGTTGTAGAGTGATTTGCCTTTCTCGTTCCCCGTTAATGCCTTCACTTCAGAACACACCATCAGCGATGTGTTGTCTGGATTGTTGCCAAACTTGTATGCAAAGCTTTGTTGGTAGGCTTGCTGATCAGCGAGGTAACGAGCGTATGCCGCTTTGTCTTCATCGCTCGCACTGTCTGCCGGTTTCGCAACAGGCGCGGGAGCTGAGCCTGAAGAATCTTGAATCGTCTCGACTTTACGACCATAACCAAACTTAAAGGCCGCAATGTCGTACAGACCCCAAGTTGGCGTTTCATCCAACATGCTTGGCGCGTAGTCCATCGTCGAACTGTAAGCAGGAATGTTGTTCAAACCAAGTTGATGCGCTTGCTCTAGCGTGTAGTAGTTCGCTTTGTCATTTGAGCCTTTAAAGTTATGGCGCAGACCCATGTTGTGGCCAAGCTCGTGAACGAGCGTATTGCTGTAAGTCGCAACCGTAATCGCATCTGCGACTTTCACTTGCAACTCTTTTGGCAGGTATTTCCAGCGCTTAAGCTGACGTGATACTTCGTTACCTGCGTCATCGAGTTTGATCTCAAAGTAACGCTCGTCGTCCAACTTCAAGTTGTCCAACATGGCCTTGTTAGTTGAAGAAACCCACGACGCTTCAATTGGATAGACGTTGTTCTCTGCCCAGAAAGACAAACGGTTCTCTTCAGCTTCAACCACCTTTTCAAACTCCATATCATCATTGAAGTTTTTCATTAGCTGAGTTGGGCTCTTTGTCGCCGCCTTGCCAGAAACGATATCTTCTTTTGATACGAAAGGCACATAAATGTTTTCATCCGATTTCAGGCTCGCCATTGCTGCCATTGTCGAGAGGGCTTCAACTCTATCCTCGACCTCTGTTTTCACCGTTTCACTATTAGTCGGCAGTGGATCCAATCCATCTAAGTCCAGCTGATTACGATTGTAGAATCGCGCCAAGTTATCCCAATAGAAAGGTACACCCGTTCTTGCAACGCCTGCGTATTGGTTCACGTGGCCTTTGATGATTTCCCCCGTCATCGGGTTAGAAACCGACGGGCCGTAGCCAAGCAGACCGTTCGCTAGAGGCTCGTCAATCAGATTAATCACGTTGTAACGCAGATCTCCTGGGTGAATACCAGCCGCTTTGGTTTTGTTCACAATCTCGATTTCAGGCTTGCCTGCATCCGCCCCAAATACATTCAGCGCTTGGTTCATCTTGTCGATCGATTGCAGCGTTGCATCCAAGAACAACTTGTTCTTCTCTTCAAAGAAGTTATCGCTCAAGTAGTATTTGATAGAACCTTGATTCGGGTTGAAACGATTGAGGTAAACCACATCACGGTCGTATTTATTCGTGACTGGGTTAAGCTTTTTCGTCGACGTAGTGAAGAAGCCAATGTCGTTCTCATCACCCACTGGGTACAAGATCGGTTGGTAACCTTCGGTTGCCACTTCACTTTCGTGCACTAACGAGTAGTAGAAACGAGATTTAAACGCGCCATCAACAAGCGCTTCATCCAAGCTCGCTTTCGTTGCAAAGTTGATGTAGTCGGAAATATTATCTAAATCGATACGGAACGTGCGCTCTAGTTCGAAATTGAGAAGACCGTTTTTAGGGTCAAAGTCCCACGAGATCAATCGTGGTGTGCCAATTTCATCAATGCCCTCGGTAATGCCATACAGATCTTCCATATTGAATTCTGCAATTTCGAGATCTTCAGGACGAGGAGTGAAGTGAGTTTTCTTCTTGTAGTTTAAGCTTGCGTCTTCGTTGGTTTCTTCTTTGTTGGTGCAATCACCATGCGCGTCTTCTTGACAGCGATACGCCGCAAAGTCACCCGGAATCGTCAGCACTTGTGCGAAGTTAACGCCGTCGTCGTCTGCGACAAATTTCTCTTCACCGCAGTAATTATTGGCATCTTTGCTTAGATGCGCGTCTGGGTAGTTTTTATCGTAACTGCGAACTTCCAGACCTTCTTTGGTAAAACAAAGCTCAACGTAACGAGGTGAACCTTGCAAGAATGGGAATTGGTTCAGAGCAAAGCGTGGCGCGGCACCAGTCGTCGGAACGTAAAACCAACGACCGTCTTTAAGATCTTTTACTGCGACTTCTTTTGCATCTCTTTCGACATAGTCATACGCCTGATCATCTGCGCCACAGCCTGCAAGTGCGGCCGTTATTGCTGACACCAGAGTCAATTTTTTAAACATTATTTGGATATCCTTAATTGTTGTTATTTTCCTAGAAGGAGTAAGTCACTGTCGCGATGTAAGACGCTTTCTCTTGGTCCAACAAATCGATGTTGCCCAAGGTGCCTCGCTCTGCATCTTGATAGAAACCCGTTGATGACGCCGCGAGTAGCAATGACCAGCTTTCATCAAACTCGTATGTGCCGTACAACGCCCCTTCATACTGCCAACTGCTTCTGCGCGTACCTTGATAACTGATGCTGTTACCACCTAACGCCGTGATCCCCACTGCGAACGATTCCCACGACTTTTCCGCAACAGCAAACAACGAGTAAGTCCACTCAGTCAGCGAGCGTCCACCCATGGTTTTGTATTCGTGGAAATTTTTTCTCAGTCTTGGCGAAACCGAAAAATCGACGCTCCAAGCTGAAAAAGAGATCGGCACATCTAAACGAACCGCGGTGTGCAATTCATCTTTACGAGATGTTTCTGAAGTTGGAATGGTGAGCTGACCCGCAACGCCGATTTTCCCTGTATCTCCAAAGCGATATAGGTTCGTGTATTGCAAGCCCAACACCGAATCTGTCGCGTAGGTGCCGACTTCATCTTCTAGGGCACGATAGCCACCCGTAGAAAAATAGGCTTTTGTGTCGCTCGAAAAGGAATAAACGAGATCGCCTCCCCACGAGAAATTGCGGACAGAACGGTAGTCGTCTTTATCGTAAATGTTTGTATCGTAAGATAGGTAAACGGCCCCACTAAACTTACAAACAATACAGGACGCATCTCCTTCATTTTGTGTAGATTCAGGCGTGCTAGTGCTATCAATTACACTCGTTTCCACCGCGAATGATGGCGCTGAAAACAGCGTACCCAACAACATTGCAAGCGGCGTCATCATCCACTTTGTTGTGTGCTGCATGTTTTGAAACTTCCATGAGAATTAAGTTTATTAGAATAAACTTAAAGACAAACAGATTATTGGGATGAAATTCCATAAAAATTCAGATAATCAACCTCAATAAACCTATCAACCATAAAATTACTCTTATGGTTAAATCCTTATTTAATTTTTTAATACTATTTATCTGAGTATTGTCGCGTTCCACTTTGCTTAAAAACGTACTTTAAAATGACTTTTTATAAATAAAGCCACTCACCACAACATTAAAGAAGCAGCAAAGCAACGCCATTAAAACAAAAGTCAAAAGACAATTATTATCAACAACTTAAAATCAACAAAAACAGTTAAAATGAATGAGTAAAAATGTATAAGTTAAAATACAATAAAAAATATAAGAACATCATTCTGTTTAATTTTAGTCGTTATTTTATTGAAAAAGTTTAATTTTCAATTTCTAAAATTGGAGGGATACACATAAGAGAAATCATCAAAACCATCCGTTGTTAATAATGAATTTCGCATTTAAAACAAAAGATAGAAACAAGATCAAATTCATGTTTTCTAATATATCGATTCAACCTTTCACAAGTTTGAATAGAAAGTCAAACCTTCAGTCAATCTAAAAACAACAAAACATTCACCAAGTGAATACTAAAAAGATAAGTCAAAACTAAATAGCACACACGGTCAGCATATTTGTGAATTACTATTCATTAATTATTTTTTTATAAATTAAACATTAATGTGACCAATTTCACACAATTGCACTACGTACAACATAAAGTAAACGAAATTTAAGTGTTTACTGACTCAAAACGTGTCGATAGAACAGAGGTTAAACATCGAGCTGAAACACGTATTTCCCACCAAAATTTATTATACATAGCAGTGAGTTACCTGTATCCAAGCGGTTAAAATGCGTACTAATGTGACTCATTTTTGAGAGAGGAACATAAGAAGAGCAAAAGCACTAAAAGAGGATAATACGATTTGAATAACCAGTGCTTCAAACCGCACTTATGAACTTATGCAGAGAAAGAAGGACTATCAGTTACTGTTGAATGGTTTTATGACCACAGTTTTCGCAGATCAAGTGACGTTCAAATTCATCCATAGAAGCAAGGAAGGCGCCGAACACTACACTTTTGAGAAATCCAGCGATGAACTCTTTCTTGTTGCGATTTTTATCGCCTTCAAAGCCACTTTTCTTTCTGACTAACACCACTACATGATGCGTTTCTACCCCACATGTAGGGCACATGAGGACTTCTGTCTTGTTCGACATCTTAGACTCCTTGGCGAATTACCCCTTTCTGATGGCATGATTCTCTTATGCCTGTAAAGCGAGTCATCATACCATCACTATCGATTCTTACTCTTCTTCGTTGAGACGACGAATCAACTTAGCAGGTGTGCCTCCGTATAGACAATCTGGCGGCACATCATGGTTGACGACCGAGTTCGCCGCAATCACCGAGCGAGCACCAATCGTTACACCTTGGTTAATGACGGAGTTACCACCAATCCACACATCATCTTCAATCGTGATAGGTTTACAAAACGTCTCCCAACGTCGGCGACTTCGGTAATCAACAGAATGAGAAGCCGTATACAATTGCACGCTTGGACCGATTAGCACGTGGTTCCCGATGGTAATTTTAGCGCCATCAAGCATGACCACATTCATGTTGATAAAGGTTTCTTCGCCTATTTCGATGGTTTTACCGAACTCGCAATGGAAAGGGGCTTGAACAATGCAAAGACCCGCTTTGCCAAACAGCTGTTTTTGTAATTCGTCGCGCTGACTTTCGTCGGTATTGTTATTGAGCGCTCTAAGTGCTTGAAGAGCATGACTTCTAATGGCGTCAATTTCTTTGTCCATGCCATCAAAGATTTGACCAGACATCATTTTTTCGAGTTCTGTCACTGGGAGACTCCTAAAACCTGCGATTACTACTTTCAGATTAATCACACGGTACGTGAATTGCGGAATAAAAAAAGAGAAAAGCCTGCACTTTTCTCTTTCCTGTTTTTATATTTTGTGGAGTCTGTCGACTTACACGATTTCCCAGCTGTGGGTCATCTCAACACCTTCACCTAGCATTAAGCAAACCGAGCAGTATTTTTCTAGCGAGTCAGCCGCCACTTTTGCTACGACTTCTGGGTCAAGCTCGTCACCTGAAACTTCAAAGTGGATATTCACTTGCGTAAAGATACGTGGTGCGGTTTCACGACGCTCTGTGGTTAGCTTGGCATTAACTGACAAGACCTTTTGGCCTGCCGTTTTCAAACCGTCGACAACATCGACAGAGCTACAGCCACCAGCGGCCATTAGTACCATTTCCATTGGGCTTGGTGCCGTTGCACCGCCATTGCCATCCATCACTACGGAGTGACCCGACTGAGATTGCCCAAGGAATTTAAAATCTTCTACCCATTTAACTTCTGCTTGCATGATTTACCTCATTTAGCATCGCTCGTTGAAGACATCGTTGCCCTATCAAGCGGTGTATTTCGTGTCGATACTTTAGCTTTCTCGCATAAAAGGGCAACGGAATTTTCAACATTGCTGTAATTTTTTCGCTCGGTTGCCTTTCTCTATACGTAACACTTTTTATTTCAGTCACACTTTCTACGGAAAACAACGTTGAGGTAGCTATGAAGAATATATCTAAGTTATTGGTCGGATTCTCTTTCGCACTTCCTGTCTTGTTCCTACTTTTGAGTAAAGCAGGCACCGCCGATACGATGGATAAGATGAAGGCTTCAGAGAATGCAGAAATCGCGACACTGGCTGGCGGCTGTTTCTGGTGTACAGAATCGGATTTGGAACAGTTGACTGGCGTAGTCGATGTCGTATCAGGCTATTCTGGTGGTCATGTTGAAAACCCAACTTATCGCCAAGTTTCATCAGGTAAATCAGGTCACATAGAAGTGATCGAAGTTAAGTACGATCCTAAAGTGGTTAGTTACGAGCAAGTGTTGGACTACTTTTTCCGTCATATCGATCCTACTGACGATAAAGGCTCTTTTGTCGACCGTGGCCCACAGTATCGCCCTGCTATTTTCTATCATAACGCGGAACAAAAGCAGATCGCAGAACAGTTTATAATGGAAATCGACAAGGCGATGATCTATCCCAAACCGTTGAAAACAGAACTGATCGAGTTTGAGAAGTTTTATCCTGCAGAAGAGTATCACCAAGACTATTACAAAAAGAGCAGCTTAAAGTATAAGTATTACCGCTATGCGTCTGGTCGAGATAAATACTTGGATGAAGTATTTGGTGATGATCGTAAAGAGACCCCAAAAACGCTTCGTCAGTTGATCGAAGAAAAAAAGTTGCTATCGAAAGTGAAAGCGTACAGTAAGCCTGCTAAGTCCGAGATCAAATCAAACTTAACAGAGTTGCAATACTACGTAACGCAAGAAGAAGGCACCGAGCGTCCGTTCGACAACGAATATTGGGACAACAAAGAAGCGGGGATTTACGTTGATATCGTAACTGGTGAGCCGTTGTTTTCTTCTACCGATAAATACAAATCAGGGACGGGTTGGCCAAGTTTCACTAAGCCAATCAACCCAGGTTACATCGTTGAAAAAACCGATTACAAGCTGATTTATCCAAGAACGGAAGTTCGCAGTAAGTTTGGCGATTCTCACCTTGGTCATGTGTTTAAAGACGGTCCGAAGCCAACAGGATTACGCTACTGCATGAACTCTGCGGCAATGAAATTTGTACCTGTAAGTGAAATGAAAACGCAGGGGTATGAAGAGTATCTGTATCTCTTTGATAAATAGTTCGTATTCATTCAACTTCAAGGGCATACGATGGCGAATGGGGAGGACCAGATGAAAGGTTTTAAAACACAATTACCAACCAAAATCTGCTCTGTTTGCCATCGCCCATTTTCTTGGAGAAAGAAATGGGCAAGAAATTGGGACGAAGTCGTTTACTGTTCTGAGCGCTGCCGAAGAAACAAATCAGTCAAAAGTTAGAACCACAAAAACTTTATGCCGCACTGCTAGCCTTATTTTCCAAGGTAACGTGGCCCAGACCAAGCTGCGCTTCACCAAGGTAACAAGGCACCATCATAAGCCCAAAATGCCCCACTATCCTGCGGGGTTGCTTTGTCAATCAATCCCCATAAGTCTCGCGCGACACGCTCTGGGCTAAACAGCTTTCCTTCAGGTACATTCGCTTGAAAAGGTGCCGACAAAGCCGTATCTGTTGTGCCTGGGTGAAGAGCGAGTACAGTCCCGTGTTTGACCATTCTCCGCCATTCAATCGACATGGTTTTGAGGAACATATTTAACGCGGCTTTCGATGCACGATAGCTGTACCAACCGCCTAAGTGATTATCACTAATACTGCCAACTTTGGCCGAAATGGTCGCAAACTTAGGGTTGGCACTGCGTTTTAACTTGGGCGTGAAGTATTTCGCCAACAGTAAACTCGGCAAAGTATTAACCATGATGGTTTGCTGAAAAAAGTCTGCGTCGAGCGAGCTAAGATTCTTCTCAGGACCTTTATCTTGGGTGTGCAACATACCAACGCAGTTCACCAACCAATCAACATGTTCAATTTGCTCACTGAGTGCTTTCACCTGCTCGTCCTGCGATACATCCACTTGATGCCAAAATACATTTGGGTGTTGCCAATCTGGTTGGTGATTACGATAAGTGGCATGCACGCGAGCTTGGGGAAAGCGAACTAGCGCTTGTTGAACCATCGCCAATCCAATGCCGCCATTTCCACCAACGATCAGTATGTCCATTACAAGCTCTCCAAGTTTTCCATATAGTGCTCTGCGGTATCTAATATCGCTTGGCGTTGCTGCTCTTCCATATTGTCCCAAGATCGGAAAATCATCCCTATACGTGGATTCGTTGCTAAGCGTTTGTCGTGTTTGTTCATAAAGCGCCAATACAAGCTGTTAAACGGACACGATCCTTCCCCGCTCCTCGCCTTATTGTCGTAATGGCAACCCTTACAGTAGTCGCTCATTTTGTTGATGTAAGAACCACTCGCCGCGTAAGGTTTGGTGCCAACAATGCCGTCATCCGCAAACAATGCCATGCCACGTGTATTGGGCATTTCTACCCATTCAATCGCATCAACATAGATACCGAGATACCACTCATCCACTTGGTCTGGATCTATCTCGGTTAGCAAACAAAAGTTACCAGTGACCATCAAACGTTGGATGTGGTGTGCGTAGGCATAATCGAGAGACTGACCAATCGCGTTGCGCATACAGGCCATTTTGGTTTCGCCGTTCCAGAAGAAGTCTGGCAGCTTTCTACTCGCTTCCAGTTCATTCTTTTTCGGGTAATGAGGCATGTTCGCCCAATAAACGCCTCTGATGTACTCTCGCCATCCCAAGATCTGACGAATAAAACCTTCTACTTGAGAAATGTCTATGTCGGCATTGGCATGAAATGCCTTAAGTGAAGCGTCAATCACCTCTCGCGGATTCAGCAGCTTACTGTTCAGCGAGAACGAAATCCGGCTATGATACAAGCTCCATTTAGCCTCGTGCTGACCTGTCATGGCGTCTTGAAAACGACCAAACAGTGGCAAACAGACCTGACAAAAATGCGCGAGTAAAGACATGCTTTGAGAGCGACTTACTGGCCAAAGTAAATCACCATTTAATTTACCTATGGTTTGAATGTTGTGCCGACCTAAGCGCTCGACAATATCACTGACGTCATGACTAAACATTAATGGCTTTGGCAGCTGTTCAATGTCTTTTGCTTTAAGTTTATTTCGGTTATTGGCGTCGTAGTTCCACTTTCCACCAATAGGCTTACCGTCTTGCATCAAAATGTTGAAACGCTTACGCATCCGGCGGTAAAAGTGCTCCATCATGATGTGTTTACCTTGAGGAAACTGCGATTCTATTTCCTCAAACGGTAACAAAAAGTGTTCCGAATCGACGCTGCGCATCACGACCCCATCAAGCTTTAGTTTGGCTAACTGCTCTAGTAAACGGTATTCGTCGGGACGTTGATATTCAAACTTACTTGCACCAACTTCACTCACGTAGTGTTGTAAGACTTGCGCAAGATCCTCGAAAGATTGTGTGTCATCCAACGTGAGGTGTAAAACTTGATGCCCTTCTTCCTGCAGCTCGTTAGCAAAATTCACCATCGCAGAGAAAAAAGCACACACCTTTTGAATGTGATGCGTAACGTAAGTATTTTCTTGTTTTAACTCAGCGACAAGGTAAAGCACCGAGTCGTCTACACGTTGAAACCACGAATGCTCGCTATTAAGTTGGTCACCAAGAATGAGCCGAACCGTCTCGTAATGCATTGGTTATCTCCCGCTCTCTTTTTTTGGCGCAATCGGCCAATCCACCATATCGACACTATCAAGATGTACGCCCACGCATCTCCCCTGCCATTTGTCGATAAATGAAAAATCTGGATCATAAGTTTGTGTCTGCTTTTCTAGATTAAACTGACGTGAGCCATGTGGGTCAGCGCCAACACCAGCCAAATACTGCCAGTTGCCCCAATTAGAGCCGACATCGTAATCAATCAACTGAGTTTCAAAATAAGCAGCACCGTAGCGCCAGTCGAGTCCGAGTTCATGAACCAGACAGCTCGCGACCAGTTGGCGCCCTCGGTTAGACATATAACCCGTTTTATTAAGCTGATGTATACATGCGTTAACTATTGGAAAAGGTGTCTCGCCTTTCTTCCACTGCTTAAAGCGTTGCGCATAAAAACTGGTCAGTGGTGGCTGGTTGGCGATACCGCCAAATCGAAACAACTTCTGTTGATACTTTCTCGCGTACCAATAAAAGTATTCCCGCCACAACAACTCGAAATAGATCCAATAGGTTGAATCATTTGCTCCGTTCTTCCGCTCATATTGTTTGAGCATGGCATAAATGATTGTAGGAGAGACGCAACCATGAGCTAACCAAGGTGAAAATTTAGTTGAATACTCCACCCCATCAAGCCCATTGCGCGTCTGTTTATATTCGCTCGCTAAACTTGAAGCAAAATAGCGTCGACAATGTACAAGACCACTCAGTTCTCCGCCATCAAATGCTGGTTTGGTGTCAAAGTAATATGTCGTGGCGGTAGGAAAATTCATACCTGAAGGTACTGGCGGTAAAGCATGAACGCTCTCGTAAGGTTGAGAGAGGTCTAAACCTTCGACCTGCTTTCTAAATTTCGTGAAGGTCGCAGGCAGTTGCCTTAATTCAAATGGCAACTGTTCTTCGCGCAACAAAGTGCGGATCGCTTGCTGTTTGATGTTCACATGGGGAGTGCCTTTAATTGCAAGCTCTAGTGCCTGTTGCTCATCCGAACCAGCAAACGCATCAGCATAAATATGAGTGATACCGAAATGACTGATGGCATATTTGATCGCTTGATAGGGCGTCAGTTCAACCGTCCATAATCGTTGCCCCAATTTAGCTAAAGATTGATTAAGTTCATTAAGCGATGCCTCGAGAAACTGCAATTTCGCACACCCTAAAGAGGTCTCCTGCGCAAAGTGCTGCAAGTAAGGTGTCACCGAGGGGCGACAATATAAACAAATTAACTCATCCATTTCTGCACAAGCGTCTATCAACAGCGGGTTGTCATGCAAACGCAGGTCATTAGTGAACCAATACAGTCCTATTTTCTTATCCAAGTCGCACCCTCTTTTTGTAAACTCGTTTTTGTAAACTCGGAGTCCCGCGTTCTTGTTGCAAATAGCCTAAGCGCTAAGTCTTTTATTCCACTCGTTGTTGTACGGGCAATAGAGCTTTACGATCATTAGGTTACTGACAATCTCACTAAACCAATTGGCTGGTCATCTTAGAGCCCTTAACACCAAAACATCGTTTGCGCATGTTTCATACTAAGATTTTATAAAATTAAAATTTGGCGATATTGATAACGGTCTTAATCACTCATTTTTTATATAAACCATGCAAAAATGATAAAAATTAAAGCGATATTGGTTAATATCCGTTAATCTAAGTCCAATTCCATTTTGCTAGTACCATCGCAGAAATGACCGACGAGTTTAAAAAATCGACCGCTAATTTGAAAAAAGCGGTCCCACTAATGATCAAAAATCATGTTGCTGCCACGCCAGCCAACTATGCGCTTTGGTATACCTACGTTGACAAGACCATTCCTGAACTCAACTTTGAGTTAGATACGGTGTTAGAAAACTACGGTATCTGCCCGCCTGCAACCAATAAACAGCTTTATAACAACTATGTTGCCAGTAAAGCAGAAACTAGCCTTGAAGATCTTAGAACCAATGTAGAAGTTCTGCTGCATGAAGTGTCCAGCTCGATGAGCGATACACTTTCAGATACTTCTTCCTTTTCTGAAATGGTAGACAAAAGTTTTAATAAGCTAGAAAAAGTTGAAGACAACAGCTTAAGTATTGAAGAAGTGATGGTGGTGATTCGTCAACTTGTCGCAGAGTCACACGAAATTCGTCACTCGACAAAGTTTTTGAATAGCCAATTAACTAATGCGAGTGAAGAAATTTCTCGCCTCAAAAATCAGCTGGCTGAAGTACAGCAAGACGCATTATTTGATGGTCTATCCAACCTTTACAACCGTCGAGCTTTTGATAAAGATCTGTCTTCGCTTATCGCATCAAATCAAGCAATGACCTTGATCATGCTTGATATCGACCATTTCAAGTCATTTAACGACAATTACGGCCATCTTTTCGGCGATACGGTGCTAAAAGCCATTGCCCGTCGACTACAACAAAGCTGTCGAGATGGAATATGCGCGTATCGTTTTGGTGGTGAAGAGTTCGCTTTAATTGTGCCCAATAAGTCTCTGCGAATTGCTCGCCAATATGCAGACACCCTACGCCGCATGATAGAAAAACTGCGCATCAGAGATAAGCGTTCTGGTACACAAGTTCACAGCATTACCGCTTCTTTTGGGGTAGCAGAATATGAGGTGGGTGATACACCTGAAGCTCTGGTCAATAAAGCCGATAAGCAACTTTATGAGGCAAAACAACTCGGTCGTAACCGCGTAATGCCCATTTAAATCAACTTGTTATGTAAGCTTGGTTAATAGGACCGACTTTTTCGAAATAGAATAAAAACCCCGCACTATTGAGTGCGGGGTCTATTTATCTGGCGCTTCACATCTTAATCGACACTGTAGCAGTAGCTTAGAATATAGTCGTCACCGTTTTTCGCAGTGTATTCTTTATCTTCACTACATGCCATCGGCTTACCTTTTTTGTCGCCTTTGATTAAGCTGATCCAGTGGCGCATCGCCGTCGGCGCATTCCCCGTCAGTTCAGGATTAAACGTAGTGCGTGTTTCCAGTTGAATGTCATCAATATCCATCAACTCCACACAACCGGTGCCTTTATGACAGCCAAATAGCACTTCTACGTGGTTACCTGAATCGTCTTTAAACAAGATCGATTTTGGATCTTCTTTCTCACCCGTATACGCCACAAAGTGTTTTGGGCTTTTCAGGCCGCTGTGTGTGCCGTCTTTGAAGTAAGCCAATACATGGCGGTAATCAATTACGTAACTTGATACATTTTGGTGCGACCCGTTCTCCAATGGGAACATGCGGTCTAGTAGTTGCTTCGCTTTTACTTGCTTCTCGCTCTGCTGCTCAGCACTTACCGCTTCGACGGCAAATACAGCTTCAGCGATAAATGGGCGTTGTTGTTGTTGCATCTCTTTTTTATCGAAGTTCAGCATATTCATCGTCATATCCTCGCACTTAAAAAACTCGTCCTAGAGTAAAAACTTAATTCCTTCGTTTAAGTTTCAGGCAATTCTGTGAAGTTGATGGTTAATTTCCTTGCCTGCTTATTATGTAGACTAGCGAAATATTGACTACAATTTCACAACAAAAATTTTACAATGTGAATTTTACAAAATGTCTGTGTCAAAAAGCCTTATTCGTCAGTCCCATTTTCTAGGTACAAAAATTAGAAACCTAAGAAAAAACAACCATTTAACTATGGAGGATTTATCTGCACGCTGTGTAAGGATCAATCCTGAGTACGCACCGTCGGTATCTTACCTTTCGATGATAGAGCGCGGAAAACGCGTCCCGAGTATTGATATGCTCGAAGTAATCGCGGAAGTTTTTCAAAAAGATCCTGCGTGGTTTTTAGATGATGAACCGGAATTAGAAGCCATTACACCCAACAAAGGGAATCGTGGCGGTATCAACGGTATGGCATTGGAGCCGAGCTTTTTGTTCTCCAATGATATTCTCCAAATCGCGATTCCAGAGATGTTGTCTCAAACGGGTATTACTGGACGTCAATTCGCCCACTTGCTAATCCGTGCGCACCAAGAGAACCATCAAAACCATTTTCCTGATTTAGAACGCGCAGCCGAAGAGGTCGGCTTGAAACGCCTGAATCTATCGGTAGAAGATCTGATAGATATTGCGAAAAGCATGGGATTGGATATTCGCTGGGTAGACCGAGCACCACAGGATGTGATTGATGAACTGGGCGTCAGCGCCAAACAGTTGATTACGTCTTTCATGGAGCCACCTGGCACCATTTATCTCAATAAACGAATGCGTGACTACCCAACCCGATTGAAATATGACTTGGCGGTATACATCGGCCATCGCGTGCTCCATAGCAGTGATGCAATGAATAACGTTTTATCTATTGGGCATCAAAACAACTGGGAGCAAATGGACAGCCCAGTTTCCAACTCTGAGCTCAACTCGCAAGATATCCTACAAGCTTGGCGCGATTTTGAGTCCAGCTTTTTTGCTGGTGCCTTGCTTTGCCCCAAAGTACCATTTCGTCAGTTGCTTGATCGTTCCGGTTACGAAATTGATGTTCACAAAAAGGCCGGCGTTTCTCCTTCCGTTGCGATGCGTCGTATGACCGTGGTTTCTCCGTACCCTCATTGGCACTACTTTGATGCCTATGGTCCGGGCAAGTTGAAAGCGGTATATCGTGGAAATGGCATCCCGCTTCCTTGGGGCAATATGCGCAAAGTGAACGATCCTTGCCAACACTGGGCCGTATTTAGACGTCTAGCCCAACCTTTGGATACCAGTTCAGCGCAAATTTCGATTTTGAATGTGGGCGACGAGCCACGTATTTACTGTTGTGAATCAGTCAACGTATTTGACCCTGCGGGGAACAACCGAGTGTTGTGCGCGGGGATAGATTTAAACCCTGCGATTTCTGCACAAGGTGGTGATGCGGTTTCTATTGCGGAAGAGCTGAAGTCACTTTGTGTCGCTTCCGGCGGAAGTAGTATCATTCCTCCCCACATCAAAAAAGACTTAACAACCATCGCTAAGATATTAAACATCAATTGGATAGAACGAGGTATTCAAACCCAAGCTAGGCTAATCTGCTCAAGAGGGGCCGTTTGTCCAAGGCAGCCTAGTTGTTACAGTAAGTGCGGAGAAGCCGATGAGACAGGTGACGACGTGAATATTATTGGTCTCTAGAAAGAAAAAACGCCAATCACAATAATCGTGATTGGCGGTATATACTTGTGAACAATGTGTATTCACTAACAACGTCAGTTGGCTAGGTGACCCTCGGCTTAATAAGGGTCACTCTAGATAAAGCACGATGCGTGCCAACTTTAAAAAGGCCGTTTTTTAATAGATCCAGATGCATATCGTTGCTTTATTGACCATAAATTTCGCAAACTGCATTTGCAAAATGCAATAACATGCAAATATGCCACTTCATGCACTGCTAATAATGACTCTCTCAGCAAAGAGTCTATTAACATGTAAAGTCATATATTCTTATACCCAAATGATGGTGAGATTTCGGATTCTTAACCTTACCACTGCTCCAAAGCCCTGATTGAAACTGGGCTCAGGTTCATCCGCCATGTTTTTGTTGATACATTCTCTCATCGGCTATTTTCATCATTTGCTCTGGAGATGACATGTCCGGATCAAATATCGCGTACCCAATGCTGGTTCTCAGGTAGATGAGCGCTTCATCGTAAATCACGGGCGTCGAACATAAAGCTAACCTGAGCTTTTGTAGCAGAGACTGAACATTTTCTTCCGTCCCAGGGTTATGAACGACAACTAAAAACTCATCCCCTCCCATTCGGGCCACTATATCTGATTTACGCAGAGAGCTTCTCACTCTTTCAGCCGTAGCGACTAAGACCTTGTCGCCTGCGTCATGACCATAGGTATCGTTAATATGTTTAAACCTATCCAGATCTATATTGATTAAGGCGAAGCTGTAACGCTTTTTGTAACGTTTCGCTATTTCAAACTGCTGCTTGTAAAACTTCATAAAATAGCGACGGTTTGGTAAGTGCGTCAGTTCATCATGCAGTGCTCTATCATCCGCAATGGTGTACAAGCGATAAATCGCAATAAGCGCGAGGCTCAGTGCAAAAACAATGGGATAACCGATGAGCCTTGCTAAATAAAGCTGATGCCAAGGAATTTGACGGTCGAGTTTGTCTCCGGAGAAAACCACCATACTCCACCCACCATAAGGAAAATGAACCATTTCTTTCGCGTATGGCGTTTTGGTTTCACTCAGTGCGCCAAAGAAAACGTCACCAAAAGCACCGCCACTGTCGTAACCACGAATCATCAAAGGATAGCGATAAGAGAAATCGATCACGCCAGTTTCTCGCATCAGAGCATCAAAATTAATCACCGCACTGATCACACCCCAATAATCTTGGTTCAACGGTGGATCAAGAAAAACCGGAACCCGCACGATCAAGCCTTTGCCGCCTTGAATCAAGTTGACAGGCCCTGCTATAAATATTTCTTGTATATCCTTGGCTTTTTGCACCTGCACCCACTGCTGTGGCACCGTTCGGTAATCGAGGCCAATTAAACGCTCATTACCTTGGCGGGGAAATATATGACTGATAACATCATTCTTCGCGATGCCAATGATCGTAATATGTTTGCTTTTGTTCAGAATGCGGTGAGCCGCAATGTTCAATTCGTCTTCTTGGTTTTTAGGCAGTAAAGTAATGAGTGTCGCCAAGGTACTGGCTTTATAGATATCCGCCATAAGTACCGCTTCCAAATTGGAACGGAGGGTGGAAAGTTGTTCTTTGGCCTCAACTTGAACTCGCTCTTGGTGAAGCTCTTGCTGATTTCGATGCAACAGCTCAATAACCCCAACGCATAAAGCGAAAAAACAGAGGAAGAACAATGCAAAATAGCATCGCTTTCTGGGTAAATAACGCATTTTCTCCCCACAACTCGTATATCGTTACGAGATTTTTATTTATTGTTAAAATTCTTATTATTACAAGAATAACCAATCCCAATCGGAAAGGTAACAGTGATTAAAATTTTTTATGTTTTAGGTATGAGATGATGCATCAACAAGGCGATTTATTTGACGGTACTCAGTGGCAAGAAGTAGAAAGGGGGAAACTCTATTACGATCCTTATTTTCTTAGCCATCTAGAAGCGGAGCACTACTTTGACCAACTTCTGAAAACACTGCCATGGCATCAAGAGCGCATTACCATGTTCGGCAAGTCAGTACTTCAACCTCGTTTACAAGCGTGGCATGGTGATGCAGCATATACTTACTCTGGCTTGACCATGCAGCCTCACCCTTGGACTCCTGAGTTAACTCAGCTCAAAGTGCGCTGTGAGACGATTGCGGATGTAGCCTTCAACTCTGTACTTGCCAACCTATACCGACACGGCCAAGATTCGATGGGCTGGCACCAAGACAATGAACCAGAGCTAGGTAGAAACCCGGTTATCGCCTCTTTGAATTTAGGTGAAACACGTCGATTTTTGCTCAGAAATTTACATTGTAAAACTGAGATTGAATATGAGCTTTCTCACGGCTCCTTATTGGTTATGGCTGGCGAGCTCCAACATCACTGGAAACACTGTGTACCAAAAACCGCAAAAACCAAAGGTGAACGTATCAATCTGACTTTTCGACAGATTTTTAACTATTGACTCAGCTTTTACATTCTTAATTAATATTGATGGTAGGTTTAGATTCAGGACTTCATAGGGAATGGATTTATGCGTATCAAACCTCTTAGCTTAGCGGTCTTACTCTATTGCTCACTTACCTTTGCTGTTCAGGCATCACAAGAAGAGATACCGCTCCTAGATAATGCTCAATCAGCACAGTTGATTCGTAGTACCTACGAGCAGGAACTGTTCACTTTACCTGCGTTTAAAGAGGGGCACTTTGGCTTACGCATGTACCGCCAGACGTTAGATGAGAAATATCTCGCTGCCGTTTGGACCGACATGGCACAAGTAGCTAGCCGATTAAACCGATTTGCTAATGAAGTCGTTGAACCTGAAGACATAATTCTTTATTCATCACAAAGATTGACCGCGTATCAAGAGAAAAAAAGTGAGCGAGGGCAACGACGCTATACCGTCACTAAACACCATCCTGAATATCTTTATCTTGGCGTGGATTTGCTTGGCGCAATGGCAAGAGCAAACGAATATGGTCTGAAACATAAGCAAGACAAGACGCTAAGAAAGATCCTGAGGCGCTACGATTTCTCGCGTTACGTTACGGACAAAGAAATGATAGAGGCGTGGGCAGCTCAGCTCGCAAACCAAGTCTACTGGCTTCGCCAGCTAGGCGAGCAAGATGTGGTCGACGAATTCACTCAAACCTTCCGTAACACCTATCCTGACGATAAAGATAAGATGCTTTCAGCGCAGCAGTATTGGAATAAACTCTATGGTATGACGCACATCATCTTTGCCGACTCACAGTACTATCAAGAACGAGTAAGCGAAAAGAAACACCAATGGATTTATGATTACTTTCGCAACAACATCGACACTATCCTACTGCGCGCCAAAGAAGACGTAATTGCAGAAGTCGGCATTTCGTTTTTGTTAGCAGGCTTGGATCACGATCCGGTTGTCGAGAAAACCCGCCAAGCCATTCGTCACGCAATCAACGCTGAAAAAGGAATGATTCCATCGGTCGATGGGAGTTTTGATCTCAAGTACGGCGAGCACCGTAACGTGCTAGCCATCATGCTGCTCGATTGGAAAGGGGTACATAAAGCGCCAACTTATCAAGAGCACCCTGACGCTTTTAAATCAATACCCTACGGCTTAATACCTAAGCCTTAGAAATAATAAAACCCGCCATTTAGGCGGGTTTTTAGTGCGCATCTTCAATCTAAATTAGAGCGAGATGAAAATACCCGCTAAACACGCACTCATCAGGTTAGCGAGTGTGCCAGCAGCAACCGCTTTTAGGCCTAAACTTGCTACATCTTTGCGGCGCTCAGGTGCCATCACGCCGATAGAACCCAGCTGAATCGCAATTGAACCAATGTTTGCAAAGCCGCACAACGCAAAAGTGATGATGACTTGAGTATGCTCAGAGAGCGTCGCTTTGTGCTGTACAAAATCGATGAACGCAACAAACTCATTCATCACCACTTTCTGACCAATGTATGAACCCGCAGCAAGGATTTCGTGGCTTGGCACACCAATCAACCACGCTAGAGGTGCAAACAAGTAACCAAAAATCGCTTGTAGCGTCACACCAGAGAAACCAAGTATGTCACCTAAGTTTTCTAGTCCCGTGTTCACCATCGCGATAACACTAACAAAAGCGATAAGCATGGTACCAACAGCAACGGCCACTTTCATACCGCCCATCGCACCGCTTGCTAGCGCATCAATAACGTTGCTTTCTTCTGATTTATCTAGCTCAATATCGTTGTAATCGCTTGGCGTTTGGCGTTCAGGAACAATGATTTTTGCCATCATCAAACTCCCTGGAGCTGCCATAAAGCTTGCCGCAATCAAGTATTTTAGGTCGACACCTAAACCGGCATAACCACCAAGCACACTGCCCGCCACTGAAGCCATACCACCAGCCATCACAGCAAACAGTTCAGAGCGAGTCATGTTCGAAAGAAATGGACGAATAAGAAGTGGGGACTCGCCTTGAGATAAGAAAATGTTACCTGTTGCAACCAGAGACTCTGCTTTGCTCGTACCCAAGAACTTCTGGATAGCGCCGCCAATAAATTGAATCACTTTTTGCATGATGCCCAAGTAGTAAAGGGCGGAGATAAGAGCACTGAAGAAGATGATGATAGGAAGGACACGAATAGCGAAGATAAAGCCAGAAGAAGCGAGGTCACCAAAGAGGAATTTAATCCCCTCATCAGCAAAGCTGAGTAGCCCCGCGACACCATTACTTAAACTCGCCAGCGCCGCCTGACCTAATGGGAAATAAAGCACTAAGGCAGCAAATCCCATTTGTAGCATCAAGGCGCGAGATACGGTTTTCCAATTAATGGAAGAACGGCCCTCAGAAAGTAGGAAAGCACAACCTAGCAGTGCAACAATACCAAATAGACTAAATAGAACACTCATGAGCTGGACCTACTGAACGTTGAAAAAGAAAAAAGAGCCAAAGGAATTGGCAGAAGAAAGGGACAACGCAGCGAGTGATAACTCGCCTTCAGATCCAGAATGTAGACAGAACGAATAGTTCGACATCTTATTTTTACCTTATACAAGCAATTGAACGTAGCTGGTCCGGTCCGTGGGGTCATTCACTGCTGGCGAGCGTATTGCTTGGCCTGCTCCATGTGACGGCTTGTATGGGTAAGGGTCCTGAACAACTAAACCCTAATTCCCGCTTAAACGGGACGCAAGTATAGCCAACAAAAAGAGATATTCATCACATTTATTTACGCAAACGTTCAAGCGTTCAAAATTTAGGCAAAAACGTTCTTTTGTCGTCATACTGTTAATAAAAGTAAGGGCATAAGGACAGACTTTTATGGTAAAAAACGCAAAAGTGACCAATAAATACGCAATCAAACTCGAAAGATCCAAAATTCGTCATTTTGCTCTCGCCAAAAGATGGATTTTGGTTATACAATTCGCGGTGCTTCTTTTCGAGGCCTCTGAGTATTCAGAGCATCATGATGCCGAGATGGTGAAATTGGTAGACACGCTAGCATGAGGTGCTAGTGCCTTTGGTGTGAGGGTTCGAGTCCCTCTCTCGGCACCATTATCCTTCTTCCCTAATTTTGTTCGAGTGTAATGCAAAATTCTAAGCAGGCAAGACAGTCTACAGATGCTAACCAACTTCTGAGTGAGCTTGCGGTTCACGCTTTATTGCACCTGCACTTTAAAATTCACGCGTCCTCGCATGGCCTCTCCCTTAAAGAACGTAATGACTTACTTCAGAAATGGCTGAAACCAAAACTGAAGAGTAATCGCTATAAGCTGATTAAAAAGCCGTTAAAATCTTTGACTCAGCAGGCAAAAGGTGAGAACGGAAATCTGGAAGCATTACTCGAGCGCTGTGTCGGTGCAGACAAACCCAGCAATCCTCAACCCGATCTAGATAGCTACTTGCTGTTGATTAACGAGATTGAGAAGAAGTTGGGGACTACCGTATTATTATCTCGACCGGAAGACGTCGACTTATCTCACGACCAACACGGCTGTTTACTATGTGTGCTTTCTGAGAACTTAAATCAGCATTTCGATGATAATAACGCCCTAATCGCTCCTATTTCGATGCTGTTCCGTGGACCAATGAGCCAACGTTCACTTTTCCTTGGCAGCATTTACGCCAGTGGTACATTCAATTATGAAGTGCAGTACCAGGACGATCAGTTCGTTCGCATTACATTAGAGTTGGCGTAACTGTAACGCTAAGAAACAAATCGAAAAAGGCCGCGAAACTCGCGGCCTTTTGCTTTTATATATTCAAACCTTAATTAATCGATTTCTTTAAACCGAGCAGTAAAGTGGCGCAGCACTGGTGGTTCATACTCAAAAGTGAGCCCTTTTAACTCATGTGCACGATTTTTCAGCTCGATAATCGCATCCGCAATGTAATCCATATGGTCGTTGGTATAGACGCGGCGTGGAATGGTCAAACGCATTAATTCTAACTCTGACGCTTTTTGTTTACCCGTATCAGGGTCACGACCAAGCAGTAGTGATCCTATCTCTACTGCTCGAATACCCGCCTCCAAGTACAAGGCATTACACAATACCTGCGCAGGGAACTGATCCGTTGGAATATGTGGCAAAATCTTAGCGGCATCCACAAACACTGCGTGACCACCCGTTGGGTATTGAATTGGAATACCGCCTTCACGTAAGCGCTCACCTAAGTATTGAACTTGGCTAATTCGGTAGTGAAGAAAATCTTCATCTGCCGCTTCATACAAACCGCGAGCGAGCGCTTCCATATCACGCCCAGCCATACCACCGTATGTCACAAATCCTTCCATGGGTACACAACGTGTCTGCACTGCTTGGAACAACTCTTTATGATCACGAATACAACACATACCACCAATGTTTACCATCGGGTCTTTCTTAGCCGACATGGTGAGCATGTCACCGTATTGGTACATCTCGCGAATGATTTCCAGAATCGATTTATCTTCGTACCCTTCTTCACGCTGCTTAATAAAGTAGGCGTTCTCACAGTAACGAGCCGAGTCAATCACCACTGGAATATCGTACTTGGTTGCAATCTCGTACACGCTGCGCATGTTTTCCATCGACACAGGCTGGCCACCGGAGCTATTACAAGTAATCGTGGTGATAATCGCACAAATGTTATGTGAACCGTGCGCTTCAATTGTTGCCACCAGCTTATCGATATCAAAGTTGCCCTTCCAATCATAAGGCGTAGTGGTGTCGAATGCTTCTTCCGTTACCACGTTAATTGCTTTACCGCCATTGAGCTCGATGTGACCCGCGGTGGTATCAAAATGGTAGTTCGATATAAATACTGGCGTTTCACCACCACGCACTTGACGCATACGCTCAATCAAAGCTGGGAACAAAATTTGCTCGGCACCACGCCCTTGGTGCGCAGGCACGGTGAGCTTGTAACCAAAGAAGTGCTCTACTGCATCACACAGGTTGTAGTAATTTCGGCTACCCGCATAGGATTCATCCCCCATCATGATGCCAGCCCACTGATTATCACTCATGGCACCAGTGCCAGAGTCAGTCAGCAAATCGATATAAACATCATCACTACGAAGAAGAAATGGGTTATAACCCGCTTCTTTTAACGCGACTTCACGGTCTGCCAAAGTGGTCATTTTGATTGGCTCAACCATTTTGATACGGAAAGGTTCTGGAATACGTTTCATTGTTAATTTCCTTATACGCATTGCCCTACGCGCTATCACGTAAGACTAAAAAAACAAATAGATAAAATGCTTTTCAATGCGGTTGCATTGAGGAAATCAACGAGAAGAGATTTTACTAAGAAGAGACAAGCAGTAGTCTAGGTTGTACCAGAACGACAGCACCAAACGGCTATCGAGAATATCCTTTATTCTCATCGTCTTCGTCCTCCTGATAAAAATAAAAAGCCAGAAACCCCATGTTTCTGACCTTTTCAATATAGTGCAGTTTTCAATCAACTTTCAGTGAAGTCACCCTCATTTTAAGAAGGTCTCGCCCTTTTCATTCTGCGTTTTATATTACTTTCTTTGACTAAATAATCGAAAAGTGGCGCGAATAAGTTAGCAAATAGAATCGCTAACATGATGCCTTCTGGATAAGCTGGGTTCAGCACTCGGATAAAAATCGTCATCACACCGATTAATAGTCCGTATGCCCATTTACCGCCATTGGTAAAAGCCGCCGAGACAGGATCTGTCGCCATAAAGAAGGTACCAAACGCGACCCCACCAATCACGAAGTGCCAGTAAAACGGCATGGAGAACATTGGGTTAGAGTCCGAACCGATCGCATTCAATAATAATGAAGCCGCCACTAAACCAACCAACACGCCTGCAACGATTCGCCACGACGCTATCTTCATAAAGATAAGAATAAAGCCTGTTAATGCAATCAACAGCGTGGAGACTTCACCCATCGAGCCTGGCAAATTACCAACAAGAGCATCTCCCCATGAAATTGGCTGTCCCGTCATACTATTTATCAAGGCACTTTGTCCACCTTCATACCATTGGCTCAGCGGTGTAGCGCCAGAGTAACCATCTGCCGCAACCCAAACAGCCCCGCCAGACATGTTAGCGGGATAAGCGAAGTACAAGAAGGCTCGCCCTGCTAGTGCCGGGTTTAAGAAGTTTCGCCCCGTACCACCGAAAATCTCCTTCGCCACAACAATACCGAAAGTGATACCTAAAGCCGCTTGCCACAGTGGAATTGTCGGAGGAAGGATCAGCGCGAATAGTATAGAGCTGACAAAAAAGCCTTCGTTCACCTCATGCTTTCGAACAATAGCAAACAGAACTTCCCAGAAACCACCAACGATAAACACCGTCGCATAAACCGGAATAAAGTAAGTGGCGCCAAGCCACATTTTACTTGCCCACCCCGCCTGTGAAACCGCATCTAACGAGCCCCATACCCAACTCAGTTGCCACGAAGAGGCCAGCGCTTGCTGAGCTGAGGCTTGATCCATTCCATACAACAAAGCATCGCTGGACTGCTGACCTATGTTGTACATACCCCAGAACATGGCAGGGAAGACCGCCAGCCACACCATGATCATAATACGTTTTAAATCGATGCTATCTCGAACGTGAGTCATGCCCTGGTTAACCTTACCAGGCGTGTAAAAAATGGTTTCGACAGCTTCGAACAATGGATAGAACTTGTGATACTTCCCACCTGGGCCAAACTTAGGTGTCGCTTTCTCAAAGTAGTGTTTAAGGCTCATAACAACTCCTCCTTTATCTAAAAGATGGTACGCACTGCCGTAAAAAGCGATCGTTTTTTAATCTCTTAGCCTTCCTTCTTCGTATTCCATTTTGTTCGTCGCTCCTCCCTCATCTCTTCTAATTCGGCGAACTGTTAATTCGAAACTTAAAAGGGAATGCCCATGGATACACTCGCCATCGATTTAGCCAGATTCCAATTTGCCTTTACTGTCTCTTTCCACATCATTTTTCCAGCGTTTACGATTGGTTTGGCAAGTTACCTCGCCGTGTTAGAGGGCTTGTACTTAAAAACGGGCAACAAACAGTACATGCAGATATATAAATACTGGCTCAAAATCTTTGCCATCAGTTTTGGTATGGGTGTGGTAAGTGGCATCGTGTTGAGCTATCAATTCGGGACCAACTGGAGCGTATTTGCCGACAAAACAGGCCCAGTCTTAGGCCCGTTAATGGGATATGAAGTTTTCACTGCGTTTTTCCTCGAAGCGGGGTTTTTAGGCGTGATGCTCTTCGGTATGGATAAGGTAGGCAAGAAGCTTCACTTCACAGCGACTTGTATTGTTGCATTCGGGACGTTTTTGTCTGCGTTTTGGATACTTTCGGTCAATAGCTGGATGCAAACACCAACGGGCTACAGTATCAACGAAGCCGGACAGTTTATCCCAGAAGATTGGTGGGCGATTGTCTTCAACCCTTCCTTCCCTTATCGGCTCGTTCATATGTTGCTCGCCGCTTACCTCACTACCGCCTTTGTTGTAGCGGGCGTTGCCGCTTATCACTTACTAAAAGCAAACCATAATCCACTAGCCAGAATTATGTTCTCGATGGCAATGTGGATGGCAGCCATCGTGACACCAATTCAAATCGTTGCTGGAGACATGCATGGATTGAACACCCTTGAACATCAACCCGCCAAAGTTGCCGCGATGGAAGGGCACTATGAGTCTCACCAAGGCGCGCCATTGATCCTCTTCGGTATCCCTAACGATGAAGAAAAACGTATGGAATACGCACTGGAAATCCCCAAACTCGGTAGTTTGATTTTAACTCATGACCTCAACGGTAAAGTGAAGGGATTAGATGCTTTTCCAGAGGAGGAACACCCTCCTGTCTCTATCGTTTTCTGGTCTTTCCGAGTAATGGTCGCGCTTGGTTTTGGCATGCTTGTTATTGGTTTGTGGAGCCTATGGCTAAGAAAGCGTCGCAAACTTTTTGATTCAAGGGCACTTCAACGTATTTGTGTCCTGTTTGCCCCAGCGGGGTTCATTGCAGTTTTAGCAGGCTGGATAACCACCGAAGTCGGTCGACAGCCTTACACCGTATACGGTCTTTTAACCACAGCCAATTCGGCATCGTCTATTGATGCCGCCGCGGTGAGCGTCTCCCTGACGGCGTTCATCGTGGTTTATTTTGTGATATTTGGAGCTGGCTTCTTCTATCTCCTACGTTTGATGCGCAAGTCTCCAACTCGATATGAAGAAGGCTTAGACAGCCGACTTCCTGATGGCACGAAAACCGATGCCATCACACATTCTAACCATCTAACCTAGGAGCTAACTCATGGATTACGCATTAATTTGGTACGCTTTGATTGGGCTCGCCGTTCTGATTTATGTCGTGTTAGATGGCTTTGATCTCGGTATTGGTATCCTATTCCTCAGCGCTAATGACGATGAAGAGCGCGACATGATGATGAACAGCATCGCTCCTGTTTGGGATGGGAATGAAACTTGGCTAGTTCTTGGCGGTGGTGGGCTTTTTGCCGTGTTCCCCCTCGCCTACGCGGTCATTATGCCAGCACTCTATGCTCCCCTGATTTTAATGCTGCTCGGGTTAATTCTGCGCGGGGTTTCTTTTGAGTATCGCTTCCGAACACAACGCGGACAGTTTTTATGGGATAGCGCTTTTTTCATTGGTTCACTCACCGCGGCATTGATGCAAGGCATTATGCTCGGAACCCTGCTCCAAGGTATAGAGGTTAGTGAACGAGCATACGCAGGTGGATGGTTTGATTGGCTTTCGCCATTTAGCGTATTTTGTGGCTTGGCGCTTGTTTGTGCTTATATTCTGCTTGGTTCATGCTGGTTATTAATCAAGCTTCCAGAAGAGCTGATGGGGCGTTACTACGTGGTCGCGCGACGATGGGGGCTAGCAATGGTAGCCTGTATATTCATCGCCAGTTTGTGGTTGCCATTGAGCCAACATATCGTCTTTGAACGTTGGTTCTCATTACCAAACTCGCTGCTGTTTTTCATCTTACCAATTATTGCAGCGGCACTCATTTGGCAGCTATTCAAAGCCTTACTCGACCACAAAGCTGTTCGTGCCTATGTACTTGCCATCGGCCTGTTTCTTGTTTCCGCGATGGGTTTCGGGGTCAGTACATTTCCTTACTTGGTCCCATTCGCACTCACTTATCAAGACGTCGCCGCGCCAGATAAAAGTTTGGCATTTTTACTTGCCGGTGCGGTGGTATTACTTCCTCTTATCATAGCCTACACGGCTTATTCGTATTGGGTTTTCCGCGGTAAGATGAAACGTGGAGAGGGATATCACTAATGAAACTAAAACCCATTTTGTGGTTCATTGGCATTTGGCTGGCAAGCGTGGTCGCCTTGTTTATCGTCAGTTCGCTGATACGAACTGCGATATTGTAGACCAAGAGTCTACTGCACCACATCTGAAGTCATTGAGGTCTATACTCAAGCAAGAGTAAAGCAACGGAGTGTTTTTATGACCTTAAAGCAGATTCTGGCAACTTTGATTCCTTTGACAGGTCTACTGTTTTCACCAAATGCATTGTCCGTAGACAAGCAGATGTCATCCGCCATGAAAGGTAAAATGCGGTCTATTTGCTCCACAACAGACAAACAGGGCCATTGGCAACTTGCTCAAGCAACTCCTGACGCCAGACGCTCACTCAACATGGTGCTTTATCAAATGAATGCCGATGATAAATTGAAAGCAATTCATGAGGTGAGAACGAAAATGGTCGGCGGCACCCATTATGCGTTTGAGTTCGAGTTGCAAGATGGCCAAGTCTGGAACGCGATAGTCTTGCACAGTGCCCGAGGCGATTACATGATCGAAAGACACGCTAAGAAAGGCGAACTCTGCCCTAAAGAAGGCGAGTCATAAAACCTCGCTTCAAATATAGCAAAGGCGACAGTTACGTCGCCTTTGTTTTATACCGTTTTAGCCTCTATCTTCTCATTCACCTTATCGCAAATGTACTCCCCAATCGGCATTGCAGATGTCGCTGCGGGAGAGGGTGCGTTGCAAACATGCAGGCTTCTGGCGCTTTCGGCAAACAAGAAGTCATGAACCAAAGTGCCATCAGATAACACCGCTTGCGCACGAATACCCGCAGGATATGGTTTGAGATCTTCCACCTTGATGCTTGGGCAGTATTTATTGACCAGCTTGAGATAACCCGGCTTCCACCACGAGTTCTTAAACTCATCCAGTCCGGTTTTTAGATGCTTTTGTGTCACCTTCCAGAAACCGGAGAAACTGAGCATTTGCATGGTATCTTGCAAGCTGAAATTAACCTTGTTGTACCCTTCTCGCTTCCAACCTTGCACCGCATTTGGACCAACGGTCACGCTGCCATCAATCATACGCGTTAGGTGGACACCTAAGAATGGCAAATCAGGGTCGGGAATTGGATAAATAAGATGATTCACCACTTGATCGTGTTTGCTATCTAAGCGGTAGTATTCACCACGATAAGGGATGATTTGGAAATCGGTCGGAATAGACATCATCTTAGTCATGCGATCCGCCATCAAGCCGCTGCAAGTGATCAAGAATTTGGCATTGAGCTGCATGGTTTGACCGTCTGAAATGCAGGTCAGTTGGACTTCCTCATCCTTCTCTTCGGCAGCCACCACTTTGGTTCTCAGGCTGATTTGACCTCCGAGCTTTTTGAACTCTTCCGCCATCTGCTCAGTGACCAAACGATAATCGACAATACTGGTGGTTTTGACATAAATCGCGCCCAATCCCGTGATGTTTGGTTCAGCCAGTTTAAGTTGAACTTCATCGAGTAGCTTTACGTCGATGCCGTTGACATGACAGCGCTCATAAAGCGCATTCATGCGTTCGACTTCTTGCTCGTTGGTCGCAACCAGTAACTTGCCACAGTTCTCCACCGGAATATCGTGCTCGGCGCAGAACGAAATGGTTCGCTCTACCCCACGCTTACAAAAATCGGCTTTTAAGCTGCCCGGTGCGTAGTACACCCCAGCATGAATCACGCCGCTATTGTGTCCGGTTTGGTGCCTGGCAAAACCGGACTCTTTCTCAACTAATAAAATGGATTTGTCTGGGTGACGTTGCTGCAGTTGCCATGCTGTCGACACGCCAACGATACCGCCACCAACAATGATGTAGTCATAGACTGATTTCATACGACCTCTTATAAAACCGATAGTTGAGATTGTTGCAATTTGAACTTGCGACCACTGTAAATAAAAATCGCGACAAATACCGCGCAGCTTGCCACACGAACCAACATTGGTATGTCGTGCCAAACCAGCAATGTACCCACCACTACCAACAAGAGACGCGTAAGAATGTTTAGAGGGCCTTCTAAGTAGCCTTCAATCGCACCAATCAATGCATAAGTACCGATGATGGCAAAGAAGCCCACGGTAATGACTGACGTCACATCCCAACTGACTAAGCCTGTGTAAGCAATCAACAACGGCACAAGATACAAACCTTTGGCGATTTTCCACGCCATCAGACCGGTACGCATTGGCGGTGTTTTCGCGATGGTTGCCGCAGCAAAGGCGGTCAAACAGACTGGAGGCGTAACGTTGCTGTCTTGCGATAACCAGAAGATGATGAGGTGAGCGGCCAGCAATGCCAAGCCTACCGCTTCCATACCCAAACTTTGCTCTAGTAGGGTTTCCATAAAGTCCGCAGGTACTAGCGCCACCATTTCTTTCGCGGTTTCCAACGCCATTGGTGCATTAAGCAGTTCCAGCTTTTCTGGCGCTGCCAACATAAAGATGGCTTTTGCTTGTTCAGGCAATTGACCTGACACCATCAATTCAAGCAATTGGTTTTCCGCAATCAACTTGTAAAGCGCAGGGGCAGACAGTGTACCCAATACAATATACGCCGCTGTAACGGGTAAACCCATACCTAAAACAAGAGAAGCGAGCGCGATCAGAACGATCATGATGAACAAGTCACCATTCGCCCAGCCGTCGATCATCAATGAGAACGTGTTGCCAATGCCCGTTGTGCTGATCACGTTGATCACCAAACCAATACCCACCAGCAATACGGCGGTTGTCGCCATGTTTTTCGCACCTTGCGAAAGTGCTTCGATGATCGCTTTTGGTCCCATCTTATGATCTTTCGAAAACCAAGAAGCCACCACCACTGAAATGATCGACAAGCCCGCAGCGTAAGTTGGCGTAAAACCTTGAACCAACAAAGTGACCAATACCGCCAGTGGGATAAGGTTGTGCCAACCGCTGATCAACACTTTCAATAGAGATTCATCGCTGGTCGTGATTTTTTGAACGCCGCTACGTTTGGCTTCGATACGCACAAAGAACGCCACAGACAAGAAATAGATAAGAGCAGGAATGAAAGAAACGGCAATAATATCAACATAAGGAATTTGCGTGTAAGACGCCATGATGAAAGCGCCCGCTCCCATCACTGGTGGCATCAACTGACCACCTGTCGACGCCGCAGCTTCAACGCCCGCCGCGAAGCGCGAAGGAAAACCTGCTTTTTGCATCAAAGGAATACTGATAACACCGGTTGAAACCGTATTTGCCACGCTTGAGCCAGACACTGAGCCCATCAAACCGGAGCCAATCACTGCGATAAAACCCGGACCACCAATGATTTTTCCAGCCGCAGCACGTGCCACATTGATAATGTAATCACCGACACCAGAGCGAACAAGAAACGCCCCAAACAGAATGAACATGAACACGAAAGTCCAACTGATGCGCGAGATAGAGCCAAACATGCCCTCAGAAGAATAGAAGCTGCGGTAGAGCAAGGTTTCCATGCTCAAACCCGGGAAGTGGAAAATACCTGTCGCCCACTTACCCCAAAGCACAACGTAGCTCAAACACACCACAATCAGCACTGGAATAAACCAGCCCATGGTGCGTCGAATCAGCTCAATAACAATCAGAATTGCCATGATGGCGAAGACCCAATCGCTAGTCACGAACTTCACGCCACGTTCATACAGCGCATCTTCGGCATAGGGAATGTAGAGTAAACATGCGACCGCGCCCATGGCAATTAACACATCAATGCCGAGTGCAATCTTACTCTGCTTGAGGGAGATATGAGCCGGATACCAAAGCGCACAAATCACCGCAAAGCCAGCAAAGTGGGTCGCGGAAATCCATAACTCTGGTAACGTTGATAAGGTATTAAACCAAATGTGCAAAGCAGACAACACCACGCCAAACACTGTGATCGTGGTGGTTACCCACGGAAAATCAGTGCGCGTGGGCAGCTCAAACTTCTGCAATTCCTTTTCTATTGAGTCGCTCATCTCATACTCCAAGCTCTGGCGGCTTTTTCCATCTTAGAAATCGGTAGGGATAAAATGCCCCGAGCTGAAACTCGGGGCCAAGTTAGCGTTATTTCGCCATTAGGTCTGATGGGATTTCGATGCCCATTTCTTTGTAGTAACGCGCCGCACCTGGGTGAAGAGGCACTGGCAAACCAGCGATCGCTTTCTCAATCGCCATTGCTTTTGTTGCTTTGTGGATGCCTTGTAGGAAAGGCAGGTTCTCGTAGATCGCTTTGGTTAGCTGGTAAACGTCTTCTTCCGAGATATCTTCACGAACTGCCAAGAAGTTTGGCTGTGCAATGGTGGTGATCGGCTTATCTAGACCCGGGTACGTGTTCGCTGGGATCTCGTACTTCGTCCATAGGTTGTAATTGCCGTTCGCCTCTTTGATTTGTTCGTCAGTAAACGAAAGAATCGAAATGTCTTTACCCAGCGCAGCAAAAGCTTGGGTTACTGCACCAACTGGCACACCCGCAGGCGTGTTCATGCCGTCAATGGTGCCGTTTTGAAGTGCGCTCGCACTGCCGCCGTAGCCCATGTAAGCAAGATTGAATTTATCAGGATCTACCTTCAGACCTTTCATGATTTGACGACCAGAGTTCTCAGTACCAGAGTTCTTCTTACCGATAGAGAACTTCTTGCCATCTAGGTTGTTCAGGTCAGTCACTGTGCCAGTTTTTGCTAGGTCAGAGCGAACAATAAAGTGCTCAACGTTTTGCCACAGCATAGAGACTGAACGCAGTTGTTCTTGACGACCGCTCTTCTCATAAGGACCTTCACCAGACCAAGCCCAAGCACCGTAAAGACCTTGTAGGATCGCGAACTGTGCTTCGTTCTCGTTCAGCAGTTTAACGTTTTCACCAGAGCCCGCAGAGCTGATTGCAGAAAGGGAGAAGTGGTGCTTTGGTGCCAATTTCACTTTGCTTAACGTCGCCAACGCTACGCCCACAGGGTAGTAAGTACCACCTGTCGATGCCGTTGCAAGAATGTAGCTACGATCTTCTGCCGCAGCGTTAGCAGCAATACCAAAAGAAGTTACAGCGACAGCCAAAGCTTTTACCAGCTTATTCATTTTCATTATTACTCTCCGTGTAGTCGTTTCACGATTGGGGATTTACATCATGTTAAATCTTTATTAACAACACATTCCCTAGAGCAATTGAAATGCCAACTTTTAACCCTTTGTATTTATTGAACTAAGTGCTGAAAGACATCAGAAATGAGCAAAATCATGCTGATTTGATAGCAAAGTAATGAGCAAGATCTTGCTCATTGAAGAGAAGGAGGTTGCACGCCTAGAGCGCAAAAGGTTAATAAAATGTGATCAACACAAAATAAATGCACGATTGGCTGATAAGCAATATTTTGCCGATGCAATTTTGGATTGAACTGCAACTAATGAGCGTCTTAACAATAAGAAGAAAAAGCGCATCATTCTAAACTGCTCACTTTATCAGCGGAGGTTTATAGCCTAAACGACTACAAATAGCACAAAAATACAGCAAAACAAGCCATGTTACAGAAATGAAAAGTCATTTATTCTAATTTTGAATTTAAAAAGCAGTTCGATCCACCAGTTCAGAAACAAACATTGACCGTATCAACTTATTTTCTACTTCGGGGTTGTGCCAATAGCCTCATGTTCGTTAGGGTAACAACACGCCAAGGCAAACGTATTCCTTGGTTTTTTTCGTCATTAAGGATCACCCATGTCAGCAACTGCGCAATTACAATTCGCTTTAAAACGCCCATCTGGCGTTGCTGCTGCGCCCCTCCTGCTCTCTCTGAAACTGATTCAGAGCTGACAGGCTATATCTAAACTTTCTGTCAGCTTGAGAAGAAGCTGACGGGAACACCACATACTCCTCCCATTCCTTTCAGTTTCTTCCAAGCGAAACATAAGAGGAATAACAATGTTAAGCGCACGTAATATCGCCGCTTTGGGCTTCATGACTTTCGCCATGTACTTAGGCGCAGGTAACCTGATCTTCCCTCCATTTTTGGGTTATCAAGCAGGTGAAAACTTTCTGAGCGGGATGTCTGGCTTCCTCTTAACAGGCGTAGGTCTGCCTGCAATGGCGCTGGTGATGGTCGCTATCGTAAACGGTTCAGACAAATTAACCGCCGCCCTACCTAAACCTTTGGCGACCAGTTTTTGGGTGATGGTATTTATCGTGATTGGCCCTGCATTCGTGATTCCGCGCGCAATTACCGTGGCTTACCAATTCAGCTTTGCGCCAATGTTTGGTGATGCAGCTTTGGTGCCTTTCACTATTGCCTTCTGTGCCATCACCATTCTATTTGCCCTATATCCGGGTAAGTTGGTCGACAACCTAGGCAAGATCTTAACGCCTGCATTGATGGCTATCTTAATCATCATGTCTGTGACTGCTTTGGTTTCTCCTGCAGGCGAGCTAACTGCCGCAACGGGACCATACGTATCTGGTGCATTTGCTGAAGGCTTGACTCAAGGCTACATGACAATGGACGCGCTAGGCTCTATCGGTTTTGGTTGGATTATTTTCCGTGCGATTCGCAGCATGGGTGTGGATTGCCCGAAAGCCACCGCAAAATACACGCTAATCGCAGCTTTGATGTACGCGGTTGCCATGGCATTTGTTTACATCTCATTGGCTTACATTGGTTCGACGAGCTCGTACTTGGGTTCTGAGTTCAGCAATGGTGGCGACATCTTAACGGCATTCACCTTCAGCCACTTCGGCGCATTTGGTTCACTATTACTTGGTGCCGTGATGGTATTGGCGTGTTTGACTACTGCTATCGGCGTAACCACCGCAGGCAGTGAGTTCTACGACAACACTTTCAGCAAAGTGAACTACAAAGGCTGCGTTATCACGACCATGGTATTGGCAGGTTTGATCGCCAACGTAGGTCTGGAGCAACTATTGGCTATCACATTGCCAGCGGTTGTGGCGCTTCACCCAGTAGCAATTGCGTTGATGATCATGGCACCAGTGCGCAACAAGATGTCGCAAATCATGGTCGTCGCGACGGCGTTCACTGCTCTAACGTTTGGTTGTGTTGATGCGCTGCACATCCTAGGTTACATGCCAGATTCCACCGATGAGTGGATGGGTAATTACATGCCTCTGTACAATGACTTTGCTAGCTGGATTATGCCTAGCGTATTTATGATGATTGTTGGTCTGCTGTTTACGACGAAAACCAACCAAACCGAACAATTCGAGCTGGTAAATGAATAGCCGTTTAACATAAGACATCACTCAATAAGTAAGTTAATATGTAGTTCGCTTATTGATATCAGGCAAAGGAGTTGCCTGAACTATGGATTGATGTGGAGCGCTTATGGACAATCAGTATTTAGACATCAGAACGCTCAACTTTATCGTTATTCTGTTCTCTTGCATTTACTCAATCAGTCTACTTTGTTACCAATACACACAGAAAAAAATCAAAGGCTTAAAGACTTTTTCTCTCTCGCTGTTATTTATTGGTTTTGGGCCTTTTTTACTGGGATTTAGAGGCTCCGCACCAGATTGGCTTACCATCGTCATAGCTAATACGCTCATATTAATCGGCTTCTTGCTTACGCTTTACAGCGTAAGCATTTTTCGTCAATTCCCTCTAAAACTGGCCCACTCACTCGCTTTTTTAACGCCCATTTTCAGCGGTTCGTTTTATTATTTCACCTTCCATGACCATTCAATTAAAAGCCGCATCATTTACTTAAGTGTTTATATCTGCATCGTTACGTTTTTTAGTGGGATCGCCATGCTGAAAGGCACCAAGCAAGACCAAAAACTCCCAACCATAGTGATGGCGTGCTCCTTCTTTTGCTTCAGTATTTTTATGGGCTTCAGAGCACTTTGGAGCGCTTTCGCCAATGAAGTGCCAAATTTTATGACCGCAGGTTTTATCCACCAGATGACGTTTTTACTTAGCATCTGTCTGATTGTCGCTATGAGCTTTAGCATGTTGTGGCTAATTAATGGCCGCTTGATACAGTCAATCAATGATCTCTCACATTTAGACGCCCTCACAGGGCTTCATAATCGTCGCGCGATGGAAGAAATTGTTCCAAATCTTGTTAATCAAGCGCACAAACGGAACCAATCAATAAGCATCATCATGACCGACATGGACGAGTTCAAAGCGATTAATGATCACTATGGCCATACGGTAGGCGATTCCGTCATGGCTACGATTGCCGCTATCTTTAAGAAACACCTCCCAGAGTCAGCTTGCACAGTACGATTTGGTGGTGATGAGTTCATGATTGTTTTACTTGAAAAAGCACAACGCGCCAAAATTGTTGCCGAGCAAATTCGCCTAGCGGTGGAAACTGAAGCCTCATTGCAGTCATTCGAAAATGAGATCACCATGAGCTTTGGAATCAGTGAGTTATCAGAGGGACAATCGCTTCACGAGGTCGTTGCTGAAGCAGACGAAGCGCTGTATAGCTCTAAACATACGGGCAGAAACCAAGTCACCTTGTTTGGAGAAGGGAAAGGCCTAACTTATAAGTTTGTCCCGACTCCCTCGAAAAGCGCATAATCATATTTGTGACGCCCATAGCGGTAAGTCAGCTTAAAAATTGCGTTAAGTATAATCAGAGCGATTTAAACCAAACTTTTGCATTTTTTGGTTAAGGGTTCGACGTGGTAAATCCAACTCCTGCATCACTTCATTGATGCGTCCGTGATGCCTGACCAATGAATCATGCAGCACCTTGCGCTCAAAATTATGTAATTGAATAACCAGTGGAACACCCACTTGCGTCTCCTCCGTGGTTGACGAAGGACGGCTAGAGAGAATTTCCATCACAGATACCGTTTCATCCAAAGCAAAACGCATAGCCACGTTTCGCAGCTCTCGAACATTCCCAGGCCAAGCGTAGGAAAGCACTGCGTTTCTGTCGGCATCACTCAATGGTCGGGTTTCAGGGTTAGTTTGCAAGGTGAAGTGCTCAAACAAAATCAGTGAATCTTCTTCTCTCTCCCTGAGTGGCGGCAAATAAATTTGCGCGACGTTGAGCCGATAGTATAAATCTTGCCGAAACTCTTCATGATCATTGAGATCTTCTTTCGCCGCCGCGATCACTCGTAAATCAACGCCGATCTGCTGATTCCCCCCCACTCTTTCAACGGTATGCTCTTGAAGCGCTCGCAGCACTTTCACCTGCATCGACAACGGCATGCTTTCTATCTCGTCAAAAAACAACGTGCCTTTATCGGCGTATTCCAACTTGCCGATGCGTCGTTTGTTTGCACCAGTGAACGCCCCAGCTTCGTGACCAAACAACTCACTCTCGAAAAGGTGTTCTGGAATCGCACCACAGTTTATCGGCACAAAGTGATGAGGTTTTCTTTGGCTTTCATTATGTAAACTGGTCGCCACCAGCTCTTTACCACAACCTGTTTCGCCGTAAATGATCACGTTAGTATCGATTTTCGCCAGTTTCGCAACTTGCTCGCGTAATTGCTGCATCACTCGACTTTGACCAATGAGCACCTCTTCTAAACCACTCACGCTAGCTAGATACTCTTGGCGGTGAAGCGTCGATGTTTGCGCGCGGTGGCTCTCGACCGCATCTGTCACACGTTGAGACAAACGCTCCGGCTGGAAAGGTTTTTCAATAAAATCAAACGCGCCGTTTTGTAGCGCATTCACCGCCATATCCACATCACCATGACCAGTAATTAGTATCATTGGTGTTGGAATGTGATTCGCAATAAGGCTCTCTAAAATTGAAATTCCATCAGTATCTGGCAAACGAACATCACTAACTATCGCATCAAACTCTTGGTTCAGAATGGCGGTTTTGCCTTCCTCCCCCGAGCTAAAAGCTATGACGTCAAACCCCGCCAATTGCAGCCATTGGCTTGTTGCTTGACGAACGATGTCATCATCTTCAATTAGGGCGATACGCGGAATGTCGTCAAAAGTCATGAGTTACTGCCTGATCGGTGATAGAAGTCTTTGCTAAAGTTAGCAAAAACCATGCTATAGAAAAGGAGCTAGATCCCACTTCTTAATCACAATTCTTTAACATCCAATCAGTTAAGCGCACTCTTTCACTACCAACTACGATAACTATATTCAGCCAAACGGAGTCCGAATGCAGCGCACTAAGAATGGGAAAATGTGGCTAACCGCCGTATTGATCAGTGCGCTGGTGATCTTTTTCTACGGTGCTAGCCGAGAGGTGGCCCATCAATGGCTGAGCGTCCAAACTCAACAAGAAGCACAACAGAAACTCCTCGACTACATTGGTGAAGTCCGCCGAGCATTAAAACGTTTCTATCACCTTCCCTATCTCGTCACGAATAACCCAGAAACAATTGCGTTTGTGAAAGGTAATTTAAACTACTACGAGCCACTTCAAGCACAACTGACACAGCTCGATAAAGCCGCGAATACAGAGGGCTGGTTGATACTTTCAACCTCGGGAGAAGTGTTGGTATCAAGTCTGATCGATGAACGGTTCAGCCGCTCTGACCGCCGTGCGATTGTCGAACAAATACAACGTCAGGGAGAAGGCGTCTCACTGGTGAATAAAACAAAAGGTTCTAGTCCCCTTTACTACCTCTCTGCACCAATTTTTGATGGTTTGGAGATAGCGGGCATCGTTGTTGTTCAAATCAACCTGAGTTTGCTAACGGAGCAGACCATCACCAGCCAAGACATCATCACGCTACAAAATCGCCATCAACGCTTCTTCCTCTCCAGCAGCACAAACTATAACGCCGACTGGTTTAATGAACCGAATAACCAAGTCAAAGTCGAAACTCAAACGCTGTATGACAATACGGTGATTCATTTCTGGACTCTCAATCAGCAGCGCTACTTTGCACACACAGTAAAGCTGGACGACTTAAACTGGTTTGTCAGTTACCTTATTCCGACCAAACCTGTTCAGCAAACGATTAGTGTCATTGGATGGAGCATCGCAGCGCTCCTCCTGCTCCTTATCCTGTTGGTGATCATTGGTTTACAGCGTCGACAAAAGCATCTCAATCAGCAGCGTATTCAAGCCTTACTAGAAGAATCGCAACGCCGACTTAAACAGATGATCAATAAAACACATGTTGGTTTGTTGTTGATTGATGAACAAGGTCTATTGTTCGACCTCAACCCAATGGCAAAACGCCTTTTTTGTCTTCCTGAAAGTGTGAATCGTCATACCTTCGCCTGGGAGTTATTTGATGCAGGTAATTCAAATTCAACCACACTCACTTTGCTTAGAGATCTGCCAAAGCATAAGGAACTGGCAGAGATTAGCGCTGTAGAAACCATGGCGCGACGAAGTGATGGCAGCGTATTTCCTGTACTATTTTCACTCACTAGCTTCCCATGGCACGGTGAGCAGTATTTCCTTGCTACCGTAATCGACATTAGCAAACGTAAAAAAGCGGAACAATCGCTGCAGCTGATTAACCAAGAGCTCGCTCAAAGGGTGGAAGAGCGAACTCAAGCTTTAAAACAAGCCCAAGAGCAATTGATTGAATCAAGCAAAATGGCAGCATTGGGCAGAATGTCGAGCGCGATTACCCACGAGTTAAACCAACCATTGACTGGCCTGCGTACCCTTTTAACCACCAACGAGTTGCTAGCAGAACGTGGACAAACAGACATGATGAAAGCCAATAACAAGTTAATTCAAAAGTTGATTGACCGCATGGCAAGCATGACCAGTCAGCTAAAAACGTTTGCCTACAATAAACCAGAAACACTGCACGAGATATCGCTGACAAACGCTTTAGAAGAGACGCTACGCGTCTATCAATCTCAACTCGCGAAGGTAGATGTTCGGGTACGCATTCCCAACGATTTACCCAATATCATTGGTGAAGAGCAACGCCTACAACAAGTGCTCGGCAACCTAATTTCCAACGCATTAGATGCGATGAAAGAGACCCAAGATCCCCAGTTAATGATTGCCGTTACACCCACTACCGATAATGTTGAGGTCGTGGTAAGTGATAATGGGTGTGGGGTACCTTCAGACCAACTCGATACCATGTTCGAACCTTTCCAAACCAGTAAAAAAATTGGTGAAGGACTGGGGCTAGGGCTTTCCATTACCGCCAACAATATGCGAGATATGCAAGGGAAAGTCAGTGCGCAGCTCAACGCTGATAAAGGCATGTCCTTCACCTTAATGTTTGAGCTCGCTCCTCATCGTAGCTAACCCAATACCATCCACCTCTTCAGCTTTTCTCCACACAATTAAAGAGCAATAAATCTTGATCAACTTTATAAAGCGAGTTGCCTAACCTACGCTTAACTTGATGAATCGCCACATGCTATTCATCAGCACAATTTTTGGTGGTTGACACCAAGTTTTAGCTCCCACCATCTAATTTATTGATAAGTAATTATTTAAAGTAAGAATGGATGCGTTATGAGAAAACTAACTTTAGCAGCAACAGGGGCGCTTTTTATTTTATCACCTCACGCTTTTGCAGCACCTTACGCAGCAGACGCTCGAAGTCACGGAATGGGAAATACAGGCGTCGTTTCCGCTGACTATTTAACCGCTCCTCTACACAACCCAGCCCTAGGCGCTCTCTATCGAGAAAATGACGATATCGGCCTACTCATTCCTGCTCTCGGCGTCAATATTCACGATGAAGATGAAGCTTTATTAGCCGTTGATGATGTTCAAGACCTTTACGATAGTATTCAGGGCATTCCCACACCTGCGAACGAAGCCGAACTTAATCGACTACTCGATCAATTAGATAAGAGTGCTCCAGTCGTCATTAATGGCGGTCTGAGCCTCGCGATTGCGATTCCGACACGCTACATGTCGGTAAACCTTTTTAGCGCTGGTTATGTGGAGATACTTGCGGCACCCGATATCTCAAATTCAACAAACACCGCAGATCGATACCTCAATTCTGCCGTCGACCTAGCGGCTTTCGGTAGTGCGGAATATGGCGTTGCCTTAGCTCGCGCATACACGATAGGTGGGCAGCAATTCGCATTTGGTATTACGCCCAAATACCAACAACTTAAAACCTATACGCAGCGTACAACACTAGATGACTTTGATATCGAGGATTACGACAAAAGTGAAGTATCAAAGAACACGTTCAATATGGATCTTGGGGTCGCTTGGTATCACAACGCATTTAGAGCTGGTCTCTCGTTAAAAGACGTCTTCGAGCAAGATATAGAAACAAAACTAGGCAACTATACCTACGAACTCACGCCACAAGCGACCCTTGGTATCGGCTATGTCGGGGATTATGTAGCTCTGAGCCTAGACGCCGATCTCACCAAACAAAAGCGCTTTAAAGAGCTCGACGATGACACCCAGTTTATTCGCGTTGGTATCGAGGGGAATGCTTGGGGATGGGCGCAACTCCGCGCTGGTTATGAAGTTGACCTAGAAAATAATCTCGATAACTCGGTGACAGGTGGCATTGGCATCAGTCCTTTTGATGTGATCAGTGTAGACCTAGCAGGGTCTTACGCTGGCGATAACCAGTTTGGCGCGGCGGCGAATTTAGCATTTACGTTTTGAATACGAATGCCAACCTAAATTCACTTAGGTTGGCATTGTTAACAACCATCCTATATCTCAATGTTTATCATTACTGACGTTTGGTGATGAACTGATAAAAACACGATCTCGCTACAAGTATCGAGATGTCTCCTACACTATTCTCAAGCAATAAATCCACAAACATTTCCTAGATATAAAGAGTGAGAAACATGATTAAGTTTCCAGATAATTTCCTTTGGGGTGGTGCCATTGCGGCAAACCAGGTAGAGGGGGCATACAACCTTGGGGGGAAAGGTTTATCAACATCAGATATGTTGCCAAACGGCATTCTAAGCCCGCATCAAACGCGTGAAGAACGAACGCCTGGTATCAAAGATCTTGCGATCGATTTCTACAATCGCTACCCAGAAGACATTGCCCTGTTTAAAGAGATGGGATTTACCTGTTTACGCTTATCCATCGCTTGGAGCCGTATTTTTCCTAATGGCGATGAGCTTGCGCCAAATGAAGAAGGACTGGCGTTTTACGACAAAATTTTTGATGAGCTAGCCAAACACGATATGCAACCATTTGTGACTCTTTCTCATTACGAGATGCCTTACGCCTTGGTTGAGAATTATGGTGGTTGGAGCGATCGTCGAGTGATCGAGTTTTTCGAGCGTTACGCTAAAACCGTGTTAGAACGCTACAAAGATAAGGTCAAACTGTGGCTTACCTTTAACGAAATCAACATGTCACTTCATGCGCCATTTACGGGAGTGGGCTTGCAAGAAGACGCCAGTGAACAAGACATTTATCAAGCGATTCACCACCAGCTTGTAGCAAACGCGAAAGCGGTAAAACTGTGTCAGCAAATCGTACCAAACGGCAAGATTGGTAACATGCTGCTTGGCGCAATCAACTACCCATACACCTGCAACCCTGATGATGTGCTTGCTGCTATGCATGAAAACAATAAGTGGTTGTTCTTCGGTGATGTGCAGACTCGTGGTCAATACCCAGGCTACATGAAACGTTACTTCCGTGAAAACGGCATTGAAATACAAATGGAAGCTGGCGACTTAGAAGAAATTGCCTCAGCAAGTGTCGATTTTATTTCCTTCAGCTACTACGCAAGTGGCTGTGCGAGTGCCGATCCGAAACAGAAAGAAGTGGGTAACATCGTCGATAGCGTACCAAACCCATACCTTGAAAAGAGCCAATGGGGCTGGTTGATCGATCCAAAAGGCCTGCGCGTTTTGCTTAACTTCCTTCACGATCATTACCAAAAGCCGCTATTTATCGTCGAGAATGGCTTAGGCGCTCGCGATGAATTCGATGAAAACGGGGAAATCCAAGACGATTATCGAATTTCATACCTTAATGATCATTTGGTTCAAGCACACGAAGCGATTCTTGATGGCGTTGAGTTGATGGGCTTCACCAGCTGGGGGCCAATCGACTTGGTGGCTAACTCAACAGCCGAAATGAGCAAGCGTTACGGTTATATTTATGTCGATCGTCATGATGATGGGCAAGGAACGCTAGAGCGTAAACGCAAGAAGAGCTTCTACTGGTATCAAGACGTGATTCGTACTTCAGGCGGTTCATTGAAAAGCTAAGCCTGTTGTCTGGATATAAAGTGCGACTAGGCATTCGCCTAAACCATCAAGCCCTGCATTTGCAGGGCTTGAATTTTAAGGTGTTAATGCATTTAGAGATTAAACTGCAATCTCTCCACCGTCTTCACGTCGAATGACAACCGTCGCCGCTCGTGGACGCACAGAAACACCAGCAGGCGTTTCTTCGGCGGCATCTTCACTGTATGGCCAGTTGCCTGGGTGCTGAATATTCACAAACAATGATTTGTAATCAGGGCTGATAGTAAAGCCTGTCACTTCACAACCATTTGGTCCAACAAAGAAGCGTTTAAGCTCCGCTTGGTTATCCGCACCAATCACTGCTTGGTCACCATTCTCATCTGTTAGCTTAGATGGCACAACGGCCAACATTTGATCATTAGTGTAAGACGTAACTTCATCTGCGCCGTTATCGGTCTGAATCCACAAAATACCACGGCCATCAAACGCTAATCCGTCAGGGCTAGCAAACTGGTTTAGCTCATTCAGGCCAGAACGGTTGGTATCTGCATCACCATTTGCTGGCGAACCAAAGACAAAAATATCCCAAGTAAAGTCTGTAGCTGAAGCCCCTTCATCCCAACGAATAACGTGACCAAACTTATTGTTCAAACGTGGGTTCGCAGGATTGGTTTCATCAGTACGGCGCGTATTATTCGTCAATGTTAAGTAAACCGAGCCTGTAAATGGATCAACCGTACACCACTCTGGGCGATCCATTGGAGTTGCCCCAACGAGGTCAGCCGCGCCTGCCGTATTAATGATAATTTCAGCCAATGAGTTAAAGTGATCCGCTAACGTACCACCAGATTTTGTTACGCTATCAAGCGTCAACGGTAACCAAGTACCTGTGCTGTCTTCATTGAAGCGCGCAACATACAGTGTGCCTTTGTCCATGTACTTGTCACCCATCGCCAAACGGTTATCAGGGTTAGCATCTGCTGGATCCCACGCTGCCGCAGATTCAAATTTGTATAGGTACTCAAAGCGAGAGTCGTGACCAGAGTAGAATACCACTGGTTTGCCTTCTTCAAGCTTACCAAAAGTACAGCCTTCGTGACGGAAACGACCTAGTGCAGTACGCTTCTTCGCACGCGAGTTTTGCGTGTAAGGGTCTATTTCGACGATGTAACCGTGACCATTGGCTTCATTACGGTAATCATCCATTGCACTTGCTCCTGTTGGAGCCACATTAAAGCGAGAGAACTCATCGAGACGCTCTTCTGCATTTCCTGCAAGTGTTTCCCACAAGTAGCGTGTGCTTTGGTCATCAACACCAATGCGATCTTGTTCTTCTGTACGAGTCCCGGCGTTAACAAAGTAACCTGGCCAGTTCTCTTCACAAGTTAAGTAAGTGCCCCAAGGCGTGTAGCCGTTGCCACAGTTGTTTAACGTACCACGTGCTTGGCTACCATCTGGCGAGAAACGAGTGACGGTTAGTGACGTGTGCGCCACTGGGCCAGATAAGTCCATTGCTGTCGCACCAGTGTAACGGCGGTTTAGTGGATCAGTATCGACTAGCTTCCACATGTTATTTTCAAGCTGAATACGAACCACTGACACACCGTGCGCGTTAATCTCTTTACGCACTTCATCTACAATGGTACGTACGCCATTTTCAACCGTCGGACCGTTTGGATGCAGTGCTGATGTATCAATGTACTCGTGGTTAATACATAGCAAGCCATCTGTGGTGCTATCGTTCAATGGGAAAAAATGCATGCCGTCATGGTGCATGCCTAGCGCATTTAACTGATCGGTACTGGTGTTGGTACCATCATTTTGCCATGCGCTGCCTTGTGCATTAAGTGGTGTTCCCCAAGGTACCAATACTTGTGCAGTGTAGCCTTGTGGAGTTGAAACGGCGTCAGTGAGTGAGCCAGGGATAGATTCAAAGTTAAGAACGGCTTTAGATACGCCCGAGCCACTGCTTACTGTACTCCCTGAGTCCGATGAATTACAACCAGCCAACCCGAAAGCACCAAACGCTGTCATCGCACTGATGCCTAAACCACCTTTCAGAATGCTGCGTCGAGATAGGCTCGCTTCTAATACTTCTTCAAATGGTTTGTTTTCACTTTGGTTATAACGCGTCGCGTCAAAGGTTTCCTTGCTCATTTTTACTTTCCCGATCTTATAGTTTAATTAATAAATAAGTGATTAGTTGAACGGCAAGAAGTTTGGAGAAGAAAAATGACAAAAGTGCTTAAAACATATGAAACTTGTGTTTCAGCAGTTCAGCAAACTCAGCAGCGTTACCAATTGAGCAATTAAGTTTTGGTCACATAATCACCAACTGTATCGCTTCATTCTGATTTTACTTGGGCTAAAGTGTGATAGAAGGTATAAGGTGTACGAAATCAAATCATCTACGAGAGATAATCATGAAATTAGACAAGATCGATAACAAGAGCCGTCGTATCCGTAAAAAGCTGTTCTTAGGTGAGTTCGCAATCCTAGGTTTCGAGATCAGCTGTGAAACAGACATTAACGACTTCGACCGTTACGATGCATTCGTTGATGACTTTATCGACTACATTGACGAGCTTGGTCTTTGCTTCGGTGGCGGTGGTCTAGAACTGTTTGAAGGCTTCCTATGTTCTACTGACCGTTACGGCAGTGCGACTGAAGAACAGAAAGCGCAAGTTATCAAATGGTTAGAAGCACGCCCAGAAGTGAAAAGCGCGCAAGCGGGCGAACTAGTTGACGCCAACTACCTGTAACTAAAGGGCAACCTGTAATACGCAGAGCTCAGTAAATGGTAGAGAAAGCTGGTCTTAAGACTGGCTTTTTTATTTTTGGAAGTGTGTGATAGTAAAAGTAGAGTTCTGGGAGGTTGTACGGAGTGAATGTGATTGTGGCGTTTTTGAGCTGGCAATCAGCGGGAAACGGCGTTCCACTGCCAGCTCGTGCCTTTAGGTATCATTAACTATGATTTTTTAGCTGGTGCGTCTTTCGTGTCTTTCCAGTATTGAATACGCACACGATGTAGCTGAGCTCTTCTAGTCTTTTTCATAGTAAAATCCCTCATCTTATATAAGTAACGCTCCTTATGGAGCTTATTGTCTAAGGTCGAATCCCCTTCAATCTATAAGGGAACCAATTATTTAACCGTGACCAATTTCACAACATAATGATAATTACCGATTTCTTGCAGTCATCTTTGACTAGTAAACGGCGTATTATCTCTCTGACACGGTTAACTTACTCACCAGATATGACAGAAAAATGGCAATCAAGTTCCCTATATTATCTGTCACTGAATCTTAATAATGATTCCTGAAAAATTTTGCAAGTAAGATATCAATTGCCCATCACTTTCAACCGAGCAACTCTTTTCGCGTTCGTGATCGCAGTTGTGTGCAACCCAATTAAGGCTGGATTCGCTGCTGATATTGCTGGCGGTACTCGCGTGGCGTAAGCCCTTTATACGTTTTGAAGTGACGATTAAACAGGGCTTGGTTTCGATACCCTACTCTCTCAAACACAATTCCAATCGGCAAAGGCGTTGATTGCAGCAAATCTGCGGCATGATTGATCCGCAATTTCATTAGGCGTTGGCTAAACGGCTCTTTAAAGTGCTTTTGAAACAATCTTGTGACCGCACTGTCACTCAGCGATAAATGGTTCGCCAAGTTCGCGAGCGTCACTTTGCTAGCAAAGTGCTGTTCGAGATACGCGTTGACACTTGCCACTCGTTCTCTTTCCTGTAATTCGTGTTCACTCATCGATAAGTAAGAGTGAGTCATCAGTGTTTTCGCCCCTTCATCGTGAGCAATCAAAGACAAAACATGGAGAAATCTCGAGAGTTGCTCCATTGCAGGAAACGTCATGAGCTCATGCAGAAGATCCACAACGTGCTGAGCTGTCCGCTCAGAAAACACCACACCTTTGTTGGCCGCTTTTAAAAGCGGATCAAGCTTTCTAAGCTCTGCGCAATAGAACATCAAATTGGCAATCCACTCACGCTTAAACCAAATCACATGAGTCTCGCAATTGCTCTCGACCAATGTGGAGTGAATTGAATGAGGCACACCAGGCGCGATCAATAGCATTTGGTTGTGAGTCACTTCTAATTCGTGATGACCAATATGCAAACTACCAGTGAAGTGGCGATGGATGACTAATTCAAACACATCATCGTGAAAATGGAGATCGTACTCTTTTTCTGGTTCATCAATGCGACGATAGCGCCAAGAAAAACCTGGTCTTTGCGGTACTTTTTCGATGTGTGCCATTGGCTACTCCACAAAATAGTATTGTTTCACGCTCAAATAATATCAGTATTGCCAGCTTAATCTTCATCACGCCGAAATAGTATTGATATTAAGCGGCATACTATCAACTTTGTGTCGTCACGCTCCTTATTGTTGCCTTGAAAGACAAGATAACTAAGGAGGCTTTCATGAGTCACTTCACTGTCAAGCTACGCCAAGTCCTGCACAAAACACGTGATGAATGGGCAACATTCGCCATCAAAGAAATGGAAATTCCACCTAATACTATCGCCAAATTTTATGGCTACAAATCGAGTTGTGATCTTGAGCAAATTCTTAAACAGGATGAAAACGACGCCAATTCGGACATTTGCTCGACACCACGTGCGAGATCTCTCACAAGCAATGTAAGCAAAACGACCATCATTGACTAAGATAAAATCGAAAAGTTAGTATAAGTCATTGAAAATCATCACTTATACCATTTCAAACAATATTCGCTGCCAAAGTTTTTTTACCTAGCTAATTGAGAGTAATCAGCAAAACATCAATACTGATTGTGTCGACAGGATGTTGGCGGGAACAGGAAAAAAACCTAATGGACTAGGTATCTTCAGGATGAAGATTTGGTAGCTTAGGATGAGTTATCAGCAAGGATGTAGTTAAGCTCTAGGATAGAGTTCGCCCGTCAGGATGATAGGCAAGAATGGACACCGCTAGGAAGGCGATGAACAAGGAACTCGGTTAAAGGACTTAGCCACAATCAAGGATAGATGCAGGGAGCACCTATAGTAGCCGGATTGCTGCGAAAGAGAATAAGCCCCGTCTGGGAAACCAGGCGGGGTTTTATTTTGTCTGCTATTTATTATTCACGAGGCACCCGATTCTCTTGCGTCGATTTATTTCGTGCCGTGCTATCATTTTCTCTACGTCTTTCAGCAAGCTCACAGCAAATCTCACATTATGCTTAATCCTGTTTGGTTACATACATTTAAGACATTGATTGAAGTCGGTCATTTCACACAAACGGCAGAAAAACTTTTTATGACCCAACCTGGTGTCAGCCAACACATCAAAAAGTTAGAGCAAAGTTGTCAGCATGCGCTGATCAAACGTGAAAACAAAAGCTTCGAATTAACAGAGCAAGGTCGGATTGTTTACGCCTACGCGCTGGAGTTAGAAGAAAGAGAGAAAGCGTTGCTCGAAGAACTCAGTTTTGATGATGCATTTTCAGGTCACTGTAAACTGGCCTGTTCTGGCGCAATGGCATTGATGCTGTATGGCCCTCTTTTAGAAAAGCAAAAACAGCACCCAGGCTTATCGCTGCATTTAGAAGCCGCACCCAATCACTCGATTCTCAATGCAATAACGGAAGGAAGCATTGATATTGGTATCGTAACTGATGTTCCTCACAAAGGTTTATTTCACAGTGAAAGAATTGGTAAGGAGCAGTTGTGCTTAGTCCTACCTAATCAATACCGCGAAAAGCAGATAACACCACAACTCTTGCACGACTGTGGTGTCATTGCCCATCCTGATGCCAAGCACTACATGACGCTATTTTTTGACCAATGCGCGGAACAAGAGCTCCAAGAAATTAAGATGAGCGATTTACCATTATCCGGCTACGTGAATCAATTAAGCCAAATTTTACTACCTGTGAGTAAAGGACTCGGCTTCACCGTGCTGCCTCAAAGTGCTGTCGACAACTTCCCACAAAAAGATACCTTGCACATCGCACAACTGAAAAACACCGTGTGTGAAGAGTTATTTTTAGTTCGCAAACGAAGTCGTGTTCTGCCACTGCGCTATCAAACAATTAAAGATGTGTTATTGGACGTCATCACAAACTCAAAACAAACTACAGAATAGCCTAGCGTTTTAAACTCGTCGTAATCCGTTTGCTTAAAAAAGTCCACAGACAACTTCCGGCTTACAACGCTGAGAATGCCCGATGATTCAACAAATTATTTTTGTCGTAACGACGAGTTTTTTTCGTTTTCTTCTCGCGAGAAAAAAACCTAAGGTGCGCACCTCTAACGAAGTGGTTGTCCAACCACACATCTAAATCGTTGAAGTCAGTAGGTAATATCACCTAAATATCACATACCTGCTGCATTCTATACTCTATACTTATATTTTTAATTTGGTACTGACTTACTAAGGAATTGCCATGCGTATTGCTATTCTCTCTCGTAATGAGAATTTATATTCAACCATGCGCCTAAAACAGGCAGGTGAAGAGCGTGGACATCAAGTAGACGTCATCGATACTCTGCACTGTTATATGGACATTACGAGCAACAACCCTAAGATCCGCTATAAGGGTGAAGAATTGCCACAATACGACGCTGTGATTCCTCGCATCGGTGCATCCATCACATTCTACGGTACCGCGGTTGTACGTCAGTTTGAAATGATGGGCACATTTTGTGTCAACGAATCGGTCGCGATCAGCCGCTCTCGTGACAAATTACGCTCGTTGCAACTGTTATCGCGTAAAGGCATCGGCTTGCCGCGCACTGGCTTTGCTCACCACCCTGATAACATTCAGGACGTGATCAAAAATGTTGGTGGCGCACCTCTAGTGATTAAATTACTAGAAGGCACTCAAGGCATCGGTGTTGTGCTTGCTGAAACCAACAAAGCAGCAGAAAGCGTGATCGAAGCATTCATGGGGTTGAAAGCAAACATCATGGTGCAAGAGTTCATCGAAGAAGCTAAAGGCGCAGACATACGTTGCTTTGTTGTCGGTAATAAAGTGATTGCAGCGATGAAGCGCCAAGCGAAAGAAGGCGAGTTCCGCTCTAACTTACATCGCGGCGGCTCTGCACAGTTAGTGCGACTAAGCAAAGAAGAGCGCGCTACTGCGATTAACGCGGCAAAAGTCATGGGGTTAAACCTATGCGGTGTAGATATCCTTCAATCTAAAAACGGCCCAGTGGTAATGGAAGTGAATTCTTCACCAGGTCTTGAAGGTATCGAGCTCGCTACAGAAAAAGACGTTGCTGGTATGATTTTCGACTTTATCGAGAAAAACGCAAAACCACACGCAAACCGTACTCGTGGTAAAGGTTGATAATTGTTTGAGTGAGAGCCTGCTCAGTAGGCTCTCGTATTACTCATCGCTAGGATGACACTATGAATCAGAAAATGATCATTGGGAACGCCGAAGCTATTTGCTTACCTGAGTTAGGGATTACTCACCTTGAAGCGCGCATTGATACGGGCGCACAAACCTCTTCATTGCATGTAGATAACATTGATTGCTTTGAAAAAGATGGTCAGTCTTACGTTGCATTCGATCTACACCCGGATGTTTATCATTTAGAACAAGTGGTTCGCTGCACAGCGAAGCTAAAGGCAAACCGTAAAGTTAAATCTTCAAACGGTACCTTTGAGCATCGCTGCGTTATCACCACCATGCTGCGCATGGGTGACAAACAATGGCCAATCGACATTACGTTGACCAACCGTGAAAAAATGACTTACATGATGTTGTTAGGTCGTCAGGGTATGGCAGACAAAGTGCTGGTCGACCCTAGCCAATCTCACTTATTGGCATCTTAACCCCGTAGCTTCAGATGAGTGATCGAACGTTTTTGTTGAGCATCACTCGTCTGGCTTTATCTTCGCCTACTTCCTACGAAATAGCGCAAACAACAATCCCTTCGCTTTAACCTTTGTGACGCGCCAATGGGTCATCGGCTTAGTCGGCGCAGTATGCAGAATGTGCTGATACGCTTTCTCATCAAAAGTCACCTCTCCCCCATGCGCCAAAAGCAAACATTGCGGATCCATCTCAAACACACGCTTTAATGATTGGCGATATTGGTTTGGATGAAATATGGGAAACGGCGCAATCAGTTGTTTCTTAACCTGCACCATCAAATCCGCCACATACAATACATCTTGTTCAGAATGATAAACCGACAAATCTCTATCGGTATGTCCCTGCGTTTCTAGCACCTGCCAATCATCAAACCCCGGAATACACTCACCATCGATGAGTTCGATATCGGGCTTTAACTTGCGCGAATACCACAGGTTTTGCTTTGGTTTACGCATCCGGTTCGCCATCCAGCGCGCTAACATCAAATCGGTCAAATGCATTAGCCAACCATCTACACCGCTATACCATTGGCTCTCTCGCTTTGCGGCCAATAGCTTACATCCAGTTAAATCACGCAGTTTGTGTGCGCCACCAGCGTGGTCTGGATGCATGTGAGTTACAACGACCAACTTTAGGTCAGAAAAAGGACGATGGAGTTGATGTTCAATAAAATCTTTAAGGTGAGGAATATCTGCTCGACTTGCACCATCAAGCAACATTAATTTATCGGGATATTCGGCGAGATACATGGTCTGAATGTATCCCTGAATTCTGTGCAGCTGCAAAATATGTCCTTATTTGAGTGAGATTTTTCATGACAGCTTCCTTGCTGGTCAGACCAACTATAACAGCTGAATGGACGCTCTGGTAAACAAATGTTCACATCAGCGCACGACAAGAAATCATAATCGAGATGATAGATTTTAATCATTAGACTCAGCGGCACTTTTATCCGTTAATGCGCGCACACGGAGTTCGTGTCAGGGTATGAGGTTAATGCCTCATGATTTGCTTTTTTGTACTTTTCCTTCTAGTTAATTAAGGACTTAAGTACATTTTTGTGAGAATCGAGTTGGAAAAAGCAACTAAATTAGACCGCATCCGCGCGGACTACAACGTTCACTACTGGAGCCAAGGTTTCTACGGTATTGATGACCAAGGCGAGGTTTACGTATCACCTCGTAGTGATCGTGCACATCAAATCCCTTTCAGTGCCATTGTAAATGAGCTAGAAGCGAAGCAGTTAAATCTGCCTGTATTAGTGCGCTTCCCGCAAATCGTGCACCAACGTGTGCATGGAATTTGCCACGCTTTCAACCAAGCAATTGAAGAATACCAATATCCAAACAAATACCTGTTGGTGTACCCAATTAAAGTAAACCAACAACGTGAAGTGGTGGATGAAATTCTAGCGAGCCAAGCTCAACTAGAAACCAAACAGCTTGGTCTTGAAGCGGGTAGCAAGCCAGAATTGTTGGCAGTACTTGCATTGGCTCAACAAGGCAGCTCCGTGATCGTGTGTAACGGCTACAAAGACCGTGAGTATGTGCGTCTTGCACTGATCGGTGAAAAGCTGGGCCACAAGGTATTCATCGTACTAGAGAAGCTTTCTGAGCTGGATCTGGTGCTAGAAGAAGCGAAAAGCTTGGGCGTAAAACCGCGCCTTGGTTTGCGCATTCGCCTCGCCTCTCAAGGTGCGGGGAAATGGCAAGCAAGTGGCGGTGAAAAATCGAAATTTGGTTTGTCTGCATCGCAAGTGCTTAGCGTTATTGGACGTCTGAAACGCGAAGGCAGCCTAGATGCGATGCAACTGGTTCACTTCCACCTTGGCTCACAGATGGCAAACATCCGTGACGTGCGTAATGGTGTGAATGAGTCTGCACGTTTCTACTGCGAACTGCGCGCACTGGGTGCAAACATCGAATACTTCGATGTGGGCGGCGGTTTGGCAGTCGACTACGACGGCACACGCAGCCAATCATCGAACTCGATGAACTACGGCCTTGCAGAGTACGCACGTAATATCGTCAACACAGTGGGCGACGTGTGTCAGCAATACGAACAACCGATGCCAGTGATCATATCGGAATCCGGTCGTTCACTGACAGCGCACCACGCTGTGTTGATTTCTAACGTAATTGGTACAGAAACATACCAACCGGAAGAAGTGCATGAACTTGGCGCAGATGCTCCACTTTTACTACAAAACATGTGGCGAAACTGGGAAAACTTACAAGATGGTACCGACGCTCGTGCGTTAATTGAGATCTACAACGATACCCAAAGTGATTTGGCAGAGGTACACTCTCAATTCGCAACTGGCGTGCTTAACTTGGAGCAACGTGCGTGGGCAGAGCAACTGTCACTGCGCATTTACTTCGAACTAAGCCGCAAGATGAGCACTAAAAATCGCTTCCACCGTCCGATTCTGGACGAGTTGAGCGAACGTCTTGCAGATAAGTTCTTCGTGAACTTCTCTCTCTTCCAATCTCTACCAGATGCTTGGGGTATTGATCAGGTGTTCCCTGTTCTACCACTTTCTGGCCTTGGCGATGCGGAAGAGCGTCGTGCGGTAATTTTGGACATCACCTGTGACTCTGATGGCGCGATCGATCACTACGTTGATGGTCAAGGCATCGAGAGCACGCTACCTGTACCAGCTTGGAGCAAAGACAAACCATACCTAATAGGCTTTTTCCTAGTAGGCGCATACCAAGAAATCCTTGGTGACATGCACAACCTATTTGGTGACACCCACAGTGCAGTAGTCAATGTTGATGAACACGGTCAATTTGAGATCAGTTACATCAATGAAGGTGATAGTGTAGAAGACATGATGCGCTACGTTCATATCGACGTGGATGCGATTCGTGACAATTACAAACAATTGGTTTCCCAACGAGTTGAAGCCAATGAACAAGCACAAATCCTAGCAGAACTAGAACAAGGTCTAGCGGGATACACCTATTTAGAGGACTTCTGATATGAATGATTTGTTTACTAAAACCGATTATTCGCTTTACTCCAACTCTATGTCGTTTTTACGTCTACCGTACATTCGTAATCCGGTATCGGCAGACGCAGACGTTGTGGTGCTAGGGGTTCCTCTGGACATGGCTACATCTGGTCGTCCAGGCGCACGCATGGGGCCAGATGCGATTCGCCGTGCCTCAGTCAACTTGGCATGGGAAGGTAAGAAGTTCCCGTGGGACTTCAACGTATTGGATAAGCTGAAAGTGATCGACGCGGGTGACCTCGTGTTTGACTGTGGTGATGCGGAAGATTTCACTTACCGTCTAGAGGCGGCAACCAGTGAAATTCTAAAAAGCGGTAAAACCATGTTGGGATTGGGCGGTGACCACTTCATCACACTGCCTATCCTGCGTGCCTACGCGAAGCATCATGGTCAAATGGCTCTGATTCACTTTGACGCTCATACGGATACCTACGCAAATGGCAGTTCATACGACCACGGTACAATGTTCTACCATGCGCCGAAAGAAGGTTTGATCTCTGCGAAGAACTCAGTACAAATCGGTATTCGTACTGAATACAAACAGCAAGATCACGGCTTCAATGTGATTAATGCGATGCAAGCGAATGACATGTCGGTGAACGAGATCGTAGAAGAGATTCGTCGCACCGTCGCAGACAAGCCAGTGTATGTTACTTTTGACATCGACTGCTTGGATCCAGCCTTCGCACCAGGAACAGGTACACCCGTTTGTGGTGGCTTGAACTCAGACAAAGCACTGAAGATCATTCGTGGCTTAGCCGGTATGAATATTGTGGGTATGGATGTTGTAGAAGTATCGCCTCCGTACGACCACAGTGATGTTACCGCATTAGCGGGAGCAACCATCGCACTAGAAATGCTTTACGCATACGCATCTGGCCGCGAATAAACATAATCATTTCTAAGGGAGCTTCGGCTCCCTTTTTGTTCATGGTGCCTTCTCCAGTCTTTTCTTCGTTCGAACCATGTCTTGCTCTGGCTAACCAAAAAAATTCTTCTCCCCTCGATTTTAACCATAAAAACCAATGACCTATAAGTAGGTTTACATTCACAACAAATAAGAGATTTAACGTAATTCAACAAAGAAAAGCAGCCTATTTCCGAATGCAAATTAAAATTAGTTTTTCTAATGCATATTATAGATTTTTATCTTGCTCAACTTCACACTTTTCGATTGCTAATTGTACACGCAAAGACTAATATCTCGCGCAAATAGCCCCGTAACACCAAAAGTCTGTTGGCACTCTGCATTAGAGCGCTAAGGGTTTTTACGTCTTAAATTTTTTGGAGAGATACGCAAATGTCTGCTTCGTTTCCATTAGCGAAACTTACCTTTTTAATCGCAATATTGACTGCCGTGGGTCAAATGACCCAAACAATGTACGTGCCTTCAATCGGTCATATGGCGGGTGAGTTTTTGGTGTCTGCGTCATCACTTCAAGCTGTGATGGCTTGTTACCTGATTCCATATGGCTTATCGCAATTCGTGTACGGTACGTTATCGGACCGCTTAGGTCGCAAGCCAATCATCATAGCAGGCCTACTTATCTACATCGTAGGTACATTGGTGGCGCTCTTTGCACACCAATTTGAATGGTTCTTGATTGGTAGTTTCATCCAAGGTTTAGGTATTGGCTGCGGTGGTGCGATGTCACGTACTCTGACTCGCGACTGCTTTGAAGGTTCTGAGCTACACAGAGCAAATAGCTTAATCAGCATGTGTGTGATTTTCTCACCATTGTTGGCTCCCGTACTTGGCGGCTACTTAACCGAAGCGTTTGGCTGGCGCTCTAGCTACCTATTCTTAGCGCTGTTTGGCATTGCAGTGGTGATTACCATGATGACCAGCATGATGGAGACGCTACCAAAAGAGAAACGCAAGTTCGAACCAGTAGCCAAAAGCTACAAACACGTTTTGTCTGACCGCCGCTTCCAAGGCTTTTTGATCTGCCTAGTTGCGACGTTTGCTGGCGTAGGTGTGTTCGAGGCAGCAGCTGGGGTATTGCTAGGTGGTGTATTGGCATTACCAGCAACAACGGTAAGTTTACTGTTTATCTTACCGATCCCGGGTTACTTGGTGGGTGCCGGCTTATCTAGCTACATAGCGCAGCGTCGCTCTGAGCGTCGTGCTTTAAATGTGGGCTTGGTATCGATTTTTGTTGGCTCTGCTATTGTGCTCATCCCTGGCTTGTTTGGTTTAACCACGGCGTTAACGCTGGTTGGTGGCGCAACCGTGTACTTTTTGGGTGCGGGTATCCTATTCCCAGCCGCAACAACCGGAGCAATTGCTCCGTTCCCTTACCACGCGGGGACAGCTGGTGCGACTCTGGGTGGCATGCAGAACTTGGGCGCCGGTATTGCAACCTTGCTTGCATCGCTATTCCCAGCGCATAACCAAATGCCGCTTGGTGTTTTGATGATGGCAATGTCGGTAATTGCAATGCTTGGGCTCATGTGGGTAAATCGAGCGCACAACCACTCAAACGAAGTGCCGCAAGTCATCTGATCATTATCGACTAACGTTCAAAATCCAAAAGGGACACACTCAACAAGTGTGTCCCTTTTTTCATATCACACTATATCGATTTCCCGATGAGAATGATTTAACTTTCGAATTGATATTTGTTAAAAATAACAGCTACTTACACAATGTGTTTTCAGCTCCCTTCAAATTGAGTAGCCAACTCGGAAATATTGAGGATTCTCACTTTTTGGCATACCTCATAACAAAGAATGGACAACTGAAAACCACTAACGAAATGAAAGCCCAGCCCTCAGGATGAGGCCACTTGGGTGTATAATAAGGACAAAAACAGATGCGTTTCACTTTAACTACGTTGGCCGTCTCGGTCGCGCTTGTCGCCGGATGCAGCAATCAAGGAACTCCCAGCATGACTCAATACTCCCAATCACAGATCGTTGCTCAACAAACTCAAGCTCCGGTTGCGAAAAAAGTCCCTCACGCGATGACTATTCATGGTGATACTCGCGTTGATAACTACTACTGGATGCGTGACGACGAACGTAAAGATCCGGAAATTTTGCAGCACCTAGAGCAAGAAAATCAGTATGCGGAAACCGTTCTCAAGCACACTGACGCTCTTCAAAATGAGCTATTTGAAGAAATTAAAGGTCGCATAGCAAAAGACGACAACTCCGTTCCTGTGCGTAAAGGCAACTACTTCTACTCAAGTGAAGTGACCGGAGATAACGAATACGAAGTTCATCTTCGAGCGAAAGACTTTGCAGGCAAAGACAAGCAAGTCATTTTAGATGTCAATGAACTTGCAAAAGAACATGAGTTCTTCAGTATTGGCGGCTTGTACGTTAGTCCGAATGAAAACTTACTAGCGTATGGCGAAGATACATTAAGCCGCCGCGTTTACACTCTTAAGATCAAAGAACTGAAAACAGGCAATTACCTACAAGATGAAATCGAAGGCGCCTCAAGCGCGATTGCATGGCAGAACGATAACAACGCCTTTTACTACATCAAAAAAGATCCACAGACCTTGCTGGGCTACCAAGTGTATCGTCATGTTTTAGGCACGCCACAAAGCAGTGATGAGTTGATTTTTGAAGAAACCGACAGCGCCTATTACACCTCACTAAACAAAAGCAAAGATGGCGAAGATATTTATATCTGGCATTCCAGTACAGAAACCAGCGGCGTCTCCATCATCGATGCGAACAACCCTAAAGCAAAGGCGAAGCCTTTTTATCCTCGTGAAAATGGCATTGAATACAGCATTTCTAAGCTAGGCGATTGGTATTACATTTATACCAACTATCAAGCCGTGAACTTCCGTTTGATGAAAGTTAAGCAAGAAGAGATGCACGATCGCTCTAAGTGGCAAGACGTGATTGCCGCAGACGACAACACTCAACTTGTCGACTTCGAGCTATTCGATGATCACCTCGTCTATGAGCAGCGCTCTAACGGCCTAGCAAGCGTCACTGTACGTCAGCTCTCTACAGGAAAAGAATTCCCCCTCACATTTAATGACGATGCGTTTGCAGCCTATTTGACAGGTAACCTAGAGCTGGATAACGAGAAAGTTCGTATTTATTACAGCAGTTTAACCACTCCAGGAACCTACTACGATTTCGATCTAAAAACGGGCGAGTCAGAAATCATGAAGCAAACACCTGTACTTGGTGATTTTAATCCTGACAATTACCAATCAGAACGCATTATGATCACAGCCCGTGACGGTAAAGAAGTACCCGTTTCTTTGGTGTATCGTAAAGACTTATTTAAGAAGGATGGTACGAATCCACTCTACCAATATGGTTATGGATCTTATGGCGCAACCATTGAGCCAACTTTCCGCTCGACACGTTTGAGTCTATTAGACCGCGGCTTTGTTTACGCCATCGCTCACATTCGCGGTTCTGAAATGCTTGGCCGTCCTTGGTATGAGGATGGTAAAAAACTCACCAAGCAAAACACATTCAACGACTTTATTGATATAACTAAAGGTTTGGTTGAACAAGGCTACGGCGCGAAAGATAAAGTCTTCGCTGTTGGTGGCTCTGCAGGTGGTCTCTTAATGGGGGCAGTCATCAACCAAGCACCAGAATTGTATCGCGGTATCGGTGCACATGTTCCGTTTGTGGACGTGGTAACCACCATGCTCGATGAATCAATTCCATTGACCACCAATGAATATGATGAATGGGGTAACCCAAATAACAAAACATACTATGACTATATGTTGAGTTACTCGCCTTACGACAACATCAAGGCGCAAAACTACCCAAACATGTTGGTAACGACTGGCTTGCACGACTCTCAAGTACAGTACTTTGAACCAATGAAGTGGGTCGCCAAACTTCGTGAAATGAAGACAGACGATAACGTCTTGTTGTTCAAAACCGATATGGAAGCCGGACACGGCGGCGCATCTGGTCGATTTAAACGCTTAAAAGAAGATGCGCTAGAGTATGCGTTCTTTCTCGATTTACTCGATAAAAAATAATCGTTTCAATTGAACTGTATCTCTAACAACAAAATGCCCGCAGTTGCGGGCATTTTTTATAGACGCACTCTCTAAACAGAGAGTTGGGGTACCTAAGCACATCATTACCAGTGTCTCTTATAGCCAACGGAAAGCAGAAAGAAAAACGCCTACTCACAACGAGTAGGCGTTAACACAATAAATGTGTTTAGGCAGTAGAAACTGGCCTATTTATTAGAAGTAGTAACGAGCACCTAGAGTCCAGTAGTCGTTCTCTTCGCTAGTGTAATCGTTACCTAGGTCAAACTGGTAAGCAGCAAACGTTACGAAAGCAGGAGTTACAGCGTACTCTGCTTGTAGCGCAGTTTCGCTTGAAACTGTCTTGTTGTCTTCTTCGTCTTCTACGCCTTCGTAGTTAACGCTGAATGTCCAATCGTTCACGCCGTATGCCAAAAGAGCTTCAATTTGAGAAGTCTCTTTACGCATCTCGTAGAAGTAATCGTTCATACCGTATACTACTGCTGCGTATAGACCTGAACCGTACTGACCGTAGTTTACAGAGAATAGGTGTGATTCAGCGTTCTTAGTACCTAGAGTCGCGTTTTTAACATCACCGCCGCTGTATACGTAGCCTAGGCCAAAGCCAGCTACAGAACCGCTCAGTGCAACTTGACCACGTTGCTCGTATGTTGTTGCATCTGAAGTTTGCTCACCTTGCCAACCTAGACCTAGGTTGAAAGCAAAGCCTTCACCAAATTCAAAACCTTTACGGTAGCTAAGCATTTTATCAGCACGAGCTGAGCCTAGGTTGCCGTGGTTGTCGTACAAAAAGTCGTTCGCAAACGCGATTGGTAGATCCGCAACACCAGCGACATCGTAGTAAGGTGACCATTGAGTACCTGCAACAAGGCGACCGTACTGCTCGTGAGTTGCACCGATGTAACCTAGACGAGTTTTGAATGACTGTTCACCACCATTTAGGTAGTTAAGCGCCCATTCGCCTTTAGCGTCGATAGTGATACCGTTGCCAATGTCTTTCTTACCCGCGACGTTAATACGTGGAGACACTTGATGAACTTTCACATCTTCCTCGTAGTACTCACCCACGCCAACTGAAACGTGACCGCCGATCGATAAAGATGTACCATCGCTGTTATAAACTTCTGCTGCGAAGGCCTGTGAACCACATGCTAGTGCCGCCACTGCAACGGCTAGAGTTTTCATTTTCATTGTTAACATCCGTATAGTTGTTTGTACCGGTTCGCTTAGAGACAGATTAAATCCGAATCAATCGCAACGAACACATAACAAAGTAGTAATGAAATAGAAATGAAACAAACACTTTCTTATGCAACCAGTGGTATTAATGCTCACGTTTTGAACTAAGTCACAAAAAAATAGGGAACTTTCATTCCCCATCATAAAATCTGTGGCTTTTTACGTGTCACATCTCCCAACGTGCGAGTGGCTTCTCAGTTTTGATACCCTTACTGCCCCAGCGGTCAATAACATCAATTTGCAGTATACGATTCGGTTTAATAAGCGATGTCAAGGTTTTCGACGGTCGTTTATCCGTAACTAACCATAGCGTTTTATCTTGTTCAAACTGAGCTTTTAAAGATAATTTGTCTTCTTCTGTCCACTCGAGTTCTGGCTTAAAATCGCGCCCAACCACAAACAATTGGTTGCCAGAGGCAAAGTCCTCTAGTGACTCACTCATCAGTACCACTGAATCGATGCCTTTATCGAAGATCTCTGCCTGTTGTTGGTTGATCAGTTCACGCACATTGAGCATAAAAGCCTGTTGATTCGTTTGAATCGCCTTTTGGTGCTCAGGATATACACGTTGTAGATCCTCTCCAACAATGCCCGCCATTCGGATTAAGTTTGTAGGGTTCAGCCACGCGTACTTCGATGTTGACCCGTTTTCCAATGTCAGTACTGCAACTCCTTGAGCTCTAGGAGAAATGGCCTGCGATGCATCGATTTCAATCAAGTGAATGTTGCCCTGTCGAGCGTAAACATAAGTCGGGTCTTGTTTCCAAATCGCACCAAGAGTAATAGCAACCGTCGCGGCTTGACCCGCTTGCTTAACTTGCTCTGTACCTTTATTTGCGAACCAGTTCTCAAGACGCTCAACGCCGTAACGCTTTGGAGGCAGATACTGAGTCTCTATCCCTGTACCTTTCATGAGTTGCTCAGACAACATGTACGTGACGGGAGTGCTGGTTAAAATGTCTTTGGCGCTTGCCAACGATGGAAGTGTCGTCGCTATAACCAAACCAAAAGTTATCGCTAATTTTTTTATCTTCATGTTCATTACTTTATAAAAAGGGTTACGCTTTTTTGATAATTCGGTAAACCGTTGCTGTTAGGAAAAATGCCGCAGAAACAATGATGATGGATGCGCCTGATGGCACTGGTAGCTCAAGCTCCATCGGCAGTATGGTTCCGACTAAACACGCAATGGTTGCCAATAAAGAAGAAAGGAGAACAAAACTGCCCATGCGTTTAGTCAATAACCTAGCCGTTGCACCAGGAATCAGTAGCAATGCACCAACCAATACCGCGCCAATAATCTTTACCGCGGCGATGGTGACCAAGGTGATCATCATGACAAATAAGTAATCATAAAAGCTGGTATTAAAGCCGCGTACACGTGCAATATCCGGGCTAATACAAGTCAGCAAAATGCGGTTAAACGTTGGAATAAGAAGCAGTAATATGATCAAACAACTGATCGCTAAAATAAGGATATCGTTGTCCGTCACCGTCAAGATCGATCCAAACAACACGTTCTCCAACATGTGAATGTTGATCTTACGAGCGACGTACATTAACAGCGCAGCACCAACCGCTAACGCTAGTGCAAGAAAAACCCCAACCAGTGTGTCGTAAGGTACATTCGTACGATTACGAACAAAGTGAAGCAACAGCGCAAAAATCATACAAAAGCTAAACAATCCGATGATCGGATTCTCTGGCGGCTCACCGAGTAATACACCAATCGCGATTCCGGTAAGCGCAGCGTGCCCAACCGCTTCGGAGAAAAAAGCCAGTCGCTTGGCGATGACTAATGTACCAAGGCCACCAAGTAATGGTCCTAATATCAGCGCTGCCACAATTGCGTTCACCATGAAGGCATAAGAAAAGCTATCGCTTAACCATCCAGCTTCAACGCCGCTAACCGCTAACTCTCGTAACCAATTCATTATGCAGCCTCCACTTTTGCTGTGTAGTGCTTGAATAATGTTTCTATACGATCAGGACTTAGCACATCTGAATGGTGCCCTGACGCCACAATTTGACGATTTACGACATGGACCTGCGCATCTAAACGGCGCACTGCGGTCACGTCATGGTGTACTGCCAGTACCGTTTTGCCTTCTCCAACGACTTCATGAATCAAACCTTCAAGGTACCGAACACCTTGCTCGTCCATCCCAGTTGTAGGTTCATCTAAAACCAATAAATTGGGCTCATCCAGTAAAGCTTGCGCAAACAAAACACGCTGTTGCTCTCCGCCAGAGAGTTGCCCCATACGACGATCGCAACGCGTTGCCATGCCCAGACGATCCAGCTGGGCCAGAGCATGTTGAGTTTGCTTTGTTTTACGTCGCCAAAATAGAGGGATACGGGTTTGATTAAGCAGCACAAAATCCATCACGGTTAACGGGAGGCTTGCCTCGAACATCGCCTTTTGTGGTACATATCCTATCTTACCCGATGCAGCTGATTGCTCTGGCCAATTGAGTGCAATGTTTCCCGAAAATGGTGTTAGCCCAAGTATCGAACGAAGCAAAGAGGTTTTCCCACCACCATTCGGCCCCATAATCACGTGGCATTTCGCACTCTCGAATTCAGCGTTGATGTTCTGCAAAATAATATTGTCGGCGTATTTCAGGCCCACGTTATTTAAGGAAACGGAAGGACCTGTCATTACGCCTTTTCCCCTGCTCGCTTGCTCGCAACAAACTTCATTGCTTCAATGAGCGTTTCCACGTTATCTCGCATCTCAACCTCTACTTTATCAGCCTCATACTCACCGTGAGTCATGTGAGAAAAGCGATAAAGCTGCACCCCTGTCGCCTCTTCGATGGTATCAACAAAACGGTTCGGCATATTGAGCTCATAAAACAGCACATCAATGCCGGATTCACGAATTTTCTCAATCGTTTCCTGCAACTGACTGGCACTTGGTTCAACGCCATGAGCAGGCTCAATGACAGCTGCGACGTCAACACCAAACTCCTGAAGGATATAGCCGTAAGCATTATGGGTTGTCGCCACCTTCATACCAGCCGTGTCCAACTCACCAAGAGACAACATTGCATCACGCTTCATCAGGCGAAATGTTTTTGCGTATTTACGAGCATTTTGGCGATAAAAAGTAGCGTTGTCTGGGTCCAGTTTACTTAGCTCACTCGCGATGGTGTAAACCTTTTGAATAGTGGTCGATAGACCAACAAAGGTGTGAGGGTTCACTGCACCTTGACCAACTGACTGCCCCATCGCCGGTAACAGAGGCACTTCTTTGTTCGCTTCGATAACCACGAGATCATCACGCTGAGAAGCCTTGATCACTTTCAGTGCAAAATCGTCATGACCAATACCATTGATCACTATTACGTCCATTTCATTTAAGCGCTTAAGATCATTAGGTTGTGGCAAATAGTTGTGAGGATTAAAACCGGCATCAACCAAAGGAACGATGTCCGCCTTCTCACCAACAACGGCTTTAACATAGCTGTAATAAGGTTGAAGCGTAATACCAATACTGAGTTTATCGGCAGCAAAGCCAGTAGAAGACACCGTCAATAACGCGGTGACTGTAAGAATACGACGTAAAAGAGAGCGTTTGATCATAGTAGTTATCAATTATGTTGTCTTAATGGGCGTGAGAATGGGAAGAAGAGGAATCTGACAGAACGATTTGTTGCCAGCCATGCTGGCGGCGTTTTGCTAGATCGCTTAGTACCTCCGCATTTAACGATCGGCTAGAATCATTAAACCAAATATCAGCTTGAGAACTGCGGCTATCCAACAGCATGGAAGCAGAGCCTTGGGCACTGGTCTTCACGCCAATGTAGACACCGTCATCAATTCGTTGCCACTGATGAGAACCTTTACGCTTCCAGTTTTGGTCTTTCACGAATGGAGCAATCCAAATCGCCTCCATGTCAGAGACCTCAGGCCAAGTTCCAGTTTCTAGCTGCAAATCACGAATCTCTTCATGAGCAAGCTTAAGTTCAGCGATCAAACCCAACTCGTTTTGATGTAAGTCCGTGATTAAAACTTGATGAGCCTGTATGTCTGGCTTTTCAGTCGCAACCTGATGGTAGGGCATAAGTATGGCTGCTGAACTGAGAATCGCTGCGATTGTCAGTGCGACCCACTTTCCTTCTCGGTTACCATCATCGGGGCGAACTTTCTGTACACTCATTTCTCTTTCAGCTCAACGATATCCACTTCCACCGGGCTTTCATGTCCGGCATCAAATACCAAATAGAAATCTGTTTCAGGGTGAGTAAATTCTGCGATGGAACGCTTATCTGTTTTCTCTTTGGCGATCAGATTGTCGTCGTAATCGTACATTTCGACATCGTAGTCGACCGCTGTCGATCCATCCGAGTAGCCCGCTTCACAAATCACTTTATCTTGCGCCAAGTGACAACTCATCAGAGGGAAGTGTGCAGCAGCGTGAAAAGAAGCAAATCCAGAAAAAAGCAAAGCAGCTTTTAGAAGAGAAGTGTTATTCATGATGATTCCAAAATGGCCCAGCGATTGCTGAGCCTAATTCGATTAGTTAAGTTGAGTTTCAAACGTAAGGTGAACATTGGCACTCGCTTTATCCGCCAATGGATTATCTTTTAATTCACCTTTGTAGTTCGCTTTCATTAAGTAGCGCCCTGCGACCTCTGGCGTGAAGATCACTTTGCCATCTTTATCACTCACCACATCGATTTGTTCTTGATGATTTCGGTACATGGTGCCTTCTCGTGTAATCTCCGCTGTGACGCCCTCTTGTGGCTCACCATTGAAGAAAAACTGGAAAGTGACTGGTTCACCTTCAATGATGTCCGATGGATGCGTGACCGGCTTCATCTCCAGCATTTTGCCTTCAATCTCCAACGCTTTGTCCGTTGGCATACCAACCGTGATGTAGCTTTCTGCTCGGGTGTAGCTTAGTTGAGTAACTACATCACGCGCCTGTTCTGGAAGAACATCATGACGCTCAGCTTTGTTTGCTCGCGCCCATTTCACCGTATCACGACGACCCGCTTTGTATTGGGTGTAGTAGCTCGGCTGATTATTGATCGCGACTTTGTGCGTGCCTTCTTCCGTAAAAAAGAAATCAAACATAGAACGACGTTTGCCACGAACAACAAAGTTAGGACGCTCAGAACGGCCATCCGGCATCACCACGAACGCTTGGTCACTACCCGCAGGCTTATCAAAAACAAACGTTCCGTGAGAAGCAGTAACATCAAATGTCAGCCAGTCACCGCCTTCTTTTGAAACCGTAAAGTGAGAAGGCAGAACCCAACGTGGATGCGCTTGTGCGGTGGTTGTTGCAGCCAATCCCATTGCCATTACACTCGCCAATGCCACTGCTTTGATTTTGGTTTTCATTGTTGTGTCCTTTAATCACTTAACTTGATAATTGACGGTGATGACACCCGTCTCTTGTGTTGGTTTAAGCTCATAGCGCACGTCACTGTCCGCTAGCGTTATTTTTTGACGTAAGTAGTTTCGCCCACCATGTTCACGAACAACTTCGACGTACAACGTGTAATTTCCTTGCTCCAAACGCTTTCCTGCATCATTGGTTCCGTCCCAGACAAAACGGTACTGTCCAGCAGGGCGCGTTGCAGACGTCACCGCATCAACAAGTTCACGATCATAACGACCCGCTTTTCTCCACCAGCTGCGCAGGTCTTTTAGCCATTCGTCTTTTCCTACCCATAGCTGAATGGTTTTAACCGATTTACGCTGGTCATTTTCAACCCACACCGCCACATAAGGGCGTGCGTACATTGAAGTGTCTATCTTTGGAAGTTCGAATTCGAAATCGATCTTCGCGTTATCTGGTAGAGGAGCCGCAGAAAGAGAGAAAGGAGCAAAAGCCGCGATCAAAGCGGCTTTACAAAAGTGATTACGGCGGAAAAATCTTCCTGTGTTCAACATAAGTGTTCTCTAAAAAAGCTGTTATGGAACAGCAACAAAATAAATCACGAGCGACAGTAACGTACCAAAGCTCATCCATTGCATTGACGTTCTAAGCGTCTTCTTCTTAGGCAGTAATAAGCACACACCTGTTAGAACAAAAAACACCATCAAAAGCGCAGTGACGTCGATAAACCACTTCCAAATCCCACCACTGTTGCGTCCTTTATGTAGATCGTTCAGCAGCGCAACAATACCGTAGTGCGTCGTTTCAACCTCTGCCGCACCGGTGGTCATATCAATAAAGACCGTAGCGTTATAACCTGGGCCTTTAAAATCCATAGACAACTCTCCGAGTAACAACTCACCTTGCTCAACTTCGGTATACACATCTAACGCAGAGGGAGTGCCGCGAAGCTCGGTTTCTTTAGTCAGGAAAGCAAGCAGTTCTTCACGGCTAGGTTGAAAAGTATCTGAATGTGAGAATAGAACTGAGTGTGGAACCGTAAGAGTATGTTGTTGAATGATAGGTTCACGGCGTTCAAATAATTCGGGGCGATTGAGGGTAATACCAGTTATTGCAAAAAACAGCGTAACTAAGAGAAGAGCCATCGAAATATAGATATGTAGGCGGCGAGCCCAAGTTTGAACACCTTTGCTTTTAAGCAACATAGAAACAATCATCACCAATAAATGTGGGGCATAATTTAGGTGATAATCATTCGTATTGGCATTTAATTTACATTGTTTACCTTTTCAATTCAGCTTGGCTGGCGCATGTTGTAACTATTTGAGCCAATGTGAGTTACCGATTGCTTACTCTCTAGAAACAATCATCTCAATTAAAATAACCAAAAGTTAAACCACTTTCTCAATTCGCAAAAATGACACAAATTGCATACCAATATAAATTAGTATGTTCTTTTTCAACTTAACTAATTTCGGTGCAAAACATGAATAAATGTCCTGCGATCATCGGTGTTGTATTTGATGAAAAGAGTTTGAAAGCTATCGATAGAATAAATGAATTACATGAATTAGAGAGATCGGCCAAAGTATTTATTAGCTTGGGTAACCTTTGGAGTATTTTTGGAGGAAACTCCCTGAAGGGGACAGCGAGTAGTGGTCTTTCTAAAGCAATTACCGCTATTCCTGCCACAGCAAGATTGGAAACCGCTAAGAATGTTAGTGTTGGATTAGGAAGAGGCATTTCTTCCGATGCGAGCCAAACTGCTTGGAGTATATCACAAGCCAATTGGGAGTATTACTTCAAATCATATAGTGCCTTAGACCAAATCAAGCTAAGAGAAATCGAAAAAATCGCCACTTTCCAAGCACTTGACCATGTGCACGATAGCAAGCAATATAGATTTTGGAAAGCGATCTCAGATGGATGTAAAATATGAACAAGAATGTTGTAATAATACTCTTATCACTTTTCTCAAGTGCCACTTTAGCAAGTGAAAAATTTGAAGCCAGTTTGTTTAAAAACGTAAGCCAATCTATTGATAATTATGGTGCTAAGATAAAGCTGTGCGAATCTATGGCAGACCAGAATACACCTGACAAACAAACCCTAGAGTATTCAAAGAAGCATATAGAAGCATTAACTCCTGTTCTGCCGTTTTTAAGCGAGAAAGCTTTTGAGGCTTGTGTATTAAAAGAGAAGCAAGAGCTAGCATATTATCTATTAATAGCAAAAAATAACGCTTCAAGAACCTCAACATTAAAGCTTGTAGAATCGACTGAAAGCCTTACTTTTCATATCGAACCTACATCGAGAGAAAAGTTTGAAACACTGAGCAAGGTACATCAAGAATATATAGAGAAAAGCCCTTTTTTCTCCCGACCATTTGATGCATTAGCTTTTTATGAAAAGCTCATACAGTAAATAGCCTTTATGACTTTAGACAAAAAATACCCGAGACTGAGCTCGGGTATTTAATAAAAATGTTCGCTATGAGTTTTGCGTCGATTCTACTTTGCGTAGCTGAGATAGATACTTAACCCAACTTTTTGCCTGATTCGACGGTTTTATCTCATCCGCTCTTTTGGCATTAGCAAGTGCATCGTCAAACCGCTTAAGCTTGTAGTAAGCGCGAGTTTTGATAAGTGCGACATCCGCTTTACGACCGCTGACCTTATCGAGCGCGACAAGGGCATCTTTATAGTGGCCTTCTTGCACCAATAATTGAGAGTAGTTCCAGTAATACTGTCGGTCTAACTGAGCAGCAACACGCCAACTATCGATAGACTCTTCCCACTCTTTTGCCATTTGCCAATACGTCGCTTGCTGAGCTTTCAGTTTACTATTCGAGTTTACATCCTCTAGCTCGTTCATCACCAACGCAGCTCTCTCAGGAATACCTCGTTTCGCGTACAATTGTGCCAGCAGCTTTAAGTCATCTTGGCTAAGTTGTAATCCTTTCAGTTTTGCCAACGCCAAAGAGTCTAGAGCACGTTTGTTGTCATCAACACGCAGGTAAAGAGCAACAAGCTGACGCCACCATTCAATTCGCTCAGGTTCAATCGCGATCAAGCGTTTGATGGTCGAGATTGCCGGCTTCCACTTTTTCAGTTCTAGCTCAGCAGAAAGCTTTATCGACAATGCGCCAAGCTTGTCTGGCTGACCAAACTTCTCATAACGAGCCATTGCTGAAAGCACTTTCTGCCACTGACTCAGTTGATAATGAGATTGGGAAATACGCAGCCATAGCTCATGCGCTTTTTGACCTTTAGGAATGTTTTTGCTCAAGGCATAGTAATGAGGTAACGCCTTAGAAAAGCGTTGCTCGTTCAGCAGTATATCTGCCAACATCTTTCGGGTTTGCCATGCTTGCTCATCTTGTAGCAAACCACTATTGACTGCCAACTCAAGTTGCTTAATTGCTGCTTGAGTTTGTTCATTCTGCCAGTAAAAAATACCCAACATTCGAGCGACATAAGCTTGGTCATATCCACGAGAAAGCTCCATAGCTTCAAGAGATGAAATCGCTTCTTTTAGTTTCTCCTCTTGAGCCAAGTTGTGTGCTCGTTGAACTCTCGCGGCAGTGTATTGGCTTAACTCACTGGCAATGGTTGAAAGTGCACTCAGGCTTAATACCGTACCGATTAAGAATTTTTTCATCATTTGGCTAACTTGAACTCCACTTTAGCGGTTTGTCCATACTGCTCAATTGACACACCATCCTCAACTTTTGGCTGATACTTCCATTTTTTAAGCGCACGGATTGCTTCCCTTTCGAACATACGCTGTGGCTCAGCCTCGATCACTTCAATATCTTTTGGTCGTCCTGTTGCATCGATCGTGAAACGCATAATGACATAGCCTTCAACTCTACGTTTCAGCGCCTTACTTGGATAACGAGGATCAACACGATACAACGGCAGTGCTTGTTGGTTGCCCATTGTTCCCTTCAAGTTTGGCGCGCTGATCGCGATACCTTCAAGAGCAGTGTTCAAACCTAAAGCACTGACTGGCGTCATCTGGCTCATTGGCTCCATTTGAGTGTCAGCTTGAGACAGATCCATTGGCTCCGGCGCTTGGGGTGGTTCTGGTTGCTCCGGCACTGAACGTTGACGACGCTGCACGTCTGCTTCATTCTCTACCATCACCATATCAAAACGAACGGCTTCTGAAGCTTCTGACGCACGCTGGTTGCCTTTATCAACCATCCACGCCATAAAGCTAAACAAGCTCACAGAAATTAACAGTGATGCTGGTAGTGCAAGTAACAGCCTGCCCATTAAGGTTTCTCCGCCGCCAATGCAATGTTTTTCACACCTGCCGCCTTTGCAGCGTCCATCACTTTCACGACAGTGCCATTATAAGCATGCTCGTCAGCTTGGATAACTAACGAAGCATCAGGCTGATCAAGTAACAAGTGCTCAATAGAGGCCTCAACACGCTCAATATCAACCACTCGTTTGTCGATGTACACGTCATTTGCTGCCGTTACCGCGATAAAAATGCCCGCATCTTTTTGGCTTACCACATTAGAAGCCTGAGGGCGGTTCACTTCTACACCGGATTCACGTACAAACGAACTGGTCACAATGAAGAAGATCAACATGATGAAGACGATATCAAGCATCGACGTTAAATCGACTTGAGCTTCATCTTGTTGGTTAGGTCTGCGTCCGAGTCTCACTTTTGACTCCTTAAAGATTGTTCTAACTGGATAGCTTTTCGTTCACACACTTTGCTAAGGCGAGCATGAATAAACATGCCCGCAAGCGCTGCTACCATACCCGCCATGGTTGGCAGCGTAGCAAGTGAGATACCAGAAGCCATCAATTTCGGATTGCTGCTGCCTTGCGATGCCATTACGTCAAACACCGTAATCATGCCCGTCACCGTCCCTAACAACCCTAGCATTGGGCAAACCGCCACAAGCAGCTTAATAGTCGATAGGTTTTGGCGCAGTTCGATTTGCGCTTTTGCAATCCATCCTTCACGGATTTGATGCGCGTACCAAGAGTGGTGCTCTGATCTTGCTTGCCACTGCTCACAAAGCTGTTTCTTTACCCCAGGGAAAACCGTTGTGAGATAAATAACTCGCTCCATAACCAACAGCCAGCACACCGCCACGACGGCAGCCAGCCACCATAGGATTTGACCACCTTGCTGCATAAAGCTCATCAAGGTTGTGGCCCAATCCTCACTGATCAAACCCAATGTGTTGAGTAGGATCTGCTCCATTACGCTGCGTTCTCCGCTAAGGTGTTAGAGTGACTTTTGTTGCTCGGCATATCACGCTCAGCTTGTTCTGCAACTAAACCGATGCCTTGCTTTTCTAAGATACTGCGAATATTTTCTGCTTGAGAGCTCAATACGTTGTGCGCCAATAACAATGGCATGGCTGAAACAAGGCCAAGTACAGTAGTTACAAGCGCCATCGAAATACCACCCGCCATTACTTTCGGATCACCATTACCAAATTGAGTGATGACTTGGAAGGTTTCGATCATACCCGTTACCGTGCCCAGTAGACCAAGCATAGGAGCCAGCGCAGCAAGAAGCTTCAGCATCGACAACCCTTTTTCTAGGTGGGTTTGCTCATCAACAACGGCTTCCAAAAGACGTAGCTCTAACGCTTCTACGCTGCGATGCTTATCTTTCTGATACACCGCAAGCACACGACCCAAAGGGTTGTCTCCTGGCTGCGCTGGAGTTTTCAGTTGCTTCATGATTTTCTGGCGCGAAATCATCAGAGATGCACCACGTACGAGAGCAATCAATAGGCCGATAGCTAATAAACCAAGGATGATTTTACCGACAACGCCGCCTGCATTTAGGCGATCAGCCAAAGTCGGTGAGTTTGCGAGCTGCTCAAGAAGAATGCCGCGTGACGGGTCAATGACAAGCGCATCAATGTCACCAGAGGAAATAGTATTCGCTGTTGGACCGCTTTCAGGCTGACGAAGATAGTTTACCGCATCTCCGCGTTGACCATTCCACTTAACGTAGCCAGTGTCATCCAGCAGCGCCATAGAACCAAGACGAACACCATTAACTGTTTGTTCACGACCTTCGCCATTTAGCAGTGTGAAAGAGACGTTTGCCATCTCACCACTTGCTTTGATTTGTTCTTCCATGCTGTGCCACATCGCCTGAAGTTGGGTCAACGTTGGCAGTGATTTAGCCGCAACAATAGCATCGATATCTTTCTGATATGAGTTTGCATCTACACCCGTTACTGAACTCTTGAGCTCTGACTCTAGCTCTTTTGCGTTCTGGCGAACGACGCCAAATAGCTCACCTAAGCTCCCGGTTTCTAGACGTAGCTTTTCTTCTAGCTGCGCCAGTTCCGCTTCGTTTTCACCGAAAGTAACACTTAATGAGTCCGCTTCTGCTTGAAGAGCAGCCCGCTCTGCAGCCAATTTATTCTTTATAGCCTGTAGCTCTTGCTCTGTTTTCTTAAAACCTGATTCACGCGTGACATTGTGCGATTGCTGTTGACGATTTTCTTGCTGCGCCTTTTGTAACAACGCATCACTAGCAACAGTTGTATGAGGCATTAATGCGGCTGTCGAGATTAGTGCAACCGATAACCATTTTTTCATCATTTATTTGCCCTCCGCAGCGGTTAACGACACTGGCAGAGTTAACATACTCGGCGCGATCTGTTTATTCGCCATAGCGAACGCTTTATCTAGCTCTGATTTTTGCTCAGAACCCACTTGTTGCCATGCTTGTTGTTGCTGTGACCAGCTCCAGAATGTCTCACCAGATAAGCTACGTGCTACCAAAGACAAACGCCCTAAATAGAGAATGTCCGCCTCCACAGCTTCATTGTCACCCAGGTTAATCTTGCCTTGGTAAACGCCAAGCTTGGTGCCGTAATCCATTTCAATTTGGTACGCTTCTAAAATACGACGAAACTTCTCTGCATCCGCAACGTCTGCACGCGTCATCATGGAATCCAGCTTTGCAATTCGTTCCTCACGTTGCGCTTTGCGTATAGGTTTGTCGTTAGCAACGAGCGCTTTTAAGCCTTCAAGCATGTGATACATCAAAGGCACGACACCTTGACGAGTTTGAGCAATCTGCTCAATTTGCTCGTTCAAGCTATCAACTTCTTGATTTTGGCTCTCAACAAGGCTTGCAAGATGATCGCGATAAATCTTCAAGTTACCGACTTCCTCTTGCAGCTGCTCAATTTCAGCTTCTAGAGTAAGTGATTTTTCTGCGCTTGCATCAATACGTTTTTGGCTTACCGCCGACGACTGGTTTGTTTTACTCTGCACAGCTTGTGCATCGTTTAAGTTCGCCGCGTGAGCGGGAATCAAAACCGATGATATCAACAGAGCGATACTTGATTTCATTAGATTCATACGAGTTATATTTCTGTGTTCCAAAAACGACCAAAGGGGAAGACTACCCTTCCCCTTTAATAATCAAATTGTTATCAGTACTTGAACTGGATTGTTGCCATGTAGTTGCGGTCTTCTCCAACCACAACCCCACTCGCACCTTTTTGCTCGCTATTCGTGCTACCGCCACCTGCGAAGTAGTCGGTATCGAATAAGTTCTCGACATTGAATCGAGCAATGATATCCAAGTTTTCATCGTACTTATGTTTGTATGACACGCCCATATCAACGCGAGCGTAGCCATCTTTCTTGAAGGTGTTCTTTGCATCACCGTAGCGATCACCTTCATAAATCAAACCGAGGTTTAAGTTAGTGTTGTCTTGAACCTTGTAGCTAGACCATAGACTTGCCGAGAACTCTGGCACGTCTACAGGGCGGTTACCCTCGAATTTTTTATCCGCTTTCGTCAACTCTGCATCCAAATACATTGCAGAAGCCGTTAGCGACAACTCTGGGGTCACAAAACCTTGAGCCATTAACTCAGCACCTTTGTGAACTTGCTCACCACCTTGCGTTTTCTTGTGTAGGAGGTTACCGCCCGCGTCTTTGCCGCTTTCAACATCCAGCGAGATGTTCTCTAATGTGATATCAAACACTGCACCGGATACAAATAAGCGCTGATCAAAAAGTTCCCACTTCGTACCGATTTCATAAGAAATTCCGCGCTCTGCATCTAGCTTCTCGCCATCGTTCACGTAAGTTTTGCCACGACCACTGCTGACTTCACCTTGCGGCATAAAGCTTTCAGAGTACTGAACGTAAACCGAGCCATTCGTCGCTGGGTGGAAAATTACACCAAATTTTGGAGAAACCTGGTTTTCAGTCAGGTCATCGTCACGCTTTTCGTCATAACGAACACCTGCAAGCACTTGCCAGTAATCATTAATCGTCATCATGTTTTGCGCGTAGATACCCCAAGTGTCGTGCTCGCTTGTGGACTGTTTAACTTTCCCAGAGTATCCAGGACGAGGCACAGACTGACCAGCTTCTATACTTATAGGGTTGTAATACTTTTGGAAACGGTCATAGGTATACTCTAGATAGTTCGCACCTACCAAAAACGTGTTATCTGTACCAAACAGAGAAAAGTCCGTCGTCACATCTATATATGCAGTATCAAACACCCAATTATCTTTGCGTTCGTTACCAGAATGGTCGATCTTAGTATCTTGGTCATAAGTATCGAAACCTGGGTAAGACTCCACATCAAAACGCTTAAAGTCTTGACGGTTGTAACCCGCTTTTACGTTTACATTGTCAGTCACTTGAGCATTAATATCGATACCGTAGTTTTCTACTTCGTTGTCAATCTTTGACCACTGGGCATCCCAGATGTGCTTGTCACCGCGAACCGCTTTACCATCCACAATGTAAGCACCAGAATCCACGCTACCATCGTCTTTCGTGCGATCGTAATGCGCTGACACCATAAAGTTGTCGGTGATGTCGTACTCAACCACTAGACCCGCAACCGTACGATCCGTTTCTGGCTCGGTACCATCGCCGTAGCTGCGCCAAGAGCCGTAGCTTTCTTTGGCAAAAATTGCGCGCGCGCGCAGTGTCTCTGCATCATTTAGCGCGCCACTCACATCAAGCACAGTGCGTGAGTGATCATTCGAACCTAGATCTTGACTCAAACTAGCTTGTGTTTGAGTTGTTGGTTTTTTCGAAACCATGTTTACCAAGCCACCCGGCTCAGATTTACCGTATAGCAAGCCTGATGGACCTTTAAGCACTTCAACACGCTCTAAAAGCTCAATTGGCTGACGGTAGTGTGACCAGTGTTGACGGCCATCACGAAGAAAACCGTCTGAACTGCTAAGTTCAAAACCACGTAGAGAGAAACGTTCGCGGTTACGGCTTGTACCACCCGCGCTAACACTTGCATCGTTACGTAGCACTTCACCAAGTGTACTTGCACGCTGCTCATCAATTACCGTTTCATCGATAACCGCTACTTGTCCTGGCGTTTCCAGTTGCGTCATTTCCATGCGCATTGCTGTACTGTTTGTATCCGCCTTGTAGCCGAACTCTCGACCTTCTACAACTACATGTTCGTCTGTTTGAACGTCCGCCACTGCAGGTGTTGCTAACACCGCACCGATCACTAGCGCCAAATGGCTCTTAGTAAACATATCCTTTCACTCCGATTATTATTTTTCGGGTCACATGCTTGTTGAATGCGATTCCCTCTTAATTATTTCGCGGGTGAATATAAGTGATAAGTATTACCATTTGCATTAAATTTACATTCTTTGCATTTGCAAACTTTTGTAAAGTACTCTCTGATGATGAGCCACAATAACGTGATAAATATCACAGTTAATAAGACTTAACCATACTTACTGCTTGAACACCAAAGTAACACTCAGACCTCCTTGTTCACGATTTTTCGCCGTAACGGATCCACCCATAATGCGCATGGATTCTTTGACAATCGCGAGACCTAAACCATAGCCGCCAAGCTTCTTATCTCTTGATGCATCTAAGCGAGTAAACGGGTCAAAAATATCGACCAACTTGTTCTCTGGAATACCTGGCCCATTGTCGGATACAGACATGGAAATCAATTGCTGCCCATCTTTGACATGATTAGCCAGAGAAACTTCTATCTGAGATGCTTGCCCTGAATATTTGATGGCATTTCCAACAAGGTTATTCAAACAACGAATGATGAGCGTTTCTTCGCAAAAAGCTTTGGCGCATGTTGCTTCTGAACGGAATGACAATGCTTGTTCTGGTTTTAAATCGATTTTGCACCGCTCTACTTGCGGTGCGAGCAACACCTCTAAATCACGGCGTTTCGCACCTTTGTCGAAACGCGCATTTTCCAAGCGACTGAACTCCAAGATATCGCTTATCAAATGGTTTAGCTCTTTAGCTTCGTCTTCTAGCCTGGTCACCAAGCTTTGCTCGTTCTCCCCAACTCGCTTCCGCAAAAGGTGTAGAACTAAATTCTGTCTTGCCAACGGCGTTCGGAGCTCGTGGGAGACATCTCTTATAAGCAATCGCTGCTTTTCGGCAAGAGAATGAATTTGCTGTGTCATGTGGTCGAAGTCTTGCGCCAGCTCGTTAAACTCGCGCGTATTCGATTTTAACTCTTTCACCACACTGACATTAAAGTCGCCGTTAGATAGCTTTTTGCTTGCTTCTCTTAAGCGATCAAGCGGCTGTTGTAAGTTACGTGCCATTAGCAATGAGAACAACGCCAAAATAACTACCGCAATCACCACTTTGAGAATAGAGAAATATAAAATGAAGTCATGTGCGGGATGCAGTCGATGTGGCAGTTGAATCACCAAGCTATTATCTTTAACTAAAGGGATATTGATAATCGGGCGATTTACCTTTCCCTCAAGTTGATCATCAATACTTCTTTTAAATTGAAGCTTGAACTCGAAGTGTGGATGCATTAAACGGTGAGTGACGGGTTGCTGGTGCTCATTCAGCACAAACAGATAAAAGTTTTGCGCGTTCGCCCAGTCAGCAAGTTCATCCATGTCTCCGTGCTCAATCAGCACATTGGCTTGATGTGCAAGATCGAGCATTTCTTCTCGCACACTGTCCGGCACTTTTAGCATGGCTTTCACGAGAGCTTGCTCCGCCATTGCTTGTACGACCAAAATACTTATCACAATTGCAGTCATATAACTAAACAACTTAAACGCTAAGCTGTCTTTACGTTTCGCGATAAAAGGTGGGCACGTGAGCTTCATTAATTGTTTACAGCCTCTAGGTAGCTGTAACCTTTGCCACGGAAGGTTTTGATATGTTGCTTAGAGAGCCCTGCTTCTACTAGCTTGCGGCGTATATTACTGATGTGCATATCAAGGTTGCGGTCAAAAGGGCTTAGCTCTTTCTTTAATACTTCGGTTTGGAGTTCCGCTTTTGAAATCACCACACCCTGGTTTTTGACTAGATAGCTCAGTAACTCGGCTTCCGTGCTTGTGAGTGGTAAGCTATTGAGCTGATCACTGATCGTTTGAACGGTACTGCACATCGCCTGACGTTGGCGCTCTAAACCAACACGACGAAGAATCGCTTTGATGCGCATCAGAAGCTCAGCAACATTAAAAGGCTTTCCTATGTACTGATCGGCTCCCGCTTGGTAGCCATCAAGCATCGAGTTTTCATCATTAAGAGCAGTAAGCATTAGAATAGGTGTCGCGAAGCGTTGACAGATTCTACGGGCAACTTGCATGCCGTTAAGGTTTGGTAACATGACATCAAGCAGTACAAGATCTACCGGCGTTTTTTCCATATATTGCAAAGCACTTTCACCGCAATGTACAGAAGAGACAATATAGCCCTCCTCTTGCAAAACTGCCTCTAATAGCTCACACAAAGGAACGTCATCATCCACTATCAAAACTCGAGACATTACCACTCACCATTCAAATAAAAATGGTTCGCATTCTATTACTCATTTACAAATTAAACAACTACACATCCTAGGGCTTTAGTACAAATAGCTCTATAGCAGTAGACCGGAGTGCTAAGCTAACTAGCACCTGATAATGAGGGTAGATCAGGGCTTTAGCTTCGTCTCCTTAGCGACATTTTCGACGATGTGTTTTAAGTGGGCGCTGATCGTTTTTAATGTGACAAGCTCCTCTTCAGTGAAGGGATGCATCAGAACTGAATTTGCTCCGTTTTTTCCAATAACCGTAGGTAGGCTGAGAACAACATCATGCAAACCATATTGCCCCGACATCATCGTACCGACGGGCAACACCGATCGTTCGTTAATCGTCACAGCTTGAATGATTCGAAAGACACTGGCGGCAATGCCATGAACGGTGTTCTGCTTACGCCGAAAGATTTCGTATCCCGCCTGTTTCACCGCCTCAAGAAGTGCGTGCGGATCAATTCTCTCAATGTTATGGGTATCGCAGTAATAGTCGGCCGGTTGCCCAGCGATAGAAATTAAGCTCTTAGGAGTAAAGCAATGGCTACCATACTCTCCTAATACATAACCAAACACGTTCTTCGGGTCTAGGTCTACACGGCCAGCAACAATACTCATTAAACGAGCGGTATCAACTACACAGCCACTGCTAATAACTTTACTCGGCTCAAAACCGGTGTTGGTGACAATAAAGTGCGCCACGATATCGCATGGGTTTGACACAACAATCAACACCGCATTTGGCGCTACACGTTCTATTTGACGCGCAATATCAACTCCAATTTGAGCATTAACCTCAGCAATATCCAAACGAGTTTGTCCTTGTTTAATCTGCGTACCAGCGGTGATAACAACAAGAGAGGCTTCGAGTAAATCTAAGTAATCATCCGACGGCATAATGCGTGTGTTTTTTGAAAAAGTCAGTGCCATCGTGTGACGAAAATCAAACACTTCACCCTCGGCACGTTCTAAATTTTTATCAAGTAGAACAAGCTCGCTAAAACCACCCAGAGTGAGTAAGTAATTACATACTCCCACACCAACAGCACCTGCACCAATAACACCGATCTTCATATTTCTCTCTCCCGATAACCATGATGCATTCGCAACTACCTTGCTCTTTAAAAATGAGCGGCAGGAGAATAAAAGTCCAACTTTGGTTCATGATTCGACAGGAGTGCTTCCAACGACCTACCTTGACGAATGGGCGATGTAGCTTTTATTAAGACGATCTTACAACATGCACCTTGAGGTATATCTTCAAAGCAAAAAGCGAGTACAATCGGCTCATCACAAAGCAGAAGATGAAGAACATGGAAACATTAGTAATTGGTCATCGTGGTGTTGCTGGCTCATACCCAGAAAATACAAAAGTGAGCGTTCAGGCCGCCATTGACCTCGGATTAAATTGGGTTGAAGTTGATGTACAACCGACCAAAGATAATGTTTTAGTGGTTTGCCATGATCACACCATAAATCGATGCAGTAATGGACAAGGGCGTGTCGATGAACTGACTCTGGAAGAGTTAAAGGCGTTGGATTTTGGTAGCTGGTTCAGCGCAGATTTTTCAGGTGAGAAAATCATGACATTAGATGAGCTGCTCACTTTAGCTACTGAGCATAAACTTAACTTGAATATTGAAGTTAAGGTAGATCGCCACCCAGCAGAAGAAGTGGCACAAGCTCTCGCCAACGTACTAGCAAAAAGTCCCATGCCGCAAGAGAAGGTACTACTCTCCAGTTTTAGTCATGATGTCATTAGAGCGCTGCATAAATACTGCAATGAGTATCGATTAGGTGTATTGAGTGAATTCTTAACGAGAAAAGATAAACGCCTTTTGGAAGAAGTTAACGCCTATAGCTGCAACCTAAACATTAACTGGGTTCGCTCGCGCCAAATAAACAAACTCCAGCAGGCGGGTTACAAAGTGATGTGTTATACAGTGAACAATCCAAACAAACTGAAGTACCTACCTCAGTTAGACGGTATATTCAGTGATCATCCACAACGCTTTATGCCATAGCACATACCACCTTGAGCTTCAGAGGCACCATTTCGTTACCACTCAATCTGAATTGGTGTCCCCATCTCTACAAGCTGGATAAATTCATCCATCTCTTCATTGGTAATCGCAATACACCCATTGGTCCAATCAAAGCTTTGGATATAAATCGGCAACTGACTCTCACCGTTTTTTAAACCATGAATTTTGATGTTCCCTCCTGGGGACACACCTCGGCGCTTCGCTTCCAACGTATCAATCGCATCAGGGTAGCTAATATGCACAGAACGATAAAAAGCCGAGTCTTCTATGACGTAATCTAAGGTGTATTCGCCCTCAGGTGTACGATTGTCTCCCTCTTCTTGTTTATGCCCTTTAGGGTTCGCTCCTAAAGCAATGCGGTATTCTTTTAGTATTGTGCCTTGTTCCATTAAATACATTCGACGCTTTGACTTGTCGACTTTAACAAAATCTACAGCTGCATGGACGCCAGAAGCCAACACACAACACAAGAACATAGAGCACCATTTCACTGACATTGCCGGAACGCCTAACCTAACTAAAGTGAACAAGAAAAGAGCGATTATGCTAGTCAGTTAGCGCCCGTAAAGCAAACAGTATCTAGAGTAAAACCTGTATTACCCCAGGAGCTAATGTGATGAACGCACAAGTGCAGAATCGTAAGATAATACTCATTGAAAGGCGTGATCGTTATCGTTGTTTGATATGGCAAAAGTTAAAGAGAAGATTTCTCTATTCATTCCGGCGAAGTTGCATTACTTTATAAGTATATTTATTTATAAAGTCCGCACTTTTTGAGAGGGAACCATGATTAATATTGCTTTTTTTAGTGCAAAATCCTACGACGAGGCCTCTTTTAATAAAATTAAAAATAACCGAGATTTTGAATTCCACTATCACGACTTCCGGCTAACCGAAAAAACCGCCAAAATGGCACATGGTTGCGATGTCGTGTGTGCTTTCGTCAATGATGACCTTTCAGCTCCCGTTCTTAAACAGCTTTCTCTAGGCGGAACTAAGCTTATTGCCATGCGCTGCGCGGGTTTTGATAAAGTGGATCAACAAGCTGCTAAAGAACTTGGCTTACAAGTAGTTCGAGTTCCAGCTTACTCACCAGAGGCGGTGGCAGAGCACACAGTCGGTTTGATGATGTGCCTAAATCGTCGCCTCCACAAAGCCTACCAACGTACACGTGACGCCAACTTCTCGCTAGAGGGCCTAGTTGGCTTTAACTTTTACGGAAAAACCGTTGGTGTCATTGGTACAGGTAAGATTGGTATCGCGACGATGCGTATCTTCAAAGGGCTTGGCATGGAGCTGCTTTGCTATGATCCTTACGAAAATCCATTAGCACTAGAAATGGGAGCGCGTTACTGTTCGCTTGAAGAAATCTACGCTAGTGCGGATATTATCTCTCTCCATTGTCCAATGAGTGAAGAAAACTATCACCTATTGAACGAAAAAGCCTTCGCACAAATGAAAGATGGTGTGATGATCATTAACACTAGTCGAGGCGAGTTGCTAGATTCACTAGCAGCGATAGAAGCATTGAAACAAGGTAAGATTGGCGCGCTTGGTCTAGACGTGTATGACAATGAAAAAGACTTGTTCTTCCAAGATAAATCTAACGATGTCATCGTAGACGATGTTTTCCGTCGCTTATCGGCTTGTCATAACGTGCTGTTTACTGGCCACCAAGCATTCTTGACTCACGAAGCACTTAATAATATTGCCTCTGTGACCCTTGATAACGTCGAAGCCTTCTTCTCTGGTAACGTATCGGGCAATGAACTGATTAACTAAAGCCAGACAATCGAGAAGTATAGTAGAGCGTGTGATCTCAGCTATGCTATACTTCTCGACTATTTAAAATTTGAGCCAAATTACCATGAGCATAAAAACTGATATTCAAAAGCTGCACAACCGTTTAGATACATGCCAACGTAAACTTGATGCGGCACGTTCTCGTGGTGATCACGAAATGATTACAAAGTTCACGGATGAAGTAGAACAGCTAACCAAAAAGCTTAACCAGTTAAAGCATAAGCAAAACTATGAGCTGAACAAAGAACGTAAAAGCTTACTTGATATGCCATTCTCTCGTGAAATCACCAAAGCAGAACAAGCGGACATCGGCAAACTGAAAAAACGCGTACGCGGCTTAGTAATCGTTCACCCACTAACAAAAGTTGGTAAAGAACTTCGCCTTGATGTGATGACAGGCTTTGCGCCAAAAGAGTTTTAAAACTCGTATTAAAACTTATGGAGCCCAAGCATTTGCTTGGGCTTTTTATTTTTTACTGCTTCATTAGATTTCATCTACATATCAATCCATAAACTATTAAAAAGGCCAGCGACAAAAGCCACTGACCTATTTCGACCAATACCGTCTGCATTACATCTCAACGCTACGACAGTTGCTGCAACTTGTGCTCCACAACGGGATCATTCGGAACCAGCTGTTGAGCTACTTCCAAAAGCTGTACTGCATCTTGCGGGTTGTCATACTCATGCTTAAGTGCAATATCAACAAGTGGCTGAATATCGATTTGCGCTTGATGCTCCTTCACATGTTCTTTCTTTTCTTCAATTAACACATTATGAGCGGTACTCAGTAAGTTCAAACGATGCTGTGAACTCGCATTCGCCTTGTTAAGGCACTGATAGTAATCTTCTTTTAATCGCAGCGTTTTGGTCTGATGACGAAACTGCGCTATATCTATCTTCTGATAACGTATAAAGTCTACAGCCACTTGCTTATAAAAACCGAATTTATTCAAATACGTCGCGTGTGTACCATGTCCCATACCGAAGACTCTCAAGTGAGTGAGCTCTGGGTAGCGTTTGGCGTGAAGGCGGTCGATTTCATTGGTTGGATCATAAATGATGTAACCTTTTGCATCTCCAAGGTCGAGGTCGTGGTACTTTCCTTCCCAATCAAATTGTTGGGCAAGTTCAGTACTTGGCCTGTCATCCCATGGCACTAGCACTTTGTTTTTTGTGCTGACCGGGTGAAACATCAATACTTGATCCAACTTTAATAGATTGGAAAAAGCGCCAATAGCAAAACCACCGCGGCTAAGGCCATAACCTAAACGGCATTCAAAAGGCTCAAGTAATGTCGATAACTGCTCTAGAAAGAAAATCAAATTACGGCTGCGAAACCAGTTACTTTTCCCAAGGTGCTGAAAAGAAATAATATTTACTTTTTGTTTCTGGGCTAATCGATAGCCCCAAGGCGCAAAGTCTGAGTGTAAGTCCTGTACTTGTAGATTCGTACCAGCAGGGGAAAAGGTGAACAACAGCGGTTTATTTCGGTCGACAAACTCATACTTAACAAACACATCATCAAGTAAGTCCTCCCCGGACATCGGTAGCCTGGTTTGCTGTTCTTCACGAGAAAGAGCCAGCCATTCATCCAACCAGTACAGTAACTTCATTAATCCTCCATCTAAATTGCGCCTAGCAATTGTGTTAAAAATCTAGTTTTTAGTGTGTGATCATCTCCCCCTGGTTACAGGGGACTCTGATATCAGTCCTCTTTTAAAACAAAGCGTGAATTTGCTTATTAAATTGGTCAATATCTATGGTTTGATGACGAACAAACTCCTTCGCCACCAGATTAAAAAATTCTAATTTATCTAATTGTGTGGATTGAGTGCCGTGCCCCATACCGACGACTTTTAAATGAGTTAGCTCTGGGTAACGTTCAGCATGAAGACGATCAATACGATTGGATGGGTCATAAATAATATAACCTTTGGCATTGCCCAAATCTCGATCATGGTAGCCGCTTTCCCAAGCAAACTGCTGAGCAAGCTCAGTGCTGGGCCGATCATCCCAAGGCACTAAAGCTTTATTTTTTGTGCTCACAGGATAAAACAACAAAAGATGTTCTAATTTCAGCAAGTTAGCGAACGCGCCAATTGCAAAGCCACCTCGACTTTGCCCATAACCCAAACGACATTGGAAGGGATGAAGCAACTCAGACAGCTGCTCCAGAAAGAAAATCAAATTCCGACTACGGAACCAATTACTTTGTCCTAAATGTTGAAAGGCAATAATGTTTACTTTTTGTTGTATTCCGAGCTCGTAGCCCCAAGGAGAAAAATTCGGAGTTAAATCTTGTACCTGCACATCAGTGCCGGAAGGAGAAAATGTGAACAACAATGGCTTGTTAAGATCGACGAGTTCATACTTCACAAATACATCATCAAGTAAATCGTAGCCAGAGATAGGTAAAGCCATCTCTTGTTCTTGTTGAGTAAGCGCTTGCCATTCATCTAACCAGTAAAGTAGCTTCATTTTTTCTCCAAGTGCATCCGCAGTATTTAGACTGAAACTCTATCAAAATGCTTTTAAGCATCCCACGTTGAGACTTAACAAAGCTCTACTTAAAGCCTAAATGACCTATGAAAATGTCTTCGATTGCAGATATTACTGCGTAAACTAAACCCAAAGTGAGTACGCTAAAGAACTTAGAGAAAGGGCCGGAGAAAAGCCAATTAGAAGTTTTCGATAACAGCTGTTAAAAAACAGCAGATACAAAAAAACCGCTGTAAGAACAGCGGTTTTTTAAAGGTGGCGGAGAGATAGGGATTTGAACCCTAGATACGCTATTAACGTATGCCGGTTTTCAAGACCGGTGCTTTCAACCACTCAGCCATCTCTCCACAAATTGTCACTAAAACTTAGTCTTATACTATCGATGCTAATTTTTAGTTTTGCCTTAAGTTATCTCAATTAAGATAAAACTTGAAAGCGATATTTAAAGCCTGGCGATGTCCTACTCTCACATGGGGAAGCCCCACACTACCATCGGCGCTATTTCGTTTCACTTCTGAGTTCGGCATGGAAATCAGGTGGGTCCAAAACGCTATGGTCGCCAAGCAAATTCTTTAATTCGGAAAGCTGTTTCTTAATTCTCGTTCTTACACATTCAACGTTCTTTCATTGAGTCCATCAAAACCCCTTGGGTGTTGTATGGTTAAGCCTCACGGGCAATTAGTACAGGTTAGCTCAACGCCTCACAACGCTTACACACCCTGCCTATCAACGTCGTAGTCTACGACAACCCTTTAGGATACTTAAAGTATCAGGGAGAACTCATCTCAAGGCTCGCTTCCCGCTTAGATGCTTTCAGCGGTTATCGATCCCGAACTTAGCTACCGGGCAATGCGTCTGGCGACACAACCCGAACACCAGAGGTTCGTCCACTCCGGTCCTCTCGTACTAGGAGCAGCCCCTTTCAATTCTCCAACGCCCACGGCAGATAGGGACCGAACTGTCTCACGACGTTCTAAACCCAGCTCGCGTACCACTTTAAATGGCGAACAGCCATACCCTTGGGACCGACTTCAGCCCCAGGATGTGATGAGCCGACATCGAGGTGCCAAACACCGCCGTCGATATGAACTCTTGGGCGGTATCAGCCTGTTATCCCCGGAGTACCTTTTATCCGTTGAGCGATGGCCCTTCCATTCAGAACCACCGGATCACTATGACCTGCTTTCGCACCTGCTCGAATTGTCATTCTCGCAGTCAAGCGGGCTTATGCCATTGCACTAACCTCACGATGTCCAACCGTGATTAGCCCACCTTCGTGCTCCTCCGTTACGCTTTGGGAGGAGACCGCCCCAGTCAAACTACCCACCAGGCACTGTCCGCAACCCCGATAAGGGGTCGACGTTAGAACATCAACACTACAAGGGTGGTATTTCAAGGACGGCTCCACGCAATCTAGCGACTGCGCTTCAAAGCCTCCCACCTATCCTACACATGTAGGGTCAATGTTCAGTGCCAAGCTGTAGTAAAGGTTCACGGGGTCTTTCCGTCTAGCCGCGGGTACACTGCATCTTCACAGCGATTTCAATTTCACTGAGTCTCGGGTGGAGACAGCGTGGCCATCATTACGCCATTCGTGCAGGTCGGAACTTACCCGACAAGGAATTTCGCTACCTTAGGACCGTTATAGTTACGGCCGCCGTTTACCGGGGCTTCGATCAAGAGCTTCGACCGAAGTCTAACCCCATCAATTAACCTTCCGGCACCGGGCAGGCGTCACACCGTATACGTCATCTTGCGATTTTGCACAGTGCTGTGTTTTTAATAAACAGTTGCAGCCACCTGGTATCTGCGACTCTCAATAGCTCCATCCGCGAGGGACTTCACCGTCGAGAGCGTACCTTCTCCCGAAGTTACGGTACCATTTTGCCTAGTTCCTTCACCCGAGTTCTCTCAAGCGCCTTGGTATTCTCTACCCGACCACCTGTGTCGGTTTGGGGTACGATTCCTTACAATCTGAAGCTTAGAGGCTTTTCCTGGAAGCATGGCATCAATGACTTCACATCCGTAGATGCTCGACGTCGTGTCTCAGCCTTAAGAAGAGCCGGATTTACCTAACTCTTCAGCCTACGCACTTGAACCTGGACAACCGTCGCCAGGCCCACCTAGCCTTCTCCGTCCCCCCATCGCAATTGTAAGAAGTACGGGAATATTAACCCGTTTCCCATCGACTACGCCTTTCGGCCTCGCCTTAGGGGTCGACTTACCCTGCCCCGATTAACGTTGGACAGGAACCCTTGGTCTTCCGGCGAGGAGGTTTTTCACCCCCTTTATCGTTACTCATGTCAGCATTCGCACTTCTGATACGTCCAGCATGCGTTACCACACACCTTCAACCGCTTACAGAACGCTCCCCTACCCAATGCACTAAAGTGCATTGCCGCAGCTTCGGTTTACTACTTAGCCCCGTTACATCTTCCGCGCAGGCCGACTCGACCAGTGAGCTATTACGCTTTCTTTAAATGATGGCTGCTTCTAAGCCAACATCCTGGCTGTCTGAGCCTTCCCACATCGTTTCCCACTTAGTAGTAATTTGGGACCTTAGCTGGCGGTCTGGGTTGTTTCCCTCTCCACGACGGACGTTAGCACCCGCCGTGTGTCTCCCGGATAGTACTTACTGGTATTCGGAGTTTGCAAAGGGTTGGTAAGTCGGGATGACCCCCTAGCCTTAACAGTGCTCTACCCCCAGTAGTATTCGTCCGAGGCGCTACCTAAATAGCTTTCGGGGAGAACCAGCTATCTCCAGGTTTGATTGGCCTTTCACCCCTAGCCACAAGTCATCCGCTAATTTTTCAACATTAGTCGGTTCGGTCCTCCAGTTGATGTTACTCAACCTTCAACCTGCCCATGGCTAGATCACCTGGTTTCGGGTCTATATCCAGAGACTGAACGCCCAGTTAAGACTCGGTTTCCCTACGGCTCCCCTAGATGGTTAACCTTGCCACTGAATATAAGTCGCTGACCCATTATACAAAAGGTACGCAGTCACAGGACAAGCCTGCTCCTACTGCTTGTACGTACACGGTTTCAGGTTCTATTTCACTCCCCTCACAGGGGTTCTTTTCGCCTTTCCCTCACGGTACTGGTTCACTATCGGTCAGTCAGTAGTATTTAGCCTTGGAGGATGGTCCCCCCATATTCAGACAGGATATCACGTGTCCCGCCCTACTCGATTTCACTGAATATGCGTCGTCAGTTACGGGGCTATCACCCTGTATCGCCAAGCTTTCCAGCTTGTTCACCTAACGCCTATAAAGCTTAAGGGCTAGTCCAATTTCGCTCGCCGCTACTTTCGGAATCTCGGTTGATTTCTTTTCCTCGGGGTACTTAGATGTTTCAGTTCCCCCGGTTCGCCTCGTTATGCTATGTATTCACATAACGATACTTACTTATGTAAGTGGGTTTCCCCATTCGGAAATCCCAGACTCAAGTGGTTTTTACTACCTAATCTGGGCTTATCGCAAGTTAATACGTCCTTCATCGCCTCTGACTGCCAAGGCATCCACCGTGTACGCTTAGTCACTTAACCATACAACCCGAAGGAGTTTCGAGTTGATGTTCAAATCACCAAAGTTGTCTCTCATTATTTGAATGAGCGAGAGACATATCGATTTTGCCGGACTCAAATTCCAAGAACACTTGAATGTGTTTTTAGTTGTATTCATAAATGAATACTTTGAGAACTTTACAAACAACAATAAATTGTTGTTTTGTCAGCTTTCCAAATTGTTAAAGAGCTATGTTGCTTCACAAGGAAGTTACATTTTCTAAAGACTTTCAGAGTCAAAAATGCCAACCAGTATCAATTGCTTGTTCTGGTTTGGACGTTTTATTCCAAAAATACTTAGAGAATGGTGGGCGATACCGGGCTCGAACCAGTGACCCCCTGCTTGTAAGGCAGGTGCTCTCCCAACTGAGCTAATCGCCCACATAAGTTTTAATTCTTCGTGGAGAAGAATGGTGGGTCGTGCAGGATTCGAACCTGCGACCAATTGATTAAAAGTCAACTGCTCTACCAACTGAGCTAACGACCCAATGGTATCCCGTAGGGGAGTCGAACCCCTGTTACCGCCGTGAAAGGGCGGTGTCCTAGGCCTCTAGACGAACGGGACACTAAGTTGAACATCTTGGGGGATGTTCTATCTCTTAAACTTCATAAACCATATCAATCTGTGTGAACACTCATCGCAATAATCATCGTATAAGGAGGTGATCCAGCGCCAGGTTCCCCTAGCGCTACCTTGTTACGACTTCACCCCAGTCATGAACCACAAAGTGGTAAGCGTCCCCCCGAAGGTTAAACTACCTACTTCTTTTGCAGCCCACTCCCATGGTGTGACGGGCGGTGTGTACAAGGCCCGGGAACGTATTCACCGTGGCATTCTGATCCACGATTACTAGCGATTCCGACTTCATGGAGTCGAGTTGCAGACTCCAATCCGGACTACGACGCACTTTTTGGGATTCGCTCACTTTCGCAAGTTGGCCGCCCTCTGTATGCGCCATTGT
>NZ_JALGNU010000020.1:0-574 GCF_022808245.1 Vibrio sp. CCB-PB317
GTTTGCAAGAGGAAAAACGCAGCTATAAAGCAAAATCTAGTGGTAAAAGCTCAAAGTTGAAATTGTCGTATCGGTGTTCAATTTCAGTGTTAATTAGCGTGGTGAAAATCCAGAATTGGCATCGTTTCAGCGGTTGATTTGTGCTTTTGTGCGGCGACTTTTGGGTTAACTGAGTTGAACTTTTTTGCTGAAACTCTGCTCGTTGAGTTTGTTGGTTCAAAAGCCGATTTACTCGCTGAGATGGCGTTTTCTCTGGTGTGGTATGTTCATGTGGTTTCGGTGGCTTTGTTGAAAGTCCGCATTGTGAGATTGGTTTTCCAAAAGTGCTTTTTGGTGTTGTCAGTTCGTTTTCTGCGGCGTTGTTTGTTCCACGTGGCTTCATTGAGTAGCCGCTTTGAAACTACGCCTGACTTGAGTGCATCAAAACACATAGAGTTTATTGTTTTCAAAATTTAAAATAACGTAAAATCAACGCTTTGGGTTTGCAAACTAACAAACTGCTCAAGAGGGATTCGCAACGCGTGGCATTTTTACTATGCGTTGAATTTAGTGGTTAAGGTGGTATGCGGCGGCT